>NZ_JBIWLG010000007.1:0-468992 GCF_044766085.1 Streptomyces sp. NPDC102360 | reverse complement strand
TGCTGTTCTTGCGTTTCCGACTCTATCAGACCGTTTCACCGGCCGATTTCCTCGGGGTCCTGCTGGTCTTTCTCTTCGCTTTCCGGCCTTTCGGCGAGTCCGACTCTATCAGATCCTTTCGGGCCTGATTCCCAGTCAGTAGGGCTTGTCTTCGCGACTGTTGGGCCGTTCCGACGTTCCAAACTTTAGCGGATTCCCGGCCCCCGAGCTAATCGGGGGTTCGGAATTGAATTCGGGCACGCCGAATAGAATCCCGGTCCGGGAGATCGTGCATGTGGTTGGGGGGTGCCGCCCTGTGGGCAACTCGAAGGACTCTACGCCACCTGCCCCTGCGGCACAAAAGCGGGGCCCGGCGCGACGCATCGCACCAGGCCCCGCCCTACGGAGACGCCGAGGGATCAGGCTCCGACCGGCTCCTTAGCCCCGCCGTCGCGCGGCGTCGGAACGTCCGAGTCGGAGTCGGAGTCGGAGGAGTCCGAGGTGTGGCCGGAGTCGAGCAGTGTGCGCTCGTCGAAGGGCAGGTCGCCGGCGAGGACCCGCTTCACACGGTCCCGGTCGACCTCTCCGGTCCACGTGCCGATGAGCAACGTAGCCACCGCGTTGCCCGCGAAGTTGGTGAGGGCGCGGGCCTCGCTCATGAAGCGGTCGATGCCGATGATCAGGCCGACGCCGTCGACCAGGCCGGGCTTGTGGGACTGGAGGCCCGAGGCGAGGACGGCGACACCGGAGCCGGAGACGCCCGCCGCGCCCTTCGACGCGATCATCATGAAGAGGAGCAGACCGATCTGCTGGCCGACGGACATCGGCTGGTCCATGGCGTCGGAGATGAAGATGGACGCCATGGTCAGGTAGATCATGGTGCCGTCGAGGTTGAAGGAGTATCCGGTCGGGACGGTGATGCCGACGACCGGGCGGCTCACGCCCAGGTGCTCCATCTTCGCGATCAGGCGCGGCAGGGCCGACTCCGACGAGGACGTCGAGAGGATCAGGAGGAACTCCCGGCCCAGGTACTTCAGCAGCATGAAGATGTTGAAGCCCGTCGCCAGGCGCATGATCGCCGCGAGCACGATGCCGACGAACAGGGCGCAGGTGACGTAGAAGCCGACCATGATCGTGGCGAGGGCCTTGAGTGCGTCGAGGCCCGTTTCTCCGATGACCGCGGCCATCGCGCCGAAGGCACCGACCGGGGCGGCCCACATGATCATGCCGAGGACGCGGAAGACGAGCTTCTGGATGTGCTCGATGCCCCGCAGGACCGGCTCGCCGGAGCGGCCCATGGCCTGGAGCGCGAAGCCGACGAGCAGCGCGATCAGCAGGGTCTGGAGGACCGAGTCACCGGTGAAGGCCGAGACCATGGTGGTGGGGATGATGCCGAGGAGGAAGTCGACGGGGCCCTCGTTGGCCTCTTCGGCCGCGGTGTGGCCGGCGCCCTTCACCGCCTCGGTGAGGTGCATGCCGTCGCCGGGGTGCAGGAAGTTGCCGACGACCAGGCCGATGGCGAGGGCCACGACCGACATCACCATGAAGTAGCCGAGGGCGAGGCCGCCGACCTTGCCGATCTTCGCGGCCTTCCGGACGGAGCCGACGCCGAGGACGATCGTGCAGAAGATGATGGGCGAGATCATCATCTTGATGAGGTTCACGAAGCCCGTGCCGATGGGCTTGAGTTCCTTGGCGAAGTCGGGTGCCGCGAAGCCGACTGCGATACCGAGCAGCACGGCCACGATCACGGCGATGTAGAGATAGTGGGTACGGTCCCGCTTCGCTGGCGGGGCGGGCTTCGCGGTCTCGGTCTCGGCCACGGTTCCTCCTGAACGACGGCTTCGGCGTATCAGTCCCAGTCCGTGCGGCTCACGTCCTGCGAATCCTGGCGACTATCTCTCCCCCCGGTGAGGACCGTCACCCTTCCGTTCATTTAGTTCGTGCTTATACGAAGAGGCAGACTGTTCCGCATGCGTCTCCCCCGTCCCCGCAGCCTGGCGGGCCAGCTCTTCGCGATGCAGGTCGTGCTGGTGGCCCTCGTGGTGGCGGGGTGCGCGCTGTTCACGTACGTCAGTGACCGGGGGCAGGCGGAGAACAGCGCGCGGCGCCAGGCCACGGCGACGGCGCGCGCCGTCGCCGACGCGCCGTCCGTGCGCGAGGCGGCCTCGGGCGCGGCGGATCCGACCGGGCTGTTGCAGCCGTACGCGCGTGAGGTGCAGCGGCACACCGGCGTCGACTTCGTGACGATCATGGATCCGGACGGGATCCGCTGGACGCATCCCGACGAGCGGCAGATCGGGGAGCGCTACCTCGGGCACATCGGGCCCGCTTTGAAGGGGCACACGTTCTCGGAGACGTACACGGGGACGCTCGGGTCCTCGGTGCGGGTGGTCACGCCCGTGTACGACGAGGGCAGGCACCGGATCGTCGGGCTGGTCAGCGCCGGGATCACGGTCGATGTCATCACCGCTCAGGCGCGGGGGCAGGTGCTCGCCGTCGCGGGGGTCGCGCTCGCCGCGCTGGTGCTCGGCGGCATTGGTACGTACGTCATAAACGCCCGTCTACGTCGGCACACGCACGGGATGAACGCCACCGAGCTGAGCCGGATGCACGCCTATCACCAGGCCGCGCTGCACGCTGTCCGCGAGGGACTCGTGATGCTGGACGGGCAGCGGCGGGTCGCCCTCATCAACGACGGGGCGCGCGTGCTGCTCGGCGTCGCGGAGGGGGAGGACGTCGTGGGGCGGTCCGTCGCCGAGCTCGGGCTGCCCGCGCCGCTCACCGGTGCGCTGCTCGCCGCCGAGCCGCGGGTCGACGAGGTGCATCTGACGCTCGACCGGGTCGTCGTCGTCAATACGTCTCCGGTGGCGAGCGGCGACCGGCGCGGCACCGTCGTGACGCTGCGCGATCACACCGAGCTGCAGGCGGTGATGGGCGAGCTGGATTCCGAGCGGGGGTTCACGCGGGCGCTCAGGTCGCAGGCGCACGAGGCGGCGAACCGGTTGCACACGGTCGTCTCGCTGATCGAGCTGGACCGGGCGGACGAGGCGGTGGACTTCGCGACCGCCGAGCTGGAGCTGGCGCAGGCGCTGACCGACCAGGTCGTGGGCGCGGTGCACGAGCCGGTGCTGGCCGCGCTGCTCCTCGGCAAGGCGGCGCAGGCCAATGAGCACGGGGTGGAGCTGGTGGTGTCGGCCGACACCAGGATCGACGACGGGCTGCTGCCGCAGGTACTGCCCGCGCGTGACCTGGTCACGGTGCTCGGGAACCTCGTCGACAATGCGGTGGACGCGGCGCAGGGGTCGCCCGGGGCGCGGGTCACGGTGACCGCGCGGACCGACGACGACGTCCTGTTGTTGCGGGTCTCGGACACCGGGCCGGGGGTCGACCCCGCGCATGTCGACTCCGTCTTCGAGCGGGGGTGGTCGACTAAGGCGTCGGGGACGGGTGGGCGAGGCTTGGGCCTGGCCCTCGTGCGGCAGGCGTTGGCCCGGTGTGGTGGGGTGTTGGAGCTCGACGGCTCGGCGCAGGGCGGGGCGGAGTTCACGGTGCGAGTGCCCATTGCGGCGGCTGAGCCACATCAAGCCCCTGCAAATCCAGCCCCTGCGGCGATTGAGCAGCGGGGTGCGGGGGGGGGCCCCCGGGGCCCCCCCCCCCCCCGCGGCCCCCCCCGCCGGGGGGGGGGGGGCGCCCCCCGCGCCCCCCCCCCCCGCGGGGGCGGGGGCCCGGGGGCCCCCCCCCCGCACCCCGCGCCTCAAACGCCGGCGAGGCTGGATTGGAAAAGGAACCCCATGAGTGACGTAGACCGCACCATTCGGGTTCTCGTCGTCGAGGACGACCCCGTTGCCGCGGACGCGCACGCGTTGTACGTCGGGCGGGTTCCCGGTTTCACGGCCGTGGGCAAGGTGCACTCGGCGGCGCAGGCCAGGCGGTTCCTGGACCGCAACCCCGTGGACCTGCTCCTCCTCGACCTGCACCTGCCGGACGGCCACGGTCTCTCGCTCGCCCGCTCACTGCGCGCGGCCGGGCACCAGGCGGACGTCGTCGCGGTCACGTCCGCGCGCGATCTCACGGTGGTCCGGGAGGGGGTGTCGCTCGGCGTCGTGCAGTACGTGCTGAAGCCGTTCACGTTCGCGACGCTGCGGGACCGTCTGGTGCGCTACGCCGAGTACCGCGCGACGACCGGCGAGGCGTCCGGGCAGGACGAGGTCGACCGGGCGATCGCCACCCTGCGCTCGCCGGCCCCCGCCGCGCTGCCCAAGGGGCTGAGCGCGCCCACCCTCGAACGCGTCACGCACACGCTGCGGGAGGCGCCCGAGGGCCTGACGGCGGCGGCCGCCGCGGAGACGGTGGGCATCTCGCGGATCACGGCCCGCCGGTACCTGGAGCATCTGGTCGACTCCGGGCGGGCCGTGCGCAGCCCGCAGTACGGTCAGGTGGGCCGCCCGGAGCTCGTCTACACCTGGAAGTAGCCGACCAAGGGACCAGGGATCCCGGGAGCCAAGGAACCAGGAGACCTAGCGGACGCGGAACCGCGTCAGCGTGTCCTCGCCCGCCGGGCCCGTGCCGGACTTGTCCACGACGTACGCCGTGCCGCGCGCGATCTCGACGTGGTTGGGGTTGGCGCCCGTGCTCACCGTTTTGACGACGGAGCCCTTGCGCGGGTCGACGACGGTGGCGGTCGCGTCGGTGCGGTTCACGGCGACGACCTTGCCGGACCGGTCGTCGCTCGCCACGGACAGCGCGCCCGCGCCCGTCGGCACCGACTTGGTGACCAGGCCCTTGTCCAGGTCGACGACGGAGACGGTGCCCGCGGTGTTGTCGGCGGTGTAAGCGGTGCGGCCGTTCTTCGAGAGGGCCACCGAGAGCGGGCCGTCGCCGGCGGGGATGAGGCGCGGCTTCGTGGATTTCCGCGTGACCTCGATCAGCTGGTCGTTGGTGAGGTCGGCGGCGTAGACCGTGCCGGTGCGCTCGTTGACGGTGAGGCCGGTCGGGCCCGCGCCCTCGACGGTGACGCGCTTCTTCTCGGCGAACGTACGGCTGTCGAAGCCGACGACGCTGCCGTCGCCGAAGCCGCTCGCCCACACGGTGTCGTGCCGCTCGTCCACCACGACCTCGCGGGCGTGGGCGACATTCGGCAGCGTGGCGAGGTGGGAGCCGTCGCGCTGGCTGTAGACGGCGACCGAGTTGTTCCGGGTGTTGGTGACCCACACGGTGTTGTGCTCGTCGTCGACCGCGATGCCGTAGACCGCCTCGACGGCTCCGGTGGCCGCGTCGGTGACCGGCGGCGTGTACGTCGCCTCGACCTTCAGCGTGACCGGGTCGAGCTTGGTGAGCGCGGACGTGGTCACCGGAGGGCGGCCCACCGCCGACGTGGTCCACAGGGCGTGGTTCCGCTCCGAGTACGCCGACTGGTAGAGGCCTTTGGTGACGGGGGCCGTGGCGGAAGCGGAGGCGCCGGTGTCGGCGCTCGCGGCGCCCGCCGGGGCGAGCGTGGCACCCGCGACGAGGGCCACGGCGACAGCGGCGGAACGGCGGATCCTGGGGGTGATTCGAGGCATGCTGCGTCAATCTCCTTTACGGATGGGGGCGTTGCGACGCCACCCGAAGACTAACTTAGCTTAGCCTTACCTAACTTGCACCACCCATTGACCCTGATCCCCGCCCCTCATACCTTCACGGCAGCCCCGCGCGGCAACGAAGCCCGCGATGCTCCGTAGGAGGTCGTGCCCGTGCGTCCCACCGCCCCGTTCCTCACCGCCACCGTCCTGCTGGCCGCCGCGACGCTCACCGCCTGCGGCGGCGGCTCCGGAAGCGACTCGGACACCATCAAGGTGTCCTTCAAGCAGTCCACGGACAACAAGGTCAAGGTCATGGACGACTACCTGGCCGCGATGAAGAAGAAGTTCGAGAAGGCGCACCCCGGCAAGAAGGTGGAGTTCGTCCCGATCAAGGCGCCGGACGCCGAGTACTACACCAAGCTCCAGCAGATGCTCCGCTCGCCGAGGACGGCCCCGGACCTCGTCTACGAGGACACCTTCCTCATCAACTCCGATATCGCCAGCGGGTACTTGAAGCCGCTCGACTCCTATCTCGACAAGTGGTCGGACTGGGGTCAGTTCATCGACACGGCGAAGACGGCGGCCAAGGCGCGGGACGGGAAGACGTACGGCGTCCCGGACGGCACCGACACCCGCGGCCTCTGGTACGACAAGGCGATCCTCGCCAAGGCCGGCATCAAGACCCCCTGGCAGCCGAAGAACTGGGACGAGGTCCTGGACGCCGCCCGCACCGTCAAGCAGAAGGTCCCCGGCGTGGCACCGCTGAACGTCTACACGGGAAAGCCGGCCGGCGAGGCGTCGACGATGCAGGGCTTCCAGATGCTCCTCTACGGGACCGGGACCGGCGCCGGGACTGCGGACCCGCTCTACGACAAGACCACGGGCAAGTGGGTCACGGGCTCGAAGGCGTTCAAGGACAGCCTGAATTTCGTGCGGACGGTCTTCAAGGAGAAGCTCGGCCCCGACGTGTCCGATGCCCTCGACCCGAACTTCCCCACCCAGGTGCGCGGCGAGCTGCTGCCCGAGGGCAAGCTCGGCATCAACCTCGACGGCTCCTGGCTGCCGCAGGACTGGATCAAGGGCAGCGGGCACGAGTGGCCCGAGTGGTCGCAGAAACTCGGCCTCGCCCACATGCCGACGCAAGAAGGCCAGGCGCCCGGCAAGGTCTCCATGTCCGGCGGCTGGACCTGGGCGGTCCCGGCCAAGGCGGCCAATCCCGACCTCGCCTTCGACTTCATCAAGACGATGCAGACCAAGGAGAACGCGAAGCGCTGGTACATCGCCAACTCCGGCATCGCGGTGCGCAAGGACGTGGCCGCCGACCCCGCGTACGTGAAGGCGCAGCCCGGCATCAAGTTCTTCACCGATCTGGTGGCGAGCACCCACTACCGGCCCGCCTACCCCGCGTACCCGAAGGTCTCGACGGCGATCCAGGAGGCGATGGAGTCGGTGACGACCGGTGACGCCTCGGTCGACAAGGCGGCGTCGACATACGACGAGCAGGTGAGGACGGCGACGGACGGGAAGGTCGTCAAGAAGCCGTAGGCGGAAGGGAGTTGGGAGAGAAGCGAGCGTCACAGTGACCAGTACCCACACCTACACCCGCACCCGTCGCAGGACAGCCCTCCGGCTCGTTCCGGTCGCCCCGGCGACCGTCCTCATGGCCCTCTTCCTCGCGGGCCCGATCGCGTACTGCGCCTATATCGCCTTCACCGACCTGCAACTGACCGGGCAGGCGGAGTCGTCCTTCGTCGGCTTCGACAACTTCACGACGGCGTTCAGGGACCCCGCGTTCCTGAACGCCGTCTGGCTGACGCTCGTCTTCACGTTCCTGTCGTCGATCGTCGGCCAGAACACCCTGGGGCTCGCGCTCGCGGCGCTGATGCAGCGCGCGTCGAAGCCGGTCAGGACGGTCACCGGGGCGGTCGTGGTGACGGCGTGGGTGCTGCCGGAGGTCGTCGCCGGGTTTCTGCTGTACGCGTTCTTCCGCCGCGAGGGCACCCTCAACGCGATCCTCGACTGGCTCCAACTCCCGCACCAGAACTGGCTGTTCACGCTGCCGATCCTGGCCGTGTCGTTCGCGAACGTGTGGCGCGGCACCGCCTTCTCGATGCTGGTGTACTCGGCGGCGCTCCGCGAGATCCCGACGGAGGTCACCGAGTCCGCCGAGGTGGACGGCGCGAACGCCTGGCAGCGGCTGTGGCACATCACGCTGCCGATGATCCGCCGCTCCATCGGCACGAACCTGATGCTGAACACCCTGCAGACCCTGTCGGTCTTCGGCCTGATCTGGGTGATGACCCGCGGCGGGCCCGGCAATCACAGCCAGACCCTGCCCCTGTTCATGTACGAGCAGGCCTTCCAGAAGAGCATGATCGGCTACGGCACCGCGGTGGCGCTGCTGCTGCTCGTGGTCGGCTCCCTGTTCTCGCTGGTGTACATGCGGCTGCTGCGCACGGAGGACTGAGTGAAGACCCGAATCCGTAGACGAATCTCGGCGGACGCGGCGCTGATCCTCGTCGCGCTCGCCTTCTCGCTGCCGCTCGCCTGGGTCGTCCTGTCGTCGGTCGACGCGGACGCGAATCTGCGGGTGAAGTGGCCCTCGGCGCTGACGTTCGGCAATTTCGACGACGTCCTCAAACCCGATGTCACCTTCACACCGCTGCTCAACTCGCTGATCCTGTGCGGCACCGCTACGGCCCTCACGGTCGGCTGCGCCGCGCTCGCCGCGTATCCGCTCTCCCGCTACCGCTCGCGCCTGAACAACCCGTTCCTCGCGACGACGCTGTTCGCGACCTGTCTGCCGATCACGGCGGTGATGGTCCCGGTGTACGCGCTGTTCGTGCAGGTGAACCTGATCGACACCATGGCGGGCACGATCTACTTCTTCGCGGCCTCCCAACTCCCGTTCGCCGTATGGCTGATGAAGAACTTCATGGACGGGGTGCCGAAGGAGCTGGAGGAGGCGGCCTGGACGGACGGCGCGAACACCTTCCAGGGGCTCGTGCGGATCGTGCTGCCGCTGATGGGGCCCGGCGTCGCCGTCGTCACCGTGTACTCGTTCGCGATGATGTGGGGGAACTTCTTCGTCCCGTTCATGCTGCTGCTCTCCCCCGACCAGATGCCGGCCTCGGTCAGCATCAACGACTTCTTCGGCAACCGGGGCACCGTCGTGTACGGGCAGCTCGCCGCGTTCTCCATCATCTACTCGACGCCCGTGGTGCTGCTGTACGTCCTGGTGTCGCGGCGCTTCGGCGGCGGTTTCGCGCTGGGCGGCGCTGTGAAGGGTTGAGCGCGGACTGTAGCCAAACGCCGTGTGACCCCCTACTTTGTGGCCGTGCAGCACGAGGCCATGCCCAACCAGCCGACACCACCCTTCAACGCCCCCGCCGCCCGGCGCCTGCGCGAAGCGCTCGGGATGGCGCCGGGGCACGTCGCGTACGGAATGCGTGCCTCGTACGGGCTCGCGCACATCACGCCGGACGTCATCATCGCGTGGGAGCGGGGCGACGCGGCGCCGACGTCCGGTGAACTGACCGCGCTCGCGGGGGCCCTGTGGTGCTCGCTGAGCGAACTCATCGGTGTGCCGCAGACCTTGCGCGAGCACCGGCTCGCGCTGGGGCTCGCCCCGGAGGACGTGGCCCGCTCCGTCGGCCTGGAGATCCACTCGTATCTGCGGATGGAGGAGACGGGCGACTGGCAGGGCAACGACCGGCAGTCGGCGGCGCTCGCCGACACGCTGCGGCTCAGCCCGCGCGCGCTCGCGACGGTGACCGGACGCGACGCGCACCTCGCGGAGCTGCTGCGGGGCGCGGCGCGGACGCGCTGGCAGGGGGCCGTGCGGCCGATCGCCCGGCTGGTGCCGGTGCAGCGCCGCGAGCTGGAGGACGTACTGCACGAGATGCACCTGGAGTACCAGGCGCTGATGGCCGCCACGCTGAGCTGGGGCGGTGGGATGTCCCCGCGGTCCGGGGACGCGGGGCGGCTGTTCCTGGAGCGGATCCTGGACGAGTTCTGGTCCAGGATCCGTCATCCGTAGCCTGCGCGGGACCGGTGGTCGGCCTGCGTGGAACCGGTGGTCTAGAAGACCGACTCCGCCTCGTCCATCCGGTCCTTCGGGACCGTCTTGAGCTCGGTGACCGCCTCGGCGAGCGGCACCATCGCGATGTCGGTGCCGTACAGCGCCGTCATCTTGCCGAACTCGCCGCGGTGCACGGCCTCCATGGCGTGCCAGCCGAACCGGGTCGCGAGCACGCGGTCGTACGCGGTGGGGGTGCCGCCGCGCTGCACGTGGCCGAGGATGACCGGGCGGGCCTCCTTGCCGAGGCGGCGCTCCAGCTCGTAGGCGAGGGCGGTGCCGATGCCCTGGAAGCGCTCGTGGCCGAACTGGTCGATCTCGCCGGTGCCGTAGTCCATGGTTCCGGGGGCCGGGTGGGCGCCCTCGGCGACGCAGATGACGGCGAACTTCTTGCCGCGAGAGAACCGCTCCTCGACCATCTTGACCAGGTCGGACGGGTCGAAGGGCCGCTCGGGCAGGCAGATGCCGTGGGCGCCGCCCGCCATGCCGGACTCCAGGGCGATCCAGCCCGCGTGCCGGCCCATGACCTCGACGACCATGACGCGCTGATGGGACTCGGCGGTCGTCTTGAGCCGGTCGATCGCCTCGGTGGCGACGCCGACGGCGGTGTCGAAGCCGAAGGTGCGGTCGGTGGAGGAGATGTCGTTGTCGATCGTCTTCGGTACGCCGACGACCGGCAGGCCCGCGTCGGAGAGCATCCGGGCCGCCGTCAGCGTGCCCTCGCCGCCGATCGGGATGAGGGCGTCGAAGCCGATCTCCTCGGCAAGCTGCTTGGCGTTCTCGCAGGCCGCGCGGAACTTGTCGCGCTCCAGGCGGGAGGAGCCGAGAATGGTGCCGCCACGGGCGAGGATGCCGCTGACCGCGTTCAGATCGAGCGGGCGGTACCGGCCGTCGAGCAGTCCCGCGTAGCCGTCCTCGAAACCGAGCACCTCGTCGCCGTAGTGCGTGACGGCGCGGTGCACGACCGACCGGATCACGGCGTTCAGGCCAGGGCAGTCGCCGCCTGCGGTGAGAACTCCGATTCGCATCGTGCTGTGTCTCCTGCTCGCTACTGGTACGTCGGTGAGCGATGTCGATTGTTCCACGCTCTGGGAGCCGATGCGCTCGCGCTGGGCTGTGCAGGGAGCTTCGGCAGGGGTTCGATGGGCACTTGGACCCTGAGGAAAAGGCCTTCTGTCCGGCGGGCGACCTAGCCACCGCCAGAGGTATTGTCAAGGGGGCACGGCTTCCATTGCGCGCCTTTTTTTGACCCGATAGAGAACGAATCAACCCGTAAAAGTCGGGTTCGAACGAGAAGAACCACGAGGGAAACGGAGAGCACGCGTGACGCGCAGCGTGTACGTGACCGGGATCGATCGCGGAGACGGCCGCCAGGTCGTGGAGCTGGGGGTCATGGAGCTCCTGACCCGCCAGGTCGACCGGGTGGGGGTCTTCAGGCCGCTCGTCCACGACGGCCCCGACCGGCTCTTCGACCTGCTGCGATCCCGTTATCGGCTGTCGCAGGACCCGGCGACGGTGTACGGACTCGACTACCACGAGGCCTCCGCGATCCAGGCCGAGCAGGGCACGGACGAGCTGGTCTCGCGCCTGGTCGACCGGTTCCACCTCGTGGCCCGCGACTTCGACGTCGTGCTCGTGCTCGGCACCGACTTCGCCGACACCCAGCTCCCCGACGAGCTGGCGCTCAACGCCCGTCTCGCCAACGAGTTCGGCGCCTCCGTGATCCCGGTCGTCGGCGGCAAGAGGCAGACGGCCGAATCGGTGCGCGCCGAGGCCCGCAACGCCTACCGCGCCTATGACGGCCTGGGCTGCGACGTCCTCGCGATGGTCGTCAACCGCGTGGCACCTGCCGACCGGGGCGAGGTGCACGAGCAGCTCACGGGGCGGCTCCCGGTCACCTGTTACGTGCTGCCCGACGAGCCCGCGCTCGCCGCGCCGACCGTCGCCCAGATCACCCACGCGCTGGGCGGCAAGGTGCTGCTCGGCGACGACTCGGGGCTCGCCCGCGACGCCCTCGACTTCGTCTTCGGCGGCGCCATGCTGCCGAACTTCCTCAACGCCCTGACCCCCGGCTGCATGGTCGTCACCCCGGGCGACCGCGCGGACCTGGTCGTCGGCGCGCTCGCCGCGCACAGCGCCGGGACCCCGCCGATCGCGGGCGTGATCCTGACCCTGAACGAGCGGCCCGGCGAGGCGATCCTCAAGCTCGCCGAGCGGCTCGCGCCCGGCACCCCGGTGATCGCGGTGGCCGGCGGCTCCTTCCCCACGGCGGCCGAACTCTTCGCCATGGAAGGCAAGTTGAACGCCGCGACGCCGCGCAAGGCGGAGACCGCCCTCGGCCTCTTCGAGCGGTACGTCGACACGGCGGGCCTGCTGAAGACCATCCAGGCGCCGTCCTCCGACCGTCTCACGCCGATGATGTTCGAGCACAAGCTCCTGGAGCAGGCCCGCTCGGACAAGCGCCGCGTCGTGCTGCCCGAGGGCACCGAGGAGCGCGTGCTGCGCGCCGCCGACGTGCTCCTTCGCCGCGGCGTCTGCGATCTCACTCTGCTCGGCCCGGTCGAGCAGATCCGCAAGAAGGCCGCCGACCTCGGCGTCGACCTCGCCGACAGCGACATCATCGACCCGCAGACCTCGCCGCTGCGGGAACGGTTCGCCGACGCCTACGCGGCACTGCGCGCCCACAAGGGCGTCACCCCGGAGCTGGCCCACGACGTGGTCGCCGACGTGAACTACTTCGGCACGCTGATGGTCCAGGAGGGCCTCGCCGACGGCATGGTGTCGGGGTCCGTGCACTCCACGGCCGCCACGATCCGGCCCGCGTTCGAGATCATCAAGACGAAGCCGGACGCCGCGATCGTCTCCTCGGTCTTCTTCATGTGCCTGGCCGACAAGGTCCTCGTCTACGGCGACTGCGCCGTGAACCCGGACCCGAACGCCCAGCAGCTCGCGGACATCGCCACACAGTCGGCCGGCACCGCCGCCCGGTTCGGCGTCGAGCCGCGGATCGCGATGCTGTCGTACTCCACCGGCACCTCGGGCTCCGGCGCCGACGTCGACAAGGTCCGGGAGGCCACGGAGATCGTCAAGGCGGCCAGGCCCGACCTGAAGATCGAGGGGCCGATCCAGTACGACGCCGCGGTCGAGCCCACCGTCGCGGCCACCAAGCTGCCCGAGTCCGAGGTCGCGGGCCAGGCGAGCGTGCTGATCTTCCCGGACCTCAACACCGGCAACAACACGTACAAGGCCGTGCAGCGCTCGGCCGGCGCGATCGCCGTCGGTCCGGTCCTTCAGGGCCTGCGCAAGCCGGTCAACGACCTGTCGCGCGGCGCGCTCGTGCAGGACATCGTCAACACGGTCGTCATCACGGCGATCCAGGCCCAGACGCCGGCCAACTGACCACCGAAGAACCCCCACCGAAGGCTGTACCCGTGACCGCGACTCGCATCCTCGTCCTCAACTCCGGCTCCTCGTCGGTGAAGTACCAGCTCCTCGACATGAAGGATCACGCGCGGCTCGCCGTGGGCCTGGTCGAGCGGATCGGTGAGGAGACCTCCCGGCTGAAGCACACGCCGCTCGCCACGGGCGGCGCGGCCCGTGAGCAGAACCGGCCGATCGCCGACCACAAGGTCGCGCTCGAACTGGTCGCCGAGGAGCTGGCGCAGGACGGGCTCGGCCTCGACTCCCCCGAACTGGCCGCGATCGGCCACCGCGTGGTGCACGGCGGCAAGCTGTTCACGCAGCCGACCGTGATCGACGACGCGGTGCTCAAGGAGGTGGAGCGGCTCATCCCGGTGGCGCCGCTGCACAACCCGGCGAACCTGACCGGCATCCGCACCGCCCAGACGCTCCGCCCGGACCTTCCGCAGGTCGCCGTCTTCGACACGGCGTTCCACACGACGATGCCGGAGTCGGCCGCGCGCTACGCGATCGACGTGAAGACGGCCGACGAGCACCGCGTGCGCCGCTACGGCTTCCACGGCACCTCGCACGCGTACGTCTCCCGGAAGACGGCCGAACTGCTCGGCAAGCAGCCGGAGGACGTCAACGTCATCGTGCTGCACCTGGGCAACGGCGCCTCCGCCTCCGCGGTCCGCGGCGGGCAGTGCGTCGAGACCTCGATGGGACTCACGCCGCTTGAGGGGCTCGTGATGGGTACACGTTCGGGAGATGTCGACCCGGCCGTCATCTTCCATCTGATGCGCGTTGCCAAGATGTCGGCGGACGAGATCGACGACCTGCTCAACAAGAAGTCCGGCCTGATCGGGCTGTGCGGGGACAACGACATGCGGGAGATCCGTCGCCGCATCGACGAGGGCGACCAGGAGGCGCGGCTCGCCTTCGACATCTACGTGCACCGCCTGAAGAAGTACATCGGCTCCTACTACGCGGTGCTCGGCCGGGTGGACGCGGTCGCGTTCACGGCCGGGGTCGGCGAGAACGCGGCGCCGGTGCGCGAGGCTGCGGTCGCGGGCCTGGAGGAGCTGGGCCTCGCGGTCGACGGAGAGCTCAATTCCGTACGTTCCGACGAACCGCGGCTCATCTCCCCCGAATACGCCCGCGTGGCCGTGGCCGTGGTGCCGACCGACGAGGAGCTGGAGATCGCGCAGCAGACCTACGCGTTGGTCCGGAGCCGCAACGACTGAGCGCACGTCCGCCCATTTGTAGATTCCACCAGACGGAATATTCCGTAGCGAAACAAACCGATAGGATCGCCCCCATGCGCCGTTCCAAAATCGTCTGCACGCTGGGCCCCGCCGTCGACTCCGAAGAGCAGCTCGTCTCGCTGATCGAGGCCGGCATGAACGTGGCCCGATTCAACTTCAGCCACGGCACCCACGCCGAGCACCAGGGTCGCTACGACCGTGTTCGCGCCGCCGCCAAGAAGACGGGCCGCGCCGTGGGCGTGCTCGCCGACCTCCAGGGCCCGAAGATCCGCCTGGAGACCTTCGCCGAAGGCCCCGTCGAGCTGGTGCGCGGTGACGAGTTCACCATCACCACCGAGGACGTTCCCGGTGACAAGTCGATCTGCGGCACGACCTACAAGGGTCTGCCCGGCGACGTCTCCAAGGGCGACCAGGTCCTGATCAACGACGGCAACGTCGAGCTGCGCGTCGTCGAGGTCGACGGCCCGCGCGTGAAGACGGTCGTCATCGAGGGCGGTGTCATCTCCGACCACAAGGGCATCAACCTGCCCGGCGCGGCGGTGAACGTCCCGGCCCTGTCCGAGAAGGACATCGAGGACCTGCGCTTCGCCCTGAAGATGGGCTGCGACATGGTCGCCCTTTCCTTCGTGCGCGACGCCAACGACGTCAAGGACGTCCACAAGATCATGGACGAGGAGGGGCGCCGCGTCCCCGTCGGCGCCAAGGTCGAGAAGCCGCAGGCCGTCGCCAACATGGAGGGCGTCGTCGCGGCCTTCGACTGGATCATGGTCGCGCGTGGTGACCTGGCCGTCGAGTACCCGCTCGAGAAGGTCCCGATGGTGCAGAAGCGCCTCGTGGAGATGTGCCGCCGCAACGCCAAGCCGGTGATCGTCGCGACCCAGATGATGGAGTCGATGATCACCAACTCGCGCCCGACGCGCGCCGAGGCCTCCGATGTCGCGAACGCGATCCTGGACGGTGCCGACGCGGTCATGCTGTCGGCCGAGTCCTCGGTCGGCGCCTACCCGATCGAGACCGTCAAGACGATGTCGAAGATCGTCACGGCGGCCGAGGAGGAGCTGCTCTCCAAGGGGCTGCAGCCGCTCGTGCCCGGCAAGAAGCCGCGTACGCAGGGTGGTTCGGTGGCTCGCGCCGCGTGCGAGATCGCGGACTTCCTGGACGGCAAGGCGCTGGTCGCCTTCACCAAGTCCGGTGACACGGCCCGCCGCCTGTCCCGTTACCGCGCGGCCCAGCCGATCCTGGCGTTCACCACGGACGAGGAGACCCGCAACCAGCTCGCGCTGAGCTGGGGCGTCGAGTCGCACGTCGTGCCGCACGTGGACAACACCGACGGCATGGTCGACCTGGTCGACGCGGAGCTCGTCAAGCTGGCCCGCTTCGACGACGGCGACACCGTGGTCATCACCGCCGGTTCGCCTCCCGGCGTCCCCGGCACCACCAACATGGTCCGGGTGCACCACCTGGGCGGCGGCGAGCGCGACTGACGCGCCGCCCTCGCCCGCGCGCACGGCCTTGAGCGCATGACAAAGGGCGCCCCCTTGAGGGGGGCGCCCTTTGTCGTATGCGGCTCCCGAACGGGCCTTGAGGCTACGGTCAGCTGTCCTCGACCGTGGTGCGCAGACCGGGCACGTGCAGGGTCCCGCCGAACTGCGAGGCCTGCGTCACCTTGACGTTCGTGAAGAACAGGGTCGGCAGGTTGAGCGGCGGCGGGTTCTTGGCGTTGAACGTCAGCGGAACGAGCCCGAACAGATTGCCCGAGAGCTCCTCCGTGTACATCGTCGTCTGCCCATCGCGGATGGTGGACGTGGAGCCCTTGTCCGACCGGATGTGGAAGAACTTCCCGTTCGGGCCCGGGGCGATCTGGTGCAGATCACCGATGTCCGTGCCCTTGGAGATGACGTACTTCATGACGCGCTTGGTCGACCCGTCGGCCATCCGGACGTCCACCAGACCCTTGTAGTCCGCCCCCTTGAGCAGGAGCGAACTGGCCTGCAGCTTCCACGTCTTGTCCGGAAGCTGGGCCGGGGTGTCCTCGTTGGCGCCGGACGCGTCCGTGGCCGCCGGGCAGTTGTCCGGCACATCGCCGGAGCCCTTCGGGTCGCCCACGTTCTTGGTCGCGTCCTTGGCCGCGTCCCCCACCTTGTCGGTCGTGTCCTTGACCTTGTCGGTGGTGTCCTTGACCGTGTCGCCGAGCTTGTCGGTGGTGTCCTTGACCGACCCGGTGGCGTCCTTGACCGTGTCGCCGGCCTTGTCGGTGGTGCCACCGAGCAGGCCGCCCGAGGATTCCGACGCCGACGGCGAAGGAGTCGCGCTCTCCGACTCCTTGTCGTCGGGCGTGAACGCCTTCTTCAGGGCGTCGCCGACGCCCAGCGGGTCCAGCGGGTTCTTCGTCTCCGACGCCGAGGGCGACGGCGTGGCCGCGTCCTTGTCGTCGGAGGCGTCGGAGCCCTTGGACTCGGAGGCGGACGGCGAAGGAGTCGGGGTCGCCTTCTCCTTCTTCTCCTCGGAGCCGTCCTTGGAGGCCGAGGCGGACGGCGTCGGGGTCGGCTTCGCCGACTCCTTGGCCTTGTCCTTGGCCTCGTCGGACCCGTCGTCGTCCTTGTTCGAGTCGATGGCGTCGGCGCACGCCTTGTAGTCGTCGACCGAGAACTTCGTCGGGTTGTCCTTGGCCGACGCGAGCGTCGGCGTCAGACCAAGTCCCATGAGCACGGCCGTGGGCATGGCCGCGATCGCCACCGCCTTGCCCGCGGGCATGTGCATCTTGGTGAAGAGATGCTTCTTTGGTGCCGCATGCCGCCGCGCCGCATGCCGCGGCCCGGTTCTCGCACGGGGCTCCGCGGAGCCCTCGTGGTGCACCTCATCAGCCGGCACGGTGCCTCCCGTTCGTCCCATTGTTCGGGCTCGTCCCTGACACGTCGTCGTTCACGCCCGCGACCTGATAGGTGGCTCCCGCAACGGGCGGCACGACCGGCGCCGCGTCCGGGGAGGACGTGGCGTGGTCACCGCCCTTCCCTGCCGAGTCGTCCTGCCGCTCGGCCGGCGCCCAGGCGATGCCGAGGCCACCACCGACGAGGGAGAGCAGGAAACCGATGACGAAGCCGCCGAAGTTCGAAACCACGAGGGAGACCAGGGCGAGAAGAATCGCCGCGACACCCGCGAACACACGGGAGTGCGGCTGGAACCACATCGTCAGGCCGAGCACGACCAGCAAGATGCCGATGATGAGCGAACCGGCACCGGCCGTGGTCGCCATCTTGATCGTCATATTGCCGATCGCGAGGTTCGCGTACGGGAAGTACATGATCGGGAGGCCGCCGAGGATTGACAGCAGACCGCCCCAGAACGGGCGCTGACCGCGCCACCCTCGGAACGATTGGCGCATCTGACCAAGCTTGGGGCCCAGTCCTTGCGCTTCGGCGCTCATGTCGTACAGCTCCTCGGGAAAGGCGTTGATCTGTGGTGATGGTGGCTGTCCGGGAAACGGGCACGGGGACGACTCCACGTCACTGCGAGTGCCCCCGCGCCCGGCCGTTCAGCACATCAAGTGCCAAGACCCCGGCCCGTACACGGGCCCTGTGGGCCTAGTAGCACTCGTGCTTGCCCTTCTGGACCTTCATCTTGAGGCCGGAGAGCTTGAAGGTGCCGGCCGTGGTGGCCCACGCACGCTGCTGGACGTTCTCGAAGTGCACCGAGTCGGCCTGCTGGGCGAACGCGTTGGGGTCGGCCTTGTCGCCCTGGTGAATACCGGGGCCCTTCTTGGCGTCACCCGCCGCCACACCGATGTCGATGTTCTTGAAGGTCGCATCGGCCTTCATGTCATCGGCGTCGATGTAGAGGGTCTTGGCCTCGACCGGGGCGCTCTTGTCCGCACCGGCCGACAGCTTCATCGACACATCGCCGAAGACCGGGACGGGGACAACCACCGACTGGCAGAGGTTGTTGATCGTCGCGGACTTCATGCCGACCACGGCGACCGGGTGGTTACCCGTCTTGCCGGAGTCGACGGCTCCGTACTGGACGAAACCCTTGCCGTCGAGAGAGTCCGCCGCCACCTTGAACGACTGACCCGACACACTGAACGATGCCGCAAGCGCACCCTGGGACAGGGCCACGCCTATCGCGGCGGTCGCCGCCACGCTCGGCACCATGACTACGGCGAACCGCTTCCATCTGGTTCCGCCACGAATCATGGAATTCATGACTGTTCCTCCTTCTCGGACGTACATCTCCGGCCCTGGCTGCCACGTGCAGCGGCTCTACCGGGCAGGGATGGGAGAAGTGCTACGTCCTCGGGAAGGAGAGCGCCCGCATCGGGAGTGCTTGGTCTGTGTATTCATCCGCACCCTGATCACCGGCGATCACCCCCGAGCGACAACCACTGGTCGCACCTGAGCCATCACGCGCAACCTGCCGGACAGGCCCAGCCGGACGGCTGAGACCCCCCTGTCCGTGACCGCCGGCGCTCCCGCTGGTTCGCCGTCGACCGCCCGGTGGGGACCCAAAAACCCCGCCGCGCGATTGGCTGTCGGACGGTGGGGAGAGGACCGAGCGTGCCCGATCGTGGTGCATTCGCGGCGCTGACACAAGGGGGTTCGTTACTCACGGGTAACGGACGGATAACCGAACACCGACACTGGGGTACCGAACAACAACTGAGGGTGCCGTTGAACCGGTTGTTATACAGGTTGAATCCGGGACGGAACCGGACAGAAGATCGAGTGCGACTTACTCCAAGTAACAGCGGCCGCGATTACCAAGTTTTGGTAAAACGCGGCCGCTGTGCGCCTCTGAAGACAGAATTTTCACTCCGGCATCACAAGCCGCAGCGTTTAACAACTGGTCACTGACGACTCAGAAGAGAACTCGGGCCAGAGCCGTACGCGCGGTCGTCACACGCGGATCGTCGGCGCCCACGACCTCGAACAGTTCGAGCAGTCGCACGCGTGCCGCGTCCCGGTCCTCGCCGGCCGTGCGCCCCACCGTCTCGACGAGCCGCCCGAAGGCGTCCTCGACGTGACCCCCGACCAGGTCCAGGTCGGCCGCCGCGATCTGCGCCGGCACATCGGCGGGCTTCTCCGCGGCGTCCTTGCGGACCTGCTGCGGGTCGAGCCCCTGCACGCGCTGGAGGAGCTGCGCCTGGCCGAGGCCGAGCTTGGCCTCCGTGTTGCCCGGGTCGTCGGACAGCACGTTCTTGTAGGCCTGCACGGCGCCGTCGAGGTCGCCGGCGTCCAGGGCCTGCACGGCCGCCTCGAGGAGGGCGTCGTAGGGACCCGCCGGGGCCTCGTCCTCCTCGACCGGGGCCTGGCCCTCCGCTTCCGGGTCGACCGCGATGCCGGTGAGGCCGAAGCGCTCCTCGGCGACCTGGATCAGCTGGTCGAGGGTGCCGCGGATCTGCTCCTCGGGGGCGGCCCCCTGGAACAGCGGCAGGGCCTGACCGGCAACGACCGCGAAGACAGCCGGGATCCCCTGGACCCCGAACTGCTGCATCAGCATCTGGTTGGCATCGACGTCGATCTTGGCGAGGACGAAGCGGCCGCTGTACTCGGCGGCGAGCCGCTCGAGCAGCGGGCTGAGCTGCTTGCAGGGCTCGCACCACTCGGCCCAGAAGTCGATGACGACGGGCACCTCGGCGGAGCGCTGCAGTACGGCGCTCTCGAAGTCGGCCTCACCGACGTCGATGACCAGGCTCGAAGGCGGCACGGCGCCGCCCCCACCGGTGCGGGCCTGCTCGGCACGCGCCTGCTCCGCCTTCGACTTGGCCTCCTGGGCCGCCTTCACCGCGGCGAGGTCGACGACTCCGCTCATGGACATGTTCCGTGGCTGCATGCGTACAGTCTCCCCCTTCCGCGGACAGTTGTGGGCCGGGTCCCGCTCCGTGCACTTCCCGCCGGAATGCGAGACGCATCTGGAGGCACGGAGCGGACTCGGCCTGGTGTGCTTTCGGCACCGGGTCCCCACCCGGCGCCTTGTGGTTGCCGCTCGTCCGGGCCGCCCCGGGGTGCAGATCCGAGGCACTCGTACGAGATCGAGCTTTCGCTACGAGTCGTAGCGTAACTGTCATGGCCGGAGCGCGGAAACAGGGGCCCGGTGAACACCCGGTGATCTGCCTCACGCGATCTTTCGCCCTCAGGGCCCCTCTGACGGATCTTGCTGGAGTCGCGGGGCCGAACATGACCAGCCCCCGGATCCAGCCCGATCCGTCAGAGGGGCCCTACCCGCCGGTATGGTCGACGACCATGCAGAGCCGCACGCCGTCCCCCACTCCCCCCAACGTTCGGACAGGGCGTCCGCGTTCCGCCGCGGCGGACGAGGCGATTCTCGAGGCGACCCGGGCAGCGCTCGTGGAGCTCGGCTGGTCGAAGCTGACGCTCGGCGACGTGGCCACGCGCGCGGGTGTCGCGAAGACGACGTTGTACCGCCGCTGGCCGGGCAAGAGCGAGCTCGTCGTGGACGCGGTCGCGGTCCTCTTCGACGAGCTCGAACTGCCCGACCGGGGCTCGCTCGCCGCCGATGTGGAGGGCGTGGTGCGGCAGTTCGCGGCGATCCTGGGCCGGCCCGAGGCGAAGACGGCGCTGATGGCGGTGGTCGCCGAGTCCACCCGCGACGCCCCGCTGCGGGACCGGATCCGTACGTCGATCGTCGACCGCCAGAAGCGGCTCGTACTGGAGGGGCGGGCGCGGGCCGAGCGCCGCGGCGAACTCCCGCCGGCTCCCGACCCGGCCGCCGCCGCGGCCACGGCGGATCTCATCTTCGACGTGGCGGCGGGGGCGGTCGTGCACCGCACCCTGGTGAGCGCGGAGCCGGCCGACGCGGAGTGGGTGCGGCGGTTCACGGCCCTCCTGCTGGGAGGACTCGCGGCCGCCGCGGCCGACTAGCGGGTCATGGGGCGGGGTCAGTCGTTCCAGGCGCAGCTGCCCAGCGTGGCGCGCTTCTTGGACACCAGGGCGTCAGCCTCGCCCGCCGGCAGCGCGCGCGTCCGCTTGTCGTGGCAGACCACCGTGCGGTCGGAGCGGCCGGCCAGGTCGACCAGGATCTGGTCCCAGTGGCGGTACTGGACGTCGTGGCCGGTGTCGGCGTACGTACGGGTCTTCACGGGAGCCGTGTCGGGGAGGTTGTCGCGCCAGGCCTTGAGCGTGCTGGCGGGCACGGTCGTGTCCTTGTCGCCGTGGTAGAGGAACACCGGTGCCTTCAGCTTCGACAGGTCCGGGCCCGGGCGGTCGCAGTACAGCCGCTGCTCGTGCACCTGCGGCGCCGGATCGGCCTGCTGGCCGCGCTGGTTGTAGGTCCGGGCGCCCTCCTCGTACGCGGTGTCGGCGAAGCCGGGGATGGACTTGACCGGGCTGTCGTCGGGGAAGGCCCACCACTTGCGCGGGTCCTTGATCTCGTCCTTGACGGCGGCGGCCATCTGGTCGTCCGTCAGGTCGCAGGAAGCGGGCTTCTCGCCGTACGGCGGCAGGGCGGCGCCGAGGTGCAGCGCGCTGATCCGCCCGGGGGCCTTCGCGGCGA
This sequence comes from Streptomyces sp. NPDC102360, assembly GCF_044766085.1. Classification (NCBI taxonomy): domain Bacteria; kingdom Bacillati; phylum Actinomycetota; class Actinomycetes; order Kitasatosporales; family Streptomycetaceae; genus Streptomyces; species Streptomyces sp. NPDC102360. The sequence goes on along the minus strand of NZ_JBIWLG010000007.1, from coordinate 447,198 downwards.
TCTCGGCGGCGTACGGGCCGCCGCCGGATATCGCGATCACCTTGAACTTCTTCACGCCGAGCTTGTCGAGGACCTCAAGGGCGTCCTTGGCGTAGTCGGCCTTGCCGAGCTTCGGGTCGTAATCGGTGTCGCCGAAGCCGTTGCGCTCGACCGTGATCATGCGGAGGCCCAGGTTCTCTCTGGTGGTGCGCATGAAGTCGGTCATGTGGACGGCGCGGGCGCTGGTGCCGGTGCCGCCGATGTAGAGCACGGGGGTGCCGTCGGCCGGGCCCGAGTCCGTGTAGTGCGCGGTGCGGCCCGAGGACAGGTCGGCGGCGCGGACGTCCGCGCCGAGGGAGTCGAAGGAGTTCTGCACCTTCGGCTCGGCGGGTGGGCTCGCGCTCACCGCGCCCGCGCCGATGGCGATCCCGCCGAGGAGGGTGAGGGTGGCGAGGCCGACGGTGGTTGTGGTGCGGTTGAGCGCGGACAGTGGCACGGTGACTCCTGAGTATGCACGGGCACTTGACGCGTCGGCACCTACCCCGGGACGACCTGGTGACACCTGTCAGCAGGGGGGGGGCGCACCGGCGTTGACGCCACGGGGCTCCGCCCCGGACCCCGCGCCTCAATCGCCGGCGGGGCTTCAATGAGCTGCTCAATCGCCGCAGGGGCTTGAAATGCCCGGCGCCGCTCAGAACCCCGGCGGCTCCGTGTACACGCCCCATTCCTCGCGGAGCACCCCGCAGATTTCGCCGAGGGTCGCCTCCGCGCGTACCGCGTCGAGCATGGGGGCGATCATGTTCGAGCCCGAGCGCGCGGCACCGATCAGCACGTCCAGCGCGACCCGCACCGCCGTGTCGTCCCGGCCCGCCTTGCGGCCGCCGAGCGCCCGTACCTGCTCCCGCTCGACCTCATGGCTGACCCGCAGGATCTCCAGGTCGCCGGTGACGGAACCCTCCGCCACGTTCACGCCGACGACCCTCTTGTCGCCCTTCTCCAGGGACTGCTGGTACCGGAAGGCGGACTCGGCGATCTCGCCCGTGAACCAGCCGTCCTCGATCCCGCGCAGGATCCCGGACGTGATCGGCCCGATCGGGTGCTGCCCGTCCGGGTGCGCCCGGAGCCCACGCTCCTTGATCTGCTCGAAGATCTTCTCGGCGTCGGCCTCGATCCGGTCCGTGAGCTGCTCCACGTACCAGGAACCGCCCAGCGGATCCGCGACGTTGCCGACGCCGGTCTCCTCCATCAGCACCTGCTGCGTGCGCAGCGCGATCTCGGCGGCCTGCTCGCTCGGCAGCGCGAGGGTCTCGTCGAGGGCGTTCGTGTGCAGGGAGTTGGTGCCGCCGAGGACCGCGGCCAGCGCCTCCACCGCCGTACGGACGACGTTGTTGTACGGCTGCTGCGCCGTCAGCGAGACGCCCGCGGTCTGCGTGTGGAAGCGCAGCCACTGTGCCTTCTCGCTCTCCGCGCCGTACACGTCCCGCATCCAGCGGGCCCAGATCCTGCGCGCCGCGCGGAACTTGGCGATCTCCTCGAAGAAATCCACGTGCGCGTCGAAGAAGAAGGAGAGGCCGGGGGCGAAGACGTCCACGTCGAGGCCGCGGCTCAGCCCCAGTTCCACGTAGCCGAAGCCGTCGGCGAGGGTGTACGCCAGCTCCTGCGCTGCCGTCGAGCCCGCCTCGCGGATGTGATAGCCGGAGACCGAGAGCGGCTTGTACGCGGGGATGGACCGCGCGCAGTGCTCCATCAGGTCGCCGATCAGGCGCAGATGCGGCTCGGGCTGGAAGAGCCACTCCTTCTGCGCGATGTACTCCTTGAAGATGTCGGTCTGGAGCGTGCCGTTGAGGACGGCGGGGTCCACCCCTTGGCGTTCGGCCGCGACCAGGTACATGCAGAACACCGGGACCGCCGGGCCGCTGATGGTCATCGAGGTCGTGACGTCGCCGAGCGGGATGTCCTTGAAAAGGACCTCCATGTCGGCCGCCGAGTCGATCGCGACACCGCAGTGCCCGACCTCGCCGAGGGCGCGCGGGTCGTCGGAGTCGCGCCCCATCAGGGTGGGCATGTCGAAGGCCACGGACAGACCGCCGCCGCCGTTGCGGAGGATCATCTTGTAGCGCTCGTTGGTCTGCTCGGCGTTGCCGAACCCGGCGAACTGGCGGATCGTCCACGTCCGCCCCCGGTACCCCGTCGGGTACAGGCCGCGGGTGTACGGGTACTCGCCCGGCCACCCGATTCGCTCGAAGCCCTCGTACGCGTCCCCGGGCCGGGGCCCGTAGACGGGGTCGACCGGGTCCCCGGAGAGCGTGGTGAAGTCCGCGTCACGCTTGCGGGCCTTGTCGTAACGGGCCTGCCAGCGTCGGCGGCCTTCCTCGATCGCGTCAGCGTCCATGCTTCAAATTTACTTGGACGTCCTACTAAATGTCGATGGCCCACGGCGGCCGATCGCCACGAACCGCGACGCGTTCAGCCCCGCAGCGCCGCCAGATGCGCCGACCGCACCTCCGCCGTCTGCCCCTGCACCACCAGGAACAGGCCCTCCCGCGCGAGCCGCTGGGCCGGCGCCGACAGGGCGAAGGCGCGCCCGCCCCCGGCGACGATCGCGGCTGTCGTCGCCGCCCGCATCAGGTCGTACGCGCGCGTCTTCACCGCGAGCCTGTCCCCGAGCCGCTCCCCCGCCGGAACCTCGTCCACCAGTGCGTACGCGTCCCTGCGCACGCCGTCGAGGCGCTCGCGCAGCACGCCCGCCGTCTCCTTGGCCTCGCCGTCGCCCGCCGCGTCGAGCAGGTCGAGGGCGGCGCGCGCGACACCGAACACGGCCGGATTGGTGTTGGTGTTCTTCGGCCGGTCGACGCGCACCCACTCCTCGTACGGCTGCCGTACGACGATGTCCTCCTCGGGCACCGTGAGCCCGTCCAGCACGAGGCCGACGGTGCGGGTGCCGGTGAGCGCGGCCAGTTGGAGCGGTTCGGTGGGGGTGAGGCCCGGCTGCTCGCGCGGCCGGGTGACGGCGAAGACGACCTCGCCGTCCGCGGTCGCGCCGCCGAGCAGGAACACGTCGTTCAGGCCCCAGCCCGTGTACCAGGGCACCCGCCCGTCGAAGCGCACCCCGCCGCCCGCGAGCGGCGTCGCCCGCACCGGCAGCTTCGGGAAGGCCCGCAGGTGCGAGAAGGCGATGCCCGCGAGCGCGGTGCCCTCGGCCAGCGGGCGCAGCCACCGCTCGCGGGCCGCCGCGTTGCCCGTGACGAGGGTGCGTACCGGCGTGTGGTGCTGGACCTGCACGAAGAAGGTCGAGCAGCAGGCGCCCGCCAGGATCTCCGCGACCTCCCGCCCGACGGCCGGAGGCACGTCCGAACCCCCGTACCCCGTGGGCGCGTTGACACCGAGCACGCCCGAGGCCTTGACGGCGGTGATCGCCTCCGGCGTGACCCCGGTGCGGTCGTGGGCCTCGGCGGCGGGCGCGAGGACGTCGTCGGCGAGCCGCCGCGCGGCCGCCACCATCGGGTGATCGTCGAGGCGGGGTGCTGTGCCGGTCATGCGGGTGCTCCTGGTGCTCCTCGGTGCGGTGCGTGCCTGTGAGGCACGGTGTCAGGTCCGTACCCCACAGGCGGTCTGCTTGGCCGTAAGGCGTCGCACCGCCTCGCCGGTCAGTTCGCGGGGGCAGGGGCCGGCCGCGCCCAGGGCCCGGTGCAGGGCGAGGCCCTCGATGAGCGCGTCCAGCTGACGGGTCGTGGCCGGGTCGAAGTGCCGCTCAAGCGACTGCCTGCTGCGCGCCATCCATGCCCGCGCCAGCTCCCGGTATTCCGGGCGGCGGGCGGCGAGGGCGTACAGCTCCTGCGTGAGGACCAGGTCGCGCCGGGGGCCTTCGGAGAGCACGTGGATCAGTTCGGTGACGGCCTCCCGCGCCTCGTCCGGGCTGCCGGCGCGCGCGGCGATCTCCCGGTGCGAGACCCCTGCGACGCGTTCGCCGGGACGTCCTTGGTGACCACCGCGCCCGCGCCGATCACGACCTCGCCCGCCTTGCCGGGGTCGTCGGGTCGTCGGCGAAGTGGTCCGTGGGCAAGCGGACGAATGTACCCGGAGGAGCGTACGCACGTACACCGCTGGTCGCAGAAAACGCGCGCGTCCGCTCCGCGGAGGGACGCGCGCGCTGAGCTGCGGTTACGCCTTGGCGAGCTTCGCGTCGGCGCCGGCGACCTTGCCCCCGAGCTCTGCGGAGATCTTGCGCTCCACGAAGAACGCGGCGGTCGGGATCGTGCCCGCGATCAGCACCCACAGCTGCTTGCCGACCGGCCACTTGGCCTTGGAGCCCAGGTCGAAGGCGAACACCAGGTAGACGACGTACAGCCAGCCGTGCGCGATGGCGATGACGCGCGTGAAGTCCGCGGCGCCGTCCATGCCGAACGCGTACTTGGCGATCATGCCGAGGCACAGGAGGACCAGGAGCACACCGGTCACGTAGGCCATCGTGCGGTAGCGGGTCAGCACGGATTTCTTCATGCGTCGAGGGTAACCACCCGTTTTGCGCGATCTTCGGGCGGGCCGGGTGGCCCCGGTCTCACCCGCCGGTTCTCACTCGTCCGCGAAGTCGTGCGCGGCGACCCGCAGCGGCCTCAGCATCGCGAAGATCTCGCCGCACTCCTCCGCGTCGTACACGCCGAGGCCGAAGTCCATCGCCATGAGGTCGCGGGTGGCCGCGTCGACGGCCTCGCGGCCCTTCTCCGTGATGGTGGCGAGCGTGCCGCGCCCGTCGTTGGGGTTGGGCCGCTTGTCGACGAGGCCCGACTTCACGAGCCGGTCGACCGTGTTCGTCACGGACGTGGGGTGCACCATGAGCCGCTCGCCGATCTTCGACATGGGCAGCTCGCCCGCCTTGGAGAAGGTGAGCAGGACCAGCGCCTCGTAGCGCGCGAACGTGAGCCCGTACGGCTTGACGACCGCGTCGACCTCGGCGAGCAGGATCTGGTGCGCGCGCATGATCGAGGTGATCGCACCCATGGACGGCACGGACCCCCAACGCTGCTTCCAGAGTTCGTCGGCGCGGGCGATCGGATCGAAGGGGAGAGAGAGGGGCTTCGGCACGCCCCCGACCTTACCGGGCGGTCATATGGCGGTCAGCTCCGTCTCGACCTTTGGGCCCCGGCGCCTGGCACGGCACTTAATGCGCAGCGAAACGACAACCCTGTGTAACGATTGCCCGGTATTTACGCTTTCGTACGCCTTCGTACGCCCTGTACGCGCTCCGAACCAGGGGGCAGGATGCCCGTCCGACCCGCACACACGCCCGCCCGCACCTTCGCTCTCACCGGCGCCGCGATCCTCCTGTCCACCGCCGCCATCGGCTGCTCCGACGGCGGCGGTGGCGGTGGCGGCGCGGGCAGCGGTGGCGGTGGCCGCGACGCCGCCGCGGAGGCCGCGCAGCGGACCGCCCCTTCCGGCTCCGCCATCGGCTCCTCGCCGTTCTGGGTCGACCCGGACTCCGACGCCTCCGACCAGGTCGCGAAGTGGAAGCGGGAGGGCCGTGGCTCCGACGCCGCGCTGATCGAGCGCATCGCCGCGCATCCACAGGCGATGTGGGCGCCGGGCGACTATCCGCGCCCGCCGGTCTCCGAGGCCGCCGCGCAGGCCAGGAAGGCGGGCAAGACGCTGGTCCTGGTCGCGTACAACATTCCGCACCGCGACTGCGGCCAGCACTCGGCCGGCGGGGCGCACAGTGCGGACTTCTACCACCAGTGGATCGACGCGTTCGCCTCCGGCATCGGAAAGGCGAAGGCCGTCGTCGTCCTCGAACCGGACGCGATCGCGCACATCGTCAGCGGCTGCTCTCCGAAGCAGTACGAGGACGAGCGGTACGCGCTGATGTCGTCGGCGATCGACCGCCTCAAGCGGCAGCCGAACACCAAGGTGTACGTCGACGCCGGGAACCCCGCCTGGATCCCCGACGCGAAGAAACTGGTGGAGCCGCTGCGGCGGGCCGGGATCGGGAAGGCGGACGGCTTCTCCCTGAACGTGTCCAACTTCCAGACGGACAAGGACAGTGCGGCATACGGTCGCCGGCTCTCCGGGCTGCTCGGCGGCGCGCACTTCGTCGTCGACACGAGCCGCAATGGCGCGGGGCCCTACGGGGACGGTCAGGGCGACGCGTGGTGCAATCCGCCGGGCCGCGCGCTGGGCTCCGCCCCGACCACGCGCACGGGCGACGCGCTGATCGACGCGAACCTGTGGGTGAAGCGCCCCGGCGAGTCCGACGGCACGTGCCGCGGCGGCCCCGCCGCGGGGACGTGGTGGGCGGATTACGCCCTCGGCCTCGCCCGTGGCTGAGCTCGCGGGGCTCTGCCCCGGGCCCCGCTGCTCAATCGCCGCAGGGGCTTGATATTCAAGCCCCGCCGGCGATTGAGGCGCGGGGTCCGGGGCAGAGCCCCGCGACCGCAACCACGGCTCCGTGATCGCTACGTCACCTGGATCCACTTCGCCTCGGACGAGACCCCGTCCGCGTCGGACACGAACACCATGTACCACCCCGGAGGGACCAGGGTGCGGTCCCGGGGGACCCCCACCGTCACCGAACCCTTGGACTTCTTGACGTCGAGGGCGATCGAGCGCTGCTCCACATCCGTCGTGTGGGTCACCGCGGACGGCCGCATGAGGCGGGCCTTGACGATCCCGTCCGCGTCCTTCGTGCGGAACGTGGCCTCACCGCTCGCCGGGAGCGTCTCGGGACCCGAACCGAGGACGGGCCGCTGGTCGCCGCCGCGGTGCAGGGCGGGCGGCGTGTAGATCTCCATGCGCTGTTCGAAGTGGCCGAGCTTGGTGTTCTGCTGGTTGTCGTAGAGCGGGTCGGAGCCGAAGCTGGCGACCCGGCCGTCGGGCAGCAGCAGCGCCTCGGAGTGGTAGTTGCGGCCGACCTTGGGGGCGGCGGCCTCCTGGAAGGCGTTCTGCTCGGGGTCGTAGAACTGCGCCTTGAAGATGTTGCTGGCGCTGCGGCCGCGGTAGTCCTTGGAGCCGTTCGTCGTGAAGACGGAGTCGTCCGGCATGATGACGGAGTTCAAGTACCGGGTGCCCTGCGGGAGTTGGGGACCCGTCTTGAAGGCCGGGCTCTCCTCCTTCAGGTCCACGACCGCCGTGCGGGACGTCGCCTTCTTGGACTCGCCGACACCGCCGCCGCCGAGGATCATGAACCGCTGGTCCTGCGCGGGCGGCAGCAGCAGTGAGGACGAGGTCTCCGTCTGGTCCGTGTCGGTGAGGCCGGGGACCTTCTCGAACTTGTTGGTCTTCAGGTCCCACAGACCGGGGACGCGCCCCTTGGTGGCGGGGCCGTAACCGGCGTTCGAGGCCGGGTAGAAGAGCTTGCCGCCCTTGGTGAGGAAGAGGGCCGGGTACGTCGGGAAGTAGCGCTTCGGGCCCATCGACCACTTCTTGGTCTTCGGGTCGTAGATCTCGTTGTCACCGGGGTCGATCATGCCGACGTCGTCGAGGCCGGAGACCGCGAGCACCTTGCCGTCCTCCAGGCCGACCAGCGTGGGGTACCAGCGGGCCTTCTCCATCGGGTCGACCGGCACGTACCGCTCGGCGACGGGGTCGAACTCGTACGCCTCCTTGATCCCCTGGAAGTCCTGCTTCTCCATGGTGATCTTCTCGGAGAGGCCGTACGTGTTGTCGGCGTCCTTGCCCCGCAGGCCCTCGATCTCGTACTGGGCGTTGTCGTCGGCGACGAACCGCTTGCCCTTCTGGGCGGCCTCGACGAAGACGCGCGTCTCACTCGCCTTGATCCTGGTCTTCCACGGCTGCATGACGCCGGCGGCGTTGCGCTTCTTGTCGTAGGCGCGCTTCGCCTTGGGCACGGTGACGTCGAACTTCGAGACGTACTCGGTGCCGGCGGGAGAGCGGAACCTGGTGCCCTTCTTCAGGTGCACCGCCTTGTCGGGGCTCTCGTTCTTGACGCGCATGCCGCCGCCGGCCTTCTCGACCTCGCCGTCGAGCCGTTCGTAGCGGGCGGTGCCGCCCGCCACCAGGAGCCGGCCTCCGGGGAGTTGGGCGTGGCCGCCACAGAAGAAGTCGGCGGGGGTGGGGATCTTCTTGAAGGTGTTCGCCTTCGGGTCCCACAGGACGGTGTCGAAGGTGCCCGCGTCGAAGCTCTTCTGCTCGTTGCCCGAGCCCGCGACGATGAGCACCTTGCCGGTGTGCAGGAGCGCGGCGTGAATGGCGTTGGTGCGGTACTCCTGCGGGATGTCGATCCGCGACCAGGAGCCGTACTTGGCCTTGTAGCCGGGTTGGGCGATCTTCCAGTCCTCGTACCGCTCGGAGGCGAAGGTCCAGGCGGCCGGGGCGTTCAGGCCGGCGAGGAGGGCGATGCCGCCCGCTCCGAAGACGGTCTTCTTCATCCGGCGTGAAGGTCTGTAGGCCATGCGTCAGTTCCCTCCTGTGGTCGATGTACGGGGGGCCGCCGGCTGCACGGCGCGGACCGGTTCGGCCTCCACCCTCCTGGCGGTCGCGGTCGCGGCCGCGGCCTCGCGGCGCTGCGAGACGAACCACACGACGGGCGGCGCGAGCGCGATGCACAGGGCGAGGACCGCCCAGGTGCGCATGGCCACGTGGGTGTGGTCGAGGACGACGGACGCCACGAGCGACGTGGCGAGCACGCCCGCCCAGCACAGATGGACGCGGAAGGTCAGCGGCCGGTCGGCGCTGGCGTCGCCGCCCTTGGGGGTGACGACGAAGCGGCTGGGGCGGCCGAGGAGGGCCGCGCCGAGCGACTTGAGGTAGACGGGCGCGGAGATCGCCGACATCGCCATGCCGGCGAGGCCGCCCGACCCCTCGGGTTCGTGCGGCGATACGTTGTGCCGCCGGTTCCAGAGGTAGAGGCCGATCTGGAGGGCGGCCGCGTCGCTGTAGAGCATGAGCCACACGGACGCGGTCACCTGCGTACCGGAGGCACCCGTCCACAGGAACAGCACGCAACTCAGCACGCCGAGCAGCCAGTTGACGGCCGTCATCGGGTAGTAGACGAGCATCATCGAGTACGAGAAGAGGCGGCCGGGCGGCATCGAGGCCGGGGCCTTCCAGTACTGCCGGAACAGCGTCTCGTACGTGCCGCGCGACCAGCGGGTCTGCTGGGTGAAGAAGTCCGTCCAGGAGGCGGGGCCCTCGCCGACCGCGAGCACGTCGGGCGTGTAGACGGAGCGCCAGCGCTCGCGGGTGTCCGGGTTGCGGTGGCGGTGGATCTCGAAGCCAGTCGCCATGTCCTCGGTGATCGAGTCGACGAGGCCGCCGACCTGCTTCACGGCGGAGATCCGTACGACGTTGTTGGTGCCGACGAACATGGGGGCGCGGTAGCGGTTCCCGGCGCGCTGGATGAGCGCGTGGAAGAGGAACTGCTGGGACTCGGCGGCCTTGGTGACCGGGGAGTCGTAATTGCCGTAGACCTGCGGGCCGACGACGAACGCGACGTCCGGGTCGCGGAAGTAGCCGAGCATCCGCTCCAGGAACTCGGGGTGCGGCACGTGGTCGGTGTCGACGGAGGCGAAGAAGTCGTAGTCCGCGCCGTGCGCGGCGAGCCAGGCGTTGTAATTGCCGTGCTTGGTACGGGTCTTGTGGGGACCCTTCTTCTGGTTCCACTCCGGGATGCCCTTGCGGGTGAAGTGGTGGACGCCGAGCCCGGCGCAGAGCGCCCTGACGTCGGGGTCGTCACCCTCGTCCAGGAGCCAGACGTCCAGCGGCCCTTCGTGCGTGATGCGCACGGCGCCCTCGAGGGTGGCCCGCACCATCGCGAGGGGTTCCTTGCCGGGGACGTACGTCGTGAGGAACGCGACGCGGGTGCCGGGCTCGGCGCGGACCGGGATCGGGTCCCTGGCGACCATCGTGGCGTGGGCGATGGATATGACGTTGACGAGCATGAACAGCTCGATGAGCCCGATCGCGACGAGCATCACGATGTCGAGCGAGACCAACCAGCGCTCGCCGCCCTCGCGTTCCACCCAGTGGGTGGGCCACACCAGGTACACGAGGAGCGCCCCGGTGAGCAGGGGCGCGAGTGTCATCAGCAGGACGGCTCGTATTCGGTGCGGCTCGTTCGCCAGCAGCGAGGTGTACCGCACCCGGTAGCCGCCCGCGTCGGGCGGCTCGGTGAGCGGCCCGGCGAGCCTGCTGTAGGTGTCGTAGTCGTAGCCCTCGTCAGGCCGCACAGCGCCCTCCAGCATCTGGTGTTCGACCGTCTCGGTACCCCAACAAAAGGGGACTTTCCCGGGCGTGTCGACCAGAGGGGGGCGTAAGAGTGAGGTAGAGGGAGGGCCAGGGCCTGACCCGAACGACAGGCCCTGCGCCAGTCAGCCGTCGGAGAGTTGCCGCTCCACGGTTTCGACCTTCGAGGTCAGGCCGTCCGTCACGCCCGGGCGGATGTCCGCCTTCATGACGACCGACACGCGGGGCGCGCGCGCCTCGACCACCGCGACGGCGCGCTTGACCACCGCCATCACCTCGTCCCACTCGCCTTCCACGGAGGTGAACATCGCGTCCGTGCGGTTCGGGAGGCCGGATTCGCGGACCACGCGGACCGCTTCGGCGACGTACTCCCCCACGTCCTCGCCGACCCCGAGCGGGGTCACGGAGAAGGCGACGATCATGCGCTGACCACGCCCTCCTGGCGGGCGCGGCCGGCGATCACCGCGGCCTCGCCCTCGCGCTTGAGCTTGCGCTCGGCGAAGAAGCCGCCGGTGGGCAGGACGGAGAGGACGAAGTAGAGGGCGGCGGTGCCGAAGCTCCACTTCGCCTTGTTCCAGGCGTCGAGCCAGAAGATCACGTACAGGACGAAGAGGACGCCGTGGACCATGCCCATCACGGGCACCCCGTTGAAGTCCGTCGTCCGCTTCAGGACCGAGCAGATCAGCAGCAGGAGGAAGGAGACGGCCTCCGGGGCGGAGACCAGGCGGAGGCGTCGGAGGGCGGAGGCGGTCTTGAGGTCCACAGGTGCACCTTCGGCTGAGCGGGGCGGGTGGTCGATGATCTTGTGAATGTACGCACAAGCGATTTCCCATTGTGGCATCGCGCCGGTGGGGGCCTGTCGGCGGGCTCTCCTTGGCGGCTACCTTCGACCTCGTGGCTACGTTCCGACTGCAGGGCAGCAAGGTGCTGGCCGTCGACATGACAGGCGACAGCGTGAAGGCGAAGAACGGCTCGATGGTCGCCTACGACGGCCGGATGGCGTTCAAAAAGCTGAGCGGGGGTGGCGAGGGGGTCCGGGGCATGGTGACCCGCCGCATCACCGGTGAGCAGATGACCATGATGGAGGTCAAAGGGGACGGCACCTGCTGGTTCGCCGACCGGGCGAGCGAGATCAACCTCGTAGGACTGCGGGGCGACAAGCTCTACGTCGAGTCCAGCAATCTGCTCTGCACGGACGCCGGTCTGCGCACCGGCACCTCGTTCACCGGCGTACGCGGCGCCTCCCAGGGCAACGGCCTGTTCACGACGACCGTCGAGGGCCACGGGCAGGCGGCGATCATGAGCGAGGGCCCGGCCGTCGTCCTGCGCGTCGGCCACGACTACCCGCTGACCGTCGACCCCGGCGCCTACATCGCGCACCAGGGCAACCTGCGGCAGTCGTTCCAGTCGGGGGTGACCTTCCGTACGTTCCTGGGGGAAGGCGGCGGCGAGGCCTTCCAGATCCTCTTCGAGGGCGACGGGCTCGTCTATGTACAGCCGAGCGAGCGCAACACGATCGCGGGGGATGTGTGAGCACCATGGCGGCCTTCCGTGAGATCAACTCGAAGATGGTCGAGGCGACCGTCGTGCCGGGGCAGCGGCTCTACAGCCAGCGCGGCGCCATGCTCGCGTACCAGGGGGACGTCTCCTTCACCCCCAACGTCCAGGGCGGACAGGGCGGGGTGATGTCCATGATCGGGCGGCGGGTCGCGAACGAGGCGACACCGCTGATGACGGTCGAGGGCAGTGGCACCGTGCTGTTCGGGCACGGCGGCCACCACGTGCAGGTGATCACGCTCTCCGGCGACACCCTTTATGTCGAGGCGGACCGGCTGCTCGCCTTCGACGGGGCGCTGCGGCAGGGGACGATGTTCATGGGCGCGCAGGGCGGCGTGATGGGCATGGTGCGCGGCCAGGTGACCGGGCAGGGCCTGTTCACGACGACGTTGCAGGGCCACGGCCCGGTCGCGGTGATGGCGCACGGCGGGGTCATCGAGGTCCCGATCACCCCGGGAAGGTCCGTGCACGTCGACCCGCAGGCGTACGTGGCGCACCACGGCGACGTACGCAACAAGCTGTCCACGGCGCTCGGCTGGCGGGACATGGTGGGGCGTGGCAGCGGCGAGGCGTTCCAGCTGGAGCTGAGCGGGAGCGGTGCGGTGTACGTACAGGCGTCGGAGGACAAACTGTGAACGCTCATACGGCCGGGAGCCCGGCGATCTTCGACCCGATGACCCTGCCGGTCGACGACAACGTCAACGCGTACACCTTCTGCGTGGAGCTGCGGGGCAGCCAGTGGTTCCTGCAGAAGGGGAAGATGATCGCCCACTACGGGCGGATCGACTTCAACGGCATCGGGCACGGCAGGCTCGACCGGCTCGTGCGCACCTCGTTCCACTCGCCGCTGCACGCGAGCGACTGGGTGGTCGCGGAGGGCAGCGGCAAGATGCTGCTCGCGGACCGGGCCTTCGATGTGAACTCGTACGACCTCGAGGACGGAAACCTGACCATCCGCGCGGGAAACCTGCTCGCTTTTCAGCCAACTCTCGCGCTGAAGCAATCGATCGTTCCCGGCTTCCTCACACTCATTGGCACCGGCAAATTCGTTGCGGCATCAAACGGTCCGGTTGTGTTCATGGAGCCGCCGATCCGGGTCGACCCGCAGGCGCTCGTCGGCTGGGCCGACTGCCCCTCACCGTGCCACCACTACGACCACGGATATCTGACGGGCGTGATCGGCGGTCTACGTGCGATGACGGGCGTCGGCGGGGTCTCGGGCGAGGAGCATCAATTCGAGTTCGTGGGCGCGGGGACGGTGCTGCTGCAATCCAGCGAGTCGTTGATGCCGGAACAGCAGGTGGGTGACGTACCTCACCAGGCAGGAGTTCCCGGCGGACCAGGGGCGTCCGCGGGCCAGCAGGGGGCACCGCGTCTTCCCGGACAGCTCGGCGACCTCCAGCGTCGCTTCGGGCTGTGAGCGGTAGTCTGCGGAGTGTGACGTCGAACGCGTGACCCCATAATTTCCTGGTCCGCACCCTCGGGTGCGCGGGGTGCGCAGTGTCACCCCCCACATTCGTTCACCTTTCAACTTCTTAGGTAGAATCGATTCCATGGAGACCGAGACGGCCACGCCGTGGCTGACCGACGAGGAGCAGTGCGCCTGGCGCACCCACCTGGAGGTCAACAGACTGCTCAATTACCAGCTGGAGAAGGATCTCCAGCCCTTTGGCCTGACGATGAACGACTACGAGATCCTCGTGAACCTCTCCGAGGCCGAGGATCTCCGGATGCGGATGAGCGACCTCGCGGCCGCGACCCTGCAGTCCAAGAGCCGGCTCTCGCATCAGATCACCCGCATGGAGAACGCGGGCCTGGTCCGCCGTGAGAACTGCGAGTCGGACCGCCGGGGCCTCTACACCGTACTCACCGACTACGGCATGGAGACCATGCGGAAGGTCGCCCCGCACCACGTGGCATCCGTCCGCAGGCACTTTGTGGACCTTGTCTCCGTACAGGAGCTGGGCAGCCTGCGCCAGGCCCTCTCGCCCATCGCGGAACACCTGCGTTCGCAACGCGGCAAACCGTAATCCGCGTCATCCGTCAGTCGGAGGGCAACGCGAGTTCGAAGAGCGCGCCGCCCTCCGGCGCGGAACGCACCGTGAGCGAGCCGCCGTGCCGCTCCGCCACGTCCCGGGCGATGGCGAGGCCGAGACCGGCCCCGCCGCCGTCCCGGGTGCGGGCGTCGTCGAGCCGTACGAACCGCTCGAAGATCCGCTCCCGCTCGTCCTCCGGCACGCCCTGACCGTCGTCGGCGACGCCGAGGGTCACGCGGCCGTTCCCCGTGCGCAGTGTGACGTGCACACCGGTACGGGCGTGCCTCTCCGCGTTGTCCACCAGATTGCCGAGCACGCGTGCCAACTGGCCGCGGGAGCCGGTGACCTGGGCCTCTTCCTCCGCGTCCACCTGTACGTCCATCGAGACGGGCAGCCGGTCGCCGACGCGCTGGGACAGCTCCTCGCGCACCAGGGCGGCGAGGTCCACCTCGGCGCCGCCGGGCTTCTCCCCCGCGTCGAGCCGGGCGAGCAGCAGCAGGTCGGCGGCCAGTTCCTGCAACCGCACCGTGTCCTCGACGGCGCCGTCCACATCGAGCAACTCCGGGTGTGCCGCGCCTACTTCGAGCTGGGTGCGCAGCGAGGCGATCGGGCTGCGCAGCTCGTGCGAGGCGTCGGCCACGAAGCGGCGCTGACGGTCCACGGAGGCCTCGAGCGCGGCGAGCGTCTCGTTCGTGGTGCCGGCGAGCCTGGCCACTTCGTCGTGGGTGTCCGGTTCCGGCACCCGCCTTGCCAGGTCCTGCGACGCCGTGATCGCGGCCATCTCGGCGCGGATGCCCTCCACGGGTCGCAGTGCGCGCCGCGTCACCAGGTACGTCACCCCGCCCACGATGACGAGCAGCACCGGGAAACCGATCAGCATGGAGGTCAACGCCGTGTTGACCGCGCTCTGTTCGGCTTCGAGGGAGGCACCCGCGTGCACGGTCAGATCCCCGTACTCGGTGTCCTCGACCTCGACCGCGGCGAACCGGAAGCCGGCGCTGTCGCCGTCGATGGTGGCGCTGCCGTCGGTGTAGTCGGTGTGGTCGGAGACGCTGCCGTTCTGTTTGCTGTCGTCCCCTCCGTCGTCTCCCCCGTCGTCGTCATCGGGGCGCGCCGTGGTGGTTTTCACGTCGCTCACGCCGGTGCCGGAGATCTTCTCCAGGTCCTCGGACGTGGCCAGCACCCTGCCGTCCTCGTCGACGACCTGGACCGGGTCCTCGTCGTCCAGGTCGAGCGCGTCGGGCGCGGTGCCGGTGGCCAGGGTGGTGGCGACGCGGCGGGCGGTGGAGTCGGCGTCGCCGCCCGCCTGATCTGTGAGGTTGCCGCGCAGCGAGAGCAGCACGGTGGCGCCGGCCGCGACCAGGGCGACCGCGACGACGAGGGTGGCGGCGAGGGCGGCGCGGGCCCGTACGGAGCTGAAGGGCCTCCTGAACCTGCTCATCGGGGCACCTCGAGCCGGTATCCGGCGCCCCGCACCGTACGGATGAGGGAGGAGCCGAGCTTGCGGCGCAGCGCACTGATGTAGACCTCGACGATGTTCGGGTCGCCCTCGTACGCGAAGTCCCATACGTGCTCGAGGATGTCGGCCTTCGACACGACCTCGCCGGCCCGCGTCACAAGCTGCTCCAGGACCGCGAACTCCTTTGTGGTGAGCGCGACTTCACCGTCCTCGGCGTGCGTGACGCGGCGCGCGGCGGTGTCGACGGCGTAGGGCCCGACGGTGTGCACGGGGTTGGCGCCGGCGCTCCCCCGGCGCCGCAGCAGCGCCTTCACGCGCGCGACCAGCACCACGTACGAGAAGGGCTTCGTCAGGTAGTCGTCCGCGCCGGTGTCGAGCCCCTCGGCCTCGTCGTACTCGCCGTCCTTCGCGGTCAGCATCAGGATCGGCACGTCGTTGCCGGCGGCGCGCAGGGCGGCGCAGACCCGGTAGCCGTTCATGCCCGGCAGCATGATGTCGAGCACGACCAGGTCGTACGCCGCCTCGCTCGCCTGGTGCAGGCCCTCAAGGCCGTCGTGGACCACGTCGACGGCGTAGCCCTCGGCGGTGAGTCCCTTGGCGAGCGACAGGGCGAGCCGCTTTTCGTCCTCGACGATCAACAAGCGCATGTGAGCAAGGGTGGCAGGTCGAACCTGAAGAACCCTTCAGGGTTCTTCAGCGGGGCTTCAGGGTCGTCCGGGCAGTGTGTTTCTCGAAGGACGGACAGGGCGGCCCGAAGTCGCCCACCAGACACGGGAGAAGCTCATGAAGCGCCGTACCACTGTCATCTCCGCCATCGCCGTCGTCGCGCTGCTCGGCGGGGGCACGGCCACCGCGGTCGCGGTCGGCAACGACGACGGTTCGTCGAAGTCGGCGGCGTCGAAGTCGTCCGTGCAGGTCAAGGACGACGACGGCGTGAGCGACAACCAGGAAGAGGCGAACGAGGCGAAGGGCGCCAAGGTCTCGGCCCAGGACGCCATCGCCGCCGCCCTGAAGCACAAGCCCGGCACGGCCGTCGGCGCCGACCTCGACTCCGACGACGGCCGGCTCGTCTGGGACGTCGACGTGATCGGCTCCGGCGACAAGTGGCAGCATGTCGAGATCGACCCCGGCACGGGCAAGGTGCTCGGCTCCCACACCGAGCGCGACGACGACGGCGACGACAGTGCGGCTCGTGTCGCGGCGACCCTGAAGGACGCGTCGACGTCGGCCGAGGACGCGGCCAAGGCGGCGGCCGCGAAGGGCACGGTCACGTCGGTGGACGCGGATGACGACGGTTCGGTCAAGGTCTGGGAGGTCGAGACGACGTCCGCGAACGGTACGGAGCACGACTGGCACGTGGACCTCCAGTCGGGTGCGGTGTCCGTGGACCACGCGTCGGACGACGACGGCGACGACGACTGACGTCCACCGGGAACCGGGGCGGGGCCACGAGGCTCCGCCCCGGTCCGCGTGGACGGGGCTTGATCGCCCCCTGCTCCCAATACGGTTCGGTCCAGCCACGCCCACGCCACGGGGCTCTGCCCCGGCCCCCGCTGCTCAATCGCCGCAGGGGCTTGATTTTTCCTCCTCGCCGCCGACAGAAGCACCCACCCACCCGCACCCGCCTTGGGCAATCTGCCGCCTTGGGCGGCAGGGTGGGCAAGGCGGCACCCCGGTGCAGGCCGCACATCACGAAGGCGCCGACCCCGGCACCGGTAATCGCCCCGGCACAGGCCGCACCCACCTCAGGCCCCGGCAACCGGCACCGGTCTCACTGACCCGTCAACCCCGCCACCAGCTCGTCCGCCGCCCGGTAGGGGTCGAGGTCGCCGGAGACGATGCGTTCGGCCAGGGCGCCCAGGCGGCGGTCTCCGGAGAGGTCGCCGATGCGTTCGCGCAGGGCCGTCACCGCGATCGTTTCCACCTCGCGGGCCGCGCGCGCCGCACGCCGCTCGGAGAGCACGTCGTGCTCCTCCATCCACGCCCGGTGCTTCTCCAGGGCCTCGACGACCTCGTCGACACCCTCGCCGCGTGCGGCGACCGTCTTCACGATCGGGGGGCGCCAGTCGCCGGGGGCGCGGGATTCGCCGAGGCCCAGCATGTGGTTCAGCTCGCGGGCCGTGGAGTCGGCCCCGTCCCGGTCGGCCTTGTTGACCACGTACACGTCGCCGATCTCCAGGATTCCGGCCTTGGCCGCCTGGATCCCGTCGCCCATGCCGGGGGCGAGGAGTACTACCGAAGTATCCGCCTGCGAGGCGATCTCGACCTCGGACTGGCCCACGCCGACCGTCTCGACCAGGATCACGTCGCAGCCGGCGGCGTCCAGGACACGGATCGCCTGGGGTGCGGCCCAGGCCAGACCGCCCAGGTGTCCGCGCGTCGCCATGGAGCGGATGTAGACCCCGGGGTCGGACGCGTGCTCCGACATCCGGACCCGGTCGCCGAGGAGCGCGCCGCCGCTGAACGGCGACGACGGGTCGACGGCGAGCACGCCGACCCGCTTCCCGGCCCGCCGGTACGCGCTCACGAGCGCCGACGTGGAGGTCGACTTGCCGACACCGGGCGAGCCGGTGAGCCCGACCACGTACGCGTTCCCGGTCAGCGGGGCCAGTGCGGCCATGACCTCGCGCAGCTGCGGGGACGCCCCCTCCACCAGCGAGATCAGCCGGGCCACGGCACGCGGCCTGCCCTCCCTCGCCTGCGCGACCAACGTGGGGACGTCCTGCATCACAGCTCCGTTCACCAGTTCCCGTACACCGCCGAACACGTAAAGGCGTTACGCCTTGGGTACCCGCACGACCAGCGCGTCACCCTGACCGCCACCACCGCACAGGGCCGCCGCACCGACACCGCCGCCGCGCCGCTTCAGCTCCAGGGCGAGGTGCAGGACGATGCGCGCGCCGGACATCCCGATCGGGTGACCCAGGGCGATGGCGCCGCCGTTGACGTTCACCTTTTCCGAGGACACTCCGAGGTCCTTCATGGACTGCACGGCCACCGCCGCGAAGGCCTCGTTGATCTCGATGAGGTCGAGGTCCTCGGTGCCGATGCCCTCCTTCTTGAGGGCGTGCTGGATCGCGTTCGAGGGCTGCGACTGCAACGAGTTGTCCGGTCCCGCGACGTTGCCGTGCGCGCCGATCTCGGCGATCCACTCCAGGCCCAGCTCCTGCGCCTTCGCCTTGCTCATGACGACGACCGCCGCGGCGCCGTCCGAGATCTGCGATGAGGTGCCCGCGGTGATCGTGCCCTCCTTGTCGAAGGCCGGGCGCAGCTTGCCGAGCGACTCCGCCGTGGTCTCCGCGCGGATGCCCTCGTCCTTGCTGAAGACGACCGGCTCGCCCTTGCGCTGCGGGATCTCGACGGGCGTGATCTCCGCCTCGAAGATGCCGTTCTTCTGCGCGGCGGCGGCCCGCTGGTGCGACAGGGCGGCCACCTCGTCCTGTGCGGGACGGGCGATGCCGAGGCGGGTGTTGTGCTTCTCCGTCGAGGCGCCCATGGGGATGTTCTCGAAGGCGTCGGTGAGGCCGTCGTGCGCCATCGCGTCGAGCATCTCGACCGCGCCGTACTTGTAGCCCTCGCGGGACTTCGGCAGCAGGTGCGGTGCGTTCGTCATGGACTCCTGGCCACCTGCCACGACCACGTCGAATTCGCCGGCGCGAACGAGCTGGTCGGCCAGCGCGATGGCGTCGAGCCCGGACAGACACACCTTGTTGATCGTGAGCGCCGGGACGTTCATCGGAATGCCCGCCTTGACCGCGGCCTGGCGCGCCGGGATCTGCCCTGCCCCGGCCTGCAGCACCTGGCCCATGATCACGTACTGCACCTGGTCGCCACCGATTCCCGCACGGTCGAGGGCGGCCTTGATCGCGAAGCCGCCGAGGTCGGCTCCGGAGAAGGACTTGAGCGAGCCGAGCAGACGGCCCATGGGCGTCCGCGCGCCCGCGACGATCACTGACGTGGTACCGGTCGTTCCTGACATGAGGCACGGCCCCTTGGAGGTGAGGAGTGAACGAGGGTTTACTCGAATGTACTGACCGGTATCCCGCCCGTCACCGTCACCGGGGTGTGATCGCGCGCACGTTGCGTAACCACCTCGAACCGCGCTGCACTTACAGCATGCTGACGCGAATCGACCACATCGGGATCGCCTGCTTCGACCTCGACAAGACCGTCGAGTTCTACCGGGCCACGTACGGCTTCGAGGTGTACCACTCCGAGGTCAACGAGGAGCAGGGCGTGCGCGAGGCCATGCTCAAGGTCAACGAGACGAGCGACGGGGGCGCCACCTACCTCCAGCTGCTCGAACCCACCCGCGAGGACTCCGCCGTCGGCAAGTGGCTGGCCAAGAACGGCGAGGGTGTGCACCACATCGCCTTCGGCACGGCCGACGTCGACACGGACGCGAACGACATCAAGAACAAGGGCGTACGCGTCCTCTACGAAGAGCCCCGACGCGGCTCGATGGACTCGCGCATCACGTTCCTGCACCCCAAGGACTGTCACGGCGTACTGACCGAACTCGTCACCGCCGCACCCAAGGACTCGGTGGAGCACTGACCTCCACATAGCCGGGCCGGTAGGGTTGTGGGGCGGCTGCCGTCTCCAACGGCCAGTCGTGGGCCGGGGTCCGGGTATCGGGGGACGAGGGTCGGGGCAAGTCGGGCGGCATACGGCAGCAGCCGGACCGGTCCGACGGCGCCGTGCCATTCGATCTGACACCATTCCCCGGGGGCTCCGTTCGCGGGATCGGCGGGGCTCGTAAGAAGAACTTGCGACCAGGGGACGGATGGGACCGCGCAGTGCGGGGCTATGAGAGCCAGGACGGCCGACGGCCGGCTGAGACCGACCATCTCTCGCGGTTCGAAGCCGAGATGGACCGGCTGAAGACCGATCGGGAGAAGGCCGTCCAGCACGCCGAGGACCTCGGCTACCAGGTGGAGGTGTTGCGCGCCAAGCTGCACGAGGCGCGCCGCAGCCTCGCGTCCCGGCCTGCCTACGACGGGTCGGACATCGGCTACCAGGCCGAGCAGCTCCTCCGTAATGCGCAGATCCAGGCCGACCAGCTGCGCGCCGACGCCGAGCGCGAGCTGCGCGAGGCCCGTGCGCAGACCCAGCGGATCCTCCAGGAGCACGCCGAGCAGCAGTCCCGGCTCCAGTCCGAGCTGCACACGGAGGCCGTCAACCGGCGCCAGCAGCTCGACCAGGAACTCTCCGAGCGCCGCCGCACGGTCGAGACACACGTCAACGAGAACGTGCAGTGGGCCGAGCAGCTGCGCGCCCGCACCGAGCAGCAGGCCCGCCGCCTCCTCGACGAGTCGCGCGCCGAGGCCGACCAGGCGCTCGCCGCCGCCCGCACCGAGGCCGAGCGCGTCGCCGACCAGGCCCGCCAGCGCCTCACCTCCGAGGCCGAGGAGGCGCGCGCCGAGGCGCAGTCGATCCTGGCCCGCGCCCGGCAGGACGCCGAGCGCCTGCTGAACGCCGCGTCGACGCAGGCGCAGGAGGCCACCGACCACGCCGAGCAGCTGCGGACGTCGACGAGCGAGGAGTCCGAGCAGGCCCGCCGCCGGTCCGGCGAGCTGAGCCGCGCCGCCGAGCAGAAGATCGCCGAGGCGGACAGCGCGCTGCGCGAGGCCCGCGCCGAGGCCGACAAGGTGCTCGCGGAGGCGAAGGACGCCGCGGCCAAGCAGCTCGCGACCGCCGAGTCGACCAACGAGCAGCGCACCCGCACCGCCAAGGAGCAGGTGGCCCGCCTGGTCCAGGAGGCCACCAAGGACGCGGAGACCACGAAGTCGGAGGCCGAGCAGGTCGTCGCCGACGCGCGCGCCGAGGCCGAGCAGCTGATCGCCGCGGCCAAGGAGAAGGCCCGTACGGTCACCGCCGAGGAGACCGCCGGCGAGCTCGCGAAGGCCGCGCGCACCGCGGAGGACGTGCTCAACAAGGCGTCCGAGGAAGCCAAGGCGACGACGAAGGCGGCGGCCGACGAGGCCGAGCGGCTCCGTGCCGATGCCGAGGCCGAGGCCGACCGGCTGCGCGCCGAGGCGCACGACCTGGCGACGGAGCTCAAGGGCGCGGCCAAGGACGACACCAAGGAGTACCGCGCCAAGACCGTCGAGCTCCAGGAGGAGGCGCGCAGGCTGCGCGGCGAGGCCGAGCAGCTGCGGGCCGAGGCCGTCGAGGAGGGCGAGCGGATCCGGGCCGAGGCCCGCCGCGAGGCCGTCCAGCAGATCGAGGAGTCGGCCAGCACCGCCGAGCAGCTGCTCTCCAAGGCGAAGGCGGACGCGGACGAGCTGCGGACCGCCGCGACGACGGAGAGCGAGCGCGTCCGCACGGAGGCCATCGAGCGGGCCACGTCGCTGCGCAAGCAGGCCGAGGAGACCCTCGAGCGCACGCGCGCGGAGGCCGAGCGGTACCGCACCGAGGCCGAGGAGCAGGCCGAGGCCACCAGGTCCGAGGCGGAGCGCGCGGCGCAGGAGCTCAAGGACGAGGCCGAGCAGGCGATGCGGGCCAAGCAGGAGGAGGCGGCCCGCGAGCTGACCCGCCTGCACACGGAGGCCGAGGAGCGCCTGACCGCGTCGGAGACGGCGCTGAACGAGGCGCGGGAGCAGGGCGAGACGCTGCGCCGCGAGGCCGCAGAGGAGGTCGAGCGGCTGCGCGCGGACGCCGCCGAGCGCGCCCGTACGGTGCAGGCGCAGGCCGAGACGGAGGCCGAGCGCCTTCGTACGGAGGCCGCGTCCGACGCCTCGACGACCCGCTCCGAGGCCGAGAACGTCGCCGTACGACTGCGGTCCGAGGCGTCCAACGAGGCGGAGCGGCTCAAGACGGAGGCGCAGGAGTCCGCCGACCGGACCCGCGCCGAGGCGCAGACCGCCGCCGAGCGGATCGCCACCGAGGCCGCCGAGACGCTGGCCGCCGCCCAGGAAGAGGCGGCGCGGCGCCGACGCGAGGCCGAGGAGACGCTCGGCAGCGCGCGCGAGGAAGCCGATCAGGAGCGCGAGCGGGCCCGCGAGCAGAGCGAGGAACTGCTCGCCGTGGCGCGCGCCCGCGTGGACGAGGCGCAGGCCGAGGCCGTACGTCTGGTCGAGGAGGCGGACCAGCGGGCGACCGAGATGGTCTCCACCGCCGAGCAGACGGCGCAGCAGGTGCGCGACTCCGTGGCCGGGCTCCAGGAGCAGGCCCAGGAAGAGATCACCGGGCTGCGCAGCGCCGCCGAGCACGCGGCGGAGCGCACCAGGACGGAGGCGCAGGAGGAGGCCGACCGGGTCCGCTCCGACGCCTACGCGGAGCGCGAGCGCGCCACCGAGGACGCGAACCGGGTCCGTTCCGAGGCCACCGCCGAGGCGGAGGCCGCCAAGGCCATGGCGGAGCGCACGGTTTCGGAGGCGTTCACCGAGGCCGAGCGGCTGCGCACGGACGCGTCCGAGCACGCCCAGCAGGTCCGTACGGAGGCCTCCGATCTGCGCTCGGCCGCCGACCAGGACGCCTCGCGCACCCGCGCGGACGCCCGCGAGGACGCCAACCGGATCCGCTCCGACGCGGCCGAGCAGGCCGACACACTGATCACCGAGGCGGCCACCGAGGCCGAGCGGCTGACGACGGAGACCAACGCGGAGGCGGAGCGGGTCCGCTCCGAGTCCACGGCGAAGGCCGAGAAGCTCGTCGGTGACGCGAGCACCGAGGCCGAGCGGCTGCGCGCCGAATCGACGGCCGCCGCCGAGCAGTTGACGAACGAGACGCGGACCGAGGCCGAGCGCGTAAGGACCGAGTCCGTCGCCCAGGCCGAGAAGCTGATCTCGGACGCGTCCGGCGACGCGGAGCGGCTGCGCGCCGAGGCCGCGGAGACGGTCACCTCCGCGCAGCAGCACGCCGAGCGGATCCGCACCGAGGCGGAGCGCGTCAAGGCGGACGCCGCGGCGGAGGCCGAGAGCATCACGGCGGCCGCCCGCGAGGAGGCCGAGCGCACGCTGGACGAGGCCCGCAAGGACGCCAACAAGCGGCGCACGGAGGCCGCGGAGCAGGTCGACAAGCTCATCACGGAGTCCGCGACCGAGGCCGACAAGCTGACCCGCGAGGCGCAGGAGACGGCGCAGAAGACGACCGCCGACGCGGAGTCGCAGGCCGACACGATGGTCGGCGCGGCCCGCACGGAGGCCGAGCGCCTGGTCGCGGAGTCGACCGTCGAGGGCAACACGATCGTGGAGAAGGCCCGTACGGACGCGGACGAGCTGCTCGTCGGCGCCCGCAGGGACGCGACGCAGATCAGGGAGCGCGCCGAGGAGCTGCGCGACCGGATCACGGCCGAGATCGAGGAGCTCCACGAGCACGCGCGCCGCGAGTCGGCGGAGGCCATGAAGAACGCGGGCGAACGCTGCGACGCCCTCGTCAAGGCCGCGGAGGAACAGCTCTCCGAGGCGCAGACGAAGGCCAAGGAGCTTCTGAACGACGCGAATTCGGAGGCCGGCAAGGTCCGGATCGCGGCCGTGAAGAAGGCCGAAGGCCTTCTCAAGGAAGCCGAGCAGAAGAAGGCCGAGCTGTCCCGCGAGGCGGACAAGATCAAGGCGGACGCGGAGCAGGAGGCCACCGCCATGATCGACAAGGGGCAGCGGGATCTCGACGTACTGGTCAGGCGCCGCGAGGACATCAATGCCGAGATCTCCCGTGTCCAGGACGTGTTGGAGGCGTTGGAGAGTTTTGAGGCTCCGTCCGGCGGGGGTAGCAAGGACAGTGGCGTCAAGGCGGGGGCCACGGCGGGGGCCACACGTTCGGGTGGCAAGGGCTCGGAGGGCTAGCCTTTCGGCCAACTACCGTGCTCTCCGAGGACCTTTGGCCCTGTTCTGGCAAGCACTCCGTCCCTACGCCACTCAAAAGGGGTGACATTCTAGAGTCGAAGGCTGATCAATACGACATCTGCCCGATGACACGCCGCTACGCCCCCTAGGATTCCCCCTATCACCTCACCGGTCTCATTCGACAGGAACCCCATGAGCGACACTTCCCCCTACGGCTTCGAGCTTGTGCGGCGTGGGTACGACCGCGCTCAGGTGGACGAACGGATCTCCAAGCTCGTCTCCGACCGTGACAGCGCTCTTGCCCGTATCACTGCTCTGGAAAAGCGCATCGAGGAACTCCACCTCGAGACGCAGAACGCTCAGGCGCAGGTGAACGACGCGGAGCCGTCGTACGCCGGCCTCGGCGCCCGCGTCGAGAAGATCCTCCGCCTCGCCGAGGAGGAGGCCAAGGACCTGCGCGAAGAGGCCCGCAGGGCGGCCGAGCAGCACCGGGAGCTCGCCGAGTCCGCGGCCCAGCAGGTGCGCAACGACGCGGAGTCGTTCGCCGCCGAGCGCAAGTCCAAGGCTGAGGACGAGGGCGTTCGGATCGTCGAGAAGGCCAAGGGCGAGGCCACCACGCTGCGCACCGAGGCGCAGAAGGACGCGCAGTCCAAGCGCGAGGAGGCGGACGCCCTCTTCGAGGAGACGCGCGCCAAGGCCGCCCAGGCCGCCGCCGACTTCGAGACGAACCTGGCCAAGCGCCGCGAGCAGTCGGAGCGCGACCTGGCCTCGCGCCAGGCCAAGGCCGAGAAGCGCCTCGCCGAGATCGAGCACCGCGCGGAGCAGCTCCGCCTGGAGGCCGAGAAGCTCCGCACCGACGCCGAGCGGCGCGCCCGCCAGACGGTGGAGACGGCTCAGCGTCAGGCCGAGGACATCGTCGCGGACGCGAACGCCAAGGCGGACCGGATCCGCAGCGAGTCCGAGCGGGAGCTGGCGGCGCTCACCAACCGCCGCGACTCGATCAACGCGCAGCTGACGAACGTCCGCGAGATGCTGGCCACCCTCACGGGCGCGGCCGTCGCCGCGGCGGGCGCCCCTGCGGAGGACGAGCCGGTCTCCCGCGGAGTCCCGGCCCAGCAGTCCCGGTAGGCATTTGAAGCCCCTGCGGCGATTGAGCAGCGGGGTGCGGGGGGGGGGCCCCGGGGGGCCCCCCCCCGGGGGGGCGGGGGGGGGGCCGCCCCCCCGGGGGGGGGGCGGGCGCGGGGGGGGGGGGGGCCCCCCCCCGCCCCCCCCCCCCCCGGCGGGGGGGGGGCCCGGGGGCCCCCCCCCCGCACCCCGCGCCTCAATCGCCGGCGGGGCTTGAAAGAGAACTCGAAGCCCCCGGTCACACACAAGTGGCCGGGGGCTTTGTCACGTTTTAGCGTGGCCACATGATCGAGCTCTCGGGGCTGACCAAGCGCTACGGCGAGAAGACGGCCGTGGACGACCTCACCTTCTCCGTCCGGCCAGGAATCGTCACCGGCTTCCTCGGCCCCAACGGCGCGGGCAAGTCCACCACGATGCGGATGATGCTCGGCCTCGACAACCCGACGGCGGGCGACGTCCGGATCGACGGCAAGCACTACGCCCAGCTGAAGGACCCGCTGCGCTATATCGGCGCCCTGCTGGACGCGAAGGCGATGCACGGCGGCCGCAACGCCTACAACCACCTCCTGTGCCTGGCGCAGTCCAACGGCATCCCCAAGAGCCGCGTGTACGAGGTGCTCGACACGGTCGGCCTCACGGCCGTGGCCCGTAAGAAGGCGAAGGGCTTCTCGCTCGGCATGGGACAGCGGCTCGGCATCGCCGGGGCCCTGCTCGGCGACCCGCAGATCCTGATGTTCGACGAGCCGGTCAACGGGCTCGACCCCGAGGGCATCCACTGGATCCGCAACCTGATGAAATCCCTCGCGACCGCCGGCCGTACCGTCTTCGTCTCCTCCCACCTGATGAGCGAAATGGCGCTCACCGCCGACCATCTGGTGGTCATCGGGCAGGGACGCCTCCTTGCCGACATGTCGATGCCGGACTTCATCCGGCAGAACTCTCGCTCGTACGTCCGGCTGCGCTCACCGCAGCGCGAGCGGCTGCTCGACGTGCTGCACGGGGCCGGCATCACGGTCGTGGAGTCCGGCGGCGCCCTGGAAGTGGACGGCCACCCCGCCGAGGAGCTCGGTGAGCTCGCGGCGCGCAACCAGCTCGTCCTGCACGAACTGAGCCCGCAGCAGGCATCCCTGGAAGAGGCGTTCATGCAGCTGACGGCGGAGTCGGTGGAATACCACGCGCACACGGACGCTCCGGCGCAGCAGAACCCGCAGGACCCACAGCCGCCACAGAACCCGCAGAACCCGCAGGCCCCGCAGAACCCGCAGAATCCGCACCAGTCGGGCTGGGGTTCGAGCTGGAACCAGGCGAACCGAGAGAAGGGCGTCTGAGATGGCCGCGGCCCAGGTCCTCCGCTCCGAGTGGACCAAGATCAAATCGGTGAACTCGACGGCCTTCACGCTCGGCCTCGCGGTCGTCGTCTCCGTCGGTCTCGGGATGCTGATCAGCGCGTTCACCGGCAACGAGTTCGACAAGATGTCGACCGTGGACAAGGTGACCTTCGACCCGACCTTCATCTCGTTCTCCGGCCTCACCCTCGGCCAGCTCGCGATGCTGGTCTTCGGGGTCCTCGTGGTCGCGAGCGAGTACAGCACGGGCATGATCCGCACCTCGCTCGCGGCGGTCCCGCAGCGCGGCACGTTCCTCTTCTCCAAGATCCTGGTCGCCGCGCTGCTCGCGCTCGTCGTCGCGCTGGTCATCAGCTTCGCGTCGTTCTTCCTCGGGCAGCTGATGCTCGGCGACCACGGCACGGACCTGGGCGCCCCGAACGTGCTGCGCGCGGTGTTCGGCGCCGCCGTCTACATGACGCTGATGACGATGTTCTCCATGGGCGTCGCGGCGATGCTCCGCTCCCCCATGCTCTCGCTCGGCATCCTGATGCCGTTCTTCTTCCTGGTCTCGCCGATCCTCGGCAGCGTCTCGGCCACGAAGAAGGTCGCCCAGTACTTCCCCGACCAGGCCGGCCTGAAGGTCATGCAGGTGGTGGACCCGCCCAGCGACGACGCACCGTACGGGCCGGGAGGCGGGCTCGCGATCCTGCTGGTGTGGGTGGCGGTGGCGCTGATCGTCGGGTACGTCCTGCTGAAGAAGCGGGACGCGTAGAACGACGGGCAACCTCTAGCCTGCGGATCCATGGCGCTCATCGAACCCACCCGCACCCTCGCCGCTCTCGGCTACGACACCGTGCCCGCACTCACCCCGCTCGCCTACCCCGGCCGCCCCGTCGACGCTCCCTGCCTGCTCCTCGGTGACGAACTCCATGAGCTGGACGTGGAGCGCGAGCTGCCGCGCTGGACCACGGACCGCACCCCCGTCCTCGCCGTCGGCTCCAACGCGGCCCCCGCCCAAGTCGCGTACAAGCTGCGAAAGCTCGGTCTTCCGGTCGCCGTGCCGATGGTGCCGCTGCCCACGCGCGGCATCGGCGTCGGCTGCTCCGCGCACATCGGGCGCAACGGATATGTGGCCGCCGCCCCCTACCCGGATCCGCGGGCCGCGCGCACCCTCGTCGTGTCCTGGCTCGACGCGGCCCAGCTGAAGGCGGTCGACGCCACCGAGCTGCCGAACTACCGCCGGGTCGACGTCCCGGACGCCCCCGTCCCCGGTCTGCAGATGTACGTGGGTGAGCACGGCGTTCTCGTCGACCCGGGCACCGGTGCCCCGCGGACCGGCGGCGGCGATCAGGCGGGCCTCCTGAGCGCGCTCATGGCGGGCTCCGCGGAGCTGGCCGCGCTGCTCGGTCCTGCCCCGCGGGACTGGGTGCGGCGCGCGGCCGCGTCCCCTGCCGTACGCGAGGAGGGCACCCGGCTCCTGCGCGCGGGCGGAACAGTCCCCTCCGGCCCCGCCTGACGCTTTGCTCACTCTTGGCCGGAACCGTCAGCTCGCGTATAGGCTCCTAACCCTTACGGGGGGCGTCTGCCCCGACGTCCTGAAACTCTCAGAACCTTCCGATGGGTGCGGAGAATGATCGAGGCAGTCGGCCTGACGAAGCGCTACGGCGCGAAGACAGCCGTGTACAACCTTTCCTTCCAGGTGCGGCCGGGAACCGTGACCGGGTTCCTCGGGCCGAACGGCTCGGGCAAGTCCACGACGATGCGCATGATCCTCGGCCTCGACCAGCCGACCGCGGGCCGTGTGACCATCGGTGGCTACCCGTACAACAAACTCCCGAACGCGCCGCGCCAGGTCGGCGCGCTGCTCGACGCGAAGGCCGTGCACGGGGGCAGGACCGCCCGCAGCCATCTGCTGAGCCTGGCCCAGCTCTCCGGCATCCCGGCCCGCCGTGTCGACGAGGTGCTCGGCGTGGTCGGGCTGCAGGACGTCGCGAAGCGGCGCTCCAACGGGTTCTCGCTCGGCATGGGGCAGCGGCTCGGCATCGCCGCCGCGCTCCTCGGCGACCCGCAGGTGCTGCTCTTCGACGAGCCGGTCAACGGGCTCGACCCCGAGGGCATCCTCTGGGTCAGGAACCTGATGAAGCAGCTCGCCTCCGAGGGGCGCACGGTCTTCGTCTCCTCGCACCTGATGAGCGAGATGGCGCTCACCGCCGAGCACCTGATCGTGATCGGGCGCGGGCAGCTGCTCTCCGACATGAGCGTGCGGGACTTCATCGCGCACAACTCGGCCGGCTTCGCGCGGGTGCGCACCCCGGACACCGAGCCGCAGCAGCGCGAGAAGCTGACGGCGGCGCTGACCGAGGCGGGCGGCCAGGTGATGCCCGAGCAGGACGGCGGGCTGCGGGTGACCGGTCTTCCGCTGCCGCAGATCTCCGATCTGGCGCACGGCGCGGACGTACGGCTGTGGGAGCTGTCGCCGCATCAGGCCTCGCTGGAAGAGGCGTACATGCGGATGACGCAGGGCGCCGTCGACTTCCGCTCGACCGCCGACCAGCGCGCGGGGCTGCACGAGCCGCTGCCGCCCGGCGCGATGCCGCCCGGCCAGATGCCGGTGCCCGGCCAGGGCCAGCCGGGCTGGTACGCCCCGCCGCCGCCCCAGGCCCCGGCCCAGCCGCCCGCCCAACCGCCCGTCGCCGACCAGAACCCGTACGCGGCGCCGATGCCCCCGCCGAGCGCGCCGATGCCGCCGCCGAGTGCCCCGACCGCCCCGCCGCTGGACAAGGAGACCCGGTGACTACGCCGAGTACGCCGCACCCGCCCCTCACCGCACCCGGCGCCTCGTACGCCTCGTACGCCTCGCCCATCCCGATCCGCAAGGCGCACCTCGGCGACGCGCTCGCCTCGGAGTGGACGAAGATCCGTTCCGTGCGCTCCACGATGTGGACGCTGGGCGTGATGATCGTGCTGATGGTCGGCCTCGGTCTGGCCTCGGCCGCCGTGGTCGCCGCCGACGACGGCTCCTCGCCGAGCAGCGCCCAGGTGCTCAGCCTCGGCTTCTTCGGCACACTGCTCGGCACGATCTGCGTGATGACCCTCGGCGTCCTGACCATCGCCTCCGAGTACGGCACCGGCATGATCCGCACGACGATGACGGCCTGTTCCAGCCGGAGCCGGGTGCTCGCCGCCAAGGCGATCGTCTTCTTCCTGCTCGTCGCGGTGCTGACCACGGTGTTCGCCGCACTCGTCGGCGCGCTCCAGGTGGGGATCGTGGGCGTGGACTCCCCCGAGGGCGGCACGTGGGCGAAGTCGACCTTCGGCGTCGGCCTGTTCGTCGCGCTGCTCGGCCTGCTCGGGCTCGCCGTCGGCACGCTCGTACGGCACTCGGCGGGCGCCATCACCATCATGGTCGGCATCGTGCTGCTGCCGCTCGTCATGGCGATCTTCATGTTCTCGGAGGCGCTGAAGGACCTGCAGCAGGCGCTGCTCGAGTACTCGATCCCCAGCCAGCTCGCCGTGCTCTACGACAACTCGGTGACCGCGGGCTCAGGACCGACCGGCTGGCAACCGCTGTGGATCATGGCGGCGGTCACCGCGGTGGCGCTCGGCGGCGCGTTCCTGTCGCTCAACAGCCGCGACGTATAGGGCTCCTGGGGCCCGACGGGCTTCAGTACCGCGGCGCGTTCCTGGACCGCTGCACCTTCGTGGTGCGGCGGTCCTTCGCGTTCCAGCACGCCTTGTGCCAGTGCCGCCGGTCGTCCACTCCCCCGAACTCGGGCCAGGCGACCACATGGGCGACCCCCGAGGCGATCTGCTGGTCGCATCCGGGGCAGCGGTACGCCTTTCCGGCCGCGCTCGCGCCCGCCACATGGCGCACGCTCCACTGCTCGCCCTGCCAGCTCTCCGTGGACTGGAATCCGCCGTAGCGCCGTCCTTCGTCCCCACTGCCGGTGGACTCGCTGCTGCTGGACGATCCGCCTGCCTTCGGGCGGTTGCGGCGCGGAGACACGTCTCACCTCGGGATGTCTGAACGGAGCTGGAGGGCGTATCCAGCCTACGCCGAAGGCCGGGGGGTACCCGCGGACCGTATCGCCGGTGACTCGTCAAGACTTGCCGGAAAATCTGCCAATCTTCTTGGGAGGCCGTGTCCTTGGCACTTGCCAACCGTTATTGCCTGTAGGGGGAGTGCCCGCGTCGGCGCCAAGGAAGGCAGGAGTGCGATGCGTGTAGGGACGTTTGTACTGGCGGCCCAGTTTCCGGGCCAGGGGCAGGGCGAGGCGCTGCACCGCGCGGTGCGGTCCGCCGAGGTCGCCGAAGAGGCGGGCCTCGACTCGGTGTGGCTCGCGGAGCACCACTTCGTGCCGTACGGGACCTGTCCCTCGGCCGTCACGCTCGCCGCGCTGCTGCTCGGCCGCACGAACACACTGCGGATCGGTACGGCGGTCAGCGTGCTGCCGACCGCGCACCCGGTCGCCCTCGGCGAACAGGCCGCGTTGCTGCACGTCACGTCCGGCGGCCGGTTCTCGCTCGGCGTCGGCAGGGGCGGGCCCTGGGTGGACCTGGAGGTCTTCGGGGCGGGCGTCGAGGCGTACGAGAAGGGGTTCCCGGAATCCCTCGACCTGCTGCTCAAGTGGCTGAGGGACGAGCACGTCGGGAGCGCCGGGGAGCGCTTCGCCTTCCGCGAGGTCCCGGTCGTGCCGCGCCCGACCGAGGCGATCGGCGGGGCGGCCCAGGAAGGGCCGGAAGTGATCGTCGCCTGTACGTCACCGAAGAGCGTGCGGCTCGCCGCCGAGCGGGGTCTGCCGATGCTGCTCGGCATGCACATCGGGGACGAGGAGAAGGCCGAGATGGTCGGCCTGTGGCGGCGCCACGCGCGCGAGGCCGGGCGTTCGGTCGAGGAGATCTACGCGGCGGAGCACGTGTCCGCCGGTGTCGCCCAGATCGGTGACAGCGAGTCGGAGGCCGCGGAGACACTCCTGAAGGCGATGCCGGGCTGGCTGAAGCAGGGGCTCGACGCCCATGTGACGGTCGACGGCAGGGCGCGGGCGATGCGCGACCCGCACGCGTACACGGAGCTGCTGTGCTCTCTGCACCCGGTCGGCACCCCGCAGTTGTGCGCGGACCGGCTCGCGGCCACATCGGAGCGGACGGGGATCGCCCGGTTCGCGCTGCTCGTCGAGGGCTCGGGGGATCTCACGGCGACGGAGGAGAACGTGCGGCGGCTGGGAGCCGAGGTCCTGCCACAACTCGACTGACGCTGGGGGAACGCCACCTCGGCACCCGCCGGCCCGTACAGATGCACCTCCCGCGTACGGGCCGACAGGCAACGGCTGTTACGCCCTCAACCCTCAGCAGTCACGCAGTTCCGGTGACTGGTTGAGCAGCTGGTTGCGAGCCGAGGTGAAACGGGCGAGCGTCTCGTCCACCGACGGGTCCTGCGGGAACACCGCGACCCGGTGGCAGTTCTGGAACGCGAGGCGGACACCGAAGTGCCGCTGCAGCGCGCCGCGTATCGCGTCACTCGCGAGCGCACGCAGAAGCTGTCCGCGCGCCTGCTCGTCCGGGGGCGGCGTCTGGTTGTCGGCGAACGCTCCGCCGTCGACCTTCAGCTGAGCCACCAGGGAGCTGATCATCTCCCATGCGTAAGGCAGGGAGGTCCGGACGCAGTCGACGAATTCCTTCTCGTCAACCTCGCCTCGCTCGGCCTGATCCAACAGTGCCGGTGAGACGTCGAGCGACATGGGTTCTCCTCTCGCACCCCCGGGGAGCGGGGGCTGACGGACAGGGCAGAAGTCCTCGGGCACGAGCACCCCGTGGAACACGCAGCGTGCACGCGCCGCGACCTCCTGTCTTCTACGGTAGGCAACGTGTCCGAACGGCAACAGGGCGTAGGGGGATTCGTTCGTACACAACCGGCCAATGGCGAACGCGTGCGTACCGTGCTTACTGGAATTAAAGGGGCGCCCCGCAGGGGTTCGGGTAGGGCGGTGGTGGGAGACGGGTGGGCGAAGT
Source organism: Streptomyces sp. NPDC102360 (assembly GCF_044766085.1). Classification (NCBI taxonomy): domain Bacteria; kingdom Bacillati; phylum Actinomycetota; class Actinomycetes; order Kitasatosporales; family Streptomycetaceae; genus Streptomyces; species Streptomyces sp. NPDC102360. Next base: position 414,722 of record NZ_JBIWLG010000007.1, on the reverse strand, counting down.
GCGTTGGGCCGTCGGGTTCGAGTAGCGTTGCCGACCATGCGTCTCGTCATCGCCCGTTGCTCCGTGGATTACGCGGGCCGGCTCACCGCCCACCTCCCGTCGGCACCCCGCCTCATCCTCGTGAAGGCGGACGGCAGCGTCTCGATCCACGCGGACGACCGTGCCTACAAGCCCCTCAACTGGATGTCGCCGCCGTGCACTCTGAAGGAGGGCACCGGAGACGACGAGGGCAAGTGGACCGTCGTCAACAAGGCGGGCGAAAAACTCATCATCACGATGGAGGAGATCCTCCACGACTCCTCGCACGAGCTCGGCGTGGACCCCGGCCTCATCAAGGACGGCGTGGAAGCGCACCTTCAGGAGCTGCTCGCCGACCGCATCGACACGCTCGGCGAGGGCTACACGCTGATCCGCCGCGAGTACATGACGGCGATCGGCCCGGTCGACATCCTGTGCCGGGACGCCGAAGGGGGGACCGTGGCCGTCGAGCTCAAGCGGCGCGGCGACATCGACGGGGTGGAGCAACTCACGCGCTACCTCGAGCTGTTGAACCGCGACCCGCACCTCGCCCCGGTCAAGGGCATCTTCGCGGCCCAGGAGATCAAGCCGCAGGCGCGAGTGCTCGCGACGGACCGGGGGATCGGTTGCGCCGTCCTTGACTATGACGCGATGCGGGGTATCGAGGACGACAAGTTGCGGCTCTTCTGAGGGTTGCGCGAGGCGGGGTTGACGTCGCGGGGCTCTGCCCCGGACCCCGCTGCTCAATCGCCGCAGGGGCTATTTATAGCCCCTGCGGCGATTGAGCAGGCCCGTCCGGCAGGACTTTGAGGTGCTCACGCGGTCGGTGTCGTACCCGGGTTCGACGTGATCGGGCCGCTCGCCGTGTCGGATGTGTCCGGGGTTGTCGCCGGGGCCGTTGTCGGCGGCGGGGTCGTCGTCGCCGGTGGCGGGCTCGATGTCGGGGGCTTCGTCGTCGGTGGCGTCGTGGGCGGCTTCGTCGGGGTCTTGGTCGGCGGCTTGCTCGGGGACTTCGTGGGCGACTTGGTCGGTGACTTCGTCGGGTCGTCCGGGGTCTTGGAGCCGCTCGGCGAGCCGGAGGGCCCGTCGCTCGGCCCGCCCGACGGCGTCGGGTCGTCCGCCGTGCCGAGGACGCCGTCCTTGCCGGGGTCGGTTGGCGCCGCGCTCGTACTGCCGCCGCCACCCGCCTCGTCGGCGCCGAGGTCCCCGCCGTTCTCCCCCGCCGTCGCCGACGGTTTCGTGTCGACCTTGTCCGAGGGCGGGTCGTCGTTGCCCGACGTCGCGCCGAGCGTGACGACCGTGCCGAGCACCGCCGCGAGCAGTGCGCCCGCGCCCGCCGCCACCATGTTGCGGCGGGCTCCGCCGGCCACCGATTTGCGCGAGGGCGCCTTGGCGCCGACGACGGTCGGGGCGGGCGGTGCGGGCGGCACGCCGGGCGGCCTGGCCACCAGGGTGTCGGGCTCGACCGGCGCTTCGGACTGTGCGTACGCGGGGACTCCCCCGGGCGGCGAGGCCGACTCCTCGTACATCGCGTCCGGGACCTCCTCCCCCGCCGCCGTACGCCCGCCGGGCAGCGCGCCGCCCGAGCGGTCGGCGACCAGGGCGAGGGCGCGGCGGCCGGCGATCGTGCCGTGCTTGTCGGCGACGGCGCCGCGCAGCGCGATGGAGGCCTCCAGCTCGACGCGGGCCCGGTCGAGCTGCCCGCCGAGGATCGCGAGGATGCCCAACTCGTGGTGGAAGTACGCCTCTTCGCCCACCTGCCCTGTGGAGCGCGCGGCTTCGAGGCCGGCCCTGAGGGCGCGCTCCCACGCGCTCCAGACGAGCCCGGCGGCGAAGGCGGGCGCGGCCGCGCGGGCCAGCTCCACGGACGCGTCGAGGGTCGCCGTCGCCGCGAGGGCGGCCAGTACCGCGTCGGACTCCGCGGCCACCCGCTCGGGCCCCACCGACGGGTGCGCGGCCCACCAGGCGTAGTGCTGGGCGGCTGTGCGCCCGCGCCCGGCGAAGTCGGCGCCGTAGCCCGCCGCCTCCAGCTGCGGGCGCACTCCTGCCGCGAGGCGGTAGCGGCCGCCGACGGGCGTGACGAGCGCGCAGGAGACGAGTTCGGCGAGGGCCGCGTCGGCGTGCGTGTCACCGACGAGCGCCGGCAGATGCGCCTGGTGCGGGATCTCGCCGCCGAGCGCGACCGCGAACTCCAGTGTGGCGCGCGCGGACGCGCCGAGCCGGGACGCGAGCAGCGCGGCGGGTGCGGCGGCCTCGGCGAGCGAGGGCAGCGGCACGTCGTGCCCGTCGGCGGCGTCGAAGGGCGCGTCGACGGGGGCCGCGTCGGGACCCTCGTAGTATCCGAACGCGTCGAAGGCCCCGGGATCCGCGCGGCGTTGGTCGCGCTGCCTCAGCAGGGCACCCGCCTGGACGAACCGGAGCGGCAGGCCCTCGGACTCGAACCAGAGGTCGGCGGCCCACTGCGCCTCTTCGTCGGTGAGCACCCGGCCGACGGCGCGCTCCAGGAGTTCCTGTCCGCCGCCGCGGCCGAGCCCCGCGAGGAAGACCTCCTCGACGTGCGAGTCGGCCGACGGAGCCGGCACGTCGGGCGTCGCGGACAGCAGGAAGGCGCACTCGGGGGTCGCTTCGAGGAGTTCGTCGAGCGCGGCGCCGCCGAATTCCAGGTCGTCGAGGACGACGACGGCGCCGATCACGTGGACGAGTTCGAGCAGCAGCGCGCGGTCGGGGCGGTGCTGCGGCGCCTTGTGGACCGCGCCGAACAGCTCGTACAGCAGGTCCTCGACGGACCGCCGGTGGCCGCAGAGGCGGACGACGCCGTCGGGCGCGATGTCGGCGCAGTCCTCGGTGATCTGGTCGAGCAGCGCCGTGCGTCCGGCTCCCGCGGGCCCTGTGAGCCGTACGGAGCGGCCGCGGGCGAGGAGCCGCACCAGGCGCTCCCGCTCCTCCTGCCGCTCCAGGAGCGGCAGTTGCGGCTGTGCGGGTCCTGGCGGCAGCGGTGGCCGGGCAGCGCGGGCGAGTGCCGCACGCTCACTGGCGTCGTACCTGGTGGGTTGGCCCGGGCGCTCGCCGGGCGGGCAGGACTCGATCTCGCTGCCGTCAACGGGATTGACGGTCAGCAGGTGGTCGCCCGAGACCAGTTGCACGGTGCGGGCGAGCGCGGGTGACGCCTGGCCGTAGTCGGGTGTCAGGGGGTCGCGCGGCGGGCGTTGCCGCGCCCCGCCGTCCCCCGTCCCGTCGTGCCGTTCCTGGCTGGAATCTTCCGGTCCCCGGTGCATCGGGTCCATCGTCAAAGCCCCCCAATAGCGTGGTGTGCCGCTTGCCCCTCCCGGCCTGTGCACACCGCGCTGTCGCTCCGCTCAGTATCTACGAAGCCGGGAGGTACCGCGCCGCCCGAGACGTCACAGTCTCGTGAGGATTGTCGGCGATTCCGGCCGGAATGACTGGTTCACCCCTTCCAGGGTCATACCCTCCGGTTCAACCCTGCAACTCCCGGCCACACGCGTGGCCTTCCGCCTCAGACGCGCGGCAGGGACTCGACGCCGATGCCACCTTCGATGGCCAGGATCCGGTGCAGTCTGGTGGCGACGAGCAGGCGCTGCATCTGGGGCGGCACGCGGCGCAGCACGAGTCGGCGGCCACAGCGGCCCGCGCGGCGGTGGGCGCCCATGATGACGCCGAGGCCCGTCGCGTCCCAGGAGTCGAGTTCGGACAGGTCGAGCACCAGGTCGCCGATTCCGTCATCGACGGCGGTGTGCAGGACCGAACGGGCGTCCGCCGCGCTGCGGACGTCGAGGCGGCCCCCGACGACCAGCTCGACGTGGTCGCCCCTGATGTACATATGCGCTCCCCGTGGGAAATACAGAAGTGCTCGGCGTGGTCGGAGTACGCGACTGCTTCTGAGCCGGTACTCAGCTGTTCATGTGATCCGGGTGATCTGGGTATGTCACTGCAACTGACGGGCCGCGGGGGCCGAAAGTTGCCGTCTGTAAGCGAACCGATACCGAATTCACCCCGACGGGTGACATGGCATCAGCTGTGCGGTCAAGCGTGCTTGTAGAAGCCCTGCCCGCTCTTGCGGCCGATGTCACCGGCGTCCACCATCCGGCGCATCAGCTCCGGAGGCGCGAACTTCTCGTCCTGCGACTCGGTGTAGATGTTCTCGGTCGCGTGCAGCAGGATGTCGACGCCCGTCAGGTCGGCGGTGGCGAGCGGCCCCATCGCGTGGCCGAAGCCCAGCTTGCAGGCGACGTCGATGTCCTCGGCGGTGGCGACCCCGGACTCGTACAGCTTCGCGGCCTCGACGACGAGGGCGGAGATGAGACGGGTCGTCACGAACCCGGCGACGTCCCGGTTCACCACGATGCAGGTCTTGCCGACGGACTCCGCGAACTCCCGGGCGGTGGCGAGTGTTTCGTCGCTCGTCTTGTAGCCGCGCACCAGCTCGCAGAGCTGCATCATCGGCACCGGCGAGAAGAAGTGCGCGCCGACGACGCGCTCCGGGTGTGCGGTGGCCGCCGCGATCTTGGTGATCGGGATGGCCGAGGTGTTCGAGGCGAGCACCGTGTCGTCCCGCACGATCTTGTCGAGCGCGCGGAAGATCTCGTGCTTGACCTCGAGCTTCTCGAAGACGGCTTCGACGACGACGTCCGCGTCGGCCGCCGCGTCCAGGTCGGTGGTCGCGGTGATGCGGCCGAGCGCGGCCTCGGCGTCGGCGGCGTCGAGCTTGCCCTTGCCCACGAACTTCTCGTACGAGGCCTTGATGCCGTCGGTGCCGCGCGTGAGCGCTTCGTCGGTGACGTCGCGCAGGACGACGTCCCAGCCCGCCTGGGCGGAGACCTGCGCGATGCCCGACCCCATGAGGCCGGCTCCGATGACGGCGAGCTTCCTTGCCACGTACGTCCCCTAACCGCGTGTCCCGCGCGACCGCTAACCACTGTTTACGTTGCTCTCCGGCGGACACTAGCGCCCGTGAGCGGCCGTGTGACCGCTAAGAGATGCGCGTCACGTCTCGAATGACGGACATCACACCGACACGGATCAGTGATCGATCATCCGTGCCCATCAGGCGTCACGGACGGCGTAGTTGAGCACCTTGTCGCTCAGAAGTTCCTCCATCTCGTCGAGGACGTCGAGCGTCTCGCGGGATACCTCCGCGGGGGTGCCGCCCTCGACCATCCGGCGTCCGATGCGCGCCATGACGGTCTGATGAACCCAGCCGATCTGACCCGCGATCAGATCCGGCAGCGCGTCGTCCCCTGCGGCGCCGGTCTCCTCGCGCAGCGTCTCCACGAGGTTGTCGTGGACCTCCTGCTGGATGGCCCACAGCCGGGAGCGCAGGGCGGGCGCCGCGTGCACGACGCGCATGAAGTCGCTGCACCCGTCCATGAGCCCGACCCGCGGCGAGACCGACTCGACCTCCTCGCGCAACTCCCGCAGCACGGCGCCGGCCGCGGACTCCCCCGCCCCGCGACCACGCACCCACCGCGACATCCGGTCGACGACTCCGGCGGAGCGATCGAGGAACAAGTCCTCCTTCGCCGGGAAGTAGTTGTAGACGGTGTTCACGGAGACGTTCGCGGCGTCCGCGACCTCCGCGACGGTCACCGCGTCGAAGCCGCGCTCCAGGAACAGGCCGGTCGCCACGTCCGAGATGTACTGCCTGGTCTGCCGCTTCTTCCGCTCCCTGAGCCCTTCTGCCATGGGCCGATCCTACGGGATTCCTGGCCTCGCTGAAATTTTGGGGGCGTTGCAAAATTTCAGCGACTCTGTTTTTCTGGGCCGCATGCCAGTCATCAGCACGTCCGGGCTCGCCCGGACCTTCACCACCAAACACGGCCCCGTCGAGGCGGTCCGCGGCATCGACCTGCGCGTCGACTCCGGCGAGATCCTCGGCTTCCTCGGCCCGAACGGCGCGGGCAAGACCACCACCCTGCGGATGCTCACCACGCTGCTCGCGCCCACCGGTGGCGCGGCCACCGTCGCGGGGCACGACCTGGCGGGCGACCCGGCGGGGGTGCGGCGCGCGGTCGGGTACGTGGCCCAGTCCGGGGGCGTCGACCCGAACGTCTCCGTACGGGAGGAGCTGGTCACGCAGGGGCGCCTGTATCGCCTGACGAAGCCTCAAGCGAGCGCACGCGCCGAGGAGTTGGCGAGTGACCTCGGTCTCGCGGACCTCATGGAGCGCAAGACCGCCGCGCTCTCCGGCGGGCAGCGGCGCCGCCTCGACATCGCGATGGGGCTCACGCACCGGCCGCAGGTGCTCTTCCTCGACGAGCCGACGACCGGGCTCGACCCCGGCAGCCGCGCCGACCTGTGGGACCTGGTGCGACGGCTGCGCGACACGTACGGCACGACGGTGTTCCTGACCACGCACTACCTCGACGAGGCGGACGCGCTCGCGGACCGGATCGTCGTGGTGGACAAGGGAGTCGTAGCCGCCGAGGGCACACCGAGCGCGCTCAAGCTGGCGCACGGCGGCTCGATCGACGCCTCTCTCCAGGACACCTTCCTGGCCATCACCGGACGCGGTCCCGCGCCCGTGGACACGACCCCGGTGGCGGTGTGAGCGCGATGAAGACCCTGCTGTCCGACACCGCCCTGATCTTCGGGCGGTACGCCCGCCAGACCCTCTCCTCCCGGTTCCAGATGCTCTTCGGCATCCTCATGCCGCTGCTGTACCTGGTGTTCTTCGGGCCGCTGCTCACGGAACTGCCGATCGGTACCAGCGGCAGCTCGTGGCAGATCCTGGTGCCGGGTCTACTGCTCCAACTCGGCTTGTTCGGCGCCGCGTTCTGCGGTTTCGGCATCATCGTCGAGAAGAACTACGGGGTGGTCGAGCGGATGCGCGTGACGCCCGTCAGCCGGGTCGCGCTGCTGCTCGGGCGCGTCCTGCGGGACACCGCGCTGTTCCTCTTCCAGGCGGTGCTGCTCGTGCTCGCCGCGCTGGCCATGGGGCTTCGCGCGCCGCTCGCGGGCATCCTGATCGGCTTCGCCTTCGTGGCGCTCCTGACGGTCTCCCTGGCCTCCCTGTCGTACGCGCTCGCCTTCAAGGCCCGTACGCCGCAGGAGTTCGGACCCGTCATCAACGCGGTCACCATGCCGTCGATGCTGCTCTCGGGCCTGATGCTGCCGATGGCGCTCGCGCCCGGCTGGCTGGACGCGCTCTCGCACGTCATGCCGCTGCGCTATCTCGTGGACGCGATGCGGGACGCGTACGTCGGCCGGTACGCGACGGCGAACATGCTCTACGGAGTGCTGGTGTCGCTCGCCTTCGCCGCGCTCGCCGTGACCATCGGCACACGCGGCTTCCGCCGGGCCGCGTCCTAATTAGGCTGGTCGCATGGTCAATCTGACGCGCATCTACACCCGTACCGGAGACAAGGGCAGCACCGCCCTCGGCGACATGAGCCGCACCGCCAAGACCGATCTGCGGATCTCGGCGTACGCGGACGCCAACGAGGCGAATGCCGTGATCGGCTCTGCGGTCGCCCTCGGCGGACTGGAGGAGGAGGTCGTGAAGGTCCTGATCCGCGTCCAGAACGACCTCTTCGACGTCGGAGCCGATCTCTCCACTCCGGTCGTCGCCGAGCCCGAGTTCCCGCCGCTGCGCGTCGAGCAGTTCTACATCGACAAGCTGGAGGCGGACTGCGACCACTTCAACGAGCAGCTGGAGAAGCTCCGCTCCTTCATCCTGCCGGGCGGCACCGCGGGCGCGGCCCTGCTGCACCAGGCCTGCACCGTGGTGCGGCGCGCGGAGCGGTCGACGTGGGCCGCGCTGGAGGTCCACGGCGAGACGATGAACCCGCTCACGGCGACCTACCTCAACCGCCTCTCCGACCTCCTGTTCATTCTGGCGCGGATCGCGAACAAGGAGGTCGGGGACGTGCTGTGGGTGCCCGGCGGCGAGCGCTAGCCCTTGTTCGTCGTCATGGCCGGGGCCTTCTTCGGGAACACCGTGTAGCTCAGCGCGATGATCACGTTGATCGCGATCAGGAAGAGCATCTTCTGCTGCCACGCGGCCAGGGAGTCGGTCGACCCGCCCTCGCCCACGTACCAGATCGCGCCCTGCAACAGCCCCATCGCGATGAGCGCGGCGAGGATCCAGCGGGCGGCCAGCTTCCACTCGTGGATCGCGCGCGGCGCCCCGTACTTGGGCGTCGACGGGGGCGGGCCGCCCGCGAAGCGGTGGGCGACGCGGACGTCGGCCCACTGGATCGTGTAGTGGCCGAGCGCGACGGAGTAGCCGATGTAGACCGCGGCGAGGCCGTGCTTCCAGTCCGGTTCGGCGCCGTTCTTGAGGTCGATGGCCGTGACGACGAGCAGCACGACCTCCAGGAGCGGCTCGCACAGCAGCACCGCGACGCTCGCGCGCGGCATCTTCGCCCAGTAGCGCAGGGCGAGGCCGGCGGCGAGGAGCACCCAGAAGGCGGCCTCGCAGATGACGATCAGCGTGACGATCACGGTGGGCTCCTCTCGTTTCCCCTTCCCCGCTTCAAGCCTCCCTGCCGGGCGGCGCGTGATCGTCGTCGTACATGACGAAGTGGGACTGCATCCTTCGATGTAGTGGCGCCGCTCCCCCGCTCGTCCCGCCGCACCATGGCAGGACCGCTCCGGCCGTGTTGGATGGAGGCATGCAAGCCGCCGCTCCGCTCCGCCCGCACCGCGACGACGTGCGCATCGCCGTCGGCGGACTGCTCGGCGGGCTCGCGCTGTGGGGCATCGGGCTGCCGGTGAACGGGGGCCGGCCCCTCGGCGGGACGTGGGCGCTCGTCCCCCTCGTCGTCATGGCGGCCCTGGAACTGCTGCGCCGCACCCGGCCCCGTCTCGCGGTGATCATCGGCACGGTCGCCGTGATCGCCGACCAGTTCACCGACGGCAATCTGGCCACGGTGCTGATGTTCACGGACCTGATGTACGCGGGCGCGCTGTACGGCACACCGGCCGCCGCGCGCCGCCTCCCCGTGGTCACCGGCCTGCTCACGGTCGCGGTCACGCTCGGCTTCGTCGCGTGGTGGCGGAAACCCGAGGCGGTCCTGGTCGGCGTCCTGACCGGGCTCGTGTCGTTCGCGCCGGCGGCCACCGGCATGCTGGTGCGCGGCCACCGCGAGGCGGCGCAGACGGAGCGGCTGCGCGCCGAGCAGACCGCGCTGCTCGCCGAGCTCGACCGGACGCAGGCGGTGACCGCGGAGCGCGCCCGGATGGCCCGTGAGCTGCACGACATGGTGGCGAACCACCTCTCGGCGATCGCGATCCACTCCACGGCCGCACTCTCCCTCGACGACGAGGACACCACGCGTACGGCGCTGAAGACGATCCGCGAGAACAGCGTCGACGGCCTCGCCGAGATGCGCCGCCTCATCGGCATCCTGCGGGACGCGGGCGAGGACACGGAGCCGGTCGCCGCGCCCACCCTGGCGGGCCTCGGCGCCCTCGTCGAGCAGTCCCGTGCGAACGGTCTCGACGTCCGGCTGACCGTGTCCGGCGCCGCCACAGGACTGCCCGCGCCGGTCGAGCTCGCCACCTACCGCATCGTCCAGGAGTCCCTCACGAACGCGCTCAAGCACGCGGCGCCGGGCCCGGTCTCGGTGGCCGTCGACCGCTCCGACGAGCGCGTCGAGGTGCGGGTCGACAGCCCGTACGGGGACCGGGACGGTCCGCGCGCACCGGGCTCCGGGGCCGGCCTCGTCGGGATGCGGGAGCGGGCGGCGCTGCTCGGCGGCACGTTCGACGCGGGCCCCAGTGACGACGCGGGCCCCGATGGCAACGCGGGTTCGTGGCGGGTGCACGCCGCCCTGCCGCTGCACACCGAAGGAGGAGACCCCACGTGACCCCCGTAACCCGCGTGATCCGCGTACTCGTCGCCGAGGACCAGTCCGCCGTACGGGCCGGGCTCGTGCTCATCCTGAACAGCGCGCCCGACATCGAGGTCGTCGGCGAGGCCGAGGACGGCGAGCGGGCGGTGGAACTGGCCCGCGAGCTGCGGCCCGACCTGGTCCTGATGGACGTCCAGATGCCGCGGCTCGACGGGGTTTCGGCCACGCGCGCGGTGGTCGCCGAGGGGCTCGCAGACGTACTCGTGCTCACCACCTTCGACCTCGACGCGTACGTCTTCGGAGCGCTGCGCGCGGGCGCGTCCGGGTTCCTGCTCAAGAACACGGACGCGAAGGACCTGATCGAGGGCGTACGGACGGTGGCGCGCGGCGAGGGGATGATCGCGGCGGCCGTCACGCGCCGGCTCATCGCCGAGTTCGCGCACTCCTCCGGCGATGAACGGGCCGCGGCCCCGCCCGGGCTCGAAACCCTGACGCGCCGCGAGCGCGAGGTGCTCGACTGCCTGGGCCAGGGCCTGTCCAACGCGGAGATCGCAGGCCACCTCGACATGGCAGAGGCCACGGTGAAGACCCATGTGAGCCGCCTGCTCGGCAAGTTGAACCTCCGCAGCAGGGTGCAGGCGGCCGTGCTGGCCCAGGAAGTTGGCCGAAAGCCGTGATTGGTTTAGACCTTGACCGCTGGTCCAGACCTTTCTATTCTCGCGGCACTGCGGTGAGCACACCCCCCACTCCGGTGCTCATGGGCGTCGCAGGGTTCCACCCCCTTACGAACCCCGGACCACCCGAGGAGCACCGATGCGCTCAACCCCTGCCCCCAGACAGCGACTTCGCCACAGATCCACCGCCGCCCTCGCCACCCTCGTCCTCCCCGCCGCCGCACTCGTCGGCCTCGCCACCCCGTCCCACGCCGCCGTCGAGGCCACCGCCGTCACCGCCACGTACGCCAAGACCCAGGACTGGGGCAGCGGCTTCGAGGGCAAGTGGACGATCAAGAACTCCGGTACCACGAGCGTGAGTTCATGGGCCGTCGAGTGGGACTTCCCCTCCGGTACGAAGGTCACGTCCGCCTGGGACGCGACCGTCACCAACTCGGCCGACCACTGGACCGCCAAGAACCTCTCCTGGAACGGCTCCCTCGCGCCCGGCGCCTCGGTCTCCTTCGGGTTCAACGGCTCCGGCTCCGGCGCCCCCACGGGCTGCAAGCTCAACGGTGCCTCCTGCGACGGCGGCGACGTACCGGACGACAAGGCACCCTCCGCGCCCGGCACCCCGACCGCCTCCGGCGTCACCGACACCTCGGCGAAACTGTCCTGGTCGGCCGCCACCGACGACAAGGGCGTCAAGAACTACGACGTGCTGCGCGACGGCTCCAAGGTCGCGACGGTGACCGGCACTTCCTACACCGACACCGGGCTCAAGGCGGGCACCGACTACTCGTACACGGTGCAGGCCCGCGACACCGCCGACCAGACGGGACCGGTCTCCGGCTCCGTGAAGGTGCACACGACGGGCGGCGGCACGGACCCCGGCCCGGGCACCGGCGGCAAGGTGAAGCTCGGCTACTTCACCGACTGGGGCGTCTACGGCCGCCAGTACTACCCGAAGAACCTGGAGACCTCCGGCTCTGCCGCCAAGGTCACGCACATCAACTACGCCTTCGGCAACGTCCAGGGCGGCAAGTGCACCATGGGCGACTCCTACGCCGACACCGACATGGCGTACACGGCCGCCAACTCCGTCTCCGGGCAGGCCGACACCTGGGACCAGCCACTGCGCGGCGCCTTCAACCAGCTGCGCCAGCTGAAGGCCAAGCACCCGAACCTGAAGATCCTCTGGTCCTTCGGCGGCTGGACCTGGTCCGGTGGCTTCGGTGAGGCCGCGAAGAACCCGGCCGCGTTCGCCGACTCCTGCTACAAGCTGGTCGAGGACCCGCGCTGGGCCGATGTCTTCGACGGCATCGACATCGACTGGGAGTACCCGAACGCGTGCGGCCTGAGCTGTGACACGTCAGGACAGGACGCGCTCAAGAAGCTGTCGACCGCGCTGCGTTCGAAGTTCAGCGGCAACAACCTGGTGACGGCCGCGATCACGGCCGACGCCTCCGCAGGCGGCAAGATCGAGAAGAACGACTACGCGGGCGCGGCGCAGTCCCTCGACTGGTACAACGTCATGACGTACGACTTCTTCGGCGCGTGGGAGGCCAAGGGTCCGACGGCCCCGCACTCCCCGCTCACCTCGTACTCCGGCATCCCGCAGCAGGGATTCAACTCCGCGGACGCCATCGCCAAGCTGAAGGCGCAGGGTGTTCCCGCGAGCAAGTTGCTGCTGGGGATCGGCTTCTACGGGCGCGGGTGGACCGGCGTCACGCAGAAGGAGCCCGGTGGTACGGCCACGGGGCCCGCGGCCGGCACGTACGAGCAGGGCATCGAGGACTACAAGGTCCTCAAGACCAAGTGCCCGTCGAACGGCACGGTGGCCGGGACCGCGTACGCGCACTGCGGCTCGGACTGGTGGTCCTATGACACGCCCGCGACGATCGGGTCGAAGATGAGCTGGGCCAAGTCCCAGGGTCTTGGCGGGGCGTTCTTCTGGGAGTTCTCAGGGGACACGTCCAACGGTGAACTGGTCACGGCCATCGACTCCGGCCTGAAGTAGCCGCCCCCTCATACGGAAGCCGGGCCCACGGGAACGCCCCCCGTCGGCCCGGCTTCTCCATGCACTCCCCCACCCCACCCCTTCCCGAAACTCCTCAATCGCCGGAGGGGCTTCAATGATGCCCTCAATCGCCGGGCGGGCTCCAAATGGAGCCCGCCCGGCGATTGAGGGCTTTCGGGAAGGGGTGGGGTGGGGGAAAAGCTACGCCACGTTGACGCGCTGGCCGGGAGGGGCCGCCTCCAGCCACGCCAGGAAACCGGTGAGCGCGTCCTCGCTCATGGCGAGTTCCAGGCGGGTCCCACGGTGCGTACACGCGAGGACGATCGCATCGGAGAGGAGCGCGAGCTCCTCCTCACCCTCGGGGGCCCTGCGACCGGTGACCTCGATGGCCGCCCGCTCCAGGATGCGCTTGGGACGAGGCGCGTACGAGAAGACTCGGAACCACTCGATCCGGTCACCGTTGTAGCGCGCGATCCCGTAGCCCCACCCTTTGCCGGAGGCATCCGCCTCATCGGGCCCCGGCGCATCCCACCGCAGCGAGCAGTCGAACGTACCGCCGGAGCGCTGGATGAGCCGCCGCCGCACTCCGAAGGCGACAAGCCCCACCACCACGAGTACGACGATCGCGACTACGCACAGCACGAGAACGAGGACCATCTGCACCGACCTCCTCGCTTCTCGACCGATAACGAAACAGCAAAACAGTTGTAGATCGCCTCAGCCGCGACCTGGTCCGGAGATTATCTCCGGCCCGGGCCGCGGCTGAGGTACATCATGTGGCTCGCTGGATTCAGCGCGCCGCCACCGTACGGAGTCGAACGTCGGCGCGCCGCTCGGCGGACGCGTCGGCGTCCGACTTCGCGCGCTCCAGCGCCCGCTCCGCCCGCTGGGCGTCGATCTCGTCCGAGAGCTCGGCGATCTCGGCCAGCAGGGACAGCTTGTTGTCGGCGAACGAGACGAAACCGCCGTGGACAGCCGCCACGATCGTTCCCCCGTCCGTCGTACGGATCGTCACAGGGCCCGACTCCAGCACACCGAGCAGCGGCTGGTGACCGGGCATGACGCCGATGTCGCCGGACGTGGTACGCGCGACGACCAGGGTGGCCTCGCCGGACCAGACACTACGGTCCGCGGCGACGAGCTCGACGTGCAGCTCAGCAGCCAAGGTGGGCTCCTCGGGTCACCACCCGGCGGCATCCGCTGCCGGGTGTCGGTTCAAAGTCTAGTGGGCGGGGAGGGAGGGCCGGGACATACCCCCGGCCCTCCCTCCCCCAGAGCTACGAAGCTCAGGAGACGCCGAGCTCCTTGGCGTTGGCCTTGAGGTCCTCAATGCCACCGCACAGGAAGAACGCCTGCTCCGGGAAGTGGTCGTAATCGCCGTCGATGATCGCGTTGAACGCCACGATCGTCTCGTCCAGCGGCACGTCCGACCCGTCGACGCCGGTGAACTGCTTGGCGACGTGGGTGTTCTGCGACAGGAAGCGCTCCACGCGACGGGCGCGGTGGACAGTGAGCTTGTCCTCCTCGCCGAGCTCGTCGATACCGAGGATCGCGATGATGTCCTGAAGGTCCTTGTACTTCTGGAGGACCGTCTTGACACGCATGGCCGTGTTGTAGTGGTCCGCCGCGATGTAGCGGGGGTCCAGGATGCGGGACGTCGAGTCCAGCGGGTCCACGGCCGGGTAGATGCCCTTCTCGGAGATCGGACGGGAAAGCACCGTCGTCGCGTCGAGGTGGGCGAAGGTCGTCGCCGGGGCCGGGTCGGTCAGGTCGTCCGCGGGCACGTAAATGGCCTGCATGGACGTGATCGAGTGACCGCGGGTCGACGTGATGCGCTCCTGGAGGAGACCCATCTCGTCGGCCAGGTTCGGCTGGTAACCCACGGCCGAGGGCATACGGCCGAGCAGGGTCGAGACCTCGGAACCGGCCTGCGTGAAGCGGAAGATGTTGTCGATGAAGAAGAGAACATCCTGCTTCTGCACGTCGCGGAAGTACTCCGCCATCGTCAGACCCGCGAGGGCCACGCGCAGACGGGTGCCCGGCGGCTCGTCCATCTGACCGAAGACAAGCGCGGTCTTGTCGATGACGCCGGACTCGGCCATCTCCTCGATGAGGTCGTTGCCCTCACGGGTGCGCTCGCCGACACCGGCGAACACGGAGACACCGTCGTGGTTGTTGGCGACGCGGTAGATCATCTCCTGGATGAGCACCGTCTTGCCGACGCCGGCACCGCCGAAGAGGCCGATCTTTCCACCCTTGACGTACGGGGTGAGAAGGTCGACGACCTTGATGCCGGTCTCGAACATCTCGGTCTTCGACTCGAGCTCGTCGAAGTTCGGCGCCTTGCGGTGGATGCCCCAGCGCTCGCCGGTGTACTCCTCGTCGACGTTCAGGACCTCGCCGAGGGTGTTGAACACCTTGCCCTTGGTGAAGTCGCCGACGGGCACCGTGATGGAGGCGCCGGTGTCCACGACCGGGGCCTGGCGGACCAGGCCGTCGGTGGGCTGCATGGAGATCGCGCGGACCAGGCCGTCACCGAGGTGCTGGGCGACCTCGAGCGTCAGGGTCTTCTTCGCGCCGTCCTGCGCCGGGTCGTTGACCTCGACGTGCAGGGCGTTGTAGATGTCCGGCATCGCGTCGACGGGGAACTCCACGTCGACGACCGGGCCGATGACCCGGGCGACGCGGCCCGTGGCCGTCGCGGTCTCAACAGTGGTCGTCATTACTTGTCACTCCCCGCGTTCGCGTCGGCGAGGGCGCTTGAGCCACCGACGATCTCGCTGATTTCCTGGGTGATTTCGGCCTGGCGGGCCGCGTTGGCAAGTCGGGAGAGGTTATTGATCAGCTCTCCCGCGTTGTCGGTCGCCGACTTCATCGCGCGGCGCGTGGCGGCGTGCTTGGAAGCAGCCGACTGGAGCAGCGCGTTGTAGATCCGGCTCTCGACGTAGCGCGGCAGCAGGGCGTCGAGGACGTCCTCCGCCGACGGCTCGAAGTCGTACAGCGGAAGGATCTCGTCGCCCTTGCCGGACGCCTTGGATTCCTCCGCCACCTCTTCGAGGCTGAGCGGCAGCAGCCGGCCGTCGATGGCCGTCTGCGTCATCATCGAGACGAACTCGGTGTAGACGATGTGGAGTTCGTCCACGCCGCCCTCCGCCGTCTCCTTCTCGATCGCCTCGATCAGCGGCGCCGCGACCTTCTTGGCGTCCGCGTACGTCGGCTCATCGGTGAAGCCCGCCCACGACTCCACGACCTTGCGCTCGCGGAAGTTGTAGTGGGCCAGACCGCGGCGGCCGACGATGTACGTGTCGACCTCCTTGCCCTCGCCCTCGAGCCGCTCCGTGAGCAGCTCGGCGGCCTTGATGGCGTTCGAGTTGAAGGCGCCGGCCAGACCGCGGTCGCTGGTGAGCAGCAGAACCGCGGAACGGGTCGCCGACTCCGACTCGGTCGTCAGCGGGTGCTTGGTGTTCGACCCGGTCCCCACCGCCGTGACCGCACGCGTCAGCTCGGACGCGTACGGCGTGGAGGCCGCCACCTTGCGCTGTGCCTTGACGACACGCGAGGCGGCGATCATCTCCATCGCCTTGGTGATCTTCTTGGTCGCGGTGACGGATCGGATGCGACGCTTGTAGACCCGGAGCTGGGCTCCCATGAGTCAGGTCCCTTCCGTCGTCACTTGCCGGCGGCGGCCGGAGCGTCCTCGCCGAGAAGCTTCCCGTCCGAGGTCTCGAACTGCTTCTTGAAGTCGGCGACAGCCTCGTCGATGGCCTGGATGGTGTCGTTCGACATCTTCCCGCCCTCCTTGATGGAGGTCATGAGGCCCTGCTCCTTGCGGTGCAGGTGCTCAAGGAGCTCCTTCTCGAAGCGGCGGATGTCGGCGACCGGCACCTCGTCCATCTTGCCGTTGGTACCGGCCCAGACGGAGACGACCTGGTCCTCGGTGGCCATCGGCTCGTACTGAGCCTGCTTCAGCAGCTCGACGAGGCGCTGGCCACGCTCGAGCTGCGCCTTCGACGCGGCGTCCAGGTCGGAACCGAAGGCTGCGAACGCCTCCAGCTCGCGGTACTGGGCCAGGTCGAGACGGAGCCGGCCGGAGACCTGCTTCATGGCCTTGTGCTGGGCGGAACCACCCACACGGGAGACCGAGATACCGACGTTCAGCGCGGGGCGCTGACCGGCGTTGAAGAGGTCGGACTCCAGGAAGCACTGACCGTCGGTGATGGAGATGACGTTGGTCGGAATGAACGCCGAGACGTCATTCGCCTTCGTCTCGACGATCGGCAGACCCGTCATCGAACCGGCACCGAGCTCGTCCGAGAGCTTCGCGCAGCGCTCGAGCAGACGCGAGTGCAGGTAGAAGACGTCACCCGGGTAGGCCTCGCGCCCCGGCGGGCGGCGGAGCAGCAGGGACACGGCGCGGTAGGCGTCGGCCTGCTTCGAGAGGTCGTCGAAGATGATGAGGACGTGCTTGCCCTCGTACATCCACTGCTGGCCGATGGCCGAGCCGGTGTACGGCGCCAGGTACTTGAAGCCGGCCGGGTCGGACGCCGGGGCGGCGACGATGGTCGTGTACTCCAGCGCGCCGGCCTCTTCGAGGGCACCGCGCACGGAGGCGATGGTGGAGCCCTTCTGACCGACGGCGACGTAGACGCAGCGGACCTGCTTCTTCGGGTCGCCGGTGCGCCAGTTGTCACGCTGGTTGATGATCGTGTCGACAGCCAGGGCGGTCTTGCCGGTCTGGCGGTCACCGATGACCAGCTGACGCTGGCCACGGCCGACGGGGGTCATCGCGTCGACGGCCTTGTAGCCGGTCTCCATCGGCTCGTGCACCGACTTACGGGCCATGACGCCCGGGGCCTGCAGCTCGAGGGCGCGGCGACCGCTGGTCTCGATGTCGCCGAGGCCGTCGATCGGGTTGCCGAGCGGGTCGACGACGCGACCCAGGTAGCCCTCGCCGACGCCGACGGACAGGACCTCACCGGTACGCGTGACCGGCTGCCCCTCCTCGACGCCGCTGAACTCGCCCAGGACGATGGCGCCGATCTCGCGCTCTTCCAGGTTGAGTGCGAGGCCGAGGGTGCCGTCCTCGAACTTCAGCAGTTCGTTGGCCATGGCCGAGGGAAGACCCTCGACCTTCGCGATGCCGTCGCCGGCAAGGGTGACCGTACCGACCTCCTCGCGCGAGGCCGCGTCCGGCTTGTACGCCTGGACAAAGTTCTCCAGCGCGTCCCGGATCTCCTCCGGCCGGATCGTGAGCTCCGCCATCTGGGTTCCCTGCTCTCCTTGTTGGGCCCGAAGTGTTCTTGGGGGGTCTGGGGCTGTGTCCCATTGCGGCTGCGCCGCGGGCCCCCAGGAATCCTCTGCACGGCCCAACTAGGGCCGTAGTCGTACGTGTTCAGGTTTGTTGCGGTCAGCCGGCCATGCGGCGGCCGGCCTCCTCGATGCGGTCCGCGATGGAGCCGTTGATGACCTCGTCGCCCACCTGCACCTTGATCCCGCCGAGGACCTCGGGGTCCACGTCCAGGTTCAGGTGCATCTGACGCCCGTAGAGCTTCGCCAGGGACGCACCCAGGCGCTGCTTCTGCGCGTCGCTCAGCGGCACCGCCGTGGTGACGACCGCCACCATGCGCTCGCGACGCTCGGCGGCGAGCTTGGAGAGGGACTCGAGTCCCGCTTCCAGGCTACGTCCACGCGGCGCGGTCACAAGACGCCCGACGATCCGCTCGGTGGTGGGCTTGGCCCGACCGTCGAGCAGCTGCTTGACGAGCTCGCCCTTGGCCGAGGCCGAGGCCGTCTTGTCGGTCAGTGCGGCGCGCAGCTCGGTGTTGGAGGAGACGATCCGGCCGAACCGGAACAGCTCGTCCTCGACGTCGTCGAGTTCACCGTTCTTCTGCGCCGCGGTCAGGTCCGCGGTGTTGGCCAGCTCCTCCAGGGAGTCGACCAGGTCGCGGGAGGCCGACCAACGGGAGCGGACCAGGCCGGACACCAGGTCGACGGACTCGCCGCCGATCTGGCCGCCGAGCAGGCGGCTCGCGAGCTCGGCCTTGGCCTCACCGGCCTGCGCCGGGTCGGTCAGGACCCGTCGCAGGCTGACCTCGCGGTGCAGCAGCGCGGTCACCGAGGCCAGGTCACCGGCGAGCGCCTTGACGTCGACCGAGGTGTTGTCGGTCAGTGCGTCCAGACGCTCACGCGCGGCGGCCAGCGCCTCGCGGCTCGCTCCGTGGGCGGTCATCGCGTGGCCTCTGCCTTCTCCTCGAGCTCGTCGAGGAAGCGGTCGATCGTGCGCGACTGCCGGGCGGTGTCCTCGAGGGACTCGCCGACGAGCTTGCCGGCCAGGTCGGTGGCCAGCAGGCCCACGTCCTGGCGCAGCGCCTGCGCGGCGGCCTTGCGGTCGGCCTCGATCTGCGAGTGACCGGCGGCGATGATCTCCTCACGCTGCCGCTGGCCTTCCGCACGCATCTCGGCGATGAGCGCGGCACCCTGCTCCTGCGCCTCCTGGCGCAGCCGCGCGGCCTCGTGCCGGGCCTCGGCGAGCTGAGCCTTGTACTGCTCGAGCACGCTCTGGGCCTCGGTCTGGAGCGCCTCGGCCTTCTCGATACCGCCTTCGATCTGCGCGTGGCGCTCTTCCAGCGTCTTGTTGATACGCGGAAGGAGCTTCTTGGCGAAGAAGAAGAAGACGATGGCGAAGGCAAGGGTGCCAATGAGCAGCTCGGGGCCGGGCGGAATGAGCGGGTTCTGCTCTTCCTCGGCCGCCAGCTGTACCAGGTTGGCGATCACAACAGTGCCTTTCGTCGAATCGTGTCAGGTATGGAAATCAGATACCGAACACGAACGGCATGACGATGCCGATCAGGGCGAGCGCCTCACAGAAGGCGAAGCCGAGGATCTGGTTGGCGCGGATGAGGCCGGCGGCCTCGGGCTGACGGGCCAGCGCCTGGGTGCCGTTACCGAAGACGATGCCGACACCGATGCCGGGGCCGATCGCGGCGAGACCGTAACCGATGGAACCGAGGGAGCCGGAGACGCCAGCGGCGAGTTCGATGGACGCGGACATGCCGTTACTTCCTTTTCTTTACGAACCGGTGGGGGTTGTCCACCGGACGAGCTGGGGTGGTTGGGCGGTGGTACTCAGTGGTGCTCGGCGAGAGCGCCCTGAATGTACGAGCAGGCCAGGAGCACGAAGACGTATGCCTGGACGGCCTGCACGAAAAGTTCGAAGAGGATCATCGCGATCGTCATCACGAAGGAGACGCCCGCGGCCGGGATCATCCAGCTGTTCAGCAGGTACCAGGAGGCGACGGTGAACATCACCAGCATCAGGTGACCGGCGAACATGTTGGCGAAGAGTCGCACCGCGTGCGTGAACGGGCGGACCAGCAGGTTCGAGAAGAACTCGATGAACGAGACCAGCCACTTGACCGGGCCGAGCGAGTCGTCGTAGCCGGTGACGTTCTTCCAACCGCCCACGAAACCATGGCGCTTGAAGGTGAGCGGCACCCAGATCAGGTACACGATCGCCGCGAGGATGATCGGGTAGGCGATGACCGAACCGACCGGGAACTGGGCGAGCGGGATGACCGACCAGACGTTCATGATCCAGATGAAGAAGAACAGCGAGACCATGATCGGTACGTACTTCTCGCCCTCCTTCTTGCCCAGCGTCTCGTAGACGATGGTGCGGCGGACGAAGTCGTAGCCGGCCTCACCGATCATCTGGATCTTCCCGGGCACGACCTTCGAGCGGCCGAACGCGGCGTAGAAGAACCAGCAGATGACGACCGTGGTGATGAGGGCGAGCAGCATCACCTTGTTGAAGTAGAACCAGCCGAAGTCGGCAATCGGTTCGAACAGGAAGGAGTGCAGGCCCGGCGCCGGGAAGCCGCATCCGTTGTCGGACATGATCCGACAGCTCCAGTCAAAGGCGAGCTGGGTCGTGTCAGCACTCACCGCGGGCTCCTTCGGCGTGACGCATAAGTACGGCAACCTCGTTGTGTCGGTGCGGCGCGCAGCCGCGGATCGGCACCGGTCTGGTGATTCGGGCGTGGGGGCGGCGGGCAGGCAGTGAGCCTCGCGATCGTGCAGGCGTCAGCTCTCGTGCCCGCGCCGGCGATGCCGCAGTTGGCACCGGACGATAGCAGCCCGCCGAACGGGCGCTTATCCCGGCCCTACCTCTCACGACGACGACCCGGTCTTTTCGGCCTTCTCGCTGGTCCCGGTCCCCTTGGAGCCGGGCGCCGCTTCGGGATCGATATAGAAAATCTTGGCCTTCATGTGCGCACGAGCCTGTGCGGCCATCCATACGACCGTCGAAACGATCAGCACGATGGCGAAGGTCTTGGGATTGAAGAGAGTCGTGTCCTTGAAAATGGCCACGAAGATCAGGAGCAGCAACAGCTGGGCGACGTAGAGCATCAGCCCCATCGCCTGGAACAGCTGCGGAAGCGATTTTGCCGTGCGGATCAGCACGACCTGCCCGAGGCCCATGAACACGATCACCACAAGAGCACCGACCAGCGCACCAATGGCCCCCTTGCCACCCGCAACCACACCACTGATCACCGCGGCAATCACGCCCGCGGCGGCGGTGGGTACGACGGCTTGAAGAAGGGTCCGTGCGTCATTGGACGGCATGGCGGCAACTCCGCTTACTGAAGGGGGCAGGGTGTCGTCATGGACGAGCGTAGTCCGGGATCCGATGGGTCGATTCGGGCCAAATGACCTTCGCCCTATGGCCTTTCGGCCCTGTCCCCGGCTTCGTGAACGGTATCACAAACTATTTGATGCGGTCTTTACCTAGAAGGTGTGCCAACCGTCACACGTGAGGGGGATCCTGCGCGTCTGTGCGGGCGCGAGACCAACATGTCTGGTATTGGGATCATTTCGGACTCCGCGCTCGCCCGGTCAACGCGACGTTCCCGCCTTACGCCGATCCGTGAAGCGCGAACGGCCGCCGATCGCCGTCGCTCCGTTGACGCCCGCGGGGATCCGGTCCCGATCCGGTCCGCCCTCGGAGCCCTCGGACGGCTCGGCCGCCCCGTCCCCTTCCACTGCCTCGGCCGGTCGCCGGTAGCGCGGCGGCACCAAGTGCTGGGCCCAGCGCGGCGCGTGCGGCGTGAAGCGCGGCAGCAGCAGCATGACGAGCCCGACGAAGCTCAGCGCGACGATGGTGAGCATGACCCACATCCCGGACGCGGAGTGCACGGAGTAGGCGACCGCGCCGAAGGCGATGAGGCCCGACCAGAAGTACATGATCAGCACCGCGCGGGAGTGCGAGTGGCCGATCTCCAGGAGCCGGTGGTGCAGATGCCCGCGGTCCGCGGCGAACGGCGACTGCCCGTTCCAGGTACGGCGCACGATCGCGAGGACGAGGTCGGCGAACGGGATCGCGATGATCGTCAGCGGCATCAGCAGCGGCAGGAAGACGGGGAGCATCGCGTGCGTGGTGTCTCGCGTGGAGCCACCGAGGTTCAACTTGAGGGCGTCCGGGTCGACCTGACCCGTGATGGAGATGGCGCCGGCCGCGAGGACGAGGCCGATGAGCATGGAGCCCGAGTCGCCCATGAAGATTCTGGCCGGATGGATGTTGTGCGGCAGGAAGCCCAGACACATGCCCATCAGGATCGCCGCGAACAGCGTGGCCGGGGCCGCGGACTCGATGCCGTAGCCGTACCAGATCCGGTACGCGTACAGGAAGAACGCGCACGCGGCGATGCACACCATGCCCGCCGCGAGGCCGTCCAGGCCGTCGACGAAGTTCACCGCGTTGATGGTGATGACGACGAGCGCGACGGTGAGCAGGGTCCCCTGCCACTGCGTGAGGGACACCGTCCCCACGCCGGGGATCGGGAGCCACAGGATCGTCAGGCCCTGCATGACCATCACGCCCGCGGCGATCATCTGGCCGCCGAGCTTGATGAGGGCGTCGATCTCGAACTTGTCGTCCAGGACGCCGATCAGCCAGATCAGCGCGGCGCCGGAGAGCAGCGCGCGCGGTTCGTTCGAGGACTCGAAGACCTTGTCCAGGTTGGTGAGGTGGTCGGCGACGAGCAGGCCCGCGCACAGGCCGAAGAACATGGCGATACCGCCGAGCCGCGGCGTGGGTTCCCGGTGCACGTCACGTGCACGGATCTCCGGCATGGCGCCGGCCACGATCGCGAACTTCCGCACCGGGCCTGTGAGCAGATAGGTCACCGCGGCCGTGATGCAGAGCGTCAGCAGGTATTCACGCACGGGCTTCCCCACAGGTATCGCTGGCCATCTCAGCCCCACACCCTAGTCTCGCGTGCTTAGGGTTGGGGACTTCCGGGTAGCGACGATGGTTGCACGGCTGACGGTTCCAGAGGTGCACTGGTGCGGCGCAAGGGGTGTCTCAGAGGGCGCCTACCCCGTTCTCGGTGGGGTACGGGGGGAATCTTCCGGCCAGTTCGCGGACCTCTTCGCGGACCGTGCGGGTGTCGAGAACTCCCCGTACGACACCCGACAGGAGCACCGCGATGCGGGCCATCTCTCCTTCGCCCATGCCCTGTGTGGTGACGGCGGCGGTGCCGAGGCGCAGGCCGCGGCCGCCGTCCGCGGTGACATCGGCCGCTCCGCAGCGCGGCAGGGCGCATGTGTCGAGGATCATGCCCGCCGAGGCGAGCCGGCCACGCGCCACCGCGGCCGCGACGCCGAGCGGGGCCGGGTCCACGGTCAGCAGGTGGGTGTCGGTGCCGCCGGTGGTGACGCCGAAGCCCTCCGCCGCGAGCGCGCCCGCGAGCAGCCGCGCGTTGGCCACGACCTGGTGGGCGTACGCGGTGAAGGCCGGCCGCGCCGCCTCGCCGAACGCGACGGCCTTCGCGGCGATCGTGTGCATCTGGGCGCCGCCCTGGGTGAAGGGGAAGACGGCCCGGTCGACGCGGTCGGACAGCTCGGCCGAGCACAGCAGCATGCCGCCGCGGGGTCCGCGCAGCACCTTGTGCGTGGTGGCGCAGACGATGTCGGCGTACGGGACCGGGTTCGGGGCCGCTCCCCCTGCGACCAGGCCGATGGGGTGCGCGGCGTCGGCGATGAGGTGGGCGCCCACGTCGTCGGCGATCTCCCGGAAGGCGGCGTAGTCGATGTGCCGGGGGTACGAGATCGAGCCGCACACGACGGCCTTGGGGCGGTGGGCGCGGGCCAGCGCGCGGACCTGCTCGTAGTCGATGAGCCCGCTCTCCGCGTCGACGCCGTACGGGACGAAGTCGAACCAGCGGCCGGAGAAGTTGGCCGGTGAGCCGTGCGTGAGGTGGCCACCGGACGGCAGGCCCATCGCGAGGACGGTGTCGCCGGGTTTCAGCAGTACGGCGTACGCGGCGAGCACGGCCGAAGAGCCGCTGTGCGCCTGTACGTTGACGTGTTCGGCGCCGAAGAGTGCGCGGGCGCGGTCGATGGCGAGACGTTCCGCCACGTCGACGAGTTCGCAGCCGCCGTGGTGGCGGGCGCCGGGGTAGCCCTCCGCGTACTTGTTGGCGAGCGGGGAGCCGAGGGCGGCGAGGACCGCGGGCGACGCGAAGTTCTCGGCGGCGATGAGCTGGAGGGAGTCCGCCTGGCGGGTGGTCTCCGCGAGGAGGATTTCGGCCAGTTCGGGGTCCTGCCGTTGTAGCTCCGCCAGGGCTGCGGGTTCTGTCATCACCGGCATGGTCGGCTCCGGGCCTCGCGTGGGGCGGGTAGGTGCCTTCCAATGTAGATCCGCGTCGTTCCGGCCGCCCGCGCTCACGCCACGGGGCTCCGCCCCGGACCCCGCGCCTCAAACGCCGGCGGGGCTGGATCGCCTCAATCGCATCTTTTAAGCCCCTGCGGCGATTGAGCAGCGGGGTCCGGGGCGGAGCCCCGTGGCGGCTACTTCGTGATGCCTGTCAGGGCCGTGACGACCGGGGCCAACGCCTCGTTGATCTCGCCGCCGACCGACTGGAAGAACGGGAGGGGCGCGCCGTACGGGTCGTAGACCTCGTCCGCCTCGACACTCGGGGCAAGAAGCCACCCGCGTAGAGCCGCGGCAGCCCGCACCAGCGAACGGGCCCGCTCGACCACACCGGACTCGATCGGATCCGGCAGCGTGGCCGGATCTATGGCCTGCACGAGCCGCGTGAACTCCTTCAGCGTGAAGGTCCGCAGACCCGCGCTGTGACCCATGGAGATGACCTGCGCCCGGTGGTCGCGGGTCGCGGTCAGGACCAGGTCGGCCCTTATGACGTGGTCGTCGAGAAGCTCACGGCCGACGAAGCCGGAGGCATCCGCCCCGAAGTCCGCCAGGACCGTTTCCGCATTGGCCTCCATGGGCGCGCCCTCATGGCCCCAGGTGCCCGCGCTCTCCACGACGAGCCCGCCGGCGAGCGGCGCGCCGAGCCGGTCCGCGAGGGCGTGCCGCGTCAGCCGCTCGGTGATCGGCGAGCGGCACACGTTGCCTGTGCTGACGTGGAGGATGCGGAAGGTGTCACCGGGGAGAGCCGGCGTGCGTACGTACCCGTTGCCTATGCCACGCCCCGTCTCAGGGGCTGTCAATTCGCCACCTCGAGGTCGGGTACGACCTTGCGCAGCTCGTCCGCGGTCAGCGCGCCCTCGCGCAGCAGGACCGGGATCTTGCCGGTGACGTCGACGATGGATGACGGGATGTTGCCGGGCGTCGGCCCCCCGTCGAGGTAGACGGAGACGGAGTCGCCGAGCATCTCCTGCGCGGCGTCGCAGTCCTCGGGGGCCGGGTGGCCGGTCAGGTTCGCGGAGGACAGCGCCATCGGGCCGACCTCGGTGAGCAGTTCGATGGCGACGGGGTGCAGCGGCATCCGGACCGCGACGGTGCCACGGGTGCTGCCGAGGTCCCACTGCAGCGACGGCTGCTGCTTGGCGACGAGGGTCAGGCCGCCCGGCCAGAACGCGTCGACCAGTTCCCAGGCCATCTCGGAGAAGTCCGTGACGAGCCCGTGCAGCGTGTTCGGCGACGGGATGACGACCGGCGTCGGCATGTTGCGGCCACGGCCCTTGGCCTCCAGGAGGTCGCCGACCGCCTCGGGCGTGAAGGCGTCGGCACCGATGCCGTACACGGTGTCGGTGGGCAGCACGACCAGCTCGCCGCGGCGGACTGCGGAGGCGGCTTCACGCAGGCCGGTAGCGCGGTCCACTGCGTCATTGGTGTCGTAGCGCCGTGCCATCTAGCGGGCCTCCTGCTCTGCGTACTGCTCTGCGGATCGCTCGAATTCGTCAAACTCAAAGGACAGCGCGTCGGTCACGGCAGCGCCTTGCGTGCGGTCGCGAACCTCGGGCGGTTGTTGAGGTCGGGGTGGTCGGCGGCGTCCGCCCAGCCCCGCTCCTCGGTGAAGATCCACGGCACCTGGCCGCCCTGCGTGTCCGCGTGCTCGATGACGACGATGCCGCCGGGGCGGAGCAGACGGTGGGCGGTGCGCTCGATGCCACGGATCAGGTCGAGCCCGTCCTCACCGGAGAACAGGGCGAGGTCCGGGTCGTAATCGCGGGCCTCGGGGGCGACGTACTCCCACTCGGTGAGCGGGATGTACGGCGGATTCGAGATCACCAGATCGACCTGGCCGTCGAGGTCGGGGAAGGCCGTCAGGGCGTCGCCCTGGCGCAGGTCGACCCTGGACCCCTCGACGTTCTTGCGCGTCCATTTGAGCGCGTCCTCGGACAGCTCCACGGCGTGCACGCGCGAGCGCGGCACCTCCTGGGCGAGCGCCAGCGCGATGGCGCCGGAGCCGGAACAGAGGTCGACGATCAGCGGTTCGACGACGTCCATCGCGCGCACGGCGTCTATGGCCCAGCCGACGACCGACTCGGTCTCCGGGCGCGGCACGAACACCCCGGGACCGACCTGGAGCTCCAGATAGCGGAAGTAGGCGTGCCCGGTGATGTGCTGGAGCGGCTCGCGGGCCTCGCGGCGCGCGGTGGCCTCCCAGAACCGGGCGTCGAAGTCCACGTCCTTGACGGTGTGCAGCTCGCCCCGCTTGACCCCGTGCACGTAGGCCGCGAGCTCCTCCGCGTCATTGCGCGGCGAGGGCACGCCGGCGTCGGCGAGGCGCTGGGTGGCCTGGGCCACTTCCGCGAGCAGCACGCTGCGGGGGTTCGGGGGTCGCCCCCCAAAATGTTGCTGCACGCTGTTCCTCCGGGCTGAGCTGTCGTACGGGGCGGGCGGTGCGGTTCTACGCGGCGGCGAGCTTGGCGGCCGAGTCCGCGTCGACGCACGCCTGGATCACGGCGTCGAGGTCGCCGTCGAGCACCTGGTCCAAGTTGTAGGCCTTGAAGCCGACGCGGTGGTCCGAGATGCGGTTCTCCGGGAAGTTGTACGTACGGATCTTCTCGGAGCGGTCGACGGTGCGGACCTGGCTGCGGCGGGCGTCGGCGGCGTTCTTCTCCGCTTCCTCCTGCGCCGCTGCGAGGAGCCTGGAGCGCAGGATACGCATCGCCTGCTCCTTGTTCTGCAGCTGGGACTTCTCGTTCTGGCAGGAAGCCACGACGCCGGTGGGGATGTGCGTGATCCGGACGGCGGAGTCGGTCGTGTTGACGGACTGCCCGCCGGGGCCCGAGGAGCGGTACACGTCGATGCGCAGATCGTTCGCGTGGATCTCGACGTCGACCTCCTCGGCCTCGGGCGTGACAAGCACGCCTGCGGCGGAGGTGTGGATGCGGCCCTGCGACTCGGTCGACGGCACACGCTGCACGCGGTGCACGCCGCCCTCGTACTTCAGGCGGGCCCAGACACCCTGGCCGGGCTCGGTCGCACCGTTCCCGCCCTTGGTCTTCACGGCGACCTGGACGTCCTTGTAGCCGCCGAGCTCGGACTCGGTGGCGTCGATGATCTCGGTCTTCCAGCCGACGCGCTCCGCGTAGCGCAGGTACATGCGCAGCAGGTCGCCCGCGAACAGCGCGGACTCGTCGCCGCCGGCGCCGGCCTTGACCTCGAGGATCACGTCCTTGTCGTCGGACGGGTCGCGCGGGACCAGGAGGAGCCGCAGCTTCTCTGTGATCTCCTCGCGCTGCTGCTCGAGGTCCTTGACCTCGGCCGCGAAGTCCGGGTCGTCGGCGGCGAATTCCCTGGCCGTCTCGACGTCGTCCCCGGTCTGCTTCCAGGAGCGGTACGTGGTGACGATCGGGGTCAGCTCGGCGTAGCGCTTGTTGAGCTTGCGCGCGTTCGCCTGGTCGGCGTGGACCGACGGGTCCGCGAGCTTCTTCTCCAGATCGGCGTGCTCACCGATCAGTTCCTCGACGGCCTCGAACATCTCCGGCTCCTGCAGTTACGGGGGTGCTGTGTCATTCCGGGATGCCCCCGGACACCGGGGGCTGCACTGCAAAGCGCCGGTCCCGGTGCCCCCGCGATGAACAGGGGCACCGTGGACCGGCGCTGGAGCTTCGCTACTTGTTGGCAGCCGCAGCCTTGCCGAAGCGGGCCTCGAAGCGGGCCACACGGCCACCGGTGTCGAGGATCTTCTGCTTGCCCGTGTAGAACGGGTGGCACTCGGAGCAGACCTCGGCACGGACGGTGCCGGACGAGATGGTGCTACGGGTGGTGAACGACGCGCCACAGGTGCAAGAGACCTGCGTCTCGACGTACTCGGGGTGAATGTCGCGCTTCAAGGTGTCTCCTAGGTTCATGGAGGGCGCCGGGTCGCTGACGCGGGATGCGGGAGCGTGAACCGGGGCCGACGTACCAGTCTGCCAGGACTGGCCGTATCCCCCAAAACCGAGGAGGGCCCGGAAGTATTCCCGGCCCTCCCCGAGGGGGTCCTGGCTACTTCACGACGCTGTCGGCGGAGCCCTTGGCGGAGTCCTTGGTCGCCGACTTCGGGACGGCCTTGTCGGCGTCGAGCGCCTTCCAGACCTTGTTCGCGTTGGTCTTGTCCAGGAGCACGCGGTTGGCGTCGTTCGGGTCGTAGCGCACCGGCAGCGTCACCATGTTCATGTCGCCGGAGCCGATGCCCTTGAGCCCGCTCGCGAACGAGGTCAGGTCCTTGACCGAGGCCAGCTGCGAGTCCGTGGTCACCGTCTTCGTGGCGGTGTTCGCGAGTGCGTACAGCTTGCTCGGGCTGGTGAAGACGCCGACGTTCTTGATCTGGTCCATCAGGGCCTTCATGAACGCCTGCTGGAGCTGGATGCGTCCCAGGTCGCTGCCGTCCCCGACGCCGTGCCGGGTGCGGACGAGGCCGAGCGACTGCTCGCCACTGAGCGTGTGCGTGCCCGCCTCGAGGTTCAGATGGCTGTCGGGGTCGTTGATCGCCTTCGTGGTGGTGACCTTGACGCCCCCGAGGTCGTCGATCAGCTTCTGGAAGCCGCTGAAGTCGACCTCCACGTAGTGGTCCATGCGGATTCCGCTCATGGACTCGACGGTCTTCACCGCGCAGGCCGCGCCGCCCGTCGAGTACGCGGAGTTGAACATGGCCTCGCTCTGCGCCGGGTACTCGTTGCCGTTCTTGTCGGTGCACGAGGGCCGGTCGATGAGCGTGTCCCTGGGGATGGAGACGATGCTGGCCCGCTTGTGGCCCTTGTAGACGTGGACGACCATCGCGGTGTCCGAGCGCGCCGAGCCCTCGTCGGCGCCGCCGCCGACCTTCTCGTTGTCCCCTGCCCGGGTGTCGGAGCCGAGGACGAGGATGTCCTCCGAGCCGTTGTCCACGTCCTGCGGACGGTCGGTACCCAGCTGCGAGTCGATGTCGACGCTCTTGATGTTGCCGTTGAGCTGGAAGTAGACGTACCCCAGGCCGGTTCCACCGAGGACGACGACGCCCGCGGCACTCCACGCCGCGATGCGCAGCGCCTTGCTGCGCCCGCTGCGCGGCTTGCGGCGGCTGCCCTTGACGCCGCGGTGGCGCCCGGGCTTGCTGTCACGGTCCGGCATAACTCCTCGCAGGTTCGTCTGCTTCATGGTCCTTCGGTCCGCTTCTTCGTTCACTCGGTGTGACGGCGGACCGCCATGAAGGGTTGCACAAACACGTGTGCGCATTCTGGGACGGAAGAGCGACCGTACGTAGCGGGATCAACGACCTGCAACCTTCTCACCTGCACTTTCACGCCCATGTGCCGCATGCTTCACAGAGGGCACAGATCCTTATACGTGTGGTGAAGGTCTCTGGCCGACGAGTGCCCCGAAACGTTTGGACCAGGCACGGAAAAGGGCTGGGCCCCGCCGCGTGAAGCGGCGGGGCCCAGCCCTTGGATCCGGGTGAAGCGTCAGTCGTTGCCGTTGCCCGGCGTCGGCGTCGTCTTCTGGATCTGCAGCAGGAACTCCGCGTTGGACTTCGTCTGCTTCATCTTGTCGAGCAGCAGCTCGATCGCCTGCTGCTGGTCGAGCGCGTGCAGCACGCGACGCAGCTTCCAGGTGATCGCCAGCTCGTCGCTGCCGAGCAGGATCTCTTCCTTACGGGTACCGGACGCGTCCACGTCCACCGCCGGGAAGATGCGCTTGTCCGCGAGCTTGCGGTCGAGCTTGAGCTCGGCGTTGCCGGTGCCCTTGAACTCCTCGAAGATGACCTCGTCCATGCGGGACCCGGTGTCCACCAGTGCGGTGGCGAGGATGGTCAGCGAGCCGCCGTCCTCGATGTTGCGGGCCGCACCGAAGAAGCGCTTCGGCGGGTACAGGGCGGTCGAGTCGACACCACCGGACAGGATGCGGCCGGAGGCCGGCGCCGCGAGGTTGTACGCGCGGCCCAGACGGGTGATCGAGTCGAGCAGCACGACGACGTCGTGACCCAGCTCCACGAGGCGCTTGGCGCGCTCGATGGCGAGCTCGGCGACCGTGGTGTGGTCCTCGGCCGGACGGTCGAAGGTCGAGGAGATGACCTCGCCCTTCACCGACCGCTGCATGTCCGTGACCTCTTCCGGACGCTCGTCGACGAGGACGACCATCAGGTGGCACTCGGGGTTGTTCACGGTGATCGCGTTCGCGATCGACTGCAGGATCATGGTCTTGCCGGTCTTCGGCGGGGCCACGATCAGACCGCGCTGGCCCTTGCCGATCGGCGCGACGAGGTCGATGATGCGCGTCGTCAGCACACCCGGGTCCGTCTCCAGGCGGAGGCGGTCCTGCGGGTAGAGGGGCGTCAGCTTGTTGAACTCCGGGCGCCCGCGGCCGGATTCGGCCGCCATGCCGTTCGCCGAGTCGAGGCGGACGAGCGCGTTGAACTTCTCGCGGCGCTCGCCGTCCTTGGGCTGACGCACGGCACCGGTGACGTGGTCACCCTTGCGCAGGCCGTTCTTGCGGACCTGGGCCAGGGAGACGTAGACGTCATTGGGACCCGGCAGGTAGCCCGACGTACGGATGAAGGCGTAGTTGTCGAGGATGTCGAGGATGCCCGCGACGGGGATCAGGACGTCGTCCTCGGAGATCTGCGGCTCGTTGCCGAAGCCCTGCTCGTCGCGCCCACGACGCCCACGGCGGTCGCGGTAACGGCCCCTGCGCCCGCGGCGACCGCCGCCGTCGTCGTCGTAGCCGTCGTCCTGCTGGTTGTTCCGGCCGCCGCCCTGCTGGTTGCCGCGGTTGCCGCCCTGGCTGTTCCCGCCCTGGTCGTCGCCCTTGCCGCCGCGGCGGTCGCGGTCACCACGATCGCGGTCGCGGTCGCGTCCACCACGGCCGCCCTGACGGTCGCCGCCCTGGCGGTCGCCCTGACGGTCACGGCGGTCGCGACGACCCTCGTTGCCGTCCTGGCCGCCGTCGCCCTTGTTGCCGTCGCCGCCGTCCTGACGCTCCTGCTTGTCCTGGCGGTCCTGCTGGCGGTCCTGCTTGTCCTGCCGCGTGTCGGCCTTGGCCTCGGCGGTGACCGTCTCGGGGCTGCCCGCCTCGGACGTGGCACGGCGGCGACGACGCTCGCCGGCCGGCTGCTCGTCGCTGGCGCCCTGGCCGGGGATCTCGATCTGCTGCTGGGCGGTGGCCTTCTTCGCCTTGGCGTCGGCCGTCTCGGCCTTGTCCGCCTTGGCAGCCGACTTCGCCGGCGCGGCGTCGGCCGCGGGCTCGTCGCCGGTACGGGCCTTCGAGGTGGCCCGCCGCTTCGGCTTCGTCTCGGCGGCGTCGGCGCTCTTCGCCGGGGCGCTCTGGGAGTTGCCTCCCCCGGACTGCGCCTCCTTGATGACCTCGATCAGCTGGCTCTTGCGCATCCGCGCAGTGCCCTTGATACCGAGGCCCGATGCGACCTGCTGCAGCTCGGCCAGCACCATGCCGTCAAGGCCGGTACCGCGGCGCCGCCGGGCGGGCGCGGCGGAGGCGTCCGCAGAGGACGCGGCGGGCGCGGCAGCAGAGCTGTCGGCAGTCACGCCCATCAGATCGGTGGTGTCGCTCACGAAGGGTCCTTCCCTGGAGCGGACGTCGGCCTGTCTGGCTCGGCGACCGTGTTGTGCTGTCCGGCGGTGGTCCAGCCTGTACGGACCGTGTGCCGGGGCGGTTGTCCGCCGAAGAGGCGGAAGATTCGGTGGTGACGGCGTAGCCCGATTCCGCGGGTGCACTGGATTTCTGTGTCACGCGGCTCGGTCACGCCGGTTCCGGAGCGTGCTCGCCACTCTTCAGTGCCACATCTCGACATGCGAGGACGCTGCACAGAATCGCTGGGGAGGCTCCCGGAAGAATGGTTGTCCCTGACGGGGACACACAGCACCTCGCCATGGTAGGGCCGGGTGCAGACTTGAGGTTAACACTACCGGATCCAACAAACATTCCCCCTCTCGTAATCCGGCAACCGGACGCATTCGATCAGACGCTGTAGGAGCCAAGCGGCAGCACGCTCGCTCCGTCGACATCGAGGTCAAGGCGGTTCGCCGCCCAGCCCTCCCCGGCCAGCCGGGCGACCTTGTCGGCCGTTTCTTCCTCCACCAGAGCGAGCACAGTCGGCCCCGCTCCGGAGATCATCGCGGGCACCCCGTCGGCCCGCAGCCGCTCCACCAGGGCGGCGCTCTCCGGCATCGCCGGCGCCCGGTACTCCTGGTGAAGGCGGTCTTCCGTGGCCGGGAGCAGCAGCTCGGGGCGCCTGGTCAGGGCCTCTACGAGCAGGGCCGCCCGGCCCGCGTTGGCCGCGGCGTCCACGTGCGGGACGGTGCGCGGCAGGAGTCCTCGGGCCATTTCGGTGAGGACGGGCTTTCCGGGGACGAAGACCACCGGAACGATGGAACCGGCCGCGTCGAGACGGACCGCCCGGCCCGCGCCGGTCTCGGTCCACGCGATGGTGAAGCCACCGAGCAGGCAGGGGGCCACGTTGTCGGGGTGGCCCTCGATCTCGGTGGCGAGTTCGAGCAGTGCGGCGTCGTCGAGCACGGCGGCGCCGCCTATCGTCACGGCGCGCGCGGCGACCACGGCCGACACGATCGCGGCGGACGAGGAGCCCAGGCCGCGGCCGTGCGGGATCCGGTTGGCGCAGACGATCTCGAGACCGCGCGGCTGTCCGCCGAGGGCGTCGAAGGCCGTGCGCAGGGACCGTACGAGAAGGTGCGACTCGTCGCGGGGCAGGGTCTCGGAGCCCTCACCGGCGATGTCGATGTTCAGCCCGGAGTCGGCGACCCTGACGACCACGTCGTCGTAGAGCCCCAGCGACAGACCGAGGCTGTCGAAGCCCGGGCCGAGATTGGCGCTGGTGGCGGGGACGCGCACCCTGACGGCGGCGGCGCGGAACGCGGGACCGGCCATCGCTCGATGACTCTCCTTGAGCTGCGGGATGTTTCGAGAACTTCCGAAGGAATGCTTTGACCGACGAGATGTACGACAGTCGAGGTTTTCGAGAACTTCCGAGACTTCCGATGTTTTGTGGTGCGTAGGTCGACACCCGGGCCGCGATCGACACAACAGCGGCGGCACCACGGCATATGCGGTGGGCGGGTTCGCTACAGCCTATCGAAGGAAGGTTCCGTGGCGACATAGGGCGCACAGGAGGCGCACGATGCGTGTCGCAAGCCCCCCTGTGCACCCCCCTGTACGGAAAAGCCCAGTTGACGAGGTGTCAGCGTCGCATAAAAGTCACGCGAGGCCGAGGCGCTCGGCGGCCGCCGCGGCGTCGACCGGGACGGTGACGGGCTGCGGGGCGCCGGCGACGGCCCAGTCCGGGTCCTTCAGACCGTTGCCCGTGACGGTGCAGACGATCTTCTGGCCGGGGTCGACCTTGCCCTCCTCGGCGGCCTTCAGCAGACCGGCGACGGACGCGGCCGACGCGGGCTCGACGAAGACACCCTCCTGGGACGCCAACAGCTTGTAGGCGCGCAGGATCTCACGGTCCGTCACCTCGTCGATGAAGCCGCCGGACTCCTCGCGCGCGGCGAGCGCGTGCTGCCACGAGGCGGGGTTGCCGATGCGAATCGCGGTGGCGATCGTCGAGGGGTCCTTGACGACCTCGCCGCGCACGATCGGCGCGGAGCCCGAGGCCTGGAAGCCCCACATGCGGGGCGTACGCGAGGAGACGCCGTCGGCGGCGTACTCCTTGTAGCCCTTCCAGTACGCCGTGATGTTGCCGGCGTTGCCGACCGGGAGGACGTGGATGTCGGGCGCGTCGCCCAGGGCGTCCACGATCTCGAACGAGCCGGTCTTCTGGCCCTCGATGCGGTACGGGTTCACCGAGTTCACCAGCGCCACCGGGTAGTTCTCGGAGAGGCTGCGGGCGAGATTCAGGCAGTCGTCGAAGTTGCCGTCGACCTGGAGGATCTTCGAGCCGTAGACGAGCGCCTGGCCCATCTTGCCGAGCGCGATCTTGCCCTGCGGCACGAGGACGGCGCAGACCATCCCGGCCCGCACGGCGTACGCGGCGGCGGAGGCCGAGGTGTTGCCGGTGGAGGCGCAGATGACGGCCTGCGCGCCCTCCTCCTTGGCCTTCGTGATGGCCATGGTCATGCCGCGGTCCTTGAACGAACCGGTCGGGTTGGCGCCCTCGACCTTCAGGTGCACCTCACAGCCGGTGCGCTCGGAGAGCAGCCGCGCCGGCACGAGCGGCGTACCGCCCTCGCGCAGTGTCACGACCGGCGTGGTGTCGGTCACCGGGAGCCGGTCCCGGTACTCCTCGATGATGCCGCGCCACTGGTGGGTCATTCCGGTCATCCCTGCTACTCCCCTTCAACACGCATGATGCTGGCGACACCGCGCACGGTGTCGAGCTGACGCAGCGCGTCCACGGTCCCTGTGAGGGCCGCGTCGGCCGCGCGGTGGGTGACGACGACGAGGGAGGCCTCGCCGTCCTTCCCCGACTGGCGCACGGTGTCGATGGAGACACCGTGCTCGGCGAAGACCGTCGCCACCTGCGCGAGAACGCCGGGCTTGTCGGCCACGTCGAGGCTGATGTGGTACCGCGTCACGACATCGCCCATCGGTGAGACGGGCAGCTGTGTGTACGCGGACTGGCCGGGTCCCGTCGCGCCGCCCAGGCGGTTGCGGCAGACGGCGACGAGGTCGCCGAGTACGGCGGACGCGGTCGGCGAACCGCCCGCGCCGGGCCCGTAGAACATGAGCTGCCCGGCCGCCTCCGCCTCGACGAAGACGGCGTTGTACGCGCCGCGCACGGAGGCCAGCGGGTGGGACAGCGGGATCATCGCCGGGTGCACGCGGGCGGTGACGGACTGCCCGTCGGCGGCCCGCTCACAGATGGCGAGCAGCTTGATGGTGCAGCCCATCTCCTTCGCGGAAGCGAAGTCGGCGGCGGTCACCTCGGTCATGCCCTCGCGGTACACGTCGTCGAGGCGGACGCGGGTGTGGAAGGCGATCCCGGCGAGGATGGCGGCCTTGGCGGCGGCGTCGAAGCCCTCGACGTCGGCGGTCGGGTCGGCTTCGGCGTACCCGAGGGCGGTGGCCTCGTCGAGCGCTTCCTGGTAGCCGGCGCCGGTCGTGTCCATCGCGTCGAGGATGAAGTTCGTCGTGCCGTTCACGATGCCGAGGACGCGGTTGACCTTGTCGCCCGCGAGGGACTCCCTGAGCGGCCTGACCAGCGGAATCGCGCCTGCCACGGCGGCCTCGTAGTAGAGGTCCTCACCGTGGTCCACGGCCGCGGCGTGCAGGGCCTCGCCGTCCTGGGCGACGAGCGCCTTGTTGGCGGAGACGACGGAGGCACCGTGCTCGAAGGCGGTCGTGATCAGCGTGCGGGCGGGCTCGATGCCGCCGATGACCTCGACGACCACGTCGATGTCACCGCGTTTCACGAGCGCCGTGGCGTCGGTGGTGACCAGCGCGGGATCGATTCCCTCGCGCACCCGGGAGGGCCGCCGCACGGCCACACCCGCGAGTTCGACGGGGGCACCGATCCGGGCGGCGAGGTCATCGGCGTGCGTCGTCATGATGCGCGCCACCTCTGAGCCGACAACCCCACAGCCCAGCAGCGCCACCTTCAGCGGACGCGTACGCATCATGCGACCTCGTTTCCTTCTACGTACTTGCTCAGGTACTTCTACGGTGGGTCCAGTCTCGCCCACCGGACCGGGGTTTCAGCCCCAGGTCCGGATCGTGAGACGTAGATTTCATTTATCCGACGTCGAGACGCAGGAGATCTTCCTCCGTCTCGCGCCGGACGATCACCCGGGCCTCGCCGTCGCGCACGGCGACGACGGGCGGGCGAAGCGCGTGGTTGTAGTTGCTGGCCATGGAGCGGCAGTACGCGCCGGTGGCCGGCACCGCGATCAGATCACCGGCCGCGACATCCGCGGGCAGGAACGCGTCCTTCACGACGATGTCGCCACTCTCACAGTGCTTGCCGACGACGCGGACGAGCATCGGCGCGGCGTCGGAGCGGCGGGAGACGAGGGCGACGGTGTACTCGGCGTCGTAGAGCGCGGTGCGAATGTTGTCGGACATGCCGCCGTCGACGGAGACGTAGGTCCGCAGTCCTTCAAGCGGCTTGACGGTGCCGACGGTGTAGAGCGTGAAGGCGGTCGGGCCGACGATGGCGCGCCCCGGCTCGACGGAGATACGGGGGGTGCGGAGCTTCGCGGCCTCGCACTCGCGCGTCACGATCTCGTTCAGCGCCTTGGCGATCTCGTGCGGCTCGCGGGGGTCGTCCTCGCTGGTGTACGCGATGCCGAGGCCGCCGCCGAGGTCGATCTCGGGGAGCTCGACCCCGTGCTCGTCGCGGATGTCGGCGAGCAGTCCGACGACCCGGCGCGCGGCGACCTCGAAGCCGGCCATGTCGAAGATCTGCGACCCGATGTGCGAGTGGATGCCGATGAGCTCGATGCCGTCCAGCTTGAGGGCGCGCCGCACGGCCTCCGCCGCCTGCCCGTCGGCGAGGGCGATGCCGAACTTCTGGTCCTCGTGCGCGGTGGCGATGAACTCGTGGGTGTGGGCCTCGACGCCCACCGTGACGCGGATCTGCACGCGCTGCCGCTTGCCGAGGCCGTCGGCGATGTGGGCGACGCGCGCGATCTCCTGGAAGGAGTCGAGCACGATGCGCCCGACGCCCACCTGGACCGCGCGGCTGATCTCTTCCTCTGTCTTGTTGTTGCCGTGGAAGGCGATGCGCTCGGCGGGCATGCCTGCGGAGAGCGCGGTGGCCAGCTCACCCCCGGAGCACACGTCCAGGTTCAGCCCCTCCTCGTCCAGCCACCGCACGACGGCACGCGACAGGAAGGCCTTGCCGGCGTAGAAGACATCGGCGTCGGGACCGAAGGCGTCGCGCCAGGCGGCGCAGCGGGCGCGGAAGTCGGTCTCGTCGAGAAAGTACGCCGGGGTGCCGAACTCCTCGGCGAGGCGGGCGACTTCGACGCCGCCGACGGAGACGGCGCCGTCGGCGGTACGGGCGACGGTCTGCGCCCACACCTTCGGGTCGAGGACGTTGAGGTCGGCGGGTGGGGCACTCCAGTGCCCTTCGGGGAGCACGTCGGCGTGACGGGGACCGGCGGGGTGTGCGGAACGGCTCATGGCTGCGGTGCGCTCTCTTCGTCTACTTCTGTCTGTGTCACAGATTTTCGGGGGCGTCGATGCCGAGCAGGGTCAGGCCGCCTGCGAGCACCGTCCCGACAGCTTCGGCGAGCGCGAGCCGGGCACGGTGGGCGGCCGAGGGTTTCTCCTCGCCTTGGGGCAGTACGGCCGGGTGCAGCGAGGCCATGAAGGTGTCGGCGAGGCCGACGAGGTGCCGGGCGAGCCGGTCGGGCGCGTGCCGCTCGGCAGCGGCGCGGAGGATGCGCGGGTGGTCGGCGAGCGCGGCGAGGAGGTCTTCCTGTCCAGGTACGTCACCGGGGGCGGCGGTGAAGCCGAGGTCCGCGGCGCCGCGGGTCAGGGCGCGGGTGCGGGCGTGGGCGTACCGGACGCGGAAGAGCGGGTTGGTCTCGCGCTGGGCGAGGTGCGCGTCGCCTTCGTCAGCGATCCGGGGCCGGTCGTGGCCCGCGGAGTGGAGCAGGGCCCAGCGGGCGGCGTCACGGCCGAGCGGTACGGGGTCGGCGGGGGCGGGCACGGGCCGGACGTTGACGTCGGCATCGAGGGGGGTGCCCCCGCTCGCGTCGACCTGGACGCCGAGGACGTCGACCCACTCGGGCGGGGGTTGGCCGGCGCAGCTGGTCCGTACGAGGGCGCCCTGGGAGCGCAGGAGGCGGGCGACGGAGTCCATGACGACGAGGGCGCGCACCTCGCGGGGGGCATGCAGCTGAACGACCTGGCCGGTGGGGCCTTCCGTGAACCCGTAACGGTAACCGGCGCGCAGGATCTCCGTGACGAGCGCGCCGGAGGCGGTCGCGGGGTCGAGCAGCGTGACGTTCAGAAAACCGGGACCGGTGACGACGACGCCT
Source organism: Streptomyces sp. NPDC102360 (assembly GCF_044766085.1). Classification (NCBI taxonomy): domain Bacteria; kingdom Bacillati; phylum Actinomycetota; class Actinomycetes; order Kitasatosporales; family Streptomycetaceae; genus Streptomyces; species Streptomyces sp. NPDC102360. Next base: position 376,539 of record NZ_JBIWLG010000007.1, on the reverse strand, counting down.
CCGATACCAGGGCTTCCCTCCAGCCGCCGGGACAGGATCTCGGCGACCTGGCGCGGGGGCCGGCCCGCGGGGCGGGCGAGCTGCAGCGCGACGTTGGTGGCGTAGTCGCCCTGCCCGCCGGGCCGCGGCCGCTCGACGACGACCCGCTGCTCCGCCGCGCACACGGCAGCGTCGAGCTCACCGTCGTCGACCGCGCGACGGACGGCGCGCAGGACGGTGCGGGAGAGCTCGGCGGGGGTCACGGGACAAGCGTATGGGAGGAGGGGGGTGGGTCGGCGACCCGGTTTCCCGGAAGGTCTCGGGATGCGGACGGGGAGCCGCGGCGGCGGGAGCCTCCGGGTCGCTCAGGCGTCGGCGGTGCGGGTGGCCTGCTCGGCGTCATCGGCGGCGCTCACGGCACGCGCGGCGCCCGCCCGGGAGGCACCGGCGGGACCGGCACCCTGGCGCCCATGCTCGCTCAACTGCCCTACGACACGCACCAGTTCGCTGGGCTCGAAGGGCTTCGCGAGGAACGCGTCGACGCCGACGTCGAGCCCGCTCTCCACCTCGTACTGGGTGCAGGCGCTGACGACGACGATGGGCAGTGCCCGCGTACGGGCGTCCGCCCGCAGCCGGGCGGCGGTGCGCAGCCCGTCGAGCCGGGGCATCACGACGTCCAGCGTGACGACGTCGGGCCGCACCTGCTCGATCACTTCCAGACATTCGGCACCATCGGCCGCGGTCACGACCTCGAAGCCCTCCAGCTCGAGATTGACCCTGATCAGCTGCCGAATCACCTTGTTGTCGTCCACGACAAGGACTCGGCCGGACGCGCCTGGCACAACTCGAGAGTAGGTCGACACCGGCCACCGCGTCCGGGTTTTCCCCACTTCCGCCCCGTACAGGCGACCCGAGCCCCGCCGTCCCCCGCGCGATAACCCGTTCCTGAGGACCACAAAGGAGCTGGTAGGGTTCTACCCGTCGCCACACACAGTGCGGCGCACGCCCCCGTAGCTCAGGGGATAGAGCATCGGCCTCCGGAGCCGGGTGCGCAGGTTCGAATCCTGCCGGGGGCACCTTGTACGAGGTGCCTAAAGACCCCGCCATCAGCGCATTGCTGAGTGCGGGGTCTTTTTTGTGCGCTCAGGTTTTGTGCGCTCAGGCGTAGAAGCGCGAGATGCTCTGGAGGACCGCGGCCGGCTTGGCGCCGCCCTCTATTTCCATGGCGCCGTCGATGGTGATCTGCACTCCGCCGCCCGGCACTTCCTCCACCGAAGCCACCCGCGCCGCCAGGCGGATGCGGGAGCCCACCTTGACCGGGGAGGGGAAGCGGACCTTGTTGAGGCCGTAGTTGACCTTCGTGGTGACGCCCTGGACGTCCAGGAGGTCGGTGAAGAGGGGGATGAAGAGCGAGAGGGTCAGATAGCCGTGGGCGATCGGGGCGCCGAAGGGGCCGGCGGCGGCGCGTTCGGGGTCCACGTGGATCCACTGGTGATCACCCGTCGCGTCCGCGAACGTGTTGATGCGGTCCTGGGTGATCTCCAGCCAGTCGCTGGTGCCGAGGTCGGTTCCGGCGAGCTTCGTGAGTTCGGCCAGGCCGTTCACCGTGAGGGTCATTCTCGTCAGCCGTTCTGTGCGTAGGTGTCCCGCAGGCGGGACTTGATGAGCTTTCCCGAGGCCGTGCGCGGGAGTTCGCGGGCCAGGATCAGGGATTTGGGGATCTTGTACTTCGCCAACTGGCCGGAGAGGGAGGCCAGGAGGGACTCGGGGGGCGGGGCGGCGCCCTGGCGCGGGACGACGATGGCGCGGGGGACCTCGCCCCACTTCTCGTCCGGGACGCCGATCACCGCGCACTCCGCCACGTCGGGGTGGGCCAGGAGCGCGGCCTCGATCTCCGCAGGATAGATGTTCTCGCCGCCGGAGATGATCATGTCCTTGAAGCGGTCGACGATGGTGACGTAGCCGTCCGCGTCCACGCGTGCCGCGTCCCCGGTGCGGAACCAGCCGTCGGAGAAGGCGGCTTCGGTCTCCGCCGGCAGGCCCCAGTAGCCCGGCATCACATGCGGTCCGCGGACCACCACCTCGCCCGTTTCGTCCGCGCCCACCGGGGTCAGGTCCGGGCCCACCACCTGTACGTCGCTGAAGAAGTGCGGCACGCCCGCCGAGCCCGCCTTCGTCACCGCGTGTTCGGCGTCGAGGAAGAGGGTGCCGGGGGCCGCCTCCGTCATGCCGTAGCCCTGGAGGAAGGTGAGGCCGCGTTCCTGGTAGGCCGCGATCAGCGGGGGCGGGACCGGGGCGCCGCCGCAGGTCAGGATGCGGAGGGTGGAGAGGTCCGCCGTCGGCCAGGCCGGCTGGCGGGTCAGCAGGTCGAACATCGTCGGGACGCCGAACATGAACGTCACGCCGTGCCGCCGCACCAGGTCGAATGTCGCCGCCGGATCGAAGGAACCCACCAGGACGCACGTGCCGCCCTTCAGCAGCACTGGCAGCGTCAGCATGTTCAGGCCCGCCGTGTGGAACAGCGGCGCCGAGACGAGGGCGACCTCGTCCGCGATCAGGTCGTGGTCGACCAGGACGTTGACCGCGTTCCAGGTCAGGTTGGCGTGGGTGAGCATGGCGCCCTTGGGGCGGCCCGTCGTGCCCGAGGTGTACATGATGAGGCAGAGGTCGTCGCCGCCGACCGCCTCGTCGATCGCGTCCGACGGGGCGGCGGCGAGCAGTGCCTCGTATCCGCTTCCGGTGGCCTCGATCGTCAGGGGGACCGACAGGGCCTCCGCGGGCGCCCTGTCCCCCGCGTACAGGAGGACCTTCGCCCCCGAGTCCCCTACCTGGTAAGCGAGTTCAGTCGTCGACAGGCGCGTGTTGAGCGGGACGAAGACCGCCCCCAGGGTGCCTGCCGCGAACAGCGTCTCCAGGTACGAGGGGTGGTTCGGGCCGAGGTACGCGACACGGTCGCCGCGGCGGACGCCCTGTGCGCGCAGGGTGTGCGCCAGGCGCGTGGTGCGGTCGTGCAGGTCCGCGTACGTGTACGCCGTGCCGTTGTGGATCAGGGCGGTGCGGTGCGGGGTCTTGCGGGCCCGGCGTGCGGGCCATGACCCCAGTCCCTCGTTGCGCATACCGATCCCCTTCAGGGCTTGGTGAGTCCGGTTCAGGGCTTGGTGAGTCCCAGCAGACGGGCCGCGTTCTCCTTGAGGATCTTGGGGCGGACCGCTTCCTTGATGTCCAGCTTCGCGAAGTCCGCGAGCCAGCGGTCCGGGGTCAGGACCGGGTAGTCCGAGCCGAAGAGGACCTTGTCCTTGAGGAGCGTGTTCGCGTACTGGATCAGCTGGGGCGGGAAGTACTTCGGGGACCAGCCCGAGAGGTCGATGTGCACGCCCGGCTTGTGCGTCGCCACCGCCAGGGCCTCGTCCTGCCAGGGGAAGGACGGGTGCGCCAGGATGATCTTCAGGTGCGGGAAGTCGGCCGCGACGTCGTCCACGTACAGCGGGTTCGAGTACTTCAGGCGGATCCCGCCGCCGCCCGGCACGCCCGCGCCGATGCCCGTCTGGCCGGTGTGGAAGAGGGCGATCGTGCCCGTCTCCTCGATCAGCTCGTAGAGCTCGTAGGCCACGGAGCGGTCGTTCGGGAAGAAGGCCTGGATGGAGGGGTGGAACTTGAAGCCCTTGACCCCGTACTCCTCCACCAGGCGGCGGGCCTGCTTCACGCCTGCCCTGCCCCGGAACGGGTCGATCGAGGCGAAGGGGATGAGCGTGTCCGGGTGGGCGGCGGCCGCCTCCGCGACCTCCTCGTTCGGAACCGGCTCCGTGCCCGTCGCCGACTCGGCGTCGACCGTGAAGATCACGGCGGCCATGTTCCGCTCGCGGTAGTACGCGGCGGTCTCCTCCAGGGTCGGCTTCCGGTTTCCCTCGGTCTTGAAGTACGCGGACGACGCCTCGTGGAGGTCGTCGGAGAGGGAGCCGTGGCCGCGCGAAGAGACCTCCGCGTGGGTGTGTACGTCGATGGCGGCGAGGTCATCGATGTTCATCGGGTGACCCCCTCCGCGGTCTCCGGGAGCTTCGGGGCCGGGATGCCGACCGTCTCCGGCTCGGCGCCGACCGACGTGGGCCACGCCTCGGCTATCGCGTCCGGGGTCCAGCCCCCGTCCGCGTAGGCCGACTTGATCTCCTGCGGGTGCGACCAGAGCGTGAGCCGGTCGCCGCCGATGCCGATCGCCTGGCCGGTGACGGAGCGGGCCGCTTCGGAGGCGAGGAAGGGGACGAGGGCCGCGCAGTCCTCCGGTGTGCCGAAGCCCTCGCCCTTGCGCAGGAAGGACGGGAGCGGTTCGCCGTCGCGCATCGCCTCGATGTACGGGGCGAAGGCCGGGATCGTCTCCGTCATGGCCGTCGCGGCGACCGGCACGATCGCGTTGACCGTGATGTTCGCCCGGGACAGCTCCATCGACCACGTACGGGCCATGGCGACGATGCCGGCCTTCGCGGCGGCGTAGTTCGTCTGGCCGAAATTGCCCCGTTGCCCGGCGGGCGAGCCGACGAGGACGAGCGAGCCCCCTTCGCCCTGTTCGCGCATCCGGACGGCGGCGGCGCGGGCGCAGGTGAAGGTGCCCTTCAGGTGGGTGGTGAGCACCGCGTCGAAGTCGTCGTCGGTCATCTTCCACAGGACCTTGTCACGCAGGATGCCGGCGTTGGTGACCAGGACGTCGAGGCGTCCGAACTCACTCACCGCCCGCGCCACCAGACGGTCCGCGGCCTCGGCGGTACCGACCGGGACGACCTCGGCGACGGCCGTGCCGCCCGCCTCCCGGATGGACTTCACGGCCGCTTCGGCGACGGCCTCGTCGACGTCGTTGACGACGACCGAGGCGCCGTGGGCGGCGAGGGCGTGGGCGTAGGAGAGGCCGAGGCCGCGGCCGCCGCCGGTGACGACGGCCACCTTTCGGGTGAGGTCGATGGACACGTGGGGATCCCTTCCTGCCGGCGATACGTGGGGCAAGAAGGAAGCTAAGAGCAATAATTGGTGACGTCAATAGTTGTCGCCGACCCGTACGTTGCGAGAGACTGTCGCGACACCCGACAGGACCACCCCAGGGAGACCCCATGACCCCCGCCCCGATCGACGCGCACGAGCCATGGATGCGCGGGCTGCACGCCGACACGGGCTATCTGCTGTACCGGCTCGGCCTGCGTTCGGGGCAGCTGTTCAACGCCTCGCTCCAGGAGTCGGGCCTTCGCCTGCGCCACTACGCGGTGCTGCGCTTCCTGGCCACGGGCGAGGGCGCGCCGCAAAGGGAGTTGAGTGCGCAGCTCGGCTACGACCCGAGCGCGATCGTGGGTCTCGTCGACGATCTGGAGAAGGCCTCGTTCGTCGAGCGGCGACCGTCCCCCGGCGACCGGCGCAGCCGGATCGTGGTGCTCACGGACGACGGGCGGGACTTCCTGCGCGGCAGCAACGAGGCGGGGCTGCGCGTGACGAGCGAGCTGCTCGCGCCGCTGGACGCGGACGAGTGCGAGACGCTGCACGGGCTGTTGCGGCGGGTCGCGGAGGCCGGGCTCGGGTGACGCGCACTTTCGGCCGTTGTCGACTTCTCGCTACGGCGACGGGCACGAAACCCGTTTGAGTGTTTGTCATTCCTGATCAGGACTGTGAGAGCCGCCACGCGTGCACGATCCAGGTTTACTCGTGCCCCACCGCATGACTACGGTTCGGTCGATGTCTCGCAGCCACTTGAACCTCACGAATCCAGGAAGATGCGTATCCGGTAGCCGGGGTTCCCAACGGGAGGGATCGTGAGCGAACCGGTACAGCTCGCGGCTCATCGGGCCCCGCTGCCCGATCAGCAGGACACCGTCGCACCGTCCGCGAGCACTCCTTCCAGGAGACAGGCGGCCACACCGGCCACCACAGCGACACCGAAGACCGGCAAGGCCCGGGACGCGTTCTACGACAACGCCAAGTACCTGGCGATCGTCCTGGTCGCGATGGGCCACTCCTGGGAGCCGCTGCGCGACGGGAGCCGGGCGGCCTCAGCCCTCTACATCATCGTGTACACGTTCCACATGCCGGCGTTCATCGTGATCTCCGGCTACTTCTCGCGGTCGTTCGACGCGAGCCCTGCTCGGCTGAAGCGGCTGATCACGGGTGTGGCGGTGCCCTATGTGGTGTTCGAGGTCGTCTACACGCTCTTCAAGCGGTACGCCGGTGACGATCCCGGATACGACTTCAGCCTCCTCGACCCCTGGTACCTGACCTGGTTCCTGGTCTCGTTGTTCGTGTGGCGGCTGTCCACGCCGATCTGGAAGACGATCCGCTGGCCGCTGCCGGTGGCGCTCGCCATCGCGGCGCTCGCCTCCGTCTCCCCCAGCATCGGCGACGACCTGGACATGCAGCGCCTGCTGCAGTTCCTGCCCTTCTTCGTCCTCGGCCTGTGCCTGAAGCCGGAGCACTTCCAGCTGGTGCGCCGCAAGGAGGCGCGGATCATCGCGGTGCCGGTCTTCGGGGCCGCGCTGCTGTTCGCGTACTGGGCGGCGCCGCGGATGACCGCGGCCTGGACGTACCACCGGGACAGCGCCCAGGAGTTGGGCGCGCCCGGCTGGACCGGAATCGTCATGACCCTGGCCATGTTCGGCTGTTCGGTGATCCTCACGGCGTGCTTCTTCGCGTGGGTGCCGGGCCGCAAGATGTGGTTCACGGCGCTCGGCGCGGGCACGCTGTACGGCTACCTGCTGCACGGCTTCGTCGCCAAGGGGTCCCGCTTCTGGGACTGGTACGACAACGCCTGGATGCACACGCCGTGGGGGCAGGTCGTGGTGACGCTGCTCGCGGGAAGCCTGATCACGGTGCTGTGCACGCCACCGGTGCAGCGGATGTTCCGGTTCGTGATGGAGCCGAAGATGGAGTGGGCGTTCAAGCGGGACGCCGCGAAGGTTGCCAGGGGGCGGTAGCCCGCTTGGTGCCCTGGCGACGTGGTCGGGGTTGCGGGGCTCTGCCCCGGACCCCGCGCCTCAATCGCCGGCGGGGCTTGATCTGCTCAAGCGCCGCAGGGGCTCAATAGGTCAGGCCGACGTCTTCTTCTTGGGCGTCGGTTTCTTCTTTGCCGAGGTCGACTTCTTGGCCGCGGTGGTCTTCTTCGCGGCCGTCGTCTTCTTCGCGGGGGCCTTCTTGGCGGGGGACTTCTTCTTGCGGGAGCGGGACGACAGTTCCGTCACCTCGGCGACGTCCTCGTCCTCGTTCCGTGCCTTCTTGGCTGCCCGGACGCTGCTCTCCAGTGCCGACATGAGGTCGATGACCTTGCCGCCTCCGCCGCCCGGCTTCTTGGGGGTCTCGGCCGGTTCGGTGCCGGAGGCCTTCGACTCGATCATCTCCTCCACGGCGTCCCGGTAGTCGTCGTGCAGGGAGTCCATGTCGACCTCGCCGAGCGTGTCCATCAGGGCGTCCGCCAGATCGAGTTCGGCGTCGCGGACCGTGACGTGCGAGTCGGGGGCGGCGTCCTCCGGGGCCCGGATCTCGTCCGGCCAGAGCAGTCCGTGCATCGCGATCACGTCGTCGACGACCCGCAGCATCCCGAGCCGCTCCCTGCCGCGCAGCGCGAACTTGGCGATGGCCACCTTGTTGCTGCGCTTGAGCGCCTCGCGCAGGAGCGTGTACGGCTTGGCGGCCGGTACGCCGTTGGCCTGGAGGTAGTACGCCGTGCCCATCTGGAGCGGGTCGATCCGCTCGGCCGGCACGAAGGAGACGATCTCGATGGTCCTGGCCGTGGGGATCGGGAGCTGGGCGAGATCGTCCTCGGTGATCGGGATGATCGAGCCGTCGGCGTCCTCGTACCCCTTGCCGATCTCGTCGTTCGCGACTTCCTTGTCCTCCAGCTCGCACACCTTGTGATAGCGGATGCGGCCGCCGTCCTCCAGGTGGATCTGGCGGAAGGAGATCGAGTGGTTCTCGGTGGCGTTGACCAGCTTGATCGGGATGCTGACCAGGCCGAAGGAGATGGCGCCGTTCCATATGGAGCGCACGGTGGGCCTCCCGGTTCGCGTCGCCGATGAACGACATAGCAGACATAACGGGCTGGATTGCCAGAGTATTACCGTATGGCGCCCATCACAGAAGTGGAGGGGCGGCGGCTCACGCTCAGCAATCTGGAGAAGGTGCTGTATCCGGATTCCGGGTTCACCAAGGGCGAGCTGCTGCACTACTACGCGACGGCCGCGGAGGCCCTGCTCCCGCATCTGCGGGGCCGGCCGGTCTCCTTCCTGCGCTTTCCCGACGGGCCCGAGGGCCAGCGGTTCTTCGCCAAGAACGTGCCACCGGGGTCACCCTCCTGGGTGAAGACGGCCGAGGTGCGGCGCTCGGACGGGGTCGCGCGGCAGGTCCTCGTCCAGGACCTGCCGACGTTGATGTGGGCGGCGAACCTGGTCACCGAGTTCCATACGCCGCAGTGGCGGGTGGACGCGCCGGGGCTCGCCGACCGGCTCGTTCTCGACCTCGACCCGGGCGCCCCGGCCGACGTCGTGCAGTGCTGCGAGGTGGCCGGGTGGCTGCGGGAGCGGTTGGCGCGGGACGGGCTCGATGCGTACGCGAAGACCTCTGGGTCGAAGGGGCTGCATCTGCTCGTGTCGCTGGTGCCCACGGCGTCCGAGCGGGTCAGCGCGTATGCGAAGGGGCTCGCTCAGGAGGCGGAGGCGGCGCTGCCGGGGCTCGTGGTGCATCGGATGACGCGGAGCTTGCGGGGCGGGAAGGTGTTCGTCGACCACAGTCAGAATTCCGCGGCGAAGACGACGGCGGCGCCCTATACGGTGCGGGCGAGGGCCTTGCCGGCCGTGTCGGTGCCGGTGACGTGGGGGGAGGTTGAGGGGTGCGGTTCTGCGGGGGATCTGGTTTTTGTCGCGGGGGATGTTGGGGCGCGGCTGGAGCGGTATGGGGATTTGCTCGGGGGGTTGTTCGACGTTGGACGGGCGGGGGTGTTGCCGTGAGGGGGCGGATGTCGTTGCGGTCGCGGGGCGCTGCCCCGGACCCCGCGCCTCAATCGTCGGCGGGGCTTGATTTGGGGCTCCGCCCCGGGCCCCGCGCCTCAAACGCCGGCGGAGCTTGATCTGCTCAATCGCCGCAGGGGCTTAGAAGAAAGCGCCGGGGCTTGAGCGGGTCACACTCGGGTCCACGTGCCCCTGGCCCGCGCCATCATGTGGAGCGCCTCCACGTCTGCCGGTTTGAGGAGGCCGGCGGTGTGGGCGAGGGGTGGGAGGGTCGTGTCGGTGAAGACGTGGGCGTCGCGGGGTGGGGGTGTCACCTCCACGGACGACGGGTCCACCAGGACCAGGGCCGCGCGGACCTCCGCGGTGAGGGCGAAGGAGGCGCGGGAGGCGTCGGCGCGGGCCCGGCGCAGCAGGGGCTGCGGCTCCCCGCGGCCCGCCGTCACCCAGGGGTCGCCGACCCGCACCCGTAGCCTGCGCGCGGGCAGCACGTGCAGCGCGAACAGGCCGCCGGGGCCGATCAGCAGATGGTGGATGTGGGACCCGCCGGGCAGCGGCACCGAGTGCAGCACCCGCCAGCCCGCCGCCTCGAACCCGTCGAGGACCTCGCCCACCCGCGCCAGCGCGGCGAGCGCCTTGCGCCGCGGGTCGGTGCGCAGCCGGCGCTGCGGGCCCGGGTCGCGGTCCAGGGAGATGACGAGGTCCTCGCCCGGCCGGTTCGGCGCGAGGTCGTCGTCCGGGTGGAGGGTGAGCCCCGCCAGTTCGGCGGGGGTCGGCACCGGGGGCGGGCCGATGGCGACCTGGCCGGCGATGAACGGGCGGAGCACGTCGAGGACGTCCGCCCGGCGCGTCTCGCTGAGCAAGTTGACCCGGGCCGCGTCCCGGTCGTACCAGGCGACGTTCGTGCCGTCGTCCCCGCACACGTAGAGCCACTCCTGACCGTTCCGCCAGGTCGGTATGACGCGCAGTCCGCTCATGCCCCATCACCCCACGACCATGGGAGCAGCAAGCCATGCCGCAGGGCAAGAAGCCCGCAGGCCCGGCATGATGACCATCGCGACCCGTTCAACCCGGCAGGCAGGAGTGCAGTGAAGACAGCGCCCGCGCGCCTGCGCCGTTCGGTTCTCGCCGTGCCCGCCGCCGCGCTCCTCTGCGCGTGCGCCGGCTGCGGGGACCAGGGCGGCCTGGAGAGCGCGGGCCCGACGCCGACCGCCGTCGGCCCGGAGCGCCTGTGGCCCACGCTGCCGCCCGCGACCCGCGCCACCGACGACTACGGCGCCGGGGACACCTTCGTGGTCAAGGGGGTCGAGGTGCCCGGCGGGAAGCTGCGCGAGGTCGATCCGGTGACGATCGTGCGGGCCCGCGTCGCCGCCTCGCGCGACGACTACAAGGACATCGCGGCGGACGTCGCCGGCTGCCCGGCGTCAAAAGGCTGTCCCGTCCTGCGCGGCTACTACCGGGATCTGACCGGCGACGGCCGGGACGATCTGCTGGTCGCCGTCCGCGCCCCGCACCGCGAGGCGTACCTTCAGGCGTACACGTACAGCGGCGGGAAGCTGACCCAGATCATGGACGACAGGGACGCCGTCATCAACGTGCATCTGGCGGGCCGGAACATCGTGGTGCGCGCCGCCGCCGACCTGTCCGGGTACGAGTACCGCACGTCCTGGTCGTACGACGGTCACCAGAAGGCGATGCTGCCGACCCGCGACGAAATCCTGCGCACCGGCTCTTCGCACACTCCTGACGTACCGTCACCGAGCCGCTCATGAGCCCGCGCACGCTGCGGCTGCCCGCCTGGACCGCGTCCCTGACGTGGAAGGCGATGGTCTTCATCACGGTGATGTGCTGTGCGCTCGCCGCTCTGCTCGGCGTCCTCGTGCACGTCTCGGTCACCGATCAGACGACCGGTCAGGCCCGCGATCGCGCGCTCACCCTCCTGAAGTCCACCACCAAGCGGTACGAGGCCGGGGGCAGGCTCGCGCCGGGCGCGGGCCTCGATCCGCCGGGCCTGCCGGCCGAGTTGCGCGCCCTCGCCGCGCGCGGGGAGCGCGGCACGATGATCGCGGCGCACCCGGAGCGGCCGACGATGTGGGCGGCCGGCCCGGCTGCCACCGGCCGGGGCGGCGGGCGGGCCCTCGCGGTGCGGGTCGACTTCACACAGGGCCGGCGGACCATCGACGGGCTCGACGGAGCGATCCTCACCTCGTCCGCGCTCGCGATCGGGGCGACGCTGCTGGTCGGCGCGTTCGCGGTGACCCGCGTGACGCGGCGCCTGCACGCGACGGCGCGGGTGGCGCGCAGGATCAGCGCGGGCGACATGGACGCGCGCGTCGACGACCGCCGGACGAAGGATCCGGGGCGGCGCCACGACGAGGTGGCGGATGTCGCGGGCGCGCTCGACAGCATGGCCGCTTCGCTGCAAGCCCGGATCCTGACCGAGCAGCGGTTCACCGCCGACGTCGCGCACGAACTGCGCACGCCGCTGACCGGGCTGCACGCCGCCGCCGAGCTGCTGCCGCCGGGGCGGCCCACGGAGCTGGTGCGGGACCGGGTCGCCGCGCTGCGCACGCTCACCGAGGACCTCCTCGAGATCTCGCGGCTCGATGCCCGCAGCGAGCGCCTCGACCTGGACGAGAACCGGCTCGGCCCGGTGGCCGAGCGGGTGGTGCGGGCGTCCGGCACCGCGACCGAGGTCCACCTCGTGCGGGACGTCTGCGTGCTGACGGACCGTCGGCGACTGGAGCGGGTCCTCGGCAATCTCGTGGCGAACGCGCACCTGCACGGCGCCGCGCCGGTCACCCTGACCGTCGAAGGGCCGGTGATCACGGTGCGCGACCACGGCGCGGGCTATCCCGGCTATCTCGTGGAGCACGGACCGCAGCGCTTCCGCACCGAGGGCGGCGCCCGCGGGCACGGACTCGGCCTGACCATCGCGCTCGGGCAGGCCGAAGTCCTGGGCGCACGCCTGGAGTTCGGGAACGCGCCGGACGGCGGCGCGGTGGCGACACTGACGCTGCCGTACGAGGGGACCGAGTCCGGGACTCCGTAGCGGAGAGTGACCTTTTGCGCGCCCTGCGTGCCGCTTTTAGTGTGAAACCGGGCATTCAAGGCGCCCCTCTCGCCCCTTCTCGCTCCCTCCACTCCTTCTCGCTCCCCCACTCCTTCTCGCTCCGCTCCCCCACCCCAGGAGTCCCGTATGTCCCTCACCATCCGCCTCGGCACAGGCGTCGCCGCCGCCGCGGCCCTCGTCGCCGCCAGCGCCCTCCCCGCCGTCGCCCAGAGCAGCACACCCGGTGGCGACAAGCCGCCGGTCTACAAGGGCCGCGTCATCGCGAAGTCCGGGCTGCTGCTGCGCGACGCCCCGGCCCGTGGCGCCAAGGTCGTCCGCTCCGAGCCGTACCACGCGATCGTCCCGATCTTCTGCAAGACCTCGGGCGACAGCGTCGGCGGGAACTCGTACTGGTACCTCCTCACCGACGGCACATGGGCGTGGGGTTCGGCGAAGTACATCGCGAACATCGGCGCCGTGCCGCGCTGGTGCTGACATGACCTGATATCGGGTACTTGCTTGCTACGTTCCCGGTATGACCGGATCATCGGGTACATCGGGAACCAGCACCGCCCCCTCGGTGCCCGCTGTCCGCGTCCCCCGGCGCCGGGGCACCGAACTGGCCCTGCTCGTCGTCGCCGTGCTGCTCAGCGTCTACGGATACATCGACGTCGGGCTCGCCAAGGACGACAGGGTTCCGGGCGGGGCGCTCGGCTACGGCGCCGGGCTCGGCGCGCTCGCGCTCGTCGCACACCTCGTGGTCCGCTTCCGCGCGCCGTACGCCGATCCGCTGGTGCTGCCGATCGCCGTACTGCTCAACGGCCTCGGGCTCGTGCTGATCTGGCGGCTCGACCAGGAGACCCCGGGCGACCAGGCGGCGCCCACCCAGCTGATCTGGTCGACGCTCGGTGTGGCCCTGTTCATCCTCACCGTGCTGTTCCTGCGCGACCACCGGGCGCTGCAGAGATACGCGTACATCTGCGTGGTCACGGCCCTGGTCCTGATGATCCTGCCGATCTTCTTCCCCGCCGTGAACGGCGCCCGGATCTGGATCCGGATCGGCAGCTTCTCCATCCAGCCGGGCGAGTTCGCCAAGATCCTGCTCGCGATCTTCTTCGCCAGCTATCTCGCGGCCAACCGGCACGCCCTGGCGTACACCGGCAAACGGATCTGGCGGTTCCAGCTGCCGACGATGCGGGTGTTCGCGCCGATCCTGGTGATCTGGCTGATGACGGTGGGCGTCCTGGTCCTGGAGACCGACCTCGGCACCTCGCTGCTGTTCTTCGGCCTGTTCGTGATCATGCTCTACGTGGCGACTGGGCGCGGCAGCTGGATCGCCATCGGGCTCGTGCTCGCCGCCGCCGGCGCGTTCCTCGTGGCCTCCTTCGAACCGCATGTACACAGTCGTGTCGAGGACTGGCTGCACCCCTTCGCCTCCATCGACGCCGGTCAGGGCGCCAGCCAGCTCGCACAGTCGCTGTTCGCGTTCGCGGCGGGCGGCATGCTCGGCACCGGGCTCGGCCTCGGCCACTCGTACCTGATCGGCTTCGCCGCCAAGTCGGACTTCATCCTGGCCACGGCCGGCGAGGAGCTGGGACTCGCCGGGCTCACCGCAATCTTCCTGCTGTACGCGCTGCTCGTGGAGCGCGGCTACCGGGCGGGGCTCGCGCTGCGCGATCCGTTCGGCCGGCTGCTCTCCATCGGACTCGCCTCGATCGTCGCGCTCCAGGTCTTCGTCATCGCGGGCGGCGTGATGGGGCTCATCCCGCTCACCGGCATGGCGATGCCGTTCCTCGCGCAGGGCGGTTCGTCCCTCGTCACCAACTGGATCATCGTCGCGATCATCATCCGGGTCAGCGACCGGGCCCGGAGCCAGCTGCTGCCCGAGTCCCCCGGGAACGCCCAGGACCCCGTGGAGGGCGCCAAGTGACCAAGTACATCCGCCGGGCCTCGGTCTTCTGCCTGATCCTGCTGGTCGCGCTGCTCATCAACGCGGCCCGTATCCAGTTCTTCCAGGCCGACACGTTCGACGACAACTCGGCCAACCGCCGCTCCACGATCGCGCGTTACGACCAGCCGCGCGGCGACATCCTCGTCCAGGGCAAGTCGGTCACCGGCTCCAAGGACACCGGGGAGTCCCTGCGCTACGAACGGACGTACAAGAACGGGCCGCTCTACGCCCCCGTCACCGGCTACGCCTCGCAGACGTACGGCACGACGTTCGTGGAGAGCGCCGAGGACGACATCCTCTCCGGCACCGACCCGATGCTGTCCCCCGTCCCGTTCTGGAACGAGATCTCGCGCGTCCAGGAGCCCGGCGGCAATGTGAAGACCACCATCAACGCCCGCGCACAGCAGGCCGCGTACTCCGGGCTCGGCGGCAAGAAGGGCGCGGTCGCGGCGATCGACCCGTCGACCGGGAAGATCCTGGCGCTGGTCTCCACACCGTCGTACGACCCCGGGCGGATCGCGGGCACGGACTCCTCCTCGACCGAGGCGTGGGCCGAGCTGAACAAGTCCGAGGAGCAGCCGATGCTCAACCGGGCGCTGCGCCAGACCTATCCGCCGGGCTCCACGTTCAAGGTGGTCACGGCGGCCGCGATCCTGGAGAACAGCGTGGTCGACGGCATCAACACGTCGACCGACACGCCGTCCCCGTACACCCTGCCGGGCACGACGACGCAGCTGACGAACGAGTCCTCGTCCGACGCCTGCACGGACGCGACGCTCGAATACGCGCTGCGGGTCTCCTGCAACACTGTGTTCGCCAACCTCGGGGTGAAGACCGGGCTCTCGGACATGGCGAAGATGTCGGAGAACTTCGGCTTCAACGACAGCGGGATCAAGGTCCCGATGGCGGCCGCCAAGTCGAACTTCGACACCGACATGAACGACGCGCAGCTGGCGCTCTCCTCGATCGGCCAGTACGACACCGCCGCGACGCCGCTGCAGATGGCGATGGTGTCGTCGGCCGTCGCCAACGGTGGTGCGCTGATGCAGCCGCACCTCGTCGACAAGACCACGTCGAGCGACGGCGACACGGTCTCGGAGACCGGCTCCGACACGTACAAGCAGGTCATGTCTCCGTACACGGCGACGCAGTTGCAGACCATGATGGAGGACGTCGTCTCCGAGGGGACGGGTACGGGGGCGAAGATTTCCGGTGCCACGGTCGGGGGCAAGACGGGTACGGCGCAGCACGGCGAGAACAACGAGGGCACGCCGTATGCGTGGTTCATCTCCTACGCGAAGGAGAAGGACGCGTCTGCGCCGGGGGTCGCGGTGGCGGTGGTCGTGGAGGACGCGTCGGCGAATCGTGACGACATCAGTGGTGGCGGGAGTGCGGCGCCGATCGCTCGCGCGGTGATGGAGGCGGTTCTGGGGTCGTCGGGCGGGTGAGGTCGAAGTGGCACACGTCGCGGGGCTCTGCCCCGGGCCCCGCGCCTCAATCGCCGGCGGGGCTTGAAAGACCGCCGGCGGGGTTTGAATGGGTCAGCTGGATCGGCCCGCTTCCACGGCCTCCTCCACCTCCGACACCCGCTCCTGTTCCTCCGCTGCGAAGCGCTGTGCGTCGAGTTGTTCGGCGATTTCCTCGTCCTGGGACATGAGTTGGTCGAGGTTGGAGTTGCCCATGTCGAAGACGCCCATGTCGACGTAGGCCTGTTGCAGGCGCTTGCCCCACAGGCCGATGTCCTTGACGCACGGGACGATCCGCGAGAACAGCAACTGCCGGAACATCGCCAGGAATTCGGACTGCTCCGTGTACTTCTCCGCGTCGGCCTTGGGGATCCCGAAGTTCTCCAGGACCTCGATGCCGCGCAGCCGGTCGCGCATCAGGTAGCAGCCCTCGATGACGAACTCCTCGCGCTCGCGCAGTTCGGCGTCGCTGAGCTGCTTGTAGTAGTCGCGCAGCGCCATCCGCCCGAAGGCCACGTGCCGGGCCTCGTCCTGCATCACGTACGCGAGGATCTGCTTGGGCAGCGGCTTGTCCGTGGTGTCGCGGAGCAGGCCGAAGGCGGCGAGCGCGAGGCCCTCGATGAGGACCTGCATGCCCAGGTACGGCATGTCCCAGCGGGAGTCGCGCAGCGTGTCGCCGAGCAGGGACTGGAGGTTGTCGTTGATCGGGTAGAGCATGCCGAGCTTCTCGTGCAGGAAGCGGCCGTAGATCTCCGCGTGCCGCGCCTCGTCCATGGTCTGCGTCGCCGAGTAGAACTTGGCGTCGAGGTCGGGCACGGACTCCACGATCCGCGCGGCGCACACCATCGCACCCTGCTCGCCGTGCAGGAACTGGCTGAACTGCCAGGAGGCGGAGTGCTTGCGCAGCTCCGCCTTGTCCTTGTCCGTCATCTTCGCCCAGTAGGGCGTGTTGTAGAGGGCGAGCGCGTCGTCGGGGGTGCCGAGGGGGTCGTGCGGGTCGACCTCCAGCGCCCAGTCGATGCGCTTGGCGCCGTCCCACTGCTTGTCCTTGCCCTTTTGGTAGAGGGAGAGGAGGCGGTCGCGCCCGTCGTCGTATTCCCAGCTGAGGCGAGCCGAACCGGCCGACGGTACTTGCCAGTTGGACCCGTTCGGGGCCTTGGTGTACAGCTCATGCGTCGCCATGCTGGCAGGCTCACACGGTGGTAGACGCGGGGTCAACAAGTCGTGCGGAGTCGTGCACAAAGGATTGACGGGCTTGCTGACGCGCAGTCTCATAAGAACGGAGGCGGGCGTGACCGCCGGTAACTCGCGGTGCCCGATGAACACCCGTACGACGAGGTGGGGACAGCCATGACGACCATGACGGAAGCCGACGCGGTCGCGGGACTGCGCGACGCGCTCGGTCTGCTCAAGGACCGGGAGCAGGTGGCCGAGCGGCTGCTCGCCTCCTCCGCCAAGCACTCCTTCGACCCGGACAAGGAGCTGGACTGGAACGCCCCCTTCGAGGAGGGCAAGTGGTTCTGGCCGCCCGAGCTGGTGTCCCTGTACGGCACACCGCTGTGGAAGCGGATGGGCGAGGAGCAGCGGATCCGGCTGTCCCAGCACGAGGCGGCGGCGCTGGCCTCGCTCGGCATCTGGTTCGAGCTGATCCTGATGCAGCTGCTGGTGCGGCACGTCTACGACAAGGCGGCGACGAGCGCGCATGTGCGCTACGCGCTGACCGAGATCGAGGACGAGTGCCGGCACTCGAAGATGTTCGCGCGGCTGATCTCGCGCGGCGAGACGCCCTGGTACCCGGTGGCGCCGGTCCACCACAACCTGGGCCGGCTCTTCAAGACCGTCTCCACCACACCCGGTTCGTTCACCGCGACGCTGCTCGGCGAGGAGGTCCTCGACTGGATGCAGCGCCTGACGTTCCCCGACGAACGCGTACAGACGCTGGTCCGCGGCGTGACGCGCATCCACGTCGTGGAGGAGGCACGCCATGTCCGGTACGCCCGCGAGGAGTTGAGGCGCCAGATGGTGACGGCGCCGCGCTGGTCGCAGGAGTTCACGCGGATCACCTCGGGCGAGTTCGCCCGCGTCTTCTCCGTGGCGTTCATCAACCCCCAGGTGTACGAGAACGTGGGCCTGGACAAGCGGGAGGCCATGGCCCAGGTCAAGGCCAGCGGCCACCGCCGCGAGGTCATGCAGACCGGCGCCAAGCGTCTTACCGACTTCCTCGACGACATCGGCGTACTGCGCGGTGTCGGCCGCCAGATGTGGCGCTCCTCGGGACTTCTGGCCTAGTTGGCGCACTCGACGTGCCGGTTACGCTCAGGAGTATGACCTCGGCCACCGGTACGCCCGCCTACAAACGGCTCAGCGTCGAGGAGCGGCGTGCGCAGTTGCTCGAAGCGGCGCTGTCGCTGTTCGCGCACCGGGCGCCGGAAGAGGTCTCGCTCGACGATGTGGCCGAGGCCGCCGGGGTGTCCCGGCCCCTCGTGTACCGCTACTTCCCGGGCGGCAAGCAGCAGTTGTACGAGGCCGCGCTGCGCTCCGCGGCCGACGCCCTGGAGCAGTGCTTCGCCGAGCCTCCCGAGGGCCCGCTCACCGCGCGCCTCACCCGCGCGCTCGACCGCTACCTGGGCTTCGTCGACCAGCACGACATGGGCTTCGCGGCGCTGCTCCAGGGCGGCAGCGTGGCGGAGACCTCCCGTACGACGGCGATCGTGGACGGGGTGCGGCGGGCCGCGGCCGAGCACATCCTGAGCCACCTCGGCCAGGCAGTGCCCGGACCGCGCCTGCGGATGACCGTCCGTATGTGGATCACGGCGGTGGAAGCGGCCTCGCTGATCTGGCTCGACGAGGACAAGCAGCCACCGCTGGACGAGCTGCGCGACGGCCTGGTCGACCAGTTCATGGCGGTCCTGACGGCGACCGCCGGCCGGGACCCGCAGACCGCGGAGGTGGTGCGGTACGCGCTCGCGATGGAGTCGCGGGAAGGCCCCGTGGGGGAACTGGCGCGGCGGGTGCTGCCCGTGGTGAGCGATGCGGCACATCTGCTGTGAGGGCTCCGCGCGGCGGTCGTGAGCAGGTCTGCGTGACACTGGTGGCGTGAAGAGCGAAGACATCCCCTTTGCCGGCGGGCCCCTCGACGGCCGGGTGCTGCCCGTGTTCGTGACCGCCACCGGGAATCCGCCCAAGGTGTACAAGGTGCCGGTGCCGGACGCAGGCGGGGGCCCGGACACCGTGCTCGTGTACGTGCGGGAGGCCGTGCCCGGCGGAAAGCGGATGCGGCTCCTGGCGAAGTGGCGCTACGTGTTCGCGCCGGACGGGAAGCCCGAGCGGACCATCAGGTGGCCGTGGTCGGGGAACCGGTCGCCGCGGACGTAAAGGCGGCGCGCCGGGCGGGCACCGGACGGGTGGCCGGGTTGCGCCGAAGCGAGCAGCCCGGCGCGTGGGCGGCGTGCCTTTCTGTTCATGTTCACGGTGTGGGGCACAGAGGCTGCCCCGCACCGGAGGTGATGAGGTGTCAGGCAGGCTGGTGCGGTGGGTGTGCACGGTGGCCGTCACGGGAGCGCTGCTCACGCCGCTGCCCGCGAGCGCGGCCCCTGGTCCGGAGCCGCGTCCGGGACCCGGCGGGACGCGCTCCGTCGCCGATCTCCTCACGGACCTCCAGCGCCTGTACCAGGACGCCGAGGCGGCCACGGAGACGTACAACGCGACGGAGGAGGCGCTCAAGGAGCGCCGCAGAACGGCGGACGGCCTCGCGAAGAAGTTGGCCGCCGCGCGGGCGTCGCTGCACAACAGCCGGACCGACGCCGGGCGGCTCGCACGCGAGCAGTACCAGGGGCGCAGCGAGTTCTCCCCGTACCTGCGACTGCTCCTCGCACGCGATCCCCAGCGGGCGCTCGAAGAGGGCCATGTGATGCGGCGGGCCGCGCGGGAGCGGCAGGCCACCGTCGAGCGGCTCACGGGCCGGGAGAAGAAGGCCGACACGCTGGCGACGAAGGCGCGGGGCGCGCTGGACGAGCAGCTGCGTCTCGCGGAGCGCCAGAAGAAGGAGCGGGACGCGGTGCGGGGCCGGTTGAAGGAGGTCGAGGAGCTGCTCTCCTCCCTCACCGCCGACCAACTCGCCGATGTGGCACGCCTGGAGGCGCAGGGGGCGTCGCGGGCGCAGCAGACGTTCATGGCGTCCGGGGCGCTGAGTTCGACGGGCAGGGCGCCATCGAAGGCGGGCGACGAGGCGCTCTCCTACGCCGTCCGCCAGATCGGCAAGCCGTACGTCTGGGGCGCGGAGGGCCCTGACTCCTTCGACTGCTCGGGCCTCACGTCGCAGGCCTGGGCCCATGCCGGGCGGGTGATTCCGCGGACGTCGCAGGAGCAGTGGGCCTCGCTGCCGCGCGTCCCCATGTCGGAACTGCGCCCCGGCGACCTGGTCATCTACTTCCCCAAGGCCACGCACGTGGCGATGTACCTGGGCGACGGCATGGTGGTGCAGGCGCCGCGGCCGGGGGCGCGGGTGAAGGTGTCACCGATCGCGGCGAATCCCCTGCTGGGGGCTGTGCGGCCGGACCCGGGGGCGCGGGCGATGTCGGACTACCGAGCCCCGGACCTGCCCGAGGGGGCACGGTCCGGGGACGACACGGGGTACGCCTACTGACCTTTTCAAGCCCCGCCTTTCCGACGTGAGCCCGCGGGGTCCGGGGCAGAGCCCCGCAACCGCAACCCCGCAGGGGCTCTAGGTCAGCGACCCCAAGTACGCCGCCGTCTTCTCCGGCTCATAGAAGAAGTTCTCGAAGTCGGACGGGTCGTTGAACCCGTTCGCGAACCGGTCGGCGGCCGGCTGGAGCTGGCCGGCCGCGCCGATCAGGTTGAGGACGTGCTCCGGCGGAGCCTGCAGCATCGTGTTCGTCCACTTCGTGGTGTGCTGGGCGGACGCCTCCCAGTACCGGTCGAACGCCGACTGCATCCACTCCTCGTCGAACGGCTTGTCACCGTGCTCGACGATGGAGGCGAGGTACGACGCGGCGCACTTGGAGGCGGAGTTGGAGCCCTGGCCCGTGATCGGGTCGTTCGCCACGACCACGTCCGCCACACCGAGCACCGACCCGCCGGAGGGCAGCCGGCCGACGGGGTTGCGCACGGTCGGGGCGTAACGCCCGGCCAGCGTGCCGTTCGCGTCCGTCAGCTCGACCTTCGTGGCGCGCGCGTACTCCCACGGCGTGAACTTCTCCATCAGCTCCAGCGTCAGCGCCAGGTGCTCGGAGGGATCCTTCACGCCCTTGAAGGCGTCGAGCGGACCGCCGGGGATGCCCTCCCAGAAGAGGATGTCCGCGCGGCCGGAGGTGGTGAGCGTGGGCATCACGAAGAGTTCGCCGACGCCGGGCACCAGGTTGCAGCGCACCGCGTCGAAGTCCGGGTGCTCGGGGCGGACGCCCATCCCGTGCACGTAGGCGACGGCGAGGGCCCGCTGCGGCTCGGTGTACGGGGACCGCGAGGCGTCCCGGCCGAACATCGAGACCAGCTCGCCCTTGCCCGCCGAGACCAGCACCAGGTCGTACGTACGCGAGAAGTAGTCGAGGTCGGAGACTGCCGCGCCGTGGATGACGAGCTGCCCGCCGCGCTGCGCGAACGTCTCCATCCAGCCGGCCATCTTCACGCGCTGGTCGACGGATTGCGCGAAGCCGTCGAGCCGGCCCACCCAGTCGATGGCGCGCTGCGTCGGACCCGGGTCGTGCGAGCCCGGCGCGGCCACCGAGACGCCGAGGCCCTCGATCCGCGGGGCCTGCGACTCCCAGAAGTTGAGCTGGAGGTCGCGCTCGTGCTGGAGCGCCGTATGGAACATGCACTGCGTCGACATGACCCGTCCGGAACGGATCTCGTCGGCGGTGCGGTTGGACATCAGGGTGACCTCGTACCCCTGCGTCTGCAGGCCGAGGGCGAGCTGGAGGCCGGACTGGCCGGCTCCCACGACGAGTATCTTCCGCGACATATGAGACTGCCTTAACTGCCGTAATCAATGTGTGGGGGGCGGGTCTTGACCACTGTGCGGGCACGGTGCCCTGTGCGGGCACGGCGGCGCGCGGCTACTCGGGGGTCGCGTCCAGGGCGTGGCCGACCAGCGCCAGGAGCGTCTCGATCGCCGCGATGCGGCGCCGCGCGTCCATGATCAGTACGGGTACGTGCGGCGGCACGGTGAGCGCCTCCCGTACGTCGTCGGGCGCGAACTCCGCCGTACCGTCGAAGTGGTTGACGGCCACGACGTAGGGAAGTCCGCAGCTCTCGAAGTAGTCGAGCGCCGGGAAGCAGTCCTTCAGGCGGCGGGTGTCGGCGAGCACGACCGCGCCGATCGCGCCGCGCACCAGGTCGTCCCACATGAACCAGAACCGCTGCTGTCCGGGCGTGCCGAACAGGTACAGGACCAGGTCGTCGTCGAGCGTGATACGACCGAAGTCCATGGCGACCGTGGTCGTGTTCTTGCCCGGCGTCGCGGTGAGGTCGTCGGTCTCCTCGCTCGCCTGGGTCATCAGCGCCTCGGTCTCGAGGGGCTGGATCTCGGAAACGGCGGAGACCAGGGTCGTCTTGCCGACGCCGAAGCCGCCCGCCACGATGATCTTCGTGGCGACGGGGGCCCGGGTACTGTCGGTCTGCCAGGCCTGCAACTGCTCCTCTTCCATGGGCAGTTCGTCGAGCAGTTCAGAGGCGGCGGAGTCCACTCAACACCCTTTCGAGGAGTGCCCGGTCCGGCTGTCCGGGGCCGTGGCCTGTTCCGTATACACGGATCTTTCCCTGGTCGGCGAGGTCGCTGAGCAGCACCCGCACCACGCCGAGCGGCATCTTGAGCAGCGCGGCGATCTCCGCGACCGTGCGCATGCGACGGCACAGCGCGACGATGGCGCGCATCTCCGGCATGATGCCGGCGAGCCCGCCCTTGCCCAGCTCGGGACGATCCTCGGGCCCCTCGATCGCCGCCGTACTGGAGATGAACGTCTCCACGAGCAGCACATGGCCGAAGCGGGTACGGCCGCCGGTCAGCGAGTAGGGGCGCACGCGGGCGGGCCTGCGGTCCGAACCGCGCACGGGAAGCCTGCTCGCGCCGTACGTCCGGCTCGTGCCGTTCGTACTGTGTGCACTGCCTGAAGTGCCGGGGGTCATCGGGTGCCCTCCATCGACTGACGCAGTTCGCTGCGGAGTTCGGGCGTCAGGACGTGCCCGGCACGGCCGACGAAGAGCGCCATGTGGTACGCGATGACGCCCATGTCGCAGTCCGCGGACGCGTGCACGCCGAGCAGGGAGCCGTCGCTGATCGACATCACGAAGAGGCTCCCCTCGTCCATCGCGACCATCGTCTGCTTGATGCCGCCGCCGTCCATCAGCTTGGCGGCGCCGATGGTCAGCGAACCGAGCCCGGCGACGATGGCCGCCAGGTCGGCGCTCGACCCTTTGGGACCCGTGCTCGGGTCGCTCGCCGGGGCCGCGTCGTGCCGACCCGGATCGGAGGAGAGCAGGAGCAGTCCGTCGGACGAGACGACCGCGACGGATTGCAGGCCTGGCACCTCCCCGACCAGATCGGTGAGCAGCCAGTGCAGATTGCGTGCCTCGCTACTGAGACCGTTCATTCCCTTTAGTCCGTTGAGTGCAGGGGTGGGCGCAGTCAACTGCTTGCCTCCTCGGCTGTGTCCCCCTCGGCTTCACTTCTACGTCCAGGGTTCTCGGCGAACTCCGCCGTCACGTCACGGCGGCCCGCCGTGGCGCCGCGGTGGAATCCGCCAAGCTTGCGGCGCAGCGCCTCCGCGTCCACCGAGCTGGCGCGCGGCTTCGGGGCGGAGGCGGGGGCGGCCACCTTCGGGGTGCGCTTGGGCAGACCCTTGGCGGTGACGCGCTCGGCCGGTTCGGGCTCCGGGGCGGGCTCCCGTTCGGGCAGCTGGTCGAACTGCTCGGGGTGTCCGGCGGGTCCGTCGTGTTCGTCGCGCCCGTCGCGCGGCGTGCGCGGGTGCGGCACCTCGGCGACGGGTTCGGGGGCGGGCTCGGGCTCCGGAGCGACGGGTTCGGGGGCGGGCTCCGGGGCGGGCTCCGGCTCCGGCGGGACCGGTGTGCTCAGCTCCATGGTCGTTTCCGCGGGGGTCTCCGCAGGGAACTCCGCGGGGAACTCCGCCTGCGGCTCGACCTGCGGCTCGGCCACCTCGGTCGACTCGCGCACGGCCTGCTCGGCCGCCTCGATCAGCGGGTCGCCGTACTCCGGAAGCTGGTGCTCCGGCTCCGTACGCCCGTACAGCTCATTGGAGTTGGCCTCCGCCTCGGAGCCCGCGAGGCGGACCGCGGGCGCTGCGCCGGGCACCAGGACGGCGGGCGGCACCGAGGCCGCGGGCGCGGCGGCGAAGAGCGAGGCGGGCAGCACGGCGACCGCCGCCACCCCGCCCTGCTTCTGCTCGCGCAGCCGTACGCGCACGCCGTGCCGCACCGCGAGCCGCGCGACGACGTACAGGCCGAGCCCGAACCCGTCGACGTCCTCGGGGTCGTGCGCCTCCTCGACGGCGAAGGAGGAGAGCCGCGTGTTCAGCTCGCGCATCCGCTCGTCGGTCATCCCTATGCCCTCGTCCTGGACGGAGAGCATGACCGAGCCGCTCTCCAGGAGCCAGCCGGAGACCTCGACGGAGGCGTCCGGCGGCGAGAACGACGTCGCGTTCTCCAGGAGTTCGGCGATGAGGTGGCTGAGGTCGTCGGCGGCGAAACCGGCGAGGTGCGCGTGCGGCGGCAGCGCGGCGATGCGCACCCGCTCGTAGCGCTCGATCTCGGAGACGGCGGCGCGCACCATGTCGACGAGCGCCACCGAGCCGCCGTGCTGCGGCCCGCGCTCGGTGCCCGCGAGGACGAGGAGGTTCTCGCTGTGCCGCCGCATGACCGTGGCGGAGTGGTCGAGCTTGTAGAGCGTGGCGAGCCGCTCCGGGTCCTGCTCGCGCTCCTCAAGGCCCTCGATGATGCCCAGTTGCCGCTCGACGAGCCCAAGGGTGCGCAGCGCCAGATTGACGAACGTCCCGTGGATCGAGTGCTTGACCCGGTCCAGCTTGCGGGCGGTGTCGGCGAGTTCGCCGCGCAGCTGGTCCCGGTCGTCGGCCATCCGCTGACGCTCGCCGACGAGGTGCTTGCGGTCGGACTCCAGGGTGCCGAGGCGTCCGTGCAGCCCGACCGTGTGCGCGTGCAGGGCGTTGATCGAGTCGACGACCTGGGCGAACTCGTCGTTGCGGCCCTTGTACTTGACCGGCTCCTCGGCAGCCGGATCGCCCGCGACACGCGCGGAGCCGATCCGCAGCGCGGCGAGCGGGTGGGTCAGCGAGCGGGCCGTCGCCATGGCCACGCCGACGGCGGCGAGCAGGCAGAAACCGACCAGCGCGATCCGGATCTCCAGGGCCGTGACGTCGTCGTCGCGCAACTGCTCCAGGCGCTTGACCCGCTGGTCCCCGAGCGCGGCCTCGGCGCCCCGCATGAGGTCGATCCGGGCGGTGAGGGCGTCCTCGACGCTCTTGGGGTCGTAGCGGAGCTCGGCCGCGCTCAGCGTCGGGGCGTCGGCGAGGTGCTTCAGGTACGTCTCCGCGCGCGTGGCGTCCGGGCCCGTGACCGTGGAGTCGTACGCGTTGACGGCCGCGGTCGTCCCCGAGTCGTGGAAGTCCTCCAGGGCGGCCTGCTCGCGCACCCTGGCCCGCTGGCCGGCGGCGCTGAGCGCGTCGCGCTGGCCGCGGGCGGTGGAGGACTCGCCGACGACCGGCTCGCGCAGTCCGGTGGCGGGGTCGACCTGCGTCGTCGTGGTGCGCGGCACGGCGAGCGCGGCGAGCAGCAGGCCGCGCGCGGCGGACGCCTGCTCGACGGCGCGGTCCAGGTCCGCGAGGGCGTACGCCCCGGAGCCGGCGCGCACGGGTATGCGCTCGGCCAGATCCTCGGCGCGCGCGTGCAGTTCGCCGATGGAGCGCGAGTACGCGGTGTGCGCCTCCAGGGCGGATCCCTTGCCGGTGAGGGCGGAGCGGCGCACGGCGGCGACGTCGTCGAGGGTGCGGCGCAGCGCGGCGGGCGCGTCCACGCGCAGCTCGTCGACCTGCCGGTCGACACGGGCCCCGCGCTCCTCGCTCAGTCCCTGCCCCTTGGAGCGGCCGGCCGCGATGAACCGGGTGACCTCGTCCCGCTCGTCCGCGAGTGCGTGCGACAGGGCGAGCGAGCGCTGTGTCTGCTCGGCGTCGTCGACGAGGGTCTGCGATTCGCCCACGCGGTCGGAGGCGCCGACGATCACCGGTGCCCCAGCGCCGACGATCGCCGCGGCGACCACGGCCACCGCCACGATCAACCGACTCCGCACACGGACCCGCTTGCCCTTCACCTTCGACCCCGCCGGCGAACCATCAAGCCCCGCCTTTGGACGAGAGCCCGCGGGGTCCGGGGCAGAGCCCCGAGTCGTCGGCCCCGGTGCGGCCGCAGCTTCCGTGGGACCCGCAGCGTCCAGATCACCCGGGCCGACACCACCCGACACACCTGACCCAATGGCCCCATTACCGCCGGAGGTGTTCCCCACTGATGCTCGCATTCCTGACTCGTCCTACCCCATGGGTCCGGGTGACGCTGCGTCAACACTCGTGACCCTCCTGGCCTGGCCCCTGACCCTCCCAGTGCCGGTGAGCAGGGAGCGCCCATCACCGAGCCCGCCACCCGAAGGAGTGAACATCGAGCGGGAGTTGGGGAGCAAGTTCCCACGCGGCGATCACCCTCCGTCAACCGCGCGCGGGTTGGACGTCTTCGGCGGCCTTTGGCAGGATGCCCCGCCACACCGCCGACGGAAGTGATCATTCCGTGCAAACCAGGCGCTCAGCGGGCACCTTCGGGCCGCCACGCGTTCCGCACAGCACCCCTATGGGGCGACTCGGCCCAACTCACGGCGCACCACCACTCCGTGAGGGCTCCTCATGCAGACTGACGGCATGCGCATCGAACTGACCACCGAGCCGGGCGCCACCGAGCGACCGAACGAGGACTACGTATCGGTGGCCGCACCGGCCGCCGGGCACGGCGGTTCGCTCGTCGTCCTCGACGGGGTCACCCCTCCGGCCACCGACGCCGGCTGCCTGCACTCCGTGCCGTGGTTCACCGCCCGCCTCGGTGGCGCGCTGGCCGAACTGTCCGTTTCGCGGCGGGATATGAGCCTGGCCGACGCCCTCGGCGCGGCGATCGCCCGGACCGCCGACGCCCATCGCGACACGTGTGACCTTTCTCACCCGCGTACTCCGCAGGCGACCGTCGTGCTCGCCCGCTGGGACGCGGAGCGGGTGGAGCATCTGGTGCTCTCCGACTCCGCGTTGCTCGTCGAGGCCCCCGACGGCACGGTCACGCCGCTGCTCGACGACCGCCTCGACCGGGTCCCGCGCGCCAACCTCGTCTCGAACGAGGTGGCCGACGCCACGGTGCGCAACAAGGAGGGCGGCTTCTTCACGGCCGCCGCGGATCCGTCGGTGGCACGGCGCGCGGTGACCGGCACGCTCCCCCGGGCCGAGGTGCGGGCGCTCGCCGCGATGACGGACGGCGTGACGCGCTGGGTGGAGAAGTTCCACGAGGGCGACTGGACGGACCTGTTCACCCTCGTACGCAAGGAGGGCGCAGAGGCGGTGGTCTCCCGGGTCCGCGCCTTGGAGGACGCGGACGCGGAGACCCGCACGTACCTGCGCCGCAGCAAAACCCACGACGACGCGACGCTGGCGTACGTGGAGCTCACTTAAAGCCCCGCCGGCGATTGAGGCGCGGGGTCCGGGGCAGCGCCCCGCGACCGCAACGCCGGTGCGGCGCAACCCCTATTCGGCGCCCAGGTTCAACTGGTGCAACAACCTCGCCAGCTCCGCGACCTCGCGCCGATCCCACCCGTCCAGCTGCCGCACATACCGCATCCGCCGCGCATCCCGCACCCGCCCGAAGTGCTCACGCCCGTACTCGGTGAGCGAGACCAGCCACGCCCGCCCGTCCGCGGGATCCGGCTCGCGGTCGACGAAGCCGAGCTCCTCCAGCGCCCGCAGCTGGCGGCTCATCGTCGCCTTGCCGACGCCGATGTAACCGGCCAGCTCGGTGGCCCGCTGCGCCCCGCACTCCTCCAGGCGCACCAGGAGTCCGTACGCGGCCGGCTCCAGGTCGGGGTGGACCTCGCGGGCCATCTCGCCGGAGTTGGCCCGGGCCCGGCGCAGGAAGACGGTCAACTCGCGTTCCAGAGCGAGGAACTCGCCGTCCACAGCCGCCGGCGCGGCGGCGGGTCGCGGTTCGGTTTCCGCGCTCCGCCGCCCGCCGTTTCCGTCTTCGCCCACGTCAGCACCCATGACCAGATTTTCCCCTACTTCCCGGGGGTTCCCGGGTCTGAAAGTTATCGCCCATCACGGGCATCACCGCAGTTCCGCCAGTATTTCGCAGGAGTAGACCAACGGCACACACCGGCCCCTCTTCCCACCCACGGGTCTACATGCGTAGAGTTTTTTCACTGCCCATTCGTGGCATGCACACACCATCAAGCGCACTGGCGCCACCGCACGTCACCCACGTCGTTCCCGGAGGCCGCTCATGCCCGTGCACAGACCTGTCCCCACCCGTCGCAGACGCCGCAGCACCCGCCTCGGAATCACCGGCACCCTGCTCGCGGCGCTCTCCCTCCTCCTCGCCCTGCCCGGCGCGGCGCAGGCCGCCGATCCGCCCGCCCGCGGCGAGGCCCACATGGGCATGGGGGTCGCCGCACACGACGGCGTCGGCTCCCTGCCGCCCGGCGGCGGCGCCACCGCCGTACAGACAGAAGGCGTCGACGTCTCCAGCCACCAGGGCAATGTGGCCTGGTCGACGCTCTGGAACAGCGGCGTGCGCTGGGCCTACACCAAGGCCACCGAAGGCACGTACTACACGAACCCGTACTTCGCGCAGCAGTACAACGGCTCCTACAACGTGGGCATGGTCCGCGGCGCGTACCACTTCGCCACGCCGGACACCACGGGCGGCGCCACGCAGGCCAACTACTTCGTGGACCACGGAGGCGGCTGGTCCAAGGACGGCAAGACCCTGCCGGGCGCGCTCGACATCGAGTGGAACCCGTACGGGGCGGCCTGCTACGGCAAGTCGCAGTCCGCGATGGTGACGTGGATCCGGGACTTCCTGAACCAGTACAAGGCCCGCACGGGACGTGACGCCGTCATCTATACGGCGACCAGCTGGTGGACGCAGTGCACGGGCAACTCCAGCGCCTTCGCCGCCAACAACCCGCTGTGGATCGCCCGGTACGCCGCCGCCCCGGGGACGCTCCCGGCCGGCTGGGGCTTCTACACGATGTGGCAGTACACCTCTACGGGCCCGACGGTGGGCGACCACAACAAATTCAACGGCGCCCTCGACCGCGTAGTGGCCCTCGCCAACGGCTGACCATCTCAAGCCCCGCCGGCGTTTGAGGCGATCTTTCAAGCCCCTGCGGCGATTGAGCAGCGGGGTCCGGGGCAGAGCCCCGATCTTTCCAGCCCCGCCGGCGTTTGAGGCGCGGGGTCCGGGGCGGAGCCCCGCGTCCTCAACACCGGTGCGGCTCAAGCGGCGACGGAGACCGCAACCTTCGCCGAGGCAGGCGCAAGCGCCAGCTCAAGAACCTGCCGCACATCGTTCACCGGGTGCACGTCCAGCTTCTCCAGCACCTCCGCAGGAACATCGTCCAGATCCGCCTCGTTCCGCTTCGGAATGATGACGGTCGAGATCCCGGCCCGATGCGCGGCCAGCAGCTTCTGCTTGACGCCGCCGATCGGCAGCACCCGCCCGGTCAGCGACACCTCACCGGTCATCGCCACATCCGTACGGACGAGCCGCCCGCTCAGCAGGGACGCGAGCGCCGTCGTCATCGTGACGCCGGCGCTCGGCCCGTCCTTGGGGACGGCGCCCGCCGGGAAGTGGATGTGCGCGCCGCGCTCCTTCAGGTCGGCGACGGGCAGCTCCAGTTCGGCGCCGTGCGAGCGCAGGAAGGACAGCGCGATCTGCGCGCTTTCCTTCATCACATCACCCAGCTGGCCGGTCAGGGTCAGCCCCGACGCACCCGTCTCCGGGTCGGCGAGTGACGCCTCCACGAAGAGCACGTCTCCGCCCGCCCCGGTGACCGCGAGCCCGGTCGCCACGCCCGGCACGGCCGTGCGCCGCTCGGCCGGGTCCTGCGCCGACTCGGGCACGTGGTGCGGCCGTCCGATGAGCGAGCGCAGATCGCCCTCGCCGACCGTGAACGGCAGCTCCCGCTCCCCCAGTTCGTGCTGCGCGGCCACCTTGCGCAGCACGCGCGTCACGGACCGCTCCAGGTTGCGTACGCCGGCCTCGCGCGTGTACTCGCCGGCGAGCCTGCGCAGCGCGTCGTCGCCGATGGTGACCTCGTCGGCCGCGAGCCCCGCGCGGTCCAGCTGGCGCGGCACCAGGTGGTCACGGGCGATGACGACCTTCTCGTCCTCGGTGTAGCCGTCGAGCCGGACGAGCTCCATACGGTCGAGGAGCGCCTCGGGAATGGCTTCCAGGACGTTCGCCGTCGCGAGGAACACGACATCGCTCAGATCCAGTTCGACCTCCAGGTAGTGGTCCCTGAAGGTGTGGTTCTGCGCCGGGTCGAGGACTTCGAGGAGCGCCGCGGCAGGGTCGCCACGGAAGTCGGAGCCCACCTTGTCGACCTCGTCCAGGAGGACCACCGGGTTCATCGACCCGGCCTCCTTGATGGCGCGCACGATGCGGCCCGGCAGCGCACCGACGTACGTACGCCGGTGGCCGCGGATCTCCGCCTCGTCCCGTACGCCGCCGAGGGCGACGCGGACGAACTTGCGGCCCATGGAGTGCGCCACGGACTCGCCGAGCGAGGTCTTGCCGACGCCGGGCGGGCCGACGAGCGCGAGCACGGCGCCTCCGCGACGGCCGCCGACCACGCCGAGGCCGCGGTCCGCGCGGCGCTTGCGCACGGCCAGGTACTCGGTGATCCGCTCCTTCACGTCGTCCAGGCCCGCGTGCTCGGCGTCGAGGACGGCGCGGGCGCCCTGGATGTCGTACTCGTCCTCGGTCCGCTCGTTCCACGGCAGTTCGAGGACGGTGTCGAGCCAGGTGCGGATCCAGGAGCCCTCGGGCGACTGATCGCTCGCCCGCTCCAGCTTCTCGACCTCCTTGAGCGCGGCCTCACGCACCTTCTCGGGCAGGTCGGCGGCCTCGACGCGGGTGCGGTAGTCGTCCGACTCCTCGCCGTCGTCCTTCTCACCGTTCAGCTCGCGCAGCTCCTTGCGCACGGCGTCGAGCTGGCGCCGCAGCAGGAACTCGCGCTGCTGCTTGTCGACGCCTTCCTGGACGTCCTTGGCGATGGACTCGGCGACGTCCTGCTCGGCGAGGTGGTCGCGCAGGTGCCCGGTGGCGAGCTTCAGGCGCTCCACCGGGTCGGCGGCTTCGAGCAGCTCGATCTTCTGGGCGGTGGTGAGGAACGGCGAGTAGCCGGAGTTGTCGGCGAGCGCGGACACGTCGTCGATGGCCTGGACGCGGTCCACGACCTGCCAGGCGCCGCGCTTCTTCAGCCAGTTCGTGGCGAGCGCCTTGTATTCCTTGACCAGTTCGGTCACGGCGCCGGGCAACGGGTCCGGCACCTCTTCCTCGATGTTCAGGCCCTCCACCCACAGGGCGGCGCCGGGCCCGGTCGTGCCGGCGCCGATGCGCACGCGGCCGACGCCGCGGATCAGGGCGCCGGGGTCGCCGTCGGCGAGGCGGCCGACCTGCTCGACGGTGCCGAGCACGCCGGTGTTCGCGTACGTCCCGTCGACGCGTGGAACAAGCAGCACCTTCGGCTTGCTGGATCCGGTACGCGCGGCTGCCTGTGCGGCCTCCACCGCGGCTCGTACGTCGGTGTCGCTGAGGTCCAGGGGCACCACCATTCCGGGCAGCACGACTTCGTCGTCGAGCGGCAGCACGGGCAGGGTGAGCGGTGTGGACGTCGAAGCCATGATCTCCCCTTTGGCAGTCAAGTTGAGTTACAAGGACTCAATGCTCGACGGCCTCAAGATGTTCCAGCACGGCCGTTCGCTGTCAGCGATCACGACTATCGCACCCGGCGGGGCGCCGTATGTAATAACTCGAATGCGAAACGGACCCTTACATCTGGGAGTGCGGGCATGACGGGCGAGGAGCTGGTACGGAACTGGATCGACGGCTGGGTCGTCTCTCGCGGCGCCGCTCCCCCGCTCGTCGAGCCCTGGGGTTACACGATTCATGTGGGCCTTCAGGAGCACGTGAGCCGGCACGTCATCGGCGCCACCAACGACGCGGTGTCCGAGGAGGCCGTACGCAAGGCGGCCGGGGCGACGCGCGGCCGCGGCACCCACCTGAAGGTCTTCGCGGACCCGGAGCGGGTGCTGCCGTGGCTCGGCCCGGAGTGGGAGGCGTACGGGGCGGACGACTTCCTGATGTCGTCGGAACTGACCCGGGCCGCCGTGCCTCCGGCCCCCGGGGGCTACATCCGGCACATCTGGAATCGCGCCGGGGTCACGCGGGTCCTGGTCACCGACGCGGCGGGGGCGTTCGCGGCGCGCGGTCAGATCGCCCCGACCGGGGCGAGCGCGGTCGTCGACCAGATCGAGACCTCGGCACACCATCGCCGCAAGGGGCTCGGCCGTGTGGTCATGGGCACGCTCCAGGCAGCGGCGCATGCGCAGGGCGCGACCCGTGCGGTCCTCGCGTGTACCCCGGAGGGGCGGTTCCTCTACGAGTCGGTGGGGTGGCGGATCGAGGCGCCGCTGACGAACGCGAAGTACGTGGGACCGGTCGACTGACCCCACGCCACGGGGCTCCGCCCCGGACCCCGCGCCTCAAACGCCGGCGGGGCTGGATCGCCTCAATCGCCGGCGGGGCTTGATATTTCAAGCCCCGCCGGCGATTGAGGCGATCTTTCAAGCCCCTGCGGCGATTGAGCAGCGGGGTCCGGGGCGGAGCCCCGTGGCGTCGACCCCGGTGCGGGTCACCCTCTGTGACGAGCGCCATGTGAGACGTGGGCCACAGAAAATACCGGCGGGCCGCCGACCCCGTCGGCCACAATGGCCGCCATGACGACCCTGCACCATCCCGGTCCACCCGTCGTCCTCGATCGCCGCGAAGGCCCGTTCGGCGAGGTGGTCCTGCGCCGGCACGGCGAGCTGCTCCAGATCATCGCCAACGGCACGTTCCTGATGGACACTTCCGACGGCCGCTCCGAGCGCCTGCTGATGGACGCCGCGCTCGCCTCGCTTGACGGCCGCGCGAGGCCGCGCGTCCTCATCGGCGGCCTCGGCGTCGGCTTCTCCCTCGCGCACGCGGCCGCCGACCCGCGCTGGGGCGGCATCACGGTCGTCGAGCGCGAACCCGCGATCATCGACTGGCATCGGAACGGCCCGCTGCGCGCGCTCTCCGCAGAGGCCCTCGCCGACCCCCGTACGGAAATCGTCGAGGCCGACCTCGTACGGCATCTGCACACGGCCACGGACACCTACGACGCGCTCTGCCTCGACATCGACAACGGTCCGGACTGGACGGTCACCGAGGACAACGACACCCTTTACGGACCGTCCGGCCTCGCCGCCTGCAAGGACCGACTCGACCCGGGCGGTGTTCTCGCCGTATGGTCCGCACAGCCGTCAGCAAATTTCGAAGAAACCTTGCGGAATGCCGGATTCCAGGCGGTGCGCACCGAAGAGATCCCGGTTGTCCGGGGCGTCCCTGACGTGGTGCACCTCGCTCTGAGGCCCACGTAGCCGACCGGCGGTAACTCCCCGTACGCTGACGTCCGAAACCCGATCATTCAAGCGTCAAGCGCGTCACGACGACGCGCACTCAGGGGCGGGGCGATGGAGCAGACACACACCTCCCACAACACCACCACGACGACCCAGGGAGCCCAACGACGGGTCCTGGTCGTCGAGGATGATCCGACGATCGTCGACGCCATCGCCGCCCGGCTGCGCGCCGAGGGATTCCTCGTGCAAACCGCGCAGGACGGTCCGGCGGCGGTGGACACGGCCGAGGCCTGGCAGCCCGACCTGCTGATCCTCGACATCATGCTGCCCGGATTCGACGGGCTCGAAGTCTGCCGGCGCGTACAGGCCCAGCGGCCTGTGCCGGTCATGATGCTCACCGCGCGCGACGACGAGACGGACATGTTGGTGGGGCTCGGCGTCGGTGCCGACGACTACATGACCAAACCGTTCTCCATGCGGGAGCTGGCGGCGCGCGTGCACGTGCTGCTGCGCCGCGTCGAGCGGGCGGCGCTCGCGGCCACGACGCCGCGCAGCGGCATCCTGCGGCTCGGCGAGCTGGAAGTCGACCACGCGCAGCGGCGCGTGCGGGTCAGGAGCGAGGACGTACACCTCACTCCCACCGAGTTCGACCTCCTCGTGTGCCTGGCGAACACGCCGCGCGCGGTCCTCTCCCGTGAGCAGCTGCTCGCCGAGGTGTGGGACTGGGCGGACGCCTCGGGCACCCGCACGGTCGACAGCCACATCAAGGCCCTGCGCCGGAAGATCGGCGCGGAGCGCATCCGCACCGTGCACGGCGTGGGCTACGCGCTGGAGACGCCGAACCCGTGAGCGGCGGGGACCGGAACCGGGTAACGGGCGGGCGGCCGCACCGACCGCCGTTCAACCCCCAGTGGGCGTCCGGCGGTCTGCGCCCCTTCTCCGTGAAGGCGAAGCTCGGCACGCTCGTCGTCGTCTCCGTCTTCATCACCACGGGCCTGCTCATGGTGGCGATGTACACGGCGACGGAGCTGCGCTTCATCACGGTGTTCTCGATCATCGCCACGCTGCTGATCACGCAGTTCGTGGCGCACTCGCTGACGGCCCCGCTCGACGAGATGAACACGGTCGCCCGGTTCATCTCCAACGGCGACTACTCGCGCCGGGTCCGCGGCGCGGGCCGGCGGGACGAGATCGGTGACCTCGCGGTCACCATCAACCGCATGGCCGACGAGCTGGCGGCCCAGGACCAGCAGCGCAAAGAGCTCGTGGCCAATGTCTCGCACGAGCTGCGCACGCCCATCGCGGGCCTGCGCGCGGTCCTGGAGAACGTCGTCGACGGCGTCATGGCCGCCGACCCCGAGACGATGCGCACGGCGCTCAAACAGACGGAGCGGCTCGGCCGCCTCGTCGACACGCTGCTCGACCTGTCCCGCCTGGACAACGGCGTCGTGCCGCTGAAGACGCGCCGCTTCGAGGTCTGGCCGTATCTGTCGGGCGTCCTGAAGGAGGCCAACATGGCGGTCTCCCAGCGCGCGGGACTCGCCTCGGGCTCCGGCACCCATACGCGCACGGACGTCCATCTGCACCTCGACGTCTCGCCGCCCGAGCTGACGGCGAGCGCCGACCCGGAGCGCATCCACCAGGTCGTCGCGAACCTCATCGACAACGCGGTGAAGCACTCGCCGCAGCACGGCCGCGTCACCGTGAGCGCCCGCCGCGGCCCCTACCCCGAGTCCCTCGTCCTCGAGGTGCTCGACGAGGGCCCCGGCATCCCGCAGTCCGAGTGGCACAAGGTCTTCGAGCGCTTCAACCAGGGCGCCGCCACGGGCGACAAGGGCGACGGCGGCACGGGCCTCGGCCTCGCCATCGCCCGCTGGGCCGTGGAACTGCACGGCGGGCAGATCCGAGTGGCCGAATCCGCTCGGGGCTGCCGGATCAAGGTCACTCTTCCGGGAGAGCCCGGAACGCAAAGTTGACGTAGGGTTTCGGTCAGGCAAGGGTCAAGAGCGCGCCGGGCAGACACGAACACGCCGGGCGCGCATCCGAACGTTCCGAAACCCCGCTTGTTTC
The DNA here is from genome assembly GCF_044766085.1 of Streptomyces sp. NPDC102360. Classification (NCBI taxonomy): domain Bacteria; kingdom Bacillati; phylum Actinomycetota; class Actinomycetes; order Kitasatosporales; family Streptomycetaceae; genus Streptomyces; species Streptomyces sp. NPDC102360. Next base: position 341,329 of record NZ_JBIWLG010000007.1, on the reverse strand, counting down.
CCGCCATTTCCCGGCCCGAAACGCAACTTCCGGTGTGACTTACGTGACGGATGACCGGCCCGGTCTGCAAGTCCCGCCGATGGAGGCGTAGCCTTTATTCCCGCTGTCCATCACCTTGTGAGAAGCGGAAGAGGGCGGTTCACGCCGTGTCGCCACAGTCCCCCAGTAACTCGAGCATCTCCACCGAGACCGACCAAGCCGGGCAGGGTAAAAACCCTGCGGCCGCGTTCGGACCCAACGAGTGGCTCGTCGACGAGATCTATCAGCAGTACCTCCAGGACCCGAATTCGGTTGACCGAGCCTGGTGGGACTTCTTCGCCGACTACAAGCCAGGTGCCGCGGCCGCGGGGGCCGCGTCGACCCCGAAGCCGGCCGAGAAGCCCGCGGCCCCGGCCGCGCCCGCAGCGCAGGCCCCTGCCGCGCCCGCGAAGCCCGCAGCAGCAGCTCCCGCACAGTCTGCTGCTCCGGCCCCCGCGAAGCCCGCCGCTCCGGCCGCGCCCACCGCGCCGAAGCCGGCCGCTGCCGCCACCCCCGTACCGAAGAAGGCTGAAGAAGTGACGACCGAGGCCCCTGCCGGCCCCGAGCTCGTGACGCTGCGCGGCCCCGCCGCCGCCGTCGCGAAGAACATGAACAAGTCCATCGAGGTCCCCACGGCGACGTCCGTGCGCGCGGTCCCGGTGAAGCTGCTGTTCGACAACCGCATCGTCATCAACAACCACCTGAAGCGCGCCCGCGGCGGGAAGATCTCCTTCACGCACCTCATCGGGTACGCGATGGTGCAGGCCATCAAGGCCATGCCGTCGATGAACTACTCCTTCCAGGAGAAGGACGGCAAGCCGACGCTGGTCAAGCCGGAGCACATCAACTTCGGTCTGGCCATCGACCTCGTGAAGCCGAACGGCGACCGCCAGCTGGTCGTCGCGGGCATCAAGAAGGCCGAGACGCTGAACTTCTTCGAGTTCTGGCAGGCCTACGAGGACATCGTCCGGCGCGCCCGTGACGGCAAGCTCGGCATGGACGACTTCGCCGGTGTCACGGTCTCCCTGACCAACCCCGGCGGCCTCGGCACCGTCCACTCGGTGCCGCGTCTGATGCCCGGACAGTCGGTCATCATGGGCGTCGGCTCCATGGACTACCCGGCGGAGTTCCAGGGCACGTCCCAGGACACGCTGAACAAGCTCGGCATCTCGAAGGTCATGACGCTCACGTCGACCTACGACCACCGGGTCATCCAGGGCGCCGCCTCCGGCGAGTTCCTGCGCATCGTCGCGAACCTGCTGCTCGGCGAGTCCGAGTTCTACGACGAGATCTTCAAGGCCCTGCGGATCCCCTACGAGCCGGTCCGCTGGCTCAAGGACATCGACGCCTCGCACGACGACGACGTCACCAAGGCCGCCCGCGTCTTCGAGCTGATCCACTCCTACCGGGTCCGCGGCCACGTCATGGCCGACACGGACCCGCTGGAGTACCAGCAGCGCAAGCACCCCGACCTGGACATCACCGAGCACGGGCTCACGCTGTGGGACCTGGAGCGCGAGTTCGCCGTCGGCGGCTTCGCCGGCAAGTCGATGATGAAGCTGCGCGACGTCCTCGGCGTGCTGCGCGACTCGTACTGCCGCACCACCGGCGTCGAGTTCATGCACATCCAGGACCCGAAGCAGCGCCGCTGGCTGCAGGACCGCATCGAGCGGCCGCACGCCAAGCCGGAGCGCGAGGAGCAGCTGCGCATCCTGCGCAGGCTGAACTCGGCGGAGGCCTTCGAGACCTTCCTCCAGACCAAGTACGTCGGTCAGAAGCGGTTCTCCCTGGAGGGCGGCGAGTCCGTCATCCCGCTGCTCGACGCGGTCATCGACTCCGCCGCCGAGAACCGTCTCGACGAGGTCGTCATCGGCATGGCCCACCGCGGCCGGCTGAACGTCCTGGCGAACATCGTCGGCAAGTCGTACGCGCAGATCTTCCGGGAGTTCGAGGGCAACCTCGACCCGAAGTCGATGCACGGCTCCGGCGACGTGAAGTACCACCTGGGCGCCCAGGGCACCTTCACCGGCCTGGACGGCGAGCAGATCAACGTCTCGCTGGCCGCCAACCCGTCCCACCTGGAGACGGTCGACCCGGTCATCGAGGGCATCGTCCGCGCCAAGCAGGACATCATCAACAAGGGCGGCACGGACTTCACGGTCCTGCCCGTCGCCCTGCACGGTGACGCGGCCTTCGCGGGCCAGGGTGTGGTCGCCGAGACGCTCAACATGTCGCAGCTGCGCGGCTACCGCACGGGCGGCACGGTCCACATCGTCATCAACAACCAGGTCGGCTTCACGGCAGCTCCCGAGTCGTCTCGCTCCTCCATGTACGCCACGGACGTGGCCCGCATGATCGAGGCGCCGATCTTCCACGTGAACGGCGACGACCCCGAGGCCGTCGTCCGCGTTGCCCGTCTGGCCTTCGAGTTCCGCCAGGCGTTCAACAAGGACGTCGTCATCGACCTCATCTGCTACCGCCGCCGCGGTCACAACGAGTCGGACAACCCGGCGTTCACGCAGCCGCTGATGTACGACCTGATCGACAAGAAGCGCTCGGTGCGCAAGCTCTACACCGAGTCCCTCATCGGTCGCGGCGACATCACCCTGGAAGAGGCCGAGCAGGCGCTCCAGGACTTCCAGGGCCAGCTGGAGAAGGTCTTCACGGAGGTCCGCGAGGCCGTCTCGCACCCGGCCGCGGCCGAGGTGCCCGACCCGCAGGCCGAGTTCCCGGTGGCCGTGCAGACGGCGATCTCCCAGGAGGTCGTCAAGCGCATCGCCGAGTCCCAGGTGAACATCCCGGACCACGTCACGGTGCACCCGCGTCTGCTGCCGCAGCTGCAGCGCCGCGCGGCGATGATCGAGGACGGGACGATCGACTGGGGCATGGGCGAGACCCTCGCCCTCGGCTCGCTGCTCCTGGAGGGCACGCCGGTCCGGCTGTCCGGACAGGACTCGCGCCGCGGCACCTTCGGCCAGCGCCACGCGGTCCTCATCGACAACAAGACGGGCGAGGACTTCACCCCGCTCCTCTACCTGTCGCCCGACCAGGCCCGCTACAACGTCTACGACTCGCTGCTCTCCGAGTACGCGGTCATGGGCTTCGAGTACGGCTACTCCCTTGCCCGCCCGGAGTCCCTCGTCCTGTGGGAAGCCCAGTTCGGTGACTTCGTCAACGGCGCGCAGACCATCGTCGACGAGTACATCTCGGCCGCCGAGCAGAAGTGGGGCCAGACGAGCGGTGTCACGCTGCTCCTCCCCCACGGCTACGAGGGCCAGGGCCCGGACCACTCGTCCGCGCGTGTGGAGCGCTTCCTCCAGCTCTGCGCCCAGAACAACATGACGGTCGCGATGCCCACGCTCCCGTCGAACTACTTCCACCTCCTGCGGTGGCAGGTGCACAACCCGCACCACAAGCCGCTGGTGGTCTTCACCCCGAAGTCGATGCTGCGCCTCAAGGCCGCCGCGTCGAAGGTGGACGAGTTCACGACGGGCGGCTTCCGTCCGGTCATCGGCGACACCGAGGTCGACTCGGGTGCGACGGACCCGAAGGCCATCAAGAAGGTCGTCTTCGTGGCGGGCAAGCTGTACTACGACCTCGAGGCCGAGCGGAAGAAGAGCGGCGTCACCGACACCGCGATCATCCGCGTGGAGCGCCTGTTCCCGCTGCCGGGTGCCGAGCTCCAGGCCGAGATCGCCAAGTTCCCGAACGCCGAGAAGTACCTCTGGGCGCAGGAGGAGCCGGCGAACCAGGGTGCCTGGCCGTTCATCGCGCTCAACCTGATCGACCACCTGGACCTGGCCGTCGGCGCCGACATCCCGGGTGCCGAGCGCCTGCGCCGCATCTCGCGGCCGCACGGCTCGTCCCCGGCGGTCGGCTCGGCCAAGCGCCACCAGGCCGAGCAGGAGCAGCTGGTGCGTGAGGTGTTCGAGGCGTAGGTCTCGACACAGCACACCGGACAAGGCCGAAGGCCCGGCCCCTTTCGAGGGGCCGGGCCTTCGGCCTGTCACGGGGACGCGCCGCTCAGGTCGTCTGGGGTTCGAAGTCCCAGTGGGGGCGGTTGCGGGCGCGGGCGGAGATGGTGTGCACGTGCTGCTTGCCGAGCGTCGTCTCGAGGTCCGAGAGCGCCTCCTGCTCGGTCTTCTCCGCCTGACGGCGCTCCCGCAGCCCGCGGAGGTCCGCCGCGTACGCGATGCGCGCGGACAGGCTGAGGGGGTGGGTGCGGCCCAGCGCCTCGATGGCGCGGGTGACCGTCGCGCTGCTGAGCTCCGCCGCGGATTCGGTGTCACCGACGAGGTTGCGCAGCGCCGAGGCGTTGACGGCGCAGCCCAGCGTCCAGGGGTGGTTCTCGCCCACCGCGGCGGTCATGTCGGCGAGGGCCCGCTCGATGAGGTCGTGCGCGTGCTCCCGCTCCCCCACGTTGCGCAGGATGAGCGCCTGGTTCGCGCGGGCGCCCGCGACGAAGGGGTGGGTGTCGGCGAGCTGGACCTCGTACCGGGCGACGATGGCCTCACTGAGCTCGCGCGACTCGTCGATGTCCCCGTCCTCGCGGGCGAAGCAGCTCTGGGCGCAGGCGAACATGAGGGTCCAGGGGTGCGTCTCGCCCATGACCCGCTCACCGCGCTCCAGCACGCGGGCGAGTGCCTTGCCGGCTTTCACGCGTTCGCCTCTGCGGTAGTGGCAGAGCGCGAGGTTGTACTCGGCCTTGAGGGTCTGCGGGTTGCTCTCACCCATGACGAGCCGGTTCTCCCGCAGGCTCAGCGCCTGGTTCGACTCGGCGTCGTCGTAGCGGCCGTTCAGCCGCAGGTCGATGGCGTACGAGATCTGGGAGTCGAGGGTCCAGGGGTGCCGCCCCTTCAGCAGGGACCTCCGGGACTCCATGACCTGCCGGTCGATGTCGAGGGCCTCGGCGTAGCGCCCGAGCAGCCGGAGCGTCACGGCCACGTTGTTCTGCGCGTTCATCGTGCGCGAGTCCTGCTCGCCCAGGAGGTCCTGATAGGCCGTCAGGGTCCAGCGGCACAGTTCGAGCGCCTCCTCGTACCGGCCGAGGCCGCGCAGGTCGGCGGCGAGTCCGCTGGAGGCCCGCAGATGCTCCAGGTCGTCCGGCCCCCGCGTCTCGCGCAGGTGCGCCACCGCGGCTCGGTTGAGGGTTTCGGTGCGGGCGTACTCACCGGCGGCGCGCAGCACGTTGACGTAGTGGAAGGACAGCTCCCAGATCCGCGGATGGTTCTCGCCGAGGAGTTCCCGCCACGCCTTCATGGCGCGCTCGCCCAGCTTGATGCCTGCCGTGAACTCTCCGGAGAGGTACATGTAGCGCAGGCAGTTGAGCACGAGCCCCTGGACGTTCGGGTCCGTGCTCTGCAACACGTCCGCGTACTTCAGGTGCGGCACGATCTCGGCGTAGCCGGGCCACAGCCGGGTGTCGGTGGGCCTGCGCGGGTCGGCGGCGGCCAGTGCCGCCTGCACGACGCCGACGAACTCGCGCCGGTCCGTCTCCGGCATGTCGACGTGCACGATCTGGTGGACCATGCGGTGCAGGTAGAGGGCCTCCCCCGAGGCGGTCACATCGTCCGTCCCCGCCTCGTGGGACTCCAGGCGCACCACGGAGTACTGGCGCAGCTGGTTGACCGCCTTGTTCCACAGCAGCGGATCGTTCAGCAGCCCCGCGACCTGTTCGGGCAGGTCGTCGCTGGGCATTTCCTTCAGCAGGCGTACGGGGATGAAGCCGGGCGCGAAGAACGTGCACAGGCGCAGCAGGTCGACGGATTCCGGGACGGTGTCGCGGAGCTTGTTCAGCAGTATCGACCAGGCGGTCTGGAAGGCCACGGGGAAGTCCGCCGACACCTTGACCACGTCCTGGTCGATGCCGCCGTCCAGGAGGCCGATGTACTCCTCGACCGACAGGTCCGAGTCGTTCAGCCAGCCCGCCGTCTGGTCGAGCAGCAGGGGCAGGTCCTCCAGGGCATCCGCCAGCAGGTCGGCGTCCGTCTCCGTAAGGCGCGGGGCCCGGCGCCTGAGGAAGGCCACCGACTCGTCGCGCCGGTAGACGGGGACCTCGAGCAGCATGCTGTTGTGCTCGCTCCACTCCGGGTTGCGGGAGGTGATGATCACCTGTCCCGGCCCGGTCGGCACCAGGTCCCAGATCTGGTCGGGCTCGTCCGCGCCGTCGAGGATGAGCAGCCAGCGCCCGTACGGATCGCCGCGACGCAGCGAGTCGCGGACCGTCCTCAGCCGTTCGCCGTACTCCTGTCCGGTCTGGAGGCCGAGTTTCGGGGCGAGTTCGGCGAGGCCGCGCCGGTAGGTGACACGCTTCTCGGCGTTCACCCACCACACGACGTCGTACTCGGAGCCGAAGCGGTAGACGTACTCCGCCGCGAGCTGGGTCTTGCCCACGCCGGACATGCCGTGGAACGTCAGGACACTCGCGCCCGGCTCGGCCGACGTGAGCCGGTGGTACGCCTCGTTGAGGATCGTCTCGCGGCCCGTGAACCGGGTGTTGCGGCGCGGTACTCCGCCCCACACCTCGGGCATCGTGGCCGGGAAGCGGGGGCCGCGCCGGGCGCTGCCCGCGGGCTCGGGCAGCGGGTCCGTGGGCAGGTCGAGCCGTTCGAGCAGCCGCCGCTCGGCCTCCTCCGCACCCAGGTTGATCAGGCCCACGGCGCCCAGCACGGCCGTCGCCTGGGGCACCGAGGACGTGGTCAGGGAGACGGCCGCGAAGCGGGCCGGGTCGGGTGCCACGACCTCGCGCAGCGCCGCGTTCCACTCCTCGTGGGTGCGCGGGCCGAGCTGGAAATACCACTCACTGACGATGACGAGGATCCGGCCCTCCGCGAGGCTCAGGTCCCGCAGCAGATCCACGAGCGGGGTCTCGGCCGGACCCTCCCAGCGCTGATACACCACCCGCAGGCCGCGCCGCTCCAACCGGTCGCCGATCCAGGCAGCCCAGGCGCGGTTGAACCCGGCGAAGCTGATCGTGACGGTCTGTTTCGCCGTTTCCCCCGCGGTCGCCCCGACCGACGTACGAGTTGCAGACATGCAGCGGCCTCCTGCGCGTTAGTAAAAAAATCCTAGAACCTCGGCGCGACCCTGGACAGTGCCACACGTGAACTACGCCTCGGTTCAAGGATCTTCGCGCAGCGGCACACCGGCCACCGGCCGGCTTCACTCGTTCGGCCGGGTGGCCGATGACAGCCGTTGCCGCCACAGGGTGCGCACGGCATTCACATACGCCTCGGCGCGGGCCGTGTGGCCGCGCGGCGCCGGGTGGGCGGACATCCGTTCGTAGGCGACGACCATCTGGTCGACGAAGCGGCGACCCCGCGCGGTCAGCCGCGGCGAGCCGACGAGCACCGGCAGCACCGCCCCCACCTGGGCCCGGTAGCGGCTGTGCTGGGTCCACGCCGACTCCTTGCGGGCGGCCCCGGTGAGCGCGCGGCGCTGGAAGAAGTCGGCGAGGGCGAGGTGGGCGTAGGCGCCCTGGAGCAGGCCGTCGTACGGTCGCGGGTCGGGGCGCCAGGGCGCGAAGTGGCGTGGCTGTCCGTCGTCCTGGTGGAGTGTCAGCGCGTCGCCGAGCGCGGCGAGTTTGGCGTGCTGCAGCTCGTGGACGACGGTCGCCGCGAAGGCGGCCGAGGAGGGTGGTGTGCTGCTGAGCAGGGCGCCGAAGGCCTCTCGCCGGGTCGCGCTGCAGCCGCCGCGCCCCTCGGCGCCCGGCGGTGTTTCGAGGGGCACGAGGCAGCGCAACAGTGTCAGGGCCTCCGTCAGCCGGTGCTCGCCGCCCGCGCGCAGCGCCGCGGCGGTGCCCGACCAGGCGGCCAGCCAGCGTTTGCGCTCCGCGTCGTCCAGGGTCGTCGGCCCGCTCTGCCTGCGATGCCGGGGCCCGGGGTCCGTCCGGTACGGGTCGAGGTCGTCCAGCGGCAGGGGCGGCGCCCCCGGGATCAGCCCGGGCAGCGCGTGTGCGGGCGTCCACGCGCGCGTGCCGGACCATGCCCCGAATCCGCGCTCCGGGAAGACGACGACTTGGGGGCCGTCGTCCTGACACAGCGTCATCTTCCCGTCCTTGAAGGCGACTTCGACCGCGACGTCGCGGTGCACGGTCGTGCGCAGCCGCCCGAGGGACGGCAGGGTCAGCGTGCCGTGGTGGGCGGTGAGCCGCGCCGTGAAGGGAACCCCCGCGCCTGCGGCGACCGCCGCGGCGAGCGCGCTGAAGTGGTCCAGGTCGAGCCGCAGCGCGCGGGCCTCGTCCGGTTCGCGGGCGGGACCGGGCGGCCGGTCGAGGCCGCGCAGACAGCGCAGCGCCCACGGTCCGGTGAGGGGGTAGCGGATCCGGTCCCGCGCGTGGTCCCGGCCGTCGGGCTCCCCGTTCTCGGCCTCGGTCAGCAGCGCCCAGTCGTCCCGCAGGCGCGCCTTCTGCCCCGCGGTGCACACCCGCGGGTCGGCCGCGTCCGCCGCGTCGAGGAGGGCGCGCAGCAACAGCAGGCGCCGCGTGTCCTGGTCACGTACCAGGAGCGCGAGCGTGTCCGGGCCGCCTTCGGTCCGGCCGAGTTCGTCGAGGGCCCGGTCCGGGACCACCGTGAGCGTCACGGAGTGCTCCTTTCGCCGGCCGCCGGGGCGGCGGCAGCGGGCTCACCCGCGAGCCGTACGGCCGCGTGGCGGATGAACCGCTCCAGGTCGGCGCAGTACACGGAAGCGTTGCGGAACCCGCTCCCCGCCCGGTAGCGGTGGGCGTAGTGGCCGCCTCCGCAGACCTTCAGCAGGGGACAGGCCCGGCAGTGCGCGGCGGGCGCCGTCGCGGCCGACTGCCGGGCGGCCACCCCCGGGTGCCGCAGGGCCACGTCGAAGGCGTGCCGGAAGACGTCGAGTCCGGTGGCGGCCGCCCCCTCGTAGGCCGACTTCAGGGAGTCCACCTGCTCGATCGAGCCGTCCGTCTCGACGACCACGGCGTCGAACGGGGCGAGCCCCAGCGACTCGGTGGCCGCGGGCAGGCCGAGGAGCAGGGCGAGGCACTCCTCGAAGAGCCGGACCCGCGTCTCCCGGCGGCCCGCGTCCCACCAGCGGTCGAAGACGGCACACAGCCAGTCCCCGTAGGCCTTCCCTGCCGGATCCCAGTGGGGCGGCGGGCTGGTCCAGTTGCCGTGCGGCAGCAGCAGGTCGACGGCCGGCGGGCGGAGCGTCAGCAGGGACTCGTACGTGGCCGTGGGGTCCCGTGCGGGGTCGACGACCGCGAGGATCCCGGCGTACGAGCGGGGGAAGCGCTCGGCGAGCAGGCGCGCCCCGCGGGTGGCGGCGGGCCAGGACGGGCGCCCCGCATGATCGACGCGCCGGGCGTTGTCGGCGGCGGTGCCGCCGTCGAGGCTGACACCGACGCTGATGTCGTGCCGGGCCAGGGTGGCGGCACCGGGCGCCGTCAGCAGGGTGGCATTGGTCTGGACGGTGGCGCGGACCGCGCAGTCGGCCGGTGTCCGGGCGCGCACCAGGTCGGTGAACCGGGCGAGGGTGTCGACGCCCGCCAGGAGTGGTTCGCCGCCGTGCAGCACCAGGGAGAGCGCCGCCGGCCGATGGGTGCGGGCGTGCTCGGCGATGCGGGTGGCGGTGCGGTCGAGGACCTCGTCGGACGCGACGGCCGGCCGGGTGCGCCAGCCGTGGTCCTGCCCCTCGTACAGATAGCAGTACCGGCAGGCGAGGTTGCAGCGGCCGTGCACTTTGACGATGAACTGCCGGAAGGGATACGGCGGTTCGGGCACCGACTGGGGAGCGGCCTGTCCGGACACACCCGCACCCCCATGTCGCACGCCCGTCGACGACCGCGCTCGCAGAAAACCGCCTACCGTCGCGGCGGAATCCGCAAACGCGGCCCTTTCGAACTGTCCGATTAGTTGAACACCGCGACCGAAATGTGCGGCCCGGCCCGCCACCGCCGTCCCGGTGGGTCAGGTGAAGGAATTGTTGAACCCCCAGAGCGTCTCGCCGGGCTGCTCCGCGCGCCCACGGAGCTCCGCCAACACCTCTTGGAGCACCGGGTGCTGAATGTCCGCCAAGTCCTTGAGAGCGAGCCGCGTCAGGTCGGGCAGCGGTTCCCGCGGCCCCGGTAATCCAGCGGCGTCCTGTGATTCCTCGTCCCCGTTCACACCGTCCCCCTCGCGTCCGCGTCGTCGTCCCGTCACTCCAGCGCCGCCAGTCGCTCGGCCGTGTCCCGGGCCGTAGGCGTGCCCGTGTTGAAGCTGCCCTGCCGCAGCTTCGACCATGCCGCGCGCGCCGCCCGGTAGGACTCCCGGGCGGCCCTCGGGCGGGCCGCCGCCTCATAGGACATACCCCGCAAGTGCTGCGCCTGCGCGCCCAGTACGACGGCTTCCTGGCGGCGCCGGCCGGTCTCCGCGGCCTCCTCCGCCTCCCGGGCGCACTCCGCCGCCAGGCGGAACGCCTCCACGGCCTCGTCGAGGCGGGCGGGACGGCCGAGGCTCCGGTACGCCTCGTACTGCACCTCGCCCAGCTCCAGGCGGCACCGCGCCGCGAGCAGGGGGTCGCCGGACTCCGCCGCGGCGAGGCCGAGGAGGTGTTCGGCCTCCCGCAGGTCGACGCGGTCGGCACGCGCGCGATAGCGGAGCATCAGCGCGCGACCGAGGAGCAGGAGGCGGTCGGCCAGCCGGGAGCTGCCCGTGGGCGTCTCCGAGCGGCAGTCCCGCAGGACGAGGATGGCGTGCGAGAGGGCGCTCTGCGCGCGTGGCCCGGTCTCCAGCGCCGCCCGGCGCAGCAGGACCTCTCCCCACTCCGCCAGTACGTCGGCGTGGGCCGAGGACTCCCGAGACATGCGCCGGGACGCCTGTTCGAAACACCGTGCCGCTTCCTGGAGTGGCCGCGGGTCGCCCGAATCGTCGTGGCGCGCCACCTGGACACGTCCCGCGCGCCGCAACAGAGCGACGTGCAGGCTCTGTTCGGGGCCGAGCCGCAGCGCCTCGTCGATCCGGGCCTGTGCCTCGTCCAGGGCGCCGCCCGCCGCGAGCAGCGCGTCCACCAGATCGAGGACCACGCGGGCGCGCGGGACACCGAGGGCTCCTTCGGGGTCGCTCGCGAGCCCGTCGCGCAGGGACTGCGCGCTCTGCTCCGCGTACCGGCGCGCCTGTTCGCGGTCGGTGGTCACGCCGGCGAGCCGGAGCAGGATCCGGCCGTGCGTGAGCGGAAGTTCGGGCGGCGGGCGGCGGCCCGACCAGGCGTCGACGAAGGCCTCCAGCATGCCGACCGCGCCCTGGAGCAGCGCGCTGTCGCCGCCGAGCCGCCACTGCGCCTCCAGTGCGCCCACCCGCTCCAGTGTGAGGGCGAGCGCCTCCGGCTCCGGCAGCCCGGGAGCCGAGCACGCCATCGCGTACTCCCGGTCGGCCCTCCTCAGCAGTTCGAGGGCGCCGTGGCGGTCGCCCCTGCGCCTGCGGTCGGTGGCCGCTGTGCAGAGCACGCGCGCGAGGACGGCGCGTTCGCGCAGCGCGTGCGGGTGGGCCGCCGCGCGCTCGGCCGCCCGCTCCGCCTCGCGCAACAGGTCCGTGCCGCCCTGCACCTCCCACAGGCGCAGCACACAGTGGGCGTACTCGGACCACAGCTCGAAGTCCCGGTCGGTGGCCGCCGCGTGCTCGGTGGCGCCCCGCAGCAACTGCACGGCGTCGATGAGGTCCTGCACCATGCCCTCGTCGGCGAAACGCTCGGCGAGCGCGTGGGCGCGGGTGACGGCGGGGTGGCTGTGCGACACCTCCGGCCGGCCGCCGGGACTCCCGGTCCCGTACAGCGCGAACTGGTCCGGCAGCGGCATGAAGCGCTCCAGGACCCGCGCGGCGACCTCGGCGAAGGGCTGCGGGACGAGGTCGGCGCCGCTCGCCCCGCCGTCGCCGTTGTCACCGTCGACGGCGCGCGGCGGACCGTATCCGGTATTGGTGGGGCGTTCGGAGCCGTCGCGGCCGTCGCCGAGCTGGGCCAGGGCGAGGGCCGGGAAGTTGGGCCCGCCCTTGCCGAAGCGGGCCTCGATGTACTCCGAGCAGTGCTTGAGGACCAGCATCGCCTCGTCCCTGCCGAGCGGCCCGAGCAGCGCCTCCTGCACGCCGGGCGCGAACTCGTACCACTGGACGTCGTCCGTGCCGTGCTCCCCCTTGGCCCGCGTGAGCAACCCGCTGAGCAGCACCTCGGCCAGCTCGGAGGGGCCTGAGCCGGGCAGCATCGTCCGCTGCACGAGCTGCATCACGGGCAGGCACAGCGGGGCCGCCGCCAGGAATCCGGCGAGCCGGCCCGCGTCCGGGGACGCGGTGGAACGGAACCGGCTGACGAGTTCGAGTACCGAAGGACGCGGCGCCTGCCGCCCCGCCGTGGACGGCCGCTGGTCCGCCCTGACCCAGCCGACGGCCCCCGCGACCGGCCCCGCGCCCGCCCCGGAGAGCAGCCGCGCCCAGGCTCCGAGCGCCGCCGGTTCGGGCGGCAGCACGGGCACAGGGAGCGCCCCCGCACGGTCCCGCGCCGAAGGCCCCGTCGCCGTCCGCACACGCAGCGCGGCGGCGCCGCCCAGGGCCTCGCCGCGGCTCAACTCCCCGTACGAGACGGGCAGTCGGGTCCGGTTCCACATCCGCTGCGGCAGGGGCTGCAGTACGGCGACGGGGGCCTGCCTGGCCAGTTGATGCAGGAGACGGTGGGCCCGGCCGCTGCGCCACAGCGGGCCCGCGCAGTCGCTGACGAGGACGGTGATCTGGCGGCCCGAGGGGTCGCTGAGCCGGTCGGTGGAGTGCAGGGGCGCCGCGTACGGCTCCGGGCTGTGGCTGACGGCGGCCTGGGCGTCGGGGCCCTCGTGCAGATAGCTGACCTGGATGTCCCAGAAGGCACCCAACCGGCCGAAGACCTGCTCCAGTTCGATGAACATCCGGTCCCACACGCGCATCGACGAGGAGGCGTCCATCACGAGCCGCAGGCGCGCGTCGGCGCGGGTGACCGCGCGGTACACGGGGAGCACCAGGCCGCCGGCCCGCGCGGTCCGCTCGGCGGTCGCGGTCTCGTCGAGCACCGCGCGCCGCGGCGGCGCGGCGCTGCGATAACCCTGCAACGGCCTGAGGGCGCGCTGGAGTTCGAGCGGCGCGGGGAACGCGGGCGCCGCCGGGACGCCGACCGGCAGCGGCGCGGCGCGGCCGCCGCGCCCCGGTCCCGCCGTGGAGCGGGGCACGGGGTAGAGGGCGACGCGCCGGTCGCCGCTCTCGTCGTACACCTGGGGCGCCTGCGGCTCCGGCGCACGCTCCGCGGGCGCGGGGTTCGGGGTCGCCGGGAGCGGGGCCGGCCGGGCGCCTTCGCGGTCGGGCCGTTCGCCGGGCCCGGTGTCCGCCGGGGCCGCGGCGCGCGCGGGGCGGGCGTGGCGGGCCAGCCAGAGCGCGTCGCACAGGTCCTCCGCGGCCGGGTCGAGCCCGATCCGGCGCAGCCTGGCGATGAGATCGGCGAAGGGGTCGCCCGCGGGGCGTCCGGGCTCCGCGGGCTCGCCGACACCCTGACGCGCCGTCGCGTCGGGTTTCACCGCTTCACCTCGGGCGGTCGAGTCGCTGGATGAGCTGGTCGGCGAGGCGTTCGCGGCTGAGGGTGCCGGTGGCGGCGGTGAGGTGGATCGCGTTCAACAGCTGGTCCGTCGCGAGCAGTTCACTGCGGGAGCGCTCCAGGAAGCGGTTGATCAGGTCGTCGCCCTCGCGTGCCAGCGCGTCACCGAGGTGGGCCCGTACGAACGTGGCGAGCCGGTTGTGGTCGGGCCTGCCGAGTTCGAGGTGGATGCAGCGGCGCATCAGCGGGGCGGGGAAGTCGCGCTCCCCGTTGCTGGTGAGCACCACGAACGGGAACGCGTTGCACCGCACCCGGCCGTCGCGGACGCGCACCTTCACGCCGTCGTCGGTGAGCACCTCCGCCTCGCCGTCCGGCAACCGGTCGGCGACCCGCTCCAGTTCGGGGATCGCGAACTCGCCCTCCTCCAGCACGTTCAGCAGGTCGTTCGGCAAGTCGATATCGCTCTTGTCGAGCTCGTCGATCAGCAGCACGCGCGGCGTCGGCGACGGCAGCAGGGCGGTGCCCAGCGGGCCGAGCCGGATATAGCTCCCGATGCCCTCGACGGCTCCCGGCGATCCGGCCGCGGACCCGTACCCGCCCTGCGCCGCGATCTGCACGTCCTGGAGGCGGGCGATCGCGTCGTAGTGGTAGAGCCCGTCCTGGAGCGTGGAGCGGCTGACGATGGACCACCGCAGTACGTTGCCCAGACCCAGCTCGTACGCCACCGAGTGCGCGAGCGTGCTCTTGCCCGCGCCCGGACTCCCCGTGACGAGCAGCGGGCGGCGCAGATAGAGCGCGGCATTGATCATTTCGAGCTCTTCGGCCCCGGGCCTGTGCAACTCCGCGAGGTGCCGGTGCGCGCCGAGCCTTCGGTCCTCGGAGCCGCCCGACGTGCCCTCGGCGTCCCGGCCCGAGAAGTCGCGCCAGGGTGGCGGCGCGGGCAACCGCTCGAGCCCGTCGTGGGGTTCGCCGGCGCCACGGTAGATGAGCCACTCACTGGATTCGGTCATGATCCGGTCCTCGTCGTCGCTCGTCCAGCGGGGCAGTCGAAGGGACGTGTCTCACGGTATCGATGGATCGTGGGCCGCGTAAGAGGGGTGGTCGCCGGGGCACTGATGTCACGGGGCCTCCAGAAGATCATCGGCGCCTGGCGGATCTTGGTGCGGGTCGTCGTAATAGAGGGCGATGCCGTCGGCCCAGTACGCCTCTGTGCGGCTCGCCAGGAGTTTTCTGCGCAACTCGTGTACGCGCTCCGGGAGTTGTCTCGCACCGCGCGCGTCGGCGACCATGACGGCGGCGCCGCGGTGGAACTCACCGCACACCGCCGCGGTCCGCGCCCGGCCGCGGCGCCACAGGGCCACTCCGAAACCGCCGAGCAGTACCCGCGCGAGCGCCTCGGTGTCGTCCTCGTAGCGATGCTCTCCATAGCGACACATCACCGGTACGGACGCGGGCGACAGATTGCGCAACTCGCCGCTCTCCGGGACCGGCCTGGGCACCCCGCCGTCGCAGTCGAGGATCTCGGCCCTCGCGGCGTGCGCGTGCAGCCATCGCCAGCGGTCCACCCGGTCCGCGCCCGATTCGGGGAACGCCCGGTCGGACTCCGCGAAGCCGCTGTCCCCGGGGAGCCGGTCCCGGTCGCCGCAGCGCAGCACGACGGGGCCGCGCGCGCCGAGCGGCGGCCCTCCGGGCCCCAGCCGCCAGGCGTCCACCGGCAGGTCCAGGCGGTTGTGCGGAAGCGCCACCTGGAGGACCGCGGGCCACCCCGGCTCGTCGCACTGCCGGAACGCCTCGGCCAGCGGCGCGGCGAGCAGGTCGGGCAGCGCCTCCGTAGGGGTGCGCTCGTCCTGCCGCACGCAGTCGCGCGAGCCGTCCGGGCGGGCTACGTACACCTGCCAGTCCCAGTACTCCCTCTCCCAGCCCCGCTCCACGAGTTCGAGCAGCGCGGACGGCCGGGGCGCACGGTCGGCGATCGGGTCCGCCGCCGTGACATCCGACGAGCCGCGCCGCTGCAAGCGCTCGATCCGCTGGACCTCGATGCGGCGCCTGCGCCCGACGTCCAGACACCCCTCGCCGGCCTGCCGCACCCACTCCCACAGGGCCGCCTCGGCGTCCTGGGTGCCCGGCGTGACGAAGGGGCGCTCGGCCGACAGGGCCCGCATCGCGTAGTCGAGCACGAGCCCGCGCACACCGTCGTCGTGCGCGCCTTCGTAGAGGGCTCCGAGACCGTCACGCCAACCGCGCGGCGCGGGCAGCGACGTACCCGGTTCGTACTCCGGGAGCGACACCAGGATGTCGAGCAGACCGCGCGTGCTCACCGGCGGCGGCAGATCCGCGAGCCGGCCGAGCAACTGGGCACGCTCGCCCGGTGTGAGGGTCCGTCCGGGCCGCGCGCCGAGCCTGCTCTGCACGTCGGCCCAGGTCTTCCTGCCACCGTCCGACTGCCGCTGGCGGTCCCGGTGGTAGCGGTCGTGCGCGTGGAACACCGCCTGGTAGAGGTCGTCGTACTCGGCCCGCACCGCCTGCCCCGGCACCGGCAGCGTGCGCAGCTGCTCGATCCCGATGGACGTACCGCCCCGCCCGTGGTCGGCCCGCGACTTCAGTACGCCGATGACCTCGCCGCGCACCGGGTCGACGACGGGGCCGCCCGAGATCCCGTACGGCAGGTCGTTCTCCCCGAGGCGCAGCTGCACGCCGGACGACCAGTCGCCGATGGTGCCCTTGACGGCGATCGGCCCGTCGAGGCGGCACACCTGTCCGTCCAGCACGGTCCAGCCCGCGTAGAAGACCTCCCCTTCGTTGTAGTACGCGGCAGGTCGCTCGGCTACGTAGGCGCACTCGTGGTCCACGGGTTCGCGCAGCCGCACGAGGGCGAGGTCGGGGGCGGGCCACTTGCCGGGCACCGCCTGCTCGACGCGCTCGGGGAGCGTGGCGACGACTTCCGCGGGTACGCGGGACGCGCCGCGTCCCGGACCGGTCTCGTAGGCCACCGTCAGCTCGCCCCCTTCCCCGCCGAGAGCCACGTGCGCGCAGGTCAGAACCCAGTTCGGGGCGACAAAGAAGCCGCTTCCGACGAAGCTTTCGGGCCCGTCCGCTGCATACCCGGCCCGCATGCGATGAATGCGCACGGTGGACGCCATGACGAGTTCACGCAGCGCAAGCAGGGCGGCATCCCTGTTGCCCGGTGCGCCCCCGTCGCGCCCGAGTGTCATGCCCCGGCCCCGGCGACCGTCGGGTCGGCTCCCCCGTGCGCCGGGGCGCCGGGTGATGCGCCCGTGGCCGCGCGGGGTGCGGGTGGCGTGGCGGCAGCCGCGCGGGCGGCCGGATCCTGCGGGTTCTCCAGGTCGGGTGGCCCTTCGTGCCAGGTCAGCGTGACCTTGATGCCCGCCTTCGCCTCACCGTCCGCGAGCAGTCCTACGACCTTGCCCGCCTTTGCCATCAGCTCGACGCCGAACTCGACGCTCACCTCGTCGGGGCGCACGGCGCGCAGCGGCCGCGCGAGGGAGCGCGCGACCCCCGTCACGAGAGCGTTCAGACTCTCGACGCTCGCCTCCACCCGGTCCGTGAACCCGGTGTCGGAGTACGACAACTCCCCTTCGGCCGCACCCAGTTCATCGACCTCTCCGGATATCCGGGCCCACACCGGTGTCCCGTCCGGCAGCGCGATCCGCGCGACCCTTGTCGCTTCCTGCCCCATACCGCTCCCCCGTTTCCCGTTCCCCGCGACCTCCCTTGCGGGACAAGGGTCCTTCCCAGGATGAGCGGGAGCTACCCCTCGGGCAGGCTTCATGGTCACCCGTCCCCATAGGCTTGGTGGGCAGTCGACACCACGCCCGCGCGCCCGCGCGGGCCCCGCACGCAGGAGAAACAGCCCCATGTACTTCACGGACCGCGGCATCGAAGAGCTGGAGAAGCGGCGCGGCGAGGAGGAGGTCACCTTCGAGTGGCTCGCCGAGCAGCTGCGGACGTTCGTCGACCTCAATCCGGACTTCGAGGTCCCGGTGGAGCGGCTCGCCACGTGGCTGGCGCGGCTCGACGACGAGGAGGACGAGGAGGAGTAGGCGCGCCTACAAGCGCCTGCGGCGTTGGAGCAGCCCTTCAAGCCCCTGCGGCGATTGAGCAGCGGGGTCCGGGGCGGAGCCCCGAGGCGTGGGGCCGACGGCGTGCACCATCCGGCCCCGCGCAATCAGTCACGGCCCGCGCGCAACCTCGCGTAGGCGAACCCCAGCGCCCCGTGCAGCAGGAGCAGCGCCCCGGCGGCGGTCCAGCCGCCGCTGCGCCGCCGCAGGCCGTGCACGGTGAGCGGCAGCCCGGCCGCGAGCTGGGCGGCAGCGATCAGCCTCGCCCTGGGGCCACGCAGCCAGGGTCCGACGCTCGTGGCTTCCACGACGTCGAGCTCGGCGTGCACGGCGTCCCGCCAGCCCGACCAGCTGACCTGCTGCGCGTCCGGCTGGACCCGCGCGACCTCGCGCAGCCGGTCGGCGGGTTCGCCGGGGGTCAGTCCCGCGGGGAGGGTGAGTCCGGTGCGGGTGAGGACCGCGAGCAGGCCCAGCATGCGGGCGCGCGCGTCGGCCGCACTGTCGCCCGTGTCGGGTTTCGCGAGCGCTTCGAGGGCCTGCAGGTCGAGTACGGGATCCAGGCCCAGGCGCGCCGCGAAGGTGCGCAGCGCCTCGGCCTCGCCGACCGGGGTGCCGTTCGCCAGCCATTCGTAGCCGACAGGGCGGCGGAACCCGGAGGCCAGTGTGAACCCGCTGCGGTCGGCGTCCCACCACAGCGCGAGCACCGGCCAGGTCGCGCCGACGGCGAGCGCGCCCGCCCAGCCGCCGAGCACGCGGTCGACGGGTTCGCCGCCGCCGTCCTCCATGGACAGCCACGGCTTCGCCTCGGGTACGAGGACGCTCCACTCACGTCCGGCGCGGGTGAGCAGCATCCGCTCGCGCAGCAGCTGGGCGGCGGGCCCGACGACGGACGGTTCGGCGCGGCAGAGCAGCAGCGCACCGGCGGGTTCGAGGGACGACATGGCACCACGCTAGGGCAAGTCGGTGGATTTCCGCAGCAATTGGACGGCCCATCGGGCGTCGGGGCACGGACTT
Source organism: Streptomyces sp. NPDC102360 (assembly GCF_044766085.1). Lineage (NCBI taxonomy): Bacteria > Bacillati > Actinomycetota > Actinomycetes > Kitasatosporales > Streptomycetaceae > Streptomyces > Streptomyces sp. NPDC102360. The sequence continues at coordinate 322,679 of NZ_JBIWLG010000007.1, read as the reverse complement.
CCGCGACAGTCTTGACTTTCCCCATCCGCGATATATCGTGTTTGACAGAGAACGCGATATGGCGCGTTCACTCCCGGCCGTCGAGGAGGTCGCACCATGCCCGAGTGGTCCGTCACGGAGCCGCAGAAGCTCGTCTTCGACGAGCCGGTGTCGGCCCTGCACGTACGCATCGTGAGTGGTGCGGTGAATGTGGTGGGGACGGCCGAGGGCCGGGCCCGCCTGGAGGTCTCGGAGATCGACGGACCGCCCCTGCGCGTGACGCAGTCGGACGGCACCCTCACCGTCGCCTACGACGACCTGCCCTGGAAGGGCTTCCTCAAGTGGCTCGACCGCAAGGGCTGGAACCGCAGCGCGGTCGTCTCGCTCGCGGTGCCGGCGGACACGCGGGTCGAGGTCGGCGTGGTCGGCGCAGGCGCCGTGGTCTCGGGCACCGAAGGGCCCACGGAGGTGAAGGGCGTCACCGGCGACACGACGCTCGTCGGCGTCACGGGCCCGGTGCGCACCAGCACGGTGTCCGGTGGCGTCGAGGCGCAGGCGGTCACGGGCGACCTCCGGTTCAACTCGGTGTCCGGGGACCTGACGGTCGTCGACGGCTCGGGCTCCTTCGTGAAGGCGGACACGGTGAGCGGGTCGATGATCGTGGACCTGGACCCCGCGGGGCCGACGGACGTGAGCCTGACGAGCGTCTCCGGCGAGATCGCCATCCGCATCCCGCACCCGGCGGACACGGAGGTCGAGGCGAACACGGCGAGCGGAGCGGTGTCGAACGCCTTCGAGGATCTGCGGGTGTCGGGCGCCTGGGGCGCGCACAAGATCACCGGCCGCCTGGGCGCGGGCACCGGCAAACTGAAGGCGACGACGGTCTCCGGATCGATCGCCCTCCTGCGCAGGCCCCCGTCGGAGGACGCGACACGGCCACCGGAGCCACGAGACATTCCGGCCCCCCAGAGCACTCCGGAACCGCAGGACGCCGCGGATGCCGCGGATGCCACGGATGCCGCGGATCCCCAGGACGCTTCGGAACCCCGGGACGCTCCAGAATCGCAGGGCGCCGCCGAGCCGCAAGGCTCCCCGGAACCGCAGGACACCGACCCCGCCGACAAGAAGGTGCTCTGACATGCCCCCCGTCTTCGCCCATGGCCGCCTGCGCCTCTACCTGCTCAAGCTGCTCGACGAGGCGCCGCGACACGGGTACGAGGTGATCCGCCTCCTCGAAGAGCGCTTCCAGGGCCTGTACGCGCCCTCCGCCGGCACGGTCTACCCGCGCCTCTCCAAGCTGGAGTCCGAGGGCCTGGTCACCCACACCACGGAGGGCGGCCGGAAGGTCTACGCGATCACCGAGGCCGGCCGGGCCGAACTGGCCGACCGCAGCGGTGAGCTGGCCGACCTCGAGCTGGAGATCCGGGAGTCCGTGGCCGAGCTGGCGGCGGAGATCAGGGACGACGTGCGGGGTGCGGCGGGCGATCTGCGCCGCGAGGTACGTGCCGCCGCGTCCCAGACCCGTGCGGGAACCGGTCCCGGTGACTTCACGGACAAGGACGCCTGGCGCGCCACCAAGGAAGAGGTGCGGCGCGCCAAGCACGAGTGGAAGGAGCAGGCGCGGCGCGCGAAGGACGAGAGCCGCCGGGCCCGCGAGGAGGCCCAGCGGGCGCGCCGTCAGGCCAAGGAGTCGCAGGAGCAGGTGCGCGCACAGGCGGCGGAGGACTTCCAGCGCATGGCCAAGCGTGTCCAGGAGCAGGTGCAGGACCACTTCACGCGCGGCGACTGGCCGACGGGGGTGCGCGAGGGGCTGACCGAACTGGCCAAGGAGTTCGGCGAGTTCGGCAAGTCCTGGAGCAAGGACGCCGGGCCCGGCGCGTCGACCGAGCCCCAGTACCGTCCGCCGAGCGACGAGGTTCCCGCCGAGTACGTTCCTTCCTGGGCCTCGGAGGGCTCCAGCGGTGACCCGGCGCGCGACCTGGACCGCCTCCTGGACCGCTTCCGGGACGACATCCGCGATGTCGCCCGCGATCGGGGGGTCACGGAGGACCAACTCGGCGACGCGAGGCGTCACTTGGCGCAGGCGGCGGCCCACATCGGAGCGAGTCTCCGTTCACCGGGCGAGTGACCTCGGCCGCACCGCGCCTCAATCGCCGGCGGGGCTGAAAAGATCGGGGCTCCACCCCGGACCCCGCTGCTCAATCGCCGCAGGGGCTTGATTTTGCCGGCCTGGGCTTGATGGTGCCGCGCCGCCCTGGGCAATCTGCCGCCTTGGGCGGCAGGGTGGGCAAGGCGGCACCCCGGCGCCGCGCGCCCATCACCACAGGCGCCGACCCCGGCACGGCTCACCCCGCCGCCGCCTCCCCGCCCCCGTACAGCACCCGCTCCACCCCCGCCACACTCACTCCGTGTTCTGCCAAGACCTCGGAGGCGATGCCCGGGCGGGAGGTGAGGGCGAGGAGGAGGTGCTCGTCGCCGATCGCCCGGTCGTGGTGGGCGAGGGCGATGCGCAGCGAGGATTCGAGCACGCCCTTGGCCTCACGGGTGAGCGGCCGCCGCCCGCCGACTCGGCGTCCCCCGGTCAACACACCCTCGCCATGGGCCCGTTCGACCCGCGCGACGACCTCCTCCACGTCGATACCGATCCCGGCGAGCGCCTCCGTGTCGGCCCTCGTGAGCCCCGCCCTGCGCCGCACCCCCGCAAGCGCCCGCCCGATCGACGCCCGCCGCTCCTGCGTGTCCGCACCGAGCGCGCCGAGCGCGAACGCGCCGCGCGTTCCGCTGCCGTCGAGGAGCGCGAGCAGCATGTGCCCCTCGTCGACGCGCTCCGCCCGCTCCCGCTCGGCATGGGCGAGAGCCCCCTGCACCACGTCCCGGGCGCCCTGGGTGAACCTTTCGAACATCACTCATCGCCTCCCGTACTTCTTGTGCACGGCCTGCCGGCTGACTCCGAGTTCGGCCGCGATCTCCTGCCACGACCAGCCCTGATTGCGCGCACTGCGCACCTGTACCGCTTCCAGCTGCTCAAGCAGCCGCCGCAGCGCGGCGACCGCCCGCAGCCCGACCCGCGGATCGCGGGCTCCCGCCTGCTCGGCGAGATCCGTCGCATCAGTCATGGTGTCAATGTAGGTTGACGCACGATCGACGTCAACCACAGTTGACAATGCGGGCACGAAAAAGGGGCGCCCGGCAGGCCGCCGGTACGCCCCTCCCCGCGCCGCGTCAGACGCTCAGCACGACCTTCCCGAAGAGCTCGCCACCGGCCATCTTCTGGAAGCCCTCACGGGCCCGGTCCAGTGGCAGCACCTCGTCGATCACCGGCCGGACACCCGTGGCGGCACAGAAGGAGAGCAGGTCCTCCAGCTCGTCCTTGGACCCCATGGTCGAGCCGACGACCTTGAGCTCCAGGAAGAAGATCCGGTTCAGCTCGGCCGCCGGCGGGTTCGGCCCGCTCGTCGCGCCCGAGATGACCACCGTCCCGCCCGGCTTCAGCGACTTGACCGAGTGCGACCAGGTCGCGGCACCCACCGTCTCGATCACGGCGTCCACCCGCTGCGAAAGCCGCGCACCCGTCTCCACGGCCTCCACGGCGCCGAGCTCCAGGGCCCGCTTGCGCTTCGCCTCGTCGCGGCTGGTCGCGAAGACCCGCAGCCCCGCCGCCTTGCCGAGCACGATCGCTGCCGTCGCGACCCCGCCGCCCGCGCCCTGCACGAGGACCGAGTCACCGGGACGTACGCCCGCGTTGGTGAAGAGCATGCGGTACGCGGTGAGCCACGCGGTCGGCAGGCAGGCGGCCTCCTCGAAGGAGAGCTCCTTCGGCTTGCGCAGCACGTTCCACTCGGGCACGGTCACCTGCTCGGCGAAGGTGCCCTGGTACTTCTCGGTGAGGATGGAGCGCTTCTCGCGCGGCCCGACCCCGTATCCGGTCTGGCCGATGACGGAGTGCAGGACGACCTCGTTGCCCTCGCTGTCGATCCCGGCGGCGTCGCAGCCGAGGATCATCGGCAGGGACTCCTCCCCGAGGCCGACACCGCGCAGCGACCACAGGTCGTGGTGGTTGAGGGAGGCGGCCTTGACGTTCACGGTGGTCCAGCCGGGCCGGTTCTCGGGGGCGGGCCGCTCCCCCAACTCCAGGCCGTTCAGCGGCTGATCACGGTCGATTCGGGCTGCGTAGGCGGCGAACATGACCTTGACGATAGGCGCCGCTCCCTGGCCGGGGAACCTCCGCCACCTGTGACACACGTCCCGTAGCCACGGATACGGGAAAGGCCCCGCCAGAGGGCGGGGCCTTTCCCGAACAAGCCGAGCCAAACGAAGCGAGCCGATGACTACCGGCGCGCCACACCCTCCGCCCGAGCGGCAGCGGCAACCGCCGCGGTGACGGCCGGCGCCACCCGCTCGTCGAACGGCGACGGGATCACGTACTCGGCGGACAGCTCGTCGCCGACCACCGCGGCCAGCGCCTCGGCCGCCGCGATCTTCATCGTCTCGGTGATCCGGGAGGCCCGGACCTGGAGCGCGCCGGCGAAGATGCCGGGGAACGCGAGCACGTTGTTGATCTGGTTCGGGAAGTCCGAACGCCCGGTCGCCACGACAGCCGCGTACTTGTGGGCGATGTCGGGGTGCACCTCGGGGTTCGGGTTGGCCATCGCGAACACGAAGGCGCCCTTCGCCATGGAGGCGACCGCGGGCTCGGGGACCGTACCGCCCGAGACACCGATGTAGACGTCGGCGCCCGCCAGGGCGTCCTCGAGGGAGCCGGACAGGCCCGCCTTGTTGGTGATCTCGGCCAGCTCGCGCTTGACCTCCGTGAGGTCCTCGCGGTCCCGGCTGACGATGCCCTTGCGGTCCGTGACCGCGACGTCGCCGAGGCCCGCCTCGAGGAGGAACTTCGCGATCGCGACGCCCGCCGCACCGGCGCCGGAGATCACGGCGCGCAGCTCGCCGAGCGTGCGGCCGCTGAGCCGGGCCGCGTTCTTCAGGGCGGCCAGCGTCACGACGGCGGTGCCGTGCTGGTCGTCGTGGAAGACCGGGATGTCGAGGCGCTCCTGGAGCTTCTTCTCGATCTCGAAGCAGCGCGGGGCGGAGATGTCCTCGAGGTTCACGCCGCCGAAGGACGGGGCGAGGCGCACGACGGTGTCGATGATCTCGTCCACGTCGTTCGTCGAGAGCGCGAGCGGCACCGCGTCCACGCCGCCGAACTGCTTGAAGAGAATGGCCTTGCCCTCCATCACCGGGAGGGACGCCTCGGGGCCGATGTCACCGAGCCCGAGGACGGCCGAGCCGTCCGTCACGACGGCCACGACGCTCGACTTCCACGTGTAGTCGTGGACGAGCTCCGGCTGCTCGGCGATCGCGCTGCACACCTTCGCGACGCCGGGCGTGTACGCCAGGGACAGGTCGTCCTTGTCGCGGACCGGCACGGTGGCCTGCACAGCCATCTTGCCGCCACGGTGCAGCGCGAAAGCCGGATCGAAGGGCTCGTCGGAGCCCTCGTTGCCGGTACTCGCGTCGCTGCGAGGGTTGACGATCTCCGCTGCCACTTTTCTGACCCCTTAAGTCATTTTGCACAGGTTGAGGGTGGTTCCGTCCCTGATTGAGGGACGGGCGGGCACCGCGCACGCGCCGGACGGTCCTGTCGTGGGCCGCCCTGTGGGCACCTGCGCGACGGACGCGCCGCACGCGCGCCCTGAGCCCCGGATGAGGGGTGTAAAGAACCTTCTTACCCGACGGGCGGTGTCGGCGACGAGCCCGCCCGTGATCGATCACGCCTCGGTGACATGACTCATAGCCGAATATATGGACAAGTCCACAAGTCGATCGCACAAAACGAGGGAAGTCCGCCCGAATGGTGAGACAGCGGGCGGCTCACCGGAGGATCTCCGGTCGCGGGGCGAAAGTTCCGCAGATGCTGCACCCCCCATGCACCCTGAAACCGGGGGTCGTTGGCACTCTTAGGTCACCCGTTATCCGATTTTGACATGGCTGACCTCCTGAATCGGCAAGTCCGAATGGCAAGATGCCTCATCACACGAGGTCGCGACACCCGAAGGTGTGTGCCAGGCGACCAGCACGGCAACTCCCACACCCAGCCGGAGGAACCAACCATGACCGCAAGCACCACCCAGCGCACGACCGCGAAGTCCGCGAAGTCCCGGATAGCCGCGGTCGGCGCGATCGCGGTCGCCGGCACTCTGCTGCTGACCGGCTGCGGTGACCAGACGAAGTCCGACGACGGCACCAAGTCCGGCGGCACGGCGGCGCCGCTCGCGGACAAGCTGCCGAAGGAGATCCAGGACAAGGGCGTCATCCGGGTCGGCTCCGACATCGCGTACGCGCCCGTCGAGTTCAAGGACAAGTCCGGCAAGGCGATCGGTATCGACCCCGACCTCGCGAAGGCCATGGGCAAGCAGCTCGGCGTGACGTTCGAGTTCCAGAACGCCACGTTCGACACCCTGGTCACCGGCCTGAAGTCGAACCGCTACGACCTCGCCATGTCGGCCATGACCGACACCAAGGACCGGCAGAACGGCGTCGACTCCGACACCGGCAAGAAGGTCGGCGACGGTGTCGACTTCGTCGACTACTTCAACGCGGGCGTCTCGATCTACACGCCCAAGGGCAAGACCCAGGGGATCAAGACCTGGGACGACCTGTGCGGCAAGAAGATCGTCGTGCAGCGCGGCACGGTCTCGCACGACCTCGCCAAGTCGCAGGCCAAGAAGTGCCCCTCCGGCAAGAAGCTCGGCATCCAGGCCTTCGACGACGACCAGCAGGCCCAGACCCGGCTGCGCTCCGGCGGGGCCGACGCCGGTTCATCCGACTTCCCGGTCGCCGCGTACGCGGTGAAGACCTCGGGCGGCGGCAAGGACTTCCAGCTCGTCGGCGACCAGGTCGAGGCCGCCCCGTACGGCATCGCGGTCTCCAAGGACCAGAAGCAGCTGCGCGACGCGATCAAGGCCGCCCTTGACGCGATCATCAAGAACGGCGAGTACGACAAGGTCATCGCCAAGTGGGGCGTCGAGGCGGGTGCCATGAAGTCGGCGACCCTCAACGGCGGCAAGTGACCGCGCGACGCGCACTGTTGAAGTCGTTGAAAGGCAACATCCGTGTCTGTTGACATAGACAAGACGGGCGGCGGCCCCGAGGACACGCCGCCGCCCGCGGCCCCACCGGCAGCCATCAAGGCGATCCCGGTGCGGCACTACGGGCGGTATCTCTCGGCGTTCATCGCCATCGCCCTGCTGGCCCTGATCGTCTACGCGTTCGCACAGGGCAAGATCAACTGGGGCGCCATCCCGGACTACTTCTTCGACGACCGGATCATCACCGGCGCCGGGAAGACCCTGCTCCTGACGGTCATCTCGATGGTGATCGGCATCGTCGGCGGCATCGTGCTCGCCGTCATGCGCCTGTCGAAGAACCCGGTGACCAGCTCCATCGCCTGGTTCTACATCTGGTTCTTCCGCGGCACCCCGGTCCTGGTCCAGCTGTTCGTCTGGTTCAACCTGGGCCTGGTCTTCGAGTACATCAACCTCGGGCCGATCTACAAGGACTACTGGTCGTCCTTCATGACGCCGTTCCTGACGGCGCTGCTCGGCTTCGGCCTCAACGAGGCCGCGTACATGGCGGAGATCTGCCGCGCCGGCCTGCAGTCGGTCGACGAGGGGCAGACGGAGGCCTCGCACGCGCTCGGCATGAGCCACGCGAAGACGCTGCGCCGGGTGATCATCCCGCAGGCGATGCGCGTGATCGTGCCGCCCACGGGCAACGAGGTCATCAACATGCTGAAGACGACCTCCCTGGTGTCCGCCGTGCAGTTCCCCGATCTGTTCCGGGCCGCGCAGGACATCGGCCAGCAGTCCGGCTCGCCGGTCGAGATGTACTTCCTGGCCGCCGCCTGGTACCTGGTCATGACGTCGATCCTCAGCGTCGGCCAGTTCTACATCGAGCGGCACTACGCCCGCGGCACCAGCCGCCAACTGTCGGCCACGCCCTGGCAGAAGGTGCGCGGGAGCCTGTTCTCCCTGGGCCGTCCGAACGGAGGCACGGCATGACCGAGCAGCACGCCATGGTCAAGGCCGAACAGGTCCACAAGTCCTTCGGGCACGTGAATGTCCTCAAGGGCATCGACCTGGAGGTCAAGCAGGGTGAGGTGTTCTGCCTCATCGGCCCGTCCGGCTCCGGCAAGTCGACGTTCCTGCGCTGCATCAACCACCTGGAGAAGGTCAACGCCGGCCGGCTCTACGTAGACGGCCACCTGGTCGGCTACCGGCAGCAGGGCGACAAGCTGTACGAGCTGCGGGACCGGGAGGTCGCACTGCAGCGCCGCGACATCGGCATGGTGTTCCAGCGCTTCAACCTGTTCCCGCACATGACGGCCCTCGAGAACGTCATGGAGGCGCCGGTCCAGGTCAAGAAGCAGTCGAGGTCCGAGGCCCGTACACGCGCCCAGGAACTGCTCGACCGCGTCGGTCTCTCCGACAAGTCCGCCAGCTACCCCTCGCAGCTCTCCGGCGGCCAGCAGCAGCGCGTCGCGATCGCCCGTGCGCTCGCGATGGAACCGAAGCTGATGCTGTTCGACGAGCCGACGTCCGCGCTCGACCCCGAGCTGGTCGGCGAGGTCCTCGACGTCATGCGCGACCTCGCGGAGTCCGGCATGACGATGGTCGTCGTCACGCACGAGATGGGCTTCGCCCGCGAGGTCGGCGACAGCCTCGTCTTCATGGACGACGGCATCGTCGTCGAATCCGGCGACCCCCGCGAGGTCCTCACCAACCCCCAACAGGAACGCACCCAGTCCTTCCTGTCGAAGGTGCTGTAGGCATTCAGAGCCCCTGCGGCGACTGAGCAGGCCCTTCAGCCCCTGCGGCGATTGAGCAGGCCCTTCAAGCCCCTGCGACGATTGAGCAGGTTTTTCAAGCCCCTGCGGCGATTGAGCAGCGGGGTCCGGGGCAGCGCCCCGCGACCTCAACGCCGTCGCCGCAGGGGCTTACTTCACGCCCAACACCATCGCATCGGACGGCGAACCCCACACGACCCTCGCCTCCCCGAACCCACCCCCGCGAAGCGCCTCCGCATGCCACGCCGCCGACGGCGTATCCCCATCCGCATGCTCCCCATAGATCTCGAACCGCTCGGCAGTCGGCCCCGCCAACACCGGATCCGCCGCGGCAAGCGCCCACCACTCCGCCCAGCCCACCGCCCCACCGACCTTGGCGGAGTCCATCCGCGCGTGCCGCAGCGCCCGCTCCGCGGCGTTGATCCGCGGCGTCGTCTGGTCGATCATGTGGTCCGCGTTCATGAAGACGCCGCCGTCGCGGACGAGCCCGGCGACCTGACCGTAGAGCGTCGCGAGGGGTTCGGAGTGCAGCCAGTGCAGGGCGGTGGCCGTGAGCACGGCGTCGTACGAGTCGTGCGGCAGCCCCTCCGTCCACCGCGGGTCCTTCAGATCCGCGGTCACGAACGTGACCCGCTCGTCCCCCTCGAAGGTTCCGCGCGCGATGGCGAGCAGCGCGGGATCGAGGTCGACGCCCACGCTGGTGGCTTCGGGGAACCGCGTGAGCAGCCGGTCCGTGATGCTCCCCGTACCGCACGCGAGGTCGAGCACCCGGGGCGCGGACCCGACGAACGCCTCGACCATGTCGAGCATCACGCGGAACCGCTCCTCGCGGTCCGGCATGAAGTACTCCTGCTGCCGGTCCCAGCTCTCCTGCCAGGCCCGCCAGTCGGTGGTACGAGTGTTGGCGACGGTCTCGGACATGAACCCTCCCGTGATCCCCTGTAATACCCTGAACCCGTAAGCGAGCATTACCCTCGCTCGACACGACGATAGAGCGCACCGGTAAGGACTACAAGTGGAACTGGCCTATTACTCGGACTACGCCGTGCGCCTCGTCAACACCGAGGAGCCCAATCGCGGCAAGGACTCCCTGACGTCGGTGGAGACGGTGCGCGCCCTCTTCGGCGCCAGCAAGGACGCGGCCCGCCGCGCCACCGACGCCGACGTGACCCGCTTCAGGGGCGTACGAGGACGGCTGCGCGCGGTGTTCGAGGCGGCCGACGGGGGCGACGAGGAACTCGCGGTGAACCTGCTGAACTCACTGCTCCTGGAGTTCCCTGTGAGCCCGCAGATCTCCGGACACAACCATCGCGACGACGACGGCCGCCCGCTGTGGCACCTGCACCTGTCCGACCACCCGTCGAACGCGACCGCCGGTTACGCCGCCATCGCCGCGATGGGCCTCGCCTTCCACCTCACCGAGTACGGCGTCGACCGCCTCGGCCTGTGCGAGGCGACGCCCTGCCGCAACGCCTACCTGGACACCTCCACCAACCGCTCCCGGCGCTACTGCTCGGACCGCTGCGCGACCCGCGCGAACGTCGCCGCCTACCGGGCCCGCAAGCGCTTGGAGGCCGTCCGGTCGGAGAGCACGGGACGTACCGCGGAGAACACCCAGGACAGCACCGCCGTCACCGAGCGCTGACCCTCGCCCTCGGCCCACGGCCTGCGGCGCCGCAGCCGGCCGCGCACCTTCGCGAGCACCAGCTCGTCCGGCACGACCCCGTACACCGTGCTGTCGCCCCCGGCGCCCAGATTGTCGCCGCGCACCCACCAGCCGCCCTCACGCCGCTCGGCGATCCGCTTCACCACCAGCAGATCCTGCTGGAAGGGATGGCGCAGCACGATCACATCGCCCGCCCGCACCCGCGCCCCGTGCTGTACCAGCATCCAGTCACCGGGGTACAGCGTCGGGACCATGGACGGCCCCTCCACCTCGATGATCTGAAACGGCACCTTCGCCTCGCGCATCTCCTCGATCGCCTCGGGCATCAGAAAACCTCCCCGGTTCCCACCACTGCTCCCGTCGGCCCGTCGGCCCGGTGCCCTTACGGTTCCATCCTCCACCAGTCCCGGTTCTACCCCGGACTTTTGTCCTAAGCCGCCGGGGGCACCCGAGAAAACCCGTTCCGCACGGAGTAATGTCGCACCCGAGAAGACGATCACGAGGAAGGAACAGCTACATGCTTTCCCGCCTGTTCGCCCCCAAGGTGAAGGCCAGCGCCCACTGCGACCTCCCCTGCGGCGTGTACGACCCCGCCCAGGCCCGCATCGAGGCCGAGTCGGTCAAGGCCGTCCAGGAAAAGATGGCCGGCAACGACGACGCGCAGTTCCAGACGCGTGCCATCGGCATCAAGGAGCAGCGCGCCGAGCTCGCCAAGCACCACGTCTCGGTGCTCTGGAGCGACTACTTCAAGCCGCCGCACTTCGAGAAGTACCCGGAGCTGCACCAGCTGGTGAACGACACCCTCAAGGCCCTCTCGGCCGCCAAGGGCTCGTCGGACCCGGCCACGGGCCAGAAGGCTCTGGACTACATCGCCCAGATCGACAAGATCTTCTGGGAGACCAAGAAGGCCTGACCCAGGCCCTGTTCACACCAGCGACCGGCGGGCGGTGCACCCCCGCGGGTCCGTGAACCACTGAAGGGGCCCGGCCGAGCGGCGCTGCCGCTCGGCCGGGCCCCTTCGTCGTCACCGCTCGCATCACTCTTTGGCACCATCGGGAGTCCCTTCTTGTCCTCCTCGCGTCCCCGCGTCCTCTACGTCACCGATCTCGCGTATCCCGCCAAGGGGCGCCGCTACTGCGACGAGGACATCCGGCTCACCTCCCGGCTGCGCTCCGCGTTCGACCTGGCCCTGTGCCACCCCCTGGACGCGGCCGCGCTCATGGACGGCTTCGACGCCGTCGTGGTCCGCAACAGCGGCCCGGTGCTCGGCTACCAGGAGGCGTACGACGAGTTCCGCGCGCTGGCCCTGGAGCGCGGCACGAACGTCTACAACCCGCTGACCGGGCGCGCCGACATGGCCGGCAAGCAGTACCTCCTCGACCTGTCCGCGGCCGGACATCCGGTCATCCCGACGGTCGACCGGGCGGCGGACCTGGGCCGACTGCCGGAGGCCGACGCGTACATCGCGAAGCCGAAGCTGGGCGCGGACTCGGTGGGCCTGCGAGTCGTCCCCGCCGCCGAGCTCGCCGAACTGCCGTACGGGGACGGCCTGCTGGTGCAGCCGCGCGTCGACTTCCAGTACGAGGTGTCGTTCTACTTCGTCGACGACCAGCTGCTGTACGCCCTGTACGCGCCCGATCCGGCGCGCCGCTGGGAGCTGCGCCCGTACGAACCGACCCCCGCGGACCGGGAGTTCGCCCGCTCCTTCATCGAGTGGAACACGCTCCCGTACGGCATCCAGCGCGTCGACGCCTGCCGCGCCCCGGACGGCGGGCTGCTCCTCGTGGAGCTGGAGGACCTCAATCCGTACCTCTCGCTCGACCTGGTGGACGAGGCGACGCGGGAGGCGTTCGTGTCCGCGATGGAGGCCTCGGTCCGGGCTAGCGTCTGAGGTGGAAGCACCGCACGGAGGACACCGCCGCACCGAGGGAGTTCGCTCATGAGCAGCACCGACCCGTCCGCCGCCCGCCCCGTCGTCGCCGTGCTCGGCACCGGCACGATCGGCGCGCCGATGGCCCGCAATCTGGCCCGCGCCGGGTTCACCGTGCGGGCCTGGAACCGGACCCGTACGAAGGCCGAGCCGCTGGCCGCCGACGGCGTGACGGTCGCGGACAGCGCGGCCGACGCGGTACGGGACGCCGATGTCGTCGTGACCGTCCTGCCCGACGGGCCGCGCACCCTGGACGTCGTCCGGGAGGCCACGCCGAAGCCCGGCACCGTATGGGTGCAGTCCGGGACCGTGGGCGAGGGCATCGACGAGCTCGCCGAGTACGCGGTCCGCGCCGGCCTCCTTCTCGTCGACGCGCCCGTCCTGGGCACCCGGCAGCCCGCCGAGCAAGGCACGTTGACCGTGCTCGCGGCCGGCGCCGGGACCACGCGCGACAGCGTCCAGCCGCTCTTCGACGCCATCGGCTCCCGCACGCTGTGGGTCGGCGACGGCACACCGGGCGCCGCCAGCCGCCTCAAGCTCGCCCTCAACTCCTGGGTGCTCGCGCTGACCACGGGCGTCGGCGAGGCCCTCGCGCTGGCCCGCGGGCTCGGCGTGGACGCGAACGACCTGGTGGAGGCCATCACCGGCGGCCCGCTGGACAACGCGTACTTCCAGAACAAGACTGCGGCGATCCGCAGCGGCGATCTCACCCCCAGCTTCTCCGTGGACAACGCGGCGAAGGACGCGGGCCTGGTGCTCGCCGCGGCCGAGCGCGCGGGCATCCGCGTGGACGCGATGGCGGCCGCCCGCGACCGCTTCCAGCGCGCGTCCGAGCAGGGACACGGGGCCGAGGACATGGCCGCGACCTACTTCGCGAGCTTCCCGGAGGCCTCGGGCGAGAAGGCCGACTGACCGGCGTCCCCCGCGCGGCGGCGTCAGCCGGCGTCCGGCTCCCGCCACATGGGCCAGATCGTCGGCCCGCCCGGCAGGTCGATCGCCGTTCCGGTGAAGACGAACCCGAGGCGCTCGTACAGCTCCCGGCTGCGCGGGTTGCTCGCCTCCAGGTAGGCGGGCAGCCCCTCGCGGTCGCAGCGCTCCAGCACCGGCGCCATCAGCGCGGTCCCCAGACCCTGGCCCTGCCGCTCGGGCACGACGCCGATCATCCATAGATAGGCGTGTGCCCGGCCCACGGGATGCGCCCGCGTCGTCCACCGGGCTATCTGCTCCACCCGTACGTTGTCCGGGTCGACGGTCTCCCGCACCTGCGCGGGCGCGTCCTCGCCGCCCTCGTCCTCCGGCCCGGCCGGCATGTCGACCCACAGCGCGACGGCCGAACCGTCCTCGGTCAGATCCACATATCCGTCCGCGAACGTCGCGTCCGCGAACACCCCCATCAGCCCGGCGTGCCGCTCCCGTCGGTGCTCCTCACCGGGAAACACCCAGCCGCTGACCGGGTCGTCCATGAACGCCTCGTCGAGCAGCCGCACCACGAGATCGCGGTCCGCCTCCCCCGCGCGCCTGATGCCCACGCCCATCCGTCTCGCCCTTCGCTCAACCAGCCTGCCCTGCACAGCCGTTGAACTCTAAGCGATCAACCACCCCCCCCATCCGCCCGCCTTGGGCAATCTGCCTTCCCCAAGCTCTCGAACAAGCTCGAGCAGGGGAGACCCCATCGGGCGGCAGGGTGGGCAAGGCGGCACCCCGGTGTGGGCAGCACCCTCCCCCGCCCACACCCCGCCGCCCTCAAGCCGGGGCACCGCAACCGATCCCGGCACCCCGGCCGGCCGGCGTCAGTACCCGCGGCGCGTGACGAACTCCGCCAGGGACAGCAGGCCGTCCGCCGCCTCCGGCACCGGGACAGCCTGCGACAGCCGGTCCACCGCGCGGGACATGTGGTCCGCGGCCTGCGTCTGCGCCCAGTCCCTGCCACCGGCCCGCTCCACGGCCGACGCGATCGCCTCCAGTTCCGCCGCTTCTTCCTTCTTCGGTCCCGGTGGCCCGTACAGCGCCGCCAGCTCCTGCGCCGCCGCACCGCCGGAGGCGAGCGCGGCGACCACCGGCAGGGACTTCTTGCGTACGGCCAGGTCCGCACAGGCCGGCTTGCCGGTGCGGGCCGGGTCGCCCCAGATCCCGATCACGTCGTCGATGAGCTGGAACGCGAGGCCCGCACAGCGTCCGAACGCGTCGAGCGCCTCGACCTCCTCCGCACCGGCCCCCGCGTACAGCCCACCCACCGCGCAGGCGCAGCCGAGCAGCGCACCGGTCTTGGCCTCCGCCATGGCCAGGGTCTCCGGCAGGGACACGTCCGCCGGGTCCCGCCCCTCCAACGCGACGTCGACGGCCTGGCCCTCGCACAGCTCCACCACACAGGCCGCGAGCCTGGCGGCCGCTGCCGAGGCCGCCGGGTTGCCCTCCTCGGCGAGCATGCGCTGTGCCTGGGCCTGTATCGCGTCGCCCGTGAGGATCGCGCCGGCGTCCCCGAACACCGTCCACGCGGTGGCCCGGTGCCTGCGGGTGGCGTCCCGGTCCATCACGTCGTCGTGCAGCAGCGTGAAGTTGTGGGTCAGCTCCACGGCGGCCGCCGCCCGCACCGCCCGCTCGGGCCGCCCGCCGAGGGCCCGCGCCGCGGCGAGCACGAGGGCGGGCCGCACGGCCTTCCCCGCGCTCCCCGTGGCGGGCGTGCCGTCGGCGTGCTCCCAACCGAAGTGGTAGCGGGCGACGCGGCGCATCGATCCCGGCAGGGCCTCCACCGCCCGCCGCAGCTCGGGGTCGACCGCGGCTCTGGCCTGCGCCAGGATCGCCGGCGCCTCTTGCGCCTCGTACCCCTGTGCCGCGGCCGCCCCGGTCGCCTCTGCTGCCACGCGCGTCTGCTCTCTCACGGCCGGCTGTGTCATGGACTCACCCCTGAAAGGGTGCGGACGGTGGCGGTTCCGCTGTGGGTGGGCGCGTACCTCCTCGGTGTACCCGCCCGGTCGGGCGGGGACACGGCGAGCGGGGCGCGGCTCGTCACCGCCACCTGCCGACCTCGACGTTCTCCAGCACTCCGAGCGCATCGGGCACCAGGACCGCCGCCGAGTAGTACGTCGTCACCAGGTACGAGATGATCGCCTGCTCGCTGATGCCCATGAACCGCACGGACAGGCTCGGCTCGATCTCGTCAGGGATGCCGGACTGGCGCAGCCCGATGACGCCCTGGTCCTCCTCTCCCGTACGCATGCAGATGATGGATGTGGTCCGCGCGTCGGAGACCGGGATCTTGTTGCACGGATAGATCGGCACACCGCGCCAGGTCGGGATGCGGTTCCCGGCGACGTCGATGCTCTCGGGGACCAGGCCCCGCTTGTTGAGCTCGCGGCCGAACGCGGAGATCGCCTTCGGATGGGCGAGGAACAGCTTGGATCCGCGCCTCCTGCTGAGCAGTTCGTCCATGTCGTCGGGGCTCGGCGCGCCGTCGTGCGGCTGCAGGCGCTGCTCGTACTCGCAGTTGTTGAGCAGGCCGAACTCCCGGTTGTTGACGAGTTCGTGCTCCTGGCGCTCCTTCAGCGCCTCTACGGTGAGCCGGAGTTGGTGCTCGGTCTGGTTCATGGGC
Organism: Streptomyces sp. NPDC102360; assembly: GCF_044766085.1. Lineage (NCBI taxonomy): Bacteria > Bacillati > Actinomycetota > Actinomycetes > Kitasatosporales > Streptomycetaceae > Streptomyces > Streptomyces sp. NPDC102360. The sequence goes on along the minus strand of NZ_JBIWLG010000007.1, from coordinate 306,673 downwards.
TGGTTGTAGAGATCGGCTACGCGCGAGTGGATGCGCAGCACGGTCTGGGCGACGCTCAGCTCGTACTCGCGCGGCGCGGATTCGTAGTCGACGAAGGTTCCGGGCAGGACCTCTTCCCCGACGTGGCCGGCCGCGAGGTCGATCTGCTTCTCGCCGTACGTGTTGGCCCGCTGCTCAGGGAGGGAGCGCAGCTGCTGGAGGTGGTCGCGCAGCGATTCGGCGCGCTCGGCGACCTGCTCGAAGTCGCCGCGCGGCAGCGTGAGGACGGTACAGGCGGTGGCCGCTCGCGCCGTGTACTCCCAGATGCCCTCCGGGTCGAGCAGCGCCTGGTCGCCGAAGTACGCGCCGTCGGCCAGCGTTCCGAGCACCGCGTCGTCCCCGTAGGGCCCCGTGCCGACCTTCTCGACGCGGCCGTGTGCGAGCAGGAACACTTCGTCGGCCCGGCTGCCGAACGAGGCGAGCAGCTCGCCGGCCGCGAACTCCCGCTGGGTGCAGCGCCGGGCGAGCTCGGCAAGGACGTCCTCGTCGTCGTAGCCCCGCAGCGCGGGGAGCTCCCCCAGTTCGGCGGGGATGACCCTGACGTCGCCCCCCGTCTTCACGAACGTGACGCGTCCGTCTCCGACCGAATAGCTCAGCCGTCGGTTGACCCGGTACGTACCGCCCTTCACATCCACCCAGGGCAGCGTCCGCAGCAGCCAGCGGGAGCTGATCTCCTGCATCTGCGGTGCGGATTTGGTGGTCGTGGCCAGGTTCCGCGCCGCGGACGTACCCAGACTCTTCTGCGGCCCGGGGGTCTGCTCGCGGACCTCTTCGCCTACCGACATGTGCAATGCCCTCCCGATCATGAACTGACCTGCACGGACAAGCCTTCAGCACGGAGAGCGATCCCACCATTACACAAATGAGGGGGAATGGATGACGGGCGGGCGGGGCATTGGGCGGGCACTTTCGCACTCTCCCGGCCCAGGTTCCGCCGACGGCCGGAACTCGAAGATCCCGGCGCACGTTGGTCAGGAAACGGTAAAGACGAGAAGGGTGATCAGCATGGCGGGATTCATGGACCGGGCCAAGGAGCAGGCACAGCGCGGCCTGACGCAGGGCAAGCAGAAGCTGGACGACGTGCAGGCGCAGCGTGCGGGCGGCGATCTGCTCAAGCGACTGGGCGCGGCGTACTACGCGGAGCGCAAGGGCACCGGCAGCCCGCAGGCCACGCAGCAGGCGCTGCAGGCCCTCGAGTCGCACATCGCGGCGAACGGCGACGGGGTCCTGCGCGGCTGAGCTCCGTGGCCGCCGACACCGAACCTTGTGCACGTTATGCGAACCTTAGGTCGCTGAACGGCAGTTCCGGGTAAAAGCGAACCGTACGAGACGGTACGCAGTCGGCGGCCGTCGCTCCCGCGAAGGAGGCGGCCGTGGCCCCACCCATGTCCGCAAGCAGCTTCATCAAGGCTCTCAAGGACGAGGGTCTGACGGTGGTCGAGGTCGGCGACTGGCGGCATCACAACCGCAATCACATCGGCGACTGGGGCCCGTTGAACGGGGTGATGATCCACCACACCGCCACCTCCGGCAGCGCCGCCACCGTGCGCGTCTGCCGCGACGGCCATGCGAACCTGCCGGGGCCGCTGTGCCACGGGGTCATCACGAAGGACGGCCGCGTCCACCTGGTCGGCTACGGCCGGGCGAACCACGCGGGCCTGGGCGACGACGACGTGCTGCGCGCGGTGATCGCGGAGAAGGCCCTGCCGCACGACAACGAAGCGAACACGGACGGCAACAGCCGCTTCTACGGCTTCGAGTGCGAGAACCTCGGCAACGGGGACGACCCCTGGCCCGCCGCCCAGTTGGAGGCCATCGAGAGGGCTGCGGCGGCGATCTGCCGCCACCACGACTGGACCGAGCGCTCGGTCATCGGTCACCTGGAGTGGCAGCCGGGGAAGGTCGACCCCAAGGGGTTCACGATGGCGTCGATGCGCAAGCGCATCGGGGACCGGCTCAAGTAGCCGCCTGCCGCCGCGCGGGCGGGCCCCCGGCCAGGTGTCCGACAATGGCCGGGTGTCCCGTCCCACCGGCCCCGGCCCGCACCCGCGCCTCCCGTCTCCCCTCGTGGAGGCCGAGGACGAGCGCTTCGCGCGCCACGGCGTGCGGCTGCTGCTCAAGCGGGACGACCTGATCCACCCGGATCTGATCGGCAACAAGTGGCGCAAGCTCGCCCCGAACCTCGACGCGGCGGCGGCCAAGGGCCGCGCGATCGTCACCTTCGGAGGCGCGTACTCGAACCACCTGCGCGCCACGGCCGCGGCGGGCCGGCTCCTCGGCCTGCCCACCATCGGTGTCGTCCGCGGCCAGGAACTCGCCGACCGCCCGCTCAATCCGTCCCTGTCCCGCTGTGCGGCAGACGGGATGCGCCTGCACTTCGTCGACAGGTCCACGTACCGGCGCAAGAGCGATCCCGACGTACTGGCCGGGCTCCTCGACGCCGCCGACGCCGGGGACGCGTACGTGGTGCCCGAGGGCGGCAGCAACTCCCTTGCGGTCCAAGGCTGTACGGATCTCGGCCGGGAGCTGCGCGGCCACGCGGATGTCGTCGCGCTCGCCTGCGGCACGGGCGGCACTCTCGCGGGGCTTGCCGCCGGACTCACCCCCGGCCAGCGCGCCGTGGGCGTCTCCGTCCTCAAGGGCGGGTTCCTTGAGGCAGAGGTCCGCGCCCTCCAGGAGGCGGCTTTCGGCGGCCCGCGGGGCGCGTGGCGGGTGGAGGACCGTTTCCATTTCGGCGGCTACGCGCGCGTGCCCGAGGAACTCGTGGCGTTCGCCGAGGACTTCGAGGCCCGCCACGGCGTGCCCGTCGAGCGGCTGTATGTCGCCAAAGCGCTGTACGCACTTGTCGCCCTCACGCAGGAGGGCGCGTTCCCGCGCGGCACGACGCTCGCGGCGGTGATCACGGGCACCCCCTTCGAAGGCGCTCAGTCGTCGACCTCCCGATAGGCGGCGGCCTCCTCCAGGTCCAGCTTGCGCAGCAGGGTCCGCAGCATCTCGTCGTCGATCCGCCGCTCGTCCCGCATCCGTACGAAGACCTCGCGCTCGGCCGCGATCGCCTCCCGCGCGAGCCGGCGGTACGTGTCGTCGGCGGACTCCCCGGTCACCGGGTTGGCCTGCCCGAGCCGCTCCCACACCGAGTTGCGGCGGCGCTCCAGAACGGTGCGCAGACGGTCCTGGAGAGGGGTGGGAAGGCAATTGCGCTCGTCGCGCATCAACTCCTCCACGCGCTCCTCCGCGGCCACGGAGGCGGCGTTCTGCGCCTGGGCCTCGGCGAGCGTCTCGGCCTGCGTGTCCCGGCCGGGCAGCTTGAGGAGCTTGATGAGCGGCGGCAGCGTGAGCCCCTGGACGACGAGTGTCCCGATGACCGTCGTGAAGGTCAGGAAGAGCACCAGGTTGCGCGAGGGGAACGGCTCCCCGTCCTCCGTGACCAGCGGGATGGAGAACGCGATGGCCAGCGACACCACGCCCCGCATGCCGGCCCAGCTCACGACCAGCGGCCGCTTCCAGTCCGTGTCGCTCTCCCGCGCGCGGATGCGGGACGACATGCACCACGGCAGATAGGTGGCCGGATACGACCACACGAAGCGGATGACGACCACGAAGACGAACACCCCGACCGCGTACCAGACGGCCTGCCACACGCTGTACTCGCCGAGCCCTTCGAGGACGAAGCGCAGCTGGAGGCCGATGAGCGCGAAGACCGCCGACTCCAGGATGAACGCGACGACCTTCCACACCGCGGTCTCCTGAAGCCGTGTCTCGAAATCGACCTGCCAGGAGCGGTGCCCCAGGTAGAGGGCCACGGTCACGACGGCGAGCACCCCGGAGGCGCCCACTTGCTCCGCGACCGCGTACGCGACGAACGGGATCAGCAGGGAGAGCGTGTTCTGCAGCAGCGCTTCCTTGAGGTGCGTGCGCAACCAGTGCAGCGGCACCATCAGCAGCAGCCCCACGCCGACCCCGCCGACGGCCGCCACCAGGAACTCCTGGATCCCGCCCGCCCAGCTCGCACCCTCACCCACGGCCGCGGCGAGCGCCACCTTGTAGGCGGTGATCGCGGTCGCGTCGTTCACCAGGGACTCGCCCTGCAGGATCGTGGTGATCCGGGAGGGCAGCCCCACCCGCCGGGCGATCGCCGTGGCAGCCACCGCGTCCGGCGGCGCGATCACCGCTCCGAGGACGAGCGCGGCCGTCAGCGGCAGGTCCGGGATCAGCTCGTACGCGAGCCAGCCCACCGCGAGCGTGGCGAACAGGACGTAGCCCACGGAGAGCAGCGCGACGGGCCTGATGTTCGCCCTCAGGTCGAGGTAGGAGCTCTCCAGGGCGGCCGTGTGCAGCAGCGGGGGCAGGATCAGCGGCAGCACGACGTGCGGGTCGAGCACGTACTCCGGGACCCACGGCACGTAGGACGCGATCAGGCCGAAGGCGACCAGGAGAAGCGGCGCGGGCACGGGCGTCCTGCGCGCCGCCCCCGCCACAGCCGCACTCGCGGCGATCAGACCCACCAGAGGCAATACGTCCATGACCCGCCTTCCACCGCCCTGCTCCGCCCCACCCGTCGTAACCTGGCCATCATGAACGAGTGCTCGCACGTCGCCGCGTTGCCGCACCCCGAGCCCGCACCTCTGAGCGAGACCTGCTTGGAGTGCCTGGCCGTCGGCAGTCACCCTGTGCAACTACGGCTGTGTCTGGTCTGCGGTCACGTCGGGTGCTGCGACTCGTCCCCGTACAGGCATGCGACGGCTCACCACGCCGAGACGGGACATCCGGTGATGCGCACCTTCGAGCCTGGTGAGAGCTGGCGTTGGTGCTTTGTCGACTCGATTCTCGTCTGACCCGGCGGATCCCGGGCCCCTCCGGGGTTCGATCCACTGACGCCTGGGTACGTCAAACCGGCGCCCGCTCTTTCCAATTGAGCCCGCACACCCTCTAGCCACTGTCCGTACCCGTAGGCTTACTATGAGTGACAGCACTGGGCCGGGGGTCCCCGGGACAGGAAAGTCGGGCGCGCGGTAGCGTCACCGCAGATATATGTGGCGCATCACCCGGGGGACGACACCTCCGGAGCCCGAAAGTGCTTGTACCACCTTGGAGGTGAGGGTGTCCCAGATCGCAGGCGAGCCCGGGAATCAGGACTTCGTGGAAGTCCGGCTGCCGGCTGCGGGTGCCTACCTGTCGGTGCTGCGTACGGCGACGGCCGGCCTCGCAGCGCGTTTGGACTTCACCCTCGACGAGATCGAGGACCTTCGCATCGCTGTCGACGAGGCCTGCGCGATCCTGCTTCAGCAGGCCGTCGCCGGCTCCGTACTCAGCTGCGTGTTCCGGCTGGTCGACGACTCCTTGGAGGTGACGGTCTCCGCGCCGACGACCGACGGCCGGGCCCCTGAGCGCGACACCTTCGCGTGGACGGTGTTGTCGGCCCTCGCGGGCCAGGTCGACTCCACAGTGGCCGAGGACAGGACCGTCTCCATCAGCCTCTACAAGAAGCGCGGCGCGGGCCCCGGCCCGACGTGAGGAACGGGGACGGTCCGGTGCGGGACGACAAGCGCGGCACACGGGATCTCCCGGCCGACGGCACGGGCGGGATGCGGCGGCCGACCACCGCCATTCCCGAGCAGCAGGCCCTGCCGCATCCGGAGGACGCCGTGGACACGGCGGACCCGACGGCCGGCGCGGCACAAGAGGCAGCGCCGACCCCGGGGGCCGTACTTCGCGGGGGCTCAGGGGGATCGGACGCGCGACGGGCGGGATTGATGAGCGACCACGAGCGACACGGCGAGCGGCACGACCGACACGATCCGCGGGACCGCAGCGGTGCACGGGCGATGTTCATCGAGCTGCGCACCATGAAGGCCGACAGCCCGGAGTACGCCGAGCTGCGCAATCAGCTCGTGCGCATGCATCTGCCGCTGGTCGAGCACCTGGCGCGCCGCTTCCGCAATCGCGGCGAGCCCCTGGACGACCTCACCCAGGTCGCGACGATCGGCCTGATCAAGTCGGTCGACCGTTTCGACCCCGAGCGGGGAGTGGAGTTCTCCACGTACGCGACGCCGACGGTCGTCGGCGAGATCAAGCGGCACTTCCGCGACAAGGGCTGGGCCGTGCGCGTGCCGCGCCGCCTCCAGGAGCTGCGCCTGGCCCTGACGACGGCGACCGCCGAGCTGTCCCAGCTCAACGGCCGCTCCCCCACGGTCCACGAGCTGGCCGAGAAGCTGGCCATCTCCGAGGAGGAGGTCCTGGAGGGCCTGGAGTCGGCCAACGCGTACTCCACGCTGTCCCTGGACGTCCCGGACACGGACGACGAGTCCCCGGCGGTCGCGGACACGCTGGGCTCCGAGGACGAGGCGCTGGAGGGCGTCGAGTACCGCGAATCCCTCAAGCCGCTCCTGGAGGACCTGCCGCCGCGCGAGAAGCGCATCCTGCTGCTGCGGTTCTTCGGGAACATGACGCAGTCGCAGATCGCCCAGGAGGTCGGCATCTCCCAGATGCACGTCTCCCGCCTGCTGGCCCGCACGCTGGCCCAGCTCCGGGACAGGCTCCTCGTCGAGGAGTGACCCACGTACGCACACGAGAAGGCGCCCGACGCGGATCCGCGTCGGGCGCCTTCTCATTGCGGGCCTGCGAACGTGCGAGCTACTGGGAGGAACCCGGCGTACGGATGCCCAACGCGCGCGTGGTCTCGGGATTGACGAGCAGCACCAGTGAGGCGATCGACACGGCGGCGAGCGCGATGCCGCCCCCGATGGCCATGCTGTCGGCCTGCAGCAGCGTGTAGGCGACCGGCAGCGCCATGATCTGCGTGATGATCGCGGGGCCGCGGCTCCAGCGCTTGCGGGCGAGCAGTCCGCGCGCGGCGAACAGCGGCAGCAGCGCGAGGACGATGAGCGTGACGCCGCCGGTGGCGGCCTGCTCCGGGTTGTCGGGGTGCCCGGCCAGGCCGGCGACCAGCATGTAGGCACCGCCCACGACGAGCGCGAGCCCTTCGAGCCCGGCCAGGGCCGCGGCGGCGGTCAGCCGACCGGGACGCGGGCCGTACTCTTCGGCGGATTCGGGGGCGGGGTTCTGCTCTGAGGTCACCTTTGCAACCTACCTCGGTCTGGGCCCGATCAAGGGCGCTGGGTACGCTGCCTTGCATGCGTGCACTTCTCGTGGTCAATCCGGCGGCAACCACCACCAGCGCGCGCACGCGTGATGTGCTGATCCACGCCCTGGCGAGCGAGATGAAGCTCGAGGCCGTCACCACCGAGTACCGGGGGCACGCGCGCGACCTCGGCCGGCAGGCCGCGGAGAGCAAGGACATCGAGCTGGTCGTCGCCCTCGGTGGCGACGGCACGGTCAACGAGGTCGTGAACGGCCTGCTGCACCACGGCCCCGACCTCGACCGGCTGCCCGGCCTCGCCGTCGTCCCGGGCGGCTCCACGAACGTCTTCGCCCGCGCCCTCGGCCTGCCGAACCACCCCGTGGAGGCCACAGGGCAGCTTCTGGACGCCCTGCGCGAGGGCCGGCGGCGCACGGTGGGCCTCGGCCTCGCCTCGGGCACCGCGGGCACGGAGGACGAGGGGGTGCCCTCCCGCTGGTTCACGTTCGCCTCGGGCCTCGGCTTCGACGCGGGCGTGGTGGGCCGGGTGGAGCAGCAGCGGGAGCGCGGCAAGCGTTCGACGCATGCCCTGTACGTGCGACAGGTGGTGCGTCAGTTCCTCGGCGAGGCCGACCGCCGGCACGGCACGATCACGCTCGAACGGCCGGGCGAGGATCCGGTCACCGATCTCGTCGTCTCCATAGTCAGCAACACCTCGCCGTGGTCCTTCCTGGGCAACAGGCCGCTGTATCCGACGCCCCAGGCGTCCTTCGACACCGGCCTTGACGTGCTGGGACTCAAGAAACTCTCCACTCCCGCGGTGGCCCGCTACGGCACCCAGCTGCTCGCCTCGTCGCCCGAGCGCGGCCCGCACGGCAAGAACGCGGTCACGCTCCACGACCTGACCGACTTCACCTTGCATTCGAAGGCGCCCCTGCCCCTTCAGATGGACGGTGACCACCTGGGACTGCGAACCAGCGTGACGTTCACAGGCGTACGCCGTGCACTGCGTGTGATTGTGTGAGTGGAAGAGACTAAAGTCCTTCATCTCGAACGTTTGGGCCAGCATCCACCCCATGGAAGTACGGCTGTGACCTAGCCGACACCGAGGAATCAAAAAAAACTTTCCGGAAGGGGTTGTATCCGTCGCCGAGGTTTGCGAATCTCTACATGGCGCTCGGGACGGCCCGAAACATCGGCCCCACAGAGAGCCCGAATCCCCTCCTCAAAGCAACGGACCATCGTCGCATATGTGACGTTCGGCCCTTCACTTGTTGGGGGATTCGTGAAAGCGTTCACATTCACAAGCAGCCCGCATGTAACACCAAGGAGAGGTAGCAGCCATGGACTGGCGTCACAACGCCATTTGCCGCGAAGAAGACCCCGAGCTCTTCTTCCCCATCGGCAACACTGGTCCCGCGCTGCTGCAGATCGAGGAAGCCAAGGCCGTCTGCCGTCGCTGCCCCGTCATGGAGCAGTGCCTGCAGTGGGCGCTCGAGTCCGGCCAGGACTCCGGCGTCTGGGGTGGCCTCAGCGAGGACGAGCGCCGCGCAATGAAGCGCCGCGCCGCTCGCAACCGGGCCCGTCAGGCCTCCGCCTGATCCCCCACCCCGTTCGAGCCTGAGCCCGGCGGCGCGTACACCACGTACGCATCTCCCGCCCCCGAGCCGCAGCGCGCAGTACCCCCGATGCTCCCCAGGCTCAGCCCGGGACACAGCCCGGGCAACGAGACGAACAGAGAGCCCCGGACCGTTCAACGGTCCGGGGCTCTCTGCTGTCCGGGCGCTCCTGTTCGGGCACTGCCGTTCGCGCCTCGTACGGCTATTTGCTGCTGCGTACGGGGATGTCGAGGATGACCTGCGTACCGCGCTCCGGTGCGGGCACCATGTCGAACGTTCCGCCCAACTCGCCCTCCACCAACGTGCGTACGATCTGCAGGCCCAGGTTCCCCGCGCGCTTCGGGTCGAAGCCCTCGGGCAGACCGACGCCGTCGTCCTGGACCGTGACCAGGAGTCGGGCCTCCTTGCTGGTGCCGCCGCGCACGGCCGAGACCTCGACGGTGCCGGTGTCGCCCTGCCGGAAGCCGTGCTCAAGCGCGTTCTGCAGCACCTCGGTGAGGACCATGGACAGCGGGGTCGCCACCTCGGCGTCCAGGATGCCGAAGCGGCCGGTGCGCCGGCCCACCACCTGACCCGGTGAGATCTCCGCCACCATGGCGAGCACCCGGTCCGCGATCTCGTCGAACTCCACGCGCTCGTCCAGGTTCTGGGAGAGCGTCTCGTGCACGATCGCGATGGAACCGACCCGGCGGACCGCCTCCTCCAGGGCCTCGCGCCCCCGGTCGGACCCGATGCGGCGGGCCTGGAGGCGGAGCAGGGCGGCGACCGTCTGGAGGTTGTTCTTCACCCGGTGGTGGATCTCCCGGATGGTCGCGTCCTTGGTGATCAACTCGCGTTCGCGGCGGCGCAGTTCGGTGACGTCGCGCAGCAGGACCAGCGAACCGATGCGGGTGCCCTTGGGGCTGAGCGGGATCGCGCGCAGCTGGATCGAGCCCTCCTCCCCCTCGACATCGAACTCGCGCGGCGCCCAGCCGCTGGCCACCTTGGCGAGCGCCTCGTCCACCGGGCCGCGGGACGGGGCGAGTTCGGCCGTCGTCGTACCGAGGTGGTGGCCGACCAGATCGGCCTGGAAACCCAACCGGTGGTACGCGGACAGGGCGTTGGGCGAGGCGTACTGGACCACGCCGTCCGCGTCGAGCCTGATCAGGCCGTCGCCCGCGCGCGGGGAGGCGTCCATGTCGACCTGCTGGTCCGGGAACGGGAAGGTGCCGGCCGCGATCATCTGCGCGAGGTCGGAGGCCGACTGCAGATAGGTCAGCTCCAGGCGCGAGGGCGTCCGGACGGTCAGCAGGTTGGTGTTGCGCGCGATGACGCCGAGGACCCGGCCCTCCCTGCGTACGGGGATGGACTCCACCCGCACCGGGACCTCCTCGCGCCACTCGGGGTCGCCCTCGCGCACGATGCGGCCCTCGTCGAGCGCGACGTCCAGCATGGGGCGGCGGCCACGCGGGACGAGATGGCCGACCATGTCGTCCTGGTAGGACGTCGGTCCGGTGTTGGGCCGCATCTGGGCCACGGAGACGTATCGCGTGCCGTCATGGGTGGGGACCCACAGGACGAGGTCGGCGAAGGAGAGGTCGGAGAGCAACTGCCACTCCGAGACCAGCAGGTGGAGCCACTCGAGATCGGAGGCACCGAGGCCGGTGTGCTGGCGGACGAGATCGTTCATGGAGGGCACGAGCCGAGCTTAACCGCCGGGCGGCGGGGCTCCGAAAGGAGCGAGGAGCCGCGGGTCCCCGAAAGACCGACGGGCCGCGGCGCCGGGGGTCGGGACCCTCAGCCCTTTCCCTGGCACCGCAGCCCTTCAGGTGCACCGGCTTCCAGGTGTGCGGTCCCGGCTGCCGATCGAGGATCCGACGCGGTCAGGGCAGAGAGCGTCGGTTCCTCTGTCCGTCCTCCTGTGCGGGGAGGGCGGAAGCCACAGTTACGCATTGTGGACTAGACCATTCTCCCATGTCTATGTGTCTGCAGAGGTTAGTTCTCGTCCGTTCCTCCGACGATCACGTCCGCATCTGCGTCCACGTCCACTTCAACGTACGTACCTCTGCACGAGTGCCGGAGCGGGCCGGTTCATTTCGCGGCTACCGGGTCTCCGTCACCTTCGCGAGGGCGCGCGGGGCGTCGGGGTCCTGGCCACGGGCGATGGTCACCTCGTACGCGAGGAGTTGGAGCGGGAGGATCTCCAGGACCGGCTGCATCTCCTCGGCGACCCCCGCCGTCGGCAGGACGAAGCCGGCGGAGGCGCGGGCCACCTGGGCCTCGGGGCCGACCACCATCAGATCGGCCCCGCGCCCGCGGAGCCGGTCGAGGACGGGTTGCAGGGCCTGCCCGCCCCGGCCGTCGGTGACCACGGCGATCACCGGGGAGATGTTGTCGACCATGGCGAGCGGGCCGTGCAGCAGATCGGCGCCGGAGTACGCGAGGGCCGCGATGTAGCTGGTCTCCATCAGCTTGAGGGCCGCTTCCTTGGCGGTCGGATAGCCGTAGCCGCGAGAGGTGATCACCATGCGTCCGGCGAAGCGGTAGCGGGCGGCCAGGGCACGGATCTCGTCCCGGCGGGCGAGGACCCGGTCGGCGTGGTCGGGCAGCACGGCGGCCGCCGCCCCGTCGCCGCCCCGCAGGCCCTCCACGAAGAGATACAGGGCGAGCAGCGAGGCGGTGTACGTCTTCGTCGCGGGCAGCGCCTTCTCGGGTCCGGCCATGATGTCGATGTGGTGCTCGGAGACGGCGGCCAGCGGGGAGTCCGGGTTGTTGGTCACGGCGAGGGTGATCGCGCCGGCCTCGCGGGCCGCCTTCGTCGAGGCGACCAGGTCGGGCGAGCCGCCGGACTGGCTGACCGTGACGACCAGGACGTCGCGCAGATCGGGGCGGGCGCCGTAGGCCGTCGTGGTGGACATCGAGGCGAGGCCGCAGGGCAGGCCCAGCCGGATTTCGAGCAGGTACTTGGCGTAGAGCGCGGCGTTGTCGGAGGTGCCGCGGGCGGTGAGCAGGACGAAGCGTGGGGCGCGGTCGGCGACCCGGCGGGCGACCTCCTGGATGCGCGGGGCGCCGGTGGCGAGGAGACGCCGGAGTACGTCGGGCTGCTCGTGCATCTCCCGCGTCATGATCCGGCCGGGGCGCTCCGGCTCGGGCTCGGTGGCGTTCATGCGGGCACCTCCGGTGGGTCGGCACGGTGCCGGGGACGGTCGGGCCCCGGGCACCTTCCACTGTGGCCGCCCCCGGCCCGCGCCGCCCACCGGCCGGCCTGGCCGGGCCGGGACGGACGCCTCGACGTGCCGAGCCCCGGTGCAGCGCCGAGCATGGAAGGGAGGAGCCCTGAAGGGCCTGACCGACCGGGGTTCGCTTTGCTAGATTGGTCTAAACCACACGGCACGTTTTCCCGTCCCCTCTGACCAGAACGGCAGGCCCAGCGTGGAAGTTGTGATCGTCCCGGACGCCAAGGCAGGCGGCGAGCTGATCGCCGAGGCCATGGCCCAGTTGCTGCGGCGCAAGCCCGACGCGCTGCTCGGTGTGGCCACCGGATCGACTCCGCTGCCCATCTACGAGGCGCTGGCGGCCCAGGTGCGCGCCGGTGCGGTCGACGCGTCGAAGGCGCGGATCGCCCAGCTCGACGAGTACGTGGGGCTGCCGACCGGGCACCCCGAGTCGTACCGGGCGACGGTGCTCCGGCAGGTCGTCGAGCCGCTCGGCCTCGGCGAGGCGGCGTTCATGGGCCCGGACGGCAGCGCCGCGGACGTGCAGGCCGCGTGCGAGGCGTACGACAGCGCGCTGGTCGAGGCCGGGGGCGTGGATCTGCAGCTGCTCGGGATCGGGACGGACGGGCACATCGGGTTCAACGAGCCGTGCTCCTCGATCGCCTCGCGGACCCGGATCAAGACGCTGACCGAGCAGACCATCGCGGACAACGCGCGGTTCTTCGACGGCGATCTGAGCCAGGTCCCGCGGCACGTGATCACGCAGGGCATCGGGACGATCCTGGAGGCGCGGCACCTGGTGCTGCTCGCCACCGGCGAGGGCAAGGCGGACGCCGTGGCGGCGACCGTCGAGGGCCCCGTCGCCTCCGTGGTGCCGGCCTCCGCGCTGCAACTGCACCCGCACGCGACCGTCGTGGTCGACGAGGGCGCCGCGTCGAAGCTGAAGCTCGCGCAGTACTTCCGGCACACGTACGCCAACAAGCCGGAGTGGCAGGGGCTGTAGGCCGGGCGGGGCTGGGCCCTGAGGAGCGCTCGCCCCGCGCCGGGGTGCCGCCTTGCCCACCCTGCCGCCCCTGGCGGCAGATTGCCCAAGGCGGCACGGCACCATCCATCAAGCCCCTGCGGCGATTGAGCAGGCCTTTTAAGCCCCTGCGGCGATTGAGCAGGCCTTTTAAGCCCCTGCGGCGATTGAGCAGGCCTTTTAAGCCCCTGCGGCGATTGAGCAGCGGGGTCCGGGGCAGAGCCCCGAAGCCCCGGCTGGGCTCAACCCCGCGTGATCGCCTCCGCCGCAGCAACCCCACACACCCGCGCCGCCCCATACGTAGCGATGTGCAGCGCCCCGCGCGGAGCGGCCCGCGGCACCCCCATCTCCACGACCACCGTGTCCGGCCGGGCGCCCAGCAGGTCGTCCAGGGCCCGGCCCATCCACGGATGCCGGTGCTCGTCGCGGACCACCGCCACCACTCGCCGCTCCCCCGCGGCGGCCAGTACGGCGGGGCCCGCGTCCGGGCCGGTGTACGAACCGGTGGTGGTGCCGGGCAGCAGACGTTCGAGCTCGGCGGCCACACCCCAGGGCGTCTCGTCGCCGACCGCGATGTTGGCGACCGGCGAGAAGGCGGCCACGTGCACGGGGCCCGTCACCGGGGCCGCCTGCTCCCCGCGCGTCACCGTGACCGCGCGGCGCGCCGCCACCAGGCCGACCTCCGGGTCGCGCTCGACCGCGCCCGCGCCGCCCCGGCCCGACGCCGCCGTCCACTTCGACAGCGCGCGCACCCGCTCGGCCGCGTCCGCCAGCCGCTCCTCCGGAAGTTCGCCGGAGCGCACGGCCCCCACGAGGGCGTCGCGGAGCCGCAGCACCGTGTCGTCGTCGGCGAGCCCGCCGCCCACGCAGATGGCGTCGGCGCCGGCCGCGATGGCGAGAACGCTGCCGCGCTCGATGCCGTACGTACCGGAGATCGCCTTCATCTCCATGCCGTCCGTGACGATCAGACCCTCGTAGCCGAACTCCTCGCGCAGCAGGCCCGTGAGGATGCGACGCGACAACGTTGCCGGGTACTCCGGGTCGAGCGCGGGCACCAGGATGTGCGCGCTCATCACGGCCCGCGAGCCCGCCGCGATCGCCGCCCGGAACGGCGCGAGGTCACGGGCGTGCAGCACGTCGAGGTCGACGTCGATGCGCGGCACGTCGTGGTGCGAGTCGACCGCCGTGTCGCCGTGGCCGGGGAAGTGCTTCGTGCAGGCGGCGACGCCGGCGGACTGCAGGCCCTCGACGTACGCGGCGGTGTGCCGGGCCACCAGCGTGGTGTCGGCGCCGAAGGAACGTACGCCGATCACCGGGTTGTCCGGGTTGGCGTTGACGTCCGCGGACGGCGCCCAGTTGAGGTTGACCCCGCATTCAGCGAGGCGGCGGCCCAGCTCGGCGGCGACCGAGCGGGTCAGCGCCGCATCGTCGACCGCGCCGAGCGCGTGGTTGCCGGGGAAGGAGGAGCCGGTGCGGACCTCAAGGCGGGTGACGTCACCGCCCTCCTCGTCGATGGCGACCAGGACGTCACCGCGCTCGGCCCGTAGCTGGGCGGTGAGGGCGGCCAGTTGCTCCGGCGTCGCGATGTTGCGCCCGAACAGTCCGACCGACGCCAGCCCCTCGCCGAGCCGGCGCAGCAGCCAGTCGGGCGCCGATGTGCCGGTGAATCCGGGCTGGAGGACGGTCAGGGCATCGCGCGTCAGAGTGTCGGTACCACGTGTCAATGTCGACCGGTTTGTCATCGGGGTGCGTTATCCCTTCACGGCGCCGGCGGTGAGGCCGCTGACGGCTTTGCGCTGGAGGTAGACGAAGAGGACGAGGATGGGGAGGGCGAACAGCGAGGACGCCGCCATCGTCGCACCCCAGTCGTCGCCGAATGCGGTGCGGAACTGCGAGATCCACAGCGGCAGCGTCTGCTTCTCGACGCTCTTGTTGAGGATCAGCACGAGCGGGAATTCGTTCCACGCGGTGATGAAGCCGAAGAGCGAGGTGGCCATCAGACCCGGTGCGAGGAGCGGGAAGATCACCTTGATGAAGGCCTGCGTGCGGGTGCAGCCGTCGACCATCGCGGACTCCTCCAGCTCCTTGGGCACCGCGGCGACATAGCCGCGCAGCGTCAGGATCGTGAAGGGCAGCACCATCATCGTGTAGAAGACGGTCAGCGGGACCAGGCTGTCGAGCATGTCGGCATCGCGCACGATCATGTAGATCGAGATGACCATGACCTCCCACGGGGCCATCTGCGCGAGCATGAAGACCACCAGGAAGCCGCGTCGCCCCTTGAACCGCATCCGGGCGAGCGCGAAGGACGCGACCAGGGCGATGACCAGAGACATGGACACCGAAAGCAGCGTGACGGTGAACGAGTTGCCCACCAGCGTCCAGAAGTGGTCGGCGTGCACGGCCCGGTCGAAGTGTTCGAGCGTGATGTCCGTGGGGAACCAGACCGGGTTGTCCGTGAGGATGTCGTTGGTCGGCTTGAAGGCCGTGGCGAACATCCAGTAGACGGGGAACGCGAAGATCACGAAGAGGACGGTGGCCGTCGCGCCGGGCCACAGGCGTCCCAAGAGTGAGCGCCTCACAGCTCGGCCCCTTCCTGGTCGTCTTGCTTGAGCACCATGCGCAGGTAGTACGAGGTCATGACGAGCAGCACCAGGATGGTCAGGAACGAGATGGCCGCGCCCATGCCGAAGTGCTGGTTGCCCATGCCCTCGACGAACGCGTAGATCGGCAGGGTCTCGGTGAGCCGGTCGGGGCCGCCCTCGTTCATCGCGAAGACCTGCGGGAACGCCTTGAACACCCAGATGACTTCGAGGAACGTCGTGGCCAGCAGGAAGGGCTTGAGGAACGGCCAGGTCACCGAGGTCCAGGAGGTCCAGCCGCCGGCGCCGTCCAGGGAGGCGGCCTCGTACAGCTCCTTCGGGATGGTGGTGGTCGCCGCGTAGAGGTTGATGGCCACGAACGGGATCGAGCCCCAGACGATCAGCAGGGTGATCACCACGAAAGTGGAGAACTGGGTGTCGAGCCAGTTGTGGTCGGCCATCGAGTGCCAGCCGAGCTGGTTCAGGAAGCCGTTGACGACGCCGAAGCGTTGGGCGAACAGCCACTGGAAGACGGTGGTGCCCGCGAGCAGCGGCATCGCCCACGCCAGGACCAGGCCGAACAGGAGCAGCAGCCGCATCCGCTTGCCGAGCCGTGCGAGCAGCAGCCCGACGAGGGTGCCGAACAGCATGATCAGTACGACGTTGGCCGCGGTGAAGATCACCGAGCGCAGGACGACCCGCCAGAACTCCGAACCGCCGAGGACCTCGGCGTAGTTGTCGAAGCCGTTCCACTCGGTGAGGTGAAGGATGAGCTGACGCGGGTTGAGGTTCTGGAACGACAGCATGCCGTTCTTCACCAGCGGCCAGCCGAGCAGGATCAGCGTGGCCGCGAGCGCCGGAAGCAGCAGGAGGTAGGGGGCGGTGCCGCGCTTCCTCGCCGGCTTCACCGGCTCGTGCGGGGGCGGCGCCTCGGACTTACGGACACCGGTCGCCCCGACCGTGTCCGCGCCTTCGGTCTGCACTGACATGACTCGCCATTTCCTCCGTGGCCGTACGGTCGAGCGTGCCTGCGCCGGGGACGCGTCCGCGCGTTCCCCGACGCAGAGCGGGTCAGTTCTTCTGCGCGAGGCGCTTGTTGATCTCGGCCTCGACCGCCTTGGCGGCAGCGGCGGGCGACTTCCCGTTCAGCACGGAGGTCATGTAGTTCTTGATCGGGTTCGGGGTGTTCTCCACCGCGGCCCACTCGGGGATCAGCGGCGTGGTGCCGCCGAACTCGGCGGCCGGGGCGGCGGCCTCGGCGACCTCGTTGCCCTTGAGGTTGGTCTCCAGGGACTTCTTGTTCGGGATGACGCCGTTCTCCTTGGCGAGGGCGCCCTCGAACTTGTCGCCCAGGGCCAGCTTCAGGAACTCCTTGGCGAGCTCCTGCTTCTTGCTGCCCGCGGCGACCGCGAAGTTGGAGCCGCCGAGGAAGACGCCCTCGGGCTTGTCCGCCGTCTCGCCCGGGATCGTGAAGTAGCCGATGTCCTTCTCGATCTTCTTGTTGGCGGCGACGGCCGTACCGGCCTCCCAGCCCATGCCGATGAAGGCGCCGGTCTTGCCCTTGGCGAAGACCTCGGCCTGCTGCGGGGTGGCCTCGTCCTTGTCCTTGGGGGCCTTGGAGTGGGCGGCGTACTTCTTGTAGATCTCCATGGCGGCGGAGACCTTGGGGTCGGCGAGGTTGGAGACGTACTTGTCGCCTTCCTTCTTCACCAGGTCGGCGCCCTGGCCGATGGTCAGGCCGTCGAAGAAGTACCAGTTCTGGCCGGGCAGGTAGATCGGCTCGGCGTCGGTCTTCTTGTCGATCGTGGCGAGGTCCTTGAGGAACTCGTCGCGGGTCTTCGGGGTGCCCTTGATGCCCGCGTCGGCCCAGATCTTCTTGTTGTAGAGGACGACGCGGTTGGCGAAGTACCACGGCGCGGCGTACTGCTTGCCCTCGTAGACGGAGGACTTGGAGACGGACTCGGTCCACTCCGAGCCGATCTCCTTCTTGAGGTCGCTCAGATCGGCGAGGCCGCCGGTGGCCGCGTAGGCCGGGGTCTGGGTGTTGCCGACCTCGATGACATCCGGCGGGGTGGACTCGGAGAGCGCGGTAGTGATCTTCTGCTGGATGCCGTCCCACTTCTGGGTCTCGAACTTCAGCTTCGCGCCGGTCTTCTTCTCGAAGGCCGCCTGCAGGTCCTTGGTCCACTTCGCCGGCGTAGAGCCGTCCATGGCCCAGACCGTCAGCGTCTGCCCCTTGAAGCTCTCGGGACCCGCCTTCTTCCCGTCGTCCTCGCTGTCGCCGCCACAGGCCGCGATCGAGACCAGCATGCCCGCAACTCCGATAGCCGCTATGAGCTTGCGCTTCACGTCACCCTCCTCAGGGATGCCAGCAACCCCCCACCCACAGCGGCGCATACGACGAGTAGTGCACGCGGGACTGGGACCTGATCTTTAATGGTGTAGACCAGTACGGGGAGCTTGGCCCAGACCAATAGGGCTGTCAAGGGTGGCCGAGAGAGGTCCCCGCGTCCGTTATCGGAACGACACCCGCCAGACAGGGCAAGGCCGTTGGCCCCCTCGACCGAGTACGGCGGGTGGACTAGACCAGGCGGTCACCGGGCGGTATAAGAAGGGATCACGGTGCGTGCGAGAAGCCTCAACCCGAGTTCCTCCGAGCGAGCCGTGCCACGATGTGAGCCGCGGCCGACGGGGACGTCAGTCGCATCGGCACCGGAGCCGGGAAGGCGGAGCATGAGCACCGACGTCAGCAGTGCGGAGAACGAGAGCGGGGCGCCCGTCCGCACCGCACGCGTGCCCAAGTACTACCGCCTGAAGAAGCATCTGCTCGACATGACGGAGACACTGCCGCCCGGCACCCCGGTCCCGCCCGAGCGCACGCTCGCCTCCGAGTTCGACACCTCCCGCACGACCGTCCGGCAGGCGCTTCAGGAGCTCGTCGTCGAAGGGCGGCTCGAGCGGATCCAGGGCAAGGGCACCTTCGTCGCCAAGCCCAAGGTCTCCCAGGCGCTCCAACTCACCTCGTACACCGAGGACATGCGGGCGCAGGGCCTGGAGCCGACCTCGCAGCTGCTCGACATCGGCTACGTCACCGCCGACGACTCGCTCGCGCACCTCCTCGACATCTCCGCCGGCGGCCGCGTCCTGCGCATCGAGCGGCTGCGCCTCGCGAGCGGCGAACCGATGGCGATCGAGACCACGCACCTGTCGGCCAAGCGATTCCCGGCGCTGCGCCGCAGCCTCGCCAAGTACACCTCCCTCTACACGGCGCTCGCCGAGGTCTACGACGTGCGCCTCGCCGAGGCCGAGGAGACCATCGAGACCTCCCTCGCCACGCCGCGCGAGGCGGGCCTGCTCGGCACGGACGTCGGCCTGCCGATGCTGATGCTCTCCCGCCACTCGATCGACGGCTCGGGACAGCCGGTGGAGTGGGTGCGCTCTGTCTACCGCGGCGACCGGTACAAGTTCGTGGCGCGGCTGAAGCGGCCGACCGACTGACCGCCCCAACTCCCCTGCGCGGTAACGGAGTAGACGCTTTCCCGCACGCGGTGTAGCGCAGCTCACACCCTCTGGCTTACGGTCCTCCCGTCGTCGCATGGACGGGGAGGACCCACCGGTGCGTACCACTTCTCCAAGAACCGTGATCCTGTGGACCGTCGTCGCCCTCGTGGGCGCGGCCGGCTGGTCCGTACTCGCACTCTCCCGCGGCGAGGAGGTCTCCGCCGCGTGGATGGTCGCCGCCGCCCTCGGGTCGTACGCCATCGCCTACCGCTTCTACGCGAAGTTCATCGCGAACAAGGTGCTGAAGGTCGACGGGAAACGGGCCACGCCCGCCGAGCGGCTGAACAACGGGATGGACTTCCATCCCACCGACCGGCGCGTGCTGCTCGGCCATCACTTCGCGGCCATCGCCGGGGCGGGCCCGCTGGTCGGGCCCGTGCTCGCGGCGCAGATGGGGTATCTGCCGGGCACCATCTGGATCATCGTCGGCGTGATCTTCGCGGGCGCCGTGCAGGACATGGTCGTGCTGTTCTTCTCGACGCGGCGCGACGGGCGTTCGCTCGGGCAGATGGCGCGCGAGGAGATCGGCCCGTTCGGCGGGGCCGCCGCCCTGGTCGCCGCCTTCGCCATCATGATCATCCTGCTCGGGGTGCTCGCTCTGGTCGTGGTGAACGCGCTCGCCGAGTCGCCGTGGGGCACCTTCTCCATCGCGATGACCATCCCGATCGCGCTGCTCATGGGCTTCTATCTGCGGGTGCTGCGGCCCGGACGGGTCTCCGAGGTCTCGCTCATCGGCGTCGCGCTGCTGCTGCTCGCGCTCATCGCGGGCCGCTGGGTCGCCGAGTCCTCCTGGGCGGGCGCCTTCACGCTCGCGCCCTCGACGCTCGTGATCTGGATGGTGATCTACGGGTTCGTCGCCTCGGTCCTGCCGGTGTGGATGCTGCTCGCGCCGCGCGACTATCTGTCGACGTTCATGAAGCTCGGCACCATCGGACTGCTCGCCATCGGCGTCGTGGTCGCGCTGCCGACGTTGAAGATGGACGCGGTCACGGACTTCGCCTCGCGCGGCGACGGACCGGTCTTCGCGGGCTCGCTGTTCCCCTTCGTCTTCATCACCATCGCGTGCGGCGCGCTCTCCGGCTTCCACGCGCTGATCTCCTCCGGCACGACGCCGAAGATGATCCAGAAGGAGACGCAGGTCCGGATGATCGGCTACGGCTCCATGCTGATGGAGTCGGCCGTGGCCGTGATGGCGCTCGTCGCCGCGAGCATCATCGACCCCGGCCTGTACTTCGCGATGAACGCGCCCGCCGGAGTCATCGGCGACAGCGTGCAGTCCGCGTCGCAGGCGGTGGCGGGCTTCGGTTACTCGATCTCACCGGCCGAGCTGGCGCAGGCGGCCAAGAACGTCGAGGAAGCCAGCCTGCTGTCCCGTACGGGCGGTGCGCCGACGCTCGCCGTCGGCGTCTCGGAGATCTTCTCGCAGGTGACCGGGGGCGGGCTGCGCGCCTTCTGGTACCACTTCGCGATCATGTTCGAGGCGCTGTTCATCCTGACCGCGCTCGACGCGGGCACGCGCGTGGGCCGCTTCATGCTCCAGGACATGCTCGGCAACGTCTACAAGCCGTTCAAGAACATCAGCTGGAAGCCGGGCCTGCTGCTCACCAGCGCCGTCGTCGTCGGCCTGTGGGGCTACTTCCTGTGGGTCGGCGTGCACGAGCCGCTCGGCGGGATCAACCA
The DNA here is from genome assembly GCF_044766085.1 of Streptomyces sp. NPDC102360. NCBI lineage: Bacteria > Bacillati > Actinomycetota > Actinomycetes > Kitasatosporales > Streptomycetaceae > Streptomyces > Streptomyces sp. NPDC102360. Next base: position 285,899 of record NZ_JBIWLG010000007.1, on the reverse strand, counting down.
GCTCTTCCCGATCTTCGGCATCTCCAACCAGCTGCTCGCCGCCGTCGCCCTCGCCGTCTGCACGACGCTGCTCGTGAAGTCGGGGCGGCTCAAGTGGGCCTGGATCACCGGGATCCCGCTGGTCTGGGACACCGTCGTGACGCTGACCGCCAGCTGGCAGAAGGTATTCTCGTCCGATCCGCGCGTCGGCTTCTTCCAGCAGCGCTCCAACTACCAGGACGCCATCGACGCCGGAAGGATCCTGCCGCCCGCCAAGACCATGGACGACATGCACACCGTGGTCACCAACTCCACGGTGGACGGCGTCCTTTCGGCCACGCTCGCCCTCCTCATCGTCGTGGTGGTTCTCGACGCGCTACGGGTATGTGTGAAGCACGTACGGAACCCGCAGTCGTCCAAGCTGAGCGAGGCGCCGTACGTCGAGTCCACGCTGGTGGCACCGGCCGGGCTCGTCCCCACGCAGGAGGAGAAGGCGGAGGCGCGCGATGCCGGCGTCGGCAGTGCTACGGGTGGCTAGGTATGTGCGGTGGTTCGTCCGGGAGTTGACGGACGAGAGCGCGTACGAGCGGTATGTGACGCACCTCGGGGAGACCCACCCGGGGGCGTCCGTGCCGTCCCGGCGCGACTTCGAGCGCATGCGGACGGACCGGCAGGAATCGGATCCGCGGCAGGGGTTCCGCTGCTGCTGAACCGGCCCGTGCACCCATCCGTTATCCGGACAGGGGTTCCGTAGATCAAGACTCTCGCTTAGATTTCCCGGGCGTTAAGCATGAGATAAGTGGGATCTCTGATGAGCGAGGGGAACGGAACCGCGAATGTCCGATGCGCCTGAAGTGAAACAACCGGTGGTCACGCCGGTACGCGTGATCATTGCACTGTGTCTGGCCGCACCGTTCGTCGCGATGCTCTGGGTCAGCTCCTACGCCAAGGTCGAACCGACCTTCATCGGCATCCCGTTCTTCTACTGGTACCAGATGCTCTGGGTGCTCATCTCGACCGCGCTCACGATGACCGCGTACAAGCTGTGGCAGCGCGACCAGCGCGCCCGTAAGTCTGCTCAGTCGGCTGGAGGCCAGGCGTGAACGGCGGCGTCAACGGTGTCGCGCTCACCGTCTTCATCATCTTCTTCGTGGCCGTCACGGTCATGGGCTTCCTCGCCGCGCGCTGGCGGAAGGCCGAGAACGAGGCGTCCCTCGACGAATGGGGCCTGGGCGGCCGCTCGTTCGGCACCTGGGTCACCTGGTTCCTGCTCGGCGGCGACCTCTATACCGCGTACACCTTCGTCGCCGTGCCCGCGGCGATCTACGCGGCCGGCGCCTCCGGCTTCTTCGCGGTGCCGTACACGATCCTGGTGTACCCGCTGATCTTCACGTTCCTGCCGCGCCTGTGGTCGGTCTCGCACAAGCACGGGTACGTGACCACGTCCGACTTCGTGCGCGGGCGCTTCGGCTCCAAGGGCCTCTCGCTCGCGGTCGCGGTCACCGGCATCCTCGCCACGATGCCGTACATCGCGCTCCAACTGGTCGGCATCCAGGCCGTGCTCGACGTGATGGGCGTCGGCGGTGGCGAGAACACGCACTGGTTCATCAAGGACCTGCCGCTGCTGATCGCCTTCGGCGTGCTGGCCGCGTACACGTACTCCTCGGGCCTGCGGGCGCCCGCGCTGATCGCGTTCGTCAAGGACGGCCTGATCTACCTCGTGATCGCGGTCGCCATCATCTACATCCCGATCAAGCTGGGCGGCTTCGATCACATCTTCGCCGCGGCGAACGACAAGTTCGACGCCGCGAACGACGCGGCGGGCAAACCGGTCGCCGGGCTCGCACCGGGCTCCTCGGGGACCTGGACGTACGCGACGCTCGCGATCGGCTCCGCCCTGGCGCTGTTCATGTACCCGCACTCGATCACGGCGACGCTCTCCTCCAAGAGCCGCAACGTGATCCGCCGCAACACCACGATCCTGCCGCTGTACTCGCTGATGCTCGGCCTGCTCGCACTGCTCGGGTTCATGGCGATCGCGGCCGGGATCAAGGTGCAGAACGGGCAGTTGGCGATTCCGCAGCTGTTCGAGGACATGTTCCCCGACTGGTTCACGGGCGTCGCGTTCGCGGCCATCGGCATCGGCGCGCTGGTCCCCGCGGCCATCATGTCCATCGCCGCCGCGAACCTGTTCACGCGCAACATCTACAAGGACTTCATCAAGCCGGACGCGACGCCCGCGCAGGAGACCAAGGTCTCCAAGCTGGTGTCGCTGCTCGTGAAGGTGGGCGCGCTGGCCTTCGTCCTGACCATGGACAAGACGGTCGCCATCAACTTCCAGCTGCTCGGCGGCATCTGGATCCTGCAGACCTTCCCGGCCCTGGTCGGCGGCCTGTTCACGCGCTGGTTCCACCGGTGGGCGCTGCTCGCCGGCTGGGCGGTCGGCATGGTCTACGGCACGCTCGCCGCGTGGGGCGTCGCGTCGCCGACGCAGAAGCACTTCGGCGGCTCGTCGGCGGAGATCCCCGGCATCGGTGAGATCGGCTACATCGGCTTCACGGCGTTCGTCCTCAACGTCGTCGTCACCGTCGTCCTGACCTTCGTCCTCAAGGCGGTCAAGGCCCCGGACGGCGTCGACGAGACGACCGCGGAGGACTACACGGCCGACGCGGGCGACAAGGGCGTCCAGACCGACCTGCCGACGGTCGGCGCGGGCGCCGGTCACTAGACACACGCATCCGCACGCGTCGGGCCCCTCCATCACGGAGGGGCCCGACGCATTTTCCGGAAAGCGTTGCGGCCACGGCCGGGGGTCGCGTAACCATGGCCTCGTGATCAGAACAGTGCGCCCCGATGAGTACGCCGCGCTCGGCGAGTTGAGTGCCCGCGCCTACCTGGGCAGCGGCCTCCTCGCGTTCGGCGAGGACGACTGGTACGCCGCCGAACTGCGCGACGTCGAGAAACGCGCCCGGCAGGCCGAGGTGCTCGTCGCCGAGGACGCGGACGGCCGCGTCCTCGGCGGCGTCACCTACGTCCCCACGCACGACCACCCGTACGCGGAGCTGGCCCGTCCCTCGGAGGCCGAGTTCCGGATGCTGGCCGTCGACGTGGAGGCGCGCGGGAAGGGCGTCGGCGAGGCGCTCGTGCGGGCCGTGATCGACCGGGCCCGCGCGGCCGGGAAATCGGCCGTGGTGCTGTGCACGCAGCCGCTCGCGACCGCCTCGCACCGCCTCTACGAGCGCCTCGGCTTCGCCCGGATCCCGGACCGCGACTGGGCTCCGATCCCGGAAGTGACGCTGCGGGCGTACCAGTTGAAGCTGGCGACCGACTGACGGTATCGCCACGCCGACACAACATATGGGGCTGAAGCGAAAGCCCAACACAACATGTATGCTCGCTCTCGCTGTCACCACAGGGGAATCCGGTGCGAATCCGGAACTGTCCCGCAACGGTGTACGTAGGCGTACCAAAACGCCCGCGTGAGTCCGATGACCTGTCGACGGCACGCCCGAGCCGTCCGGCCCGGGCGTCGACGACGTCCGGGCCTCGCGGAAAGGGCCGGTGGACGAGGGCCCGCCCGTGCGCGCCCGCGCTGCCACCTCCTCCCCGCAGGCCTCGAGCCGAGCGAGGGAGAGCCCCCACGTGACCATCGCGCCCGCCGAACCGGTCTCAGCCACCGCCCAGGACGGCCCGGGTGCCGCACTTCTGCGCACCCTGACCGAGCTGACCGCCGACCTCCCCGACGCCGACCCCGGCCGGATCGCGGCCGCCGCGCTGCGCGGCCGTTCGGCGCGGGCCGATGAGGCGGAGCTGCGCGATCTCGCCACCGAGGCCGCGGCCGGGCTGATCTCCGAGGACCCCGCCTACTCCCGGCTCGCCGCCCGCCTGCTCACCCGCTCCATCGCCGCGGAGGCCGCCTCGCAGGGCGTCACGTCCTTCACCGGGTCGGTCGCCGTCGGGCACCGCGAGGGCCTGATCGCGGACCGTACGGCCGAGTTCGTACGGGTGCACGCGGCGCGCCTCGACGCGCTGATCGACGTCGCGGGCGACGACCGCTTCGGCTACTTCGGGCTGCGCACCCTGCACAGCCGCTATCTGCTGCGCCACCCGATCACCCGGCACGTCATCGAGACCCCGCAGCACTTCATGCTGCGCGTGGCGGCGGGCCTGGCCGAGGACGACTCCACGCGCGCGCTCGACGAAGTGGCCGCCCTGTACGGCCTGATGAGCCGCCTCGACTACCTGCCCTCCTCCCCCACGCTCTTCAACTCCGGCACCCGCCACCCCCAGATGTCGAGCTGCTACCTGCTCGACTCCCCGCTCGACGAGCTCGACTCGATCTACGACCGGTACCACCAGGTCGCCCGCCTCTCGAAGCACGCGGGTGGCATCGGCCTCTCGTACTCCCGTATCCGCAGCCGCGGTTCGCTGATCCGCGGCACGAACGGGCACTCGAACGGCATCGTCCCGTTCCTGAAGACGCTGGACGCCTCCGTCGCCGCCGTGAACCAGGGCGGCCGCCGCAAGGGCGCCGCCGCGGTCTACCTGGAGACCTGGCACTCCGACATCGAGGAGTTCCTTGAGCTGCGCGACAACACCGGTGAGGACGCGCGCCGCACCCACAACCTGAACCTCGCGCACTGGATCCCGGACGAGTTCATGCGCCGGGTGAACGCCGACCAGCCGTGGTCACTGTTTTCGCCGGCCGACGTGCCCGAGCTCGTCGACCTGTGGGGCGAGGAGTTCGACGCCGCCTACCGCAAGGCCGAGGCGGAGGGGAAGGCCCAGAAGACCATCCCCGCCCGCGAGTTGTACGGCCGCATGATGCGCACCCTCGCGCAGACCGGCAACGGCTGGCTGACCTTCAAGGACGCCGCCAACCGCACCGCCAACCAGACGGCGGAGCCCGGCCACACGGTCCACTCCTCCAACCTCTGCACGGAGATCCTGGAGGTGACGGACGACGGGGAGACGGCCGTCTGCAACCTGGGGTCGGTGAACCTGGGGTCGTTCGTCAAGGACGGCGACATCGACTGGGAGCGGCTCGACGAGACGGTCCGCACGGCCGTCACCTTCCTCGACCGCGTCGTCGACATCAACTTCTACCCGACCGACCAGGCAGGCCGCTCCAACTCCCGCTGGCGCCCGGTGGGCCTGGGCGCGATGGGCCTCCAAGACGTCTTCTTCAAGCTGCGCCTGCCATTCGACTCGGCCGAGGCCCGCGCCCTGTCCACCCGCATCGCGGAGCGCATCATGCTCGCCGCGTACGAGGCGTCCGCCGACCTGGCCGAGCGCAACGGTCCCCTTCCCGCCTGGGAGAAGACCCGTACGGCACGCGGCGTGCTGCACCCCGACCACTACGGCGTCGAGCCGACCTGGCCGGAGCGCTGGACGGCGCTGCGCGAGCGCATCGCGTCCGTCGGTATGCGCAACTCCCTCCTCCTCGCCATCGCGCCGACCGCCACGATCGCCTCGATCGCCGGGGTCTACGAGTGCATCGAGCCGCAGGTCTCCAACCTCTTCAAGCGGGAGACGCTGTCGGGCGAGTTCCTCCAGATCAACGGATACCTGATCGACGAGCTGAAGAAGCTCGGCGTCTGGGACGCCAAGACCCGCGAGGCGCTGCGCGAGGCCAACGGCTCTGTGCAGGGCTTCACCTGGGTCCCGGAGGACGTGCGTGAGTTGTACCGCACGGCGTGGGAGATCCCCCAGCGCGGCCTCATCGACATGGCGGCGGCGCGGACCCCGTACCTCGACCAGGCCCAGTCCCTGAACCTGTTCATGGAGACGCCCACCATCGGCAAGCTCTCCTCGATGTACGCGTACGCCTGGAAGTCGGGCCTGAAGACGACGTACTACCTGCGCTCGCGCCCCGCGACGCGCATCGCGCGGGCGGCGGGCAACAGCACCGTCCCCGCCCAGACCACGACCCCGGCGACCCCGGAACCCGACGCGGTCGCCTGCTCCCTGGAAAACCCCGAGTCCTGCGAGGCCTGCCAGTAATGACCACCACTTCTTCGGAAAAGAACCTGCTCGACCCGGGCTTCGAACTGACCCTGCGCCCCATGCGCTACCCGGACTTCTACGAGCGCTACCGCGACGCCATCAAGAACACGTGGACGGTGGAGGAGGTCGACCTCCACTCGGACGTCGCCGACCTCGCGAAGCTGTCGCCCGGTGAGCAGCACATGATCGGCCGCCTGGTCGCGTTCTTCGCGACGGGCGACTCGATCGTGTCGAACAACCTCGTCCTCACGCTCTACAAGCACATCAACTCCCCCGAGGCGAGGCTGTATCTGTCCCGCCAGCTCTTCGAGGAGGCCGTGCACGTCCAGTTCTACTTGACGCTGCTCGACACCTACCTCCCCGACCCGGAGGACCGGACGGCGGCGTTCGCGGCGGTGGAGAACATCCCGTCCATCCGCGAGAAGGCCGAGTTCTGCTTCCGCTGGATGGACTCGGTCGAGAAGCTCGACCGCCTGGAGTCCAAGGCGGACCGCCGCCGCTTCCTCCTCAACCTGATCTGCTTCGCGGCGTGCATCGAGGGCCTGTTCTTCTACGGGGCGTTCGCGTACGTGTACTGGTTCCGGTCGCGGGGGCTGCTGCACGGTCTGGCGACCGGCACGAACTGGGTCTTTCGCGATGAAACCGGCCACATGAACGCCGCCTTCGCCGTGGTCGACACCGTGCGCGAGGAGGAGCCCGATCTGTTCGACGAGGAACTGGACCGCCAGATCACTGACATGATCAAAGAAGCGGTCGACGCCGAGCTGCAGTTCGGGCGCGACCTGTGCGGTGAGGGCCTGCCCGGCATGAACACCGACTCGATGCGTGAGTACCTGGAGTGCGTCGCGGACCAGCGCCTGGTCCGACTGGGCCTCGCTCCGATCTATGGATCTGAGAACCCCTTCTCCTTCATGGAGCTCCAGGGCGTCCAGGAGTTGACCAACTTCTTCGAGCGCCGCCCCTCGGCGTACCAGGTCGCGGTCGAGGGCTCGGTCGGCTTCGACGAGGACTTCTGAGTCGCGCTAGACCAGTGCGGGCTGTTCCCAAGCGACAACAGGAGCAGCCCGCCCAGTACCAACTCCCTGCTTGAAAGCGACCTGGATCAGCGTGCGGTCGAAGGGTGCGTTTCTGCTGCGGTCCCGGGGGATCGGCAGGATCGTCACTGATTCGATCACCTCCCTGAGCAGAAGTCGTCGTTGGCTCACGTCGAGTTGCGGCCATCGCTCTCGGGTGAACTCCGCAAGGAGGTTGGCGTTCGCCCGGCTCGCGAGAAACTCCTTGCGGTCTTCCTCAAGGTCGCGGATCAGCGCTGCGACGTGGCCCTCCTCCTCTGCGCAAGCCCGAAGATCCGCAAGTCTTTGTTCAGCGGGAAACGGACGACGATCGGCCGCTCTCCCGCTGTACCGCTCCTCGAGCGCGCCCAGCGCGATACCCACGACGTACTCGTCGACCAGATCGACCCGCCGCCCCACTCTCCGGCAACCAGCAGCCACACACCGATACGACGGGTGGCGATTCGTACCCTTAGGGGGCTGGCCTCCCATCTTCGCTCCGCAGCGGGCTCCATCCAGCCCTGGGTGGCCGCAGACCAAGAACCCGGCGAGCAGATACTTACGTTCCTTGCCCGATGACTGCACGCCCTCGCCGGCGCTTACCGAACTCCTCGTGGCGCGTCGCCCCAAGCCTGGCGCATGCCACCGGCCGCAACGCTCGATGAGCCTCGTCCACTCGCCCGGAGTCGCGACCGGCTGCCAGTCACCGACCACCGGTTCCCCGGTACGGGGATCACGCACCAATGCACCATCGACCACGCGATAGCCGCAAATCGCAGGGTTCGTCACCATTGACTGCACGGTGGTGACGGTCCACCGTCCTTCACGCACCGTGGGAACCCCTTCTGCGGTCAGCCAGTCGGTGATCGCGGTCCAGGACTGTCCGGCCAGCACGCGATCGATGGCCTCACGCAGATACGGCGACTCGTCTTCATGGAGGAGCGTGTTCGACCGCCGTCCCACCACCGCATCCGGGCCGAGCCATCCGAAGCGCCGGGCCCCACCTGTGCCTCTGCCCTCTCGGGCATGGTCCCGGACCGACCTCAGCCTTCGCTTGCTCATCCGTTCGGACTCCCGCTGCCCCGCTGGGGCCGATCGGCCGACTCCCACTTCGCTCAAGTGCAAGGACGGGTGAATCAGTTCCCCCTCGTCCACTAGGTACAGAAAGCCGTTGCACCCTCCGGCGAGAGCCCGGTGCAGAAGCGCCTCGTCCCGGGCCAGCCTGACCAGCCGTTCCTCCTCCATGGCGATGACACCATGCAGAGCGACGCCGTCCTCAGTGCGCCCCATGCGCAGGGCGCGCAGCAACTGCACGAAGGCCGGTCGTTCCACCGTGGGATCCGACGCCGTGACACCGCTGTCCGTGTAGCGGTGCACCACCGCCCAACCTGCCTTCGTCGCCGCCACGTCGCTGTTGAGGTGCTGGCGGTTCACTCCCCTGCCTTCACCGAGACCGTCGAGGCTCACGCGAGCGTAGGACACCACTGGCGTGCGGCCGGCCAGCCACTCCTCGAACCTGCCTCCCATCTCCAGCGCGTCCGCCAACCCAGGATGCATCGCCCCATACGAAGTTGCTTCCACTTGTTCACCTTCCGATGGCCGACGCTCGCGGAACCCGACACAACTGGGCCTCATCCACGCCGGGTTGGGATGTGGACTCAGCTTCGTGCCGGGTGTCGAAGTAGAGCAACATGCTTGGTCGAATACATTCGATCGAGTGACGCGCTCGAGCGTCGCGCGTAGGCTGTCCTGCCCCGGGCGCAGGTCTGGCCCCGGACGCCCGGAACGCACGTGGGGACACCATGCCGACACAACCCACTCCCTCGCTTCGGCAGCGCCAACTGGGTGCGGAGCTCCGTCGCTTGAGAGAGCAGGCACAGATCTCGCAGCACCTTGCCGCAGAACACATCGACGGCGCCCAAGGAAAGCTTTCGAAGATCGAAACAGGTCGTCAGAACATCCGCCGACTGGAGTTGCTGGCTCTGCTCGACTTCTACGGAGTTCGCGACGAGGCGGTGCGCAACAGCCTGGTGGCGCTGCTCCGAGAACGGCCGCGACCCGGAACCCGCTGGTGGCACGCGTATGCGGAAGAGCTACCGCCAGACCTCCTGAGCGTCATCGAGCTCGAGGACTCCGCCGACACGGTCCTGGAGTACGGCTTTTCCACCCTGCCCACACTCCTACAAACGCCCGAATACGCCGAGGCCCTGATCCAGGACACGGACCCACAATCGGCAACAGCAGGGAAGTTCGGCACTGAGCTGCGCGCCCGTCGACGTGCAGTCCTGGATCGCGACCACGGAACCAGGTTCACCTGGGTACTCGACGAAGCCACGCTCCATCGAGCTGTGGGCGATGCCCGCATCATGGCGCAGCAGCTGAGGCACTTGCTCGAGCTCGGCAGCCGCAGGGAGTTGAGCATTCGCATCGTGCCGTTCTCACGCGGCGGCTACCCCAACGACTGGGGGCCGTTCCGAGTCATCAGACATGACGGCCCGCCGAGCATGTGCGCCGTCGCGGTACCTCGATGGCCGCAGACCACGTGCCTGATGGAGACCGCCCAGGTCGAGGGTTACCGGCGGCTCTTCGACCACTTGCTCTCCTACGCACTTCTGCCCCGCCAGTCCACCGATGTGATCGCACGGATCCTGGCAGAGTCGACGGACCGCAGCGGGTTCCACGAGGAGTCCTAGCCGCCGCCTCAACAGCGCGCGAGGGGAAAATTGAGGTGCTTCGATCGTTGTGCGCCGCGCACACTGCATCCGTATGACGGCACCCCAGGTCGCAGACGAAATCCTCGCCTATTACTCCACCCGGTTCGACGAGCACGCCCGGCTGACCTCATCCGCCGTCGGCGTGCTCGAACTCGTCCGTACGCAGGAGCTGTTGCGACGTCATCTGCCCGCCGCTCCCGCCTCGGTGCTCGACGTCGGCGGCGGCCCCGGCGCACACGCCCGCTGGCTGGTCGAGGACGGGTACCGGGTCCATCTCGTCGACCCCGTGGAGCGGCACGTACGGGAGGCGGCGCGCACCGGTTGCACGGTTGAGGTGGGTGATGCGCGTGCGCTGAGTGCCGCCGACTCCTCGTACGATGTCGTGCTGCTGCTCGGGCCGCTGTACCACCTGCCCGAACGGGCGGACCGGGACCGGGTGTTGGCAGAGGCGCTGCGGGTGGTGCGGCCCGGCGGACTCGTCGTGGCCGCCGGGATCCAGCGGTTCGCGGCGCTGTTCGACCACGCCTCGTTGGGGCGGCTGCACCTCGACGGGCGCGAGGAGCGTTCGGGGCGGGTGCTCGCGACCGGCAGGAACGAAGGGCGGGAGTTCACCTTCGCCTACTTCCACCGCGCCGAGGACCTGGCGGCGGAAGTGCGGGGCGCCGGGGTCGACGACACCCGGCTGTACGGGGTGGAAGGGCCCGCCGACTCGATACTGAAGGCCGCCGAGTCCGCCACCGGTCGGCAGGTCCCCGAGGAATCCGGGCTGTTCGCCTCGGCGTTGGCGGCCGCCCGGCTCGCCGAGGCACATCCGGAGCTGCTCGTCGCGAGCTCGCATCTGCTGGTCTTCGGACGACGGCCGGGTCAGGCCGCCTTCTCGTAGCGGGGGCGGTGGTGGCCGGTGTGCCGCGCCGCGGCGGCCCGGAGCTGGCGGTCGATGCCGCGGTCGTGGGCCATGCCGTACAGGGACGGGGCGGCCAGGAGGAGGAAGACGAAGAGGACGGCGAGGTAGTTCATCGCTGTGTTCATGTCCTCCACTCTCCGCCGGGCCAGGACCGCGCGGCAGTGGCAGGACCGTCAGCAACCCTCGAATTACTGCCAGGCATGCGGCACACTGACAGGCATGCTGAAAAACGTGGCCGCCGTGCTGCTGGACGGCGTGCACCCCTTTGAACTCGGCGTCGTCTGCGAGGTGTTCGGCCTCGACCGGAGCGAGGCCGGGCTGCCTGTGTACGACTTCGCGGTCGCCTCCGCCGCGGGTCCGACGCTCGGCACCCATGTGCCGGGCATGACCATCTCCACCCCGTACGGGCTCGACCGCCTGGACGAGGCCGACCTCATCGCGGTCCCGGCCGCCACCGAACCGCAGGACGGGTATCCGCCCGCGCTGCTCGACGCGTTGCGGCGCGCCGTGGACCGGGGCGCGCGCGTCCTCAGCGTGTGCTCCGGCGTGTTCGTGCTCGGCGCGGCCGGTCTCCTCGACGGGCGCCGCTGCGCGGTCCACTGGCGCTACGAGCGCGAGCTCGCCGTCCGCTTCCCGCGCACCCGCGTCGACCCGGATGTGCTGTACGTCGACGAGGGCCCGGTCATCACCTCCGCCGGGACGGCCGCGGGCATCGACGCCTGCCTGCACATCGTGCGGACCGAGCACGGCGCCGAGGTCGCGAACACGATCGCCCGCCGCATGGTCGTACCGCCGCACCGGGACGGCGGGCAGGCCCAGTTCGTGGAGCGGCCGCTGCCGGCGACGCGCTGCGACACGGTGGGTGAGGTGCTGTCCTGGATGGAGCGGCACCTGGACGAGCCGGTCACCGTGGAGGAGCTCGCGGCGCGGGCCCACATGTCCCCGCGCACCTTCGCCCGGCGCTTCCAGCAGGAGACGGGGACGACGCCGTACCGCTGGCTGCTGCGCCAACGAGTGCTGTTCGCCCAGGAGTTGCTGGAGCGGACGAACGAGACGGTGGACGCGATCGCCGCGCGCGCCGGGTTCGGCAACGGGGCGGCGATGCGCCATCAGTTCATGAAGGCACTGGGCACGACGCCCAACGCCTTCCGTAGGACGTTCCGGGTGAGGCTCGCCTCCTAGGCCCTGGTCAGCGGCGGTCAGCCGCGGGCCCGCACCCGTAGGTTGCCGTTCTTGGGGCCGATGGTGATCCCCAGCTTCGCCGTCGCGTTCGTCTCGGGGACCTCCTCGAACCGCCACCGGGACACCAACGTGCCGAGGATCAGCGCGAGTTCGACCATGCTGAAATGATCGCCCGGGCACTTGCGGTTACCGGTGCCGAACGGCTGGTGCGCCACGTTCGCCACGTCCGTGACGCGCTCCGGCAGCCAGCGGTCGGGGTCGAAGACGTGCACGTCGTCGAACGAGCGCGGGTCGTGCTGCATCGCGTACGGGCTGTAGACGATGTCCGTCCCGGCCGGAATGCGGTACCCGCCGAGCACCGTATCGACCGCCGAAACGCGCGTGAATATCCACACGCTGGGGCGAATGCGCATCGACTCGTTGAGAAGGTTCCGCATATATGCGAGTTTCCCGAGGTCACCGAAAGCCACCTGCCTGTCGCCACCGGTAGCCGATTCAACCTCTTCGTACAACCGGCTTTCATGGTCCGGGTGTTCGGCGAGGAGTCCGAGCGTCCATGCCAGCGTCTTGGAGACATTTTCGCCGCCGGCCAACAGGAGAGCCAGAACCTGATCGTGGATCTCTTGGTCGGTGACCGCTTCCCCGTCATCGTCATGCGCGTCGAGCAATGCCGCGAGAAGGTCCCCCGTGTCGATTCCCTCGGCTGCCTGAGCCCTTCGCTCGACGACGATCTCGTCGACCATGCGGTGCAATTCGGCCATCGCCCGCTCGAAGCGCCGGTTGGCCGGCAGGGGCAGCCGGTACAGCGGTCCGAAGGACAGGATCATCCGCCGGTACATGCCCGCGAAGACCGTGCCCATCGTCTCGCCGAGGCGGTCCGAGCGGTCGTCCTCCGCGTCGATGTGCAGCATGGCGCGGGCCGTGATCCGGGCCGCGAGGCGGAACATCTCGGCGTTGATGTCGACGGTCTGCCCGTCCTGCCAGCGGTCGGCCGCGGCCTGCGCCTCCTCCGCCATCAGCGACGCGTAGTCGGCCATCCGCTCGGCCCGGAACGCGGGCTGGATGGCGCGCCGCTGACGCCGGTGCTTCTGCCCGTTGCTGCTCGCCACGCCCTGGCCGAGCAGCACCTCGAGCGTGTCCCACATGGCGCCGCCGACCAGGAAGTCCGGGCTCTTGAGCAGCTTCTCGACCTGTACGGGGTCGCAGACCGCGAAGACCGTCTTGGGGCCGAGCCGCAGCCGCACCACGTCGCCGCCGTCGCGCAGCCGGGTCAGGAAGGCCAGCGGGTCGCGGAGCATCTGCGGGGCGTGGCCGAGCAGCGGCGCGCCGCCGGGTGCGAGCGGCGGCAGTGACGCTCCCGCCTGGCCGGGCGCCGGGGGCGGCAGCGTGGATTCCACGGTCATGCGCACTCACCTGCCTGTTCGGGGACCCCGTCGGGGATCCGGTGGGGTGCCTGCCTCGGGACGCGGCCCGCGCCGGGCACGGTGTCGGCGCCGACCGGCTCGTCGCTGACGTACGGCGGGTTGCTGCGGTCCTCCCAGTCGTCGACCTGATAGCGGCCCGATTCGTGGTGGAACCAGTAGACGGAACTGAACCAGTTCCGCATGTTCTCCAGGCATGACCTCATGGCCGCGGAGAGGTCTTTTCCTTTTTCGCCGAGCGTCTCGACGCCGTCCGCGATATTCCCGACCTCGACTTCCGCCTCGAGGAAATCGTCAACGCATCCGAGGACGCGGCGCCGTACTTCCGCGGTGGCCTCGGGGACGGAAAGCCCCTCGTGCTCGATGAGGCTTATCCCGAGGTTGTGTAATTCTTTCCCTGCGAGTTCCTTGGGGAGCGAACAAAGGTCGTTGTACCAGGCAGAGAAGTCCTGGACGGCGAGTGCCGCACGCATGAAAGCCGGTGTTTTGCGCACCCATGCGGGGAGTTCGTACTGCGCCGTCGCCTCGAGCAGGTCTATCCAGATCCAGTGCGCGAAAGTCTGCCGGCGCAACTCTATGTACGCGTCGACACCGGGAACGGTTCCCGTCGTCCGGTTCCTGAACTCCTGGTCGTACGCGTCGATCACCGGGTGGAAGTGCCGGGCGAACCGAAGGTTCCAGGTGTGGCTCAGCGAGCCGTAGAACCGCTGGAGGCAGTCGGCGAACCCCGCGACCAGCGGATCCCTGTGGTCCAGGTGGAGTTCGGGCGCCTCGGTCGCCGCGTGCAGCTGGGCGACGAGCCGCCGCCAGTTGTCCGCGCGGCCGTGGATCACATCGCGGTCGTGCCGGTCGTCCCAGGCGAAGAACCACGCGCTGTAGTCGCTGATCGTCGCGAGCAGTTCGTCGGGGGCGCCGAGGTAGTAGCCCGCGACGAGGTCCGAATAGCACAGGTCGTCTGCGTACTTGGCCACCTTGTCGGGCGGCATGAGCCCCATTTCGAGGAGCCAGGACCTTGTCGTTCCCTGGAGCTTTGGCCAATACGGGTGCAGTCGGCGAGGAAACGCACCCTCGACCACCGGAAGTGCCACAGCCGCCGGAACCGACGTATGTGAGAAAGCAGGCACGTAGTAACCCCTCTCTGTGGCCTGCAGCGCGCGCCTCCCGCTGTGCCGGTCGCGCGCCGTCGTGTAACCCCGCGCTTTCTATTCAGCACCATAACTGACCGCCGTGGGAACAGATTTGCTCCCCTCACTACCCCTCACTTCCTGATTCTTCACGCGCCATGACCGGATTCGGGCGGTACGCGGCCGGGCTCGGTGCCCCTGCCCGCACACGCGAACGGCGCCCGGCCGGAGGTCACTTCCGCACCGGGCGCCGCATGACGCCTCAACTTCCCCTATGGGGAACGATGGTTGCTCAGCCGTTGGAGACCACCGGGTAACGCGGCGTCCCCTCCTCCATCTGCTTCAACGCGTCCTTGCGCTCCCGCTTCGACAGCCGGTCGATGTACAGGTATCCGTACAGGTGGTCCGTCTCGTGCTGCAGGCAGCGCGCGAAGTAGCCGGTGCCACGCACCGTGATCGGGTTGCCCTTCTCGTCCCGGCCGTCGACCACCGCGTAGTCGGGGCGCGCGAGTTCGGCGTACGCCGTCGGCACGGACAGGCAGCCCTCGTTGGAGTCGTCGAGGCGCCGCTGCTCGGCGGGCAGCTCGCGCAGGACCGGGTTGCAGACGACGCCGGTGTGCCGCACGCCGTCGTCGTCCGGGCAGTCGTACACGAAGACCTTCAGGTCCACACCGACCTGGTTGGCGGCGAGGCCCACGCCCTCGGCGGTGTGCTGGCTCGCGAACATGTCGTCGACGAGCTTCGCCAGCTCGTCGTCGAACTCGGTGACGTCCTTGCACTCCTTGTGCAGCACCGGGTTCCCGACGACGGTGATCGGCCGCGACGTACCGCGCTCCCGGTACGCCGCCTCCCGCGCCTCGCAGTCCTCGGTGTCGATGACGAAGCCCTCGTCGTCCACGGGGAGGACCCCATCGGTGTGCTGCTGATCGGTGTCCTGCTGAGCCATGACGGACGCGAGCCTTCCTGGGAAACGGGGTGAGAATGCTGGTTAACAGGGTACGGGGGCCCAGCCGCGCGGCTCAGCACACCTCGCTGCGCGACTCAGCACACCTCTTCGAGGTCCCGCCAGTCACGCGAGTCCGGCGAATCCGCGACCCACCCGTCGAGCAGCCCCCGCACCAGCGAGGCCGGCGCGGCCACCCCGCACTCCCGCTCCGGCACCCACAACTGCCCGTCGGTCCGGTGTCCCAGCGGCCCCGGATGCCCCGGCTCGCTGTGGTCGTGCGGGTCGAGATGCGTGCCGTCCCCCTCGTCGGACGGCATCCGCGACTCCGAGCACGTCCGGCAGAGCAGCCGTACGGAGGACGACCAGTCCTCGGCGGCGTAGCCCGCGTCGGCGGCCAGCCGCTCCAGCGCGTCCCGGTCGTCCTCGGTGGCGGCTTCCAGCAGCACCACCCAGGTGGGGACCGGCGAGGGCGCCCACAGCTCGATCTCGTCGAAGACCGGGTACGAGTTCCCGGACGCCGTGGTCCGCTCCCCGTGCGGGACGCCGTCGTGCAGCACGACCTCGCCCCAGCGCCGCCCGGACGACGGCAGCGGGATGGAGAGCAGCTCGATGCGCGCGGGGTCGAGCCTGCGCCCCCACACGACCTCCGCCTCGCCCTCGGGCGAGAGCCGCACGGCGGCGCTCCCGAGGTCCATCCCGGTCGGCTCCCCGGCCGCGGCGACGCCGCCCGGCACCTTCAGCCCGTACGCCTGCCAGGCCCTGCGCGCGAGCGGCCAGTCCTGCAGGGCGGTGGCGGCGATGCCCACGTTCCACCAGTCCGGTGCCCCGCCCTCCTTCTCGAGCAGGGCGACTGCCCGCAGGCCGGTGGAGCGGGCCTGCTCCCAGTCGTGCCGGAACTTGTGCAGCAGCGCGAGGTTGAACCAGGACTCCGACAGCCAGGGCTCCAGGTCGGCGGCGCGCGTGAGCAGTGCTCCCGCGTCCTCGTACCGGCCGTCGCCGATCAGCGTGAACGCGCGATCCGTGGCCTGCCGCCAGGAGGCGGAGGGCCGGTGCCGTCCCTTGCCGAAGATCCTCACGATTCCCGCCTGCCGATACTCGGGGCCTGGGCCCCCGGACTCTGAGCTTCTGCGTGTTCCGCGTGTCCTTGCATGTCTGCGTTTTCTGGGTTGCTTCGCATCCAACCACGTACGGTCGGACGACCGCTCATTACCCATGGGTTACCCAACCGACCCTAGGCTCAGACCGGGGCTCGCGACCACCCTGGCCAGCGCTTCCACGACCTCCGGCTGGTAGTCGCGCCCCGTGGCCAGACGGAGGCTTTCCAGGGCCCTGAGCGGCCCCTGAGGTCCCTGTTCCCTCGCCATCTCGTCGTACGCGTTCGCTGTGCGCACAATCCGGGCGGTGAGCGGCTGCTCGCGGTACGGATCGGCCTGCCGCTCGACCACCACGGCCACCTGGGTGTCCACCCCGGTCTGGCGGACGACGGCGCCGCCGAGCAGCGCTATCCGGCGCTGCTGGGCGGGCGGCAGCGCGGCGGTGGCGCCCTCGGCCACCGGGTCGACGAGCGAGAGCTGCCCGATGTCGTGCATCAGCGCCGCGTACTCGAGGACCGACAGGTCGGGCTGGGAGAGCCCCAGGTCGCGGCCGACGGCCCGGCTGAGCGCGGCCACCCGGCGGGCGTGCCCGTGCGGGGTGTAGCCGGCGATCTCGGTGGCGCGGGCCAGTGAGGTGATCGTCTGCCGGTACGTGGCCTTGACCACGGAGTACCGCCGGAACGCCAGCTGGGTGAGGAGCAGCGGCAGGCTGATCAGCGGCAGCGCCCACAGCCCGGCGACGGCGACGGCGAGCGCCATGACGGCCCCCGTCGCACACACGGCCGACCCGATCCCGAGCATCGCCCGCAGCTCGTCGCGCAGCAGCGGGCCGAACGGCCAGCGGGTCCTGGCGTGCGCCATGGCGGCGGCGAGTACGGCGTCGCACAGCGCGGTCAGCACAAGCAGCCCGACGAGCAACAGCGCGTAGTACGCCCCGTCCCCGGGCCACTCCGTCAACACGCCTTCGTTGTAGAGCGGTTGGAAGCA
Source organism: Streptomyces sp. NPDC102360 (assembly GCF_044766085.1). NCBI lineage: Bacteria > Bacillati > Actinomycetota > Actinomycetes > Kitasatosporales > Streptomycetaceae > Streptomyces > Streptomyces sp. NPDC102360. Next base: position 268,490 of record NZ_JBIWLG010000007.1, on the reverse strand, counting down.
GACGGCGGCGAAGGCGACGGTGAGCACGCGCCGCGTCACGTGGTCGAGCGAGGCACCCTTTCCGCGCGCCACATGCGGTATGCAGCCGACGAGCGTGCCCGCGACGACGATCGCGACGACCTGTAGCGCGCCATGGTGCGTGGGCCGCCCCGCGACCTCCCCGAGCAACGCGTACGCGAGCGCCCCCGCGGCCCCGAGCGGCGCGGCCTCCCGGTCCTCGGCGCCGCCCCACCGGGCCAGCTCCCCCACGGCGACGAGCACCCCGAACGCCAGCGCGTTCCCCCGCTCGACGACCCCGTGCCAGACGGTGTCCCCGAGCGCCACGGCGGCAACCACCACGGCGACCCCGAACACCAACACCAACAACCCGGGCAGCCGCCCCGTCCTGGGCAGGCCGCCCGTTTCGGCGCGGAGCCCCGGCTCTGCCCCCGTCACAGGGAGGCCGCCCCCGGCGCGGCGACGCCTTCCGTGCGGGCCGGGGGCACCACCGCCTCGTCCGCCGTGACCACGGGATGCCACCCGTCCCGCCCGAGCACCCGCACCAGCGCCTCCACCATCACCGGATCGAACTGCGACCCGGCACACCGCTCCAACTCCGCCAGCGCCACCGCGACGGGCCGCGCCCGCGAATACGTACGCGTGGAGGTCATCGCGTCGAACGCGTCCGCCACCGCCACCACGCGCGCGAACTCCGGAATCTGCGCTCCCGCGAGCCCGTACGGGTACCCGCTCCCGTCGAGCCGCTCGTGGTGGTGCAGGATCGCCGCCCGCGCCTCGCCCAGGAACGCGATGCCCCGCACCATCTCGTGCCCGTACTCGGGATGCAGCTGGATGACCTCGCGCTCCTCGGGTGTCAGTGGCCCGTCCTTCCGCAACAACCGTGTGGGAACGCCGAGTTTGCCCACGTCGTGCAGGATCCCGGCGAACCGCAGCCCCTCCACCCGCTCCCCCGCCATTCCGAGTTCGCGCGCGATCATCATCGACGCCTGTCCGACCCGCTCACTGTGCCCGCGCGTGTACCCGTCCTTGATGTCGACGGCCTGCACGAGCGCCCGGATCGTGGCCTGATGGGCCGACCACTCGCGCTGGTACTGGGCGAACACCCAGCAGGAGATGTACATCGGCAGGAGCACGAGCAGCGCGGCGAGCGGACCGTACGAACTCGTCCACATCGTCGCCATCACGAGCCCGGCGAGCCCGTGCGCGGCCACCGGCGCGAGCATCCGCAGGAAGAGCCCGCGCCAGGCGCTGCGCAGCGGAACCCGCTCCGCGGTGGCGAGCACGCCCCCGTCGAGCACGGTGAGCGCGACGCAGAACGCGAGGACGGCGGCGCCGCCGGGCACGAGCGCGTACGGGAACCGGGGATCGGCGACCGCCTCGGGCCCGCCGAACGCGCCGAAGACCCGCGCCGCGGCCCAGGTGGAGAGGGCGAGTTGGGCCGCGCGCCACACCTTGCGCAGCCACGCGGGCCGCCGCTCGACGGAGGCGAGCAGGGCGCCGGGCAGGGCGACGAGCGCGGCGGCGGCCGGCGGCAGCAGAAACGCCCCCGCGAGCAGTACGGGAAAGAAGGTGCCCATGCCCTTGGGCGCGCGCCGCCCGACCAGCCGGCAACGGCCGAGCTGCTCACACCCCGCGTAGAGGAACGCGAGCAGCGCGACGCCGGGCCACGATGTGCCGGCGGAGAACGCGGGGGCGGCGCAGACGACGGCGACACCGGCGGTCAGGAGCACATACGCACGGGCCACAGGCGGAACCGACCGCATGCCCCAACTCCCTCCCCAAGGCGTTCAGTTCAGGGAGGATAGGACGCACCGAAGGGCGCTCGCGCGGCATCGCGCGGATTGCCGGGGCCTCGGGCCCCGGATTCGCACGATCGGGTGAACAAGCGGCTCGGCTCAGGCGAGCGGGTTGCCCATGCCCTCTTCGGGGCCGGCCTGGCCCGAGCGGATCACTTCGATCCGCCCCATGACCTTGGCCCGCAGATCGGTGGGCACGTCGTCATGACCGCAGCACCGCTTCACCAGCTTCTTCACGGCCTGCTCCAGGCCGTACTTCTCCAGGCACGGGGAGCACTCCTCGAAGTGCACCTCGAACTTGGTGCAGTCGGAGTCCGGCATCTCATGATCAAGGAACTCATAGAGATGATCGAGAACTTCACTGCAGTCCGTCTCGTGCGGCTCTCCGCAGCTCATGAGCCCGAGCCTTTCGCTTCGTTCGACTCTCCGGCGCCGGCGGGGACGAGCCCGCGGTCACGGGCGTAGTCCTCCAGCATTCCGCGCAGCTGACGACGGCCCCGGTGGAGCCGGGACATCACGGTCCCGATGGGTGTCCCCATGATGTCCGCGATCTCCTTGTACGCAAAGCCCTCTACGTCCGCGAGATAGACCGCGATGCGGAATTCCTCGGGGATCGCCTGCAGGGCCCGCTTCACGTCCGAGTCGGGCAGGTGATCGAGCGCCTGCGACTCGGCGGAGCGCAGACCGGTCGACATGTGCGACTCGGCGCGGGCCAGCTGCCAGTCCTCGATCTCCTCGGCGGCGCTGCGCTGGGGCTCGCGCTGCTTCTTGCGGTACGAGTTGATGAAAGTGTTCGTCAGGATCCGGTACAGCCACGCCTTGAGGTTCGTGCCCTCCCGGAACTGGTGGAACGAGGCGTACGCCTTCGCGTACGTCTCCTGCACCAGGTCCTCGGCGTCGGCCGGGTTGCGCGTCATGCGCAGGGCAGCCGAATACATCTGGTCGAGAAATTCCAGCGCGTCCCGCTCGAAACGGGCATTGCGCTCGGCGGTCGTCTCCGCCGGCTCCGGGCGCTCGTCCGCCTGGCCGTGCTCGGTCCCTGCGTCGGTCCCTGTGACCGGACCCACCTCCTCAAGCGACGTCGCGGGGACGAACGAGACCCCGCTCGAATCGGAGGATAGACGACGATCCGGTCCGCCCGCCGCCCGAACAGGAGCGGTCTTGGCCGCGCTCAGCACGCTCCACTCCAGGTCAGGAGCGGTGGCACGGCTGGGGCAAGCGACTGAACCCATGCGGCGGACTTCCTCTCGTACGAACTCTGTGCACCGACAGTCCGCACAACAGTGGTCCCGCTCTCAACATTCCCGGCCGCTAGGGTCCTTCTGACGGATCAGGCTGGGCCCGGGAGGCCGCGTCATTCGGCTCCGCGACTCCAGCAAGATCCGTCAGAAGGGCCCTAGACGAGTGACCGGGTCCACTTCGTGACCGCGTCGGTGATGACGGCGAGGGCCTCGTCCTGGGTGATGTCCGCGCGCTTCGGAACGGCGAAGCCATGGTCCCCGTAGGGGACTTCGGTGAGTTCGTACGTGCCCTGCTCCGGGAACTCGGCGGGCTTCCCGAAGGGGTCGTTGCCACCCTGTACGACGAGGGTGGGCACGCCCGCGCCGAGGAGTTCGTCGGCACGGGACTTCTCCGGCTTGCCCGGCGGGTGCAGCGGGAAGCTGAGCGCGAGGACGGCGGCGGCGCCGAGCTCCCCCGCGGTGCGGCAGGCGACGCGGGCTCCCGCGCTCCGCCCTGCGGCGGCCACTGGGAGCCCGGGCTTCTCCAGCGCGGGCCACAGGCCCCGCCACGCCTTGTCGAGCGTCTTCGGGGCAGGCGCGAGCTTCTTCCCCGCGACGCGCCAGGGCTGCTCGACGAGGGCGACGCTCACGCCATGGGCGGGCAGCGTCGCGGCGAGGGCCTGCAGATCCCGCGCCTCGATCCCGCCCCCTGCCCCATGACTCGCGGCCAGGACCAGCTTCGGATTCTTGGCGACGTACCAGGTAACGCGGGCGTCACCGATTTCGGTGGAGACGATTTCACTACGGGTCACATGGCCATGGTGCACCGAGGATCAAACCGCTGCGGCACATCAGGCCGCTGGGCCACATCAAGCCCCTGCGGCGATTGAGCAGCGGGGTCCGGGGCAGAGCCCCGAGACGTCACCCCCGGCCCACCGCACACCTCAGAAGAGCGTGCCCTCCTCCGGCCCCTCCAGCTCCTCCACCAGCAACGGCCCGTTGTTCCGCACATTGCTCACCGCCGTGGACACGGGATACGCCCGCATCAGCCCCTCCGGAGGAGGGGCAAGAAGCGAGCGCAGATCGTCGACGTCCGTACGCGCCGGGTCCAGCCACTCGTCCCACCGGTCGGGCGTCAGCATCAACGGCATCCGAGGATGAATATCGGCAAGCGACCGCGGCCCCTCCTCCGGCGCGACCCCGAGCGGCGCGGTCTCCGCCTCCGTAGTGATCACGGTGCACGTCACCCACCAGGCGAGCGGGTGCTCATCCGGGAGCGTCCGGTCGTGCCAGAACTCGTAGAGCCCGGCCATCGCGAAGACCGAGCCGTCCGCGGGCGTCACGAAGTACGGCTGCTTGCGGGGCCGCTTCTTCTTGCCCTCGACCTCCAGGTCGCGCTCGGCCGCCGCGGTCACCCATTCGTAATAGCCGTCCGCGGGCAGGATGCAGCGCCGCGTGGTGAAGGCACGGCGGTACGAGGGCTTCTCGTGGACCGTCTCCGCCCGCGCGTTGATCATGCGGGCGCCGCCCTCCGGCGTCTTGGACCACGACGGCACGAGCCCCCACTTGAGCTTGCGCAACTGGCGAACCGGACCGCCCGTGACGGAGGAACCTTGAGACGCGGTCCCGGCGTCCCTCACAGGGCGGTCGAGAACCGCGTAGACCTCCTTGGTGGGAGCCACATTGAAGTCGGCCTCATAGGCCTCCTCCGGCTCCCACTTCTCGATCTCAAAGATTCCTGCGAGATCCTCGGGCCTGCGACTCGATGCATAACGTCCGCACATACGTGCCACAGTGCCAGATGCCGACCCGCCGCCGAACCCGAACGGGAGCAGCCTCCACCCATGGACTCCAGCCTCTGGGACCGGATCTTCGGAACCCAGTCCGACCCCGACCAGTGGGTGACGATCGCCACGGCCGTCGTCGCGCTCGCCGCGATCGTCCCGCACGCCGTCTGGCGGCTGACCCGGAACGCCATCACGATCGCCCACGAAGGCGGCCACGGCCTGATCGCGCTCCTCATGGGCCGCAAGCTGGACGGCATCCGGCTGCACTCCGACACCAGCGGTCTGACCGTCAGCCGGGGCAAGCCGACCGGGCTCGGCATGGTCCTGACCGCGGCCGCCGGGTACACGGCCCCGCCGCTGCTCGGCCTCGGCGGCGCGGCCCTGCTCTCCGATGGGCACATCACGCTGCTGCTGTGGCTGGCCACGGCGCTGCTCGTGGTGATGCTGGTGATGATCCGGAACGCGTACGGAGCGCTGACCGTGGTGGTCACCGGCGGCGCCTTCGTCCTCGTCTCCTGGCTCGCGGGGCCGCAGGTCCAGGCCGCCTTCGCGTACACGGTCGTCTGGTTCCTGCTCATCGGCGGCGTACGCCCCGCCTTCGAGCTGCAGCGCAAGCGCCACAGGGGAGGCGCGGGCGACTCGGACGCCGACCAGCTCTCGCGCCTCACGCACGTCCCCGCGGGAATGTGGCTGTTTTTCTTCCACGCCGTCTCCCTGTGCTCACTGCTCGGCGGTGGCCGCTGGCTGCTGGGGCTGTGAGCAGGTGCCTTCCCGGGGGCCAAGCGGCCTCGGGGACGTGCCAGGTCTTCCCCGAGGCCGCTTAGAGTTGGGGCATGACCTCGAACCCGGCCCACACCGCCCTCTGGCCCGCCCCTCTCGCGAGCGGAGCCGTCGACGCGACTGTTCAGGTGCCGGGATCCAAATCCGTCACCAACCGGGCGCTCGTGCTCGCCGCGCTCGCCGCGGAGCCGGGCTGGCTGCGCCGCCCGCTGCGCTCCCGCGACACGCTCCTGATGGCGGGCGCGCTGCGTGAGATGGGCGTGGGCATCGAGGAGACGGTGTCCTCGAGCTCCTCCGTCGCGGGCGGGCCCGACGGGTCCGGTGAGGCGTGGCGCGTCATCCCGTCCGGCCTTCAGGGGCCCGCCACGGTCGACGTCGGCAACGCGGGCACCGTGATGCGCTTCCTGCCGCCGGTCGCCTCGCTCGCCGACGGGGAGATCCGGTTCGACGGCGACCCGCGGTCGTACGAGCGTCCGCTGCACGGCGTGATCGACGCGCTGCGCGCGCTCGGCGCACGCATCGACGACGAGGGGCGCGGCGCGCTCCCGCTCACGGTGCACGGAGGGGGCGCCCTGGAGGGCGGCCCGGTGGAGATCGACGCTTCGTCGTCCTCCCAGTTCGTGAGCGCCCTGCTGCTGTCGGGCCCGCGCTTCAACCAGGGGGTCGAGGTCCGGCACACGGGCTCGGCGCTCCCCTCCATGCCGCACATCCGCATGACGGTCGACATGCTGCGCGCGGTCGGCGCCCAGGTCGACACCCCGGAGTCGGGCGGCGAGCCGAACGTGTGGCGGGTCACGCCCGGCGCCCTGCTCGGCCGGGACATCACCATCGAGCCGGACCTCTCGAACGCCCAGCCGTTCCTGGCCGCGGCCCTGGTCACCGGCGGCAAGGTGACGATCCCCGACTGGCCGGAGCACACCACGCAGCCCGGCGACGCGCTGCGCGACATCTTCACGCAGATGGGCGGCGGCTGTGAGCTGACCGAGCGCGGGCTCGAGTTCACCGGGTCGGGGTCGATCCACGGCATCGACGTCGACCTGAGCGAGGTCGGCGAGCTGACCCCCGGCATCGCCGCGGTGGCGGCCCTGGCCGACTCCCCGTCCACCCTGCGCGGCGTCGCCCATCTGCGCCTGCACGAGACGGACCGGCTCGCCGCCCTCACCAAGGAGATCAACGAGCTGGGCGGTGACGTGACGGAGACCGCCGACGGTCTGCACATCCGCCCGCGCAGGCTGCACGGCGGGATCTTCCACACGTACGACGACCACCGCATGGCCACCGCGGGCGCGATCATCGGCCTCGCGGTCAAGGACGTACAGATCGAGAACGTGGCGACCACCGCGAAGACGCTGCCGGACTTCCCCGACATGTGGGCCGCGATGCTCGGGACCGACCGGGCGTAGGGGCACACCGCGATGCGCCGCTACGGCAAGCACACCGACGAGGACGACATCCGCCAGCGCCCGAACCGCAAGGGCAACCGGCCGCGGAGCAATATCCGTCCCAAGCACGAGGACGCGGCCGAGGGCATGGTCCTGACGGTCGACCGCGGCCGCCTCACCGTCCTCATCGACGACGTCCCCGTGACCGCGATGAAGGCCCGCGAGCTGGGCCGCAAGGCGGCGGTCGTGGGCGACCGGGTCTCCGTCGTCGGCGATCTGTCCGGCAAGAAGGACACCCTCGCGCGCATCGTCCGCATCGAGGGCCGCAGCTCCCTGCTGCGCCGCACGGCGGACGACGACGACCCGTACGAGCGGGTGGTCGTCGCCAATGCCGACCAGCTCGCCATCGTCACGGCGCTCGCCGACCCGGAGCCGCGCCCGCGCATGATCGACCGCTGTCTGGTGGCGGCGTTCGACGGCGGCCTCACCCCGCTCCTCGTCCTGACGAAGTCGGACCTGGCCCCGCCGGACAAGATGCTGGAGCTGTACGGGGCGCTCGACATCCCGTACGTCGTCACGAGCCGTACGGAGCTGGAGGACGGCACGGCCGTGGAGCGGGTGCGCGAGCAGCTCGACGGGAAGATCACGGCGTTCGTCGGCCACTCGGGCGTCGGAAAGACGACGCTGGTCAACGCGCTGGTGCCGGACGATCAGCGGCGTACGACGGGGCACGTCAACGCGGTCACGGGCCGCGGCAGGCACACGACGACGTCGGCGCTCGCGCTGCCGTTGTCGGGGGACGCCGGCTGGGTGATCGACACGCCCGGCGTGCGGTCGTTCGGACTGCACCACGTGGACCCGTCGCGCGTCATCAACGCCTTCCCGGACCTGGTGCCGGGCACGGAGAACTGCCCGCGCGCGTGCAGCCACGACGAGCCCGACTGCGCCCTGGACGCCTACGTGGAGGAGGGGCACGCGGATCCGGCCCGGCTGTACTCGCTGCGCCGTCTCCTCGCGACGCGGGAGCGCCGGGAGGGCGACTGACTCGCACTTGTTTGCTGCCGCGCCACACAGGTAAGGGCATAATCGCACCAAGCCGGACGCAAGATCGCAGACATTCAGAGATCAGTGGAACGCGGGAGGCACAAGGACATGGCGTGGCTGCTGGTCGTCGTCGCGGGGATCCTGGAGACCGGATTCGCCGTCTGCCTGAAGCTCTCCCACGGCTTCACGCGACTGTGGCCGACGGTCGCGTTCGCCGCGTTCGCCCTCGGCAGCTTCGGACTCCTCACACTCTCCCTGAAGAAGCTCGACGTGGGGCCCGCCTACGCGGTGTGGACGGGCATCGGCGCGGCCGGCACGGCGATCTACGGCATGGTCTTCCTCGGCGACGTGGTCTCGGTCCTGAAGCTCGTCTCGATCAGCCTGGTGATCGCGGGCGTGATCGGCCTCCAACTCTCGGGCTCGGCGCACTAGCTCCTGCGACCGCCTCGGGACCGCCCCGCCTTGGGCAATCTGCCGCCCCGGCCGCCTTGGGCAATCCGCCGCTCGGCCGCCCTGGGCAATCCGCCGCCCGGCCGCCTTGGGCAATCCGCCGCTCGGCCGCCCTGGGCAATCTGCCGCCCGGCCGCCTTGGGCAATCTGCCGCCAAGGGCGGCAGGGTGGGCAAGGCGGCGCCCGGTGCCGCGCAACAGATACGACGGCCCCGGCCACGGGTCAGCTCGCGCCGCGCGAGCGGCCCAGCACCTCCCGGACGAGCCGCCCCGCACCCCCGTCCACCCCCGGCGGAGCCAACACGCACGACAGCGCGAGCCGCACCGCCACCTCGCAGTCCCGCGCCAGCGCCTCCGCCTCGCTCTTCGCGACGCCCGGCACCCCGAGCGCGGCCACGCTCCGATCCCGCACCGCGACCACGAAGTCGCCGGGCCCCGGCAGCGGCCCGTCCGCTCTGCGCTGGGCCGGCACGGACGAGGAGGACGGTACGGCGGACAGCGTCGGCGAGGGCAGGCGCTCGCTCCAGCACCCGGTGAGCGCGGCCCGCACGAGCGGATTGCGCCGCGCGCTGGCGACGGTCCACTCGGCCACGCCGTCGAGCCCGCCCTCCTTCAACGCCCGGTCCACGCCCGCGAGATAGGCGTCGGCCTCCCGGCGCACGAGGGCGCGAGCAAGGCCCTCCTTGCTGCCGAACTCGTTGTAGAGGGTCTGCCGGGAGACCCCGGCGACCGCCGCCACGTCGACCATCCGCACACCGCCCCACGGTCGCCGCGCGAGCGCCGTGTAAGCCGCTTCCAGAAGGGATTCCCGCGCTGCAGGCATCGTCGCCTCCCCGGTTCGCCGGGTTTCGTAAGGCCTGTGTGGCCACAGTTGACGCGCTCGTACGCGGTGTCAAGGCCCCTCGTCGGGCACACCGGGCCCCTCGTCGGATCGGTCCCTGTAGCAGTCGGCGTACCACGATCGATACTGTGCACTCATGCCCGACTACCAAGATGATCTGCGGCTCGCCCACGTCCTCGCGGACGTCGCCGATGCCGCGACGATGGACCGGTTCAAGGCTCTCGACCTGAAGGTGGAGACCAAGCCGGACATGACTCCGGTGAGCGAGGCGGACAAGGCCGCCGAGGAGTTGATCCGCGGCAACCTCCAACGGGCGCGGCCGCGCGACGCGATCTTGGGCGAGGAATACGGGATGCAGGGCACGGGCCCGCGCCGCTGGGTCATCGACCCGATCGACGGGACCAAGAACTATGTGCGCGGCGTCCCGGTCTGGGCCACGCTGATCTCCCTGATGGAGGCGGGCGAGGGCGGCTACCAGCCGGTCGTCGGCGTCGTCTCCGCCCCGGCGCTGCAGCGTCGTTGGTGGGCGGCGAAGGGAGCGGGCGCGTACACGGGCCGCAGTCTGACCTCCGCGTCGCGCATCCACGCCTCCAAGGTGAGCCGCCTGGAGGACGCCTCGTTCGCGTACTCCTCGCTGACCGGCTGGGAGGAGCAGGGCAGGCTCGACGGGTTCCTCGACCTGTCGCGGGCCGTGTGGCGCACGCGCGGCTACGGGGACTTCTGGCCGTACATGATGGTCGCCGAGGGGGCGATCGACCTGTGCGCCGAACCGGAGCTCTCCCTGTGGGACATGGCGGCGCCGTCGATCGTCGTGTCCGAGGCGGGCGGCAGCTACACCGGGCTCGACGGACGCCCCGGCCCGCACAGCGGCAACGCGGCGGCTTCGAACGGCCTGCTCCACGACCAGTTGCTGAGCTACCTGCGCGCTTCGGTGTGATCGACCGGCGCAGGGCGTGGTGAGCCACTCGCGCACCTCGGGTTGAGCCACCCGCGCGGCTGAACTCACCTCTCGCGCCCCCTTGTTGACATTCCCTTTACCTGCAACTCTGAGAGTCCCCCCACTTGTGAACTTGTGAACCGTTTCTCGTTCCACACGGGCCCGGTGCCACAAGTGCCTCACACAGGAAGGTGGCTCCATCCATGCTCGTCCGTGACGCCATGAGCACGATGGTCCTCACCATCGGCCCCGACCACACCCTGCGCCAAGCGGCCCGGCTGATGTCCGCGCGCCGCATCGGCGCCGCCGTCGTCCTCGATCCGGACGGCTGCGGCGTCGGGATCCTGACCGAGCGCGACATCCTCAACGCCCTGGGCCAGAACCAGAATCCGGACCTGGAGACCGCCGGCGCCCACACCACCACGGACGTCGTCTTCGCCGCCCCCTCGTGGACCGTCGAGGAGGCCGCCGCCGCCATGGCGCACGGCGGCTTCCGTCACCTCATCGTGCTCGACGGACAGGAGCCGGTCGGCATCGTCTCGGTCCGCGACATCATCCGCCGCTGGGCCCCGGCCCGGCGACAGCCCGCTCCGCTCCCTGCGTAGACCCACGACAGAGAGGGCCGGCTCCCCGAAGGGAACCGGCCCTCTCTGCTCAACAGTCCGCGATCAGCGCGCGTCGAACCGGTCGAGGTCCATGACCTTGGTCCACGCCGCGACGAAGTCCTTCACGAACTTCTCCTTGGCGTCGTCGCTCGCGTACACCTCGGCGAGCGCACGCAGCTCGGAGTTGGCGCCGAAGACCAGGTCGGCTCGGGTGCCGGTCCACTTGACCTGCCCCGAGGCGTCGCGGCCCACGAACTCGTCCTGCGCCTCGGTCGTCGACTCCCACTGGGTGTCGATGTCCGTGATGTTGACGAAGAAGTCGTTGCTCAGCGTGCCCGGACGGTTGGTCAGGACGCCGTGCTTCGACCCGCCCGCGTTGATCCCGATGGTGCGCAGACCGCCGACGAGGACGGTCATCTCGGGGGCGCTGAGGGTCAGCAGGTTCGCCTTGTCGGTGAGCAGGAACTCCGCCGGGAGTCGGTTGCCCTTGCCCACGTAGTTGCGGAAGCCGTCGGCCTTCGGCTCAAGGGCCGAGAAGGACTCGACGTCCGTCTGCTCCTGCGAGGCGTCGACACGGCCGGCCGTGAACGGCACCTCGACCTCGACGCCGCCGTCCTTGGCGGCCTGCTCGACGGCCGCGGAGCCCGCGAGCACGATCAGGTCGGCCAGGGAGACCTTCTTGCCACCCTTGGCGTTGAAGGACTCCTGGACGCCCTCCAGGACGCGGAGCACCTGCGCGAGGCTCTCCGGGTTGTTGACCTCCCAGCCGCGCTGCGGCTCGAGGCGGATCCGGGCGCCGTTGGCACCGCCGCGCTTGTCGCCACCGCGGAAGGAGGAGGCCGAGGCCCAGGCGGCGGACACCAGCTGCGGGACCGTGAGGTCCGAGGCGAGGATCTGCTGCTTGAGCGCCGCGACGTCGGAGGCGTCGATGAGCTCACCCTCGCGCGCCGGCAGCGGGTCCTGCCAGAGCAGCTCCTCGGAGGGGACCTCCGGGCCGAGGTAGCGGACGACCGGACCCAGGTCACGGTGCGTCAGCTTGTACCAGGCGCGGGCGAACGCGTCGGCGAATTCCTCGGGGTTCTCGTAGAAGCGCCGCGAGATCGGCTCGTAGACCGGGTCGAACTTCAGCGAGAGGTCCGTGGTGAGCATCGTCGGCAGACGCTTCTGCGAGGCGTCCTCGGGGTCCGGGATGATCGCCTCGGCGTTCTTCGCCACCCACTGGTTGGCGCCGGCCGGGGACTGCGTGAGCTCGTACTCGTACTCGAAGAGGTTCTTGAAGAAGTAGTTGCTCCACTGGGTGGGCGTCTCGGTCCAGGTCACCTCGAGGCCGGAGGTGATGGCGTCGCGGCCCTTGCCCGAGCCGTGGCCCGACTTCCAGCCGAGGCCCATCTGCGCCATGGGCGCGCCCTCGGGCTCGGCACCGACCAGGTCCGCGTCGCCCGCGCCGTGCGTCTTGCCGAAGGTGTGGCCACCGGCGATGAGGGCGACGGTCTCCTCGTCGTTCATCGCCATGCGGCGGAACGTCTCACGGATGTCGCGGGCCGCGGCGATCGGGTCCGGGTTCCCGTTGGGGCCCTCGGGGTTGACGTAGATGAGGCCCATCTGGACGGCGCCCAGCGGGTCCTCGAGGTCACGGTCGCCCGTGTAGCGCTTGTCGTCGAGCCAGATCTGCTCGGGGCCCCAGTAGACGTCCTCGTCCGGCTCCCACACGTCCTCGCGGCCACCGGCGAAGCCGAAGGTCTCGAAGCCCATGGTCTCCAGGGCGACGTTGCCGGTGAGGATCAGAAGGTCGGCCCAGGAGATGTTCTGGCCGTACTTCTTCTTCACGGGCCACAGCAGCCGGCGGGCCTTGTCCAGGTTGCCGTTGTCCGGCCAGCTGTTGAGCGGGGCGAAGCGCTGCTGGCCCGCGCCCGCACCACCGCGGCCGTCGCTGATGCGGTACGTACCGGCGGAGTGCCAGGCCATCCGGATCATCAGCGGGCCGTAGTGGCCGAAGTCGGCCGGCCACCAGTCCTTCGAAGTGGTCAGGACCTCGGCGATGTCGCGCTTCACCGACGGGAGGTCCAGGGAGTTGAACGCCTCGGCGTAGTCGAACTCCTCACCCAGCGGGTTCGCCACGGCCGGGTTCTTCGCAAGGATCTTCAGATTGAGGCTCTCGGGCCACCACTGCCGGTTCCCGCCGCCCTGCGTCGGGTGCGCGGCTCGCCCGTGCGCGACCGGACAACCGCCCGCCTCCGCGTTGGGGTCCGTCACAAATTCTTCTTGCTTCTCGGACATTGGGTGCCCTTCCCGAGTCGTCCTGTCGCTTGGCTATAGCCGAGCCTGATCCTACAATGGACAATGTCTAAGTCAAGGAAAGCTCCAAAGTCACATCCAATCGGGGCCAAGGTCCCCTGACTGTTAGGCTGGCCCTTATGAGTGACCTGCTGGAACGACTGCGCGGACGCGGCTGGCGCATGACTGCCCAGCGGCGCGTCGTGGCCGAGGTGCTCGATGGGGACCATGTGCATCTCACCGCCGACGAGGTGCACTCCCGCGCGACGGCGAAGCTCCCCGAGATCTCCCGGGCCACCGTTTACAACACGCTGGGTGAGATGGTCTCGCTCGGCGAGGTCATCGAGGTCGCGACGGACAAGCGCGCCAAGCGCTACGACCCGAACGCGCACCGCCCGCACCAGCACCTGGTCTGTGACGTGTGCGGCCAGATCCGCGACGTGCACCCGACGGGCAATCCACTGACCGCTCTGCCCTCCGACGAGCGCTTCGGCTTCACGATCTCGGACGTCGAGGTCACGTACCGGGGACTGTGCCCGAACTGCGCGGCGAAGGCGTAGCTCCGGCACCTACCTGCTCCGCAAGGCCCGCACCGCATGGTGCGGGCCTTTTGCATTGCATGAGCCAACCACGCACCCCCTTCCACAATCTGACGGGTCGTCATATTCTCGCGGTCGCCCACGCGAATCCGCCGCACCCCGGAGGGCCCATGCACCCCAAGCTCCAAGCCCGCGCACTCACCAGGACTTTCGGCACCACGCACGCCCTCGGACCACTCGACCTGACGGTCACTCCCGGCGAGTTCGTCTGCGTCGTCGGCCCCTCGGGCTGCGGGAAGTCCACCCTGCTCCGGATAGCCGCGGGCCTCACCCGCCCCTCCAGCGGCACCCTGGAGATCCGCACGACGAGCCCTCGCCCGGCAGCCATGATCTTCCAGGACTACGGGATCTACGACTGGAAGACCGTCCTGGCCAACGTCCGCTTCGGCCTCGACATCCAGAAGACCCCGCGTAAGGAGGCGAACGCCCGCGCCCGCGACTGGCTCGCCCGGATGGGCCTCGCCGACTTCGCCGACGCCTACCCGTCCGCCCTCTCCGGCGGCATGCGCCAGCGCGTCGCGATCGCACGGGCGCTGGCGGTGGAGCCGGAGATCCTCCTCATGGACGAACCCTTCGCCGCCCTCGACGCCCAGCTCCGCACGATCCTCCAGGACGAGCTTCTGGCGCTCACGCAGACGACGCGGACCACCACGCTCTTCATCACGCACAGCCTGGAGGAGGCGATCGTCCTCGGCGACCGGGTCCTGGTGATGTCGGCCCGGCCCGGACGTGTGATCGCCGAGCGCCGACCGCCGTTCGAGCGCCCGCGCACCGGCGACATCCGCGACGCCCCCGAATTCACCTCCCTGAAAGGCGAGTTGTGGGATCTACTGCGCTGCGAGGTGCACCAGGAGGCGGTCCCGGCATGAGCTCGCTCACCTCGACGAAGCCCACGGACGACCTGCTGGTCCGCGCTCCGGGCCCGGAGGAACTCCACCCCACCCGCGCACGACACCGGCGCCGCGCCCTCGAACTCTCCCTCGCGATCGCGGTCCCCGTGGTCCTGATCCTGCTCTGGCAGCTCGCGGCCTCCCAGTCCTGGATCGACGAGCGCATCTACCCGGCCCCGTCCACGATCCTCGCCGACGGCTGGCAGCGCGCGGCCGACGGCGAACTGTGGCCGGACGTATGGGCCACCCTGAAGCGGGTCCTCGCCGGCTACGTCATCGGCACCGTGTCGGGCTACCTCCTCGGTCTTCTCATGGGATCGATCTCCCTGGTCCGCGCGGCGCTGGAACCGCTCCTCGACGCCCTCTACGTAGTGCCGAAGCTCGCCCTGCTGCCGATCTTCCTGAACATGTTCGGCCTGGGCGAGGGGCCGCAGATCGCCCTCGTCGCGGCGACGGTCTTCTTCTTCGTATGGATCTCGACGATGGCGGCGGTGATCTCCGTCCCCACCGGCCACCGGGACGCGGGCCAGGTCTTCGGCGCGTCCCCCTGGCAGATGTTCCGGCACATCCTGCTGCCCGCCTCGCTCCCCGCCGTCCTGGTCGGCGCGCGTATCGCGGCGGGTGTCGCGGTCCTGGTCATCGTCGCCTCGGAGCAGATCGCCGCGAACGACGGCCTGGGCCACCTGATCTTCGACGCCCGCGCCCTCTTCCAGAACGACGTGATGTTCGTCGGCATCGTCTGTGTCGCCGCCCTCGGTGTCCTCTTCTCCGAACTGGTGCGCCTGGCAGGCCGGTTCCTCACCCCCTGGGCCCCACGCGACCGCGGCCGCGGCCAGTCCTGACTTCTGCCATCCGCATTCTTGTACGGAGGATCCATGCGCACCAGATACGTAGGTACGACATACCTGGGTACGACCCTGCTCACGGTCGGCGCCCTGCTCCTCGGCACGACGTCCTGCGCCAAGAGCGACACGTCGTCCGACGCCGCGGCGAAGCCTCGTGCGATCAAGGCGGTCGCGGGCTGCGGAGAGGGCTCCTGGACCGATCCGAAGGACCGTTCCCCCGACCGGAAACCGGCCCGCTGCGACAAGGACGCGCCCGCGCCGGTCAAGCTCGGCAAGCCGCGCAAGCTGACGATCGCGACGGGCACGCTGAGCGCGGAGTACGTGGCCCCGCTCGAAATGGCCGTCAAGAAGGGCGAGTTCAAGAAGGAGGGGCTGGATGTGAAGCTGAAGGTCCTCCCCACCCCCGACGCCCTCCCCCTCCTCGCCAAGGGAGACATCGACGCCCAGTGGGCCGCCCCGGAGGCGGCGGTCATGAACGGCATCCTCGGCGGCTTCGACATCAAGTGGGTGTCCGGCAACTTCTCCCCCGACCCCAAGTCCAAGAGCGGTCTTTGGGTGCGCCTCAAGAAGGGGCAGAGCGCGGCCCAGGTCCGTATGGCAGGCAAGAAGATGGGCACGCTGATCGGCAAGGGGTCGGTCGCCTCGTACCCGATGAACATCGCCCTGAAGAAGCACGGCGGGGACCTCGACAAGATTCAGTTCCAACAGCTCGGCTCGGCCGACGTGTTGACCGGGCTGCAGAACGGCGGGGTCGACTCGGCCTGGCTCCTCGACCCGATCTGGCGCAAGGTCGACGGCGACAAGCGCTACGCGTTCCTCGGCGGCCAGCCCCAGGGCGAGCCGCTCGGCGGCCTCCTGTACGGGCCGAACCTCCTCAGCAAGGACCCGGACGCGGGCGTCGCGTTCCTGCGCGCGTACATCCGGACCGTGAACACGTACTTCCGCGGCGACTACAAGAAGGACCCCGCCTTCGTGACCGAGCTGGCCCGCCTCCTGAAGACGGACAAGAAGGTCCTGGAGGAGACGCCGTCCCTGCGGATGGACTGGGAGATCCGCTCCGGCACGACGGACCGGCTGCAGGCCGCGTACAAGGCGGCGGGCGTCTCCGAGGGTGATCCGCTGCCGGAGTCGAAGACGGTGAACAGGAAGCTGTACGAGGAGGCGGTCGGCCACAAGCCCTGAGGACGCCCCTGGAAATGCCTGAGGCCCGGATCCGTACGAATCCGGGCCTCAAGTCTTTCAGTAGCGGGGACAGGATTTGAACCTGCGACCTCTGGGTTATGAGCCCAGCGAGCTACCGAGCTGCTCCACCCCGCGCCGTTGTGTTCACAACTCTACGGTACGCCTCCCGACCAGCGCAAATCCCGTCGTCGATCACCCGCGGCGCTACGCCGACAGCTCCTGCCGCAACGCGTCCCGCAGCCGCCCGGCCCGCTCCGCGACCTCCGCGGGACCGAGATCGACCGCTCGGGATGCCCACTTCTGCCCCTCGGCGAGGTCACCGCGCCGCGCGCACAGCAGCGCGAGCCGAAGCGCCGCGCGCCCGTGCCCCGCATCGGCCGCCCGCGTCCACCAGAGCGCCGCCTCCGGCTCGCTCCCCTCCCGGGCAAGCAGCAGCCCAAGGTTGAACGCCCCGTTGCGCGACCCGGCCTCCGCGGCCTCCCGGTACCAGCGCGCCGCCTCCACCACATCGCCCCGCGCGGCGGCCAGCATCCCGACCCGTACCTGCGCCCTGCGATGCCCGTGCTCGGCGGCCCTCTCGTACCACTCCTCGCACTCGCTCTTCTCGGTGACGGGCTCACCCAACTCGTGCCGGACGGCGGGCGGCCGCCGCACATCGAGCAGCGAGGCGAGCCGGTAGGCGGCCTCGCCGCTGCCGCCCCCCGCCGCGCACCGCAGGTGCCGCTCGGCGGCCTGCTCGTCGCCCTCGCGCTGCCGCGCGATCCCGGCCTGCAGCGCCGCCTCCGTGTGCCCGCCGGCCGCGGCACGCTCGTACCACTGCAGCGCGGCCGCCTCGTCGTCCCGACTCGCGTACAGGATCCCCAGGTTGAACGCCGCGTCGACGCTTCCGGCCTCCGCCGCCTTGGAGAACCAGGGCTCGGCGCCGACCGCGTCCCCGTTCTGCAGGAGCAGCACCGCCAGCGCGTTGGCCGCCTCGCGGTGACCCGCGTAGGCGGCACGGCGGTACCAGCCCTCGGCCTGCGCGGTGCGCTGCTGCTCGGCGCAGAGCAGGCCGAGGTTGTACGCGCCGTTGTTGTCGCCCGCGTCCATGGCCGCGCGGTACCAGCGCTCGGCGGTCTGCGTCTCGCCGCGCTCGGCGTGCAGGGCGCCCAGCGCGTTCGCCGCGTTGCCGTCGCCGTCCTGGGCGGCCCGCAGCCACCACACGGCGGCGCTCTCCTCGTCGCCCGCGTCGCGCAGCAAGAACGCGAGGGCGCACGCGGCACGCGCCTCACCGTCCTTGGCGGAGGTCAGGTACCAGCGCCCGGCCTCCTTCAACTCGCCGCGCTTCTCCAGGATCGACCCGAGGTGCAGCGCGGCGCGCCGGTGCCCGCGCGCGGAGGCCTGCCGGTACCACTGCTCGGCCTCCTCCGCCGGGTCCTTGCCCGCACCGGATACGAGTACGTCGGTGCCGCCCTTCCGGTCGAGCGCGCGGGCGAGCCGGTACGCGGCCTCCCGGTGCCCGCGCTCCGCGGCGACCCGCATCCAGCGCTCGGCGCCGACGTCGCTGCGGTGCTCCAGAAGATCGGCGAGCGCGTACGCGCCCAGGGTGTGGCCGTGCTCGGCGGCCTGGCGCAGCCAGTACTCGGCGGCGGGTTCGTCCCCACGCTCGCGGAAGTGCCGGCCCAGGGCGTGCGCGGCGGGCGCGGAGCCCGCGACGGCGGCGACGCGCCACCAGCCGGCGGCCTCGTCCGCGTAGCCACGCTGGTGGAGGAGGACTCCGAGGTTGTTGGCCGCGGCCCGGTCACCTGCGCCGGTGGCAGCACGCAGCAGCGGCTCGGCCCCGCCGAGATCTCCGCGGCGCAGCAGCATGGCGCCGAGGACACTCATCGCCTCGACGTCGCCGGCCTCCGCGGCCAGCCGCTGGCGTGCTTCTTCCGCAGCCTCGCCGGGTTCGTCCCGATCTGTCGGCTGCACAAACCGCCCTGTCTCCAACAGAGTTGCCTTGTCCCCCATAACGTCCATCGTCGCACCACCTGCAACCTGGGTACACCTGGTATACCGCAGCCAGTGAGGTCACTTCAGCGTTTTGTCGACATGCCCACAGGGAGACAAGCGAAACACGGTTTTCGCAACTCCCCCCGAGCGAGGCATCGTTCGCACACGCTTCGCACATGCCGGTGGCTCATGACAGCAGGGGCCACGACGCACCGAAGGCCCGGAAGCCTTAGCTTCCGAGCCTTCGATCATCAGTAGCGGGGACAGGATTTGAACCTGCGACCTCTGGGTTATGAGCCCAGCGAGCTACCGAGCTGCTCCACCCCGCGCCGTTGTGTTCAAACCGTACCACGGTGCGGAGGGGGCATCTGACCGGTCAGCCGCCGGCCGCCTCCTTGTTGTCGCCGGTGCCGCTGTTCTTGTCGTTCTTGTTGTCACCTGCTGCCTTGTCGGCCTTGGTCTGCGCGTCCTCGGCGCGCTGCAAGGCGTCCTGCAGCCGGTCCTGGGCCTTGCCGTAGGCGGTCCAGTCGTTGTCCTTCAGTGCCTCCTGGCCGTCCTTGAAGGCCTCGTCCGCGTCCGCGAGCGCATCCTTCACGGTCGAGTTCTCAGGCGTCTTGTTCGGGTCCCCGCCGGGCTTCTCCGGCTCGGCAGGCGTGTCCCCGTTCACGTCGAAGGCCTCGTTGAGCGCATCGGACAGCGAGTCCGCGAACCCGATCTTGTTGCCGTACGAGACAGCGACCTTGCGCATGAGTGGGTACTCGGCATTGCGGCCCTGGGCGTAGATCGGCTCTACGTAGAGGAAGCCCTTGTCGAGTGGCACCGTCAGCAGATTGCCGTACAGGACCGTCGAGTCGGCACCCTTCATATCGCGCACCCAGTTGGCCACGGAGCCCGAGGAGTTGAGCGTGTTCTGTACCTGCTCGGGCCCTGCGACCTTGTCCTCGGTGACTCTGAGGAGCCTTATGGCGCCGTAGTCCTTGCTCGTCGCGTCGGCGTCGACCGCCATGAACGCTCTCAGGTTGGGCCTGCCGCTCGGCGTGAACGTCGTCGTCAGCGAGAACTGCTGGCTGGTCTGGCCCGGCATCTTCATGGACAGGTAGTACGGCGGAACCGCGCTGTTGTCCTTCTTGGTCGGGTCGTTCGGCACCTGCCAGGCGTCGGACGCGTTGTAGAACTGGTTCGAGTTCGTCACGTGGTAGAGGCTGAGCAGCTCACGCTGGACCTTGAACATGTCCTGCGGATAGCGCAGGTGCTCCTTCAAGGAGGCCGGGATCGCGCTCTTGTCCTCGACCGTGCCCGGGAACGCCTTCTTCCAGGTCTTCAGGACCGGGTCCTTGTCGTCCCAGGTGTAGAGCTTGACCTCGCCCGTGCCCGCGTCGACGGTCGCCTTCACCGAGTTGCGGATGTAGTTGACCTGGTTCTGCTGCGCCACCACGGCGCGCTGACTGTCCGCCTCGTTGAGCGAGTCGGCGGTGCTGTCACCCAGCGTCGTACGGGACGCGTAGGGATAGCCGTTCGACGTCGTGTAGGCGTCGATGACCCACTTGATCTTGCCGTTCACGACCGTCGGATACGGGTCCCCGTCGATCGTCAGCCACGGCGCGACGGCCTCGACGCGCTCCTTGGGAGTGCGGTTGTAGAGGATCCGCGAGCCTTCACCGATGGCCCCCGAGTACAGGATCTGCGGCTCGCTGAAGGCGACGGCGTACGCGGCGCGGTTGAGCGGGTTCGCCAGATTGACGCCGCCCTTGCCCTTGTAGCTCGTCGTCTTCTGGGTGCCGTCGTCCTGCTCGTAGTCCAGCTCCTTCTGCGGCCCACCGACGATCGAGTACTGCGACGTCTTCTCGCCGTAGTAGATGCGCTGGTTGTAGTCGCCGAGGTCGCCAGTGGTCGGCAGGCCCGACTCGGTGAACTGCGGGGCGCCCCCTGAGGTCGCCGTGCCCTTCGCCGTCACGGCCCCGTAGCCGTGCGTGTAGACGAAGTGGTCGTTGATCCAGTTGCGCTTGTCGAGCTTGCTCAGGTTGAGCTCGCGCAGACCCACGACGGTGTCCTGGCCCTTGTAGCGGTCCACGTCCAGCGTCGTCGGGAACTGGTAGTACTTCCGCTGCTGCTCGAGCTGCTGGAAGGTCGGCGAGACGATGTTCGGGTCGTTGAGCCGGTAGCTGGCCGCCGAGTCGGACTCCGTCCGCTGCTTCGCGGCGTCGTCCGAGCCCTTGCCCTTGTAGTCCACGGGCTTGGCATTGTCGATGCCGTACGCCTTGCGGGTCGCCTCGATGTTCTTCTTGATGTACGGGGCTTCCTTGGACTGCTCGTTCGGCTGGACCTGGAACTTCTGGACGATGGCCGGGTAGAGGCCGCCGATCAGGATCGCCGAGAGCACCATCAGGCCGAAGCCGATGACCGGCAGCTGCCAGGTACGCCGCCACAGGGTCGCGAAGAAGAGGATCGCGCAGATGACGGCGATGCAGAACAGGATCGTCTTCGCCGGCAAATACGCGTTGGCGTCGACGTACCTGAGGCCCGTCCAGTTGTCCGTCGCCTTGAAGTCGCTCTGCTTCACCGCGAGCCCGTACCGGTCGAGCCAGTACGCGACCGCCTTCAGGGCGACGAACACGCCCAGCAGGACGGAGAGGTGCCCCGTCGCCGCGGCCGTGGCCCGCGCCCCCGGGCTGGTGATCCGCAGGCCGCCGTACAGGTAGTGCGTCAGCGCTGCGGCGACGAGGCCGATGACGGCTGCCGCGAACCCGAAGCCGAGCAGGAAGCGGTACCAGGGCAGATCGAACGCGTAGAAGGACACGTCCATGTGGAACTGCGGGTCCTTCTGGTTGAACGGCACGCCGTTCACGAACATCAGCCACGTACGCCACTGGCTGGCGGCCGATGCTCCCGCGATCAGACCCACAAGGGCGGTGATGCCGACGAGCAGCCAGCGCTTGAAGGGCGCGATGCCCATCCGGTAGCGATCGAGGCTCTGCTGCTCCATCGACATGGCGCTCAGCGGCGGGCGCAGCCGGTGCGCCAGCCAGACGTTCACGCCGACGGCGAGCGCCATCAGCAGTCCGAAGACGAAGAAGAGCCCGATCTTCGTCCACAGTTGAGTCGTGAAGACGGACGAGAACTTGACCGAGCGGTACCAGAGCCAATCGGTCCAGAATCCGGCGAACATGACGAAGGCCATGCCGAGCACGGCCAGGACGCCCAGCGTCAACAAAAGTGTCCGGGCGCGCCGGGAGGGTCGGCCGACTCTGATCCGCGGACCCGTCGGGCCCCCGCCGCGGTCCGGCATCTGGAAAGCCAAGGTGTACACCTCGAAGTTCGGTATTCGATCGGTCGGTCGGGCCCCGGAGATCGCGGACCCATCACCTATGCAACTTACTCACGCTTTACTCAGTTCCCGGTTCGGGGCAGGAACGAGGCAGGATTGTGACCATGTCCAACACTCCCATGGCAGCGAGCCCCCTCACCCGAGCCGTACTCGAGATCGACGAGTACGCCGCCGGGCTTGGCTGGGACCAGCCCGCTCGCCTCTTCGCCCTCGTCGACACCGCCGCGCTGCGCGCCCAGGAACCCGCTCTCGCCGCCCAGCTCGGGCTCGAGGGCGAGCAGGAGGCCCCCGGCCTCACCCCGATCGAGCAGGACGAGATTCCTGCCGGAAAGCCGCTGGACGAGTTCCTCGGCACCATCGCGTGGCCCGACGCCGTCGTGGGCTGCGCGCTGACGGTCGAGCGCCTCATGCTGCCGCCGTCCGCGGAGGCGTCCGTCCCGGAGGGCCTCAGCGACTCGAAGCTCACGAAGTGGGTGGCCGAGCACCCGGACCGCCAGGAGGTCCGTATGACGGTCGGCGTCCTGCGCGACGGCACCCGCGACTCGGCGCTGCGACTGCGCGAGAAGGACGCGACGACGGAGGTCCTCACGGGCTCGAACCTCGTACCGGGACTCGCGGAGGCCCTGTCGGTGACGTTCTCCGAGTGACGTTCTCCTCATCTACGTAGAGGGGCGCCACCGGTGAGTTCCGGTGGCGCCCCTCTACGTAGTGCGGTGTTTGCGCTTGCTCAGCCCTTGGCCGTGCACGTGGACAGGTCCGCCGTGTCGCCGCTGCGGATGTCCTTCAGGGCGTCCATCGCGTCGTCCATGGTGCCCACCTTGACGAGCGTCAGTCCGTCCGGGGTGTCCTTGGCCGCGGTGGCGCAGTTGTCCTTCGGCGTCAGGAAGTACTGAGCGCCCTTGTCGCGCGCCGCGACCGTCTTCATACCGATGCCGCCGATCGGGCCGACCTTGCCGTCGTCATCGATGGTGCCGGTGCCGGCCACGAACTTGCCGCCGGTCAGGTCGTCCGACGTGAGCTTGTCGACGATGCCGAGGGAGAACATCAGGCCCGCGCTCGGACCGCCCACGTCGGCGAGCTTGATGTCGATCTCGAACGGGAAGGTGTGGTCGGTCCCGGCCTGGATGCCGACGATCGCGCGGTCGTCCCCGGCCTTCTCCGTCTTGATCGTCACGTTCTCCGTACGCGTCGCCTCCTTGCCGGCCTTCTCGGCGGCGGCCGCCTCCTTGACAGGCACGACGGTGAAGACGACGTTCTCGCCCGGCTTGTGCTTGGTGACGAGCTTGGCGACGTCGGTGGGCTTGGTGACCTTGGTGCCGTCGACGGACTTGATGACGTCTCCGGCGTGCAGCCTGCCCTGCGCCGGGCTGTCCTTGACGACACTGGAGACGATCACCCAGGACTTCACGGGGATGCCCAGCTCGTTCAGCGCCGCCACCTTGGCGCTCTCCTGGGACTGGCTGAACTCCTCGGCGTTCTGCTGCGAGGACTGCTGCTCGGTCTGCCCGTCCGGGTAGAGCGTCTCGTGCGGCACCACGATGCTGTCGTGCGCGAGCCACCCGTAGACGGCCGAGGCCAAGTTCATGTTGTAGTCGGCGCTGGTGACGCGGACCGTCGTCATGTTCAGGTGGCCTGACGCGTCGTACGTCTTGTGGCCGGAGATCTGGATCACGGGTTCGCCGCCGTGGTCCCCGAGCGTGTTCACCGTCGGTCCCGGCGACATCTCCGCGTAGGGCACTTTGATGAGCACCCCCGCGCACAAGAGCGCGATCAGCATCAGGGTCGAGGCGAGCATCGTCGCAGTGCGGCGTGGCATGGAACGACAGTACGGGACGACTCTGTCGGCGCACCTGTGGGGCCGGGCCCGTCAGGTGCCTTGGTGCGACTTCTCCATCGCCTCACGGAAGCGCGCGTAACCACTGAGTTCCGTGACATCCCCGGTCTTGTGCCGCTGCCGGCCGGCCCAGCTGCCCCAGAGCCCGGCAGCCACCGCAGCGACAACCGGGATGAGCAGCCACAGGAGACTTGCCATGCCGACCTCCCGACCCCATGAGCGACTGCCACTGACGTATCAGCAGATTAACCATCCGCAGTCCCAACGCTCGCCGCAGGGGGGCGGTTACGCAACTGGAGCCTCAGCAGGCTCCCACCCACTCCTCCGTCCCGTCCGAGAACGTCTGGTGCTTCCAGATCGGCACTTCGTGCTTCAGGTCGTCGATGAGCTTGCGGCAGGCTTCGAAGGCCTCGCCCCGGTGCGGGCAGGAGACGGCGACGACGACCGCGAGATCGCCCACCGTCAGATCGCCGATTCGGTGCACGGCCGCAAGGGCGCGCACGGGGTACTCGGCGACGACCTTCTCGGCGACGCGCCGCATTTCCGCTTCGGCGGTCGGGTGGCAGGAGTAGCCCAGCTTGTCCACGTCGGCCCCGCCGTCGTGATTGCGCACGGTCCCCACGAAGAGCGCGGTGCCGCCCGCCGCGTCGTCGCCGACGGCCCGGAAGACCTCGTCGACGGTGAGCGGTGTCTCTCGGATGGCGAGCAGCTTGATCGGGTCCTGTGCCCTCAGCTCACCGGGGTGGTCGTGCTCAGTGGGTGCCATGCCCTCATCGTGCCGCACGCCGCCGACAACCGTGAATAGCGTTTTCGACCGGCACGCGCGCGTACCGGCTTGGAGCCTCCTACAGGTCCGGCGGTGGTCAGATGCGCCGTCGCGCCTTGCGGACCCGCCGCACCACGGCCGCCGTACCCAGCAGCGCGACGGTCGCGCCCGCGGCGCCGGCCGCCGTCGCGTCCTTGCGGCCGAGGCGTCGGCCCGCGACCGTGCGCCGACCCGCGACCTCCTCGAGCAGCTCCGCGAGGACCTCCTCGTTGGTCCACTGGGGCCTCCACCCGGATTCGTGCAGCCTGCTGCCGCTGACCACCCACGGGTACATCGTGTAGGCGAGATCGCCCGCCGGGGAGGGCGTCAGGCCGATCCGGTGCAGCCGGGCCGCCGCGCCCAGGGCGACGGCGGAGGGCAGCTCCATGCGCCGGATCCCGCTGAGTTCCTCGACCTCCTCCTGCTCCAGCCAGCCGTCGCAGCCGACCGCGAGCTCTCCGTCGACCTTCTCCAGGGCGGCGTGTTCCAGGGCACTGCACAGGTCGTCCACGTGGCAGAACTGCCAGGCGGGCCGCGAACCGGCCACCACAAGAAGGCGCGGCGACTCGAAGTACCGGGTGAGCGCCGTGTCCGTACCGCCGACGAGCACCGCCGGGCGCACCACCGTGACGTTCAGGCCGGGATGCGCGCGCGGGGCACGGCGGGCGAGCCGCTCGACCTCCAGGAGGTCGCCGACCCCGGTCGCCTCCGCGGTGGCGCGCAGCTCCGCGTCCTCGGCGAGCGGAAGTTCGTTGTCCTCGAGGGCCCCGTAGACCATCGTCGAGGTGCACAGGACGACGCGGTGCACACCCGCGGCGGCCGCGGCGGTGAGGACCGTCTGGGTGCCCCGCACGTTGTACGCGGTGCGGGCCGCGGGGTCGGACTCCAGGTCGAGGTCGAGGGCCAGGTGCACGACGACGTCGGCGCCGCGCAGCTTCTCTGCGATGGCCGGGTCCCGCACATCCAGGACGTGCCAGGTCGCGGACGTGCACTCGCCGCGCCGCTCGTCGATGGCGAGGACCTGCTTGATCTCGTCCGACGCGGCGAGCCGCTCGGTGAGCAGGGCGCCGATGCCGGACGCGGCACCGGTGACCGCGACGACGGGGCCGCGGACGGCTGAACGGGATGCAGGGTTTCGCGCTGCGCGAACCTGCGGATCTGGGGAACTCACCGGGCGTCTCCAGCGGTTGTCTTCAGTACGTACCCGTATGACGCGTACGTACCAGGAGGCATCCATCCTGCCGCAGGCCATTCGTCGGCGAAGCACTGAGGCCCGATCCGGTCATGGTGTCTACGCTGGGTGTGTAGTCGGGCAGTCGCCGCCGGGCCCAGAAACCGGCGGCCCAACCAGCCGAGGAATCCCGTGAGTGACACCCCATTCGGTTTCGGCCTTCCGCCGGAGGAGCCGGAAGACGGCGACGAGGGCAAGAAGAAGGACCAGCAGGGCGGTGGCGGTCAGGGACCGGCCGGCCCGTTCGGATTCGGGTTCCCGGGCCTGCCCGGCGCGGGCGGCCCGGGCGGCGAAGGCGGGGACAACCCCTTCGCGGCCATGTTCGGCTCGATGAATCCGAATGATCTGGGGGCGGCCTTCCAGCAGCTCGGCCAGATGCTCTCCTACGAGGGCGGGCCGGTGAACTGGGACATGGCCAAGGACATCGCCCGCCAGACGGTCTCCCAGGGCACGCAGGACGGCGTCAAGGACACCAGCGTGGGCCCCTCCGATCGCACCGCGGTCGAGGAGGCCGTGCGCCTGGCCGACCTGTGGCTGGACGACGCGACATCGCTGCCTTCGGGCGCGCACTCGGCGGTGGCCTGGAGCCGCGCCGAGTGGGTCGAGGCGACCCTTCCGGTGTGGAAGGAGCTCGTCGACCCGGTCGCCGAGCGCGTCGGCATGGCCATGGGCGATGTGCTGCCCGAGGAGATGCAGGCCATGGCGGGTCCGCTGATCGGCATGATGCGCTCCATGGGCGGCGCCATGTTCGGCCAGCAGATCGGGCAGGCCATCGGCGTGCTCGCGGGCGAGGTCGTCGGGTCCACAGACATCGGCCTGCCGCTGGCCCCGGCCGGCAAGGCCGCGCTGCTGCCGCTGAACGTCGAGGCCTTCGGCAAGGACCTCGGGGTCCCGCAGGAGGAGGTCCGCCTCTATCTGGCGCTGCGCGAGGCCGCTCACCAGCGGCTGTTCTCGCACGTGCCGTGGCTGCGCTCGCACCTGTTCGGTGCGGTCGAGGGGTACGCGCGCGGGATCAAGGTCGACACCTCGAAGCTGGAGGACGTGGTCGGCCAGTTCGACCCGCAGAACCCCGAGCAGATCCAGGAAGCGCTCCAGCAGGGCATGTTCCAGCCGGAGGACTCCCCGGAGCAGAAGGCCTCTCTGGCCCGCCTGGAGACGGCTCTCGCGCTCGTCGAGGGCTGGGTCGACGCGGTGGTCCACGCGGCCGCGAAGCCGCGTCTGTCGTCCGCCGACGCGCTGCGCGAGACGCTGCGCCGCCGCCGTGCGACCGGTGGCCCCGCGGAGCAGACGTTCGCGACGCTGATCGGCCTGGAGCTGCGTCCACGGCGGCTGCGCGACGCCTCGCGCCTGTGGGCCTCGCTCACGGACGCGCGCGGTGTGGACGGGCGGGACGGCCTGTGGGCGCACCCGGACATGCTGCCGACGGCGTCCGACCTGGACGACCCGGACGGCTTCGTGCACCGCGACGAGCAGCTGGACTTCTCCGAGATCGACAAGATGCTCGGCGAGGCTGCGAGTGGCGGCTCCCCCGAGAAGCCGAACCTGAGGAAGGACGAGGACGGCAAGGGCGAAGGCGACAAGGGCGAGGACGACTCCGACAAGTGAGCCTGTACGACGACACGGTCCTCGTACTCAAGAGCTACGAGGACCAGACGGAACTGCGCCAGGCGTACCTGGACCATCTGTCGGAGCACGGCGCCGACGGTTTGTGGAAGCCCTGCACCGCGGGGCACATCACGGCGAGCGCGCTTGTCGTCGACCCCACGCGCGGGCGCGTGCTGCTCACGCTCCACAAGAAGCTGCAGATGTGGCTTCAGATGGGCGGGCACTGCGAGCAGGACGACCCGACCCTGCGGGCCGCGGCCCTGCGCGAGGCGACGGAGGAGTCGGGCATCCCCGGCCTCACGCTCGTCGATGGCGGCCCGGTCCGTCTGGACCGGCACCCGATTCCGGGGCCGTGCACCCAGCACCTGGACGTGCAGTACGCGGCGCTCGCCCCGGCGGACGCCACGGAAGCCATCAGCGACGAGTCCCTGGACCTGCGCTGGTTCGGCTACGACGAGGTGGCGGACGTCGCCGACACGTCCGTGGTCCGTCTCGTGGAGGCCACGCGGGCGCGGCTCTAGGAAGACATGCGTAAGGGGCGAGCACCCTGGTGCTCGCCCCTTACGCGTCCCTGCGGAGCGGCTAGCTCCAGACGTTGCCCTGGTTCTGGCCGCGGGCGCCCTGCTGCCCCATCCCGTACTGCGCGGCGAGGCCTCCACCGACCGCCGCGTGCTGCGGCGGCAGCAGCTCGCTGGGCTGGACCAGCGCGTAACCGCTGCCCATGAAGCTGAGCTCCCAGCCCTCACCGGTGTTGCCCCGACGCCGCCAGACGCCGGACGAATGCGTCTGCGCCTGCATCTGCACGCGGAGCCCGGTGGACCAGGCGACAATGGCGTCCGCGTCGGCGTTGACGTACCGGTCGGGCGTGACCTGGAGCATCAGCGGCTGGCCGGACGTCATCAGCGCGACCTTGCCGTGCCCGGTGATGTTGAGCTGGTACTTGCCGGAGCCGGAGATGCCGAACTGGCTGTCCACGGCGACGACTTCGTGGTGCAGCGAGGAGTCCATCGCCAGCACGTAGCTGCTGTCGACGGTCAGGCCGTCCTGTTCGACATCCACTACGTGGATGTACTGGGCGAGGTTCGCCAGGTAGACGGTGCCCTGCCCGTGGCAGCGCATCAGGCTGAGGCCCTCGCCGGTGTGCGCGCGGGCGCGCTGCTGTCCGGACGTCTGGTACTCACCGTCGAACTCCATCAGCCCCTGGTAGGCGACCATCGCGCCCTTGCGGGCGAGGATGTCGTCGTGACCTTCCAGGGCGACCCGCAGCATCTGCGGGTTCTGCACCGTGTAGCGCTCCTGGGTCTGCTGCTCGGTGTATGCGAAAAGCGGACTCTGCATGGTGTTTTCGCTCCCCCTCAGCCCCGGACTCGGAGACGGTCGGTGCTGTCCTCACTGGGCTGTACGACGACGATGCCTTCCCCGGAGAAGCCCATCTGGTAGGCCTCGCCGCTGCCGCGCCCGATGAGCGAGCCGGCCCGGAAGCTGCGCTTGCCCTTCACCTTCAGGCTCGGCGACCAGGCGATGAGCGCGTCGGGGTCCACATAGGTCTCGTCCTCGCCACGGCCGCAGTCGACCACGATGGGGGTACCTCGCGAGGTCAGCGCGACGTGTCCCTGGCCGCCGATCGTGATGTTCCACAGGCCCTGCCCCGTGAACTTGGCGAGGCCCTTGACGCGCTCGACGCCCCACTGGAGGTGTGCGTCGAAGGCGAGGAGGTTGGTGCCGTTGACGGAGATCGACTCGCCACCGAGGTTGATGACGACGACGTCGGCGCCGTAGTCGGCGAGGTAGAGCAGGCCGTCACCGGAGCACTTCATGAGAGGTGCGCCCTCGCCGGTGATCCAGTCACGGGCGACCTGACGGACGGCGGGCGGGTTGGGCTCGTACTGGACGAAGCCTTCGTAGGCGACCATCGAGCCCACGCGCGCGAAGAGGTCGTTTCCGGTCTGCATGGCGACCTTCAGCATGTTGCTGCCGTGGTTCTCCATGCGGGCGGCTACCGGAGTCGGGGCGAAGCCCGCGAGCGGTTGGTTCATGACGGACTCCCTCAGACCTCGTACGGCTGGACGACGATGAAGTTGCCGGGTGCGCCCCGGAACTGCAGGTTGACGCCTTCGCCGCTGTCGCCCGGATAGGCGTTGCGGCGCATGCGGACCTGGTTGGAGACGATCGCCTGTGCGGCCGCGGACCAGGCCACGACGGCGTTGGAGTCGGCGAACGTAGTGGGCGTGACCGGCAGCACGACCGGCGTGCCGTGGGTCTTCACGACGACCGTTCCGGTGCCCTGGAACTGCATCACGAACAGGGCCCCTCCGGGGATGCCGTGCCCTTCGATCCTGCGCACCTCGTGCTGCAGGCTCTCGTCGAACGCGAGGACGTTCTCCGCGGAGACGCAGATCGCGTCGCCCTGGAGCTCGATGGGGTGCACGTGGGTGGCCTCTTCCGCGAAGAAGACCTGGCCACGGCCGGTGCAGCGCATCAGCTGCATCTCCTGGCCGGTGGCGTTGCCCACGATGCGGCCCGCGAACCCGGCGCCCTTGTAGCTGAACTCAACCTTGCCCTGGTAGAGCACCATGCTGCCCTGGCGGGCGAGGACGGGCTGGTCACCGGCGGCTCCGAGGTCGACCCGGATCAGCTTCTTGTTCTGGAGCGTCCAGCGCTGCCCCGTGGGAGCCTCACGGAACTTCTCCAGGGCGGCGGCCACGCCCGGCGCGGCGGCCTGCTGCGGGATGCCCTGCGGCGCGCCCTGCGGGGAGGGAGCGGCCGGGGGCTGGCCGAAGACGTGCTGAGCCGGCGGCGTCTGGGGCTGCTGCCCGAAGCCCTGCGGAGCGGGCGGCGTCTGCGGCTGCTGGCCGTAGCCGGGCGGCAGGGTCGCACTGCCCTGGCCGGGGACCTGACCGAACTGCGGCTGCTGCTGACCGTACGGGCTCGGAGCGCTCGGCGCCGGGGGCGGCGGCGGGACCGTACCGGGCGGCGTGGCGAGCGGCGCGGCGATGGTGGGCGCCGCGTGCACCGAAGGCGCGGGGGTCGGCGGGGGCGTGGGGGCCTGCGCCGGGGCGGCGTTCTGCGGCATCGGCTCGGGCGCCGGAGCGGGCGCGGGCGCGGGCGGGGCAGGCGCGGGTGCAGGAGCGGGCGCTGCCGGGGCCGCGAAGGACGGCGGCGCGGCGGCCTGGGCGGGAGGCGCGAAGCTGGGGGCCGCGTCCTGCTGCGGCGCGGCGGCGGGCTCCTCCTCCGCGACCTCGCCACCGAAGTTCTTCAGCAGCGCGTCCAGGCCCCCGTCGAAGCCCTGCCCGACAGCGGCGAACCGCCACACGTCCTTCAGATAGAAGTCGCCCAGCATCACCGCACGCTCGGTGGAGAACTCACCACCCTGGAAGGAATACCGCGCGACTTCCTCACCACCGGCGACGATACGGATGTATCCGGGAGCGACCTGCGACATCTGTCCCGCACCGTCGATGGTCGCGGTGAAAGAAAGCTTTTGGATGTTCGCGGGGATCTTCTCGAGTGTGACGCGGAAGGACTCCGTGTCACCGGCCTGCGCGCCGAGCAGCTGGACGGATTCCTCGGGGGTTTTCGGCTGGTTGAAGAAGACGAAGTACCGGTCGTCGGACAACCGCTCCTCGGCGTCGAGGCCGAAGCAGCTGATGTCGAAGCTCAGTCCGGGGCCGGTGATCTGTACACCCACGTACAGATCCGTGCCAGCGGTGAGGTCACTGATCTTGGCCTTGTGGCCGCGTTGGAATTCCCTGGCCATGCGTAACGACCGTCCCCCATCCCGATGGTGATTGCGTCGCGCCAGGCTATCCGCAAACACCGACAGCGGGAGAAGTCGGTACACCCCTGGTACAGAAGTCGCGTTGAGGGACGATCAGTCGCCGCGCGCGGCGGGCAAATGCGGGAGCCGGTCGGCCGCGACCACTCCTTCGAGATACCCGCGCGCCCGCTCCGTGCGCGGGTACGCGTCCAGAAGCCTCCAGAATCGCGGCCCGTGACCGGGGACCAGCAGGTGCGCGAGCTCATGGATGAGTACGTAGTCGACGACGTACTCGGGCATGCCCTGCAGCCGGTGCGAGAGCCGGATGCTGCCTTCCGCCGGAGTGCACGAACCCCACCGGGTGTTCTGGTTCGTGACCCACCGGACGGAAGCGGGGCGGGCCTTCCCCTCGAGGTACTGGTCCGACAGGCGCTCCGCTCGGTCCGCCAGCTCGGTGTCACCGAGCACCCGCTTGCTCTCCTGCGCGGCGAGCTTGTCGAGCATGACGCCCACCCAACGCTTCTCCTCGGCCTCCGACATGCGCGCCGGAATGAGCACCACGGTGCGATCTCCCTCGCGATACGCGGAGACGGTCCTGCGACGCCGGGAGCTTCTGCGCACCTCGACCGCGCTCGCCCCCAGGCCGCCTGAGGGCGGGCTGGTCATGCTGCGCTGCGTGTTCGTGGCACGGTGCAGTGGGTCGGCGGACACGCCCCGACGTTACCCGCTGGACCGGGCGGAAGTCCCGCCTCCGGAAGTCTTCGGTGCGGCCCCGCGACCCGCCCCTCGATTAGTACGACCATCACCCACACCCTGTGGACAACTTTCCGCACGGCTGCGGCCGTCCGGGCATGCTGGCGGTCGATCGACGGGAACGACACCGTCGGCACGGTACGGGGGGACAGCCATGCATCCGATCCTGAAGCCGGCCCTGCGGCGCGGCTGGCACGACCTGAGCACCGTGCAATTCGGGCTCACCCCGGCGCACGCGGTGGTACTCGGCCCGGTCGACACGGCCACCGGGAGCTTCCTGACACTGCTCGACGGCACCCGCGGGGTCCCGCTCCTGCGGGAAGAGGCCCAGAAAATGGGCCTTCCGGACGGTCATATGGACGCACTCCTGGAGCGGCTGAGCGGAGCGGGGCTCCTCGACGACGCGACCGGTGGCGGCAAGCCCGGCGCTGAACTGCGCAAACAGACGCGAGCAATGGATCGGCTCCGCCCTGACCACGCCGCCTTGACCGTCACGACATCGGAACCGGCCGAAGCGATACTGAAGTTGACCGCCCGGCGCGCGATGCGGGTCCAGGTGAGAGGCGCCGGGCGGGTGGGCGCGGTCATCGCCTCGGTGCTCGCGTCCGCGGGCGTCGGCCATGTCGACGTGCGGGACGGCGGATGCGTCGAGCCTTGGGACGTGGCACCGGGCGGGCATCCGGTGGAGGCGACGGGCGAGCGCAGGGACGTGTCCGCACGACGGGTGGTGCACGCGATGGCCCCGGCCAGGCCACCGCGCCCCGATCGGCGCAGGCCGGCCCCCGAGCGCCTTGTGGAGCCGGATCCCGAAGAGCCCCCGCTCTCCCTCGTGATCATCGCTCCGCGTGACGGACTCGCGGTCCACTCCCCGGATCCGGCCGCGGTCGAGGACCTGCTGGCGGCCGGCATTCCCCACCTGTACGCGGGTGTCGTCGAGGCCACCGGCGTGGTCGGGCCGTTGGTGCTGCCCGGCGGGACGGGCTGTGCGCACTGTCTGCTCCTCGGGCGCACGGACCGCGATCCGGCCTGGCCCCGGCTGCTCGTCCAGTGGAGTTCGGGGCAGGCCGGCCGTCAGGTGCAGGCCTGTGACCTGGGCCTTGCCACCGCTGTCGCAGGCCTCGCCGCGGCACATGGACTAGCCTTCCTCGACGGGGAGTTGCCGTCGAGTACGGGGGCACGCTGGGAGGCGGCCGCGCCGGGTCTGGACTGGCACGCCCGACCGGTGTGGCCACATCCGCAGTGCCCGTGTGGTGCGGGTGAGAGAGGTAACGGGCAGGAGGTCTCCGTGGACACCGTGCCGCACGACACAATGGCGGGGTAGGCAATGGCTGTCGGCACCACGGCACCCGGGCATGCACGGCATGACTGTTCGGCACTTGGAGGGGTGTATGTCTGATCTTCCCCGGAAGGCGGTTACCCGTACCGCCAAGCTGGCAGCGCTGCCGATCGGCTTCGCGGGTCGGGCGACCTGGGGCATCGGCAGACGCATCGGCGGCAAGTCCGCCGAGCTCGTCGGGCGGGAGCTGCAGCAGCGCACGGCGGAGCAGCTGTTCAAGGTGCTCGGTGAGCTCAAGGGCGGCGCCATGAAAGTCGGGCAGGCCCTGTCCGTCTTCGAGTCCGCCCTCCCGGAGGACGTCGCGGGCCCGTACCGGGCCGCCCTGACGAAGCTCCAGGAAGCCGCGCCTCCGATGCCGACCCGTACCGTGCACGCGGTGCTCGACGAGCGGCTCGGCGAGCAATGGCGGGAGCTGTTCCTCGAGTTCAACGACAAGCCCTCGGCCGCCGCGTCGATCGGGCAGGTGCATCGCGCCGTGTGGCACGACGGTCGCGAGGTCGCCGTGAAGGTGCAGTACCCGGGCGCGGGCGCGGCCCTGCTGTCGGACCTCGGCCAACTGAGCCGCTTCGCACGCCTGTTGGGCCCACTGGTCCCCGGCATGGACATCAAGCCGCTCATCGCCGAGTTGCGCGACCGGGTCTCCGAGGAGCTGGACTACGCGCTGGAGGCGCAGGCCCAGCAGACGCACGCGGAAGAGTTCGACGACGACCCCGATGTCGTGGTGCCGCACGTGGTGCACCAGTGCGAGCAGGTACTGGTGACGGAGTGGATCGACGGGACACCACTCGCCGAGATCATCGACAACGGCAGCGAGGACGAGCGCGATCGCGCAGGTCAGCTCCTGGCCCACTTCCTGTTCTCGGGGCCCGCGCGCACAGGCCTGCTGCACGCGGATCCCCACCCGGGTAATTTCCGGCTGCTGCCGGACGAGAAGGGCGGCTGGCGCCTCGGTGTCCTCGACTTCGGCACGGTCGATCGACTGCCCGGCGGCCTGCCCGAGCCGATCGGTGCCTCCCTGCGCAGGACGCTCGACGGGGAGGCGGAGGCGGTCTACGAGCTGCTCTGCGAGGAGGGCTTCGTCAAGGAGTCGATCGAGCTCGAACCGGACGCGGTGC
This sequence comes from Streptomyces sp. NPDC102360, assembly GCF_044766085.1. Lineage (NCBI taxonomy): Bacteria > Bacillati > Actinomycetota > Actinomycetes > Kitasatosporales > Streptomycetaceae > Streptomyces > Streptomyces sp. NPDC102360. The sequence continues at coordinate 234,124 of NZ_JBIWLG010000007.1, read as the reverse complement.
TCGACTACTTGCTGCCGATCATCGAGCCGGCCCGCGTCGACGCCTTCACGTTCACCCGCTCCTGGATGCGCAATCAGGCGGCCCGGATAGCCGACCCCCGCTCCCCCGCCCATCAACTGGGCAAGCAGCTCAACCTGCCGCCGTCGTACCTGCTGATACATCGGGTGACGCTCAGCACGATCGGGGTGCTGTGCCAGCTCGGGGCCACCGTGCGGCTGCGGGACGAACTGGAGGCCTGGGTGCCGGGCTTCGCCGCCGAGGATGCGGCGGGCGCCGAGGACCGGCCGGCGGTGGAGGGCTGATCACCACCAGTCGGAGTCGAGCCGTCCCTCGATGGCGCTGATGTTCTCTCGGGCGCATCCGTCGCAGAAGTACCGCCGGGTGCCGCCCTCGACGGAACATGTCCAGGTCAACGGCGTTTCCGGGGCTGTCATGCCGCATCGCGCGCACGCGAGGGCCTGGTGGTCGGATTGTGTCGCGGAGTCCCCGCCAGGAAGAGACGTCACCCGGCGACGATAACTCGATGAGCCGATGAACGCCGGGCGCCACACGCCTCGGGGCCGGTCCGAAACGGACCGGCCCCGAGGGAGCAGCCGCGCTGTCGCGGCGTATATCGACGAACTGCGTCGACGGATCGGTTACTGCATGACGGCCATGGCGAGCGCACGCCGGGCGCGCAGCGAAGCGCGCTCGGCTCGGCGCTGCATTCGGCGGGCGGTGACCAGGCGCACGGCCCGGCGTTCGCTCTCGGCCACCCGCAGCTGCTCGTGCATATGCGCACGAGCCAGGGCTTCTGGGATGAGTTGCATCTGACGGGTCCTGTTCTGGCGCGACTCGTTCGCGCCGGCGGTGGTGAAGTCTGGGATCGCGGAACCTGCGGGCTCGCTCGGGGACGTCTTCATCGGGGCCTGCTTCATGGGGTCGTGCGTCAGGGGGCGGTCGATCGTTCCGGGGGTGTTCATGCCACGACCGGGTTCTTGCGCGGGCGGCCACGCGGCCGCTTCCGGGCGACGACAACGCCCTGGACGAACAGCTCGCCACCCCAGACGCCCCAGGGCTCACGCCGCTCCTTGGCGCCTGCGAGGCAGGCCTCCATCAGCGGGCAGGTACGGCAGAGGGACTTGGCGTACTCGACATCCGCCGGCGACTCCGCGAAGAAGAACTCGGGGTCATAGGCACGGCAGGGGACGGGCACGTCGAGGTTCTCGATGGCGTCATCGAGCGCGGTGAGCGCGGTCAGCGGGTTCAAGGTGGAGTCCTCCGTGGACACGGGCTGAGAAAGAGGGTCTGAAGGCGGTACGGACGGGGCGTGCGCTTCGAGTTGCACGGTGTCTGCTTCCTCGTCTGGTCGTCCGGCCGGTGGGCCGGGGGGCGGTGGTACCGGGTTCTTTTCTTGTCCCGAGGCCCCTTCGCTCTGGTTCCTCGGAAGATCGCTGGGTCTTCCGGGAAAACAGAAGGGCCGCGGATCCCGGGTGGGGTTCCGCGGCCCTGAAGGCGCCGGCCTGATCGTCGATCAGGCTGGATCGCTCCAGGGGTCAGGCCCACGGAAGGCCCACATCGTGTGGTGCTGCGTCGTCTGCTTCCGGAATCCGGCACCGGCCGCCGCAAAGGCATAGGCCTGAGCCTGTGCCGTCGCTACTGCTTCCGGTGCCTTGGTCGGTCGCTCATTGCGCTCGCGAATGGGAAGACCCGCGAGGGACATGCCGGACTCCGGACGCGTGGCGGAGACGCCAGACAGACCGGTGCCCAGGTTCGAGAAGCCGAGCAGGCAGGAAGCGACGACTGAGCGATCGGTCATTTTGGCGGTGCTGATGGAGCTGGCGTTGATGCTGATCACTGGAATCGCCTCCTCTCGGCGTATCGGGGACCGGTGCGAACCGGTCCGACGGCATTCAAGTACACCACGGAACCAGGGCCTCCGAGAAGGCCTCTGCTTTCGTGCTTAAGAACCTATGGGGATTGTTGGGGCATGCGCAAACTATTTTTTCGACGAGTTTGCGTCAGGCGTCCCCGGCCTCCTCTTCGGCCTGATCACTAATCGTCTGACCTGCACAAATGGCCAGAACATCGGATCCGTACGTCCGAAACTTCCGGCGGCCGACGCCCGGGATGCGGGACAGTTCGGCCGCATCCTCGGGGGCGGTCTCGGCGATGGCGATCAAGGTCTTGTCCGTGAAGACGCAGAACGCGGGCTGGCCGAGGCCCGCCGCCGTGCGACCGCGCCACTCGATCAGTCGCTCGTACAGCCCCTCGTCCATGTCCGACGGGCAGTCCTCGCAGCGCATCAGCTTCATCTCTGCGGCTTCGAGGGTGCGCCCGCACACGTGGCACCGGGCCACCTTCCTGTCGCCCCTGGGGCGTGTGGTGCCGAGCGGCTCGCGGGTGCCCGCACGGGTGCCGAACTCGATGCCCCCACGCCCCGCACTCGCGCCGCGCCCCGCCGAACCCGTCGACCCCGGCCGCAGTCCGTCGAGGAACCGGCTCGGCCTACGGTTCGGGCGGCCGCCCGGCGAGCGGGACAGCGCCCAGGAAAGGCCGAGGTGGCGCCGCGCGCGGGTCACGCCGACGTACAGGAGCCGCCGCTCCTCCTCGATCTGCTCGTCGGTCTTGGCGTAGGTGATCGGCATCATGCCCTCGGCGAGGCCGACCAGGAACACCGCGTCCCACTCGAGACCCTTCGCCGCGTGCAGCGAGGCGAGGGTGACGCCTTCCACGGTCGGGGCGTGCTGCGCACTCGCCCGCGCGTCGAGTTCCGCCACGAACGCGCTCAGCGTCGCGGTGGGCTCGGCTCTCGCGAAGTCTCCCGCGAGCCGGGCGATGGCGGCGAGCGACTCCCAGCGGTCGCGTACCGCACCGGAACCCGCGGGCGGGTCGCTGGTCCAGCCCGCGCCGGACAGCACGGCTCTGACCTGGGACGGCAGATCGACAGCCTCGTCGAGCCCCGCGTCGTTGTCACCGAAGCGGGCCGCCGCTCGCAGCTCGTGGTGCGCCTTGCGCACCTCGGCCCGCTCGAAGAAGCGCTCGGCGCCTCGCAGCTGGTAGGGCACGCCCGCGTCGGCGAGCGCCTGTTCGTAGATCTCCGACTGCCCGTTCGTCCGGAACAGGATCGCGATCTCGCCGGCCGATACCCCGGAGTCGATCAGCTCCCGGATGCGGCCTGCGGCGCCTTCGGCCTCGGCGGGCTCGTCGGCGTACTCGACGTAGGCCGGCTCGGGACCCGCCTCGCGCTGCGAGATCAGTTCCAGGCGGTGCTCGGCGGCGCGACCGCTCGCTCTGGTCAGGACCCCGTTGGCAAGGTGCACGACCTGGGGCGAGGAGCGGTAGTCGCGGACCAGCTTGACGACGGTGGCACTGGGGTGGCGTGTGCGGAAGCCCAGCAGGTGGTCGGGGGTGGCCCCGGTGAAGGAGTAGATCGTCTGGCTGGCGTCACCGACGACGCAGAGGCTGTCGCGCTCGCCGAGCCACAGATCGAGCAGGCGCTGCTGGAGCGGACTGACGTCCTGATACTCGTCGACGACGAAGTGCTGGTACTGGGCGCGGACCTGCTCGGCGATGTCCTGCCGGTCCTGGAGGATGCCCACGGTGAGCAGCAGGACGTCCTCGAAGTCGATGACGGAGCGGTCCCGCTTGAGGGTTTCGTACGCGGAGTAGATCTGGGCGATCTCCGCGGGCTGCCGGGGCGCCTCACGTCCTGCCTTGTGCACCGCGGCGGCGTAGTCACCGGGGACGGTCTGCGTGACCTTGGACCACTCGATCTCCGCGGTCACGTCGCGCAGCTCACCGCGGTCCAGGCGCAGGTGCGAGGCGGCCGCGGCGTCGGCGACCAGCTGGATCTTGCGGTCGACGAGCCGGGGCAGCTCCCCGCCGACCGCCTTGGGCCAGAAGAACTGGAGCTGGCGCAGGGCAGCGGAGTGGAAGGTGCGGGCCTGTACTCCTTCGGTGCCGAGCTGCCTGAGCCGGCCGCGCATCTCACCGGCGGCACGGTTGGTGAAGGTGACGGCGAGGACGGTGTTGGGCTGGAGGATCCCTGCGTGGACGCCGTACGCGATGCGATGGGTGATCGCTCGTGTCTTGCCCGTGCCCGCGCCCGCGAGCACGCACACCGGACCGTGCAGGGCCGTCGCCACGGCGCGCTGCTCGGGGTCGAGCCCCTCGAGCACCGCGTCGGCGCCGCTCGGCGGAGCCGAGTACTGGGCGCGGTCGGGATCCTGCGGGAACAGGGTGGAGTGCGTTGCTGCTGTCACCCCGCCATGCTGCCAGGTCCGCGGGGACGGATGCGTCGCGTTGTCCACAGGTGCCGACCGTTAGTCGTACCAATGCGTTCGACGTGCGGGAATGGTCGCCGCTCCACGTACGTTCGACTCATTGCGAACACGCACCCCCAGCCACCGAAGGAGCACGAGGAAATGCCGGGCACTGTGACGATGTACAGCACCACGTGGTGCGGCTACTGCCAGCGGCTGAAGAAGCAGATGGACCGTGAGGGCATCGGGTACACCGAGGTCAACATCGAGCACGACCCGGATTCCGCGGCCTTCGTCGAGAAGGCGAACGGCGGGAACCAGACGGTCCCCACGCTCCTCGTGGTGTCCGACAACGGCGCCGAGTCGGTCATGACGAACCCGTCGCTGGCCCAGGTCAAGCAGGCCATGGCCGCCTGAGCCGCCCGGCCCTGAGCGCAAGGCCCCCGCCCGAGCACGGGTACGGGGGCTTTCCGCTGTCCACGGCTGTTCCCGCGCCTCCGGTCAGACGACCAGGACCACGACCAGCATGGCGAGGAAGACCAGCAAGACGATCATCGTCAGCAGATTCGCAGCACGATTGCCGGTGATGTCCTGGTTGCCCCGGCGCTTGAGTGCCCACTCGCGCCGCCGGGCCGCCGCTTCCTCTTCGCGCCTGCGCTGTTCCGCAGAGCCTGCCATGGTCCTGCCCCCTTGCGTCAGGGCTCCTGGAACCACCCTCGCACGGGCTCAGCGGGCCCGCAGAGCAATCACAGCGCGTCGCTGGGCTTCGGCAGGGGCTTGCCGTACCAGAGCTCGATCAGCCGGGCCGCGATCGAGATCCCGTAGGGAGGCATGACCTCACCGGAGTCGAAGGCGGCCCGCAGGTCCTCGCGGGAGAACCAGCGCGCCTCGTGGATCTCGTCACCGTCCACGTTGATCTCGAAGGACGTGGCGTGCGCCATGAAGCCGAGCATCAGACTGGACGGGAACGGCCAGGGCTGGCTGGCGACGTACTCGACGTCACCGACGACGACACCGGCCTCCTCGAAGACCTCGCGCCGCACCGACTGCTCGATGGACTCGCCGGGCTCGACGAAGCCGGCGAGCGTCGAGAAACGCCCCTCGGGCCAATGCACCTGCCGGCCGAGCAGGATGCGGTCCTGCTCGTCCGTCACGGCCATGATCACGGCCGGGTCGGTGCGCGGGTAGTGCTCGGCTCCGCAGGCCTGGCAGCGGCGGATGTGGCCCGCGGCGGCGATGACGGTGCGTTCGCCGCAGCGGGAGCAGAAACGGTGCAGCCGCTGCCAGTTCTCCAGGGCGACGGCGTGCACCATGAGGCCCGCGTCCCGCTGCGAGAGGAGCATGCCCGCCTCGCGAAGGCCGGCCGGGCGGGCGGACTGGTCCATGCGTCCGGGAAGCGTGTCCTTCTGAAGCGCGAAGTAGCTCACGCCGTCCTCGTCGGTGCCCAGGAAGTAGCGATGCGCCTCGGTGAGGGGCGCTTCGAAGGCCGGGGTCATGACCAGTTCCGTCGTGCCGTCCGGGGTCTCGTCGATGAGCGCCTGACCACCGGAGACCACGAAGACTCGGGTCGTGGGGTGGCTCCACGCGGCGGCGAGCCACGCCTCGTCGAGGCGGTGGTGCGCCGCGCGGTCGATCCCGCTCGGCGCGGAGAGCGAGAGGGGTCGCGTTGCGGCGAGGTCGGCGGTTCGGTCGGTCCAGGTGGTCACGAGTGCTTCCAACTCCCCCGGTGGAAAGGGTGGTTCGGCGGGCGGTTCGGCGAGGTGGGTGCGGGCGCCTCAGTCAGTGTGCATCTGCCCAGCTCTCCGCGAGATCGCCCCACAGATAGGCGGTTGTTTCGACACCCTTCATGAGGAGGTCGAGTTCGACCTTCTCGTTGGGGGCGTGCCAGCCGTCGGAGGGCACGGAGATACCCAGGAAGAGCACCGGGGCGTCGAGGGCGTCCTGAAGGTCGGCCGCGGGCCCCGAGCCGCCTTCGCGCGTGAAGCGGATCTTCTGCTCGAAGGCCATGCCCATGGCGCGTACGACCGACTTCAAGGCCGGGTGGTCGAGCGGCGTGAGGCAGGGCCGGGTGGCGGCCCCGAAGGTGATCGTGTGCCCGATCCCCGCGGGCAGCTGCTCAGCGACCCAGGCGGTGACGGCCTTCTCGATGTGGTCCGGGTCCTGCCCCGCGACCAGCCGGAAGGAGAGCTTGAGCAGCGCGGAGGACGGCACGATCGTCTTGCCGCCGGGTCCCTGATAGCCACCGCCGATACCGTTGACCTCTGCGGTGGGGCGGGCCCAGATGCGCTCCAGGGTGCTGTGCCCGGCCTCTCCGTAGGTGGCGCGGGACTTCGCCGTGCGCAGCCACTGCTCCTCGTCGAACGGGAGCTCCGCGAAGAGCTCGCGCTCCCGGTCGGTGAGCTCCACGAGGCCGTCGTAGAAGCCGGGGACGGCCACGCGCGCGTGCTCGTCGTGCAGTGCGGCCACGAGGCGGGCGGCCGCGGTCGCCGGGTTCGGGACGGCGCCGCCGAAAGAGCCGGAGTGGATGTCCTGGTCGGGGCCGTACAGCTCGATCTCGCAGTCGGCGAGGCCGCGCATGCCGGTGCACACCGTGGGGGTGTCCTCGGACCACATGCCGGTGTCGGAGACGATCACGGCGTCCGCGGCCAGGCGCTCCTTGCGCTCTTCCACGAGGGCACGGAAGTGCGGGGAACCCGATTCCTCCTCGCCCTCGATGAGGAACTTGAGGTTGACCGCGGGTACGGTGCGGCCGGTCGCGGCCAGGTGGGCGCGCACGCCAAGGGTGTGGAAGAACACCTGCCCCTTGTCGTCGGCCGCCCCGCGCGCGTGGAGGCGCTTTCCGACGACGACCGGCTCGAAGGGGTCGGTGTCCCAGCCGTCCTCGCGAGCGGCGGGCTGCACGTCGTGATGCCCGTAGACGAGGATCGTGGGGGCCTCGGGGTCGCCCGAGGGCCACTCGGCGAACACGGCGGGGGCGCCGGGCGTCTCCCACACCTCCGAGGTGGGGAAGCCGGTCCCTGCGAGTCTCGCCGCAAGCCAGTCGGCGCTGCGCCGCACGTCCGGTGCGTGGTCGGGCTGGGCGGACACGGAAGGGATCCGCAGCCAGGCGGCGAGGTCGTCGAGGAACGCCTCGCGGTGGTTCTCGACATACGCACGGACTGTGCTGACGGCAGTGTCAACGGGCTTGCTCATGGTCACGAGCCTATCCGCCCGCTCGAACGTGTTCGTCCGGCGGTTCCTCCACGGGCTCCGCCGGCTGCTGCGGGTCCTCCAGCAGGAGCCGCTCCAGCTCCTCCCGGCCGGGCAGCCGACGCGGCCGGACCGTCTCCCCGGTGCGTACGTACAGGAACGCGGCGCTCACCGCCTCCAGGGGCACACCCTGCTGCTCGGCCCAGGCAAGCCGGTAAATGGCCAGCTGGAGGGGGTCGGCGGACTTCCGGTGGGCCGTCTTCCAGTCCACGATCTCGTACGTCGCCCCATCCCCGTCGCCCTCCTTGTAGACGGCGTCGATACGGCCGCGGACGACGCGGCCCGCGATGGTCAGCTGGAAGGACGTCTCGACCCGATAGGGAGAGCGATGGGCGTACGGGGTCCGCTCGAAGGCTTCCTTGAGTGCCTCCAGGTCGCGCTCGTCCTCGATCTCGGCATCGCTGCCGGGCAGCTCCTCCGGGTCGATCATGGGCAGCCGCAGCTCTTCGAAGCGCGCCTCGATCCAGGCGTGGAACCGGGTGCCCCTGCGGGCCGCAGGCTGCGGCGGCTGGGGCATGGGGCGGGCGAGTTCCTGGGCGAAGGCGTCCGGGTCGGCGGCCATCCGCAGCAGCTGGGACGCGGTGAGCGTGTGCGGGACGGGGACATCTCGCACGGCGGCGCGGGCGCGCAACAGCTCGCCTGTCAGCGCGTCGAGGTCGCGGTCCCATGAGGCGATGGTGCGCGCCTCCTCCGGGGTGAGCTCCGACTCCGGGGCGGGAGCCGGATGCGGTACGACCGGGGCCGCTCGCTCGTGCTCGGCCACGCGCGCGTCGGCACCAGCCAAGGACGCGTCGTCCTCGTAGGGGTCGTGGTCGTCCTCGTCCGGGACGTAGCCGTCCTCGTAGGGGTCGTAGGGCGGCTCGTCGTCCTCGGGCGGGGGCGGCCAGTCGGGGTCCTCGAAGGGCGGCTCGTCGAGGGCGGCGGGGTGGGTCTGCGTGTGGGCGTACGCGGCCTCGGGGCCCGCGGCGCGCTCCAAGTGGGCGAGGACCGTGTGGGCGGCGGCCCGGCGGCGTGCCCGCGCCTCCTCGTCCAGCGGCAGCGGCCAGGCGTGCTCGGCCGCGTTCTCCTGGAGGGCCGGGTTCTCCTCGTCCTCCGCCGGTTCGTCCGCCCAGGCCTCGATCTCGCCGTACCCGGCTGCGCAGTGCTCGTACAGCGCCTGAAGGAAGTCCGACGGGCCGCGCCTGCGCTTCTGGGACGGCCCCCACCAGTGCCCAGAGCCGAGCAGCAGGGAGCGCGGGCGCGTGAACGTGACGTACCCCAGGCGCAGTTCTTCGGTGTGCTGGTGGTCCTTCATATCGGCGTGGAAGGCCTTCATGCCCTTGGAGTCCCACGTCTCGACATCGGGCAGCGTGGCGCCGTCACCGCGCAGTTCGTGGGGCAGGACCTTGGCCTGTGCCGTCCACTTCTCGCGGCCTTGGGTGCTCGGGAACGTGCCGTTGACGAGGCCGGGAACGGCGACGACGTCCCATTCGAGGCCCTTGGACTTGTGAGCGGTGAGCACCTTCACGGTGTCCTCGCCACCGGGAAGCGCGTTGTCGAGGCCCTTCTCGTACTGCGCCGCGGTGCGCAGGAATCCGAGGAAGGCGAGCAGCGTCGCGGAGCCATCGTTGGCCGCGAAGGAGGCGGCGATGTCGAGGAAGTTCGACAGCGTCTCGCGCCGCCGGGCCGCCAACGCGTGCGGGGACGCGGAGAGTTCGACCTCCAGGCCGGTGACCGCCAGGACACGGTGCAGCACGTCCATGAGGGGGTCGGACAACGAGCGGCGCAGCTCGCGCAGTTCTGTGGCGAGCCGGGCGAAGCGCACGCGCGCGTCCGGTGAGAACGGCAGTCCGTCGTCGTCCTCTTCGGTGTCGGTCGGGGTCTCCAGGAACGTGTCGAGCGCGTCCGCCAGCGATATCACCTCGGAGGGGTCGACCCCCTCGACGGCCGCGGCCAGGCGCCGGTCCGGGTCGTCGTCCTCTCCCCCGCGCGCGTGGGAGACCACATAGCGTGCCCTGCGCCCGAGGAGGGCGAGGTCGCGCGGGCCGATGCGCCAGCGCGGGCCGGTCAGCAGCCGCACGAGCGAGGCGTTGGCGCCGGGGTCCTGGAGTACCTCGCACATGGCGACCAGGTCGGCGATCTCCGGGAGGTGCAACAGGCCGGACAGGCCGACCACTTCGACGGGGATGTCGCGGGCGACCAGGGCGCCCTGAATCTCGGCGAAGTCGGTCGCGGTGCGGCACAGCACGGCGATCTCGCCGGGCGCCGTTCCCGTGGCGACGAGGTGGCCGATGGAGTCGGCGAGCCAGTCGATCTCCTCGCTGTGCGTGCTCAGCAGCGCGCAGCGCACGATTCCGTCCGCCTCTGCCCCCGGGGCGGGCCGCAGGGCCTCCACGCCCGCGTGCATCGCCCGGAGCGGCTCGGCGAGCCCGTTGGCGAGGTCGAGCAGGCGGCCGCCGCTGCGCCGGTTCTCACTGAGCGCGAAGCGGGTGGCCGGGCGCCCGTCGGCATACGCGAAGTGGCGCGGGAAGTCGTCGAGGTTGGCGACGGAAGCGCCGCGCCACCCGTAGATCGCCTGGCAGGGGTCGCCGACCGCGGTCACCGCGTGGCCCGTTCCCCCACCGAAGAGGCCCGCGAGCAGGATCCGCTGGGCCACGGAGGTGTCCTGATACTCGTCGAGCAGGACCACGCGGAACTCGTCGCGCAGGATCTCGCCCACCTCGGGCCGGGTGTCGGCCAGCGTCGCCGACAGGGCGATCTGGTCGCCGAAGTCGAGGAGGTCGCGCGTGCGCTTGGCCTCCCTGTAGTGCCCCACGAGCTCGGCCAGCTCCAGGCGCGCGGCAGCCGCCTCGGGCACCTTCCGCAGGTCCGTGTTGCTGAGCTTGACGCCTTCGAGGGCGCGCAGCAGCTCATGGTCGTACGCGCGCAGCTTGCCGGGCTGTACGAGGTGTTCCGCCAGCTCGCCGTCCAACGTGAGCAGATCGCTGACCAGGTCGGCGAAGGAGCGCGTGAGGGCGGGATAGGGGCCGGGCGCTTCGCGCAGCACGCGCGCGGCGAGCTGGAAGCGGGTGGCGTCGGCGAGCAGCCGCGTCGTGGGTTCGAGCCCGATGCGCAGGCCGTGGTCGGTCAGGAGCCGCCCCGCGAACGCGTGGTACGTGGAGATCACGGGCTCGCCCGGGGGGTTGTCCGGATCGATCGCATCGGGGTCCGTGACGCCCGCCTTGATCAGGGCCTTGCGGACGCGCTCGGCCAGTTCCCCGGCCGCCTTGTTGGTGAACGTGAGGCCCAGGACCTGCTCGGGGGCGACCTGACCGGTACCGACCAACCAGACCACGCGCGCGGCCATCACCGTCGTCTTGCCGGAGCCCGCTCCGGCCACGATCACCTGCGGGGCGGGCGGCGCGGTGATGCAGGCCGTCTGCTCCGGGGTGAACGGGATGCCGAGCAGCTCCTTGAGCTGCTCGGGGTCGGTGAGGCGCGTGGTCACCTCATCGAGGCTAACCGGCACCACTGACAGCGCCGTCCTGTTCCGGCTCAGTGGAGGCGCACGTCACTCGACCACGTGTTTGCCCTCCGGGCGCGCGCTGCAGGAGGCGCGGAAGGCGCAGTGCGTGCAGTGCTGCCCGGTGGTCGGTACGAAGCGCTCGTCGAGGACCTTGCCGGCCGCGGTGGCGAGGAGGTCGCCGACCCATTCCCCTTCGAGGGGCTCTTGCGCCTGCACCTTCGGTACGGCCTCGCCGCCGTCCTTCTTGGCGGCGCCCTGCCGAAGCTGCACCAGTTCCGCTCCTCCGGAGTGCGGACGGACTCCGTCGAAGATCTCGTCGACTACGCCCTCGTTCACGGCAAGCTGGTAGACGGCGAGCTGTGGGTGGCGGGCGACGTCCGCGGCGCTCGGTGCCTGCTTGCCGGTTTTGAAGTCGACCACGTAGGCGCGGCCATCGGCGTCCCGCTCCACACGGTCCATGGAGCCGCGAATGCGCACTTCGTAGGAGCCCGTTTCGAGCGTCACGTCGAAGTCGTGCTCGCTGGCGACGGCGGTGCGGCCCGTACGGTCCATGACGTGCCACTGAAGGAAGCGTTCGAGCGCGGCGCGGGCGTTCTCCTTCTCCTGGGCAGACTTCCAGGGCGCGTCGAAGGCGAGAGAGTCCCACACGGAATCCAGGCGCTCCATGAGGACGGCGAGGTCAGCGGGTGTGCGCCCTGAGGCGACCTCGTCGGCCAGGACGTGCACGACGTTGCCGAAGCCCTGGGCCGCGGTGGCGGGGGCGTCGGCCTTCACCTCGCGGCCGAGGAACCACTGCAGGGCGCAGGTGTTGGCCAGCTGGTCGAGGGCGCTTCCGGAGAGGACGACGGGCTTGTCCCGGTCGCGCAGCGGGACCTTGCTCTCGGTCGGCTCGTACATGCCCCACCAGCGGTACGGATGGGCGGACGGCACGAGCGGTCTGCCGTCGTCGCTGAGCGCGGCGAGCTGGGCGAGGCGACTTGCGGCGGCCTCGCGCAGCCCTTCGGAGACGCGCGGGTCGACCGTCGTGGCGCGCAGTTCGGCGACGAGGGCGGCCACCGCCAGGGGGCGGCGCGGGCGCCCGCTGATGTCCTTGGGTTCTACGCCCAACTCGGTCAGGAACCGGGACGGCTGGTCGCCGTCGTCGGCGGGCGCCTTCACCGCGGTGACGACGAGCCGCTCCCGCGCGCGCGTGGCGGCGACGTAGAACAGACGTCGTTCCTCGGTGAGCAGCGCCCCGGGGGTGAGGGGTTCGGCGAGGCCGTCGCGCCCGATGCGGTCGGCCTCCAGCAGCGAGCCGCGGCGCCGCAGGTCGGGCCAGAGGCCTTCCTGGACGCCGGCGACGACGACGAGCCGCCACTCCAGGCCCTTGGAGCGGTGCGCGGTCATCAGACGCACGGCGTCGGGGCACACGGCCCGTCCTGCGAGGGTGTCGGCCGCGATGTCCTGGGCCTCGACCTCCTCGAGGAAGTTGCGGGCGCCGCGGCCTCCGGTGCGCTCCTCCGCGCGCGAGGCGACGGCGAACAGGGCGCAGACGGCGTCCAGATCCCGGTCGGCGTTGCGCCCGGCCGCACCGCCTCGGCGGGCGGCGCGCTCGAGCCGGCTCGGCCAGGGGGTGCCGTTCCACAGCTCCCAGAGAGCCTCTTCGGCGGTGCCGCCGTCGGCGAGCTTCTGGCGGGCCGTCGCGAGGAGCGCGCCGAGACGCTGCGCACCACGGGCGTACGCCGGATCGTGCAGGGCGAGCCGCTCGGGCTCGACGAGGGCACGCGCGAGCAGCTCGTCCGAGGGCGGCGGCAGCGCGTTCCCGGCCGCGCGCTCCTCCTCGCGCAGCGCACGCCCCAGGCGGCGCAGATCGGCCGTGTCCATCCCGGCGAGCGGCGAGGCCAGGAGTTCGAGAGCCGTCTCGGTGTCGAGCCGGTACCCGTCCTCCGAGGCGTCCGGGGCCTCCGAGGAATCCCGGGTCGCCGAGGAGTCCGGCGTGTCCGGCGTGTCCGGGGCTTCCGGGGCTTCCGGGGCTTCCGGGGCTTCCGCGCGAGCCACCACCTTGAGGGCCGTCAGCAGCGGCGTGACCGCCGGTTCATGGCGGAGCGGCAGGTCGTCGCCGTCGATGTCCAGGGGGACACCGGCCGCCGTGAGCGCGCGCCGCACCGCCGGAATGCTGCGCGAGCCTGCGCGCACCAGGACGGCCATGTCGCTCCACGGGATGCCCTCCTCCAAGTGGGCACGCCGCAGGATGTCCGCGATGTTGTCGAGCTCCGTACCGGACGTCGGATACGTGTAGACCTCGGTCCTGCCTCCGTCTCGCACGGCCGACAGCTCACGGTGGGCACGCACCTTGTGCGCGGGTAGCCGGGTCAGCGGCATCCGCTGGGTGATGCGGCGCGTCGCCTCCAGGAGACGGGCGCCGGAACGCCGGGATGTGGTGAGCACCTCGACCGGGGCGGGAGCGCCGTCCGCCTGCGGGAAGTCCCCGGGGAACTCCAGGATGCCGTTCACGTCCGCGCCCCGGAACGCGTAGATCGACTGGTCCGGGTCGCCGAAGGCGACGAGCGTGCGCCCCCCGCCCGCGAGCGCGTGCAGCAGCCGCACCTGGGCGGGGTCGGTGTCCTGGTACTCGTCGACGAACACGGCGTCGTACTGCGTGGCGAGCCGGTCCGCAACCTCCGTGCGGCGCGCGAGAAGCACGGCGCGATGCACCAGTTCCGCATAGTCGAGCACGCCCTGTGCGTCGAGGACGTCCAGGTACTCGGCAAGGAAGGTGGCGGCCGCTCGCCAGTCGGGGCGGCCGATACGGCGCGCGAAGGCGTCCAGGGCGGCAGGCCCCAGACCCAGCTCCCGGCTCCGGGCGAGGACCGCGCGCACCTCGTCGGCGAAGCCCCTCGTGGTCAGGCACGCGCGCAGTTCGTCCGGCCAGCGCACATGCGCGAGCCCCGCCTTTTCCAGGTCGATCTGCCCCGCGAGCAGCTCCCGTACGGCGACGTCCTGCTCGGGACCCGACAGCAGCCGCAAGGGATCCACGAAGAGGTCCGCGTCCTGGTGGGCGCGGACCAGGGCATAGCAGAACGAGTGGAACGTCGTCGCCTGTGGGGCGTGCGCGGCGCCGATGCGCTGCGCCATGCGGTCGCGCAGTTCGACCGCGGCCTTCCGGCTGAACGTGAGCACCAGGATGCGTTCGGGATCGGTGCCCTTGGCGATACGCGCCGAGACGGCTTCCACGAGAGTCGTGGACTTGCCCGTTCCAGGACCGGCCAGGACGAGGAGCGGCCCGTGGGCATGGTCAACCACCGCACGCTGGTGTGCGTCCAGACGAGGGGGGTCCATCTGAGCCGGTGGGGTACGCACCAGTCGGTACGCACCGGGGAGCCCCTGTCGAACCTGGTGCTGCGACAGGTGCCGGGTGGACGAGGAGGAGCTCACGTGGATCGCTGGTCCTGGTGGGTGTGCTGGTGGTCGAAGAGCCGTCCGCGCGAAGCGGTGGCCACGGGGTGAAGGAGGTGTCTGCCATCGACGGTGCCGTCGACGCTACGCCGTCGAGTGTGGCGGAAGCCGGGCTTCCGGTGCCTCTCCCGCACTCCTCCGGGTGCAGATGTGCCCGGTCTCACCAACGGACACAGGAGCGCCGAAGTGCCCCGAGTGCCCCGTTTCCCCCATACGGGCCACCGGCACCCCACCCGCGCGCGGGATGGCCGAAGCTGTCAATTGTGAGCTTCCGTACCTGCCCGGCCGTCCCACCGCGCGCGCTTCATGTCGAGGCGTGGCAGGTGCCCTTCGGCGGCCCGGGACGCCTGGCGCAAGGGGGTGCTCTCCTCCCTGTAGTGGTCGAGCGCGCGCAGCTCGCTCCCGGGCAGGAGCTGCCCGTCCGCTCGCACCACACGCCACCACGGAACCGCGCCTCCGTAGAGAGCCATCACCCGCCCCACCTGGCGGGGCCCGCCCTCCTCGAGCCATTCGGCCACGTCCCCGTAGGTCATGACCCGCCCGCGCGGGATCAGCTCCGCGACGTCCAGGACCCGCTCCGCGTACGCGGGAAGCTCTCCCGCCGGTTCGCTCTCCTTGCTCATCCGACCCATCCTGCCGCACGGCACCGACAGTGCGGAGGGACGAACAAGAGGCAGCCCGCACAAGCGCGGGCGGCGATGCCTGCCGAGTGCTGCCGCTTCCTCGAATGCACCCTGATGCCCCCCTATGACGGTGCGGCATGCCACCATCGTGCGGGCGGTGACTGGTGATACGAGATCAAGAAGAGACCACGGAGCAGCAGAACGTGCACCCCGACAAGGCGGAGGGCACCTCTGTGGCACCGGCGCGCCCTGACGAAGCGGCCGATCAGGCCCCCGAAGCGAAGCACGAGCAACCCTTGCACGACCCCGACTGTGCAGAGGGCGACGCGCACGCGGAGCAGGTCGACGGGGACGAACCGCTGCTCCCCGCGCGCGTGCACCGCCCCTCCGACCTCATGCGGCTCCTCGTCGGCGTGCTCGCCGTCGTCGTGATCATGGCGATCGCGGCGTTCGCGCACGGCACGACCTCGGGCTTCGCCCAGGACATCGACAAGGGCACAGGACAGGCACCCGACCTGCTGACCAAGTTCGCGGGTCTCGCGTCGAGCATCGCCATCCTGTTGGTGCCGGTCGCGTTCGCCATCGAGCGGCTCATCAAGCGCGACGGTCTGCGGATCGCCGACGGAGTGCTCGCCGCGGTCCTCGCGCACGGGGTGACGCTCGCGACGGACCTCTGGGTCGCCAAGGCCGCCCCGCAGTCCATCCAGGAAGCGCTCACCACGGTGTCGCCCGGCGACATCCACGCACTGACCGACCCGGTGCACGGCTACTTGGCGCCCGTCATCGCCTACATGACGGCCGTCGGCATGTCCCGGCGACCACGGTGGCGCGTCGTGCTGTGGGTGGTGCTGCTGCTCGACGCCTTCGCGATGCTCGTCACCGGCTATACGACACCGTTCTCGATCATCCTGACGGTCCTCATCGGCTGGACCGTCGCCTACGGAACGCTGTACGCCGTCGGCTCCCCGAACGTGCGCCCCACAGGGCAGACACTCCTCGCCGGCCTGCGCCACGTCGGCTTCCACCCGGTGAGCGCCTCGCGCGAGGAAGCCCATGAGGGCACCACGGAGAACGGCGACCGGGGGCGGCGCTACTTCGTCACCCTGGAGGACGGCCCACCGCTCGACGTCACCGTGGTGGACCGGGAGCAGCAGGCGCAGGGCTTCTTCTACCGCGTGTGGCGACGCCTGACGCTGCGCGGCATCACGCAGCGCCGCAGCCTCCAGTCGCTGCGCCAGGCCCTGGAACAGGAGGCACTGCTCGCCTATGCGGCGATCGCCGCCGGGGCGAACGCGCCGAAGCTGATCGCGACGTCCGAGCTCGGCCCCGATGCGGTCATGCTCGTCTACGAGCACGTCGGCGGCCGTTCCCTGGACTCGCTGCCGGACGCGGAGATCACCGACGAGCTGATGCGCGACACCTGGCACCAGGTCCAGGCGCTCCAGTCGCGGCGGATCGCGCATCGCAGGCTGGCCGGCGACGCGATTCTGGTGGATCGTTCCGGCACCGTCGTCCTCACGGATCTGCGCGGCGGCGAGATCGCCGCCGGCGACCTGGTGCTCCGCATGGACATCGCCCAGCTCCTGACGACGCTCGGCCTTCGGGCGGGCGCCGAGCGCACCGTCGCGTCCGCCGTGGAAGTCCTCGGCCCGGACACCATCGCCGACTGTCTGCCGCTGCTGCAGCCGATCGCGCTCACCCGCTCCACCAGGGCGACGCTGCGCAAGCTCGGACGTGAGCGTGCCCAGCGTGAGCGCGAGGCCGTCCTGGAGGCGTCCAGCAAGGCCAAGCAGGCACGCATCGAGGAGACCACCACCAGCGACACCGGCAAGGCGTCCGTACGCGCCGAGAAGAAGTCCGAGAAGGCGGAGCGGCAGGCCGAGAAGCGGGCCCTCGACGAGGCTCTGGAAGAGGCCCGCGAGGAGGATCTGCTGACCCAGATCCGCCACCAGGTGCTGCGCATCCGGCCCCAGGCGCCCGTCGAACCGGCACGCCTGGAGCGCATCAGGCCGCGCACGCTGATCAGCTTCATCGCCGGTGCGATCGGCGCGTACTTCCTGCTGTCGCAGCTCACCCACATCGACTTCGGGGCGATCGTGGGCGAGGCCGAATGGGGCTGGGTCGGCCTCGCGGTGCTGTTCTCCGCGCTCAGCTACGTAGCCGCCGCGATGAGCCTGCTCGGCTTCGTGCCGGAACGCGTCCCCTTCATGCGGGCCGTCGCGGCCCAGGTCGCCGGGTCCTTCGTGAAGATCGTGGCACCGGCGGCGGTCGGTGGAGTGGCGCTCAACACGCGCTTTCTGCAGCGTTCCGGGGTGCGTCCGGGACTCGCCGTGGCGAGTGTGGGCGCCTCGCAGCTGTTCGGCATGGGCAGCCACATCCTGCTGCTGCTGACCTTCGGTTACCTGACAGGGACGGAGAAGACGCCCTCCTTGTCGCCGTCCCGCACGGTCATCGCGGGCCTGCTGACCGTCGCTGTGCTCGTCCTTGTCATGACGTCGATTCCGTTCCTGCGGAAATTCGTCGTCACGCGCGTGCGCTCACTTTTCGCCGGGGTCGTGCCGCGCATGCTCGATGTGCTGCAGCGGCCGCGCAAGCTGCTCACCGGCATCGGCGGCATGCTGCTGCTGACCGCCTGCTTCGTGATGTGCCTGGACGCCTCGATCCGCGCCTTCGGGGACGAGACAACCACCACGATCAGCCTGGCCAGCGTCGCCGTGGTCTTCCTCGCCGGTAACGCGCTCGGCTCGGCCGCCCCGACCCCGGGTGGTGTGGGTGCCGTAGAGGCGACTCTGACGGTGGGTCTGATCGCGGTCGGCCTGCCCAAGGAGGTGGCAGCACCCGCGGTGCTGCTGTACCGGCTGCTCACCTTGTGGCTCCCCGTGCTCCCTGGGTGGCTGTTCTTCAACCACCTCACAAGAAAGGGCGCCCTCTAGGCGACTTGGACGTCCCGGACGGCAAGGACCTCACTCGCACAGCCCGTAGCCCGAGCGCCCGGGATCCGGCCGCCGCAGGATGGACGCATGCCCAATCCGTCCTGGTCCCGTACCGCTGCCCTGACCGTCGCCACTCTGCTGTCCGTATCGCTCGCGGCGTGCAGCGGCGGCACGGAGGACGATGCGGATCTTCCGTCCCAGGAGCTGGGCTGGAAGGACTGTCCCGCACCAGCGGAATCGCAAGGCGGCGGTGACGCGCCCTCCCCGCTCCCCGGCGGCGCCGAGTGGCAGTGCGCCACCATGAAGGCGCCACTCGACTGGGACAAGCCCAAGGGCAAGACGATCGACCTGGCGTTGATCCGCGCCAAGGCGAGCGGGAACGCGGACAAGCGGATCGGTTCGCTGATCTTCAACTTCGGCGGCCCCGGTGGCTCCGGGGTCACCACCCTCCCGGCCTTCGGCTCCGAGTACGCGAAGCTGCGCACCCGCTACGACCTCGTCAGCTTCGACCCGCGCGGAGTGGGCCGCAGCGCGGGCGTCACGTGCGAGGACGACAAACAGCTCGACGACTACTTCCAGCAGGACTCGACGCCGGACGACACCGCAGAACAGAAGAAACTCGTCGACAACATCCAGACGTTCAACGACACGTGCGAGAAGAACTCCGACAACGTCCTCCCCCACGTACGCACCACGGACGCGGCCCGCGACATGGATCTCATGCGCCAGGTCCTCGGCGACGACAGGCTGCACTACTTCGGTATCTCCTACGGCACCGAACTGGGCGGCGTCTATGCCCACTTGTTCCCCAAGAAGATGGGCCGCGCCGTGTTCGACGGCGTCGTCGACCCCACCCAGGATCCGGAGGAGGGGGCGCTCGGCCAGGCGAAGGGCTTCCAGCTCGCCCTCGACAACTACGCGAAGCACTGCACGTCCCAGGCCGAGGACTGTCCGGTCGGGGACACCCCGCAAGACGTCAAGACCAAGATCGCCAAGCTGCTCGACGAGCTGGAGGAGAAGCCGATCCCCGGCATCTTCCCGCGCGACCTCACACAGACCGCGGCGACCAACGGGGTCGCACAGGCCCTGTACTCGCAGGACTTCTGGGAGTACCTGACCGAGGGCCTCCAGCAGGCCTACAACGGGGACGGCAAGATCCTCATGGCGTTGTCCGACTCGATGAACGGGCGCAACGAGGACGGCAAGTACAGCAATATCCAGGCCGCCAACATCGCCATCAACTGCGCCGACGACAAGCCCCGCTACACGGCGCAGGACGTCGAGGCGAAGCTTCCGGAGTTCCGCAAGGCGTCCACGCTGTTCGGCGACTACCTGGGCTGGGGCATGCTCAACTGCTCCGGCTGGGCCGTCGACGGAGCCGCCGAGCACCCGGACGTCAGCGCGTCCGGCTCCGCCCCGATCGTCGTCGTCGGCAACACCGGCGACCCGGCCACCCCGTACGAGGGGGCGAAGAAGATGGTCGACGCGCTCGGCGAGGACGTGGGCGTCGAGTTGACGTACGACGGCCAGGGGCACGGAGCCTACGACAGCGGAAACAAGTGCGTGCACGGTGCCGTGAACACCTACCTCCTCAGCGGGAAGCCCCCGAACGAGGGAACGGTCTGCAAGTGATCTCAGAGTTGTCCACAGGCCGAACCGGATATCCGCGGGCGCTCCTACGATGGCTTGACTGTCTTTCGAACGGGGGCAGTTGAGGGGGGAGGTGCCATGGCGGCACAGGATTCGTGTGCGCCCGCGGGCGCACGCACACGCTCGGGAAATGGTGTCCGCTCGCTCGTGCTGGCCGCGGCCGTCGTACTGACGGCCGGGCTGGTCACGAGCTGCAGCGGCTCGGCCGAGCGCGCCGACGGAGGCGAGCCGAAGCCACCGTCGGCATCCGCCTCGCGCCCTGCCGACGCGGCTCCGGGCGACGGCTCCCCCGCCCTCCCCTCGTCACTCACCGGCCAGCGGCTCGACTGGGGGCGGTGCCGTGCGCACGCGGACTCGCCCGCGCCCGGCTCCGACTGGCAGTGCGCGACACTCAAGGCACCACTCGACCATGCCGAGCCGACCGGGCCCACGATCGACCTCGCTCTCATCCGTACCAGGGCTCGGGGCGACCGGAGTGAGCGGATCGGGTCCCTGCTGTTCAACTTCGGCGGCCCCGGCGGCTCCGGAGTCGATCTGCTGCCGGCCTTCGCCCCGCAGTACGCGAAGCTGCGTGAGCGCTACGACCTGGTGAGCTTCGATCCGCGCGGCGTCTCGGAAAGCCGCGGGCTCCGCTGCCGGAGCGACAAGCAGATGCAGGCGGCCGAGTCCATCGACCTCACCCCGGACACCAAAGCCGAGGAGACGGCGTATCTGCAGGATGCCGCCTCGTTCGGCAAGGGCTGCAGCAAGCAGGCCGGCGCACTGCTCGCCCATGTGTCGACCGCCGAGGCCGCACGCGACATGGATCTGATGCGTCAGGTCCTCGGCGACAAGAAGCTGCACTATATGGGCGTCTCCTACGGCACCGAACTGGGCGGAATCTACGCCCACTTGTTCCCCGGGAAGACCGGCCGACTCACCTTGGATGCCGTGGTCGATCCGACCGCGGGACGTGTCGGGCAGGCCGAGAATCAGGCCCGCGGATTCCAGCGGGCCCTCGACAACTACTTCAGGTCACGCGGCAAGGACCCCCGGGAGGGTACGCGCGAGGTCGCCGCGCTCCTCAAGAAGCTCGACGCGAATCCTCTCCCCGCCCCGGGCGGCCGCGAGTTGAACGAGTCGCTCGCGACGACCGGCATCGCGGTCACCCTGTACAGCAAGAACAGCTGGCCCGCACTGACGCGCGGCCTGCGGGACGCGGAGCGGGGCGACGGCACCGCCCTGCTCGCGCTCGCCGACTCGTACAACGACCGTACCGCGAGCGGCCGTTACGGCACGGCGAGTCACTCGCAGCGGGCGATCTCCTGCCTCGACGACAAGGTGCGTCCCACGGTGCGGGAGACAAAGGAGCGGCTCGGTAAGTTCCGGGAACTCTCGCCCGTGTTCGGGCCGTACATGGGCTGGGACACGGCGGGTTGGTGTCACGACTGGCCGGTCCCGGGCCAGTGGGACGATCCGGATGTGAGCGCGCGGGGCGCGGCGCCGATTCTCATCGTGGGCAACACCGGCGATCCGGCGACACCTTACGAAGGAGCGCGCCGCATGGCCGACGAGTTGGGCGCGGGCGTCGGCGTCGAGCTGACGTGGAAGGGCGAAGGACACGGGGCGTACGGCTCGGGCAGCGCCTGCGTGGACTCAGCGGTCGACGCGTATCTCCTGGAGGGGCGAATACCGCGCGACGGCAAGGTGTGCTCCTGACGGCGAGCGTCCGCCCCGATACGGCGGACGGGCCTCGCGCACTGTGCGCGAGGCCCGTCCGATCAGCTCACAGCGACCGAGTCGAGGTTCAGTAGACCGGCTTGTCCGGCTCGATCTGGTTGACCCAGCCGATGACGCCGCCGCCGACGTGCACGGCATCCGAGAAGCCCGCGGACTTCAGCACGGCGAGAACTTCCGCACTGCGGACACCCGTCTTGCAATGCAAGACGATCTTCTTGTCCTGCGGCATGCTCTCCAGAGCCGTGCCCATGAGGAACTCGTTCTTCGGGATCAGCTTGGCGCCCGGGATGGAGACGATCTCGTACTCGTTCGGCTCGCGAACGTCGATGATCTCGATCTTCTCGTCGCCGTCGATCCACTCCTTGAGCTGCTTGGGAGTGATCGTGGAACCGGCGGCAGCCTCCTGCGCCTCATCGGACACGACGCCGCAGAAGGCCTCGTAGTCGATGAGCTCGGTGACCGTCGCGTTCGGGCCGCAGACCGCGCAGTCGGGGTCCTTGCGGACCTTGACCTGGCGGTACTGCATCTCGAGGGCGTCGTAGATCATCAGGCGGCCGACCAGCGGGTCACCCACGCCGGCCAGGACCTTGATCGCCTCGGTGACCTGGATGGAGCCGATGGACGCGCACAGCACGCCCAGGACACCGCCCTCGGCGCAGGAGGGGACCATGCCGGGGGGCGGGGGCTCCGGGTACAGGCAGCGGTAGCACGGCCCGTGCTCGGACCAGAAGACCGAGGCCTGGCCGTCGAAGCGGTAGATGGAACCCCACACGTAGGGCTTGTTGAGCAGCAC
This sequence comes from Streptomyces sp. NPDC102360, assembly GCF_044766085.1. Taxonomy (NCBI): domain Bacteria; kingdom Bacillati; phylum Actinomycetota; class Actinomycetes; order Kitasatosporales; family Streptomycetaceae; genus Streptomyces; species Streptomyces sp. NPDC102360. The sequence continues at coordinate 211,994 of NZ_JBIWLG010000007.1, read as the reverse complement.
GCACGCGTCGTTGACGAGGTAGCGCGTCGCGAAGTTGTCCGTGCCGTCGACGATCAGGTCGTACTGGCTGAAGATGTCCATCACGTTCTCGGCTTCGAGCCGCTCTTCGTGGAGGATCACGTTCACGTACGGGTTGATGCCGAGGACCGAGTCCTTCGCGGACTCCGCCTTGGACCGGCCGATGTCGGCCTGGCTGTGGATGATCTGGCGCTGCAGGTTCGACTCGTCGACCTCGTCGAACTCCACGATGCCGAGCGTGCCCACGCCGGCGGCGGCCAGGTACATGAGGGCCGGCGAGCCAAGGCCACCGGCGCCCACACAGAGCACCTTGGCGTTCTTCAGCCGCTTCTGCCCGTCCATCCCGACATCCGGGATGATCAGGTGGCGGGAGTACCTGCGGACCTCGTCTACGGTGAGCTCAGCAGCTGGCTCGACCAGGGGTGGCAGCGACACGGGGACTCCGTTGGTCGGTATCTACGTACGGTTGTTCCGTCTGTAACACTGCCACGCCCCCCTTCATTCCGAGACACCGCGTCCGATGCGCGAGACGATTTCGTCCCAGTAGCCGGGCATCCCCTCCCAGGGGTCGGTCGCGCCACCCCGGTCCGTGTGATCCGTGAAGTAGATGGTGCCCGCACCCTGCCAGCGCGCGATGCGCAGCGCCTCCTCGAGGTGACCGAGCGGCATGCCGTGGACGAAGTGGCAGAACCGCTCGTGCGGATAGTCGGCGGTCCACTCGGCGACCTGGGACCAGCGGTAGTCGCTCCAGGGGCCCGAAAAAGTCACCAACTGGTCGGCGCTCTCGGCATATCCGGGGTACGGGTGGGTCCCGTGGTTGAACACGATGTGCGCGTCGTCGACGAGGGCGCGCAGGGTCGTGGTGGCGCGCCGGACCTCGGGGAGCGCGGCCCGCTCGGTGGGGCAGCGGTCGAAGTAGAAGCCGTCCACCTGGTACCAGTCGAGGAAGCGGTGGGCGTCGGAGACCAGTTCACCGAAGGCGCGGGCGCCATGGGTCAGGTCCAAGTGACCAAGGACACGCACCCCGGCCTGTCGGAGCCGCCCCGCCGCCTCCAGGCAGTGCTGGTCGGGGCGGGCTCCCGGGCCATTGGCCACATTCAGAACAACCCAGTGCAAAGGCGTTGCGGGACGAGTGAGTTCGGCCCACTCCGCGGGTGCGACGAGGGGGTGCGCGAAACCGGGGATGCCGAAGCCGAGTCGTACGTCGGTGCTCGACAGGCCGGTCGCGGTCGGGGTCAGATACGGCATGCCGCCTCCATCCAGATGTCGGCGAGGGACTCTTCGAGGTTGATGCGGGGACGCCAGCCGAGCCGGTCGCGGGCCGTACGCACGTCGGCCTGCTGCCAACTGCCGCAGCCGTCGGGGTACGGGTACGCGCTCGGCCCGGGGGGCATCCCGTGGTCTGATTCGGTGCGGGGGTGGCCGACGGATGTCCGCATCCCGACGACGGGGCCGTCGAGTTCGTGGAGGGATCCGCCGAAGCCGGCGACGCGGGCGAGCACGGCGGCGGCGTCACGCAGTCGCACGGCGCGGCCCGAGCCGATGTTGATGACGCCCTGCGCGGCGGAGAGCGATGCGGCGTGCACGGCGCGCGCCACATCTCGTACGTCGATGAAGTCGCGCTGTGCGCCGAGACCGCCCAGCTTCAGTTCGCCGTCGCCGGCCTGCATCGCGCGGCGCATCGCCTCGGCGAGCCGGCCGAGCGGGGAGCCGGCCGGGGTGCCGGGCCCCGCGGGCGAGAAGACGCGCAGGACGACGGCGTCGAGGCCGGATCCCAGGACGAGTTCGGTGGCGGCGAGCTTGCTGACGCCGTACGGGCCGCCAGGGCGGGGCACCGCGTCCTCCGCGGTGGACGAGCCGGGCTGCGAGGGCCCGTACTCGGCGCCGCAGCCGATCTGCACGAGGCGGGCGCCGCAGCCGCTGCGCCGAAGGGCCTCGCAGACGGTGGCGACGGCGACGGTGTTGTGCCGGGTGAGCTCGCGGGCGCCACCACGGGTGGCGCCGGCGCAGTTGATGACCACTCCGGGGTGGACGGCGTCCAGGAAGCGGGTGAGTGCGCCAGGGCTGCCGGTGGCGAGGTCGAAGCGGACGTCGGCGTCGTCGCCCCGCCCGAGCGTGGTCAGCTGCACGGCGGGGTCGGCCAGCAGGCGGTCGGTGACGAAGCGGCCCAGATACCCGTTGGCTCCGATCAGCAGAACCCTCATCGGGTGCCTCCCAGGCGTCGCGCTCCGGTCCCTCGGAGCGCTCCGAGGGCGCCGCGCACTCCGCGCGCCGCGCGCGGGGCGCACCGGTCGTGGGTTCCGCGCTGCCCGTGAGGTCCGGAGTATCCGGCGTATCCGGCGCCTCCGGGAGGAGGGGTGGTCATCTGGCGTTCTCCTTATGAGGGTTGCCCTGGGTCTTCGGGTGGGCCCGCGGTGTCGGCCCCGCGGGCCCGGGGTGGTCCTGGTCATCCGGCGAGTGCCGGCCGTGGTGGCACGGTGTGCTCCACGGAGGCGGCGATGCCGCGGGTGGCGGTCATGGCGCCCAGCCGATCGGGGCCTCCGCGTTCGCGTGGGCGGAGGCCCGGGTCAGGGTGCGGGTGGCGTGCACGAGGAGGACAAGGGCGGCGACGGCGCAGGCGGCCGTCGGCACGACGCCCGTACCGACCGCGTCGACCGCGGTCTCGACGGGCACGCCCAGGACGTCGCAGCCGGGCAGCCGTGCGGCGAAGACCGTGGCGACGGCCAGGACTTCGGCGGCGACGGCGGCGCCCAGCGCGACAGCGGGGGCGTGCGTACGGCGGTGCGCGGCGAGGAGGCGGGCGAGCAGCAGCAGTACGCCCAGGGCGCCCGCTCCGGCGTAGTCCACCTTCTCGTCGAGTACGGCCCCGGCCAGCACGAGGAGCGCGACGAGGGCGAGGGCGAACAGGGCCACGGACCCGAGGAGCAACGGGCGTACGGATGCGGCGAATTCGGCGAGCCCGCGGCTCGCGGCGAGGCGGCGGCGCGCTCCGCCCGAGAAGAGTTGGGCGCACCAGGTGGCCGGCGCGACGGCGACGGCGAGCGCGACCAGTGGCGCGGCCGCGGGGGCCCAGGGCTCGTCGGGACCGCCCGCGAGCGCGGCGTCGAGGAGGCCGTCGCCGAGGAGGGCGTACGCGAGCAGCCAGCAGGACCACAGCCGGGCCGAGGGGGCGGAGAGGCCGTCGATCGCACGCAGCGGCCCGCGGCGCAGCGTCGCGCGCAGGGCGACGAGGGTGGCGAGCACGCCGGCGAGCCCGATGGCCAGGCGTGCGGTGCCCGCAGTGGCGTGCACGCCGAACAGCGTGAGCACGCAGACGGCCCCCGGCAGCAGCGCGAGCCCCGCCCACAGGCCGCGCACGCCGGCGGCGGGACCGGCGGCCTCCACGACGGGCTCCTGCGGGTCGCCGTCCCTCGACGCACGGGCGTACATCTCCTCGGCGAGCGAGAACACGTCCTTGTGGCGGAAGCGGGCGGCGGTCCTGTCGGTGACGCCGTGGGCCTCGAGACCAGCGGCGATCTCCAGCGGATCGACGGCCCGCTCGCACAGTTCACGGTGCCGGTGCATCAGCCCCTTGACCGGGTCGGCACCGGACCGGCGGTGGCCGGAGCGGAGGGCGGCGCCGCGGGGATCGGCGCCGCGGAGGTCGGCGCCGCGGAGGTCGGCGCCGCGAGGACCGACGATCCGCGCGACATCGGCACGGTGGGCGGCCTCCGTACGGGATTCGTCATCGGAACCACTGATGTCGGCACCGCCGCGCTCGATGCCGCGCGACTCAACGTCACGCGCCTCAACGTCACGGGACTCAACGTCACAGGGCTCGACTTCGCTCCGCCCGATCTCACCGGGCTCGACGTCACGCGGCTCCGCATCACGATCACGAGGCCCATTGCCAAAGAACTCCGCGACACCCGCACCGGCACTGGCACCGGCTCCGTCGCCGGCCTCGGCGTCCGCGCGGCCGCGGGCATCGTCCCCGGCTTCCAGGACGGGCGACCGCCACGCAGTGGGATCACGCAGCAACCCCATATCCAGGTCCTCCAGATCCTCCAGGTCAGCCAGGTCAGCCAGGTCCTCCAGGTCAGCCCGTTCCGTGGAGGCCGGGTCGCCGTCCACCTCGCGGCCGACGCCTCCATCGCCGCGCGCGCCCAGTGCCTCCGCCGACCCGGCGCCCCAAGCTCCGGCGCTCACCGGTACTCGGGGCGCATCGGCGTCGCCCCCGGTATCGGTGTCGTCGAACGCGGCACGCTCACTCGTGCGTTCGCTGATACGCCCGGTCATCCGTCCGCCTTCCCGCAGCCCTGCGTCATCCCTGCCAACTGCTCCCGCGCACCGCCACCGGCTCCCCAACTGGTCCCGGCGGCCCCGCCCGAGCGTCCGGCCAGCCATGCGCCGCCCCGGTCACCCGAGCTCTGCGTGGTCCAGCGGCCCGGCACATGGGCCTCCGGCGGGTAGGCGAACGGCAAGGGGGCGCCCGCGTCGTCGACAACATCCCGGCGCACCGGGCAGCGCGAGACGATCTCCAGGTAAATGCTGTGAAATGCCGTGATGTTCTGTTCGACGGTGAACAGCTCCAGGGCGCGCGCCCGTGCCGCCGCACCGAGCCGTTCGCGCCGTGCAGGGTCGCGCAGCAGCGCCACACAGGCCTCGGCGAGCGCGCGCGGGTTGCGCGGCGGCACCACGAGCCCCGTGCCGCCGATCACTTCGACGACCGCGCCCGCGTCCGTGGACACCGTCGCGCGCCCGCAGAACATGGCTTCGACCAGACTGACCGGGAAACCTTCGACGACGCTGGACAGGACGACGACGCCGCAGGAGCCGTAGACATCGGCGAGGTCGGGGGCCTCGGGGGCGCCCAGCTCCTCGAAGGAGACGGGGTTCTCGCCCACGGCGTGGATGCCTTCCGCCTCGTCCGGGAAGAGCTGCGCGGCGAGGGCTTTGCAGTGCCCGAGATACAGCGCGGCCTCACGGTCGGGCGCGAGATCCGAGGCGTCCGCTCCGGTCCCCGGAACGGACCCCGCCTCCGGCACCCCCACGATGCGCAGCCGGGCCTTCGGCTCTTCCTTGCGGATCTCGGAGAACGCGTGCAGCAGGGAGATCAGGTCCTTGGAGGGGTCGATGCGCCCGACCCAGACGAGGGTGTCCGGATCGCCCGGCCCTTCCCGCTCGCCCACGTCGGCGAAGTGGCCGGCCTCCATGCCGGGGTGGATGGTGCGCAGCTTGGCGCGGTCGGCGCCGCACCGCTCCTGCCAGCGCCGCGCGTGCGCGTTTCCGGGGGTGATCACGGCGGCCTGCCGGTAGACCTCGGCTGCGAGCCGACCGTGGAAGGCGGCGAGGAGCGCGCGCACCGGCGCGCTCAACTCGGCGTCGCCCGCGGCGATGTACCGGGCCCTGAGCTGCACCCCGTACTCCGTGACGAGCAGCGGCACCCCGTAGAAGCGCTTGGCGATCAGGCCGGGCAGGGCGGCCGCGCCGCCGGATGCCGCGTGGCAGAGGTCGACGGACGCGAGCCCGCCCCCTCCGTACAGCCCCGTGGAGAAGCTTGACGACGAAGAGGAAGACGAAGCCGCAGAAGACGCAGTAGACGCAGTAGACGCAGACGCAAAAGAACCCGAGGACGTCCCCGACGGCGAAGCCGAAGCCCCCGCCTCCTCCTCCGACACCGAACCCGATGCCGCACCAGAGGCCGAACCCGATGCTGCGCCCGCCGAGTGGCCGGAGGCGTCGAAACCGGACCCGTCCTCGTACCAGTCCAGCGACAGCGGCCGCAGTTCACGCTCCACGTGCGCGGCGAAGGAGAGCAGATCGGGCACGCGGGCCGCGCGCACGGCTCGGAGCGCGCCGGGCGCACGGCAGGCGCGCTCCAGGATGCGTACAGCGGCCTCGGAACGCAGGGAGACGCCAAGGCCGCCCTCGTCGCGGGCGAGTTCGGCAAGCCCGTACAGCGCGTTGGCGAAACGGTCCGCCTCGCTCGGCCTCATGTCATCCGACGCCATGCCGTCCGACGTCGCGTCGGCCGACACCACGGCCTCGACCAGCTCCCGGTACAACGCGGCGAACCGGCGCCGGGCCCGCCGCCCGAACGCGCCGTCGCGCGCGCCGCTCTCGCTCCAGGCTCCCGCCGACCACATCGGCGCGGTGCGCACGCGCATGACCTGAGGCGGCAGTTCGAGCCACCCCGCGTCCTCCTGCTCCTGGCTGGTGGAGAGCGCGTAGATGTCGAACTCGTGCTGCTCGAGCCCGCGCACAAGCCGGTCGCACCAGAGTCTGGCCTCACCGTTCACATACGGGTAACCACCCTCGGTAAGCAGTCCGATGCGCACGCGTACACCCCCGATCTCCCGTACAGGGAGCCGCCGTTGGGTTGGCGGCTCGCAGCGGGACGAACGTATGCGGACATGCCGGTGGCGTGATGGACGGTTGTCCATCACGCCACCAAAAGGGGTGAACGGGCGTAACTTTCCCGCACGCGCGACGTTTGGTCGCGCTAAGAGATCAGACGGCTACAGTCAGCTACGTAGCGTCAACCCTTGGGATAGACCCACGGGTTGGGCTTGCACGTGATCCCGTCCGATGTCAGGAACTTGGTCTGCTGCTGCATGACCGGCGCGAGCGAGCCGTCCTGCGAGCAGCTCACGTGGTTGAAGCCGAGCCGGTGCCCGACCTCGTGGTTGATGAGCATCTGCCGGTACGGGTGGATGGCGGTGTCGCCGAGCACGTCGTCGTACGTCTTCGAGCCCTGGGCCCACCGGTACGCGTTGATCATCACGCGGTCGGTGGCCGCGGAGTCGCACGACACGTTGTCCTCCGTCGTGTCGAGGCCCGACTTCGCGCACCAGTCGGCCGTCGTGCCCGGGCTCGCGAGCGTGATCACGAAGTCCGGCTTCCCGGAGGAGACCCGTTCGAAGGTGCGGGCGCCGTCGTGGGCCCAACTCCGCTTGTCGTTCAGGGTCTTCTGCACGGCCTGGGAGAACAGTGACCCGTCGAGACCGAGCCCCTTCTCCACGTCGACGCGGTAGCGGAATTTCTGCCCGCTGCCCGGCGCCTTGTCGAATCCGGGGATCGTCGCGAACGAACCGGATGCCTTCAGATCCGTCGCGAGCGGGTACTTCTTGGCCATCTTCTGCCCGTACGTCGCCGGGGCGGGCTTCCCGGTCTCCTTCGGGACGGCCCGCTGGTCCGTGCGCGAGGCGGAGCCGCCGCCCGGGCGACCGCCCTCGGCGGCCTGCGCCCGCGCGTCACTCGCGGAGGCGCCGTCCCTGTCGGCGACCTGGCCCGCGACGACGACGGCGAGCACGGTGGTGACGGCCGCGGCCGCGATGCCCGTGAAGGTCATGCCCCTGCCGCGCTTCTCACGCCCGCCGCCGGCTTCGACCGACGCCTCGTCCTCCGGCGGCACCGGCGGCTCGGCATCCCACTCGGCCACGCGCGCGTACGGGTCCGCCCCCGCGGGGACGTTGGGACTCACAGAGGTGTCGAAACCAGCAGAGGCGTTGGAACCCGCAAGGGCGCCGAAACCCGCAGAGGTATCGCCGCCCGCAGGGGCGTCGAACGCGTCGATGTAGTCCTGCCGCGGGTGCCTCCGAACCGGCGCACCCTGACTCGGTGCGCCCTGAACCGGCGCGGCCTGATCCGCTGCCTGCTGGTCCGATGCACCCTGGCTCGGCGCACGCTGGTCCGGCGCACCCTGACCCGGCGCACGCTGGTCCGGCGCGCCCTGACCCGGTCGCTCCCGCCGGGGCCGCGGCCCCGGCAGCGCTGAATCGGCGGGGACCGTCACACCGTGTTCGGGGCCGCGTGCCGACGCGACGGGGCCCGCGACACGCGGCACGGACGCACCCCAGCCGCCGCCCGACTCCCGCGACTCGGGGTGGCCGCCACGCACCGGCCCGGCCCCCGGACGCGCGGACGCGTGCCCCGAGAAGGGCGGCCGGCCGGCCGCCGACGGCGGGACCGGCGCGGGCGGTGCCTCGGCGGGCCCCCTTCGCCTGCGCCCGGTGCCCACGCCCCGCCCCGACGGGGCATGCGTCTCGGTCTCCACCTGTACGTCGACGGCGTCCTCCTCGCCGTCTGCCGATCCTCGGCGGCTATGCCGTCCCACAGGCCGCCTCAGCTCCCCAATGTCGTGTGGTCGTCGGTGCCGGACCTATCACTCGCGGCGTCACCGACACTACTGGCGCTCCCGCGCCTCTTGTCCAACGCTTCGGTGTCGGCGAGGAGTTCCCGGAACGCCGTCGCGACCGTCCGCGGGTACTCCATCATCGCGACATGCCCCGCGTCCGGGAGCGTGAGCAGCCTCGAGTCCCGGAACGCACGGGCCGCGCGGGCCGCCATCCGGTACGAGACCAGCAGGTCACGCCCTCCGTATATGAGCTGCGTCGGCGCGAGCACGCGCTCGGCCTGTCGCCAGAGACCGTGCTGCCCACCGAGTGTGTACGCGTTCACGACACCGCGCGCGGAGCGGGCCATAGCGTCCCAGAAGTACGGCAGTTGGAGCCGCCGCTCCATTTCCTCGACGGCCACCCTGAAGCCTTCGGGCGTGACCCGGTTCGGGTCTCCGTAACAAAGGGCCATGACGCCCCGCACCCGCTGCTCCGGAGTCCACTCCTTCGTCAGGCGCGTGAAGAGCGGGGCGACGCCGGGCACCGCGAGCAGGCCGGTCGGCAGGGCCGTGCGCTGCACCCGGATCTCCGGCAGCGCGGGCGACACCAGCGTCAGCGTGCGGACGAGATCGGGTCGCACGGCGGCCACGCGCGTGGCGACGGCTCCGCCCAGCGAGTTCCCGAAGAGATGCACGGGGCCGCGCCCCTGGGCGTCGAGATAGCGGATGACCGCGCGCGCGTGCCCGGTCACCGAGTAGTCGCTGTCGTCCGGTGGCGGCGAATCGCCGAACCCCGGCAGGTCGACCGCCTCCCCGTCGACGACGTCCTCGAGCAGCGGCATCAGCGCCGACCAGTTCTGCGAGGAACCGCCGAGCCCGTGCACGTACAGCGCGGGCGGCAGCCCCTCGTGCGCTCCGGGACGGGACCGGACCGACAACGTCAGCCCGGGGAGCCCGACCGATCGCACGCGCTCCCCCTCGGCGACCTCGACGGCGCCCGGCGTGGGCGTCGCGGCGGCGATGACGGCAGGCACGCGCGGCGACTCGGTCGAAGACATGCGACATATGTTACGAGACGATCACACAGTGGATCGCGTGTTCGCCGTCACAGATCCACAACGCGGCATGGCCAGGCGGGTTCGCCCAGAAGACAGCCGCGGCACTCTAGAGATCCCCGAAAGGCCGCATCGCGCCCCGATCGGGTGTCTCCTACCCTCGATATCAGGGCACCCGTCCACGCACGGACAGGTGAGGAAGGGAGCCACCGATGACGGTCGACCCGAGCGACCCCGAGACCTTCGCGGATCAGCGCCCCGCCGAAGAAGCGGGCATGGAGACCCCCGAGGCCGACACCGCGGAGCAGCACACGGACCTCGCGCCCCAGCAGGACGACGAGCCCGACACGCAGGCCGACCCGGACACCGCGAACGAGGCGGACCGGGCGGAGCAGGCCCGCGTCGTCGCGATCGACGAGGACGACTACCGGTGACCGGTGCGCCACGATCCACCCATTTGTGACCACAGATGTGACCTCGGGCTCACTACATGCGGTTTTCACAGAAGTCCGGTCCGTGAAATTCTGCGCTCGCACCGCGCACATCAGGGTTACTCAAAAGTACGATGGCGTCGCGGCGCACACCGCACACGGACAATCTTGGGAGGCGGCGTGACAGCCATCGAGCAGACGGAGGCAGCGCGCCCCAAGGGCACACGCCTGCCGCGCCGTGCCCGTCGCAATCAACTTCTGGGCGCGGCCCAGGAGGTTTTCGTCGCGCAGGGGTACCACGCGGCCGCGATGGACGACATCGCCGAGCGGGCCGGCGTGAGCAAGCCGGTGCTCTACCAGCACTTTCCCGGCAAGCTCGAGCTCTACCTGGCGCTGCTCGACCAGCACTGCGAGTCCTTGCTGCAGTCGGTCCGTACGGCGCTCGCCTCCACGACGGACAACAAGCAGCGCGTCGCGGCGACCATGGACGCGTACTTCGCGTACGTGGAGGACGAGGGCGGCGCGTTCCGGCTCGTCTTCGAGTCGGACCTGACGAACGAGCCGGCGGTGCGCGAGCGCGTCGACCGGGTCAGCCTGCAGTGCGCAGAGGCCATTTCGGATGTGATCGCGGAGGACACGGGCCTGTCCAAGGACGAGTCGATGCTGCTCGCGACGGGCCTCGGCGGCGTCTCGCAGGTCGTCGCGCGCTACTGGCTGTCCAGCTCGAGCCCGGTCGAGCGCGACACCGCGGTGCAACTGCTGACGTCGCTCGCCTGGCGCGGCATCGCAGGCTTCCCGCTGCACGGCACAGAGCAACACTGAGCGCGCGCCCGCCGGGTACGCGCCCGCGCGCACGCGGCTAGGGCCTGACCCAAACGACAGGCCCTAGGCCCCACGGCTCACTTTGTTCCCGTCCGGCTGTTCGCTCTTGGCGTGCAGCCGTGACGCCGGGACTCTCGCCTGGCCGGGCTAATCTGTGCTGGGTACAGCGCGGTCTTCCGCGCACATCACGGATCGTCGGAGGGACAAGGCCGTGGAGGTCAAGATCGGCGTGCTGCACACGCCCCGCGAGATCGTTCTGGAGAGCGACCAGTCCGCCGAGGAGGTCGAGAGCGCGGTGTCCGCGGCGCTGTCCGGCAAGTCCCAGCTCCTCTCTCTGAAGGACGAGAAGGGCCGCAAGGTTCTGGTCCCCGCCGAGCGCCTCGCCTATGTCGAGCTCGGCGAGCCGTCGGCGCGGAAGGTGGGCTTCGGCCCGCTGTAGAGCCTCCCGGAAGGGACGCGCGGACAGTACGTGAAAGGCCTGATGGCGCAGCTGCCATCAGGCCTTTTGCATGTTCACAGCGAGCGCACAGCCGATCCTCGCGCGGAGGGTTGCACCCGGGAGGCCAGGGGTAGACCGGCTACGTCCGAAGTGCACCAACCGGCCGCGCGGGAGGTATCCGCACCATGCTTCTCGAAGCTCTCGGCTCCGTACTGCTCGGCATGGCACTCGCCCTCGGGGCGGGCCATCGACTGCCGCACCGGCTGCCGTCACGCACGCTCGTGCTGCCGACCGGCGTCGCGGGCGCCCTCTTCGGGGCGTTCGTCACCCACAGCGCGCTGGGTCCTGGCCATGCGATCGCCACGCTCGTGGGCGCGGTCGCGATGTCCGTCGCCCTGCTCTCGCTGCTGCTGCGTCCCACCCGGGGCAGAGCGCGGCAGCAGCTGACTCCGTACGCGTAGACGAAGCAGAGGCAGAAGAACCAAAGAATCAGAACGCGTCGTCAGCGCGTCACCAGACGGCAAGGCGGCAAGCGCGCCGTCAGGCGGCGAGCCCGAGCGCCGCCATCCGCTTGGTGTGCGCCTCGGTGATCCGCGAGAACATCTTGCCGACCTCGGCGAGGTCGAAGCCGTCGGCCACGCCTCCGACCAGCATCGTCGACAGCGCGTCCCGGTCCGCGACCACCCGCTGCGACTGCGAGAGCGCCTCCCCCATGAGCCGCCGCGCCCACAGGGCGAGCCGGCCGCCCACGCGGGGGTCGGCGTCGATCGCGGCGCGCACCTTCTCCACGGCGAACGACGCGTGGCCGGTGTCGTCGAGCACGGCGAGGACGAGCGAGCGGGTGTCCGAGTCGAGGCGGGCCGCGACCTCCCGGTAGAAGTCCGACGCGATCGCGTCGCCGACGTACGCCTTGACCAGGCCCTCCAGCCAGTCCGACGGGGCGGTCTGGCGGTGGAAGCCGTCGAGGGCGCCGACGAACGGGTCCATCGCGTCGGTCGGCTCGACGCCGATCGCCGAGAGCCGGTCGCGCAACTGCTCGAAGTGGTGGAACTCGGCGGACGCCATCTTGGCCAGCTCCGCCTTGTCCGCCAGCGTCGGCGCCAGCTTCGCGTCCTCGGCGAGCCGCTCGAACGCCGCCAGCTCTCCGTAGGCGAGCGCGCCCAGCAGGTCGACAACGGCGGCGCGGTAGTTCTCGTCCACGGCGGCGGTGGCCCAGTCCTGGGCGGCGATACCGGTGAGCGCGGGGGTTTCTTCGGCGGTCGGCGTGGCGTTGTCAGGCGTCTCCATGAAGCGCACAATAGCCCGCTCTCCCTGTCGCGGAAGTCCCTGGTCAATGAGTGTGACGACGGCTACGTGACCCATTCGGCCATCGCACATGCGCGAATCCGGGGTATGGTGGTAAAGAGCCCGCCGAGTGCAAGGCGCCTCCAAGGTGCTTGTGCGCACTTCGGACGGGGCTCATGAATGAGGATGCCCGGTCGGAGGCCCGATCGGCTCCGACCCGACAGCCCTCCGGGTCGTACGTCACAAGGCGTACGGATCTGAGGAGGGGCCCTCAGCGGCACGAGCGCTCGAGCGTCGGCAGTGGTCCCGCGCCATCCGGTCCACCCGATCCCCGCAGACCGCGGCTCGAGTCCGGTGTACCGACCGGCACGGTCACGACCCCCGCGTTCGCCTCGCGCCGCACCTCACAGAGTAGGCAACACCCTGACTACGCAGACTTCGACGTTCCGCCAGCTCGGCATTCTCTCCGAGACGGCAGAGGCCCTTGAGGCCGTCGGCATCATCAACCCTTTCCCCATCCAGGAGATGACCCTCCCCGTCGCCCTCTCGGGCTCGGACGTCATCGGCCAGGCCAAGACCGGCACGGGCAAGACCCTCGGTTTCGGCCTTCCGCTCCTGGAGCGCGTCACCGTCCCCGCGGACGTCGAGTCCGGCCGGGCCAAGCCCGAGCAGCTGACCGAAGCGCCGCAGGCCCTCGTCGTCGTGCCGACGCGCGAGCTGTGCCAGCAGGTGACCAATGACCTCCTGACCGCCGGCAAGGTGCGCAATGTGCGCGTCCTCGCCATATATGGCGGTCGTGCGTACGAGCCCCAGGTCGAGGCCCTCAAGAAGGGCGTCGACGTCGTCGTCGGTACGCCCGGCCGGCTGCTCGACCTGGCCGGCCAGAAGAAGCTGAACCTCTCGCACGTGAAGGCGCTCGTCCTCGACGAGGCCGACGAGATGCTCGACCTGGGCTTCCTGCCCGACGTCGAGAAGATCATCAACCACCTTCCGGCGAAGCGTCAGACCATGCTGTTCTCGGCGACCATGCCGGGCGCCGTCATCGGCCTGGCCCGCCGCTACATGTCGCAGCCCACGCACATCCGTGCCACCTCGCCGGACGACGAGGGCGCGACCGTGCGCAACACCGCGCAGCACGTGTACCGCGCGCACAACATGGACAAGCCCGAGATGGTCTCGCGCATCCTGCAGGCCGAGGGCCGCGGGCTCACGATGGTCTTCTGCCGTACGAAGCGCACGGCCGCGGACATCGCCGACCAGCTCAAGCGGCGCGGCTTCGCCTCCGGCGCGGTCCACGGCGACCTGGGCCAGGGCGCCCGTGAGCAGGCGCTGCGCGCGTTCCGCAACGGCAAGGTGGACGTCCTCGTCTGCACCGACGTCGCCGCGCGCGGCATCGACGTGGACGACGTGACGCACGTCATCAACTACCAGTCCCCCGAGGACGAGAAGACCTACTTGCACCGCATCGGCCGCACCGGCCGCGCGGGCAAGAAGGGCATCGCGATCACGCTGGTCGACTGGGACGACATCCCGCGCTGGCAGCTGATCAACAAGGCTCTCGAGCTGGACTTCAACGACCCGGTCGAGACCTACTCCTCCTCGCCGCACCTCTACGAGGAGATGAACATCCCGGCGGGCACCAAGGGCGTGCTTCCGCGCTCGGAGCGTACGCGCGCCGGGCTCGACGCCGAGGAGGTCGAGGACCTGGGCGAGACCGGTGGCCGCGGGGCCTCGTCCCCGCGCGGCGGCCGTGGTGGCCGGGGTGACCGCGACCGTGACCGTGACCGCGGTCGGGACCGCGAGCAGCGCGAAGAGCGCGAGCGCCCGGCGCGAGCGCCGCGCCGCCGTCGCCGGATGCGCGGTGGCGAGCCGGTCGGCGCCGGGGAGGCCACGGCCGCACCCGCCTCCGCTTCCGCACCCGCACCGGCTCCCGTGGAGGAGTCCGCCGAGCCGCGGACGCCGCGTCGTCGCCGCCGCACGCGTGGTGGCGCAGGCGCGCCGTCGGTCGCGCCGGTGGCGCCCGCCGCCGAGGCGGTCGTCGAGACGGTCGAGGCGGAGATCCCCGCCCAGCCGCGTCGTCGCACGCGCAAGAAGGCCGAGGCCGTCGTCGAGACCGTGGAGGCCGTGCCGGCGGCCGCGGAGCCGGAGCAGGCCGAGCCGAAGGCGAAGCCCGCGCGCACCCGCAGCAAGAAGGCGGAAGCCGCGGTCGACACCGCAGAGGCCACTGAGGCCGTCGAGGCCAAGCCCGCCACGCGGACCCGTACGCGCAAGAAGGCAGAGGCCGCGGTCGACACGGCCGAGACCACCGAGGTCGCCGAGACCAAGCCCGCCGCGCGCACCCGCACCCGCAAGAAGGCCGAGCCCGCCGTCGACACCGCCGAAGCGGCCGAGGCGACCGAGGTAAAGCCGCGTCGCACGCGCAAGAAGGCGGAGGCCGTCGTCGACACCGTCGAGGCCACCGAGGCGAAGCCGGCGCGTACGCGCAAGAAGGCCGAGCCCGTCGCCGAGGCGGCGGACGCGAACGACGCGAAGCCGACCCGCACGCGTACACGCAAGAAGGCGGAGGCCGCGGTCGACACCGCAGAGGCCACTGAGGCCGTCGAGGCCAAGCCCGCCACGCGCGCCCGCACCCGCAAGAAGGCCGAGCCCATCGTCGACACCGCCGAAGCGGCCGAGGCGACCGAGGTAAAGCCGCGCCGTACGCGCAAGAAGGCGGAGGCCGTCGTCGACACCGCGGAGGCCGCCGAGGCCAAGCCCGCCGCGCGCACCCGCACCCGCAAGAAGGCCGAGCCCGCCGTCGACACCGTCGAGGCCGCCGAGGCGAAGCCCGCCGCGCGGACCCGTAAGAAGGCCGAGCCCGTCGCCGACGGCGCCGAGGCGAAGCCGCGTCGTACGCGCAAGAAGGTCGAGGCCTCCGAGGCCTGATCGGTCCACGGCGAAAGGCCCGGATCCCGCTGCTGCGGGGTCCGGGCCTTCGTTGTCAGTGGCTGCGCGTAATCTCGGCACATGAGCAGGCCCGCGACCTTCACCCCGCCGCCCGGCACCCGTGCGCACCGCCTCCGCACCGCCCGTGGCGACTTCGCCGCGCTCACCGGCGAGCCGTCCGAGGGCCCGGTCCGTGGCACCGCTCTGCTGCTGCCCGGATTCACGGGGAGCAAGGAGGACTTCATCGAGCTGCACGCCCCGTTGAGCGCGGCCGGTTACCGGACCGTCGCCGTGGACGGCCGTGGGCAGTACGAGTCGGAGGGCCCGAAGGACGACGAACGGCCTTACGGGCAGCGCGAGTTGGCGCGTGACGTGCTCGCGCAGGTGGCAGCGCTCCAGGCCGACGAGGGGACCGGCCGGGTGCATCTGCTCGGCCACTCGCTCGGCGGGCTCGTCGCGCGCTCGGCGGTCATCGAGGACCCCGCCCCGTTCGCCTCGCTCACGTTGATGTCCTCGGGCCCGGCCGCCGTCGCGCAGCCCCAGCAGGAGCGCGCCAAGCTGCTCCAGGACGCCCTCGCCGCGCTGGACATGGGCCAGGTCTGGGAGGCCCTCCGGGGCCTGGACGCGCCCGAGGACGCCGCCGACCTCCGCGGTGACGGCGAGGATCTGCGCCGCCGCTGGATGCGGAACAGCCCGGCCCAGCTCATCGCCACGGCGGGGCAGCTGCGCACGGAGCCGGACCGGGTCGACGAGCTCGCCGCGCTCGGCCTCGCGATACATGTGCTGTCGGGCGAGCGGGACGACACCTGGCCGGTGCCGCTCCTCGACGCCATGGCGGCGCGCCTCGGTGCGGAGCGCACCGTCGTGGCCGGGGCCGAGCACTCCCCCAATACCGACCGGCCGGGGGCCACGGCCGACGCCCTCGCCGCGTTCTGGGACCGGCATCCGGCGGCGTAGACCAGCGCCCGGCAGCGCGGAACGGCACCTCACGGGCCTCTCGCGGCACTGCTGACGCACGAGTAATTAGCCGATCGAAAAATTTCCTTAGCGTAGGGAATGTTTGCAGCGGGCAACTCGTTGTACCCCTTGGAACGCGCGGCACCGCTGCCGCGCAATTCACTCTTAACGGCCGGGCAACCGCCCGGCCGTACGGCGGGAGCAAGCTGAGAAGCCCCCGCACCAGTAGTTCTCCTCCAGGAGGATCACCAGACGAAGGGAGAAGCCCATGCGCTTCGAAATCATGCGACTCGACGATGTCGACGGCACCGCCGTGGACAGCACCGTCGTGGACGCCGCCTCCGTCAACCGGATCGTTCAGCAGGCCGCCGCCATCGGGCAGCGCCTCTACATCCGCCCGGCAGAGTCGTCCGCCTCGTAACGGCGTAAGCGACTCACACACGTCGAAAGCCCCCGTACGCACGATGCGCACGGGGGCTTCGTTGTGGTCCAGCGGGGTCAGGAGCCCTGGATCACCTGCGTCACGCCGTTGATGATCTGCTGCACCGCGATCGCGGAGAGCATCATGCCCGCGAGCCGGGTCACCAGGACCACGCCGCCGTCCTTGATGACGCGGATGATCACCAGCGAGTAGCGCATCACCAGCCACAGCACCACGTGGATGGCGATGATCGCGGACCAGACCGAGAGCTGACCGCCCACACCGTCCGCGTGCTGCACGGCGAGGATGACGGAGACGATCGCACCGGGCCCCGCGAGCAGCGGCATGCCGAGCGGCACGAGGGCGACGTTCACGTCCTTGGTCTGCTTGGGCTCGTCCGTCTTGCCGGTCAGCAGATCGAGCGCGATCAGGAGCAGCAACAGACCGCCCGCGATCATCAGGGCCGGGACGGAGACGTGCAGATAGGCCAGGATCTGGTTGCCCAGGACGCCGAACACGGCGATGACGCCGAAGGCGACGCAGACCGCCTGGAAGGCCATGCGCTTCTGGACCTTGGCGGGGCGGCCCGCGGTGAGGGCGAGGAAGATCGGGGTGATTCCGGGGGGATCCATAATCACAAAAAGCGTGAGAAAAAGGGATCCGAAGACGGCAACGTCGAACACGGTGGGGTGCCTTGCGAGAGTGGTGCGGAAGGGTGGATCGAGGTGAGCGCGGGGCGCGTCAGGCGTCGCGTCCGCCGGCGCCCGGCACCGGGAAGGCGCCCGTGGCGCGCCGCGTGATCTCCCCGTAGACCTCGGGGTCGGTGGTGTACTCGCCGAGCACGCACGTCTTGCGGCTGCCGTGGTAGTCCGAGGACCCGGTGGTCAGCAGGCCGACGTCGGCGGCGAGACCGCGCAGGCGTTCGCGGGTCGCGGCGTCGTGGTCCATGTGGTCGACCTCTATGCCGTCGAGCCCGGCCTCCGCCAGCTTCGCGATCGCCGACTCGGGCACGGTGCGGCCGCGCTTGACGGCGGCGGGATGCGCGAACACGGTGACGCCGCCGGCGGCCTTGACGAGCCGGATCGCCTCAAAGGGGTCGGTCTCGTGCTTCGCGACGTACGCGCGCCCGCCGTCGGCGAGCCATTCGCCGGTAAAGGCGTCCGAGACCGTCGGTACGACGCCGAGCTCGACCAGCGCCGAGGCGACGTGCGGGCGGCCGACCGAACCGTCGCCCGCGATCCGGGCGACGTGCTCCCAGGTGACGGGGACGCCGAGTTCGTTGAGCTTGGCGATCATGCCCTTGGCGCGCGGCACCCGGTCGTCGCGTACCAGCTCGCGCTCGGCGAGCAGAGCCGGCTCCTCGGGATCGAAGAGGTACGCCAGCATGTGCATGCCCACGCCGTCGAGGCGGCAGGAGAGCTCGGCGCCGGTGACGAGGGTGAGCCCCTCGGGCAGGGCCGCGGAGGCCTCGGCGTGTCCGCGCGTCGTGTCGTGATCGGTGAGCGCGACGACGTCCAGACCGGACGCGGCGGCGTTCCGTACGAGTTCGGCCGGGCTGTCAGTGCCGTCGGAGGCGGTGGAGTGGGTGTGCAGATCGATGCGCACGGCTGCGTACTCCAGGCTCGACGGGGTGAGGGACTGACGGACTGACGACTGACGGGGACCGCTCAAGGATAACGGGGATTCCAGCAGCACCGTCACCACCGAACCAAGCCCTGACCCCTTACCGCACCGACACGGCGACGCGACCGCTCAACCGAGAATGCGCGGCGACAGCGCCCCGCACGGCAGCAGGTCCACCTCGGCCCCCGCGTCCCGCAGGTCCGTGAGCACCAGCTCGTCGTACATCAGCATCCCCGTCTGCTCCGGCCAGACGACCGCCCACAGCCACAGGCCGCGCGCCTCACCGGCGAAGACCGCCCGGTCGTCCGGTGCGCCGGAGACATGCCACATCGGAGTGGGCCGGCCCGCCGCGAGCACCTTGGCCTGCGGCGGCCCCGAGACCTCCATGTACGGACCGGGGTCGGGCCCGTCGATCCCCGCGTAGCGCGCGCCGAGTCCGACACCCAGCTCCTCGGCGACGAGCACCAGTTCACCGGGGCCGCCGAGCGGCCCGGGGCCCGAGCAGGCGACGGCGGTGGCACGGCCGCCGTGACGTTCGTCCCCCGCGTTGGCCACGCCGGTGAACAGCCAGCCGACGGGCAGCGGCCAGGGCATCCAGACCGGCACCTGTGCGCGCCGCACCACAACGCTGAGCGCCTCGACGCTGGGCGGGATCACGGGCTGCATCGGGTGCACGGTCCCGTGCACATCACACTGCCAGGAGTCGGCAAAGAGTCCGGGAGCCCTGACCCGGCCACCACACTTCGGGCAACTGGGTTCGCCCCTCATAGAGCCCCACGGTCCTCCCCGCCCCGCGCCGCGTCAAGGACGATCACCCGTCCGGAGGGCACCGCTGTGGCGCCCCGACCAGGAGAGGTAGATGTAGCTTGCATTAATTAGCCGCTCTAACTTATTATGTGTATACGCCAACGATCCCCTCGGACTCGAAGGGCCCGAGGGCACGAAGGACACGAAGGAGCAGAGGCATGAGCCACAGCAGTACAGGGGGCCCCGCCGAAGGGGACACGTTCGACGCAGGGGCGACCAGCACGACCAGCATCCTGCGTCAACCGAAGGCGGTCTGGGCGACCGCCGGGGCATCCGTCGTCGCCTTCATGGGCATCGGCCTCGTCGACCCGATCCTCCCGTCGATCGCCAAGGGCCTCGAAGCGACACCGAGCCAGGTCTCCCTGCTCTTCACCTCGTACTTCCTGATCACCGCCGTCGCCATGCTGGTGACCGGGTTCGTCTCCAGCCGCATCGGCGGCAAGAAGACCCTCCTCGCCGGGCTCGCCCTCGTGGTGATCTTCGCGGCGCTCGCGGGCACGTCCGGTTCCGTCGGGGAGCTGGTCGGCTTCCGCGCGGGCTGGGGGCTCGGCAACGCCCTCTTCGTGTCGACCGCGCTGGCGGTCATCGTCGGCGCCGCCGCCGGTGGCAGCGCCGCCGCGATCCTCCTCTACGAGTCCGCGCTCGGACTCGGCATGGCCTGCGGGCCGCTCGTCGGCGCGCTGCTCGGCAACGCCAGCTGGCGCTACCCGTTCTTCGGCACCGCCGCGCTGATGGCCATCGGCTTCCTCTGCATCACCGCGTTCCTGAAGGAACAGCCGAAGCCCGCGAAGAAGACCTCGATCCTCGACCCGCTCAAGGCGCTCGGCCACGGTGGCCTCGCCTCCACGGCGATCTCGGCCTTCTTCTACAACTACACGTTCTTCACCGTGCTGGCCTTCACGCCGTTCGTGCTGAACATGACGCCGTACAAGTCGGGCGCGGTCTTCTTCGCCTGGGGTCTGCTGCTCGCGCTGTGCTCGGTGATCGTGGCGCCGCGCCTGCAGGCCAGGTTCGGCTCGCTCAAGGTGCTCGGTGGCTCACTGGTGCTGCTCGCCATCGACGTGCTCGTCCTTGGGTACGGCAACCACACCGCGGCCATCGTCTGCACGATCCTGTCCGGCGCCTTCATCGGCGTGAACAACACGGTCTACACCGAGCTCGCGCTCGGCGTCTCGGACGCGCCGCGCCCGGTGGCGAGCGCCGGCTACAACTTCGTGCGCTGGTTCGCCGCCGCGGCCGCCCCGTTCTTCGCACCGAAGATCGAGGAGTGGAGCAACATCCACATCCCGTTCGTGGTCGCCGCGGTCACGGCGGTGCTCGGCGCGGTCGTGGTCTGGGTGCGCAGGAACGCGCTCACGCACGACGCCGAGGAGCTGGAGCCGAAGCACGCCACCGAGGACAGCGTCTCGGTGTACGCGAGCTGACCGGCAGTCAGCCAGCCAGTCGGTCAGTCGGTCAGTCGGTCAGTCGGTCAGTCGGTCAGTCGGTCAGTCGGTCAGTCAATCCAGAGGTACGGACTTGCGCAGTGAGTCGCGCAGGTCCGTTCCGCCGTTCAGCCACTTCTCCTGGAGCGCGGCGGCGCCGTGCACCCGCTTCCACGCCGCCTCGTTCGGCGTCATGGGCAGCAGCGGCAGGAAACGTACGGGCTCCAGGGGCTCGTCCAGATCCAGGTCCTCGACCAGCCCGCCAGGCTCCGCGACGAGGGCCGAGGTGAACGGGGCGCCCGGCCACAGCGGTTCGCCCACGTCGAGCGAGGCGCCCGGCGCCACGACGATGCCCTCGACCTGCGGGGAGGCCGCGAGGACGGCGAGCGGGCGCAGCACCTTGTCGGTGTCGGCGAGGCCCGCGCGGACGGTGAGCACCAGCTCCGCACGAGGGCCCTTGACGGGGTCGGCGAGGGCCGCCGTGGGGTCGGCCATCGGGGACGCGGACATGCCGAGGGTGGCGTAACGCACCACGTCCTGGGAGACATCTGTGAAGCGCAACACCTCGATCCGGTCGGTGCCGAGGAAGGTGACCGCCGCGCGTGCGTCCGGTTCACCCAGGGTTGTCCGGAGTCGCGCCTCCACCAGCGCGAGAACTTCTGCCATCCCGCGAGCATAGATCTCGGACCCAACGGGTAAGGACTGGGCCCTCTTTCGTCAGTCGGCTGATAGTCTTGGCCGCTGGTCGGGACAACACGCAATGCGTGTTCGCCGAGGGCCTTACGCGGGCCCGTCGGGAAACCGACCCGTTTCACGTCCCCCACGGGGGACCGGCCGGAGGAGGTGGGGCTGTCATGGATCGAAGTCGACCGTGCAGTACTACCCGTTCTTCCGGCCTGTAGGGCCCAGGGCCTCATCTCACCCGCAGTCAGCCGCACACCATGCTGGCCGCACCTGCCGGAAGAGCACTTCGTTCCCCTGATCTCATCGATGTCCGCCTCGGACGTCGCGATCTGAATCAGTCAGCGAAGCCGCCCAGCGTCGGTGCGGTGCTTCCCGCTTTGTGGACGTGCAGCATGTCCCGGTTCCCGGTTGACCAGGACGTCCTCATTCCGGGTGGTTCCACCCGACGCGCGGCGACTCCCGCCCGCGAAGGAGCCTGCCCATGTCGATGATGCGCGACCTGCGAGCCGCCGTCCGTCCCTCGCTGCGCAAGAGCGTCGCCCCGTACGCCAACGAGGCCCGCACGTCTTACGACTTCACGCGTGACACGGCCGCCTGCTCGGCCGTCGTGGACTGCGCCGTGTACCGCGACGGGGTCCGCGTCCCGTCCTCCGAGTGCCTCACGCCCGGCGGCGCGAAGCACCAGGTGCGGCGCGACGGCGGCTTCGCCTGGATCGGCCTGCACGAGCCGACCGAGGAGGAATTCGCCGGTATCGCAGCCGAGTTCGGGCTGCACCCGCTCGCCGTCGAGGACGCCGTCCACGCCCACCAGCGGCCCAAGCTGGAGCGTTACGACGACACGCTGTTCACCGTCTTCAAGACCATCCACTATGTCGAGCACGCCGAACTCACCGCCACCAGCGAGATCGTGGAGACCGGCGAGGTCATGTGCTTCACCGGCCGGGACTTCTTCATCACAGTCCGGCACGGCGGCCAGGGCTCGCTGCGCGCGCTGCGGCACCGGCTCCAGGACGACCCCGAGTTGCTCGCCAAGGGCCCGAGCGCCGTGCTCCACACGATCGCCGACCACGTCGTCGACGGGTATCTGGCCGTGGCCGACGCGATGCAGGACGACATCGACGAGGTCGAGACCGAGGTCTTCTCGCAGCCCGGCAAGGGTTCCCCGCGCGGCTCGGACGCGGGCCGGATCTACCAACTCAAGCGTGAGGTACTGGAGTTCAAGCGGGCCGTCGCTCCGCTGCGGCGCCCTCTTCAGCTGCTCAGCGAGCGGCCGATGCGGCTGATCGACCCGGACATCCAGAAGTACTTCCGGGACGTCGCCGACCACTTGGAGCGGGTGCAGGAGCAGGTCATCGGCTTCGACGAGCTGCTGAACTCGATCCTCCAGGCCAATCTGGCGCAGGCCTCCGTCGCCCAGAACGAGGACATGCGCAAGATCACCTCGTGGGCCGCGATCATCGCCGTGCCGACCATGGTCTGTGGTGTGTACGGCATGAACTTCAAGCACATGCCGGAGCTGCACTGGCGGTACGGGTACCCGATGGTGCTCGTCCTCATCGGCGGCGTGTGTTTCGCGATCCACCGGACGCTGAAGCGCAACGGGTGGCTGTAGGGCCTGGTGCTGTCAGTGGCGCTGGCTACGCTTTCCGTATGACGACTGCTGAACTGCTCGACGCCGCCCTCGTCGAGGAGGCCACGAAGAAGTCCGGGCTGATCTGGGTGCGCGGGGAACGGGGCGTGGAGCGGGCCCTGTGGCACGGGTGGCACGAGGGCGCGGCGTGCCTCGTCGGCGACGGGCCCGGCGAGCAGCCGCTGCCCGACCTCGTCGACGGCGGCTCGGCCCTCGTCACCGTGCGCAGCAAGGACAAGGGTGGGCGGCTCGTCGGCTGGCGGGCGAAGGTGGTGGAGCTGGCGGCCGGTACGGAGACGTATGACTCCGTCGTGGGTGAGCTGAAGGGTAAGCGGCTGAACGCGCCCGACTCGGAGAGCATGCTTGAGCGGTGGGTGCGGGAGTGCCGAGTGCTGCGGCTTGAGCCGGCGGGTTCTACGGTGCCGGTGGCCGACGGGTCGTTGGCCGCGCCCCCGATGGGTTCGCCGGCCACGACCCGGAACCCGGTGCCTGCCGGCCTCCCGAAGCTCCTGCGGCGCCGCCGCTGACGCCACGGGGCTCCGCCCCGGACCCCGCTGCTCAAACGCCGCAGGGGCTGGAAAGATCGCCGCAGCGCTTGAGTAGATCTTTTGAGCCCCTGCGGCGATTGAGCAGATCCAGCCCCGCCGGCGTTTGAGGCGCGGGGTCCGGGGCGGAGCCCCGAGGGCGCGACCGCGGGGCCGGTTACGAGCCCGGGAGGGCCTGGCCGTAGTCGACCGTGTCCGTGGAGCCCGGTTCGCGGAGGGGGAAGTCGGTGCCCCAGTCGCTGAGTTGGATCGTGCCCGCGCCGCCCGCCCGCTCCAGCCGCATCGGGTACGCACCGCCCTCCAGGGACACGTCGAGCGTGCCGCCCGCACCCTTGTCACCCGTCAGCTCGACCGTGCGGACGCCGCCCGCCGAGCCGCGCGCGCCCTTCGCCAGCTTGCCGTGCAGCGCGAGCAGGCCGTCGAGCAGCACGCCCTTGTCGGTGAACGTGCTCAGCCGCTGATAGGCCGGGTCGCCCTTCGGCACCTTCACGTACTTGCCGTCGAGCTTCTGCGCGGCGTTGCCCGATCCGTGCCCGTCCTTGCCGTCCTCGGAGTGCGTCCAGAAACCGGCGCCCGCCTTGAGGTACAGGTGATCGCCGACCCGCAGCAGCCGGAACGTGCCGCCTCCGGTACTCACCGAGCCCGTGCCGCCGTCGGCCTTCAGCCGCATGTCCAGCTTGTACGTCTTCTTGTTGACGACCACCGTGCCGGCGACGTGCACCGCGTCGGCGCCGCGGGCCGCCTTGACCGTACGGGACTGGATCTTGGCCGCGGTCAGCTTGCCGACCCCGTTCGTCCCCGCGTCCGGGTCCTCCTCGCTGCACGCCGCGAGACCCACCGCCAGCCCCGCGCACATCACGCCCACCATGAGTGTCCTGCGGGTACGACGGGTGAGGGGGCGCAGGGTCACGGGCGGACTACCTCTCGTACGGCAGCTGGGTGGGGGCAGGTACGGCAGCGTACCCCCGCGATCTTCGGTTACCCGCCCGGGGCGGGTGGCCGACGCGCAAAGGCGCGGGCAACTGGGAGCGGCTAGCCTGGGCGGGAAATTGCCCGTATATCCGGACGAATGCGAATGAAGAACGGAAGGAGGCGGGCGACGGTATGGCTGGAGGCGTTCCCCGGATCTTCGTGTCGCACCTCTCCGGCATCGCCGTCTTCGACCCGAACGGCGATCAGGTCGGACGCGTGCGCGACCTGGTGGCGATGTTGCGCGTGAGCCGCCGACCGCCTCGACTGCTCGGACTCGTCGTCGAACTGTCGACCCGGCGGCGGATCTTCCTGCCGATGACCCGTGTCACCGGAATCGAATCGGGCCAGGTCATCACCACCGGCGTAGTCAACGTCCGGCGCTTCGAACAGCGGCCCACCGAGCGCCTGGTCCTCGGCGAGATGCTCGACCGGCGCGTCCGGCTCGTGGAGAGCGGCGAGGAGGTCACCGTCCTCGACGTCTCCATCCAGCAACTGCCCGCGCGCCGCGACTGGGAGATCGACAGGGTCTTCGTACGGAAGAGCTCCCCGAAGCGCGGCGCGTTCCGGCGCGCCAAGGGAGAGGCGATCACCGTCGACTGGTCGAGCGTCGACGGCTTCAACCTGGAGGAGCACGGACAGGGCGCGGAGAGCCTGCTCGCCACCTTCGAACAGCTGCGCCCCGCCGACCTCGCCAACGTGCTGCACCACCTCTCCCCCAAGCGCCGCGCGGAGGTCGCCGCGGCGCTCAGCAACGAACGTCTGGCCGATGTCCTGGAGGAGCTCCCCGAGGACGACCAGATCGAGGTGCTCGGCAAGCTGAAGGAGGAGCGCGCCGCCGACGTCCTGGAGGAGATGGACCCGGACGACGCCGCCGACCTCCTCGGCGAACTCCCCGAGGACGACAAAGAACGCCTCCTCGACCTGATGAAGCCCAGCGAGGCGGCGGACGTGCGGCGCCTGATGGCGTACGAGGACCGGACCGCGGGCGGCCTGATGACGACCGAGCCGATCGTGCTGCGCCCCGACTCCACGGTCGCCGACGCCCTCGCCCGCATCCGCAACCCCGATCTGTCCCCCGCGCTCGCCGCGCAGGTGTACGTGTGCCGGCCCCCGGACGAGACGCCGACCGGCAAGTACCTGGGCACGATCCACTTCCAGCGGCTGCTCCGCGATCCCCCGTACACGATGGTCAGTTCGATCCTCGACGAGGATCTGCAGGCCCTGACCCCTGAGGCGCAGCTGCCGGAGATCGCCGGGTTCTTCGCGACGTACGACATGGTGGCCGCGCCCGTCGTCGACGACAGCGGCTCGCTGCTCGGCGCCGTGACGGTGGACGACGTGCTGGACCACATGCTGCCCGAGGACTGGCGCGAGCAGGAGTTTCACCTTTCCGGGGAGGTGAACCATGCCGGCTGAGGAACGCGAGCGCGACGCCCCGCGCAGGCCCCGCATCCGGCTCGACCAGCCGCTCGCGCCGAAGCGGAAGCTGATCCCCGATTACGACCCCGAGGCCTTCGGCAGGCTCTCGGAGCGAATTGCACGCTTCTTGGGGACGGGCCGGTTCATCGTCTGGATGACGGTGCTCATCGTCATGTGGGTGGTGTGGAACACCGCCGCGCCCCCCGATCTGCGCTTCGACGAGTACCCGTTCATCTTCCTGACGCTGATGCTGTCGCTGCAGGCCTCGTACGCCGCTCCGCTGATCCTGCTCGCGCAGAACCGGCAGGACGACCGCGACAAGGTCAACCTCGAACAGGACCGCAAGCAGAACGAGCGTTCCATCGCCGACACCGAGTATCTGAGCCGCGAGATGGCGGCCCTGCGGATCGGGCTCGGAGAGGTCGCGACGCGCGACTGGATCCGCTCCGAGCTGCAGGACCTCATCAAGGAGCTGGAGGAACAGCGGCAGTCCGCTCAGGGTCCCGGCGTATTCCCCGCCGAGCGGACGCGGGGACGTGACGTAGACGACCGGTGACAGGGCTTTCCGGGTGTGGGTTACCCCGCCGTAGACTCGGGTGCATGGCTACGGAAGACGCGGTGCGCGAGGCACTCGCGACAGTGAACGACCCCGAGATCAACCGGCCCATCACCGAGTTGGGGATGGTCAAATCGGTGGACATCGGTGCGGACGGAGTCGTCGCGGTCACCGTGTATCTGACCGTCTCGGGCTGCCCGATGCGCTCGACGATCGAGAACAACGTGAAGGAGGCCGTCGCCCGCGTCGAGGGCGTGACCGATGTACAGGTCACGCTCGACGTGATGAGCGACGAGCAGCGCAAGGAGCTGGCGACCGCGCTGCGCGGCGGCACCGCCGAGCGTGAGGTCCCGTTCGCCAAGCCCGGCTCGCTGACCCGCGTGTACGCGGTGGCGTCCGGCAAGGGCGGCGTCGGGAAGTCCTCGGTGACCGTGAACCTGGCGGCGGCGCTCGCCGCCGACGGCCTGAAGGTCGGCGTCGTCGACGCGGACATCTACGGGCACAGCATCCCGCGCATGCTGGGCGCCGACGGCAAGCCCACCCAGGTCGAGGACATGATCATGCCGCCGTCGGCGAACGGCGTGAAGGTCATCTCGATCGGCATGTTCACGCCGGGCAACGCGCCGGTCGTGTGGCGCGGACCGATGCTGCACCGCGCGCTCCAGCAGTTCCTCGCGGACGTGTTCTGGGGCGACCTGGACGTGCTCCTGCTCGACCTGCCGCCCGGCACCGGCGACATCGCCATCTCCATCGCCCAGCTGGTCCCGAACGCCGAGATCCTGGTCGTCACCACGCCGCAGCAGGCCGCCGCCGAGGTCGCCGAGCGGGCCGGCTCGATCGCCGTGCAGACCCACCAGAAGATCGTCGGCGTCGTCGAGAACATGTCGGGGCTGCCCTGCCCGCACTGCGGCGAGATGGTCGACGTGTTCGGCACGGGCGGCGGGAAGCTGGTCGCCGAGGGCCTGACCAGGACCACGGGTGCCGAGGTGCCGGTGCTCGGCTCCATCCCCATCGACGTACGCCTGCGCGAGGGCGGCGACGAGGGCAAGCCGATCGTGCTGACCGAACCGGACTCCCCCGCGGGTTCGGCGCTGCGTGAGATCGCGGACAAGCTCAGCGGGCGCCAGCGCGGTCTGTCGGGGATGTCGCTGGGGATCACGCCGCGCAATAAGTTCTGACGTCCTGTCCGACGCCTTGAGAGAACGGCGGGCCGCCCATCCCGGGCGGCCCGCCGTTCCTCGTCACGCGTCCGGTTCCGGTTCCAGCGCCGCGACGTCCTTCACGACGGAGAACCCGAGCCCGTACGCACTCATGCCGCGCCCGTACGCGCCCAGGTGCACCCCGGCCTGCGTGGAACCGGCGAGCACCCAGCCGTACTCGGACTCCCGGTAGTGGAACGGGGTCGGCACCCCGTCCACCGGCAGCGTCAGCGCCGCCCAGTCCTCGGGCGCGAGATCGTCCGCGAGCACCCACGCCGTCTCGGTCTGCTGCTCCAGCCAGTCGTCGCGCAGCGTGTGGTCCATCTGCACCGGCCAGGTGTAGGAGAGCAGTCCGACGCCGGCGAGCCAGGCCGCCGAGGAGACGGACGTGGCCTCCAGGACGCCGGTGCCGTCGGCGGTGCGCCGTACCGGATTGGCGGCGACGGTCACCACGACCGCGAACCGCTCGCTGTCCTCGGTGAGCTCGCTGCGTACGGAGGGCTCGTCACCGTGCCCGATCGAACCGTGCTCGACGGAACCGTCCGCCGTGGTGCCGACCTGCATCAGCCAACGCGGTCCCGTGAAGGCCTCGTCGAGGCCGTACCACGGGAAGGGCGCCAGCAGGTAGCCGTCGACCGTGCGCCGGGCCGTGAGGGCCTCGTCGGCACCCTCGGTGGCCGGCGCCTGCGCGCCTACCCGACTCGTCGTCTCCATGTACCCGGCCGCCTCCTCGCTCAGTTACGGACCGGCGCGGCCCGCCCCCCTCGGGCGTCCTCACGTCCGCTCCGCGCAACAACAAGGCAGGATGCCACACCGGGTCAGCGGGGCCCGGTTTCGTCAGGCGTGGTTCAGCCGTGTTCGGGGTGATTCGAGGTGGTTCAGGTCGCGTCCGCGTCGAAGGGCGGCGGGTCGATCGCGGCCGGCTTCCCGGACTTCTCGGGACGCTTGCTCATGTCGACCGCCTCGGGCCGCTTCTGCATGTCCACGCGGCCACCGGCGGCGGACCCGCTCGACGATCCGGAGTCCTCCAGCTCGCCGACGGTGTGCACCGCGTCGGAGACGTCGGCCATCTCCTTCTTCAGGTCGAAGCCGTTGCGAATCTCCTTGAGCCCCAGCTCGTCACTGTCCAGCTGCTTGCGGATGAACGTCTTGGGGTTCAGGTCCTCGAACTCGAAGTCCTTGAACTCCGGACCGAGTTCGTCGCGAATGTCCTGCTTCGCACTGTCCGAGAACTCCCGGATCTTACGAATGGTGCGTGAAACGTCCTGAATGACCTTCGGAAGCTTGTCGGGGCCGAATACGAGAACGGCCAGCACGACGATCGTCACGACCTCCAGCGGGCCAATGTCGTTGAACACCTTGCACTCCTAGCGTGTCCTCGGCCCGCGGTCGAACATCAGCAGCAGGTCTTTGGCAGGGTCCGGCAGCGGACCCGGTCCACGGTACCCGGCCCACCTGTCCATTCGGTAGCCACCGGGGAACCTCCAGGATCGCGCATCCCGCGCCATGACCGGTCAAGAATCGGTCAACCGTCGTCTGCGGAACCGAGAACGAGCGACATCTCCCGTTCCTTTCCGCCCCGTTCGACCGTGAGGACCAGTTTGTCCTTGGGGCGGTGGTTGCGGATCTTGACGATCAGCTCCTCACCGGAGTGCACGCTGACGCCGTCGACCTCGGTGATCACATCGCCCGGCTCGATTCCCGCCTTGGCGCCCGGGCCGTCCGCACTGACGGCCGGGCCACCGCTGTTGCCCTTCGAGCCGACGCGGGCGCCGTCGCCCGAGAAGTCCATGTCGAGGGTGACTCCGATCACCGGATGCGTCGCCCGCCCGGCGTTGATCAGCTCCTCCGCCACGCGTTTCGCCTGGTTGACCGGGATCGCGAAGCCGAGGCCGATGGAGCCCGACTGCCCCTCGGGCAGCTCCGAACCGCCGGTGTCGGCCGACCGGATCGCGCTGTTGATGCCGATCACGCGGGCCTCCGCGTCGACCAGCGGGCCGCCCGAATTGCCCGGGTTGATGGGCGCGTCGGTCTGGAGCGCGTCCACGTAGCTGACGTCGCTCCCGTCGCCCTTCTCGCCGCCCGCCGTGACGGGCCGGCCCTTGGCGCTGATGATGCCGGAGGTGACCGTGTTCGCCAGGTCGAAGGGGGCGCCGATGGCTACGACCGGGTCACCCACCTGCACGTTCTCCGAGTTGCCGAGGGGTAGCGGCTTGAGCCCGCGCACTCCGGACACCTTGATCACGGCGAGGTCGTAGCCGCTGTCGTGCCCGACCAGATCGGCTCGGACGCTCTCGCCGCCGGAGAACGTGACGGATATCTCACCGTCGGAGTCGGCCGACGAGACGACGTGATTGTTCGTGAGGATGTCCCCCTGGCCGTCGAGTACGAAGCCGGTGCCGGTGCCCTCCTCCGACGAACCCGAGGTGTGGATGGTGACGACGCCGGGCAGGGTGCGCGCCGCGATACCGGCCACGCTGCCGGGGTCCCGGTGCTTGGACTCGGCGTCGGCCTGCGGCAGTTGGATGTTCGCCCCGACGCCCGTCCGCTCCATGTACGACCCAATGACCCCACCGACGCCTCCGGCAACCAGGGCGATGACGACGCCCCCAACCACGAGCCGACGCCTCCGACGGGGCCGAGCCACATCAAGCCCCTGCGGCGCTTGAGCAGGCCCTTCAAGCCCCTGCGACCGGTCGACATTCTCAAGCCCCTGCGGCGCTTGAGCAGGCCCTTCAAGCCTCTGCGGCCGGTCGGCATTTTCAAGCCCCTGCGGCGATTGAGCAGCGGGGTCCGGGGCGGAGCCCCGTGACGTGGGAGCGGTCGACCGCCCCAACACCTCACCCCTGGCGGAGCCCTCCGTGGGATTCCCCTCGTCCATAACCCGCTGCTCTCCCCAAACCCGGCCCACGGCACCGCACCGCACCGCCTCACCTGGATTCAACCAGGTTCGACGGCGCGGGCGCAGAGAGTGTCAGCGCAGCGACGAAGGACGGGACGACGCGGTCGGCGACGACGCCGAGGCGGCGGTGAGGCCGGGCCCTGTCGCCCCGAAGGACGTGCCGTCGGACGAGGCCGAAGGCGGGACGGTGGGCCGCGGCGCGACCGAGACCGCGACAGCGGGGGCGGCGGGACGTATGAGAGGCGACATACGCGCCGCACCGGCCAGCAGCGGCGTCGAGAACGGGTAGCCCGCACTCTCCGCGTGCCCCCCGCCGGGCAGCAGCGGCGCCCCCGCCTCGGTCGGCGAGACGGGCGCCGCGAGGGCGCCCCCGCGCTGGCCGAGCAGCGAGGAACCCGACCGGCGGCGCTGCGTGTCCGAAGCCGCGGCGGCACCCGCCGACTGGCTGCGCAGCGGCGTGACATTGCTGCCGGAGCCGCCCCCGCGCGCGTCGGAGCTGTCGACCGGGGCCGCGGTCGTGACGCCGCCGAGCGCGATCGCGGCGAGCGACACCGCGCCGGCCGCGGCGAACGCGAAGCGGCGGGAGCGTGAGCCCCGGTCGCTCTCGTGCCGGTCGGGGCGGGCCACTTCGTGGATGCGGAAGCCGTGCTGGTCGCTCGGGAGGACGGCGGCGTGCGCGCCGGAGGGCGCGTAGCCGAAGGGCTCCGGGTCTACGTCGAAGACTCCCTGGCCGAAGCCCCGGATCCCGCCGAGGGGGCGGCCGCTGCCGAATCCGCCGCCCCCGAACGGTGGTGTGCCCCCGTCCTTGTCACCTCCCGCGGGCAGCCCCTGGAGGCGGGCGAGAAAGCTGTCGGAGGGCGGCGGCGGGGCCGCCTGCGCGAAGACGCTCTTGAGGCGGCGCTGGGCGTCGGCCTCGGCCTTGCATTTGGCACAGGTCGCCAGGTGCGCGAGGACGCGCTCACGGGCGTCGTGGTCCAACTCGCCGTCGACCAGGGCGGCCAGCCTGTCCCCCAGGTGTTCGTCGGCCGCGGTCTGTTGGCGTTCGGCAGGATTGAGACGTGCTCCACTCACGCGGTCGCGCCCCCTCCTCCGAGGACGGGGAAGGCCCCCGTGGACGCGAGGGTGCGGCGCTCCTTGCGGGCCTCGGGCGAGCGGTGCTGCAGCGCCTTGCGCAGCTGCGAGCGGCCGCGGTGGATACGGCTGCGGACCGTGCCCAGCTTCACGCCGAGGGTCGCGGCGATCTCCTCGTAGGAGAGGCCCTCGATGTCGCACAGGACGACGGCGGCGCGGAACTCGGGCGCGAGGGTGTCAAGCGCCTGCTGGACGTCGGCGTCGAAGTGCGCGTCGTTGAACACCTGCTGCGGCGACGGCTCTCTGCTGGGCAGCCGCTCGGCGGCGTCGTCACCCAGTGCGTCGAAGCGGATGCGCTGCTTGCGACGGACCATGTCGAGGAAAAGGTTCGTGGTGATGCGGTGCAGCCAGCCCTCGAAGGTGCCGGGCGTGTACGTCGAGAGCGAACGGAAGACACGGACGAAGACCTCCTGCGTGAGGTCCTCTGCGTCGTGCTGGTTCCCCGTCAGGCGGTACGCGAGACGGTAGACGCGGCCACTGTGCGTGCTGACGATCTCCTCCCACGAGGGGGGAGTCCACGCCTGCGAGTCCGCATCGGCGGCAAAGGTCGCGGTCTGCGCGGAGTCAACGGTGCGGATTCGGTCAGCGGTGTTGGTCACGGATTTCGGCTCACCCGCCGACCTGAGAAGGCGCCGAAGCACTCCTCTCCGATCCACAGGCTCAGCCGCACCTCCCCTATCGGCTCTGGTGGTGTCCAGTGGAGCACCTACCATAACCACTCCGTCCGTTAGCTCCGGATAAGCGTTTTTACTCAGATTTGCCGGTCGGTTCTCGACCGCCGCCCGCACGGCTGCCGCCATCGCGTTCTCCCCCGGTGTTCCCCTTGTCCAGCCTGCTCTTTCCCCCTGCCTCTTCAAACGCGCGGTCCCATCTGCGAGTTCCCGCCACCAACGGATAAAGTCACGCGCAGGCATCCACGGGGACGGGAGAGGGCCATTACCGGCAACCGGCAGACGAGTTGGGCGTTCGCCGACGCCTTTGTCGCCGAGGACGACGCGACTCGCTGGGCTCGTGACCGGGCCCGCGAGGCAGGGCTGTACCCGGTGTCCCCCGGCGCGGGCGCGACGTTGGGGATGCTCGCTGCCACGGTAGGGGCGAAGGCCGTCGCCGAGATCGGTACGGGCACGGGCGTGTCCGGGGTCCATTTGCTGCACGGGATGCGGCCCGACGGCGTCCTCACCACGGTCGACCCCGAGCCGGAGCGGCAGCAGTTCGCGCGCCAGGCGTTCCGCGCGGCCGGCTTCGCCAGCAACCGCGCCCGGTTCATCCCCGGCCGCGCCCTCGAGGTGCTGCCTCGGCTCGCCGACAGCGGGTACGACCTGGTCTTCTGCGATGGCGACCGGCTGGAGTGCCTCGACTACCTCGCTGAATCGTTGCGCCTGCTCCGGCCCGGTGGCCTGGTCGTCTTCCAGGGGGTCCTCGCCGAGGGGCGGACCGTCGACGCGGGGCCGCAGCCGGTGGAAGTGGTGCGCCAGCGCGAGCTGCTGCGGGCCGTACGGGAGAGCCCCGAGCTGGTGGCCTCGGTGCTGCCGGTCGGCGACGGGCTGCTCTGCGCCGTCAAGCGCTGACCAGGGCGCTGCGACGCTCCGCGTCCTCCGCCCTCTGCGCACACGGCTCCCCGCACACACGACTGCCCCGGCACCAGATGTGTGCCGGGGCAGTCGAAAAGGTATGGTCGCTCGCGCGTCAGCCGACGACCGGTCCAAACCCCACCTCGGCGGGGAATGGATGCGGGCGCAGAAGGTGTCAGCCCACTACCTTCTTCAGTTCGTCACCGAGGGCGCTCGCCTCGTCCGGCGTCAGCTCTACTACGAGCCGACCGCCGCCTTCGAGCGGAACGCGCATGACGATGCCCCGCCCCTCCTTGGTCACCTCGAGCGGGCCGTCACCCGTCCGCGGCTTCATGGCCGCCATGCTCGTTCCCCTTCCTGAAACCAGCTCATCGTCAGCCGACGGCCCTCTGAGTGGGCACACGTCACCGGCATCGAACACATTGCTTCCAGGTCATTATCCCGCATCGCGGGACCCGATGACCAACATCGGTCGGCATCGCTTGCGCAACGCGCTCGACCAAAACCCCTCAATTCGGGGATCCGACTGCGATACTGCGCCATCTTCGGACCCCTGCTGAGTCCAATTCGTTAGACGCAGGTCACATGCCGAGGGCGTTCCATGGGTCGTGATCTACGTCATGCTGAGCACGGACGACTGAGCGACCGCATAGGAGGAGTCCCATGGCCGACACCGTGCTCTACGAGGTGAGCGACGGGCTCGCGACGATCACGCTGAACCGCCCCGAGGCGATGAACGCGATGAACACCGAGGCCAAGGTCGCACTCCGCGACGCGGTGCAGGCGGCTGCCACCGACGAGACGGTACGGGCGGTGCTGCTGACTGCCGCCGGCGACCGGGCGTTTTGCGTGGGTCAGGACCTCAAGGAGCACGTCGGTTCGCTGCTGGCGGACCGGGAGTCCGGCGAGGGCCGCACCATGAACACGGTGCGCGAGCACTACAACCCGATCGTGCGGGCTCTGACCCAGATGCCGAAGCCCGTGGTGGCCGCGGTGAACGGCGTGGCGGCCGGCGCCGGGTTCGGGTTCGCGCTCTGTGCCGACTACCGGATCGTGGCGGACAGCGCGTCGTTCAACACCTCGTTCGCGGGCGTGGCGCTCACCGCCGACTCCGGGGTCTCCTGGACGCTGCCGC
This sequence comes from Streptomyces sp. NPDC102360, assembly GCF_044766085.1. Classification (NCBI taxonomy): domain Bacteria; kingdom Bacillati; phylum Actinomycetota; class Actinomycetes; order Kitasatosporales; family Streptomycetaceae; genus Streptomyces; species Streptomyces sp. NPDC102360. The sequence continues at coordinate 177,946 of NZ_JBIWLG010000007.1, read as the reverse complement.
GCCTGATCGGCCCCGGCCGCGCGGCGGACCTGCTGCTCTTCCCGCGCTCCCTGAAGGCCCAGGAGGCGTACGAGCTGGGGATCGCGAGCCGGCTCGTGCCCGCCGCGGAACTCGCCGAAGAGGCCCGGAAGACGGCGCGCACCCTCGCCGAGGGCCCGACCGTCGCCTACGCCGCGCTGAAGGAGTCCCTCGCCTTCGCCGGGGACCACTCCCTCGACGAGGCGCTCGACAAGGAGGACGAACTGCAGGCGCGGGCCGGCGCCTCCGAGGACCACACCATCGCGGTGCAGGCCTTCATCGCGAAGGAGCGCCCGAAGTACCTCGGGCGCTGACCCGGTTCACACCGGACTCACACCTTCGTACGCCCACGGGACACACAGTCCGCCAGGTGGTCGTTGACCAGGCCGCAGGCCTGCATCAGCGCGTAGGCCGTCGTCGGTCCGACGAAGCGCAGGCCGCGCTTCTTCAGCTCCTTGGAGAGGGCCGTCGACTCGTCGGTGATCGCCGCCACGTCGCCCAGCACCTTCGGGGCCGGGCGGGTGACGGCGTCCGGCGCGTACGACCAGATGAGCTTGTCCAGCTCGCCGGGCGACCAGTCCACGAGCACGCGCGCGTTCGCCAGCGTCGCGTCGATCTTGGCGCGATTGCGGATGATCCCGGCGTCGGCGAGCAGGCGCTCGCGGTCGGTGTCCGTGAAGGCGGCCACGTCCGCGATCTTGAAGCCGGAGAACGCGGCGCGGAAGCCCTCGCGGCGTCTGAGGATCGTGATCCAGGACAGGCCGGACTGGAACGCCTCCAGACAGAGACGCTCGAACAGCGCGTCGTCGCCGTGGACCGGGCGGCCCCACTCCTCGTCGTGGTACGCGACGTAGTCCTCGGTCGAGAGGCCCCAGGGGCAGCGCGGCTTTCCGTCGGGGCCCGGGATGGCTCCATCTGTCGGCTCGCTCACCGGAATCCATCCCCCGTCCCGTATCCGAACCCGTACTCGTCAGGTGGCGCGTAGCCCGTGTCGGGGCCCCGCTCGGTCGGCTGCGGGCCGGCCCGGGTGTGGGCCGAGGTGAGGGCGGCCTCAAGCTCCGTGATGCGCGCGTCCCGCTCGGCCAATTCGGCCCCGAGACGGTCCAGCGCCTCGTCCACCTCCGCCATCCGGTAGCCGCGCACCGCCGTGGGCAGCCGGAGCGCATCCAGGTCGGCGGGGGCCAGCGGCCGGTCGGGCGGCAGCGGGTCCGCGTAGAACTGGGACGGCTCGTCGCGCAGCGCCCCGCTGTCGCCGCCGCCGATGACCGCGAACGTCACGGCCGCGATCACCACGACCAGCGCGGCGACCAGAAACAAGAACATGACCATGTCTGCCGTCCCCTGGGTTCGAACGGGCCGTGCGGCCCTCAACCGTCAGGCTTCGATCGTGCCATGCCGCACCGACAGTTAAGGTCGCAGACGACGTTCAACCAGGCACGAGAAGGAGAGTCACAGGGGATGCTCAGGCTGGGCCAGCACGAATTCGGTGCGCACGAGCCGGTGATCATGGCGATCGTGAACCGGACCCCGGACTCCTTCTACGACCAGGGCGCCACGTTCCGGGACGAGCCCGCGCTCGCCCGCGTCGAGCAGGCGGTGTCCGAGGGCGCCATGATCGTGGACATCGGCGGCGTGAAGGCCGGCCCCGGCGAGGAGGTCACCGCCGAGGAAGAGGCGCGGCGGACCGTCGGCTTCGTCGCCGAGGTGCGGCGCCGCTTCCCCGACGTGATCATCAGCGTCGACACCTGGCGGCACGAGGTCGGCGACGCCGTGTGCGAGGTGGGCGCGGATCTGCTCAACGACGCGTGGGGCGGTGTCGACCCGAAGCTCGCGGAGGTCGCGGCGCGCCACAAGGTGGGCCTCGTGTGCACGCACGCGGGCGGCGCCGAGCCCCGCACGCGCCCGCACCGGGTGACGTACGAGGACGTGATGGCGGACATCCTGGACGTGACGGTCTCGTACGCGGAGCGGGCCGTCGCCCTCGGGGTGCCGCGCGAGTCCGTGCTGATCGACCCCGGCCACGACTTCGGGAAGAACACGCGGCACTCCCTGGAGTCGACGCGGCGGCTCCCGGAGATGGTCGACACCGGCTGGCCGGTGCTCGTCTCGCTGTCCAACAAGGACTTCGTGGGCGAGACCCTCGACAAGCCGGTCAAGGAGCGCGTCATCGGGACGCTGGCCACGACCGCGGTGTCGGCGTGGCTCGGGGCGCAGGTCTACCGGGTGCACGAAGTCGCCGAGACGCGGCAGGTGCTGGACATGGTGGCATCCATCGCGGGACACCGGCCCCCGGCGGTCGCCCGCCGGGGACTCGCGTAACGGCCTGTTCGAAGGGGCCTACTTACCGGTCTCCTTGGTGACCAGCGTGATCGCCTCCTCCACGTCGTCCGTGATGTGGAACAGCATCAGGTCCACCTCCGATGCCTTGCCCTGGGCGATCACCGTGTTCTTCAGCCAGTCGACCAGGCCGCTCCAGTACTGCGAGCCGAACAGGACGATCGGGAAGCGCGTCACCTTCGTGGTCTGCACGAGGGTGAGTGCCTCGAAGAGTTCGTCCAGGGTGCCGAGGCCGCCGGGGAGCACCACGAAGCCCTGGGCGTACTTCACGAACATCGTCTTCCGTACGAAGAAGTAGCGGAAGTTCAGGCCCAGGTCGACGTACGGGTTGAGGCCCTGCTCGAAGGGCAGCTCGATGCCGAGGCCGACCGAGGTGCCCTTGGCCTCCACTGCGCCCTGGTTGGCCGCCTGCATGGCGCCGGGGCCGCCGCCGGTGATCACCGCGAACCCGGCCTCCACCAGCGCCTTGCCGATGGCGACGCCCGCCGCGTACTCCGGGGAGTCCTCCGGGGTGCGCGCCGAGCCGAACACGCTGATCGCGGGCGGCAGTTCGGCGAGCGTGCCGAAGCCCTCGATGAACTCCGACTGGATGCGCAGGACCCGCCACGGGTCGGTGTGCACCCACCCCGAGGGGCCTTCGGTGTCGAGCAGACGCTGGTCGCTCGTCCCTGGCTGCATCTGGTCACGGCGCCGGACCACCGGCCCCGTCCGCTGCTCCACAGGACGTCGCTTGCCCTCCGGGTTGCTCATCGTCTGCTCCCTTCCTGCGCAGGTATCACGCACTTACGTAGAGCAAGGGTAGGTCTACGCGGGTTACATGCGAGGGACCTCGGGATTGCTACGCGGTGTAGCCCCGGTCCGGCAGCTTGTCCGGCTGGGGGTCCGGGGGTTATCCCCCGGGAAATACAGTCATGCGAGGGACCCCGACGTATCGGGAAGCCGAGTATCAGGGAGCCGGGCAGCAGGAAGCCAGGTGTCAGGAAGCGGTGAGCCAGGCGGCCAGGCGCTTCTCGCCCTCCAGGATGAGCGAGGTCTCGACCCGCTCGTCGATCTTGTGCGCGAAGATCGGGTTGCCGGGTCCGTAATTCACCGCCGGAACACCGAGCGCACTGAAGCGGGAGACGTCGGTCCAGCCGAACTTGGGCCGCACCTCGCCGCCCACGGCGGCCACGAAGGCGGCGGCAGCGGGGTGGTTCAGGCCGGGGCGCGCGCCGCCCGTGTGGTCGTCGACGACGAACTCCTCGATAGGACAGCCATCGAAGAAGTCGCGGACGAACCGCTCGGCCTCCGCCATCGACCGGTCGGGCGCGTAGCGGAAGTTGACGGTGACGGCGCACTCGTCCGGGATGACGTTGGTGGCGACGCCGCCCTCGATACGGACCGCGTTGAGGCCCTCGTGGAACTCCAGGCCGTCGACGACCGGCTTGCGCGGCTCGTAGGCGGCGAGGCGCTCCAGGATGGGGGACGCGGCGTGGATGGCGTTGTTCCCCATCCACGCGCGCGCGGAGTGGGCCCGCTCGCCCTTGGTCTTCAGGATGACGCGCAGGGTGCCCTGGCAGCCGCCCTCGACATCGCCGTTCGTCCCCTCCAGGAGGATCGCGAAGTCGCCCTCCAGCCAGTCGGGGTGGGCGTCGGCCACGTGTCCGAGGCCGTTGAGGTGTGCGGCGACCTCTTCGTTGTCGTAGAAGACGAACGTGAGGTCGCGGTTGGGCTCGCGGACCGTCTGCGCGATCCTCAGCTGGACCGCGACGCCCGCCTTCATGTCGCTGGTGCCGCAGCCCCACAGGGTGCCGTTCTCGTCGAGCCGCGAGGGCACGTTGTCGGCGATCGGGACCGTGTCGATGTGGCCAGCGAGGATGATCCGCTCGTCGTGCCCCAGGTTCGTCCGCGCCACGATGTTGTTGCCGTACCGGTCGACCGTGAGGTGCGGCAGCTCCCGCAGGGCCTCCTCGATCGCGTCGGCGAGCTCCTTCTCGCTGCCACTGGGCGAGGCGAAGTCGACCAGCTGCGCCGTGAGGCGTGCGGCGTCCTGCGTGAGGTCAAGGGGGGTGCGGTCCATGGCGTCGAGCCTAATGCCCATGGGACGAGGGTCCTGTCAGTGGACTCCAGTACCTTGGACGCGTGCCTGAGCCCCCCACTCTCGTCCGGCGCGGCCGCCTCCTTCGGATCGGCGCGGCCCTCGTCGTGCTGCTCGCCGTGGCCACGTACATGGCCGTGCAGTACGCCACCGGGGGCCGCTCCAAGCCGAGATGCACGGTCGTATCGGCGAACGGGGGCGCGGACGGGGCGACATATGAGTTCACGTCCGAGCAGGCGGTGAACGCGGCGACGATCGCCGCCGTCGGCACCTCGCACGGCATGCCCGAGCGCGCCGTCACGATCGCCCTCGCGACGGCGCTGCAGGAGTCGGGGCTGCGCAATATCGACCACGGGGACCGGGACTCCCTGGGCCTGTTCCAGCAGCGCCCCACGAAGGGCTGGGGCACCGCGGACCAGATCATGGATCCGGCGTACGCGTCCGAGCGCTTCTACGCGCACCTGGCGCAGATCCCCGGCTATTCGCGGCTCCCGCTGACCGCGGCCGCGCAGCGCGTGCAACGCAGCGGCTATCCGCAGGCGTACGCGAAGCACGAGCCGGACGCGACGTTGCTGGCCGCCTCGCTGACCGGTCGCGCCGCCGCGTCGCTCACCTGCGACGGGCGGGCGGTCGGTGGCGAGGGTGCGCGGTCCGGCGACCCCGCGCGCGTGCGGGCCGCGCTCGCCCGTGACTTCGGGCGGGACGTGGCGCCCGCGAAGGGGCCGGGCGCGGGTTCCGTCCGCGTCCCCGTGCCCGCCACCGTCGACTCGGCGGCGGGCGGGGAGCGGCAGCGCGGCTGGGAGCTGGCGCAGTGGGCGGTGGCCAACTCCTCGGTGCTGCGCATCGAGCGGGTCTCCTACGCGGGCCGCGAGTGGGCCGCCGATGGATCCGGGGACAAATGGCGCAAGGTGTCGTCCGCGAAGCGGGGCGGTCGGGCCGGTCCTGCGGCCTCGATGACCGTCGGCGAGGTCCGGATCGTCACTGGGCAGTAGTCCGGACGCTCACTCGAACGGGTAACGCGGATCATGCTGGGTGGACGCCGAAGGGGCACCTTCGGGTGAGGTGGGGCCTCACCCCCAAGACCCTTGTGAGCAGCGCGCCGTAAGGGTTCTGCAGAGGGCGGCGATGCGTGCAGTTTGCCCGTTTCTGCCCACAACTGATAATGCGACGCATTGCGAACCCTTTACGTTTCCGACCCGCAACCTTCCTGGGGGCTGGGGCGGTTGTCACGGCGTCCGATCGCCGCACGGCAACCGGGCACCAAACGTTCTCTCCCGTCTAAGGAGCATCATGTCCCTCCCCCTGACCCGCCGGATCGCCCGCGCCGCGCTGCTCGTAGCGGCAGGAGCGGCGCCCGTGGTCGGTGCGGCCGGCTCCGCGAGCGCCGTCGCCCTTCCGGCCACGACCGACCTGGGCGGTGTGACCGCCCTGGACGGTGCGAACGTGGGCAGCACCGTCGACAGTGCGGCTCGGCACACCAGCGGTGCGGCCGGTGCCACCGGTGGCAAGGCCGTCGAGAAGGCCGTTCCGGCGGCGGGCAAGGTCGTGGGCTCCGGCGCGAAGACCGCCGTGCCGGCCGCGCAGGACGCCGCGGGTGGGGTGGCCGGTAGCGCGGGTGACGTGCTCGGTGAGACGGCCGGGACCGCGACGGATGGTGGGCTGCCGGTGGGTGGTGGTGGTCTGCCGACCGGGGCGCTGGGTGGCCTGCCGATCGGCTGACCGCCGGATTGGCTGAACGGGGTGCCGGGAGCGTTCTGCTCCTGGCACCCCGTTTCGCTGCCGGGCCGTGGCGGGGCCGTGCCGTGCCGGGGCCGGGGCCGGGGTGACTGGTGCGCGGCACCGGGGTTCTGGTGCTTCGTTGGGGCCGAGCCCCGCGCCACTGGTGCGCGGCACCGGGGTCCGGCGCTTCGCCGGGGCCGAGCCCCGCGCCACTGGTGCGCAACCCCGGGGTCCGGCGCTTCGCCGGGGCCGAGCCCCGCGCCACAGGTGCGCAACCCCGGGGTCCGGCGCTTCGCCGGGGTCGGCGCCCATCGCCCTCGTTGCGCGGCACCGGGGTGCCGCCTTGCCCACCCTGCCGCCCAAGGCGGCAGATTGCCCAAGGCGGGGTGGCGGCCACCCGGACGCGCGCGCGGCAGATTGCCCAGGGCGGGGTGGCGGCCACCCCGACGCCCGCGCGGCGGGTTACCCAGGCGGTGGCGGCACTCCGTCGGGCCGACGCCCCCGGAGGGGGCGGGTGGGTGGGAGATGGGCGGGCGGCCTGGTGGCGGTCCGCTGCCCCCATGGCGGTGGGTGGATCAAACCCCGCTCTTGAGCGCGAGCCAACGGGGCCCGGGCGAAGCCCCCGGTTCGCAAGGCCCCGCCCCCCGGGCGAAGCCCCGGATCGCGAGACCCCAACCCCGGGCGAAGCCCCGGATCGCGAGACCCCACCCCCGGGCGAAGCCCCAGTTCGGGCCCCGCCCCCGGGCGAAGCGGTGGGGCCCGTGCCCCCGTCAGGTCAGGCGGGCCACCGCCGCCGCCACCCGCTCGTCCGAGGCCGTCAGGGCCACGCGTACGAAGGTGGCGCCAGCCTCGCCGTAGAAGTCGCCGGGGGCCACCAGGATGCCGAGGTCGGCCAGGGCGGACACCGTGTCCCAGCAGGACTCGTCGCGGGTGGCCCAGAGGTACAGGCTCGCCTCGCTGTGTTCGATGCGGAAGCCGTGGGCCAGCAGAGCCGAGCGCAGCACCTCGCGGCGGGCCGTGTAGCGCTCCCGCTGCACCCGCACGTGCTCGTCGTCGCCGAGCGCCGCGACGACCGCCGCCTGCGTCGGCGCGGAGGTCATCATGCCGCCGTGCTTGCGGATCTGGAGGAGCGGGCCGAGCACCGAGGCGTCGCCCGCGATGAACGCCGCGCGGTAACCCGCCAGGTTCGAGCGCTTGGAGAGCGAGTGGACCGCGACCAGACTCTCGTGCGAGCCGCCGTTGACGTCCGGGTGCAGGACCGAGACCGGGTCGGCCTCCCAGCCCAGCTCCAGGTAGCACTCGTCGGAGAAGATCAGGATGCCGTGCGAACGCGCCCAGTCCACGATGCGCTTCAGTTCGTCCTTGCCCAGCACCCGACCCGTGGGGTTCGACGGGGAGTTGAGCCACAGGAGCTTCAGGCCGGCCGGGTCGAGCTCGGTCGGGTCGTCGTAGACGACGTGGTCCGCGCGGGCCAGGCGGGCGCCCACCTCGTACGTCGGGTACGCGAGACGCGGGTAGGCGACCTTGTCGCCGGGGCCGAGGCCCAGCTGGGTGGGGAGCCAGGCGACCAGTTCCTTGGAGCCGACGACCGGCAGGACGTTCGTGTGGTCGAAGTCACGGGCGCCGAGGCGGCGTTCGCACCAGCCGACGAGCGCGTCACGCAGCTCGGGGGTGCCCCAGACCGTCGGGTAGCCCGGCGAGTCCGCGGCCTCGACCAGCGCCTTCCGGATCAGCTCGGGCACCGGGTCGACGGGCGTGCCGACGGAGAGGTCGACGATGCCGTCCGGGTGCGCCGCGGCCGTCTTCTTGTACGGCTCCAGCTTGTCCCAGGGGAAGGCGGGGAGGCGGTCGATGGGGGCCGGGACGGTGGACACCTGGCTGGCTCGCTTTCCTCGTGATGCTTTCTTCGCGACGCGGCTCTCTTCGCGACGTGGTGGACAAACACCTCGGTCCCGTACGGCAGTCAGAGCCGTACGGGACCGGGGCAGTGCCTGTGCGTACCGCCGGCGGTTACTGGTTCTGCGGCGGCAGCGCGGCGATGAAGGGGTAGTCCTTGTCGATCAGGCCCATCTTCGAGGCACCACCGGGCGAACCGAGATCGTCGAAGAACTCGACGTTCGCCTTGTAGTAGTCCTTCCACTCCTCAGGAGTGTCGTCCTCGTAGAAGATCGCCTCGACCGGGCAGACCGGCTCACAGGCGCCACAGTCGACGCATTCATCCGGGTGGATGTACAAGGACCGCTTGCCCTCGTAGATGCAGTCGACCGGGCACTCCTCGATGCACGCCTTGTCCTTGACGTCGACACAAGGCTGCGCGATGACGTAGGTCACGCTGTCGTTCCTCCTCGATAGGGCGCTGGCGGGCCTCCGCAGGCTCCGCCGCCTGGCGCGCGGGAGCGCGGCGTCGTCGATGCCCGCCTCTAGTATCTCCGTTCCTGGGCATGATCCGAACAGGAGGGGTGGGGCGAGCTGTGGAATTCACTGCGGGCGGACGCCTGGAAGTCCGCATTTCAGGCGCTGACGTGGGGAAACGCGTCTCTGTACGACGGGTGAGCGGGGACGGTTCCGCGGGTCGAAAGTTCACCGACACCGTCGGAGTTCTCACATCGTGGAACGATGGTGTGCTCCTCGTCACACGGAGAAACGGTGAAGGTGTGCGGATCGAGGAGTCTGCGCTGGTCGCGGGGAAGGTCGTGCCCGCCGCGCCCGCGCGTCGCCGCGGCCCCTCGGCCACGTATCCGGAGCTCGCTCGGGTCGCCTCGCGCGCGTGGCAGCCGATCGAGAGCGAGCGGCTCGGCGAGTGGGAGCTGCGTGCCTCCGAAGGATTCACCCGGCGGGCCAATTCCGTACTCCCCCTGGGTGACCCCGGGCGTCCGCTCGACGACGCGCTGAACCACGTACAGGAGTGGTACGCGGCCCGTGGCCTGCCGGCGTACGCGCAGACGGCGACCGGGGCCGAGGGGGCGCAGGAGGTTCTGTGCGCGGGGCTCGAGGAGCGCGGGTGGGAGCGCGAGGTGAGTGCCGAGCTGCGGATCGCGGCGCTCGCGCCCATCGGGGACGCGCCGGACGCGCCGCACGTGTCGCTGAGCCGCGAGCCGGACGAGGCGTGGCTCGCGCGGTACCAGCGCAAAGGGGCGAGCGAGGTCGCGTTGAAGGTGCTGTGCGCCGGTCCCTCGGTGTGGTTCGCGACCGTGCCGGGCGACGGTGACGTGCCCGCCGCGATCGGGCGGTGCGTGGTCGACGGGCGGTGGGCCGGGTTCGCCGCCGTCGAGGTCGACCCTGCGTACCGGCGTAGGGGACTCGCCACGGACGTGATGACGGCGCTCGCCCGGCAGGCGCTCGACGAGGGCGCTTCGGCGGCCTGGCTCCAGGTCGAGGCGGAGAACGAGGGAGCGCGCGCCCTGTACGACCGCCTGGGTTTCACCACGCATCACGCCTACCACCACTACCGTGCTCCGGAACGTGGTCCCCAGTGACCCGCTAATCGATCGGCCTGAGAGGGCACGAGGCACGTATGTCCCCCCACCTTTCCCCCCGTTCCACGGAACTGCGCCGACGGTTCGCCGAAGAGGCGCGGGCCGAGCGGCCCGATCTGGCGCAGCTGTGTCTGCTGCTCGCAGCGCAGGGCGACACCTCGCTCGACGAGGCCGGCATGGACGCCGTGCAGATCGAGCTGGACGAGCTCGCCGGGCGGCTGCCGTACCGCCCCGGATCGCCGCACGACTGGGCCACCGCGTGCGCCGAGCTGCTCGGCGCGCGCACCGGTTTCCACGGCACGCCGAACGACTATCAGCGGCTTGAGTCGTCCCTCCTCCACGAGGTCGTACGGCGCCGCAGAGGGCTGCCGATCCTGTTGTCGGTGGTCTGGCTCGAGGTGGCCCGGCGGGCCGGGGCGCCGGTGTGCGGGGTGGCCCTGCCGGGACACTTCGTGGTCGGCTTCGGCCCCGCCGATGAGCAGGTCCTTGCCGATCCGTTCGACGGCGGGCGGGTCCTGACGGGATCCGACGCGCAGACGCTCGTGGCGGGAGCGACGGGCGGCCCGCTGGATCCGTCGATGCTGCGGCCCGCCGATCCGCTGGACGTGGTGCTACGGATCCTCAACAACATCCGGGCGTGGGCGGCGACGCGGCCCGAACGCTCCGACGTGTCGCTGTGGGCCGTGGAACTGTCGCTGCTGCTGCCCGCCCACCCGGCACGACTGCGCTACGAGCGGGCCCAGCTCCTCGTACGCCGCGGGGACTTCGTGAACGGGGCGGTGGAGCTGGAGGCGTACGCGGACGTGGTCGGGGCCGTCGACGAGACGGCGGCGGAGTCGGTGCGGGAGCAGTCGCGGGCGGCCCGCGCGATGCTGAACTGAGCCGCCGGAGCGCCGGGCGTCACAGCCAGCCCTTGTCCCGCGCGGCGGCCACCGCCTCCGCCCGGTTGCGCACCGCCAGCTTCTGGATCGCCACCGACAGGTAGTTGCGGACCGTGCCCTGCGACAGGTGCAGCGCGGTCGCCAGCTCCGCGTTGGTGCGGCCGTCCGCCGCCGCGCGCAGCACCTCGCGCTCGCGGTCGGTGAGCGGGTTCGCGCCCTCCGCGAGGGCCGCCGCGGCGAGCGAGGGGTCGATGACGCGTTCGCCCGCGAGCACCTTCCGTACGGCATCGGCGAGTTGCGCGGCCGGGGCGTCCTTGACCAGGAACGCGGCCGCGCCCGCCTCCATGGCGCTGCGCAGATAGCCGGGCCGACCGAAGGTGGTGAGGACGACGACCCGCAACTCCGGGAGGGCCGCACGCAGTTGAGCGGCCGCCTCGATGCCCGTACAGCCCGGCATCTCGATGTCGAGGAGCGCCACGTCCACCGCGTGCGCGCGGGCCGCGGCCAGGACCTCGTCGCCGCGCGCCACCTGCGCGACGACCTCGATGTCCGCCTCGAGACCGAGCAGCGCGGCGAGCGCCTCGCGCACCATCGACTGGTCCTCGGCCAGCAACACTCTGATCACGCTCATGCGGCGGATCCTACGGAGACCGGGACCCGGGCCACCAGGCGGAAGCCTCTGCCGCGTGCCGCGCCCGTCTCCAGGGTGCCGCCGACCGCGGCGAGGCGTTCGGCGAGGCCGGTGAGGCCGTTGCCCGGGGGCGCCCCGGACGGGCCGGAGCCGTCGTCCTCCACGGTCAGTTCGACGCGCGGCCCTTCGAGGGTCTCGCGCCGGGTGATGTCGACGACGCAGCGCCGCGCGCCACTGTGCCGTACGACGTTGGTGACGGCCTCGCGCAGTGTCCAGGCGAGCGCCGACTCCTGTGACTCGGGCAGGTCCGGGGCCTCGGAGGGCACGTCCGCGGCGACGCCCGCGGCGGTCAGCGCGGCCTGGGCGCCCGCGAGTTCGGTGGCGAGCCGGGCGCGCCGGTAGCCGCTGACGGCCTCGCGCACGTCGACCAGGGCCTGCCGGCTCACCTTCTCGATGTCGGCGACCTGGTCGGCCGCCTTGTCGGGGTGACCGGGCAGCATCCGCCCCGCGAGCTCGCTCTTGAGCGTGATCAGTGACAACGAATGACCGAGCAGGTCGTGCAGGTCGCGGGCGAGGCGCAGCCGCTCCTCGTTGGCGGCGAGCTGGGCGACCCGGGCGCGGGCCTCCCGCAACTCCCGCGTCGTACGGACCAGTTCGCGTACGCCGATCATGGAGAAGCCGGCGAGCAGGGCGGGCACCAGAAGCCAGTACTGCGGCTCCGTGTCGAGGAGCAGCCCGACGCCGACCATGACGGCCGTCGTCACGAGGATCGCGAGCCGGGTCCAGCGCAGCGGCAGGACCGCGCCACAGGCCACGGAGATGTACACGAACAGGACGAGCCAGTCGGCCCCGAGGGTCAGCGAGAGGACGACGGCGAGCACCGGCAGCACGGCCAGGGAGGCCTGCACCGCGAGCCGGCCCACCGGCCGGGCCATCCGGCGCATGACGAGGACGACGTAGCAGCCGACGAAGGCGGCCAGGCCGAGCGCGCCGAGGACCGTCCCCCTCGGGCCGTACTCGCCCTTCACCAGGTCGGCGACCGGGCTGCCGAGGAAGGCCAGCCACATGCCGATCCAGAGGAGCTTCAGGAGGGTCTCGCGGCGGCTCTCCGGCGGCTGGCCGATCTTCGGAACCCTGTCCTGACCGTCCCGGCTGTCCCGGCTGTCCTGACCGTCCCGGCCGTCCCACCCGTCCACATCCGTACTCACGCCTTCAACGTGTCCTTCCGGTACAGCCAGGCCGCGCCGCCGGCGAAGAGCAGGAAGTACGCGACGAGCAGCGCGACGTCCTTGGCCTCGGGGGCGCCACCCAGCTCGATGGCCTGGCCGAGGGCAGCGTACGCGTGGGTGGGCAGCCATTCCGCGATGTCCTGCAGCCACTGGGGGAATCCGGTGGCCGGCATCCACAGGCCGCCCAGGATCGAGAGCCCGAAGTACGTGATCATCGTGATCGGCCGGACGGCGTCGCCGGAGGCGAGATAGCCGATGGCCACGCCGAGCGCGGCGAAGACGAGGCTGCCGGCCCAGATCGAACCGGTCAGCGCGAGCCACTGCCAGGCGTCGAACCGTACGTCCTTGAATGCCGCGGCCACGACGAAGACGACCACGATGGACGGGAGCGAGACGACGGCGGCGCTCGCGGTCTTCGCGAGGACATAGCCGCGTCCGGGCAGCGGGGTGAGCCTCAACTGCCGCACCCAGCCGTTCTCCCGCTCCTTCGCGATGCGCTCGCTGTTGCCCATGAGGACGGCGGTGAGCGCGCCGAAGGAGGCCATCGAGACCATCATGAACGCGGGGAGGTTCAGCCCGGTGCCGTCGACCTTTGTCGATGTGTCGGCCTTGCCCGCGATCAGCAGGAAGAGGACGGACGGGTAGATCACCGAGAAGAACAGGAACTTCCGGTTGCGCAGGGCGCGGGTGAGTTCGAGCTTGATGAGACTGAACATGCCGGGTGTGCTGTTCATCGGGCCTTGGCCTCCTCGGCTTCGGTGATCGCCACGAAGGCCTGTTCCAGGCCGAGTCCGGCGACTTCGAGATTGCGCGGGTAGACGCCGAGCCCGTAGAGCGCGTGCACGGTCGCGTCGGCGTCGGTGGACTGGATGCGGACGGTCTGTCCGCTGATGGATACGCCGGTCAGGAACGGGAGCCCCTTGATGGCGGGTTCGTCGATCGCGCCCTCCAGGTCGAAGGAGACCCGGCGCGCTCCCGCCTTCGCCTTGATCTCGGCGGCCGTGCCGTCGGCGAGGAGCCGGCCGCGGTGCAGCACGAGGACGCGGTCGGCGATCGCGTCCGCCTCCTCCAGGTAGTGCGTGGCGAACAGCACCGTGCGGCCCTGCTCGGCCTGCTCGCGCATGGTCGCCCAGAACGCCTGCCGGGCGCTCACGTCCATGCCGGTCGTCGGTTCGTCGAGGACGATGAGGTCGCTGTCGCCCGCCGTGGCGAGGGCGAAGCGGACGCGCTGTTCCTGGCCGCCGGAGAGCTTGTTGACCTTGCGGTCGGCGATCTGCGTGAGTCCGGCGCGGGCGAGTACCTCGTCGGCCGGGTACGGCTTCGGGTGCAGGGCGCAGCCGAGCCGGACGAGTTCGCGCACGGTCACCTCGTCCATCAGGCCGCCGCTCTGGAGCATGGCGCCGACCCGGCCGGCCGTGATCGCCTCGCGCGGGCTGGTGCCGAAGACGCGGACCTCGCCGGTGTCGGCGGGGCGCAGGCCGAGGAGCAGGTCGAGGGTGGTGGACTTGCCGGCGCCGTTCGGGCCGAGCAGGGCGACCGTCTCGCCCGCGTGCAGTTCGAGGCCCAGGTCGTCGACCGCCCGCACGGTGCCGTACGTCTTCGTCACCCCGCTGAAGGTGACCGCTGCGTGTGTCGTCATGGCATTCAGCGTCGCCGGTGGACGGGGGTGCGCGGCAGTGTCGTCAAGCGTGAGTCCCGCATGACGGATGTCATGCGGGACTCGTGACGCGGGTGCGCGGGCTGGGCTATCCGGCGTTCGTCTGGATCTCCGCGGTGCGCTCCGTCGGGGTCTTGCCGAGCAGTGCCTTGCCGATGGCGGCGGCCACGTCCGTGGGCTGGACCGGCGTCTTCTTGCCGGTGCCGCGGGTGACCAGGACGCCGTCGAAGGTGTTGCCGTAGAGCTGCTTGAGCACCGGGAGGTTGTACTTCTCGACCAGCTTCCCGTTGACCGGCTGGACGCTCAGGATCTTCGGCAGCGACTTGTCGGGGCCGAACTGGATCGAGGCGCCGCCCGCCTTGACCGTGATCAGCCCGGACATCGCGGGCTCGGCGAACTGCTGCATCTTCCGGTCGACCTCGGCGTCCGGGATCGTCGGCTTCTGCGTCGACGTCGCCAGCGGGACCGCTCCGGAGGCGCCCGTCTCGATCTGCGCGTGGTACGCGTCCTTGACCGCGGCGGCCGACTGGGCGAGGTCGAGCCCCTTGCCGGTCTTGCCGTAGACGGGAACGGCCTTGCCCGGCGCGAACTTGATCGTGCCGTCGCCGGACGCGGCGGCGCCGCCCGCGGCCCGCTGCAGGGACGCGGCCAGCTTCTCCTCGTCGACGGGCATGACCGGGGCCACGACCCGTTCGTTGCCGAACAGCGAGCCGATCACCGAGACCGGGTTGTAGTCGCTGCCCGCGGCGGCGGCCACGGTCGACGCGGTGTCGAAGGAGAGGCCCGCCTGGGCCGGCCGCATCGCCACGGTCTTGCCGCCGACCTGCAGCTTCAGCGCCTGCTGCGTGCGCTTGCCGAGGGCGTTCTCCAGCTTGGTGGTCGCCTCGTCGCGGGTGCCGCCGCCGATGTCGACGCCCGCGACGGTGGTGCCCTTCGGGACGTCGGCGTGGTTCATCAACAGGCCCGCGCCGTACGCGCATGTGGCCACGCCGACGACGCCCACGCCGAGCAGCACCAGCTTGTTGCGGCCCTTCTTCTTGGGCGCGGGGGCGGACGGCACCGGGTCGGGCAGCTTCGGCGGGGTGTGCACCGCGGGGCTGTCCGGGCCCTGCTGGAACGGGTCGGAGGCGCCGGGAGACTTGGGGCCGCCGCCGGCCGAGGGGACGACGCGCATGCCGCTGGTGAGCGTGTCACCCGAGACGTTGCCACTGCCGCCCCCGGGCGGCTCCGGGGCCGGCTTCTGCGGCGTGAGGATCGCGGTGTCGTCGCTCATCCGCGGCGGCGACTGACCGGCGCCGGGGACCGACGGGTTGGGGGCACCGGGCGGCACCATCGGGCCGTCGCCCGCGGCCGGGCCGGTGGTGGGGCCGGTGGGCCCTTCGCCACGGTCGGGCGCGCCCGGGTCCTGGTTGGCGGAGAAGAACGGCAGACCGTCACGGGGCCCGGGGGCGCCACCCGCCCCGAGCGGCCCTGCCGCCACGGCACCGGACACATCGAACCCACCGGAGGAGCCACCGGCCGAACCGCCGGACGGACCACCGAACGGGTCGCCGGAAGAGCCACCGGACCGGCCACCGGAGGGGCCACCGGAGGAGCCGCCGAACGGGTCACCGGAAGAACCGCCGGACCGGCCACCCGAGGGGCCACCGGAGGAGTCGCCGAACGGGCCACCCGAAGAGTCACTGGAGGAGCCGCCGCCGAACGGGCCACCGGAGGAGTCGTCGGAAGAGGCTCCACCGAACGGATCACCGACGGGGCCGCGCATCGGACCGCCCGAAGTACCGGACGGGCCGCCGCCGTTGGAGCCGGGGGCGGGCGGCGTGGGAGCACCCGTGCCGCCGGACGGACCGCCCAGGCCACCCGCGCCTCCCGTGCCGCCGGACGGACCGCCCAGGCCACCCGCTCCGGCCGTCGGCACCGCGCCGGTCGCCGGGCCGCCGCCCGTACCGCCGCGAGGCTTGCGCGGCGCGAACCACTCGCTCGTCTTCTCCTCGCGCTGCGGCGCGGGCGTATCAAGCCCCGCCGGCGTTTGAGGCGCGGGGTCCGGGGCGGAGCCCCGCGACGTGGGACCGGCGGACCGATCGGCAGCCCCGGGGACCGGATCCGCCCCGCCCTTCGGCCCCCCGTCGACATCGCTCATCGGCGTCCGCATGACGACCGGCGGGATCGGCCGGGAGCCGGGGATGTTGATCCGGATCCGGGTCGTCAGCGTCGTCTCGGTCTTGGGTGCCTCCGGGGCACTCTGGTCGCCCGGCGGCGTCGGACCGGCGTCATCGGACGCCGCGCCCTGCGCGGGCGATCCGTACGGAGGCGTCCCCGACGGGTAGGCGGCAGCGCCGCGCCCCTGGGGCCCGGAGGACGAACTGTCAGTTTCACGGCTCAAGGCAGGTTCTCCCGGTTGGCTCCGCCGCCCGTCTCGACCTCTCGCGGGCTGCTCGGCGGCGCGCACCACCATACTGGCCGCCGCCGGAAGTCACTGTGCGACGGATGACGAATCCGGAACCGCACGCGCCGCACGACGACCCAAAGTGCTACGTCACTTCCCAAGTCGGGCGGCGGGCGCGGGTGGTTGCCCGGGCAGCCAGAAGGTGGCACACATCACAGCGACAGCCATCCCTCCGAGGAGGAAGAGGTACGAGCCGGCTCCCGCGCCGAACAGAAAGTCGCCCTCGGGACGGCTCGCGGTGAGCAGGATCACCGCGAGCACCCAGCCCGCCGCGGGCGCGACCGCCCCCGCGCGGCCGCCCGCGAGACGCGCCCCTCCGTGGAACAGACCCGCCGCCCCGACGAGCGCGAGCAGCAACCCGCCCGGGAACCAGCCCCCTTGGACGAGCGCCCCGCCGACCGCGAGGACCGCGCCGAGGACGAAAAGGACAAGCAGGGCGGCCGTCCGCCCGGCGCCGAACCCGCCGAAGCCGAAGGGCAGGTCGACGTTCTGCGCCGCCGGCCCGCCGGGAGCCGACCCGCCGGGAGCCGCCTTGCCGGGGGCCGCCTTGCCGCTGGACGCCGCGGCCCGCGCGTTCTTCTCGCCGCTCATCGCTCGGTCACTCCCTCAAGGCCCTCGAACAGGTCCTTCTCGTACGGCGATCCGGGCTCGCCCCGCACCAACTCGTAGTACTCGATGTCGAACAGCGGCTGCGCGAGATCGTTGGAGAGCGCGAAGACGCCGGGTGCGTCCGGCACGTCGACCTGCGTGGCGTGCGCGCGCATCGCGGCCGCCTTCCGCTCCGCGTACGGCCGGCCGTCGATCGCCGCGGTGATCCGCTCGTCGTCGACGACGCCCGGTACGTCGTCGACCACAGCGGCGACGTCGAAGGGTGTGGCGTCCAGCACGCCCGCGAGCCACCGGAACCGCTCCTCGACGACCGTGCGCGGCACGCGGTTCCAGTAGACCTTCGCGATCGCGTGCGGCTCCCCGAGGTCGCGCCGGAAGGCGGTCTCCGCGGCGAGCTCCGCGGCACGCATCGCGACGCGGTGGGCCTGGATGTGGTCGGGGTGCCCGTAGCCCCCGTCGGGGTCGTACGTGATCAGGACCTGCGGGCGGGTCTCGCGGATCACGGCGACGAGGTGGGCCGCGGCCTCGTCGAGATCGGCGGCCCAGAAGGCGCCCTCCCGCTCGTTCTGCGGGGCGCCCATCATTCCGGAGTCGCGGAACCGTCCGGGGCCGCCCAGGAAGCGGTGGTCGGTGACGCCGAGCTCCTTCATGGCGGCGGCCAACTCGCCGATCCGATGCGGGCCGAGGAGATCCTCCCGGTCCGGGGCGAGATGGGCCAGTTCGTCCGGAATGACCTCGCCCTCTTCGCCGAGGGTGCAGGTCACCAGAGTGACCTCGGCGCCTTCGGCGGCGTACTTGGCCATGGTGGCGCCATTGTTGATCGACTCGTCGTCGGGGTGCGCATGCACGAGGAGCAGGCGCCTACCTGGCATTTCCGTCATGCTCATAGCGTAGAACGCCCCACCGACACCGGTCCGACGGCAGGTCCGGCCCGAACGACAGGCCTCAGAACTTGATGCCGCCGACCATGTCCGCGACGTTCGTCGTCAGCTCCTTGATCGTGGGAGCGACGGACGAACTCGCCAGGTAGAACCCCAGGAGCACACACACCACCGCGTGCCCCGCTTTCAGTCCCGACTTCTTGATCAGGATGAAGACGATGATCGCGAACAGCACCACGGCCGAGATCGAGAGTGCCACAGCGGTCCTCCTCCAAAGTGATCCGGTCGCCGACGGACTCGTACCCACACAGTGCTAACGATCATAACTATCCGTACCCGCGCACGAGTCGCGATCGGGGAGCACCCGATGCGACCGGGAGCGCACGGGGGCGCGCACACACCCTCCCTCCCCAGGACCTTCCTGGCGGATCCCGCTGAAGTCGCGGGTCCTGGCACACACCGGACCCCACTCATCGGCACCGAATGTTCACGGCCGCCCGAACCCGGCCGGAGCCGAAAGGTGCGGCCACCCGTAACCAGCCTGATCCGTCAGAAGGGCCCTAGGCTGCCTGGATGACCATCGAGACCTTTCCCCGTCAGCACGCGCGTACCCAGCGCTTCACGTTGGGGGCGCCGCGAGCCTTCACGGTGGCGCCGGACGGTGAGCGTGTCGTCTTTCTGCGTTCCTCCTCGGGTACCGATCGGGCGAACGCGCTGTGGGTGCTTGACGTGGCGGGTGGTCAGGAACGGGTGGCCGCCGACCCGGTGGCCCTGCTCGGCGGGGTGGCGGAGAACCTGTCGGCCGAGGAGCGGGCCCGGCGCGAGCGCAGCCGCGAGGGCGGCGCGGGCATCGTGGGCTACGCGACGGACGCCGCCGCCGAGTTGGCCGCCTTCGCCCTGTCGGGGCGCCTGTTCACCGCCGAGCTACGGGTGGGCACCGCGCGGGAACTCCGGGTGCCGGGGCCCGTGTTGGACCCCCGCCCCTCCCCCGACGGGCGGCACATCGCATACGTCGCCCGGGGCGCGCTGCGCGTCGTCGGAGCGGAGGGCGAGGACGACAGGGCGCTCGCGGAGCCGGAGTCGAAGACCGTGACGTACGGGCTCGCGGAGTTCGTCGCGGCCGAGGAGATGTCCCGGTACCGCGGCCACTGGTGGTCGCCCGATTCGGACCGCCTGCTCGTGGCCCGCGCCGACGACGCGGACGTGCGGCGCTGGTGGATCGCCGACCCCGCGCACCCGGACCGGGAGCCGGCCCGCGTCGCCTACCCGCGCGCCGGCACGCCCAACGCCGAGGTGCGCCTCTTCGCGTACGACCTCGAGGGCAACCGCACCGAGGTGACCTGGGACCGCAAGGCGTACCCGTACCTGGCCCGCGTGCACTGGTCGGCGGACGGCGCCCCGCTGCTCCTGGTCCAGGCCCGTGACCAGCGCAGCGCGCTCTACCTCGCGGTGAACACGGACGACGGCTCGACGCGGATGGTGCACGCCGACGAGGACGACACGTGGCTGGAGCTGCTGCCCGGTGTGCCGTGCTGGTCGCCGAGCGGGCAGCTCGTGCGGATCGCCGACGAGGGCGGCGCGCGGGTCCTCGCGGTGGGCGAACGGCTGCTGACCACAGCCCAGTTGCACGTCCGCGCGGTGCTCGACGTGGGCGAGAGCGACGTGCTCGTCTCCGCCTCTGCCGGGGCCGACGCCGAGTCGCCCGAGACCGGCGAGGTGCACGTGTACCGGGTCAACGAACTCGGGATGCGGCGCGTCTCCGAGGAGCCCGGCGTGCACTCCGCGGTGCGCTCCGGCGACGGCGCCGTCAGCGTGCTCGTCTCGGCGACGCCGGACTCACCCGGCGCGCGGGCGCGCGTGGAGCGCGAGGGAAAGCGCATCGCCGACATCGCCTCGCACGCGGAGCGCCCGCTGCTCACCCCGCGCCTGACGCTCACGGAGGCCGAGGGCATCCCGTGCGCCGTTCTCCTGCCCTCCTCTTACGAGGAGGGGGACGGTCCGCTGCCGGTCCTCATGGATCCGTACGGCGGCCCGCACGGGCAGCGCGTCGTGGCCGCGCACAACCCGCATCTGACCTCGCAGTGGTTCGCCGACCAGGGCTTCGCGGTGATCGTCGCGGACGGCCGGGGCACGCCGGGCATCTCGCCCGCCCGTGAGAAGGCCATCGCGGGCGACCACACCGTCACCCTCGACGACCAGGTCACCGCGCTGCACGCGCTGGCGGGCCGCTACCCGCTCGACCTGTCCAAGGTGGCGATCCGCGGCTGGAGTTACGGCGGTTTCCTGTCGGGCCTCGCGGTGCTGCGCCGCCCGGACGTGTTCCACGCGGCGGTCGCGGGCGCCCCGGTGACCGACCACCGTCTTTACGACACCCACTACACGGAGCGGTATCTGGGCGATCCGGCGGTGAACCCGGCGGCGTACGCGAAGAGTTCCCTGGTGACGGACGACGGGCTCTCGGAACCGGCCGAGCAGCACCGGCCGATGCTGATCATCCACGGCCTCGCCGACGACAACGTGGTCGTCGCCCACTCCCTGCGGCTGTCCTCCGCGCTGCTCGCCGCCGGCCGCCCGCACGAGGTGCTCCCGCTGTCCGGCGTGACCCACATGACGCCCCAGGAGCAGGTCGCCGAGAACCTGCTGCTGTTCCAGGTCGACTTCCTGAAGCGCTCGTTGGGGCTGTAGCGCACGGCAACCGGGCCGGAGCGACATGCGCTCCGGCCCGGCTTACGGCACCCGCACGGCCGTACGCGAGACACTCTGGCGGGGTCACATATCGGCGTCGCGTCCGCGGAGTTGCGCACTTGTAAAGCCATCCGCTGCGCCGCCTACTCCGTCGGCACGATGTTCTTCTCTTCCGCGAAGTGGCACGCCGACGAATGGCTCGCCGGGGTGTCGCCGCCCCGGAAGACCTCGGGCACGGCCAGCAGCGGCTCCTCGTCCACGCAGCGCTGCTGCGCCTTCCAGCAGCGGGTGCGGAAGTGGCAGCCGGAGGGCGGGTTGGCGGGCGAGGGCACGTCGCCGGAGAGCAGGATGCGCTCGCGGCCCTCGCGCGCCTCCGGGTCGGGCACCGGTACGGCCGACAGCAGCGCCTGCGTGTAGGGGTGCGTCGGGTGCTCGTAGATCTCGGCGTCCGAGCCGATCTCGACGATCCGGCCCAGGTACATGACGCCGACCCGGTCGGAGATGTGCCGCACGATGGACAGGTCGTGCGCGATGAAGACGTAACTGAGGTCGAACTCGCTCTGCAGCCGGTCCAGCAGGTTGACCACCTGCGCCTGCACCGACACGTCGAGCGCGGACACCGGCTCGTCCGCGACGATGATCTCGGGGCGCAGCGCGAGCCCGCGCGCGATGCCGATGCGCTGGCGCTGGCCGCCGGAGAACTGGTGCGGGTACCGGTTGATGTACTCGGGGTTGAGGCCGACCACGTCCAGCAGGTCCTGGACCTTCTTCCTGCGATCGCCCTTCGGGGCCACCTCGGGATGGATCTCGTACGGCTCCCCGATGATGTCGCCGACCGTCATCCGGGGGTTCAGGGACGTGTACGGGTCCTGGAAGACCATCTGGATGTTGCGGCGGACGGCCTTCAGGGCGCGGCCCGACAGCGTGGTGATGTCCTCGCCCTTGTACGTGATGACGCCGGCCGTGGGGCGTTCGAGGTTCACCAGCATCTTCGCGACGGTGGACTTGCCGCAGCCGGACTCACCGACGATGCCGAGCGTCTCGCCCTGCCCGAGGTCGAAGTCCACCCCGTCGACGGCCTTCACCGAGCCGATCTGCTTCTTGACGAGGATGCCCCGGGTGAGCGGGTAGTGCTTGGTCAACCCGCGTACCTGGAGCAGCGGTTCGTGCCCGGAGGCCGAGCCGTGCGCCGCGTAGTCGTTCTCGGAGTGCGCCTTGCGCAGGAGGTGCTCGGCGATCCTGCCCTCGCGCTTCAGGTCGTCCTTGCTCACGTGCTTACCGTGTTGCGGCATCGAGCGTCTCCTTCCAGAAGTGGCAGGCGCTGCGACGGTTTTCGGAGACGCGGGCGAGCGGCGGGACGTCCGTGCGGCACACGTCCTGGGCCATCGGGCAGCGCGGGTTGAAGGCGCAGCCCGGCGGGATGTTCATGAGGTTCGGCGGGAGCCCCTTGATGGCGAAGAGCTCCTGCCCCTTCTGGTCGAGGCGCGGGATCGACTCCAACAAGCCCTTGGTGTACGGGTGGGCGGGCGCCTTGTAGATCTCGTGCACCGGCGCCGTCTCCACGATCCGGCCCGCGTACATCACCGCGATCTTGTCGGCGACGTCCGCCACGACGCCCAGGTCGTGGGTGATCAGGATGAGCCCCATGTTGAGCTCGCGCTGCAACTCCGCGAGCAGATCCATGACCTGGGCCTGCACGGTCACGTCGAGGGCCGTCGTCGGCTCGTCCGCGATGATCAGCGAGGGCTCCAGGGCGAGCGCCATCGCGATCATGATGCGCTGGCGCATACCGCCGGAGAACTGGTGCGGGTACTGGCTCACCCGCTCCTTCGCGGCCGGGATGCGCACCCGGTCCATCAGCTCGACGGCCCTGGCCCGCGCGTCCTTCTTGGACATCCCCTTGTGCACGACGAACATCTCGCCGAGCTGCTCCCCCACCGTGAGCACGGGGTTGAGGGAGGACAGCGCGTCCTGGAAGATCATCGCCATCTCGGCGCCGCGGATCTTCCGCCGCTGTTCCTCCTTGAGGTTCAGCAGGTCCTTGCCCTTGAAGAGGATCTCGCCACTGGCGATCCGGCCCGGCGGCATGTCGAGGATGCCCATTACGGCCTGCGCTGTGACGGACTTCCCGCTTCCCGACTCGCCGAGCACGGCGAGCGTCTCGCCTTCGTCGACGGTGTAGTTGACGCCGTTGACCGCCTTGGCGACTCCGTCGCGCGTACGGAACTCGACGTGCAGATCGCGTACTTCCAACAGGTTCGTGTTCGCCACGGTCGGCTACCTCAGCTTGGGGTCGAGGGCGTCGCGCACCGCGTCGCCGAGCATGATGAACGCGAGCACCGTGAGGGCCAGCGCTCCCGCCGGATACAGCAGCATGTGCGGGGCGTTGCGGATGTACGGGGCGGCGTTCGAGATGTCGATGCCCCAGGAGACCGCGGGCGGCTTCAGGCCGACGCCGAGGAACGAGAGCGTCGCCTCCAGGGCGATGAACGTGCCGAGCGCGATGGTCGCGACGACGATCACCGGGGCGACGGCGTTCGGCAGGATGTGCCGCAGCAGGATCCGGGAGTTGGCGGCGCCCAGGGTGCGCGCGGCGTGCACGTAGTCGTTCTCCTTGACCGTGATCACGGAGCCGCGGGCGATACGGAAGATCTGCGGCCAGCCGAGCAGCACGATGAACCCGACCACCGGCCACACCGTCGTCGACGTCACCACCGACAGCAGGACGAGGCCGCCGAGGATGACGGGGATGCCGAAGAAGACGTCTGCGCCGCGGGAGACCACGGCGTCCGTCCAGCGCCCGTAGAACCCGGCGAGCGCCCCGAGGATCCCGCCGAGCAGGGCCACCCCGAGGGTGGCGAAGACGCCGACGGTGATCGAGGCCCGGGCCCCGTACACCGTGCGCGTGTACACGTCGCAGCCCTGCGCGTCGTAGCCGAAGGGGTGTCCCGAGGTGGAGGTGTCCTGGCCGTGCGCGAGGTCGCAGTCGTTGGGGTCGCCGCCCGCGAGCAGCTGCGGCCAGATCGCGACGACCACCAGGAACAGGATGATGAGCGCCGAGACGATGAAGACCGGGTTGCGGCGCAGCGAGCGCCAGGCGTCCGACCACAGGGAGCGCGCGGGCCCCTCGGCGCCGCCGCCCTCGGGGGCGGCGGGTGTCAGCTGGGCCTCGACGGTGACCGGAGTGACGGGCTCAGGCATAGCGGATCCTCGGGTCAAGGACGGCGTAGAGCAGGTCGACGATGAGGTTGGCGAGCAGGAAGACGATCACCAGGACGGTCACGAAGCCGACCACGGTCGGCGAGGACTGGTGCAGGATGCCCTGGTAGAGCTGGTAGCCGACGCCGCGGATGTTGAAGATCCGCTCGGTCACGATGGCGCCGCCCATCAGGGCGCCGATGTCGGTGCCGATGAACGTGACCACCGGGATCAGCGAGTTGCGCAGCAGGTGCCGCCAGATGATGCGGCGCCGCGGCAGGCCCTTGGCGACGGCGGTGCGTACGTAGTCGGAGCGGGCGTTGTCGGCGACGGACGTCCGGGTCAGCCGGGTCACGTACGCCAGCGACACGGACGCGAGGACGAGGCCCGGCAGGATCAGCTCGACGAGCGGCGCCTCGTACGCCACCGAGGGCTTGACGATCCCCCACTCCATGCCGAACAGGAGCTGGGCGACGAGCCCGGTCACGAACGTCGGCACGGAGATCACGACCAGGGTCAGGACGAGGACACCCGTGTCGATGGGCTTGCCGCGGCGCAGGCCCGTGATGACGCCGAGGCCGATGCCGATGACGATCTCGAAGACGATCGCCACGAACGTCAGCTTGATGGTGACGGGGTAGGCCCGGAGCATCAGGTCGGCGACGGAGTCCCCGTTGAAGGCGGTGCCGAAGTCGCCCTGGAAGATGTTGCCGAGGTAGATCAGGTACTGCTGCACCAGCGGCTTGTCGAGGTGGAACTGCTCGCGCAGCGCCGCCTGGGTGGCCGGGTCGCAGGCCTTGTCGCCGCAGAGCGCCGCGGTCGGGTCGCCCATGACGTTGACCATGAGGAAGATCAGCAGCGTGGTGCCGATGAACACCGGGATCATCTGCAACAGCCGTCGGATCACATAACGCCCCACGGCACCTCCCTCACGTAACCCGAGCGGTCGTGGTTCTCAGTCACTGACGGTCATCTCCTCGAAGACCGGCACGCTGAAGGGGTTGAGCTTCACGTCGTGCACGCGGGTGCCGTAGACGGCGGTGCCGTTCTGGTACCAGAGGGGGATCGCCGGGAGCTGCTCGGCGAGGATCCGCTCGGAGTCCTGGAAGTCCTTGATCGCGTTCTTCGGGTCCGGGTCCGCGTTGGCCTTGTTGATCAGCGCGTCGAACTCCTTGTCGCTCCACTTGCCGTCGTTGCTGGGGGCGCCCGTGGTGTAGACGGGCTGGAGGAAGTTCTGGATCAGCGGATAGTCCATCTGCCAGCCGCTCCTGAACGGCCCGCTGAACTTCCCGCTCTGGATCTGCGTACGGAAGTCGGCGAAGGTGCCCACCGGGTTGCCGACACAGGCCTTCGAGTCGCCCATGACCCGGTTGACGCTGTTGCAGATGGCGTCGATCCACTGCTTGTGGTTGCCGGTGTCGGCGTTGTAGCTGAGGACGAGCTTCCCGCCGGGGAAGCCGCCGCCCTCGTCGATCAGCTGCTTGGCCTTCTTCGGGTTGTACGCGCAGCGGTCGCCGCAGATGTCGGGGTTGTAGCCGCCCTCCTCGCGGAGCACGGGGGACGTCCAGTCCTTGGCCGGGATCCGGGTCTTCTGGAAGATCTTGTCCGTGATCTGCTCGCGGTTGATGGCGAGCGAGATGCCCCGGCGGACCTTGAGGGCGTCGGCGGTGTCCCACCTCTTGTCGTACATGGGGAACATCAGCGTCTGGATGATGCCGGCGGGAGTGTTGATGTACCGGTTGTCGATGTCCTTGTGGAGGTTGCTGAGCTGCTCGGCGGGGACGGCGTCGGTCACGTCGAGCTGGCCGGCCACGACATCGGTGTACGCGGTGTTGTCGTCGGTGTAGACGAGCAGGTCGACGCCCTTGTTGCGGGGCTTGGTGCCGTTGTAGTCGTGGTTGAGCCGCAGCTTCATGCGGCCGCCGCGCTCGTAGTCCGTCACCTCGTAGGGCCCGTTCCCGAACGGCTTCTCCAGCCACTGGTCGTGGTCGGTGAAGAACTTCTTCGGCAGCGGGGAGAACGCGGCGTAGCCGAGCATGTCGGGGAAGAGCGAGAACTTCTGGTTGAGCCTGACCGTGAAGTGCGTGTCGTCGACGACCTTGAGCCCCGACAGCTTCTTCGCCGTGGGCTTCCCCTTGACGGGGTGAACCTTGTCGTAGCCGTCGATGTAGCCGAAGAAGTCGGCGCCGATCTGCGCGTTCGGCAGGTAGGCGGCGTAGTTCCAGGCGTCGACGAAGGACTGCGAGGTGACCTTCGTGCCGTCCGCGAACTTCCAGCCGTCCTTCAGGGTGACCTTGAAGTTCTGCGCGTCGTCGCTGGTGATCGACTTGGCGACGGCGTACTTGGGCTCGGCGGTGACGGGGTCGTAGATCTTGAGCCCCCGGAAGATCATGTCGAGGACCTTGCCGCCGTTGACCTCGTTGGTGTTCGCGGGTTCCAGCGGGTTCTGCGGGTCGCCCCACTTCGCCCGCACGATGCCCGACTCGGTGGCCGTGGCCCCACAGGACGCGAGCCAGGGCACGGCAAGGACCAGGGCGGCGGCCAGGGCGCCGGTACGCAGGCCGAGGCGCATCAAGGGTCCTCCAGGGGGCGGTGCGGGGGCGGGCCTTGGAGCCATTGGACCCGGAGGGCGGTTGCGGCGCCTGTTGTGTCACCCGTACGAGGGCGGGGGTGCGGCGGGCTGACGGGTCGGGCCGCACAGCGGTGCACGGACGCGCACACGGCTACCGTGGAGACATGGACTACGCGAAGATGCGGGCGATCGCCGAGGAGCTGGCCGAGTTCGCGGATCACCTGGAAGGCTCGTGGAGCGTGGAGATCGGCGCGTCCGGGCCGATACTGGCGATGATGAGCCCGTCGAAGCGGCATGAGGGGACCGTGCGGCGCATCCGTAATCAGCTCAACAAGCAGTTGCCAGCCACGTACCCCGGCTACGTGTGCGAGAACGGTCCCGAGATCGAGCACCCGGCGGTCGGCCGCATGCGCAGGCCGGACGCGGTGGTGATCCCGGAGGCCGCCTTGGACGAGGAGGGCCTGGCCGTCGACACGACGAACGTGCTGGCCGCCATCGAGATTGTCTCCCCCTCCAACCCCGACAACGACTACCGCGACAAACTCGCCGACTACCCGGCGATGGGCATCCAGCATTACCTGATCGTCGACCCGCGCGCGGGCACGCTCGAGGCCCACACCGACCCCGCGGACGGCCGCTACCGCTCGTCGAAGCCGTACATCTACGGCGACACGGTCCCCTTCGGCCCCTGGACCGTCGACACCGCCGACTTCCGCCGCTACGGGAAGGCGGGCGACCGGGACGGGCGGTGACGGGTCCGCCGTTGGCTCCTCGCCGCGCCTGAACATGCCGACGCCCGGCCCCGTGAGTACACCGGGGCCGGGCGTCGGCCGGTCGTCAGGACTTGTCGTCGCCCTCGAGGGCCACGAGAGCCGGATCGAGGACGATGTCCTCCGCACGCGCCTCGACCGTCGGGTCCTCCGGGAAGTGACAGGCCGTGAGGTGTCCTTCCTTGTTGCCGGAGAGCTGGACGAGCGGGGGCTCCTCCGTGGCGCACTTGTCCTGCGCCTTCCAGCAGCGTGTACGGAAGCGGCAGCCCGACGGCGGGGAGATCGGCGAGGGCACGTCGCCCTCGAGCCGGATCCGCTCCCGCTTCTCGACGTCGAGGTCCGCCTCCGGCACGGCCGACATCAGCGCGTGCGTGTACGGGTGCCGCGGGCGGTTGTAGAGCGAGTCGCGGTCCGCGATCTCCATGATCTTGCCGAGGTACATCACGGCGACGCGCTGCGAGAAGTGCCGCACGATGGCCAGGTCGTGGGCGATGAAGACGAACGCGATGCCCATCTCCCGCTGAACCTCCTGGAGGAGGTTCACCACCTGCGCCTGGATCGACACGTCGAGCGCCGAGACCGGCTCGTCGGCGACGATCAGCTTCGGCTCGAGGGCCACGGCGCGGGCGACCCCGATGCGCTGGCGCTGACCGCCGGAGAACTCGTGCGGGAACCGGTTGTAGTGCTCAGGGTTGAGGCCGACGATCTCCAGGAGCTCACGCACCCGGTTCTCACGGCCACCGGGCGG
Source organism: Streptomyces sp. NPDC102360 (assembly GCF_044766085.1). Classification (NCBI taxonomy): domain Bacteria; kingdom Bacillati; phylum Actinomycetota; class Actinomycetes; order Kitasatosporales; family Streptomycetaceae; genus Streptomyces; species Streptomyces sp. NPDC102360. The sequence goes on along the minus strand of NZ_JBIWLG010000007.1, from coordinate 150,012 downwards.
ATTGATCCCGTTGATCTCCATCGGTCCCGCGATGATCGAACCGACCGTCTGCCGCGGGTTCAGGGACGCGTACGGGTCCTGGAAGATCATCTGGATCTCGGACCTGATCGGCGCCAGCTGCTTGCGGCTCGCGTGGCTGATGTCCTGGCCCTTGTACGTGATGGTGCCCTGCGTGGGCTCGTACAAGCGGGTCAGCAGCCGGCCCGTGGTCGACTTGCCACAGCCGGACTCGCCGACGAGGCCAAGGGCCTCGCCCGCGTAGACCTCGAGGTCCACGCCGTCGACGGCCTTGACCGCACCGACGGTGCGGCGGATCGGGAAGCCGCCCTTGATCGGGAAGTGCTTCTGCAGATCCCGGACCTGGAGCAGCGGCTCGGTGTCGCTGTCGCGCTGGCCCGGGATCGCGTCGGCGACCGCCGTGGTGGTGTTGCTCTTGTTGTCGCTCATGGTCATGCCCCAGTCGCCGGTTTCAGCTCAGCCCAGCCGGGGCTGAATCGTCTCGATGAACACCTGCTGCTTCTGGTCCGCCGTCAGGTGGCAGGCGGAGCCGCGCCCCTGCGGGAGCTGCGGCCGCTCGCCCGAGCAGCGGTCGCCCGACACCTTGTCGGTGAAGGCGCAGCGCGGGTGGAACGGGCAGCCCGAGGGCGGGTTCAGCAGCGAGGGCGGCGAGCCGGGGATCGGCATCAGCGGCTCGTTGATGTCCGAGGTGAGGCGCGGCATCGAGCCCAACAGGCCCCAGGTGTAGGGGTGCTGAGGCTGCTTGAGCACCTCGCGCACGCTTCCGCGCTCGACGGCCCGGCCCGCGTACATCACGAGCAGGTCGTCGGCCATGTTCGCGACGACACCCAGGTCGTGGGTGATCATGATGATCGCGGAGCCGAATTCCTGCTGCAGATCCTTGAGCAGGTCGAGGATCTGCGCCTGCACGGTCACGTCGAGGGCCGTGGTCGGCTCGTCGGCGATGAGCAGCTCGGGGTTGCAGGCGAGCGACATGGCGATCATGGCGCGCTGGCGCATACCGCCGGAGAACTGGTGCGGATAGTCGTCGACGCGCTGCTTGGGCTGCGGGATGCCGACCTTTCCGAGCATCTCGATGGCGCGGTCACGGGCCTCCTTCTTGGAGGCGCCGGTGTGCTTGCGGTACGGCTCGCCGATCTGCCGCCCCACCGTGTAGTACGGCGACAGGGCGGTCAGCGAGTCCTGGAAGATCATCGCCATCTTGTTGCCACGGAGCTTCTCCATCTCGGGCTCCGTGGCGGTGAGAAGTTCCTTGCCGTCAAGGACGATCTCACCGTCGATGGCGGTGTTCATCTTGGGGTGCAGGCCGAGCACGGTCAGGTTGGTGACCGACTTGCCGGAACCGGACTCGCCGACGATGCCGAGCGTCTTGCCGCGCTCCAGGTCGAAGGAGAGGCCGTCCACCGCCTTGACGGCGCCGTCCTCGGTGGAGAACTGCACCCGCAGGTCGCGTACCGACAGGAACGCGTCGGAACCGGTCGAGGCCGGAGCGTCCTCGGGCTTGGTGAGTGTGGTCACTGGAGTTCTCCTAGGACAGCCGCACGCGCGGGTCGATCACGGCGTACAGGGCGTCCACGACGACATTGCAGATGATGATGAAGGCGGCGCTGAGGATCATCACGCCCATGAGGACCGGCAGGTCCTTGTTGGTGACCGAGTCGATCGCCAGGCGACCCAGGCCCGCGAGGTTGAAGGTCAGTTCGGTGACCATGCCGCCGCTGAGCAGTGCCGCGATGTCCATGCCGAGGATGGTGACGATCGGGATGAGCGAGCCACGCCAGGCGTACCGGAAGAAGACGAAGTGACTACTCATGCCCTTGGCCTTGGCTGCCCTGACGTGTTCCTCCTGCAGCTGCTCGATCATCGAGGAGCGCGACATTCGGGTGTAGTTGGCGGTGAAGATCGTCGCCATCACGATCCAGGGGATCAGCAGCCCCATGAACCAGGCGCCCGGATTCTCCGTGAACGGCACGTACTTGGGTGCCTTCAGCCAGCCGGTGCTGTAGACGAAGATTCCCAGCACGATCGGGCCCAGCAGGTAGATCTGGAACGAGCTGGTCACCAGAGAGGCGCCGGAGACGGCCTTGTCGATCCAGGTACCGCGGAAGCGGGCGGCGAGCAGTCCTGCGCCGAGGCCGGCGATGAGGAAGACGACCATGCCGCCGATCATGAGCGAGACGGTCAGCGGGAGACGGTCCATCATGGTGTCCCAGACCATCTGGTTGTTCCTGAACGAGACGCCGAAGCACGGCGCGGCACAGTGGCCCACCCCGAAGTCACGTCCCGCGAAGATCCCGACCAGGAAGTTCCAGTACTGGACCGGCACCGGGCTGTCGAGCCCGAGGTTCTTGTGAATGATCGCCAGCGCGTCCGGGGTGCAGTTCTTGCCGCACGCGAGTGTCGCCGGGTCCTGTGGGATGGCGAAGTACATGAAGAACGTGAAGGCGCTGATCAGCAGGAGGATGAGTGCTGCGCCAGACGTCCGGCGTATGAGAAATCGAAGCATGGCAGGAAGCTGCTCTCAGGACGGCGGCGGTGGGAGACCAGGAGGCGTTGTGCGGCGGCCCGGGGGCGAGAGCTCCGCCGCTCTCCCGCCCCCGGGAACTGCCTTGTGCGGACTACTTCTTGAGGTAGATGCGCGTCGGGTCGGTGTAGTTGGTGACCGTCGAGTAGCGCAGGCCGCCCACGTTGGAGCCGGCGATCTGGAAGATCTTGGTGTAGTAGATCGGGGCTGCCGGGTTGATCTTCTCCGAGATGTACTTGGAGAGCTTCGCGTACTCCTTGGCGCGCTCGGCCGCGTCCGCGATCTTCTGGATGCGGGCGCTCTCCGCGTTCACGTGCTTGTCGTTGACGTGGGAGTAGTTGGAGGCACCGTCCTGGATGTTGGCTCCGTCGTAGGACGGCGGGAAGACGGTGTTGCCGTCGGCCCAGTCCTGGCCCCAGCCGGTCATGTACAGGTCCATGCCGTTCTTGACCTTGCCCATCTGCTCGTACCAGGTGGCTTGGTCGACTTCCTTCTTCTGGATGTCGAGCCCGATCTTCTCCAGGTTGTTGATGATCAGGTTCGCCTGGGTGACGCGGACGGGGACGTTGGCGTAGGCGTAGACGAGCTTCTTGCCCTTGGCGCCGGCCTCGTCGATGAGCTTCTTGGCCTTCTCGATGTCGCCGTTCGCCTTCTTGGCCCGGTTGAACGGGTCGAACTTCGCGTCGTAGCCCGGAGTGGAGGGCGAGGTCAGCGAGTTGGCGGCGTCACCGCCGTAGGCGCCGCCGTCGGCGTGGCCGGCCGCGGTGGCCGGGATCGCCAGGGCGATGGCATCGCGGATCTTCTTGTCCTTGATGCGGTCCATGTTCATGTTCAGCTGCCACACGTACGGGCCGTAGCCCTGCACCGTGCGCTTCATGACCTTCTTGTCGGTCGTGATCTTCTGCAGCTGGGTGGCGTCGATCTGGCCGGAGAACATGACGGCGTTCTTGGCCTCGCCGCGGTCGGCCAGGATCGTCTTGGTCTGGTCGGCCTTGGAGACGTTGTAGTCGATGTTGAACCCGTCCACGTAGGCGTGGCGCATCGGGTCCGTCTTCTCGTCCCACTTGTCGTTGCGGACGAGCTTGAGGCTCTTGCCCGGCTTGTACGCGGAGATCTTGTACGGGCCGGTGGCGACGGGCTTCTGGTCGTACTTCTGCTTGGTGTCCGTCTTCTCGGGCACGACCGAGTACGCCGCCATGGCCAGGGCCTGCGGAACGTCGGTGTGGGCTTCCTTGAAGTGGAAGGTGATGGTCTTGGAGTCCGGCGTGTCCAGGACCGAGTCCGGCAGGTGCTTGCCCTCGTACGGGCCCTTGTACGCCTTGCGGTACGAGGTGCCGGAGCCGGACAGCCACTGCTGGATGTACGTCGGACCGTCCGTCAGGAACGAGGAGTACATGCGCTCGATGGAGTGGCGGATGTCGGCCGACGTGATGACGTGGCCGTTCTCGTCCTTGACCCCGTCCTTCAGCTCGAAGGTCCAGGTCTTGCCGCCGTCCGAGGACTTGCCCGCGTCCTTGGCGAGGTCACCGACGACCGTCTGGGTGCCCTTGTCGTCCTCGGTGTACGTGGTCAGGCCACGGTAGAGGAGCTTGGAGAGCAGACCGGCGTCGGAGACGTATATCTGCCCCGGGTCCAGGTGCGAGAAGTCGCTCTCCTGGTAGACCTGGGCGATGCCGCCCTTCTTGGCGCCCGCGATCGGCTCGGCCGGACCCTGGGAGTCCTGCGCGGTGCCCATGACGACCGGCTTGGCCTGAGCCTTCGCGTCGTCCTTGGACTTGCCCACGGACTTGTCGTTGTCGTTGCTGCCGCTGCTGCAGCCGGTCAGCGTGAGGGCGCCGACAGCGGCGGCGACGATCGTCGCCTGCGCCGTACGCGAACGAAGGATGCTCATGGAGTTGAATCCACCTGCCTGTGAGTAGTGATCCTTGTGTGCTGCCTGACGCATCCGGCTGTGTCGGTCCGGCGCCCGGGTGGCAGCGACCCTCGGTGATGCCTGTTCAGCGTCCGGTCTTGGGATCGAACGCGTCCCGGACCGAGTCACCGAAGAGGTTGAACGCCACGAAGAAGACGACCATGGCGACACCCGGGAAGTACAAGTAGGTCGGGTCCACCTCGTAGATCTTCGCCGCGGTGGCGAACATCAACCCCCAGTCGGGCGTGGGGTCCTGATAGCCGACGCCGACGAAGGAGAGGAAGGCGACCGAGAGGATGGTGCTGGGAAGCAGGTACGTGCCCTGCACGATGATCGGCGTCACCAGGTTGGGCAGCAGCTCCTTGCGGATGATCCGCCAGGGCGAGGCGCCCGCGACCTTCGCCGCCTCCACGAACTCCCGCTCGCGCAGCGACAGCGTCACCGCGCGCACCAGGCGGGCCAGGGTCATCCAGGTGAGCAGCCACATGATGCCGGTGATGGCGAGGAACCGGACGTAGACCGGCGTCTCCTCGTCCGGAGCCACGAAGACCGTGACGATGACGGGCATGGCCGCGACCATGAACAGCTGGTTGGGCAGCGCCATCATGAAGTCGGTGAGCCGGCCGAGCCAGTAGTCGATCTTGCCGCCGAAGTATCCGGCCATCAGGCCGATCACGACGCCGAGGATCACCATGCCGATCGTCGCGCACAGGGCGGTGTAGAGCGACGTACGCATGCCGTAGAGCAGATACGCGAAGACGTCGCGCCCGTAGTTCGGGTCGATGCCGAACCAGTGCTCGGGCGACATACCGCCGTTGGGTCCTGCCGGCAGGTTGAACTCGTTGAGGAGCGTGGGGTCGTCCTGGCCGTAGAAGGTGTACGGGTCCTTGCCGTACAGCTTGCAGATGACCGGGGCGAGCGCGGCTATCACAAAGAAGGCCAGGACGATCCAGGCGGAGACGACGCCCGTCCTGTCCCGCTTGAAGCGCCGCCACATCAACTGGCCGGGGCTGCGCCCCTCGAGCTTCTTGGGCTCCTTCGCGTCGCCCTGCGGCGCGCTCTCCTTGTCCAAGGCGGAAGAGGTCTCGGCGCCCTCAATCTCGATTGGACTTGTCATGATTCGTCCATTTCACAGGTGTTGGAGGCTGTCGGAGGTGAAAGCGGCCCGGCAGCCGTCGCACGGCGTACGTCACTCGAAGCTCGCGAGAGGGACTAACGACTGAGGTGAGCCCACCCCTGAGGAAGTGTCAAAAACATGGGCTCCTCCTCATGAGTCCACTTCGTTCACTGCAAGTGGAGGCAGAAGGTCGCAACCCCGCCGACACCCCTGACGGCAAAGTTGACGCTGCCTCAGTGCGCTCGCGAGTCGCCGCCCCCCATTAGTGCGTGACCCTTTAACCCGAGCTCTACGCGGACCACTATTAGCCACAGCCGCTGTCGCGACCACACCCTTTTGGTCTCGGTTCGATCACACCTGATGCGTACTTCTCCCAAAATCCGGACAAACGGATCCGAGATAGAGGGACACGAAACGGACGTGTTACATACCTATCGACCACCGGCGTCCGCATTCCGGACTGCGAGGTGGACTTAATCACTTGCGCTCGACCGGTTTTTGACCCCCTGTTGGGAGACATCACGGCAGGGACGTATCACTGCGCGTAGACCGCGTGAAGAGTAGCGGCAACGCAAAAGGCCCGGCACCCCCCTCGGGGTGCCGGGCCCAACTGCCGTCAGGCGGCGGTGACTCAGCCGTGCTTGGCGCGCGAAGCGGTGCGGCCGCGCTCCTTGTGGTCCAGGACGACCTTGCGGATGCGGACGGCCTCCGGGGTCACCTCGACGCACTCGTCGTCGCGGCAGAACTCCAGGGACTGCTCCAGGGAGAGCTTGCGGGCCGGGACCACGTTCTCCGTGGAGTCCGCGGAAGCCGCACGCATGTTGGTGAGCTTCTTCTCCTTGGTGATGTTCACGTCCATGTCGTCGGCGCGCGAGTTCTCACCGACGATCATGCCCTCGTACACCTCGGTGCCGGGCTCGGTGAACAGCACACCGCGCTCCTGGAGGTTGATCATCGCGAAGGGGGTGACCGAGCCGGCGCGGTCGGCGACGAGCGAGCCGTTGTTACGGGTCGTCAGCGTGCCGAACCACGGCTCGTGGCCCTCGTGGATCGAGTGGGCGATGCCCGTGCCGCGGGTGTTCGTCAGGAACTCCGTACGGAAGCCGATGAGGCCACGGGACGGGACGACGAACTCCATGCGGACCCAGCCGGAGCCGTGGTTCGACATGTTGTCCATGCGGCCCTTGCGGACGCCCATGAGCTGCGTGACGGCGCCCATGTGCTCCTCGGGGACGTCGACGGTCATGCGCTCGACCGGCTCGTGCGTCTTGCCGTCGACCTCCTTGGTGACGACCTGCGGCTTGCCGATCGTCAGCTCGAAGCCCTCGCGGCGCATCTGCTCGACCAGGATCGCCAGCGCCAGCTCACCGCGGCCCTGCACCTCCCAGGCGTCGGGGCGCTCGGTCTCGAGGACGCGCAGCGAGACGTTACCGATCAGCTCGCGCTCCAGGCGGTCCTTCACCTGGCGGGCGGTGACCTTGCGGTCCTTGACGGCGGACTTGGCGTCCGCGCCCTTGCCCGTGCCACCGCGGCCGACCAGCGGCGAGGTGTTCGTACCGATGGTCATGGAGATCGCCGGCTGGTCCACCGTGATCAGCGGCAGCGCGACCGGGTTCTCCGGGTCGGCCAGGGTCTCGCCGATCATGATGTCGGGGATGCCCGCGACGGCGCAGATGTCACCGGGGCCCGCGACCTCGGCGGGCTTGCGGGTGAGCGCCTCGGTCATCATCAGCTCGCTGATGCGGACGTTCTGGACCGTGCCGTCGCGCTTCATCCACGCGACCGTCTGGCCCTTGCGCAGCTCGCCCCGCTCGACGCGGAGCAGCGCGATACGGCCGAGGAAGTTGTCGGCGTCGAGGTTGGTGACGTGCGCCTGGAGCGGCGCGTTCTCCTCGTACGTCGGGGCCGGCACGGACTCCAGGATCGTGGAGAAGAACGGCTCCAGGTTGGTGGAGTCGGCCGGGACCGTACCGTCTTCCGGCTTGGTCAGCGAGGCGATGCCGTCACGGCCACAGGCGTAGACGATCGGGAACTCGATCTGGTCCTCATCGGCATCCAGGTCGAGGAAGAGGTCGTACGTCTCGTTGACGACCTCGTCGATGCGCGAGTCGGGCCGGTCCGTCTTGTTGATGCACAGGATGACGGGCAGCCGCTGCTTGAGCGCCTTGCCGAGCACGAAGCGGGTCTGCGGAAGCGGACCCTCGGAGGCATCCACGAGCAGCACCACCGCGTCCACCATCGACAGACCGCGCTCGACCTCACCACCGAAGTCGGCGTGGCCGGGGGTGTCGATGATGTTGATCGTGATGACCTCGCCGCCATCCTTGGGGTGATACTTCACCGCCGTGTTCTTGGCGAGGATCGTGATGCCCTTCTCACGCTCCAGGTCGTTCGAGTCCATCATGCGGTCGTCGAGCGACTCTGCTGCGTGCGCGGCGAAGGAGCCGGCCTGCTTGAGCATGGCGTCGACGATGGTCGTCTTGCCGTGGTCGACGTGGGCGACGATGGCGACGTTACGGATGTCGTGGCGCGTGGCCATATTGCGGCGTACTCCCGGAGTGAAGGGTCGGCTGCGCGTACTTCTTTGGTACACGCGCCCTGCCGGGCTGGACACGCCACGGCCTCACCCCATGGTACGTGGCTTGACGGCCCCCGGCCCAGCCGGGCCGGGCGGACCGCCGCCGAAGCGCCGGTCCGTCCGGGAAAATCGCAGGTCAGCCAGCATCTTCCACAGGTGAACCGGTGGCCTTCGCCCCCGGCTTCAGGAAGCCGATGTCCTCGTAGGAGGGCTCCTGGAAGCCGAACGCCCCGGCGTTCGCCAGGTTCGCCCTCGTCGCCACCAGTTCGGGCCGCTGGTAGAGCGGAATCGATCCTGCGGCGGCCCAGATGCGCTCGTCGGCCTGCCGGACGAGCGAGCGCTCCTTGTCCTGGTCGAGCTCCCCGGCGGCCTGGTCGAAGAGCTGGTCGATGTGGTCGGTGCCGACCCGGGTGTAGTTCTGCTCGACCGTGAGCTCGCCGTCGGCGGCCGGGACCGGCTTGGCGTAGATCGGGCGGGCGTCGGTGGCCGGGTAGGCGGAGCCGGGCCACGAGTACAGCGCCAGGTCGTATTCGCCCGCCGCGATGTGGTCCTTGAAGTAGGTCTCGTCGTCGACCTTGGTGATGTCCGTACGGACGCCGATCTTCTGCAGCATGGTCGAGATCCGGTCGGCCACGGACTGCAGCTGCTCGGCGTCCGGCCCGGAGGGCAGTACGAAGTTCAGGGTCAGCGGCTTGCCGTCCTTGGCGAGCTGCCCCGAGGCCGCGCCGGCCTTGGCGCCCTCCTTGCCACCGGCCTCACCGGCGTCCTTCGCGGCGGCCTGCTGCGGAGCGGGGGTGCCCTTCGGGGCGTACGCGCCGGGGGCCGCGCCCTGCTTGGCGTCGCCCGCGTGCTTGCCCTCCCGCTCGGCGGAGCGCACCTTCGCGGCGTCGACCTGGTGCAGCAGCGCGGAGTGCTGGGCCGCGGCGAGGGCGCCGGGGCCCAGCAGCGGGGGCGCGGCGTCGCCGGGCTTCGCGTCGTCGTGCGCCTGTCGGTCGTCCGCGGGCTTCTGGTCGTCCTCGCCCATGATGTACGTGCCGTCGTCGGACTCGGCCGCGGCGCCCTCCGCCTTGCCGCCCGCGGTCTTGGGCTTCTGCTGCTTCTCCTGGAGCGGCCCGCCGCGCACCCAGCCCGCCTCCGCGAGCAGCGCCTGTGCCTTGTCGGCGTCCTGCTTGCCGAGCGCGTCGCTGTTGTCGGCGTAGGCGGCCTGGCCGGAGAGGGCGAGGTGGCTGCCGACGGTCGCGGCCGGAAGACCGAGCGGCTTGAGGACGCTCTGGGCGAGCTTGCCGCGGTCGAGGGCGCGGGCCACGGCCTGACGCACCCGCTCGTCGGCGAGGGGGCCGCTCGATCCGTTCAGGGCGAGCTGCGTGTAGGCGGGTTCGAGCGATTTGCGGACGACGAAGCCGTTCAGCCCCGCCTGCTCCTTCTCGTACTTGTGCACGGCCTTGCGGGTCTTCGCGCGGGCCTCGAGCTCCGCCTCGGCGACCTCCCAGTCCTCGTTGTGCGCCCGCGCCCAGGAGCGCAGCGCCTCACCGGAGGTGACCCCGGCGCCGGGGCCGTGCGCGAGCGGGCCCGACGCTCCCTTGTCGCGGGCGGCGTACGCGATGCGCTCGGCGGCCTCGGGGTCGACATCGGCGAGGTCCAGCTTGCCCGCGGCGAGCGCGGCGGCCCGCTCGTCGCGCGGCACGGCTTCGAGTTCCAGCTTCTCGAGCTTGGCCGGGCGGCCCCACCAGCGGGGGTTGCGCTCCAGCGTGACCTGCTTGCCGCCCCGGTCGAGCTTGTCGAGCGCGAAGGGGCCCGCGGTCACCTTGAGCTTCTTGCGCGCGCCCTCGTTGAAGGCGTCCGGGGTCCCCATGACGTCCTTGGGGTACAGCGGCGAGAACAGCGAGCGCCAGTCCGCGTACGGCTTGGCGAAGGTGACCCGCACCTCCAGGTCGTTCTTGCCGCGCTCGACGTTCTCGATGCGGTTGTAGCCCGCGTTGTGGGCGGTCCAGTACGCGCTGTTCTTCCCCGACAGAGCGCGCCACTGTGCGGCGAAGTCCGCGGCGCCGATCTCCCGGCCGTCGCTCCACACCGCCTGCTGGTTCAGCTTGTACAGCACGACCTGCTTGGGCTCGGTCTTGATGACCTCGGCCTTCTCCAGGTAGTCGGGGTCGGCCTGCGGGCGCCCCTGCGCGTCGAGCCGGAACATCGAGGGCAGCACGGCTCCGGTGACCCGGCTCGTGGCCGCGTCCGCGTCGGCCTGGAAGGAGTTGAGGGTCTGCGGCACGTCGTCGACGGCCCACCGCAGTGTGCCGCCGTCCTTGACCTGCGTGCGGGCGGCCGAGGCGACGTCGGGGCCTGCCGCGGGGCGGCTCGCCTCGTCGTCGGAGCCGCACCCGGCGAGCGCGGTCACGGCGAGCGCACCGCTCACGAGGAACGCGGCCGAGCGTGCGGCGGCTCCTGGGCGCCTTGGGACGTGGGGCATCACGGGTACCTCCGGGGCTGGCCGGTTTTGTCTCGTTTGGCGGTATATGGAGCTGATCACATCTATCGGCCAACTGAAGTGGATCCGGGGTGCGGCACCCCCCGACACGCCCGTGGACCCCCCGGAAGCCACCCGTGCGGCCCAAAGGAGCGCGAACCCGAGGGGTGCGCACCACGGCGTACACCGGCAATCCGCACGAATCCCTTCACAAACAGCAATGTGACGCGCGACACTCTCAGGCGCATGAGCAACTCCGCCGCACCAGCGGAAGTGAGGCCAAGTCATGTCCCTGCACGACGACTTGACGGCGGTTCAGCGCTGCGTCGACGACCTCGCGCGCGCCGTGGGGCGCCTGCAGCCCCAGCTCGAGGACGTCGCGGGAGGCCCGGATCTGCGCCGGGTGCGCGCCGACACCGCGCATCTGCGCGAGAGCGTCGCGCTGCTGCGCGAGTCGGCCGCGGGCCCGGACGTGCCGCACCGCCCCGACCTCGTGACGATCCCCGACGCCCCGTACGACAGGTCCCTGTGGACCGACTCGGACGACGAGGGGCTCGGCGCGCGGGACCGGCACGCACCCTGACCTGCCCTCGCCCACCCCCCAATCCCCGTCCCCGTCCCCGTCCCCGTCCCTGCGAGCGGAGGCTTCGTTGGCCACCGGCACGGAACCCACCAGTACCGAAGACCCCCATACCGAAGGCGGCACCGGCGTCCGAGGCCGGACCCGTGCCGCGATCGCCGCGCCCCATCTGCGTACGGACCGCTGGTGGCTGGCCCCGGCCGCGACCGCGGCGGGCCTGTTCGCGTTCATCGTCTACTCGACGTGGCGGGCCTTCGCGAACGCGGACTACTACGCGGCCCCGTACGTCTCGCCGTTCTACTCGCCCTGCCTCGCGGACAACTGCGCACCGATGCGGCACGGCCCCAACTGGGAGATCTTCGGCGGCTGGTGGGGCCTGTCCCCCGCGCTGCTCATCCTGATCTTCCCGCTCGGCTTCCGGCTGACCTGCTACTACTACCGCAAGGCCTACTACCGCGGCTTCTGGGCTTCGCCGCCCGCCTGCGCGGTGGCCGAGCCGCACAAGAAGTACAGCGGCGAGACGCGGTTCCCGCTGATCCTGCAGAACATCCACCGCTACTTCTTCTACGCGGCCGTCCTCGTCGCCTGCATCCTCACGTACGACACCGTGCTGTCGTTCCGCGACGAGAACTACGAGTGGGGCCACATGGGGCTCGGCACCCTGGTCTTCCTGCTCAACATCGGGCTGATCTGGGCGTACACGATCTCCTGCCACTCGTGCAGGCACATCGTCGGCGGACGCCTCAAGCACTTCTCGAAACACCCGGTGCGCTATCGGCTGTGGGGCTGGGTAGGAAAGCTGAATGGCCGTCACATGCTGTTGGCCTGGGCCTCGTTGGTGAGCGTGGCGCTCGCCGACTTCTACGTGTATCTGGTCGCGTCCGGTGCTTTCGACGACCCGCGCTTTTTCTAATGGTTGGGGCTTCTGATGTCTGTAGTGCAGCGGCAGCAGTGGGATGTTGTCGTGGTGGGCGCCGGTGGCGCGGGGCTGCGGGCCGCGATCGAGGCGCGTGAGCAGGGTGCTCGTACGGCCGTGATCTGCAAGTCGCTGTTCGGCAAGGCCCATACGGTGATGGCCGAGGGCGGCATCGCGGCCTCCATGGGCAATGTGAACTCCGGGGACAGCTGGCAGGTGCACTTCCGCGACACGATGCGCGGCGGCAAATTCCTCAACCAGTGGCGGATGGCGGAACTGCACGCGCGGGAAGCGCCCGACCGCGTATGGGAGTTGGAGACCTGGGGCGCCCTGTTCGACCGCACCGGCGACGGGCGGATCTCGCAGCGCAACTTCGGCGGGCACGAATACCCGCGGCTCGCGCACGTCGGCGACCGTACGGGCCTCGAACTGATCCGCACGCTCCAGCAGAAGATCGTCCAGCTCCAGCAGCAGGACTTCAAGGAGACCGGGGACTACGAGTCCGGCCTGAAGGTCTTCCAGGAGTGCACGGTCACCCGGGTCCTGAAGACTGAGTCCAATAGCGGCTCCGCCGCGGGGTCGGGCCAGGTCTCGGGCACCTTCTGCTACGAGCGCGAGAGCGGGCGCTTCTTCGTCATCGAGGCGCCGAGCGTGGTGCTCGCGACCGGCGGCATCGGCAAGTCCTTCAAGGTGACGTCGAACTCGTGGGAGTACACGGGCGACGGGCACGCGCTCGCGCTGCTGGCCGGGGCGCCGCTGCTCAACATGGAGTTCGTGCAGTTCCACCCGACGGGCATGGTCTGGCCGCCCTCGGTGAAGGGGATCCTGGTCACGGAGTCGGTGCGCGGCGACGGCGGTGTGCTGCGCAACTCCGAGGGCAAGCGGTTCATGTTCGACTACGTCCCCGACGTCTTCAAGGAGAAGTACGCGCAGTCGGAGGCGGAGGGCGACCGCTGGTACGAGGACCCGGACCACAACCGCAGGCCGCCCGAGCTGCTGCCGCGCGACGAGGTGGCGCGGGCCATCAACGCGGAGGTGAAGGCGGGCCGCGGTTCCCCGCACGGCGGTGTCTTCCTGGACGTCTCGACCCGCATGCCCGCCGACACGATCCGGCGCCGACTGCCGTCCATGTACCACCAGTTCAAGGAGCTGGCGGACGTCGACATCACGGCCGAGGCGATGGAGGTCGGGCCGACCTGCCACTACGTGATGGGTGGCATTGCGGTCGACTCGGACACGGCGGCGGCGCGCGGTGTGCCGGGGCTTTTCGCGGCCGGTGAGGTGGCCGGCGGCATGCACGGATCCAACCGGCTCGGCGGCAACTCGCTCTCCGACCTGCTGGTGTTCGGGCGGCGGGCCGGGCTGCACTCGGCGACGTACGCGGGTTCGCGCACGGTGCGTCCGACCGTGGCCGACGAGCAGATCGACACGGCGGCGGCCGAGGCGCTGCGGCCCTTCTCGGCGGAGGGCCAGGAGGAGGGCGTCACGCCCGAGAATCCGTACACCCTGCACCAGGAGCTCCAGCAGACGATGAACGATCTCGTCGGCATCATCCGGCGGGGCGCCGAGATGGAGCAGGCGCTGCGCAGGCTCGCGGATCTGCGGGTGCGGGCGCGGCGGGCCGGGGTCGAGGGGCACCGGCAGTTCAACCCGGGCTGGCACCTGGCGCTCGACCTGCGGAACATGCTGCTGGTCAGCGAGTGCGTGGCGCGGGCCGCGCTTGAGCGCACGGAGTCGCGGGGCGGGCACACCCGTGAGGACCATCCGGCGATGGACCGGGAGTGGCGGCGGGCGAATCTGCTCTGCCAACTCCGGGATCCGACCGGCGGGTTGGCGGCCACGGACCCGGTGCGTGGCCAGATCACGCTCACCCGCGAGACCACCGAACCCATCCGCCCCGACCTGCTCGCCCTGTTCGAGAAGGAGGAGCTGGTGAAGTACCTGGCCGAAGAGGAGCTTTTCGAGTGAGCAGCTACGAGGCGGCCTTCCGGGTGTGGCGGGGCGACGTCGGCGGGGGCGGCCTGGAGGACTTCAAGGTCGAGGTGAACGACGGCGAGGTGGTCCTCGACATCATCCACCGGCTACAGGCGACGCAGACTCCCGACCTTGCGGTCCGCTGGAACTGCAAGGCGGGCAAGTGCGGTTCGTGCTCGGCGGAGATCAACGGCCGGCCGCGCCTGATGTGCATGACCCGCATGTCAGTCTTCACCCGCGACGAGGTGATCACGGTGACGCCGCTGCGCGCCTTCCCGGTCGTCCGCGATCTCGTCACCGACGTCGGCTTCAACTACCGCAAGGCCCGCGAGGTCCCGGCCTTCGTCCCGCCCGCGGACCTCGGTCCCGGCGAGTACCGCATGATGCAGGAGGACGTGGACCGCTCCCAGGAGTTCCGCAAGTGCATCGAGTGCTTCCTGTGCCAGGACACCTGCCATGTCGTCCGCGACCACGAGGACAACAAGACGTCCTTCGCGGGTCCCCGCTTCCTGATGCGCGTGGCGGAACTCGACATGCACCCCCTGGACGCGGCCGCCGACTCCGGCCTCGACCGCAAAACCACGGCCCAGGACGAACACGGCCTCGGCTACTGCAACATCACCAAGTGCTGCACCGAGGTCTGCCCCGAGGGCATCCACATCACGGACAACGCCCTCATCCCTTTGAAGGAGAGGGCGGCCGACCGCAAGTACGATCCGGTGGTGTGGCTGGGCAACAAGATCCGACGACGCAATACGACCTGATCGGCCGCGGCCGCACCGCCGACGTCCACGCCCTCGACGACGCGTGGGTGCTGCGCCGCTACCGCGACGGGCTCGACGCACGCGGCGAGGCCGACGTCATGGCGTACGTGCGCGCCCACGGCTTCCCCGCACCGCGCGTGCGAGCGGATCCGGGGCTCGCGCCGGGCGAGCTGGTACTTGAGCGGCTCGACGGTCCGACGCAGTTGGACGCGCTGCTGCGGGGCGCGCTGGGGGCGGCGGAGGCGGGGCGCGAACTGGCCTTCCTGCTGGGCTGGTTGCATGCCGTTCCGGCGCGGCCCGGCGGGCATGTGCTCCATCTCGACCTGCACCCGGACAACGTGATCCGCACCCCGCACGGCCCGATGGTGATCGACTGGGCGAACGCCGAGGAAGGCTCGCCCGCGCTTGACTGGGCGATGTCCGCGCTGATCCTGGCCGAGGTCGCGGTGGACCCCGGGCGTCACGAGGCACGGGTCGCGCGCGAGGCCCTCGGGGCGCTGCTCGCGGCACCGCATCCGCACCTCGCCGAGCCCTTCCTCGCCGAGGTGCGCGCCCGGCGCGGCGCCAATCCGACGCTGGACGCGGACGAGAAGTCGCGGCTCGGGGCGGCCGTGGAGCTAGTGCGGTCGTTGGAGGGGGCGCGGTAGGCCAGCTTCTCGGCTGACGCAACCGGAGCAGGCGAGGCCGCCGCAAAGGGAAAGGGCACCCCGGCGCCGGGGTGCCCTTGTCCACGAGGTCCGACGGAGTCAGTCCGTGCCGGATTCCATCGCCGCGCGGTCCAGGGCCTCGTCTTCCGCGGAGGTTTCGCCGCGGGAGGCGATGGCTTGGGCGCCGCCTTCCGGCATGGTGCCGATCAGGCCCGTGACCGCGGCCTGGGCCGCGCCGGCGACCGGGCTGCCCTCGCCGAGGAGGCCGAGCGTCGCGTACTGCTCGAGCTTGCCGCGCGAGTCGGCGATGTCGAGGTTGCGCATGGTCAGCTGGCCGATCCGGTCGACCGGGCCGAACGCCGAGTCCGCGGTCCGCTCCATGGAGAGCTTGTCCGGGTGGTACGAGAAGGCGGGGCCCTGCGTGTCGAGGATCGAGTAGTCCTCGCCGCGGCGGAGGCGCAGGGTGACCTCGCCGGTGATCGCGGCGCCGACCCAGCGCTGCAGCGACTCCCGGATCATCAGGGCCTGCGGGTCGAGCCAGCGGCCCTCGTACATCAGGCGGCCGAGACGGCGGCCCTCCGCGTGGTACTGGGCGACCGTGTCCTCGTTGTGGATCGCGTTGACCAGGCGCTCGTACGCGGCGAACAGCAGGGCCATGCCCGGCGCCTCGTAGATCCCGCGGCTCTTGGCCTCGATGATCCGGTTCTCGATCTGGTCGGACATGCCCAGGCCGTGGCGGCCGCCGATCGCGTTGGCCTCCATCACCAGGTCGACGGCGGAGGCGAACTCCTTGCCGTTGATCGTGACCGGGCGGCCCTTCTCGAAGCCGATCGTGACGTCCTCGGTGGGGATCTCCACCGACGGGTCCCAGAACTTGACGCCCATGATCGGCTCGACCGTCTCCAGCGAGACGTTCAGGTGCTCGAGCGTCTTGGCCTCGTGCGTGGCACCCCAGATGTTGGCGTCCGTGGAGTACGCCTTCTCCGCCGAGTCCCGGTAGGGCAGGCCGTGCTCGACCAGCCACTCCGACATCTCCTGCCGGCCGCCGAGCTCGGTCACGAAGTCCGCGTCGAGCCACGGCTTGTAGATCCGCAGGTTCGGGTTGGCGAGCAGGCCGTAGCGGTAGAACCGCTCGATGTCGTTGCCCTTGTACGTCGAGCCGTCGCCCCAGATCTGGACGTTGTCCTCCAGCATCGCCCGCACCAGGAGCGTGCCGGTGACCGCGCGGCCGAGCGGCGTCGTGTTGAAGTACGCGCGACCGCCGGAGCGGATGTGGAACGCGCCGCAGGTCAGCGCCGCAAGGCCCTCCTCGACAAGGGCGGCCTTGCAGTCGATGGCGCGCGCGATCTCGGCGCCGTACGCCTTCGCTCGGCTGGGCACGCCGTCGATGTCGGGCTCGTCGTACTGGCCGATGTCGGCGGTGTACGTGCACGGGACGGCGCCCTTGTCACGCATCCACGCGACGGCGACCGACGTGTCGAGGCCGCCCGAGAAGGCGATGCCGACGCGCTCGCCGGCCGGGAGGGATGTGAGGACCTTGGACATAGGAAGAGTATGCATGATGATGCATGACCATGCAAAGGGGGGTGCAGTGGTTGGTGCGGTGATGTGTTCGGGGTCACCAAGAGAAGAGCCGGACGGCGCCCCGCTCAGAACAGGCTGAGCAGCGCCTCCGTCGGATCCGCCAGACCCGTCTCCCCGTCCGGCAGCGGCAGCTCGAACCACACCGTCTTCCCGCGCGGTGTCCTGCGCGAGCCCCACGCCGCGCTCAGCAGCCCGACGAGCTGGAGCCCGCGACCGCCCTCGTCCGTGTCCCGCGCCCGGCGGCGCCGCGGCTGCACGAGACCCGCGTCCCACACCTCGCACACCAGCGTCCGGTCGAGGAGGAGGCGGAGCCTGATGTCGCCCTCGCCGTACCGCAGCGCGTTGGTGACCAGCTCACTGACCAGCAGCTCCGACGTGTCGACGAGGCTCTCCAGGCCCCAGCTCGACAGCTGCGCCCGCGCGTACTCGCGGGCCCTGCCCACCGACTTCGGCTCGCGCGGCAGCGTCCAGTCGCCGACGTTCTCGCTCGGCAGCCCCTCCACACGGGCCATGAGGAGCGCGATGTCGTCCTCGCCGTGATGGGTGTCGAGGGTGTTGAGGACGTGGTCGCAGACGTCCTCAAGAGCCGGGGAGGGGTCGTCGAGCGCGTTGCGGAAGGCCGAGAGGCCCTCGTCGAGCGGATGGTCGCGGGATTCCACCAGGCCGTCCGTGTAGAGGGCGAGCAGCGCGCCCTCCGGCAGCTCCACCTCCACCTCCTCGAACGGCTCGCCACCGACACCGAGCGGCATCCCCGGCGGTACGTCGAGCATGAGCGCGCTGTCGCCGGGTTCAACGAGGACGGGCGGCAGGTGCCCCGCGTTGGCGAACGTGCAGCGCCGGGTGACCGCGTCGTACACCGCGTAGACACAGGTGGCGAGGTACACCTCGGAGAGGTCCTCGCCGCCGAAGGAGCGCGCCGAGCGGGCGGGGCGTGTGCCCTGCTGGACGCCGCCCGGGGTACCGAGACCGCGGGCGATCTCGTCAAGGGCGCTGAGCACTTCGGCCGGTTCGAGGTCGAGCAGGGCCAACGTACGTACGGCGGTGCGCAGTTCGCCCATGGCGACGGCGGCGCGCAGGCCGCGCCCCATGACGTCGCCGACGACCAACGCGGTGCGGTGTCCGGGGAGTTCGATGACGTCGAACCAGTCGCCGCCGACCTCGGTCGCGGCGTTGCCGGGCCGGTAGCGGCAGGCGATGTCGAGCCCGGCCGCCTCCGGGTCGTCCGGCGGCAGCAGGGAGCGCTGCAGGATCAGCGCCCGCTCGTGCTCGCGGCGGTACAGGCGCGCGTTGTCGATACAGACCGCGGCGCGCGCGGCCAGCTCCATGGCGAGCGCCCTGTCCCGCTCGGTGAACGGCTCGCTGCCCTTCGTCCGGGAGAACTGCACGAGGCCGACGACCGTGTCGTGCGCGACCATCGGCACAGCGAGCGTGGACTGCACGAGGCCGCGCTGCTCGGTGGGCAGTGCCTGCGGACGCGCGGTGCGCAGGGCGTGCGCGCAGGGCGAGTTGAACGGGAAGCGGTGCACCGCCCCCACGTTGACGGGAGCCTCGCCGCCGAGGTCGAGGAACGGCACGTCGGCGACGGCGCTCGCGGCGGCCACCCTGCGCAGTTCTGCGCTGCCGTCCGCGAGGCCCGGCGGGGCCTCGTCGCCCGCGAGCAGCCCCTGGTACAGGTCGACGGACGCGAGGTCGCAGAAGCCGGGGACGACGACGTCGAGGAGTTCGCGGGCGGTCGTCTCCAGGTCCAGCGAGTTGCCGATCCGGGAGCCCGCCTCGTTCAGGAGCGCCAGATTGCGGCGGGCGTGCGCGGCCTCGCGGGCCGCGGCGTGCCTGCGGGTGACGTCCGTGGCGAGTCCCGCGACGCCGATCGGGCGGCCCGTGCCGCTGTGCACGCGGTAGAGGTTGATGGACCAGTGGCGCCGCTCGGTGGACTCCGGGGCGGTGCCGACCAGTTGCATGTCGGTGACCGCGTCCCCCGTCTCCAGGACCCGGCGCAGCGCGCCCTGCACCCGGTCCGCCTCGTGCCGCGGCAGGTAGTCGTGGACGGTGCGGCCCCGGTGGTCGTCGACGTGTCCGCCGAAGACCGAGGTCAGGGTGCGGTTGGTGCGCTGGACCCGGAGGTCGGTGCCGAACAGCAGGAAGCCGAAGGGAGATTGGCCGAAAATGGCCTGCGAGGACGCGAGGTCGGTCTCGATGTGCCGCAGCGTCCGCACGTCGACGACGATGCACACCGCGGCGCGCTCACCGGACTCGGTGGTCGTCGGCATCACATAGATCTCGGCGAGCCCGGTCGGGCCCGCGCCCGCCGCGCGCGGCGCCTCCGCTCGCGGTTCCGCTTCCGGCTCCCCCGCGGGCCCGGGCGCCGGCACCCGGAACGGGACGGCGCCCGTCCACTCCTGCCCGTCCAGGATCTCCGCCATCTTGCGGTGGCCGCGCTCGCGCAGGTCCGCGGGGACGAAGGCCTCGATGGGGTCCTTGCCCACGGCCTCCTCGGGCGGGACCCCGAAGAGCTCGGCGGCCCGCCGGCTCCACTGGTCGATCGCACCGTCGGAGCCGATCGAGAAGGAGGCGACCTTGATGTAGTCGTAGATCGAACCCGGCGGGCTCGCCTGCCAGAGGTCCGTCCGGCCGGGGGACTCCTCGGGAGGGGTCGAGGGAGCGCCCGATTCCGATTCCGGAATCGGTTCCGTACGCTCCGTGCCCGCGGCATCAGGAGCGTCATCGCCCAGCGGCACCCGCTCCGCACGCGGCGCCGAGGCCGCGCCCGAGAGGTCCTCGGACACCCTGCCCTTCGCTGGTATCTCGCTCACGCGAACCGTCCCCTCCAGCTCACCGCGTCCGGCACCGGTCACCGAGGCGGCTGCACGCAGTATCCAGCACTACGGAGCCGCGCAACACGGTGTTCACGATCACACCATGGTCCCGACGCTTTTTGGCCTGTCGGGACCGACTGTTTCCGTACCCAGGGTGCGGGTGTGCCCACACACGGCATCTCACACCTGCTCCCTCACACCCGCGTCTGTCCCACTCGGGCTTCTCCTAACCCGGCAACGACAGCTCGAACCACACCGTCTTCCCCGTCTTCCCGCCGGACCGCTCCCCGCCCGGCCGTGTGCCCCAGCGCTGCGACACCTCGGTCACCAGTTGCAGCCCGCGCCCGCCCTCCTCGTCCGGGGCCGCGGTGCGGGCGCAGGGCGGGTCGGGCAGCGGGTCGGAGACCTCCACCAGGAGGGCACCCGGGGGTTCGGGCGGACGCACGAGCCGTACGCCGATGGGCCCGGACGCGTACCGCAGGGAATTGGTCACCAGCTCGCTGACCAGCAGCGCGGTGATGTCGGCGAGCTCTTCGAGCCCCCATTCGACGAGCTGCGTACGCACTTTGGCGCGCGCCCTGCGGACGGCCGAAGGGTCGGCGGGAAAGGCCCACTCGACGCAGTCGCCTTCAGTGTGGAGCACGCGGATCACATCCCTGGCCCGCGAAGGACCCTGTCCGGTTTCAGAGGGTTAATCGGGATATACCCGGACGGAGTGGCGCGCTATCGCGAAGTGGGGTGCGCGGTGGCACGGACGGCGTAGGCGAGGCTCGTGGGATACGGCCACGAGCCCCCGTCAGACGCGATCCCGCAGGACCTCTTTCACCGCGGGGACGTCCTGGTCGAGCCAGTCCACGGACCACACCTCGGCCGCCGTCAGCCAGCGCAGCTCGTCGTGGTCCTGGAGGGGGCGCGGGGTGCCGGAGCGCAGGTGGCAGCGCCAGACCCGCAGGACGTATCCGGCCTTCAGCGGCCATTCACCCGGCACCCGGGTGAGCGGTTCGGCCTCGATGCCGAGTTCCTCGCGCAGCTCACGGACGAGTGCCCGCTCCGGCGTCTCGCCGGGTTCGACCTTGCCACCGGGCAGCTCCCAGCGGCCCGCGAGTTCAGGGGGTGCGCTGCGCCGCGCGGCGAGCAGCCGCTCTTCGGTGTCGTACAGGGCCGCGGCGACCACCACGGTCGGTGAGGATGACTCAAGGGGCATGCGCCGGAGCCTATGACTCCGTCAGAGCGCCGTGCCGTTCCGCCCCTGCCCCAGGCGCTCCACCCAGTACGTGGGCTCGTGGCCCCTGCGGTCATCGAGACTGTCGGCCATGCGCTGGGCCTCGGCCTTCGTGGCGTAACGGCCCACCCGGTAGCGGTTCCCGTTGTCGTCCTCGCGGATGACCTGCCACGGAAGTGTGGTCGTGCTGTCGCTCATCGCGCCCCGCCCCTCCCTGGCCACGCCGGCCTCGACTCGCATCGCGCCCTGCCTCCCATCCCCGAGGAAACCGCAAACCGCATATGCCCGAGCCTACGCCTGACCTTTACGCACCGAATACGGATTGGCACAAAGAGATACGCAACAAGCCACTGCCCGAACGCGCGGACAACGAACGGAGGGGGCGCCCCCCGCGGGTGCGCCCCCTCCGTCACCGCCGGTAGGGCCTGCCGTTTGGATCAGACCCCTACGACCTCAGCGCGTACGCACCTCCGGCATCGGCATCAGTACCGGTTCGCCCGTCGGCTTCTTGGTGCAGACGTCGCCGCAGTCCGCGTCGAGGGAACAGCAGAGCGAGCAGATCGGGCCGGAGTGGGCCGGGCAGTCGGCGATGTCCGGGAGTTCGTACGCTGTCTCGCAGACGGCGCAGGTGTGGGTCGCCGTGACGTCCTCGACCTGGACGTCCGGTCCGTTCACCGGGTTCGGCCGCGCCAGGTAGTACCTGCCCTTCGTGGCCCAGGCGATGAGCGGGCACAGGGTCAGGGCGAGGCCCGCGGCGATGAAGGTGGAGAAGGCCTCGGCGTACTCACCGAAGAGCCCGAAGAACGCCAGGATCGAGACGACCGAGGCGATCACCATGGCACCGAACCCGGCCGGGTTCACCGCGTACAGGTACGCCCGCTTGAACTCGATGTACTTGGGGCTCCAGCCCACCCGCTTGTTGATGACGAGGTCGGCGGCGACGGCCGCGATCCAGGCGATGCCCACGTTCGAGTAGAAGCCGAGCAGTTTGTTCAGGGCCGCGAACATGTTCAGTTCCATCAGCGTCAGCGCGATGGCGAGGTTGAGGAAGATGTACCAGACGCGGCCGGGGTGACGGTGCGTCACGCGGGAGAAGAAGTTCGACCAGGACAGCGAACCGCTGTACGCGTTGGTGACGTTGATCTTGATCTGGGAGACCACCACGAAGAGCGCGGCGACGGGCAGGGCGACCGAGCCGAGCCACGGCTTGAGCGCCTCGACCTGCGGCGCGATGGGTTCGAGGGCGTGCGTCTTGCCGACGGCCTCCAGGGCCACGAAGGCGAGGAGCGCGCCGCCGAGCTGCTTGGCGGCGCCGATGATCACCCAGCCGGGCCCGGCCGCCAGAACGGCCAGATTCCACCGCTTCTTGTTCGCTTCCGTCTTGGCCGGCATGAACCGGAGGTAGTCGGCCTGCTCGCCGATCTGCGCGATGAGCGAGAGCGCGACGCCGGTGCCGAGCCCGAAGCCGAGCCAGGAGAAGCCGCTGCCCGCGCCCTCGGTGCCGCCGAAACTCGTGAAGTCACCGAACGACCCGGGCGAGTGGAAGAGCAGGATCACGAAGGGCAGGACCAGGCCGATCAGCCAGATCGGCTGCGTCCACGCCTGCACCTTGGCGAGCGCCCCCATCCCGCGGAACACGATCGGGATGACGATCAGCGTGGTCACCAAGTAGCCGATGGGCAGCGGCAGTCCGAAGACCTCGTGCATCGCCTGCGCCATGATCGAGCCTTCGAGCGCGAAGAAGATGAAGGTGAACGAGGCGTAGATGAGGGACGTGAGCGTCGAGCCGAAGTAGCCGAAGCCGGCGCCGCGCGTGATCAGGTCCATGTCCAGGCCGTACTTGGCGCAGGCGCGGGCGATCGGGATGCCGGTGGTGAAGATGATCGTCGCCGCGCACAGGATCGAGGCGAGTCCGCTCGTGAATCCGTAGGTGAAGACGATGGACGCGCCGATCGCGAAGTCCGCGAGGTAGGCGATGCCGCCGAGCGCGGTGGAGGCGACCGTGGTCTCGGACCAGCGCCGGTAGGAGTGCGGGGCGTAGCGCAGCGAGTAGTCCTCGCGGGACTCGTCGGCGGCCAGCCTGGCGTAACTGCGCCGGGGCGGCTTCCTGTCGGGCGGCCCGGCTGCGGGGTCTGCGTGGGGTACGGCGGTCTCGGTCATGGCGGCTACCCGTTCCTCCGTCGGCGGTATACCAAATGCCTACGGAGGAGGAAGTTAGGAGCCGTACATGACAATCTGCGGCAACGCTCGATTGCCCGCCTGTTACGGGAGTTGGGGCACGGTTAACTCCGGATCACGCGGCCCGGACGGCGCGCACCGATCACCGGGCACCGAAACGGCCCGGACAGGGCCCGGGGCCCGATCCAGCCGAAAGGCCTTAGCGCACCGGTAGGTGGTACGCGATGCGGTAGCGGTCCGCGGGGACGACGATGTCGGCCGTCTCGACCGGTCGGCCGGAGGCGAAGAAGGTCCGGTGGATGACGATCACGACATGTCCCGGCACGCCGCCGAGCGCGCTCAACTCCTCGGCGAGGCCGGGGCGGGCGGCCACTTCCTCCGTCACGTTGTCCACAATCACGTCGATCGCCGCCATGCGCTCGGCCACCCCGCAGCCGCCGAGCGGGCCCTCCTCCGGGAGCATCACGGGCGTGCGCCCCGTCACGGCGAGGGGTTCCCACGAGGTCGCGAGCATCATCGCCTCCCCCGCGTCCCGGTACACGTACTTGGTGCGCATCACGCGGTCGCCCGCGCGGATCGCGAGCCGCTCCGCGACGGAGGTGACCGCCTCGATCTGCTCGCTGCGCGACTCCCACGTCCCCCGCGCCTCCGGGTCGGACTGCTCCTGCCGGAACGGCGTGGAACCGCTGCTCGGCCGGTCGCCGGAGCGGGAGACGCGGCGCGGCACGGGCAGCTCGCGCACATAGGTCCCCGAACCGGACCGGCCCTCGACGAGCCCCTCCGCCATCAGGACCTTGCGGGCCTCCAGCGCCACCGTGTCCGAAACCCCGTACTCCTCACGGATCTTGGCCTGTGAGGGAAGGCGGGTGTGCGGCGGCAGCGATCCACTGACGATCTTCTTGCGGAGATCGCCCGCAACGCGGAGATACGCCGGCTGCTCACCGAATGTCACTGGTTGCCCCCTCAGATCCCCATCAGATTGACAGACAGCAACAGCGTGGCAACCGTGGGTTGAGGCGTGCAAGCAAAGGCCAAAGAATCACTCGATGTGATTACTTCCGACGTCAGAGGCCTTTACGCAGCGACTTTGCCCAGGTAGTGCGTCATTCACACACCGGGGCGTGGGTCGATCATCCGTGCGCCTTTCCAGGGTTGGGGCCGCGGGGCTCTGCCCCGGACCCCGCCGCTCAATCGCCGCGGGGCTCAATTCGGGTCGGCGGCGAGGCCCGTCTTGAGGCCCGCGCCGCACAGTGGGACGACCGCGCTCCGGCCGGCCAGGGTCCCGCCCTCGCGGGTCGCGGCCCAGCACACCGCGCCGGTCGACTCGACGTACAGGCCGCGGGAGGCCAGGTCGAGTTGGGCGTGCCGGATCTGGTCCTCCGTCACCGTGTGGAAGGCGCCGCCGGATTCGCGTACGGCGCGCAGGATCTGGCGGGCGCGCGGCGGGTTCGGGATGGCGATGCCCTCGGCGGCGGTGGGGGCCGGGGCCTCGTCGACCACGATCTCGTCCGATCCGGCCTGCCACGCGCGCGCCAGGGGGGCGACCGCGGCGGACTGCACGGCGTGCAGGGCGGGGCGGCGGTCGATCAGCCCGGCGTGGTGGAGTTCGGCGACGGCGAGGGCGGCGCCGAGGAGGAGGGTGCCGTTGCCGACCGGGAGGACCAGGATCTCGGGGAGGCGGCCGCCCATGTCCTCCCAGATCTCGTGGACGTACGTCTTGGTGCCGTGCAGGAAGTACGGGTTGTAGACGTGGCTGGCGTAGAACACCCCGTCCTCGTCGGCGGCTGCGCGGGCCGCGCGGGCCGTGGACTCGCGGTCGCCGGGGACCACTTCGAGGCGGGCGCCGTGGGCCCGGATCTGCTCCAGCTTCTTGGCGGACGTGCCTTCGGGGACGTAGACGGTGCAGGCGAGGCGGGCGCGGGCGCAGTAGGCGGCGATGGCGGTGCCGGCGTTGCCGCTGCTGTCGGCGATCACCTGTTGTGGCCGCAGGCGGGTGGCGAGTGCGGCGAGCATCACCGCTCCGCGGTCCTTGAAGGAGAGGGTGGGCATCAGGAAGTCCAGCTTGGCGTGGACGTCGGGGGTGAGCGGGACGAGGGGTGTCCGGCCTTCGCCGAGGGTGCAGTCCGGGAGGGGCAGGGGGAGGCACTCGGCGTAGCGCCACATTGAACTGGGGCGGGTGGTGAGGGATTTGAGGGGGCTGGGAGTGGGGTGGTAGTCGAGGTCCAGGGGGCCTTGGCAGGTGGGGCAGCGCCAGGTGAGGGAGGGGGTCGGGATGCGGGTGCCGTCGGCGGGGCAGTAGGTGGTGAGGCTCATGTGGCGAGATTAGGCACGCCGAGCCGGATTGTTGCGGTCTCCGTCCCCCACGCCTCGGGGCTCCGCCCCGGACCCCGCGCCTCAATCGCCGGCGGGGCTTTAATCGCTCACCCGCCGCCGGGGTTGAAAAGCCGGGGCTCTGCCCCGTACCCCGCTGCTCAATCGCCGCAGGGGCTTAATCGGCTCACCCGCCGCAGGGGCTTGAAAGGCCTGCCCACCCGCCGCCTGAACGTGCGGATGGCCGCCACCGCCTTGGGCAATCTGCCGCCTTGGGCGGCAGGGTGGGCAAGGCGGCGCCACGATGCGGCGCAACGAAAACGATGGGCGTCGGCCACGGCGCGGCTCACGCCATTCGGGGGGTTCCCGGCGCGTATACGTGGGTCCGGCGGGGGTGCGGACCACGCTCTCCCCATGAAGTCAGCGCGCCTCGTCGCCCTCGCCGCCCTCACCTTTGGTGCCACGCTCGTTCCGCCCGCGCACGCCGTCGCGCCGACGACCCCCAGTTCCGGCTGCGGCGGGGCCGGGTGGGCCCTGAGCACGCGTACCGCCGACGCCGAGAGTCCGTACCACGCCTACGTGGGCAACGGGTATCTCGGCGTGCGCGTCCCGCCCAGCGGGGTCGGGTACGCGAGAACCGGCGGAGACGACGCCAGGACCGGGTGGCCGCTCTACACACCCCCGTACGACGGCGCCTTCGTCTCCGGGCTCTACGGGCGCGGGCCCAAGAACACCGCCCACCGCGAGGCCATCGCCGCCCTGCCCACCTGGACCGCCCTCGACGTCCGGGCGCGCGGCGAGACGTATGGCCCCGGCAGTCGCACGACGGGCTATCGGCAGACCCTCGACATGCGCTGCGGCATCGTGCGTACCGAGGTCACGTGGGTGCACAAGGACGGGGAGCGCACGGACCTGACGTTCGAGGTGCTCGCCGACCGGGCCGCCCCCCACGTCGGCGCCGTGCGGCTGCGCGTGAGACCCCACTGGTCCGGCGAGGTCACGGTCAGAGACCGTATCGACCAGCGCGGCGCTCGTCGCGTCGCCGCTACCGGCAGCGGGCCCGCCGGTAAGCGCACGGCCGCCGTCGGCTTCCGAACGGACGGCTCCGGGACCGCCGGCACCGTCGCCTCCACCCTCCGCTCCCCCGGCCGCACCCACACCGCCCGCCCCGCGAAGGACACCCTCGGCACCAGCCAGTCCGCCGACTTCCGGGCCGTCGAAGGCGTCGCGTACGACGTCGTGAAGTTCGTGGGCGTCGATACCGGCCTCACGTCGAAGAACCCGCGGGGCGATGCCGTACGCGCTTCCAAGCGTGCCGCGGCCGTCGGCTGGAACGCGCTCACCGTGAGGCACGACGCCGCCTGGCGGAAGCTGTGGGCCGCCGACATCGAGACGCCCGGCCGTCCCGGGCTCCAGTCGCGGCTGCGTGCCGCTCAGTACGGGCTGCTCTCCTCGCTGCGTCCCGGCGCCCGTAACAGCATCGGGCCGACCGGCCTGAGCAGCGACAACTATGCGGGCATGGTCTTCTGGGACGCCGAGACGTGGATGTATCCGTCGCTGCTGGCAACGCGGCCCGAGTTGGCGAAGCCGGTGCTCGAGTACCGGTACCGGACGCGTGGTGTCGCTGCCGACAATGCGGTGAAGACTTCACAGAAAGGGTTCATGTACCCCTGGACCAGCGCGAGTTCGGGCTCGCTGTGGAAGGAGTGCCAGAGCTGGAACCCGCCGCACTGCGTCACCCAGAACCACCTCCAGGGCGACATCGCACTCGCGGCCTGGCAGTACTACCAGGCGACCGGGGACCGTGCGTGGCTGCGCGAGCGCGGCTGGCCGCTACTCAAGGGGCTGGCCACGTACTGGAGCGGCCGCGTCACGCCGAACAAGGACGACGGTTCGTACTCCGTCAAGGACGTCGCCGGGCCCGACGAGTACAGCAACGGCGTCGACGACGGCGTCTACACGAACGCCGTCGCCGCGACCTCGCTGCGGGACGCCGCGAAGGCCGCCGCGCTGGTCGGCGAGCGGGCCCCGGCCGGCTGGAACCGGATCGCCGACCGGCTCCGCATTCCGTACGACAGCAAGCGCAAGGTCTTTCTCCAGTACGCCGGTTACGACATCGACAAGGGCGCCGACATCAAGCAGGCGGACGCCGTGCTGCTGCTGTATCCGCTGGACTGGAAGCCGATGCCGAAGGGCGCGGCGGCCGCGACCCTCGACTACTACGCGGCGCACACCGACCGCGACGGACCGGCGATGACGGACTCGGTGCACGCGGTCGCCGCCGCGGGGATCGGCGAGCCGGGCTGTTCGACGTATACGTTCCTGGAGCGGGCCTCGCGGCCGTTCTTCCAGGGCCCGTTCGGCACGTTCTCCGAGTCGCGGGGCGAGAAGGCGGGTGCCGGGGACGCGTTGGCCGGGACGCCCGCACAGGACTTCCTGACCGGGAAGGGCGGGTTCCTTCAGGTGTTCACGCATGGGCTCACCGGGATGCGGCTCCAGGACGACGACGCCGTGCGGCTCGATCCGATGCTGCCGCCGCAGCTCTCAAGTGGCGTGAACGTCAAGGGACTTCAGTGGCGGGGGCGGACGTACGACGTTGAGATCGGAGACAAGGACACCACCGTGCGGCTCACCGGCGGTGCGCCGTTCGCCGTCGACACCCCGGGCGGGCGCGAGACGGTGACCGGCGCGGGGCTCACGATCCCGACCCGCCGTCCCGACCTCACCCCGACCACCGACCTCGCCCGCTGCAAGGACGCGAGGGCGACCTCGGAGGACCCGGGCCAGTACGCGGGCGCCGCCGTCGACGGCAACCCGGCCACCACCTGGCTCCCCGCGAAGGCCGGCGCCTCGCTCACCGTGGACCTGGGCGGCGTACGGCCGGTGCACCGGGTGGAGGTCGCCGGCGCGAAGGCGTACCGCCTTGAGACCTCGGTGGACGGCGAGCGGTGGGCGCCGTTCGAGGCCGGGGCCGAAGGGCGTTACGTGCGGCTCACCGAGACCGGTGAATCGGCGGAGTCCGTCGGCGAGTTGACGGTTTCCTGACCTCGGGAGCGTACGACGAGCTGGGCACCGGTCGTGACGACGATGTTGACGGCCAGCGCGATCAGGCCGGTGTCCACGGTGCCGACGTCGACGGAGCCGAACGTCAGCCAGGCGAGCACCGCGACGCCGGTCAGGATGCCGATGAGCGCGGGCACGGCCCCGAGCCTGACCTTCTTCGCCAGGCCCATGACGATCGCCGGGGCGAGCTGGGTCAGACCGCCGTAGGTCAGGAGCAGCAGGTCGGAGAGGAGGCCGGGGCGGGTGAGGCCGAGGACGAGGGCGAGGCCCGCCGCGGCCACCACGCACAGGTGGTTCGTGCGCAGCTGGGTGCGCTCGTTGCGGACGCTCAGGAGGTTGCGCGAGAGCAGGCTGGAGATGCCGACGACGATGGCCGCGGACGGCACCATCGCGGCGGAGGCCGCGGCGACCGCCACGAGTCCGACGAGCCAGCCCGGCAGGGTCTGTCCCGCGAGGGTGAGGGCGACCCCGTTCGGCTCGGTGCCCTTCTTCGCGAGCAGGACGCCGGCGAAGCCGATGACGATCGGGATGCCGAGGGCGATCTGGTAGAGCGGCAGCCAGATCGCGTTCGAGCGCAGCACGCGGCCGCTGCGGGCGGCGAGCACCGGCGGCCACAGGTGGGCCATGGTGCCGAGGCCGCCGCCGATGCCGGAGATGATGACGGCGGTGACGAAGAACGTGCCGTCGTAGCCCTCCTGGTC
The DNA here is from genome assembly GCF_044766085.1 of Streptomyces sp. NPDC102360. Lineage (NCBI taxonomy): Bacteria > Bacillati > Actinomycetota > Actinomycetes > Kitasatosporales > Streptomycetaceae > Streptomyces > Streptomyces sp. NPDC102360. Next base: position 120,650 of record NZ_JBIWLG010000007.1, on the reverse strand, counting down.
GAGGGTGAGCAGCTGCGGGTGGCTGTCGCGGATCGTGTCGAAGAGGCCGCCGATGCCGCCGTTGACCGACAGGGCGACGCCCGCGACAAGCACCACGAGGCCGATGATCATCAGCGCGTCCTTGAGGTACGCGACCCGCGCGATGCCGCGGATGCCCGACCACAGGACGAAGACGACGGTCAGGACGGTGGCGAGGACCATGCTCAGGTTGCCGCCGGTGTGGCTGCCCGTGGCGAGCTGCACGATCATGCCGAGCCCGGTGATCTGGAGCTGCAGATACGGAAGGAGGAACACCGCGCCGACGATCGCGACGACCTTGCCGAGCAGCGGACTGCGGTAGCGGTCGACGAAGAAGTCGGCCTGCGTCAAGTACCCGCCGCGCTGGCCGAGTTGGCGCATACGGGGAGCGGTGAAGTACTGGAGGACGAAGTTGATGGCGAGGTAGCAGACCGCGAAGGTCGCGGCGACGCCGCCGCCGAAGGCGATGCCCGCGAGCCCCAGGAAACTGAAGGTGGTGAAGGCCTCCCCCGCCTGCAGGAACCAGGTGGTGAAGGTGGAGAAGCCGCGCTTGGCGACCGTCCACTCGCCCAGCTCCTTGCTGGGCGCGCGGCGGCCGGAGACGCCGACCACCGCGATGGCGACGATGCCGAGGACCGTGATGACCATGGTGCTGTTCATGCCGCCGCCCCCTCGTCCTCGGCCTCGTCGTCGTACCCGGCGCCCGCTCGCGTGCCGCGGTCGACGAGGGCGAGCGCCACCGTCGTTCCCACGGTCCACATCAGGCACCAGGCCAGTACGGACGGGAGGCCGAACCAGAGGTGCGGCCCGTTGACGAACGGGAGGAACGGGGTGCCGAGGAAGGCCAGGACGGGCACTGCGGCCCAGAGCGCGTGCGGAGATCTCATCGGGGCTCCAGCTGAGGCGAGTTGAGCGCTGGGGCCTGATCCAAACGGACAGGCCCCGCGGAACGTCTCTACGAAAGGCGAGGCGCGCGGCGTCCGTGTCCCGTGGCCGCCTCGTAGGCGGCGCCGATCTCGAGGACGGCGCGTTCGGCGCGCGGCGGGCCCACGATCTGCAGGCCGACAGGCAGTCCCGTGTCCGTGAAGCCGGCCGGGACGGAGAGGGCGGGTGCGCCCAGGACGGTGAGCAGATACGCCGAGCGCATCCAGTCGAGGTAGCTGTGCTGCGGCTGACCGTCGATGACGGTCGGGTACTCCAGGTCGATGTCGAACGGCAGGACCTGGCTGACCGGGGCGATCAGCACGTCGTAGCGCTCGAAGAACCCGACGGCCGAGAGGTGGATGCGGGAGTGCTCGGTGCGGGCGCGGGCCAGGTCGGCCGAGGTGAGCCGGAGGCCCTCCTCGATGTTCCAGATCAGGCTGGACTTGAGCTGCTCGCGGGAGGCCTCCAGGAGCGGGCCGAGCCCGGTACGGAAGGCCTGCGCGCGCAGCGTGCGGAAGACGTCGTCGGCGCCGTCCAGGTCGGGGCAGTCCTCGACGACGTGCGCGCCCGACTCCTCGAAGACCTTCACCTGTTGGGCCACGACCTCACGGACCTCGGGGTCGACGGGGACGCGGCCGCCGAGGTCGGGCGCGTACGCCACACGCAGCCCCTTCAGGTCGCGCTCCAGCGGGGCGCGGAACACGGAGCCGGAGGCCTCCAGGGACTGCGGGCAGCGCGGGTCCGGGCCCGCCATGACCGACAGGAGCAGCGCGACGTCGGCGACGGTGCGGCCCATCGGTCCGGCGACGCCGAGCGTCTCCCACAGGTCGCCCGAGGGCAGCGAGGGCACGCGGCCCGGCGTGGTGCGCAGGCCGACGACGTTGCAGAACGAGGCGGGGTTGCGCAGCGAGCCGCCCATGTCGCTGCCGTCGGCGATCGGGGTGAGCCGGGCGGCGAGCGCGGCGGCGCCACCGCCACTGCTGCCGCCGGCCGAGCGGGTCGTGTCGTACGGGTTCCGGGTCGCGCCGAAGACGGGGTTGAAGGTGTGCGAACCGGCCGCGAACTCGGGGACGTTGGTCTTGCCGATGCGGATCGCACCGGCCCCCTGGACGCGCTCGACGAGGAGTTCGTCCTCGTCGGGCACGTGGTCGGCGAAGAGCGGCGAGCCGTGCGTGGTGCGCATGCCGCGGGTGAGGTGGGTGTCCTTGAAGGCGATGGGTAGTCCGTGCAGCGGACCCAACTCGGCTCCCGACGCGGCCAGTTCGTCCGCCTGCCCGGCCTTGGTGAGCGCGCCTTCGGCGTCGAGCGTGACGATGGCGTTGAGCGCGGGGTTCACGCGCTCGATGCGGTCGAGGTGGGCGGAGACGACCTCGCGCGCCGAGAGTTCGCGGCGGCGGATCAGACCGGCGAGCTCGACGGCGTCGAGCGCGCAGAGGTCATCGGAACCGGTGGTGGGGTGTACGGGCATGACCGTCCTCGGGCAGGAGGCGACTGTGTGCGCCCTCACACTGCGGCGGCCTGACCTTTTAAGTCAATGGTTCGTAGTCGATGAACTTTTCAGTCGCTGTAAATGCTCAACTGGCACTTGTGGACACTCCACTGCGCTTCCACGCCTCGACCACGAGATGGGACTGCACAGACTCGGCCCTGCGCACCCACGTCGCTTCCGTCAGGAAGGCGTGCAGCGCCTCCTTCGACGGCTGGGTCACGTCGACGAGCAGCTGGTGCTCCCCCATCACCACGGCCGCGTACCGCACCAGCGGCGACTCGACGAGCAGCCGCCCCACCTCCTCGACCTCGCCCGGCCGGGTCCTGATCCACAACAGCGCCTGGACGGGCAGCCCGAGCAGCGCGGGCTCCACGACCGCGCGGATGCTGACGAGCCCGGCGCGGCTCAGCGCCTCGACGCGGCGCCTGGCCGTGGCGACCGAGACCCCGGCGACGGCGGCGAGTTCGTCGTTGGTGCACCGCCCGTCCGCGGCGAGGGCACGCAGGATCGCCTCCTCGTCGGGCGCCAGCTCGACGTCGGCGAGGCCCACCCGGTCGTCCTGCCGCTCGCCGCCCCCGAGCGCCTCGGCCTCGGCGGCGTCGAGGATGCCGGGCGACCACTCGTGCACGGTGCGGAAATAGCGCAGCACGGGCGAGACCTGCTGCTGCACGAGCCCCGGAAGAGCGGGCACCTCGTCCAGCATGAGACGGCCCAACTTGTCGGGCGGGCACTGGAGTTCGGCCACGCAGTCGGCGACGCCCGCGAGGACGTACGAGAACACGACATCGGGCCGCCGGGCGGTGGCGAGGGCGGCCTCGCGCACGGATCCCGGCCGGCAGTTCATCCGCAGGATCACGGTCTCCCCGCGCACCACGAGCCCGCGCACCGCCACGTCCCCGCTCTCCACGAGCCGGTGCCCGCGCCGCGCCACCTTCCGCTCCGGCTCCCCCAGCGCGTCGGCGATCCGCCGCCAGGAGGCCCGTCCGTCGATCTGCAGGGCGGCGACGATACGGCGGTCGAGGTCATCGAGCGGATTCAGAGGCGCGGTGGTCACGGAACGACCCTAGTCGAGCCACTGGGACCCACATCTGAAAAACAGATCACTCACCCCGGAAACATCTGTTGGACAGGGTTGAGGGGGCGGCGAAGGATGTCTCCCATCGCACGACCCGAGTGGAGGCTCAAGTGCCGAGTGAACAGACGGAAGTTGTCGTCGTAGGCGCGGGCCAGGCCGGCGTCGCGATGAGCGAGCACCTGGGGAACCTGGGCATCCGGCACATCGTCCTCGAACGGGACCGGATCGCCGAGCGGTGGCGCACCCAGCGCTGGGACTCGCTCGTCGCGAACGGGCCCGCCTGGCACGACCGGTTCCCGAACCTGGAGTTCCCCGACGTCGGCCCCGACGCCTTCGCGACGAAGGAGCAGGTCGCGGAGTACTTCGAGCGGTACGCCGAGAAGATCGACGCCCCCGTGCGGTGCGGCGTCGAGGTGACCAGGGTGCGCAAGCACGAGGGCAGGACCGGCTTCCGCGTCGAGACGTCCGAGGGCACCATCGACGCCGGGTTCGTGGTGGCCGCGACCGGGCCCTTCCAGCGGCCCGTGATCCCGCCCATCGTCCCGGACGGGGCGGTGAGCGCTCAGATCCACTCCAGCGACTACCGCAACCCGGAGCAGCTGCCCGAGGGCGCCGTGCTGGTGGTCGGGGCGGGTTCGTCGGGCGTGCAGATCGCCGACGAGCTGCGTCGCTCGGGACGCCGCGTGTTCCTGTCCGTGGGTCCGCACGACCGTCCGCCGCGGCAGTACCGCGGGCGGGACTTCTGCTGGTGGCTCGGGGTGCTCGGACTGTGGGACCTGACGACGCCGCCGCAGGGCGCGGCCCACGTGACCATCGCGGTCAGCGGGGCGCGCGGCGGCCACTCCGTGGACTTCCGCGAACTGGCGGGCACCGGCATCGAACTCCTCGGCATGACCTCCGCGTACGAGGACGGGGTGCTGAGCTTCGCGCCCGACCTCGCCGAGAACATCGCCCTCGGCGACGAGAAGTACCTGGAGCTGCTGCGGGCGGCCGACGCGTACATCGAGCGCAACGGGCTCGACCTCCCCGAGGAGCCGGGCGCGCACGTCCTCGGCCCCGACCCGGAGTGCGTGAACGACCCCTGCCTCGCGCTCGACCTGGCCGACGCCGGTGTCACCTCGATCGTCTGGGCCACGGGCTTCGCCGCCGACTACAGCTGGCTCGACGTCGACGCGTACGACGAGAACGGGCGGCCCGACCAGCGCCGCGGGGTCTCCACCGAGCCCGGCGTCTACTTCCTGGGCCTGCCGTGGCTGTCCCGGCGCGGGTCGAGCTTCATCTGGGGTGTCTGGCACGACGCCAAGTACGTCGCCGACCACATCACGACCCGGCGCGGATACCTCGCGTACGGCAGCAACTGAGGAGCTGAAGAGCATGGCCAACGCCCCGATCGTGGCCGGCGGGCACACCCGGATCCGGCCGTTCAACACCCGCGACACCTACCCCGAGCAGAACCTCGACAACGACCTCTGCCAGGCCGTCGTCGCCGGCGACACGGTGTACGTCCGCGGCCAGATCGGCCAGGACCTCGACACCAGCGAGAACGTCGGCGTCGGCGACGCGGAGGCGCAGGCCGAGCAGGCCATGGCGAACATCAAGATGCTGCTCGAGGAATCGGGCAGCCGGATGGAACACCTGGTCAAGCTCACGATCTACCTGATCGACCCGCGCTACCGGGAGGCCGTGTACCGCACGGTCGGGCGCTGGACCAAGGGCGTCCACCCCATCTCCACCGGCATCGTGGTCTCGGCGCTCGCCCGCCCGGAGTGGCTCTGCGAGATCGACGCGGTCGCGGTGATCCCGAAGGACTCGAAGGAGGCGCGGGCATGACGTTCTCCCTGGTGGTACGCGACGGTGGGCGGTTCGGCATCGCGGGCAGCTCGTCGAGCCCCGCGGTCGCCGCCCGCATCGCCCATCTGCGGCCCGGCGTCGGCGCGGCGAGCTCGCAGAACATCACCGACCCGACCCTCGGCACGGACCTGCTGGACGCCCTCGCGGAACACGGTGACGCGGAGCGCGCCCTGGCCGGGGTCACGGGCGCCGCGCACAACGAGAAGACCATCGCCTACCGGCAGTTGACCGTCCTCGGCCGCTCCGGACCAGGCTTCGCGTACAGCGGCCCGCACACCCTCGGCACCTACGCGTCCGCCACCGCCGACGGCGTCGTCGCGGCCGGCAACATGCTCTCCGGAAAGCACATCCCCGGCGTCCTCGTGGAGGCGTACCAGGAGGCCACCGGCGAGCTGGAGGAGCGGCTGATCGCGGCCATGAAGGCCGCCGTCGCCGCGGGCGGCGAGGAGGGTCCCGTGCACTCGGCGGGCCTCGCGGTCGTCGCCGATGTCGGCTGGCGGGTCACCGATCTGCGCATCGACTGGGCGGACGAGCCGATCGACCGGCTCGGCGAGCTCCTCGACGTATGGCTTCCGCAGCGGGACGACTACGTGACGCGCGGCCTCGACCCCGCGAGTTCGCCCTCGTACGGCGTTCCGGGAGACGCCCGGTGAGTGCGCCGAAGGAGGCGGCCCGCAAGGAGGTCGACCGGCACGCCGACGAACTGGTCGCGCTGTCCGAGCAGTTGCACGCCGACCCGGAGACCGCCTGGGAGGAGCACCGGGCAGCCGCCGCCGTGCCGCGGCTGCTCGACCGGGCCGGGTTCGACGTCACGGCCTCCTACCTGGGCCTCGACACCGCGTTCCACGCGTCCTTCGGCAGCGGCCCCACCCGGATCGCGCTGTGCGCCGAGTACGACGCGCTGCCCGGCCTCGGCCACGCCTGCGGGCACAACCTGATCGCGGCCTCGTCCGTCGGCGCCGCCCTCGGACTCGCCGCCGTCGCCGACGACCTGGGGCTCACCGTGGAGGTCTACGGCACCCCCGCCGAGGAGGGCGGCGGCGGCAAGATCGAGCTGCTCGACCGGGGCGCCTTCGCCGGGGTCGACCTCGCGATGATGGCGCACCCGGCGCCGGTCGACGTCGCCGAGGCGCAGCCGTTCGCGGTCAGCCACTCCAAGGTCTCGTACACGGGGAAGTCCGCGCACGCCGCCGCCTACCCGGAGGCCGGGATCAACGCGGCCGACGCCTTCACCGTGGCACAGGTCGCCATCGGCCTGCTGCGCCAGCAACTTCCCTCCTCCGCGCGGGTGCACGGCGTCGTGACGCACGCCGGGGACGCCCCGAACGCGATCCCCGAGCGCGCCTCCGGCCGCTGGTACGTGCGCGCCGAAACACTCGCCGAACTGGCCGAGTTGGAGCCGCGCGTCATGCGGGCCTTCGAGGCGGGCGCCCTCGCGACCGGCTGCGAGGTCGTCGTCGAGCCCGAGAGCAAGCCGTACGCCGAGTTCCGCGCGGACGAGAGGGCGCTCGCGCACTACCGCGCCAACGCCCTCGACCTCGGGCGGGAGTTCGCGCCGCCCGGACAGGCCGCGCGCATGAACCGCGCCTCCACCGACATGGGCAACGTGTCGCAGGTGGTGCCCGCCATCCACCCCTACATCGGCATCGGTTCCCTGCCCGCCACCAACCACCAGCACGAGTTCGCCGCGTACTGCGTGGGCGGCACCGCACAGCGGGCGCTGCTCGACGCGGCGGTGGCGCTCGCGTGGACGGGCGTGGACCGCGCCGGACCATCCGAGGAGGCGACGACATGACCGTGACCGAGCAGCCCGAGACCGGGGTGACCGCCGACGCCGCGACCCTGCGCAGGAGCGTCGCGGCCGGAGCCGTCGGCGTCTTCGTGCACTGGTTCGACTGGGCGGCGTACGCCTATCTCGCCGGCACCGTCGCGAAGGTCTTCTTCCCCGCCGGCGACAGCACGACCGGGCTGCTCGCCGTGTTCGGCGTCTTCGCCGTGTCGTTCGGCGTCCGGCCGATCGGCGCCCTGGTCTTCGGGCCGCTCGGCGACAGGATCGGCCGCAAGCGCACGCTGTCCCTGGTCATCTTCATGATGTCCGGCGCGACCCTGGCGATCGGGCTGCTCCCCGGCTACGACTCGATCGGCATCGCGGCGCCGGTCCTCCTGGTGGTCCTGCGGCTGTTCCAAGGGTTCGCGGCCGGCGGCGAGTTCGGCAGCGCGGCCAGCTTCCTGGCCGAGAGCGCACCGCGCCGCCGCCGCGGTTTCGGCGTGAGCTGGCTGGAGGTCGGCTCGCTGCTCGGCTTCCTGGCCGGCTCGTTCGTCTTCCTGCTGCTGTCCACGGGACTCGACGACGCCCAGCTCGTCTCCTGGGGCTGGCGGATCCCGTTCCTCGTCGCGGCGCCGCTCGGCATCATCGGCGTGATCATCCGCAACAAGATCGAGGACACCCCCGAGTACCGGGCACTGGAGGAGAACGACACGGTCCCGCGCAGCCCGGCCCGCGAACTGCTGCGCACCCACAAGCGCCAGCTGCTCCAGGCGGCCGGCCTGATGACGGCCATGCACGTCCCGTTCTACGCGGTGCTCACCTACCTGGTCACGTACGAGACCGACCACCTCGGTCACTCCGCCGACAGCGCGGCCCTGCTCTCCACCGTGATCTCCCTGCTCGGCCTCGTGCTCGTGCCGCTGTTCGGCGCGCTGTCCGACCGGGTGGGGCGCAAGCCGGTGTTCATCGGGGCGACGGCGGCCCTCCTGGTCGTCTCCACTCCGGCGTTCTGGCTGATGCGGACCGGGATGGCCGGAACGTGGATCGCGGGTCTCGCGCTCGGCGCGATCCTGGCCGCGATCCTCGGCACGTACGCGGTGTGGTCGGCGGAGGTCTTCCCCACGCGCACCAGGCAGAGCGGGCTCTCCATCTCGTACAACGTGACGGCGGCGCTGTTCGCGGGCACCGTGCCGTACCTGATGACGCTGCTCATCTCGGCGACCGGCAGCACGCTGGTGCCCGGCCCGTACCTGATGGTGTTCGCCGTGGGCGGCCTGGTCGCGGCGCTGTCCCTGAAGGAGACGGCGGGCTCGGCGCTGCTGCACGCGGAGGACGTGTCGACGGAGAAGCAGGTGCCGTCCCCTTAGGGTCGCTCGCATGATGTCACCGCTCGGCTTCACGCTCGTTCAGCTGCGCTACTTCCTGGTCGCCGCCGAACGCGGCTCGATGACGGAGGCCTCGGCGGAGCTGCACATCGCGCAGTCCGCCGTGTCCGCCGCCATCCACAACCTGGAGCGCGACCTCCAGGTTCAGCTGTTCATCCGCCGCAGGGGCCGGGGCCTGACCCTGACCCCCGCAGGGGAGCGGCTGCGGGCGCAGGGCCGGGATCTGCTCGCCCGTGCGCGCGAGGTCGAGCGGGAGGCGCGCGGCGACGGCGCGGAACTGTCCGGGCCCGTGACGGTCGGCTGCTTCGTGACCCTCGCGCCGTACTACCTGCCGCGCCTGTTCAGCGAGTGCACGCGCCGCCACCCCGGCATCGAGATCGACGTGGTGGAGGCGGAGGCGGACGAGCTCGTCGAGGCGCTGACGACCGGCCGCATCGATTTCGCCCTCACCTACGACCTGGGCCTGTCCACCGAACCGGAGCTGCGCAGCGAGACGATCGCCCGCGCCCCCGCCTACGTCATCGTCGCGGCCGACCACCCCCTCGCGGGCCGGGGCAGCGTGTCCCTCGCCGACCTGTCCGCGGAACCGCTCGTCCTCCTCGACCTCCCGCACAGCCGCGACTACTTCCGCTCCCTCGTCGCCGCCACCGGCACCGCCCCCGACGTCCGCTACCGCACCCGCAGCTACGAGACCGTGCGCTCCATGGTGGCCCGGGGCCTCGGCTACTCCGTGCTCAACCAGCGCCCGGCGACCGGCACGACCTATGGCGGCGGCGAGATCGCGGAGCTCGAACTCCGGGACGCCGGACGCCCGTTGGAGGTCAGGATCGCCACGCTGGGCGGCATGACACAGAGCGCGCGGGCCCGCGCGGTGATGGACGTACTGCGAGGGAGCGCCGCCGAGGCGTGACAGGTCCGGGCAACTGGTATGCGCTCCGGAAAGTGTTACAGATTCCGGCAACCTGTAACGGCGCGCGCCTGCACCCGGATCAGCCGCTGCGCCTCCGCCCGCGTCAGCGCGGCGTTGCGGCTCACAATGTGCAGGCCGAAGCCGTCCTCCAGCGCCACCAGGTTCCTCGCCAGGTCACCCACGGCCGCCGTCAGCGTGAATTCCCCTGTCGCGGCGCCCACTTCGAGCGCGGTGGTGTAGAGCCCCACCTCACTGGCGAACAGTGACGCCATCAGCTCGGCGTGCCCGGCGCTGCGGTCGGCCCGGCCGTGCAGCTCGAACAGCAGCCCGTGGGTGGCGTCGTCGGGGGCGGCCGGGAGGCCGGAGGCGATCAGTGCGCGCAGCCGCGCCACCGGATCGGCCACCTCGTCGGTGACCGCGTGCCGCGCCGCCAGGAAGCGCTCGACCGCGCCCCGGTGCACCTCCAGGACCAGCTCGTCCAGCTCCGGGTAGTAGTAGAGGACCGAGCCCGCGGACATGCCGGCCTCGGCCGCGATGTCCTTGATGCGCAGGCCTTCGAGGCCCCGCTCCGTGATGGCCCGCCCCGCCGCGTCCACGAGGGCCGAGCGCCGCGCGGTCTGGTTCTTCGGTCTCCCCGGTTTTCCCATGCGGTTAATTCTCTGTTACGCGGTTCAGATAAATCAAGCTGATCCGGAAGAACCCATTGACGGGCCCGTCGCCAATTGTTTGACTCTCGCCTCAAAGAACTCACGGAGGCGACATGGACGGTCAGCCGGCACCCGAACGCATCGAGCGCCGCACCATCGACGTGGTCCCCACGGACGAACGCCACGGCCGCACCCGGGACCTGTTCACCATCTGGTTCAGCGCGAACCTCGGCCCGCTCACCGTCGTCACCGGGGCCCTCGCCCCCACCGCCTTCGGCCTCTCCTTCTACTGGAGCCTGGCCGCCCTGCTCGTCGGGCACCTCGGCGGCGGCTTCCTGATGGCGCTGCACTCGGCGCAGGGACCGCAGCTCGGGGTGCCCCAAATGATCCAGAGCCGCGGCCAGTTCGGCAGCGTCGGCGCCCTCGCGGTGGTGCTCGTCGTGATCGTCATGTACCAGGGCTTCTTCGCGTCGAACCTGGTCGTGGGCGCGCAGTCGCTGGGCCAGGTCACCCCGGTCGGCGAGAGCACCGGCGTACTGCTGTGCGCGGCGATCAGCCTCGTGGTCGCGGTCGTCGGCTACCGCCTGATGCACCGGATCGGCGCGTGGACGACCTGGGCGTTCGGCGCGATCCAGATCGTCGGCGCGGTCTACCTGTTCACGGGCGGCCTGCCCTCGAACTTCCTGACCACCGGCGGATTCGGCCTCGCGGGGTTCCTCGGGATGGTGTCCGTCGGCGCGCTCTGGCAGATCGCCTACGCGCCCTACGTCTCCGACTACTCCCGCTACATGCCCGCCCACCGGGCCGGCGTCCGCTCGACGCTGTGGTGCACGTACGCGGGCTGTGTCCTCGGCAGCGTCATCCCCATGGTCGTCGGCGCGGCGATCGGCATCGCGGGGAACGGCGACCCGATCGCGGCGCTCAACCACCTCCTGGGCTCCGTGCTCGGCCAACTCACGCTCTGGAGCTTCGCGTTGGTCACGATGCTGACCAACTCCATGAACCTGTACGGGGCCGTGCTCTGCGCCGTCACCGCCGTGCAGACCTTCGCCCACCGCTGGCTGCCGCGCGCCACGGGCCGTGCGGTCATCGGCGCGGTCCTGACGGCCCTCTCGGTCGTCCTCGCCCTGGCCCTCGCCGACAGCTTCATGAACAACTACTTGAACCTGATCTACGTACTGCAGTACGTCCTGATCCCCTGGACGGCGATCAACCTCGTCGACTTCTATCTGATCCGGCACGGCGACTACGACATACCGTCCTTCTTCGCCCGCGACGGCGGCGTCTACGGCCGGTGGAACGTCACGGCGCTGGCCGTCTACGCGATCGGCATCCTCGCCGAGATCCCGTTCATGGCGCAGTCCCTCTACACCGGCCCGCTGGCCCACGCCCTCGGCGACACCGACCTCGGCTGGATCGCAGGACTCGTCATCACCGTCCCCCTCTACTGGATCCTCGCGGCCCGTGGCGCACGCCGCCGCCCTTCCACCCCTGCACCCGACCCCGCACCGACCAGCACAGGAGTGCCCGCAGCATGACGTACACGCACCAGGACTGGGCGAGCCTCGCCGGTCAACTCACCTTCCGTACCCGTGCGTTCATCGACGGCGACCGGCGCGACACGGAGTCCGGCGCCACCTTCGCGACCGTCGACCCGGCCACCGGACGCACCACCGCCGAGGTCGCCTCCTGCGACACCGCGGACGTCGACGCCGCCGTGCGCGCCGCGCGCCGCAGCTTCGAGGCCGGTGACTGGTCACGCGCGGACGCCGCGACCCGCAAGCGCGTGCTGCTGAAGCTCGCCGAACTCATCACGGAACACGGACGTGAGCTGGCCCTCCTCGACACCCTCGACATGGGCAAGCCGATCGCCGAGACCTTCGGCGCCGACGTCCCCGGCGCGGCCGGCGTCTTCGCCTGGTACGCGGAGGCCGCCGACAAGCTGTATGACGAGGTGGCCCCGGCGCCGCCCGGCAACCTGGCCCTCGTGCGACGCGTACCGCTCGGCGTCGTCGGCGCGGTCGTGCCGTGGAACTTCCCTCTGGACATGGCGAGTTGGAAGCTCGCGCCCGCCCTCGCGGCCGGCAACAGCGTCGTCCTGAAGCCCGCCGAGCAGTCTCCGCTGTCCGCGCTGCTCCTCGCTGAACTCGCCATGGAGGCCGGACTCCCGGCGGGTGTGCTGAATGTCGCCCCCGGCCTCGGCGAGCGCGCGGGCCAGGCGCTCGGCCGCCACGACGACGTGGACACCCTCGCCTTCACCGGCTCCACGGCGACCGCCCGCCGCTTCCTGACCTACGCCGCCGAGTCCAACCTCAAGCAGGTGTGGCCGGAGGCGGGCGGCAAGAGCCCGAACATCGTGTTCGCCGACGCCGACCTGGACGCGGCGGCCGAACAGGCCGCTTCGGGCTTCGCCTACAACTCCGGCCAGGTCTGCTCCGCCAACACCCGTCTGCTGGTGGAGAGTTCGGTGGCGGAGGAGTTCACAGCACGCGTCGCCGAACATGCCGCCGCGTTCGCCCCCGGCGACCCGCTCGATCCCGCCACCACGCTCGGCCCGCTCGTCGACGAGGCCCAGGCCGTCCGCGTGACCAAGGCGGTCGCCGAGTCCGGCGGCACCGTGGTCTGCGGCGGCACCCGGCCCGACCGGCCCGGCGCCTACGTCCACCCGACGATCGTCACCGGGCTCGCCCCGGACGCGCCGCTGGCCCGCGAGGAGGTCTTCGGCCCGGTCCTCACCGTGCACTCCTTCGACACGGAGGCGGAGGCGGTCCGCCTCGCCAACGACTCCCCGTACGGGCTCGCGGCCTCGGTCTGGACCCGCGACCTGGCCCGCGCCCACCGCACGGCGGACGCCCTCCAGGCGGGCACGGTCTCGGTGAACACGGTCGACGCGCTGTCGCCGACGACCCCCTTCGGCGGCTTCAAGCAGTCCGGGTACGGCCGCGACCTGTCGCTGCACTCCTTCGACAAGTACACGGGCCTGAAGACGACATGGGTGGCGTACGGATGAGCGCGCGGGACACGGAGCGGATCCTGGCCGAACTCGACCGGCGCCGCACGGACTTGGTGGCGCTGACGTCGGAGCTCGTCGCCTTCGACACCACCGTGCGCGGCTCCGCCGACGAGCGGCACCGCGCCGAGCACGACCTCCAGGACCACCTCGCGGACCGGCTCCGAGCGGCGGGCGCCACGGTCGACGTGGTCACGCCCAAACCGTCCGACCTGCCCCGCTCCCCGCAGACCCCGGAGGGCCTCGGCTTCGACGGCCGCCCGCAGCTGGTCGCCCGCTTTGCCGGCACCGGCGGCGGCCGCTCCCTCCTGCTCAACGGCCACATCGACGTCGTCTCGGCGGAGCCGCGCGGGGAGTGGACCAGCGACCCGTTCCGCGCCGAGGTCCGCGAAGGGCGCCTGTACGGGCGCGGCACCTGCGACATGAAGGGCGGCATCGCCGCCATGGTGATCGCGGCGGAGACCCTCGCCGCCCTCGGTGTCCGGCTCCCCGGCGACCTGGTGATCAACACCGTCACCGACGAGGAGTGGAACGGCGCCGGGACCCTCGCCTCGCTCGCGTACGGGGTGAAGGCGGACGCGGCGATCGTGCCCGAGCCCACCGACCTGGACGTGGTCACCGCCCAACGCGGCATCCTGGGCGGCACGTTGACCGTCGACGGACGCCCGGGGCACGCCGAGTACCCGCCCGGCGACTGGCGCACCGGCGGCGCGGTCAACGCCATCGAGAAGACGCTCCCCGCCCTGACCGCGCTCCAGGCCCTGCGCGACCGCTGGGCCGTCGACCCGGCCCACGTCCACCCACTCCTGCCGCCCCCGTCGATCGTGCCGACCACCATCAAGGGCGGCGAGTGGTGGGTGACGTATCCCGCCTCGTGCGAGGTCGGCCTGGACGTCACGTACCTTCCGGCGCAGGCCGACGCCGGGGGCTGGGCGAGCAGGGTGCGGGCCGAGATCGAGGCGGCCGTGCGGGAGGCCTGCGCCGCCGACGGCTGGCTGGCCGCGCACCCGCCGCGTATCGCCTGGGACACCGAACTGCCACCGGCCGAGGTCGCGCGAACGGCCGCTGTGGTGAAGGCGCTTGAGGGTGCGTCGGGCTACCTCGGCCGCAGCCCCCGCATCCTCGGCGAACCGTCCTGGACCGACGCGGCCACCCTCACCCGCCTCGCCGACACCCCCGCCGTCTGCCTGGGCCCGACCGCGACCCGGCCCGACGGCTCCCCGACCCTCCACACCATCGACGAGTACATCGAGGTCGACGACCTCCTCGACACGGCGAAGGCGCTCGCCCTCGCGGCGCTCGATCTCACGTCACCCGCAGCCTGAACACCGTACGCACGAAGGGATCCCCTCCATGAACCCGCAGCAGCACCAGGAACTCCTGGCGGCCGACCGCGCCCACATCATCCACCCCTACCTCCCCGGCTCCGCCGAGGAGCGGGTGATCATGGAGTCCGGCTCCGGCTGCCGGCTCACCGACACCGAGGGCCGCAGCTACCTCGACGCCACCGGCGGCCTGTGGCTGGCCCAGGTCGGACACGGCCGCGAGGACCTGGCGGACGTGGCCCACGAGCAGATGAAGAAGCTGGAGTACTTCACGAGCTTCTGGGAGTTCTCCAACGACCGCGCGATCCAACTCGCCACCCGGCTCGCGGAGTTGGCCCCGGACCCGCTGAACCACGTCTACTTCACGTCCGGCGGCTCGGAGGGCAACGAGGCGGCCATCAAGATGGCCCGCTACTACCACCACCGCCGCGGCGACACGAACCGCACCTGGATCCTGGCGCGCGACAAGGCGTACCACGGCATCGGCTACGGCGGCGGCTCGGCCACCGGCTTCCCGCTGTACCACGAGGGCTTCGCCCCGATGATGCCGCACGTCTCGCACCTCACGCCGCCGTGGCCGTACCGCACGGAGCTGTACGCGGGCGAGGACCCCACGGACTTCCTCATTCGCGAACTGGAAGAGCGCATCGCGGAGATCGGCCCGGACAACATCGCCGCGATGATCGGCGAACCCATCATGGGCGTCGGCGGCATGCTGGTCCCGCCGACCGACTACTGGCCGCGCGTGCGCGAAGTCCTCGACCAGCACGGCATCCTGCTCATCTTCGACGAGGTCGTCACCGCGTACGGACGCGTGGGCGAGTGGTTCGCCGCGCAGTACTTCGACGTCACCCCGGACATCATCGTCACGGCCAAGGGCATCACCTCCGGCTACGTGCCGCTGGGCGCGCTGATGGTCGCCGACCAGGTCGCGGAGGTCCTTCTGCGGGACCACGGCTTCCCCATGGGCTACACGTACAACGGCCACCCGGTCGCGACCGCCGTCGCCCTCGCCAACCTGGACGTCATCGAGAAGGAGGGCCTGCTGGGGCGGGCGAAGACCATCGGCGCGACGCTCCACTCCGAACTCGCCGCCCAGCTCGGCGACCTGCCCATCGTCGGCGAGATCCGCTCGGTGGGCATGATGCTCGCGGTGGAGCTGGTCGCGGACCGCGCCACCCGCGCCCCGCTCCCCTTGAACCCGGACCGGATGCCGCACGACGTGATCCGCCGCGAGACCGGCGTCATCGTCCGCGACTCCGCGCACAGCCTGGTGCTGTCCCCGCCCCTGATCATGACGGAGACGGAGACCAAGGAAGTGGCCTCGGCGCTGCGCGGCGTACTGGAGCGCACGAACGCCTCCGGCGAGATCCGGTAGACGTCACGTCAAGGGGCCCCGGCGCACGGTGAGCCGGGGCCCGCCCCGCCACGTGGTCCCCGCCCGCACGGCCACCGCTCGCAGTCCCCGACTCCCTCCCTAGGAACTGCCCGTGTCGACGAACGTCCCCTCCGCAGAGCCACAGACACCACAGACTCCGCACGACGCCGCCTCCGACTCGAACCTGCGGCGCAGCCTGAAACGCTTCGACATCACGGCGATGGCCGTCGCCGCGGTGATCTCCTTCGACACCATCGGCCAGATCGCCACCGGCGGCGGCGAGGCCGCCACGTGGACGGCCGCCATCGCCGTCTTCTTCCTCGTCCCGTACGCCCTGATCTTCGCCGAGACCGGCGCCGCGTTCCCGCAGGAGGGCGGCCCGTACGTCTGGGTGAAGCTGGCTCTCGGCCGCCCGGCCGCCGCGCTCACCACGCTCTTCTACTGGGTCACCAACCCGATCTGGCTGGGCGGTTCGCTGGTCTTCCTCGCCGCCGAGACCTGGGACGGCTTCGTCTTCCACCTCGGTTCGGGCACGTATCTCGACTACACGTTCAAGCTGCTCTTCGTGTGGATCGCGATCCTCACGGCGATCGTCTCGCTCAGCCGCGGCAAGTGGATCAC
Source organism: Streptomyces sp. NPDC102360 (assembly GCF_044766085.1). Classification (NCBI taxonomy): domain Bacteria; kingdom Bacillati; phylum Actinomycetota; class Actinomycetes; order Kitasatosporales; family Streptomycetaceae; genus Streptomyces; species Streptomyces sp. NPDC102360. Next base: position 104,249 of record NZ_JBIWLG010000007.1, on the reverse strand, counting down.
GACAGCGGGCGCGGTGGTGAAGGTCGCGTCCCTCACCCTCTTCACGATCACCGCGGTCCTGTACGGGGCGGAGCACGGCTTCCAGGGCCTGGCGAGCGCCCACTTCGCCCCCACGACCGCCGGCTTCCTCGCCCTCGTCCCCATCCTGCTCTTCGCCTACGTGGGGTTCGAGGCGCCGAACGCGGCGGGCGAGGAGATGCACGACCCGCAGCGCGACGTCCCCGCGGCGCTCGGCCGCTCGGCGACGATCGCGGCGGCCTGCTACCTCCTCCCGGTCCTGGCCCTCCTCGCGGTCGTCCCCGCCTCGAAGGTCACCGGGATCGGCGGCTTCATGGAGGGCGTCCGCCTGGTCTTCGGCGTCTACGGCCCGGCGGCAGGCCCCCTCCTGACGTGCACGGCGGTGATGTTCGTCTTCGCCCTCCTCACGCAGGGCAGCGCGTGGATGATCGTGAGCGACCGCATGCAGGCGATGGCGGCGGCCGACGGCGGCTTCTTCAGCCGCGCGCTGGGCGCCTTCCATCCGAAGCTCGGCACCCCGGTCCGCACGAACCTGCTCTCCGGCGCGGTGGCCACGGTGTTCATGCTCGCGGCGATGCAGCTGGTGAAGGGCGACACGGGCGCGATCTTCAGCGTGGTCCTGACGGTGGCGGTCACGACGCTGCTGCTGTCCTACCTCCTGGTCGTCCCCGCCCTGGTGGTACTGCGCCTGCGCCGCCCGGAGGTCCCCCGCCCGTACCAAGTCCCGTTCGGCAACCGGGGCTTCATGGCCTGCGCGGCCCTCGTCTACGTCTGGATCCTGGTCGGCTCCTGGGCGGCCCTCTTCCCCGGCGTCCTGGAGTCGGTCTTCGGCATCGACTACGACTTCATGGACGTCTGGGGTGTCTCCCGCACCACGTTCGAGACGTTCACACTGGGCACGATCGTGGTGCTGCTGCTGGTGGGTTCGGCGGGACTCGCGGCGGCCCGCCGCAGAGCTCGACCGTGATCACGACCTCAGCCGAGCTTGTCCACGGCCTGGTAGTAGGTCCAGGCCGTGCCGTCGCAGGACGTCTTCTTCAGTCCCGAGTAGGTGGCGCAGACCCGCTTGAGGTCGGCGTAGAGGGCGTCGTCCAGGCGGGACTTGTTGGCGTCGAAGGCGCCGGCCGCCGTGTAGTTGCGGTAGCCGAAGTCGTGCCGGGCGCAGGCGTCCTTGAACGGGAAGCCGAAGGGGTTGTCCGGCGAGGTCGTGCAGTAGTCGGTGGACCAGTCGAAGCCGTAGCTGCCCCAGGCGGCCTGGCTGGCGCGGGCCGCCGTGAAGGCGTTGTAGCTGCTCGCGCCGGTCTGGGTCCAGCTGCTGAGGACCTGGGACTTGTCGGCCGGGGCCGCGGAGGCCGAGGCCGCCGGGAGGAGTGCGGCACAGAGCGCGAGGGCGGTGGTGGCCAGCGGGGCTGCGATTCTGCGGCGCATACGGGATCTCCTCCGTGGGGAACGCGATGGCCCGGCAGTCGGCCTGCGGGGCTCGCACAGCGTTCGCCGCGGAGCTACGACGCTTGTGTACGCCTCCTATACGCACAGCGTCCGGCACGGTCGGAGCGCGCGGGAACGCGCGGTCAAAGCACGGAGGGAGGCGCGGTCACGCCCGGAGGAAGGCGAGTACCGCCAGTACCCGGCGGTGCGTCTCGTCGGCCGGGGGGAGGTCCAACTTGGTGAGGATGCTGCCGATGTGCTTGCCGACGGCGGCCTCGGAGACGACCAGTTCGCGGGCGACAGCGCCGTTCGACCGGCCCTGCGCGACCAGGGCCAGCACCTCGCGCTCCCTGGCCGTGAGCCGCTCCAGCGGGTCGCGGCGGCGGCGCAGCAGCTGCCGTACGACCTCGGGATCGACGACGGTGCCGCCGTCCGCGACCTCGCACAGGGCGTCGATGAACTCGTCGATCTGTCCGACGCGGTCCTTGAGCAGATAACCGACGCCCGTGCCGTCGCCGGAGTCGAGCAGGTCCGAGGCGTAGGTGCGCTGCACGTACTGGCTGAGCACCAGCACCGGCAGCGAGGGCTGCCGCTCGCGGAGCCGCACCGCGGCATGCAGACCCTCGTCCTGGAACCGGGGCGGCATCCGTACGTCCGTGACCACGATGTCCGGCCCGTGCTCGGCCACCGCGAGGAGCAGCGCGTCGGCGTCGCCGACCGCCGCGACCACCGTGTGGCCGCAGCGGGTGAGCAGGCCGATGAGCCCCTCCCTCAACAGCACGCTGTCCTCGGCCAGCACTACACGCAGCGATCGGTCCACTCGCAAGGAAACTCCACACGCAACAGGGTCGGACCGCCGAGCGGACTGGACAGGGCAAGTCTGCCATCCAGTACGGAAATCCGGTCCGCGAGTCCGGTCAGTCCGGTGCCTTCACCGTCCGGATTCGCGCCGCCCCGCCCGTCGTCGCGGATCTCCAGGAAGAGCCGTCCCCCGCTGTGCCCCCCGGACACCTGGGCGCGCTGGGCGCCGCTGTGCTTCGCGACATTGGCCAGTGCCTCGCAGACCACGAAGTACGCGGCGGCCTCCACCGGTTCGGGCAGCCGCCCCGCCAACTCCAGCTCCACCTCCACGGGCACCGCGGAGCGGTCGGCGGCGTCGGCGACGGCGGCTTCGAGGCCGTAGTCGGCGAGCACCTTCGGGTGGATGCCGTGGATGAGTTCACGCAGTTCGGCCAGTGCCTTGCCGGCCTCCCCGTGCGCCTTGGCGAGCTGGTCGGCCAGCGGCCCGGCCGGAGCGTCCAGCCTCGCCAGGCCGAGTGTCATGGTCAGCGCGACGATGCGCTGCTGAGCACCGTCGTGCAGATCGCGCTCGATGCGGCGCCGCTCCGCCTCGAAGGCGTCCACCAAACGGACGCGGGAGCGGACGAGTTCGGTGACCCGGTCGCCCACCGCGTCCACCCTGGGAGCGATCACCAGCCGCGTCAGCTCCGCTCGTGCTCCCGCCACCAGGCTCATGGCATAGCAGCCGGCCACGAACAGCACCAGACCGATCAGGGCGGCGGCGCAGGCCTCGGGCCCGCTGGTGACCGTCCACTGCTTCAGCACCGTGACCTGCCGGCCGTCCCCGGCGGTGGCCATCAGCACCGGAGTGGCGACCACCGACAACGGGAGTACGAGCCCCGTCACCACCGCGATGGCGTCGATCGGCCACAGGAGGACGGCGAACAGCAGGGCAAAGCCGAGTTCCCGCCAGGTCAGCTCTTCCTGGAAGCGGGTCGTCACCCAGTTCCTCAGGCCGGGCCCGGCCGGAGCCCGGTGCAGGTCGAGGGCCGGGTCCCGGTCGATCAGACGCAGTCTGCGGCGCTCCATCGCGGCCACCGGTATGCCGAAGAGCGCGGTCAGCGCGAGCAGGGGCAGACCCACCAGGACGAAGGCGAGCGCTCCACCGGTGACGGCGACCAGCACGATCGCCAGCAGGGCGAACGCTCCCACCAGCACGCTGCTCAGCAGATACGCGACCGAACGCCAGGGCCACCACGACAGCAGGAAGCCGGGCCGGGGCAGGGCGTGCCACACGTTCCGCGAAGTCGTCCGAGAGGTCATGGGGCCACCGTAGAAGGCGGTTCTATGCCGGAACCATCGGTCCAGGCGGACACTCCGGGGTAGGGCAGGCCCTACCCCCTCCCGCTGTCACGGGCCGCCGACTGCAGGCTGTTGCCAACGCAACCTGCTGCCATAGGGAAGGCTCAATTCCACCGTCGGCTGGCGCAAACAATGACATTCGGCGAACGCTCCGGCGTACGGGCGGCCGCTGTCGCCGACAGGGGGGAATGACATGGAATTCCAGCTACTTGGTCCGGTCGAGGCAAGGGACGGCAGCCGGCGCATCGCGCTGTCGGGCTCCAAGGTGCACACGGTGCTGGCCGTGCTGCTCCTGGCGCGCGGCCGGGTGGTGAGCGACTCCCGGCTGAGCTCGTTGCTGTGGGGGTGGGATCCGCCCGCGACGATGAACGCCCAGATCTATACGTACATATCGAGGCTGCGGAAGCTGCTCGGCCCCGGTGTCGACCTGATCCGCCGCCGACCCGGCTATCAACTGGTCGCCGAGGGCGCCCACATCGACACCGAGGAGTTCGCACGGCTCGAGCGACTGGGGCGGCGGGCGCTGGAGGAGCACCGGTTCGCCGAGGCCGGCGAGCAGCTGCGCTCGGCGCTCGGCCTGTGGCAGGGGCCGGCTCTCGCGAATGTGACGTCCCATCTCGCCGAGGCCGAGCTGCCACAGCTCGAGGAGGCCAGGGCAACGGCACTGGAGCACCGCATCGAGGCCGATCTCGCGCTTGCCGGGCATCAGCAGCTGGTGGCCGAACTCACCGGCCTGGTCGCGGAGTTCCCTCTGCGCGAGCGACTGCGCGCCCAGCTCATGACCGCGCTGTACCGCTGCGGCAGGCAGGCCGACGCGCTGCGCGCCTACCACGACGGCCGCGAGGTACTGGCCGAAGAGCTGGGGGTCGACCCCGGCGCCGATCTCACGGCCACCTATCAGGCGGTGCTCAGCGGCGAGTTGAACCGGCTGCCGGAGCCCACCGAGCTGCCGTCCGCGAGTCCGTACGGCAGCCGGGACACCTCCGGCGGCGCGGTCGTGCCCATGACGCTGCCGCCGTACGGCGCCGACTTCACCGGCCGCGAAGGCCCGTTCACCGACCTGTGCGCCCGGCTGACGCCGCCCCCGCCCGGCCCCCACACGGCCTTCCGGCCGCGCCGCCTGCTGATCACCGGCATGGCCGGGGTCGGCAAGACCGCGCTCGCCGTCCGGGTCGCGCACGCCGTCGCCGGGGAGTTCCCCGACGGGCAGCTGTACGCACATCTGCGGCATCCGGACGGCAGGGTGAAGGACTCCAGGGCCGTGCTGGTGCAGCTGCTGAGTGCGCTCGGGGAGAACTCCCCGCGGCTGACGTCGGCCGACGGCGAGGCAGCGGAGCTTGACGAGCTGGTGCGCCGCTACCGCACCAGGACCACGGGCAAGAAGCTGCTGGTCCTCCTGGACGATGCCGCGAACGACCTGCAACTGGACGCGCTCCTCCCGGCCTGTGCCGACGCCGGTGTGCTGGTCACCAGCCGGTCCCAACTGGGGGCCGTGCCCGGCTCGCACACCACCGCGCTCGCCCCGATGGACGAAGGCGAGGCGCTGGCCCTGCTCGCCACGATCGTCGGGGTTTCCCGGATCGCCCTCGAACCCGAGGCCGCCCGGGAGATCGCCGCCCACTGCGCCGGGCTCCCGCTCGCCCTGCGGATCGCGGCCGCCCGTCTCGCCTCACGCCCGCACTGGTCGGCGGCCCTGATGGCACGGCGGCTCGCCGATCCGGCGGGCCGGGTCCAGGAGCTGCGCTTCGGCGCGCTCAGTGTGCGGACCTGCCTGCAGGCCTCGCTGCGGCAGCTGACGCGGGACGAGACGGAACTGCTCGGCCGGCTGACCGACCTCGGCCACGACGCGTTCTCCGCGAGGGGCGCCGGCCCGGCGCTGCGGATGCCCGAGGCGGCCACCGAGGAGTTCCTGGAGCGGCTGGTGGACGTGTCCCTGCTCGAAATGACGGGGATCGACGACTGCGGCGCGCCCCGCTACCGCCTCCACGAGCTGGTCCGGCTGGTCGGCAGGACGCTGTCCGGACACCACGCGGGCCGTCCGCTCGCCGGAGCCGCCTGAACCGTCCCCCGACGAGCACAGGGGCGCCGCTGGCAGCCTCCTGCAAGCGCAGGAGGCTGCCAGTTCACCCGGCCCGACCTGGCCTCTTTCCAGGGCAAGAATGGCTGGGACGGAGTATCCCGGCGTCGGTCGCCCCGGACGGCACCCGGACAGGAGGAGCCATGGAATTCCAGATTCTCGGCCCGGTGGAAGCCAGGAGCGACGGCGCACCGATCACTCTCGCCGGCACCAAGGTTCATACGGTGCTCGCGGCGCTCCTCCTCGCCAGGGGCCGGGTCGTCACGGATTCCCGGCTGAGTTCGCTGCTGTGGGGGTGGCAGCCGCCGGCCACGGCGAGCGCCCAGCTCTACACGTATGTCTCCCGCCTGCGCGGCAGGTTGGGCGGCGGCGTGGAGATCGTCCGCAGGCAGGCCGGGTACCTGCTGCGGACCGGTGAGGGCCGGATCGACCTGCTGGAGTTCGAGCGGCTCGAGCGGCTCGGCCGGGAGGCGTTGCGGATCGCGGCCCATGAGCGGGCCGGTGCGCTGCTGCGGGCCGCGCTGGAGCTGTGGCGGGGACAGGCCCTGTCGAATGTCACCGAGCAGCTGGCGCGGGCCGAATGCCCGCGGTTGGAGGAGCTGCGGACCACGGCCCTGGAGAACAGGATCCAGGCCGATCTCGCACTCGGCCGGCATCAGCAGCTGATCGCCGAACTCACCGGTCTGGTCACCGCGTTCCCGCTGCGCGAGCGGCTGCGCGGGCAGCTGATGACCGCACTGTTCCGGTGTGGCCGGCAGGCGGACGCCCTGTACGTCTACCACCAGGGCCGCGAGGTGCTGGCCGAGGAGCTCGGCGTCGATCCGGGCAGCGCCCTGAACCACACCTATCGGGCGGTGCTGACGGGCGACCTCGAACTGCCCCGGCGGGCCGTCGCCCTCTCCGTACCCTCGATGCTTCCTCCTGTCGGCGTCGAATTCACCGGCAGGGAGCGGGAGTCGGCCACGCTGTGCGGGCTGCTGCCGCCCACGGCCGGCGCCCCGCGAGCCCGCCGTCTCCTGATCACCGGCCCCGCCGGTGCCGGCAAGACGACGCTCGCCGTGCGGGTCGCGCACGCCGTCTCCGGGGAGTTCCCCGACGGGCAGCTCTACGCGGATCTGTGCCGCCGCGACGGCTCGCCCCGGGACCCCTGCGAGGTGCTGGTGCCGCTGTTACGGGCCCTGGGCGAGCCCGCGGTCGACCGGACGGGGCCGGCTTCGATCACCGACGACCTGGAGGAGCTGGTACGCCTCTACCGCACCCGCAGCGCGGGCAGGCGGCTGCTGGTCCTGCTCGACAACGCGGTGAACGACATGCAGCTGGAACCGCTGCTGCCCGGCAGCCAGGACATCGGCGTACTGGTCACGTCACGGACTCCGCTGGTCTCCGTGGCGGACGCGCTGACCTTTGAACTCCCTTTGTTGAGCCCACCCGATGGGCTGCGGATGCTGGCGTCGGTCGTGGGCCCGCGGCGCGTCGCCGCCGAGTCCGGGGCCGCCGCGGAGATCGTGGCGCACTGCGCGGGTCTGCCGCTCGCCCTGCGGATCGCGGGCGCCCGCCTCGCGGCACGACCGCACTGGCCGCTGGCCCGGCTCGCCGCGCGGCTGAGGGACCCGGCGGGCCGCCTCGACGAGCTGCGGTTCGGTTCGCTGTCCCTGGCCGACCGGCTCCACAGCGCGCTGCGGCAGGTGCCCCCGGCGGACCGCGCCGCGTTCCCCCGGCTCGCCCCGCTGGGCCGGGGCGGGTTTCCCGCCGTGACGGCCGCCGCCCTGCTCGGGGTCCCGGAGCCGGTGGCCGAACGCCACCTGGAGGCGCTGGCCGACGCCAGGCTCCTGGACCTGCCCGGCGTGGACGGGGCGGGCCGGCCGCTGTACCGGCTCCATGAGTTCGCCTCGCTGCTGGCCTCCTCGCTGTCCACCGGGGCCACCGCGGAACTGGTCGCATGAGACGGCGGGGCCGGCCGGGTGCGGCGTGCCGTTCAGGTCAGCAGGAGCCGGGCGCCCCGGGCACGTACACCCGCGAGGGCACTCAGTGCGTAGGCCGCGGCGGGCAGCAGGACCAGACCGAGCAGCGCAAGCGCGCATGCCTGCGGGTACGAGGTGACCATCCACTCCTTGAGGGCCATCGTGTACTCGCCGTCGCCGAAGGTGGCCAGCATGACGGGCGTCGCGAGGAGCCCCACCGGCACGGTCAGCGCGAACACGACGGCCAGCAGGTCGAGCGGCCAGAGCACCGTCACGAACAGCAGGGTGTAGAGCAGCTCCCGCCAGGTGGCCCGCTCCCACAGCCGGGTCAACACCCAGCTCCGTACGCCCTCGGTCTCCACCGGATGGTGCGGGTTGGGCGCCTCGCCGGGCTCGATCAGTCGCAGTCTGCGCCGCTCGAGCACCCCCATGGGCAGCCCGGCCAGCGCCACCGCGACGAGCAGCGGCAGCCCGATGAGCACCACCGAGAGCGCACCGCCCACGGCGAGGCCCGCCGTGACGGCGATCAGGCCCGGCACCCCCACCAGAGCGCCGCTCACCAGATACGCGAGGGACCTCCAGGGCCAGGAGGTCAGCAGGAAGGCTCGGCCACCGAGCGCGCGCCACATCGTTGTCTTTGCCATGCCCCGACGGTAGAAAACCGGCAACCTCCCTGCCCAGCAGGGCAGTTCTACCTTTGGGGTAGTGCTGGGCATACCCCGAAGACTCACCTCCGCCGCACTGCGCCGGCACCCCTTCCCACGGTTTCGTGGACTCACCACACCGAAGCACCGCGACAGCGGAGCCGAACCGAGTCCCCTGGGAGTGCAGATGCCGGCCCACGAGAACACGCAGCGCACGCTCTCCCGTACCCGGGCCGCGGGCCGGCTGCCGTCCGGAGCCGACACGCTGACCGTGGTGTTCACACAGCCCCTGCCGGGGACCGCGAGCACGCGTTCCGTCGTGCGGGCCACCGTCGTGGGCCGGATGTGGATCGCCGAGACCCCTGGTTCCTTCGAGCGGGTCGTCCATCAGGTACCTGGCGGCTACGTCACCCGCTCCCTCGTCTGACTCCACCCGACCATCCCAGCACCCAGCACCCTTCACAGAAGCAGAGGCGACAGTGAACCAGCGCATCCCCAACACCACCGCCGTCCCGGCCCGTCGCGGCACCCGCGCGGCCAGGGCCGCGGTCCTGTGCGTCACGCTGGCCGCCACGGGCACGCTCCTCACGGCGTGCGGCGGCAGTGCCGACGAGGAGAAGTCCGCGGGCGGCTCGTACACCGTCGGCGGCAAGGTCACCGCGCTCTCGGTGACCACACCGGGCGGCGACATCGAAGTCATCGCCGGTGACGGCGACGGGATCAAGGTGACCGAGAAGATCCGCTACACCGGGGAGAAGCCCAAGACCGAACACACCACGTCGGGCGGCACTTTGACGCTGACGCCGGGCGACGGCTGCGGTCCGGCCGGCGGCCCGGGCTCCTGCAAGGTGAGCTACCGGGTGGAGGTCCCGCGCGCCGTGTCCGCCGCCCTGGACAGCTCGGGGGGCGATGTCACGGTGACCGGCCTGGCCGGCTCGATCGCGGTCGAGGCCGGCGGCGGCAAGGTCCGCGCGGACGATGTGGCGGCCAAGAGCCTGCGGGTGTCCGCCAAGGGCGGCAGCGTGCAGGCGGGCTTCACCTCGGCGCCTTCGAACGTCGACGTCGACACGAAGGCCGGGAACGTGACGGTGCGGGTGCCCAACGAGGCCTACGCGGTACAGGTGTCCGCCAAGGGCGGCAGCGAGAAGGTCGGGGTACGCACGGACCCGGCCTCGAACCACAAGATCAGCCTGACCACCGATGGCGGCAGCGTCCAGCTCGCCGCCGCGAGCTGAGAACGCGCGGTACGCACGACGAGGGTGGGGCCCGGCGATCGGATCGCCGGGCCCCACCCTCGTACCGCGCACACGGCAGGACGTACGCGGAATCTCCCTGACGCGGAACCTCCCTAACGCTGGTCCGACGGCTCGGACATGGCGACGGCGATCTTCCGGGGCCCGGTGAAGGGCTCACGGCCGTGCGCCGCACGCATGTTGTCGACGATGAGGACGTCGTCGCGCTGCCAGTCGAAGCGGGTGGACGCCGAGCGGTAGGCAGCGCGCAGCTGATCCATGACCTCGTCCGGGATGACCCCACCGTCCCCGTAGTAGGTGTTGGTCGGCAGGTCCTCGTCGGGGAAGATCTCGCGCAGCCCCTCCTGGACCTCCGGCGCCAGCGAGGTGACGTGAAAGAACGTCGCGTGGTTGAACCACACCCGCTCACCGGTCAGCGGGTGGGTGTGCACCGCCTGCCGGACCGCGGTGGTGCGCAGGCCCCCGTCCGGCCGCCAGTGCACGTCGAGCCCCTTCTCCCGGCAGTACGCCGCGACCTGGTCCCGGTCCCCGGTGCCGAAGGTCTCCTGCCAGGGCACGCCGAAATCGGCGTGGAAGTTGCGCACCACGCGCCAGCCGCGCCGCTCGAACTCGTCCCGTACGCCGGGGTCGAGATCCCGGAGGACCTGGCGGATGTCGGCGAGCGGGGTCGCGCCCCGGGTGTGGGCGGGCTCGATGCAGTAGAAGAACAGGCTGAGGGGCCAGGCGGCCTGGTAGGAGTTCTCGTTGTGCAGGAAGATCTCCTCGTCGGCCGGGTAGTCGGTCGAGGTGTAGACCTGGCCCTTGATGGTGGAGCGCGGCGACGAGCGCTCGGCATAGCGGAGCGGCGGCGCGCCCGAGAAGGTCCGCACCGTACGGTCCAGGCCGTCCGCGCCACCGGCCTCGAACCCGCGCAGCAGCACCGCACCGTGCCCGGTGAGCAACTCCCGCAGTCGCGCGCGGTGTTCGGCGATGTACGGCTGGATCTCTCCGCTGCCGGCGACGAGGGCCGCCAGTGAGTTCGCGGTCGGGGCCGTCCCGGTGCTGGTCATGTGCTCAACGCTCCTTCCGGCAGCGGCAGTTCAGGGAGCCGCACCGCCGATCCTTCGTCATGGCCGCGCAGGACCACCGGCCCTGTGCCGCCCTCCGCGAGGGCGAGTGCGGCGAAGAGGTGAGGCCCGGCGGGCAGATCCTGGACGAGCCAGCGGCCCGGCCCTGTCGGTTCCTCGTGCTGTACGAGTACGAGGTCCGCCCTGTCGGGGCGGACGTCGACGGTTCGCAGGTCGGCGACGATGCCGACGCCGCTCGCCTTGACGACGGCCTCCTTTCTGGTCCAGCAGCGGAAGAACGCCGCCATCTGGTCGGGCTCGGTCCGCCGGCCCCGCAGGTACGCCAGTTCGGCGTCGGACATCACGTGCTCCGCCGAGCCCCTGAAGTCCAGCGTCCGCGCGTCCTCCAGGTCGACTCCGACCTGACGGTCGGCGACCACGGCCAGGATCCAGTAGGGCCCCGACCGGGAAAGGTTGAATTCGAGTCCGGTCGCCGGGTCCGTGACGCAGGGCCGGCCGTGTTCCGGGTGATCGCAGCGCGGGCAGGGGCGCCGCCCGAACCTGATCAGCTCCGGCGGCGTGCCGAGATAGCGGGCGAGGACGCGGCGCAGTGCCGCGTGCGCGCCCGCGTAGCGGGTTGCGACGTCCTGAGATCTGCGCCGCACGATGGCGAGTTCCTCCTCGCAGAGCAGTGCGGCGTCCCTCGGGTCGAGCAGGTCGGGAACCCTGCCCTGCCAGATGTGGACGGCGCCGCTGTCCTGGAGGCTGCGGTATTCGGCACCCACCGGTCGGCCCCCTTTCCTGGTCAGTCGGACATGGCGACCAGCACACGGCGGTCGCCGGTGAAGGGACGCCGGCCGTGCGCCAGCAGCACGTTGTCGATGAGCAGCAGGTCGCCGCGGCGCCAGTCGACGTCCACGGCGGCCTCCAGGCCCCGGTCGCGGATCTGCAGCACGTACTCCTGGGGGATCGGGCTGCCGTCGGCGAAGGTGACGGTCTGCGGCAGTTCGTCCTCGGGGAGAATCTGCGCCAGCGCGGCCGCGGTGTCGTCGCCGAGCCCCGCCGGGTGCCACTGGTCGGCCTGGTTGAACCAGACCTCGGCGCCGGTGACGGGGTGCCGGGTGGTGGCCGGGCGGACCGAGCTGATCCGCAGGCCCCCGTCCGCCTTCCACTCCCAGGTGGCACCGGTGCCGACGAGGAACTCCGACACGGCCGCGCGGTCGGCCGTCTCGAAGGTGTCCTGCCAGCTCTTGCCGAGCCCGTAGCCGTCGTGCAGGTTCTGCAGGTAGCGGACGCCGCCGGCGAAGGCCTCCCGCACCTCGGGGTCGAGGGCGGCCAGCCACTGGGCGGCATCGGCCACGGGGGTGGCGCCGGCGCTGCCCGGCTGGATCTCGCAGTAGAAGGCGAGCCGGGCCGGCCAGGCGTGGGCGTAACTCATCTCGTTGTGCATCGAGATGGTGAACTCCGACGGGTACTCGGTCGAGGTGTACACATTGCTGCCGACCTTGGTGCGCGGCGAGTTGCCGTGCACATACGCGAGGCGGTTGGGAAGCAACAGGTCGAGAACGGCGTCCAGTTCCCGCCTGTCGACATCGAACCCGCGGAAGACCAGGCCCTTTTCCTGGACAAGCAGCTCACCCAGGCCCTCGCTGCCGAGGTCGTGCAGCCGCCCGCGGAGTTCCTCGGCTCCGCCGACCCCCTCGGCCTCGATCTCCAGCGGTGTCCAGATCGCGATGCCACTCATGCCTTGATTCCTCTCAATCGCCCAAGCTTTATACGAATATCTATGGAGAAACTACGACTTCCCTATATGCCGGGACTCCGGCGATCCGACGGGTCACATCGGCCAGCAACTCGCCCTCCTGGGGCACCAGATAGAAGTGGTCGCCGTCGAAGGCACGCAGGCCGAAGTCACCGCTGGTGGTGAGTTCGGCCCAGGCGAGCACGTCCTCGCGGACGCACCCGTGGTCCTCGGTCCCCACGTACGCCGTGATGGGCGAGCGCACCGGGACCGGCGAGTGCGGGCGGTACGTCTCGATCAGCCGGTAGTCGGCGCGGAGCGGAGGCAGGAGCAGTTCGCGCAGCTCCGGGATGTCGAAGACTTCGGATCCCAGGTCGCCGAGGGTGCGGATGCCGGCGATCAGGGTGTCGTCGTCGGCGTCGTGCAGCAGGGAGCGCTTGGCGTGGTGCGGCGCCGCCCGGCCGGACACCAACAGGTGGGCGGGGCTGACGCCGTGCCGTGACTCCAGGCGCACCGCGACCTCGTAGGCCACCGAGGAGCCCATGCTGTGGCCGAAGAGGGCCAGGGGCAGGCCGAGGTGGTCCGCGAGGGCGTCGGTGATGCTGTCGGCGAGCTCTTCCATCGTCTCGACGCACGGCTCTGCGAGGCGGTCCTGGCGGCCCGGGTAGCGCACGGCGAGCAGGTCCACATCGGAGGGCAGCCGGGACGGCCAGCCCTGGAAGAGCTGTGCGGTGCCGCCGGCGTGCGGGAAGCACACCATGCGCAGCCGGGGCGCGGTCGCCTTGCTGTAGCGGCGGAGCCAGGGGCCCGCGTCGGTCCGGGCGGCCGGGAATCTGGACAAGGGTCAGCCTCCTAGTCGAGGAGATCGGGTTCGGTGCGCCGGATGTGGTCGTGCAGGGGCTGGAAGTTCATCCAGCCGATGAGGTCGTCTCCCACCTCCCGATAGGTGTGCCGGGCGTTCTCGTGGCTGATCGGGACGACCTGTCCGGCGGCCTTGGCGAGCAGCTGCACCTGGCAGGAGCGCTCCATCGTGATGAACCACCAGGCGGCGGCGTCGACGGTGTCGCCCACCGTGAGCAGTCCGTGGTTGCGCAGGATGACGGCCTTGTTCGGGCCGAGCGCCTCCGCCACCCGGCGGCCTTCCTGGAGTTCGGTGACCGGACCGGTGTAGTCGTCGAAGAGCGCATGGTCCTGGTAGAACGCGCACACGTCCTGGGTGATCGGATCGAGCAGTTCCCCCAGGGTGGACAGCGCCCTGCCGTACGTGGAATGGGTGTGCGCGGCGGCCACCGCGTCGGGCCGGGCCTCGTGGATCTGCGAATGGATCGCGAAGGCGGCCCGGTTGACGTGGTACCTGCCCTCCACGACCCGGCCCGCGCTGTCCACCAGAAGCAGGTCGCTGACCCTGACGTGCTTGAAGGAGAGACCGAACGGGTTGACCCAGAAATGGTCCTCCAACTCGGGGTCACGGGCCGTGACATGACCCGCGTTGCCCTCCTCGAAGCCGAACCGGCCGAAGATCCGCAGAGCCGCGGCCAGCCTCTCCTTGCGGTGGGCGCGCTCTTCCTCCAGGGTGTCGAACAGCGGCGGCTCGCTCAGCATCAGGTGGTCACTCAACTGGCTGCTCCATCGGAATCGTCTCGCTTGGCCAACAGGTCTTCGGGCGGGGCCTCTTCGGCCGGTTTCCGGTCGGTCGGCGGTTCCTCGGTGCGCAGCGCGGGACTGATCGCGGCCAGGGCGGCGATCAGGGCCATGGCGCCGCCGACGAGCAGCACCGAGCGGGTCGTCCCCCAGGCCGCGAGGAGCAGACCCCCGCCGAGGGCTCCGAGCGCGTTGGTGCCGGACCCGAGCAGATTGGCGGTGCCCGCCACCCGTCCCTGCATCTCGTCCGGGGTGGTCCGCACCTGATAGACACCGGCGGCCACGTTGAACACCGCGCCCACGAGGCTGGTCCCTGCGAACAGGGCGCCCAGCGCGAGGGGTTCGCGGACCAGGGCCATGGCGGTCATCAGCACCGCCCAGCAGGTGGCGCCGCCGAGGAGGATCGTCCGCTGGGTCAGCCGCCGCAGCCACCAGCCGCCGCTCAGCGCGCCCAGCATCCCGCCGATGCCGCTGAGGACCACGATGATCGACAGCGTGGCGGGCGAGCGCCCCTCCTCCTTGATCATGAGGATCAGGGCGAGACTGAGCACCTGGAAGAGCACATTGCTGCCGGCGACGATGCCGAGCGCTGCTCGCAGGAAGCGCTGTCGCCACAACCACCGCAATCCGTCGGCCACTTCACTGCGCAGCCGCGTGGTCGTCGCCGCCCGCTCCTGCTGGAAGTCCTTCTTGATCAGCAGCAGTGAGCAGAGCGAGACCAGATAGGCGACGGAGGCGAAGAGGAAGGGCGCCCAGCGCACCAGCGAGTGCAGGAGGATGCCGCCCGGCTGCCCGATCATGCCCGCGGCCCGCCCTCGTGCCTCGTTGGCGGCCAGCGCGGAGGGCAGCTGCTCCGGGTGTACGACGTTGCGTACGGCCCCGCGCTCGGCCAGCCGGTAGAACACGGCCAGGCCCGATTCGACGAAGGCGACCGCGGCCAGATGCGGGACCGACACCGTACCGGTCGCCAGTGCCACGGCCGCGGTGCCCAGCGCGAGGAACCGCCCCGCCTCGCAGGCGATCATCAGGCGCCGCCGGTCCCAGCGGTCCACCAGGGCCCCGGCCGGCAACTGCACGAGCAGCAGCGGCAGCAGCGCGGCGAAGGAGACCACGGAGGTGGCAAGCGGTGAGCCGGTGTGCCAGAGCACGACCAGCGGATAGGTGACCGCGCTGACCCGGCTGCTCAGGAAGGACGCGGAGGCGCCCGACCACAGCAGCCGGAAGTCGCGGTTCTTGCGCAGCGGCGGCAGCCGGCCGGTGCTGCCGGTGGCGGGTGCCTCATCGACCATGCTCACGGACGGGGCTCCCCGTCGGCGGGGCCGGCGCCGCGGCACCATTCGAGGACGGCCATGGCGCTGTGCATCTTGTTCTCGGCCTGGTCGAAGGCGATGCTCGCGGACCCGTCCAGGACCTCCGCGGTGACCTCGTCACCGCGGTGGGCCGGCAGGTCGTGCAGGAACACCGCCTTCGGGCTGGCCTGCCACAACGCGGCCGTCACCTGGAAGGGCGCGAACACCTGCCGCCAGTCGGGGTCGGGCTTGCTGGTGCCGGTGGTCTGCCAGCGGCTGGTGTAGACAGCGTCCAGGTCGCCGGGCAGATCGGCCATGTCGTGCTGTTCACGGAAGGCCGCTCCGTGGCGCTGCGCGTGGGCGGCGGCCCGGGTGCGTACGGACTCGGTGAGGCCGTAGCCCGGCGGCGTACGCAGTTCGAACTCGACTCCTGGGAACCGGGTGAGGGCGAGCGCCAGGGCGGCGGCGGTGTTGTTGCCCTCCCCCACGTACAGGACGCGCAGGCCCTCGATCCGGCCGAAGCGGCCGTACAGGGTGGTCAGATCGGTGAGCGCCTGCGTGGGGTGCTCGTCGGCGCTCATCGCGTTGACGACGGACATCCGGCCCTGGGCCGCCCAGGCACGCATCTCCGCCGGATCGCCCGCGGTGCGGGCCACCAGGACATCGAGCATCCGGGACATCACCCGGCCCGTGTCCTCGCTGGTCTCCCCCGTGTTGAGCTGGAGGTCCCCGGGCCCGTACGCGATGATCTGCGCGCCGAGCCGGAGCGCGCCGCTGGAGAAGGCGGTCCGGGTCCGGGTCGAGGTCTTGCTGAAGTAGATCCCGGCGATCCGGCCGTCCAGCGGGCGCTCGCCCGCCGTGCCGTCGCCCGAGAACCGGGCGCCGCGCCGCACCAGCGCCGAGAGGTCCTCGTCGGTGAGGTCGTCGATGGATATGAGGTGCCGCATGGGTGTGTCCTTCCAGAGGGCAGGTGGGGAGCGTCAGTTGGACCAGTCAGCGGCCATCCGGCCGGTGCCGAAGGCGCCGTCCTGTTCGCGGAGCGAGGCGGCGACGGACTTGAGGACCTCGCGGCCGGATTCACCGTTGGTCAGGGCCACGAAGCCGGAGCCCGTGCCGGTGTTGACGATCAGCATGTTCCGGTAGCCGTACGGCTCTCCGCCGTGGCCGGCGTCGAGGTCGGGCGCGCGGCCGTCGACGACGGCGCCCAGACCGTAGAAGCCGCCCTCCCCCGGAGTCAGCATCTGCTCGGCCAGCGGCCGGGACAGTACGGCGTAGGCCTCACCGCGGTGGGCGCGGCGCAGCTCGACGGCGACCTTGGCGAGGTCACCGGCCGTGGACCACAGTCCGGATGAGGCCAGCTGCGGGCGGACCCGCCAGCCGCCGTCCACCGGCCGCCCCTCGCTGTCGTGTCCGGTGGCGGCCGGGCGCCCCGAGGTCCCCGGGAAGTCCTGTTCGAAGCTGCTGGAGGTCATGCGCAGCGGTTCGAGGACCAGCTCCCGCATCAGTGCGGCGAAGGGCTGTCCGCTGATGTCCTCCAACAGCTGCTGGATCACGGAGTAGTTGGTGTTCGCCAGCTCGAAGGTGCCGCCCGGCGGCCGTTCGGCGCGGACCGGCGGGGTGTCCACCGGCGGACGGCCGCCCAGCAGGTCGAGCACGGTGGGCATCGTCTCGCCGGGCCGGTAGCCGGCGTTGGCGACCACGGTGAGACCCGAGCGGTGGCCGAGCAGCTGGCGCGGGGTGACCTCGGCGGGGGTGCCGAACTCGTCGGTGACCTGCCAGGACGTGAGGTACGTGTTCACGTCCGTGTCGAGGTCGAGGCGCCCCCGGTCGACCAGGCGCAGCACGCCGAGTGCGGTGACGAGCTTGCTGATCGAGCCGGCCTGGAACAGCGTCTGCGGGGTGACGGCTTCGGTGCCGCCTGCCGTCAGCACGCCGTAGGCCTGCACCCCGGCGAGTTCACCGTCCCGGATCCGCGCGATCACAGCACCTGGGACGTGCCCATCGGACACCCCGGGGAGCTGCTGAACCGTGGACTTCGGCTGGGTCCTGGCCTGGGCCTTCGGCTGGGTCTTCGGCTGGGTCTTGGCCGCCTGGGCGTCGACCGCGGCGGCCAGTTCGGCCAGGCTCTCGGTCTCGTACAGCATGCGCAGCGAGATGGGCAGCCGCTGCTTGCGGGCGGCCGCCATCACCTTGATGATCAGCATCGAGTGCCCGCCGAGGCCGAAGAAGTTGTCGTCCGCCGCGATGCGTTCGATACCGAGCAGCTCCGACCAGATCGCGGCAAGCGCCTTCTCGGTGTCCGTCCGCGGTGCCTGGAACTCCTTCTCCTGAGTGCCGGACGCGCGGTCGGGGGTGGGCAGTGCCCTGCGGTCGACCTTGCCGTTGGCGTTCAGCGGCAGTGCGTCGAGGGCGGTCAGGGTGGCCGGGATCATGTAGTCGGGCAGGCGGGCCGCGAGGTGCTCACGGAGGGACTCCGGAGTGGCGATCGCGGGGGCGTAGTAGGCGGCGAGTTCCCTGTCGCCGGCCGCCGTGTCCATGGTGGTGACGAAGGCGTCGCGGACCTCGGGGTGGCCGGCGAGGACGGCCTGGACCTCGCCGAGTTCGATACGGAACCCGCGGATCTTGACCTGGTCGTCCAGCCGGCCCAGGAACTCGACGTTGCCGTCGGCGAGTTGGCGCACCAGATCGCCGGTGCGGTAGAGGCGGGCGCCCGGCTCGATGCCGTACGGGTTCGGCACGAACCGCTCGGCCGTCAGGTCCGGACGGCCCGCGTAACCGCGCGCCACCCCGGTGCCACCGACATAGAGCTCCCCGCTGACACCGACCGGGACCGGTTGCAGGGCCGCGTCCAGGACATACATCGCCATGTTCGGCAGCGGACGGCCGATCGGCAGGACCTCGGCGCCGATGTCCTGCGGCACCGGGAAGACGCTGGTGCCGACGGAGGCCTCGGTCGGCCCGTACTCGTTGACCAGCCGGACCTGCGGGGCCAGTTCACGCCACCGCTCCAGCGTCGCCCGCGTGAACGCCTCACCCGCCACCACCAGCACCGGAGCCAGACCACTCGCCTGCGCCGGCGTCAACTGCTGCGCCAACACGTCCAGATGTCCCGGGGTGAGCTTGACGAAGCTGTACGGGGCGTGGGCCAGCAGCCGCTCACCCAGATCCGCGAGACCCGTCTCCTGCCCGACGGTGTGCACCGACTGGCCGGTGACCAGCGGCGCCCACAGATTGGGGACCACCAGATCGAAGGCGACCGAGGAGAACAACGGCGCACCACCGGACCCCTGCGCGGCCAACTCCCGTGCCGCCCAGGCCACATGGTTGGCCAGACCCCGGTGCGGAACCTCGACACCCTTGGGCTTTCCGGTCGAACCGGAGGTGAAGATGACGTACGCGAGACGGTCCAGGTCCTCGGTGCGCTCCGGAGCGGTCGTGGGCCACGCCGCGAGATTCCCGAAGGTCTCCGGTGTCACCTCCACCGGCGCCTGCGCGGCCTCCCGCATCGCCGCCACCCGCTCGGCCGGATACGACAGGTCGACCGGAACGTACGCACCACCCGCCTTCCACACCGCGAGCAGCGCCGCGATCAGATCCGGACCCCGGTCCAACCGCACAAGCACCCGCGACTCGACGCCCACACCCAAATCCCGCAGATGATGCGCCAACTGATTGGCCCGCGCGTCCAGTTCGCCGTACGAGAGCACACCGCCCTCGTGCCGCACCGCCACCGCGCCGGGCGTCTCGGCCACCTGCGCCTCGAAGCGCTCCAGCACGGAAGACGTCTCCGCCTCGAACGCCGTGTCGTTCCACTCGACGAGGATCCGCTGCCGCTCCCCCTCCGGGAGGAAGGAGGCCCGCGCGTCGCCCTTCGGGTCCGCCGCCATCGCCTCCAGCACGGAGCGGTAGACCGTGCCGAGCCGGTCGAGGGCGGTCTGGCTCATCACCAGGTTGTTCGCGGAGAGGTTGATGTGACCGGACAGGACCGAGACCCGCAGGCCGAATTCGAGGGCTCCCTCGCCCACCGTCGCCCCGGTGTCGATCAGCTTCTCGTCGACCTGGTGGAAGTCCTGGTAGGAGAACGGGATGTCGATCAGGCGTTGCCCGTCGCCGAGTTCGCGCTGGATCTCGGGCATCGGGAAGGAGCGGTGGGACCAGAGCTCGACCTCGCGGGCGAAGACCTGCTCCGTCAGCTCGCGCCAGGTGCCGGCCGAGCGGTCGTGCGCGAAGGGCAGCGTGTTCAGGTGCATTCCGTACACCCGGTCGGCGCCCCTCGCCTCGGGCCTGGCGTTGCACACCAGGCCGGTGAAGAAGGACTCCTCCGCGGTGAGCTGGCTCATCACCTTCAGGTGCGCGGCGTGCAGCACGCTCTTCAGTGAGGCGCGGGCGTCGGCGGCCAGGCCGCGCAGGCCCTGCTCCAGATCGGTGAAGACGACCTGGCTGCGGGACTGGGCGCGCGGGGCGTCCGGCGCGTCGGCCCAGGCCTCCGGGAGGGTCAGCCGGGGGTGCCCGGTGACGATGTCCTTCCAGTAGGCCCGGTCCTGCGGGGAGTCGAGGGAGGCGAGTTCGGCCGCGATGAAGTCCGCGTAGCGCACGGCCGGCGCCACGTAGGGCTCGGCCCTGCCCGTGTCCCTGATCTGCCGGTAGGCGTCCAGGACCTCCATGACGAGGGTGAAGGTGCTCCAGCCCTCCATCACCACATGGCACTCGGTGATCGCGAGCCACCACGCGCCGGTCTCCTCGATGTGCGCGGCGATCCGCAGCAGCGGCGCCCGCCCGAGGTCGAAGACGTCGGCCCGCTCCTCGGTGGTGAACTGCCGCACCGCACGGTCGATCCCGGCCCGGTCGAGGCCGCTCAGGTCGCGGGTCCGCACGGGGATCTCCGCGTCGGCGTGCACCAGCTGCATCGGCACCGAGTACGTGGAGAGGTCGACCGAGGTACGGAGCACCTCGTGCCGCCCGACGATCAGCGCCACGGCCTGCCGCAGCGCGTCGGCGTCGAAGGCGACCTCGTCCCTGATCCGCATGGAGAAGACGTTGTGGTACGTGTTCCGGCCGTCGCCGCGCTGCATCTCGATGACCATGCCGAGCTGCGCCTGGGAGAGCGGATACGCATCGGTGAGGCCCTCGGGCAGCAGAGCCGCGTCCTCGGCGGGAAGGAGGGTGAACGGCTCGACGCTTCGCACCCCGCCCGCCGGGGCGGGGCGGCCGGTCGCCAGCTCGGCGAGCGCGGCGACCGTCAGGCACTCCAGGACGTCGCGTACGGCGAGATCGAATCCGGCCTCCCGCAACGCGCCGACCAGGGAGAGCGCCCTGATGGAGTCCCCGCCGAGGTCGAAGAAGCTGTCCTGGACACCGACCCGCTCCACACCGAGGACCTCGGTCCAGGCGTCGGCGATGCGCTGCTCCTCGACGGTGCGCGGAGCGACGTACGCCTGGTCCGCGGCGAGCACGGTTCCCTGGTCGGGGGCCGGCAGGGCGCGCTTGTCGAGCTTGCCGTTGGTGGTCAGCGGCAGCCGGTCGAGGGCGACGAAGGCCGACGGAATCATGTACTCGGGCAGGGCGGCGCCCAGGTGGGCCCTCAACTCACCCAGCTCCAGCGACTGTTGGCCGATGGCGACGACGTACGCGATGAGGCGCTTGTCGCCGGGGGTGTCCTCGCGTACGACGACGACCGCGTCGCGGACGTGCGGGTGGGCGGCGAGCGCGGTCTCGATCTCACCGAGCTCGATACGGAAGCCACGGATCTTCACCTGGTCGTCGGCCCGCCCGAGGAACTCCAGGCTCCCGTCGGGAAGTCGGCGCGCCAGGTCCCCGCTCTTGTAGAGCCGCGAGCCCGCGGGCCCGTACGGGTCCGGCACGAACCGCTCGGCCGTCAGCCCGGGACGGCCCAGATATCCACGGGCCACACCCGGCCCACCGACATGGATCTCACCGGCGACACCGATCGGCGTCAGGTCGCCTTCGCCGTCGAGCAGATGGACCTGGAGGTCGGCGAGCGGCCGGCCGATGGCGTTGCCCGCCCGCGGGTCCAGATCCTTCTTGGTGAGGCGGTGGTAGGTGGTGTGGACGGTGGTCTCGGTGATCCCGTACATGTTCACCAGCGCGGTGCGGGCCAGGCCCAGCCGGTCCGTCCACGGCTTGAGTTCCTGGATCTCCAGCTTCTCGCCTGCGAAGACCACCGCCCGCAGCGCGAGTTGCTTGATGCGCGGATCGCCGTCGGCCGCCGCGGCGACCAGGCCGCGGAAGGCCGAGGGGGTCTGGTTGAGGACCGTCACCTCTTCCGTGACGAGCAGGTCGAGGAAGTCCTCGGGCGAGCGGGTGACGGCATACGGGACCACGACGAGCCGGCCACCGTGCAGCAGCGCGCCCCACATCTCCCACACCGACACATCGAACGCGTAGCTGTGGAACAGCGGCCACACATCCGTCTCGTCGAACGCGTAGTGCTCCTGCCCGCGTTCAAGCAGCCGCACCACATTCGAGTGCGTCAGCGCCACACCCTTCGGCCGACCCGTCGAACCCGACGTATAGATCGTGTAGATCAGATTCTCCGGACTGCCCGCCACCACCGGATTCGACGACGGCTGCGCCCCGATCAGCTCCGCGTCCGTGTCGAGGAGCAGCACCTCGACATCGAAGAGATCCGCGTGGGCCGCCGTGGTGACCACCACCGGCGCCTTCGCGTCCTCGACGATGTACGCGATACGGTCCGCCGGGTTCGCCGGGTCCAACGGCAGATACGCCGCACCCGACTTCAGGATCCCCAACAGCGCCGGAATCAGCTCGATCCCCCGCTCCAGACCCAGCCCGACCAGCGTCTCCGGGCCAACACCCCTGGCGAGCAGAGCATGCGCGATCCGGTTCGCCCGCGCGTTCACCTCGGCATAGGTGAGGTCCGCGCCCTCGAAGGTCACCGCGATGCCCTCCGGGGTCCGCGCCGCCTGCTCCTCGAACACCTCGTGCACCCGGCGGGTCACCGGCTCGGCCGCCTCGGTGGTCCGCTCCCCGAGCAGTCGCTCGCGCTCGCCCGCGGGCAGCCTGGCCGCCTGGGCGTCCCCGTCGGCGTCCGCGGCCATCGCCTCCAGGACGGCCCGGTACATCCCGGCGAGACGCTCCGCGTGCGCCCTGCTCAGCACGTGGGTGTTGGTGCTGAGGACGATGTTCTTGCCGGTGGCGTGCACGGAGAGGCTGAACTCGGTGGGCGTCTCGCTGATCCGTACGCCCGAGTCGACGAGGTCGTCGTCGACCTGGTGGAAGTCGACGAAGTTGAACAGCACATCGATCAGCCGGCCGCCGCGCGCCTCCCGCTGGATCTCCGGGAGCGGGAAGCGGCGGTGCGCCCAGACCTCCAGTTCGCGGGCGAAGACCTGCCCGATCAGCTCGCGCCAGGTGCGGGCGCCGCGCTCGTGGGCGAACGGCAGGGAGTTGAGGTGCATCCCGAGCACCCGGTCGGCGCCCGCCGCCTCGGGGCGGGCGTGGTTCACCAGGCCCGAGTGGAAGGCCTGCTCGCCGGTGAGCTGGCTGAGCGTCTTCAGGTGTGCGGCGTGCAGGACGCTCTTCAGCGAGGTGCCGGTCTCGGAAGCAAGCGCGCGCAGCCGCTCGGCCAGGTCCTCGAAGCCGACGACGACGCGGTTGCCCTCGCGCGGCTTCTCGGGGCTCTCGCCCCAGCCGGCGGGAAGTTCGAACTTGGCGTGCTCCTCGACGATGCCCTTCCAGTACGCGCGGTCCTCGGCCGAGGCGAGCGCCTCCACCTCACCGGCGATGAAGTCGGCGTACCTGACGGACGGCCGCTCGTACGGGGCCGCTTCGCCGGTGTCCCTGAACTCCCGGTAGGCGGAGAGGAGTTCCATCACCAGTGAGGCGTGGCTCCAGCCCTCCAGGATGATGTGCGACTCGGTGAGCGAGAGCCACCAGGCGGACTCGCTCTCGATGTGCGCCGCGGTCCGCAGCAGCGGGGCGGCGGCCAGGTCGAAGAGCTTGCCGCGCTCCGCGGAGACATGGGCGCGCAGAGCCGCCTCCAGTCCCGCCGCGTCGGTGTCGCGGAGGTCCGTCACGGTGACCGGGGTGTCGACCCGGGCATGGACGATCTGGAGCGGCACGGAGTATCCGGCGGCGGCGACGGAGGTGCGCAGCACCTCGTGCCGGTCGACGACGGTCCGTATGGCCGCCTCGAACGCGGCGGGTGTGAACGGCGCGTCGTCCGTGATCCGGAACGAGGTCACATTGTGGTAGTTGCCGCGGCTCTCGTCGGCCAGCAGCTCGACGACCATGCCGGCCTGGATCTGGGACAGCGGATACGCGTCGGTGATGCCCTCGGGCAGCTTTCCGCGGTCCGCCGCCGGGATCAGCTCGTACGGTTGCACCTTGTTCTCCCCGTCCGTTGTTGCTTCGCGGCCCTCCAGGAGCCCCGCGATCGCGGCGATCGTGCGTAGTTCGAAGACCTCACGGACGGCGACGTCGAAGCCCGCCGCGCGCATCGCGCCGACCAGTGCGACGGCCCGGATGGAGTCACCGCCGAGGTCGAAGAAGCTGCTCTCCGCTCCGGCGCGCCGGGTGCCGAGCACCTCGCACCAGATCTCGGCGAGCCGCGTCTGCACGGCACCGCGGGGTGCGGTGTACGCCTCGCCGGAGTCGAGTGCGCTGTCCGAAGGCGCGGGCAGGGCACGGAGGTTGAGCTTCCCGTTGGCGTTCAGCGGGATCCGCTCGATGGGCACGTACGCCGCCGGGACCATGTGGTCCGGGAGCGTCGCGGCCAGGTAGGGGCGGAGTTCGCCGCGCGCGGGGGGCTCCTCGCCCGTGGCGACGAAGTAGGCGACGAGGCGCTTGTCGCCGGGGGTGTCCTCGCGTACGACGACGACCGCGTCCCTGACCTGCGGGTGGGCGCCCAACGCGGCGGATATCTCACCGAGTTCGATGCGGAAGCCGCGGATCTTGACCTGGTCGTCGATCCGGCCGAGGAACTCCAGGCTGCCGTCGGCCAGCCGCCGCGCGAGGTCGCCCGCCCGGTAGAGCCGGGCGCCTTCGGGACCGTACGGGTCGGGCACGAACCGGTCGGCCGTCAGCTCGGGACGGCCCAGGTAGCCGCGGGCCACTCCGGGACCGCCGACGTGGATCTCGCCGGGGACTCCGAGCGGCACGATCCGGCCGTCCCGGTCGAGCAGGCACACCCGCAGATCGCCGAGCGGGGCGCCGACCGGGCTGCGCGAGGGCTCCGCCAGGTCTCCCCCGGTCAGCCGGTGGTGGGTGACATGGACGGTCGTCTCGGTGATCCCGTACATGTTCACCAGCGCGGTGCCGTCAAGACCGACCCGTTCGGCCCACGGCACCAACTCGGCGACCTCCAGTTTCTCGCCGCCGAGGACGACCGCCCGCAGCGCGAGCCGGTCGATGCGCGGGTCGCCGTCCCTGGCCGCGCCGACCAGCGAACGGAACGCGGACGGCGTCTGGTTGAGCACCGTCACCCGCTCGCGCACCAGCAGGTCGAGGAAGTCCTCGGGCGAGCGGGCGGTGTCCTGCGGTACGACCACGAGCCGGCCGCCGTGCAGCAGCGCGCCCCACAGCTCCCACACCGAGAAGTCGAAGGCGTAGCTGTGGAACAGCGTCCACACGTCCTCGGCTCCGAAGCCGAACCGGTCCTCGGTCACGGTGAACAGCCGCAGGACGTTCGCGTGGGACAGGGCCACGCCCTTGGGGCGGCCCGTCGAGCCCGAGGTGTAGATGACGTACACGAGGTTCTCGGGGCTGCCGGCCACCGCGGGGGCGGTCCCCGGCTGGGCGTCGATCAGCTCCGCGTCGCGGTCCAGGAGGATCGGCTCGCCCTCGAAGTGGGCGCCGAGCGCGGAGGTACTGAGGACCACCGGGGCGCCTGCGTCCTCGACGATGTGGGCGAGGCGGTCCGCCGGATAGGTGGGGTCGAGCGGCAGATACGCGCCGCCCGCCTTGAGGACCGCCAGGAGCGACGCCACCAGGTCGGTGCCGCGTTCGAGGCTGACGCCGACCAGCGTCTCGGGGCCGACGCCCTTGGCGCGCAGCAGCTGAGCGATGCGGTTGGCGCGGGTGTCGAGTTCGGCGTACGTGAGGTGGTGGCCGTCGAAGGTCACGGCGACCGCGTCGGGGGTCCGCGCGGCCTGCCGCTCGAACACCTCGTGCACCCGGTGCGCCACCGGCTCGGTCCGGTCGTCGGGTTCCGTCCCCTCGACGAGCCAGTCGGTGAGCTGGAGTTCCC
Organism: Streptomyces sp. NPDC102360; assembly: GCF_044766085.1. Taxonomy (NCBI): domain Bacteria; kingdom Bacillati; phylum Actinomycetota; class Actinomycetes; order Kitasatosporales; family Streptomycetaceae; genus Streptomyces; species Streptomyces sp. NPDC102360. The sequence goes on along the minus strand of NZ_JBIWLG010000007.1, from coordinate 78,781 downwards.
GCTCCCCCGCCGGCAGGTACACCTCGCGGGCGTCGCCCTCGGGTCCCGCGGCCATCGACTCCAGGACCGCGCGGTACATCGCGGCGAGACGTTCGGCGTTGGCACGGCTGAGGCTGTGCGTGTCGGTCTTGACGTTGAGGTGTCCCGCCAGGGTCGTGACGGCCAGGCCGAACTCGATGCCGCCCGCGCCGACGCCCGCCGTGACATCGACCAGATCGGTGTCGACCTGGTGGAAGTCCTGGTAGTTGAAGACCACGTCGACCAGCCGGTGGCCGCCCGCCTGCCGCTGCAGTTCGGGGAGCGGGAACTGCCGGTGCGGCCACAGGGCGACCTCGCGGTCGAAGACCTGCCTGACCAGTTCGCGCCAGGTGGCGGCGCCCCGGTCGTAGCCGAACGGCAGCGTGTTGACGTACATCCCGAGCACCCGGTCGGCGCCGGCCGCCTCCGGGCGGGTGTCGCTGACCAGGCCCGCGTGGAAGTGCTCCGCCGCCGTGAGCTGGCTCAGCACCTTCAGGTGTGCGGCGTGCAGCACGGCCTTGAGCGAGACCCTGGACGCGGTGGCCAGCGACCTGAGGCCCGGCTCCAGGTCGCTCAGCGGCACGCGCAGCCGGTACGGCTCACGAGGCGTGGCGGGATCCGCGCCCCAGCCGGCCGGCAGCTCGAAGGCGGTGTACGCGTCGAGGGTCCGCTGCCAGTGCTCTCGGGTGTCCGGGCTGTGCAGGCAGGCCAGTTCGGCCGCGATGAAGTCCGCGAAGCGCACCTCGGGCAGCGGGCGGAGCTCCGGCCGGTGCCCGTCGCGCAGGGCGGCGTACACGTCCAGGAGCTCCATCATCAGGGCGTGGTAGCTCCACCCTTCGGTGATGGCGTGCGACTCGGTGAGGGCGAGATGCCAGGCCTCCTCGCTCTCCACGAGCGCGGCGACCCGCAGCAGCGGGGCACGGGTCAGCTCGAAGTGGTCGGCGTGTTCGGCGGCCACATGGGCGCCGATCGCCTCGTCGCGGGCCGCGGTGTCGAGGCCGCGCAGATCGATGACGCGTACCGGGACCTCCGCGGCGCTGTGCACGAGCTGCATCGGTACGGAGTGGGCGGTCAGTTCGAAAGAGGTGCGCAGCACCTCGTGCCGCGCCACCACGATGTCGGCGGCCTCGCGCAGCGCTTCGGGCGAGAAGGCGACACCGTCGCGGATCCGGTTCACGCTGACGTTGTGGTACTTGGTCCGCTCCCCGTCGGCGAGCATTTCGACGACCATGCCGGTCTGCACCTGGGACAGCGGATAGGCGTCCGCGAGCCCGGCGGGCAGCAGGTTCCGGTCCGCCGCGGGGACCTGCGCGAAGGGTGCGGCCCAGGTGGCGTCCGCGGGCGCGGGCCGGCCGGTGAGGAGTTCGGCGAGTGCGGCGACCGTGCGCGCCTCGAAGACCTCGCGGACTCCGGTGTCGAAGCCGGCGGCGCGCAGCGCGCCGATCAGGGTCACGGCCCGGATGGAGTCGCCGCCGAGGTCGAAGAACCCGTCGTGCACACCGACCCGCTCGACTCCGAGCACCTCGCGCCACACCCCGGCGATGCGCTCCTCCACGGGGGTGCGCGGGGCGGTGTACGCCTCGGCGGCGGCGTGTGCCGAGCGGTCCGGGGCGGGCAGGGCGCGCCGGTCGGTCTTTCCGTTGGCGCTGAGCGGGAGGGCGTCCAGCGCGGTGAAGGAGGCCGGCACCATGTACTCCGGCAGCGCGGCGGTGAGCAGCTCGCGCAGTGCGCCGGGCTCGGGAGCGGCGCCGGCCTCGGGCACGTAGTACGCGGCGAGGGTACGGCTGCCGGGCACGTCCTCGCGGACCGCTGCGACCGCTTCGCGGACCTCCGGGTGGGTGAGCAGCAGCGCCTCGATCTCGCCGAGCTCGATGCGGAAGCCGCGTAGCTTGACCTGGGTGTCGATGCGGCCGATGAAGTGCAGCTCGCCGTCCGGCAGCACCAGCGCCGAGTCCCCGGTGCGGTAGAGGCGTGAGCCGGCCGCGCCGTACGGGTCGGGCACGAACCGCTCGGCGGTCAGGGCGGGCCGGCCCAGGTAGCCGCGGGCCACCCCGATGCCGCCGAGGTACAGCTCACCGGGGACTCCGGCGGGCACGGGGTGCATCCGGGCGTCCAGGACATGGGCCGTGAAGGCGGGCATCGGCCGGCCGATGGGCGCGAAGACGGCGCCGTTCAGGGGGCTGCTCATGGTGGCGCAGACGGTCGTCTCGGTGGGCCCGTACGCATTGATCATGACGCGGCCCGCGGACCAGGCCGCGACCGTGTCGGGCGGGCAGGCCTCACCGGCGACGAGCAGGGTCGCGCCGGCCGGGAGCCCGCCCTCGACGGGCAGTACGGAGAGGGCCGTCGGGGGCAGGGTGAGATGGGTGACCCGCTGCTCGTGCGTGAGCGCCGTCAGCTCCGGGCCCGGCATCAGCCGCTCGGCCGGAGCGAGGACCAGCGTGGCGCCGGTCAGCAGGGTCTGGGCGAGTTCGGCGAAGGCCGCGTCGAAGCTGATCGAGGCGAACTGCAGCACCCGGCTGCCGGGTTCGATCCCGATCCGGGCGGCCATGCCCGCACCGAGGTTGCCGGTGCCCGCGTGGGTGACGACGACGCCCTTGGGCTTTCCGGTGGAGCCGGAGGTGTAGATGACGTACGCGGCGCTGTCGGCGCCGAGTGTCACCTCGGGCGCGGTGGCCGGCTGCGCGGCGACGGCTGCCACCGTGTCCGGGGCGTCGACGACGACGGTGTGCGCCCCGTGCCCGGGGAGCGTCCCGACGATGTGCTGCTGGGTGAGGACGACCCGGGTCGCCGAGTCGCCGATCATGTGGGCGAGACGGTCGGCCGGGTAGGCGGGGTCGAGCGGCAGATAGGCGCCGCCCGCCTTGAGGATGCCGAGGATGCCGGTCACCAGGTCCGGGCCGCGGTCCATCGAGATGCCGACGATCGTCTCCGGGCCCACTCCGAGGCCCGCGAGGTGGTGCGCGAGCCGGTTGGCCCGCGCGTCGAGCCCGGCGAAGGTCAGCTCGGTCCCTTCGTGGGCGAGGGCGATGCCGTCCGGGGTGCGCGCCACCTGGGCGGCGAAGAGCCCGGGGACGGTGCCTTGCAGCGCGGGGGCCGCAGCCGCGGTGCCGGGCAGCAACTCCCGTTCGGGCGACGGCAGATACGTGGCCGAGGCGTCCCCGTCCGGGTTCGCCGCCATCGCCTCCAGCACGGCCTCGTAGAGCCCGGCGAGCCGCTCGACGGAGTGCTGGCTCAGGGCCTCGGAGTGGCTGCTGAGGCCGAGATGTCCGCCGAGCACGGAGACGTGCAGCCCGAACTCGGTGGACGCGTCGTGCACGGCCTCCTTGAAGTCGACCCGCTCGGTGTCGACCTGGTGGAAGTCCAGGTAGTTGAAGACCACGTCGATCAACCGCTCGCCACCGGCGAGCCGCTGCACGGCGGGCAGCGGGTAGCGCCGGTGCGGCCAGGTCGCCGCTTCCCGGGCGAAGGTCTGCTGGACCAGCTCGCGCCAGGTGCCGGCGGTGCGGTCCGTCGGGTGCGGCAGCGTGTTGAGGTGCATTCCGTGGACCCGCTCGGCGCCGAGCGCCTCGGGCCTGCCGTGCGCGACGATGCCGGTGTGGAAGCGCTCCTCGTCGGTGAGCTGGCTCATGACCTTCAGATGGGCCGCGTGCAGCACGCTCTTGTACGAGACCCGGGCCGTGGCGGCCAGGGCCCGCAGCCGGCGCTCGACACCGCTGAGGGCGACGCGCGCCCGTGTCACGGTACGAGGGGTACCGGGGGCGTCCGCCCAGCCCGCGGGCAGCGTGAAGGGGGCATTGCTGTCGACGGTCCGCTGCCAGAACGCACGGTCATCGGCTGATTCGAGCGACTCCCGTTCACCCGCGATGAAGTCGGCGTACCGGACGGACGGCGCCTCGAAGGGCGAGGGCTGCCCTTCGTCCCTGAACTGCCGGTAGCAGTCGAGGAGTTCCATCAGCAGGGAGTGGTGGCTCCAGCCTTCGGTGACCATGTGCGGCTGGGTGAGGACGAACTGCCAGGACTCCTCGTCCTCCCTCAGCGCGGCGATGCGCAGCAGCGGGGCGGCCGACAGCTCGAAGAGCCGGGACCGCTCCTCGGCGCGGAAGGCGGCGACGGCCCGCTCCCTGGCGTCCACGTCGAGCGCCCGCAGATCGCGGACGGTCACCGGGACCTCGGCGTGGGTGTGCACGTACTGCATGGGCACGGAGTGGGCGGTCAGCTCGACGGAGGTACGCAGGATGTCGTGCCGCGCGGTGACCGTGCGGGCCGCCGCGCGCAGCGCCGTCACGTCGAAGGCGTGGCCGTCGCGGATCCTGAAGAGACTGACGTTGTGGTACTTGTTGCCGCCGTCCTCGGCGAGCATCTCGACCACCATGCCGGTCTGCACCAGCGACAGCGGGTAGGCGTCGTCGAGCGCGGCGGGCAGCCGGTCCCGGTCGGCCGCGGGCACCAGGGCGAAGGGCCGGACGGGCGCGGCGGCCCCGTCGGGCGCGGGGCGTCCCGTGAGCAGCTCGGCGAGAGCGGCCACGGTGCGGTACTCGAAGACGTCGCGCACCCCGATGTCGAAGCCGTCGCCTCGCAGCGCGCCGACCAGGGCGACCGCGCGGATGGAGTGTCCGCCGATCTCGAAGAAGTCGTCCTCGACACCGACGAGTTCCCGCTCCAGGACGCGGCGCCAGACCGCGGCGACCCGCTCCTCGACCTCGGTACGGGGAGCCACCCGGCGGTCGTCTTCGGCAGAAGCCCCGTCGGGGGTGGGGAGGGCCTTGCGGTCGACTTTGCCGTTGGCGTTCAGCGGCAGTGCGTCGAGGGCGGTCAGGGTGGCCGGGATCATGTAGTCGGGCAGGCGGGCCGCGAGGTGCTCGCGGAGCTGCTCGGGGGTGGCTGCGGGGGCGGGAGCGTAGTAGGCGGCTAGCTCGCCGTCCATGGTGGTGACGAAGGCGTCGCGGACCTCGGGATGGCCGGCGAGGACGGCCTGGACCTCGCCGAGTTCGATCCGGAACCCACGGATCTTGACCTGGTCGTCCAGCCGGCCCAGGAACTCGATGTTGCCGTCGGCGAGTTGACGTACGAGATCACCGGTGCGGTAGAGGCGGGCGCCCGGCTCGATGCCGTACGGGTTCGGCACGAACCGCTCAGCCGTCAGGTCCGGGCGGCCCGCATAGCCGCGCGCCACCCCGGTGCCGCCGACGTAGAGCTCGCCGCTGACGCCGACCGGGACCGGTTGCAGGGCCGCGTCCAGGACATACATCGCCATGTTCGGCAGCGGACGGCCGATCGGCAGGACCTCGGCGCCGATGTCCTGCGGCACCGGGAAGACGCTGGTGCCGACGGAGGCCTCGGTCGGCCCGTACTCATTGACCAGCCTTGTCCGCGGGGCCAGTTCACGCCACCGCTCCAGCGTCGCCCGCGTGAACGCCTCACCCGCCACCACCAGCACCGGAGCCAGACCACTCGCCTGCGCCGGCGTCAACTGCTGCGCCAGGATGTCCAGATGTCCCGGGGTCAGCTTGACGAAGCTGTACGGGCCCGAAGCGACCAGGTGCGCACCGAGGTCGGCCATGTCCACGTCCTGGCCGACGGTGTGCACCGACTGGCCGGTGACCAGCGGCGCCCACAGGTTGGGGACCACCAGGTCGAAGGCGACCGAGGAGAACAACGGCGCACCACCGGACCCCTGCCCGGCCAACTCCCTTGCAGCCCAAGCCACATGGTTGGCCAGACCCCGGTGCGGAACCTCGACACCCTTGGGCTTTCCGGTCGAACCGGAGGTGAAGATGACGTACGCGAGACGGTCCAGGTCATCGGCACGGACCGGAGCGGTCGTGGGCCACGCCGCGAGATTCCCGAAGGTCTCCGGTGTCACCGTCACCCGCGCCCCGGCGGCCTCCCGCATCGCCTCCACCCGCTCGGCCGGATACGACGGGTCGACCGGAACGTACGCGCCACCCGCCTTCCACACCGCGAGCAGCGCCGCGATCAGATCCGGACCCCGGTCCAACCGCACAAGAACCCGCGACTCGACGCCCACACCCAAATCCCGCAGATGGTGCGCCAACTGATTGGCCCGCGCGTCCAGTTCGCCGTACGAGAGCACACCGCCCTCGTGCCGCACCGCCACCGCGCCGGGCGTCTCGGCCACCTGCGCCTCGAAGCGCTCCAGCACGGAAGACGTCTCCGCCTCGAACGCCGTGTCGTTCCACTCGACGAGCTGGCGCTCAAGGTCCTCGGCCGGCAGATACGCGGCCTGCGCGTCGCCCTCGGAGTCCGCCGCCATCGCCTCCAGGACGAGCCGGAGCATCGCCGCGAGACGGTCGGTGCCGGCCCGGCTCAGGGCGCGCGGGGACGCGGTGAGGACCAGATGGCCGACGCGGGCGGACACGCCGAGCGGGAACTCGGTGGGGCTGTCGTCGATGCTCGCGAGGTAGTCGACCTGTTCCCGGTCGACCTGGTCGAAGTCGTGGTAACTGAAGCGCATGTCGATCAGCCGCTCGCCGTCGGCGAGTTCACGCTGGATGACCGGCATCGGGAAGGTGCGGTGCGGCCACAGCTCGATCTCGCGGGCGAAGACCGCGGCGACCAACTCGCGCCAGGTGCCCGCCGTACGGTCGTAACCGAAGGGCAGCGTGTTCAGGTGCATGCCGTACACCCGGTCGGCGCCGAGCACCTCGGGCCTGGCATTGCACACGAGGCCGCTGAAGAAGCGGTCCTCCTCCGTGAGCATGCTGAGCGTCTTCAGGTGTGCGGCGTGCAGCACCGCCTTGAGTGATGCGCCGGCCTTGGCGGCCAGGCTCCGCAGCCGGTCCTCCAGGTCGTGGAAGGGCACCGGGACGCGGTACGGCGTCCCCGCGGCGTCCGGATCGCCGGTCCACGCGGCGGGCACGGTCAGCCGGGCGTGGCCGTCGACGACCGTCCGCCAGTAGGTGCGTGCCTCGTCCGAGGCCAGTGTGTCGAGCTCGGCGGCGATGAAGTCGGCGAAGCGGGCGGTGGGCACGGGGCGTTCGGCCGGCTCCCGGCCGTCGCGGAGGTGGCCGTACTCCTCCAGGACCTCCATCAGCAGGGAGTGGTGGCTCCAGCCGTCGAGGATGGCGTGGCACTCGGTGTTGGTGATCCACCAACTGCCGTCACCGGCCTGGTGGGCGTGCAGCCGCAGCAGGGGCGGCGCCGAGAGGTCGAACAGCTCGGCGCGCTCCCTCGCGGTGAACTCCCGTAGGGACGACAGGAGTTCTTCCTCATTGAGGTGCGAGAGGTCGCGGGCGCCGACCGGCATCTCGGCCGTTGCGTGCACGAGCTGCATCGGCACGGAGCAGCCGGTGAGGTCGACGGAGGTGCGCAGCGCCTCGTGGCGGTCGACGACGACGGCGGCGGCCCGGCGCAGCGCCGGAAGCGAGAAGGGCACATCGTCGCGGATCCGGAAGGAGGTGACGTTGTGGTACGGGTGCTTCCCGTCGTCCGTGAGCATTTCGACGACCATGCCGAGCTGGACCTGGGAGAGCGGATACGCGTCCGCCAGGCCCTCGGGCAGCAGGGTCCGGTCCTCGGCCGGGACGAGCGAGAACGGTTCGACCCTGTGGTCCGTGCCGGCCGGTGCCGGGCGCCCGGTGACCAGCTCGGCGATCCGGGCGACCGTGCGGTACTCGAAGATGTCGCGTACGGCGAGGTCGTAGCCGGCCGCACGCAGCCTGCCGACCAGGCTGACGGCACGGATGGAGTGGCCGCCGAGCTCGAAGAAGCCGTCCTCCACACCGACCCGGTCGAGGCCGAGCACCTCGGCCCAGACCTCGGCGATGCGCTCCTCGGTGACGGTGCGGGGGGCGACGTGGGCGCCGCCGCCGAGGGCGTCCTGGCCGGGGGCCGGCAGGGCGCGCTTGTCGAGCTTGCCGTTGGTGGTCAGCGGCAGCCGGTCGAGGGCGACGAAGGCCGACGGAATCATGTACTCGGGCAGCGAGCCGCCGAGGAGTGAGCGAAGTTCGGCGGGGGCCGGGGCCTGCTCGTCCGCCGGTGTCACATAGGCGATGAGGCGCTTGTCGCCGGGGGTGTCCTCGCGTACGAGGACGACCGCGTCGCGGACGTGCGGGTGGGCGGCGAGCGCGGTCTCGATCTCACCGAGCTCGATACGGAAGCCGCGGATCTTCACCTGGTCATCGGCCCGCCCGAGGAACTCCAGGCTCCCGTCGGGAAGCCGGCGCGCCAGGTCCCCGCTCTTGTAGAGCCGCGAGCCCGCGGGCCCGTACGGGTTCGGCACGAACCGCTCGGCCGTCAGCCCGGGACGGCCCAGATATCCACGGGCCACGCCCGGCCCACCGACATGGATCTCACCGGCGACACCGATCGGGACCAACTGGCCGTACGTGTCCAGGAGATGGACGTGCAGATCCGCGAGGGGGTGACCGACGGGGTTGCCCGCCCGCGGGTCCAGGTCGGACTCGGTCAGGCGGTGGTAGGTGGTGTGGACGGTGGTCTCGGTGATCCCGTACATGTTCACCAGCGCGATGTCGTCCAGGCCGAACCGGTCGACCCACGGCCGCAGTTCGGAGACCTCGAGCCTCTCTCCGGCGAACACGACCGCGCGCAGGGACAGGTCCGCCTCGGCGCCGATCAGGGAACGGAAGGCGGAAGGCGTCTGGTTGAGGACCGTCGCCTTCTCCGTGACGAGCAGGTCGAGGAAGTCCTCGGGCGAGCGGGTGACGGCGTACGGGACCACGACGAGCCGGCCACCGTGCAGCAGCGCGCCCCACATCTCCCACACCGACACATCGAACGCGTAGCTGTGGAACAGCGGCCACACATCCGTCTCGTCGAACGCATAGTGCTCCTGCCCGCGTTCAAGCAGCCGCACCACATTCGAGTGCGTCAGCGCCACACCCTTCGGCCGACCCGTCGAACCCGACGTATAGATCGTGTAGATCAGGTTCTCCGGACTGCCCGCCACCACCGGATTCGAGGACGGCTGCGCCCCGATCAGTTCCGCGTCCGTGTCGAGGAGCAGCACCTCGACATCGAAGAGATCCGCGTGGGCCGCCGTGGTGACCACCACCGGCGCCTTCGCGTCACCGACGATGTAGGACAGGCGGTCCGCCGGATTCGCCGGGTCCAACGGCAGATACGCCGCACCCGACTTCAGGATCCCCAGCAGCGCCGGAATCAGCTCGATCCCCCGCTCCAGACCCAGCCCGACCAGCGTCTCCGGCCCAACCCCCCTGGCGAGCAGAGCATGCGCGATCCGATTGGCCTCGGCATTCACCTCGGCATAGGTGAGGTCCGCGCCCTCGAAGGACACCGCGACTCTGCCCGGTGTCCGCAGCACCTGCTCCTCGAACACCTCGTGCACCCGCCGGGTCACCGGCGCGGGGGTCCCGGTGGTGCCGAGCAGGACCGCACGCTCTTGTTCGCCCACGATCTCCAGGGCGGACAGCCGGGCCTGCGGTGCGTCGGCGATGCCGGTCAGGAGCCGCAGCAGATGGTCCGCCATCCGCTCGGCCGTGGCCCGCTCGAACAGCGCGGTCGCGTACTCCAGCCGGCCACCGAGCGAGCCGTCCTCCCCTTCGCGTATCTGGAGGTCGAGGTCGAACTTGGCGATACCGCCCGTACCTTCGAAGGGGGCGGCCTCGATGCCCGGGAACGCGAAGGCCGAGCCGCGCTCACCGTGCATGGTGAACGACACCTGGAACAGCGGCGTACGCGACAGGTCGCGTTCCGGCTGAAGCTCCTCGACCAGCCGGGCGAAGGCGAGGTCCTGGTGGTCGTACGCGTCCAGGACCGTGGAGCGGGTCCGGCCGAGCAGCTCGCCGAAGGCGGGATCGCCGGCCAGGTCGCCGCGGATGACCAGGCTGTTGATGCCGTAGCCGATGAGCTGCTGGAGCTCGGGGCGCCCGCGGCCGGAGACCACGGTGCCGACCGCGATGTCGTCCCGGCCGGTGTAGCGGGCCAGCAGGCTCTGGTAGGCGGTGAGGAAGAGCATGAAGAGCGTGGCGTCGTGCCTGTGCGCGACGTCGCGCAGCTTCGCGGCGAGCTCCGGCGCGATACCGAACGCCACCGAGGAGCCCGCTCCGTCGCGAACCGCCGGGCGCGGCCGGTCGGTGGGCAGCTCCAGAGGGGTGAGTTCCGCGAGTTGGCCCCGCCAGTAGTCGAGGTGGCGGCCGATGACCTCGCCGGTCAGCTCGGCGCGCTGCCAGGCCGCGTAGTCGGCGTACTGGACGGTCAGCGGGGCGAGTGCGCCGCCCGCGTACAGCTCGCTGAGCTCCTGTCCGAAGACTCCGGTGGACCAGGCGTCGCAGGCGATGTGGTGGAAGACGACCGCGAGGATGTGCTCCTCGGCGGAGAGCCGGATCAGCCGGGCCCGCACGGGCCAGTCGCGCCCCAGGTCGAAGGGGCGGGCGAGCTCCGCCTCTACGAGCTCCCTGGCCCGGTCCTCGTCGGCCGCACCGGTGAGGTCCAGCGGGGTGGGGCGCGGCTCGTCGATCAGCTGGACGGGCTCGTCGCCGTTCAGCGCGTACCGGGTGCGCAGGATCTCGTGCCGGTCGAGCAGGCCCTGCCAGGCCCGGCCCAGCGCCTCGGTGTCCAGGGGGCCGTTCAGCCGGAGCACCAGGGGGACCAGGTATTCGGGGCTGTCCGGTTCGAGCCGGCTGAGGAACCACATCTGCTGCTGCCCGTACGACAGGGGCAGCGCGGCGTCGCGGTCCGCGACGGCGATCTCCGCACGGCGGGGGCCGGCGCCGCGTCGTCCGGCGAGACGGCTGCGCAGCAGCTCGGCGCGCAGGGCGTCGGCATCAGCCCCAGGAACGGCTGGCTTCTCCATCTCACCGGTACTCATGCCTTGTGCTCCTTGGTCAGCATTGCGTCATGCACGATGTGGGAGTCGGAGAGCGCGGCGACCTCCGCCGTGACGCGCTCTTCGACGGTGGCCGCGAGCTGGGCGACCGTGGGGCCTTCGAAGACCGTGCGGACCGCGAAGTCGATCTCGAACTCCTGCTGGATGCGCGAGATGAGGCGGATCGCGAGAATCGAATTGCCGCCGACGTGGAAGAAGTTGTCGTGGGCCCCCGCCTGCACGCCGAGCAGCTCGGTCCAGATCTCGCCGATGCGCTCCTCGACCGGTCCGCTCGGTGCGATGTGTCCGCCGTCGTCGGCGGACCCGTCCGGCGCCGGGAGGGCACGCCGGTCGACCTTGCCGTTGGCGTTGACCGGGACCGCGTCGAGTGCGGTGAAGGTGGCCGGGATCATGTATTCGGGCAGTCGCGCCGCGCAGTGCGCGGCGAGGTCCGCCCCGGTGGCTTCGGGGTCGGTCCACACCACGTAGCCGGCGAGCCGAGGCTCGCCGTTCTCGAGCCGGTGGACGGTGACGGCCGCTTCACGCACAGCTGGATGCGCGGCCAGTACGGCCTGGATCTCGCCGAGTTCGACGCGGTAGCCACGGATCTTGACCTGGTCGTCGATCCGGCCGACGAACTCCACGTCTCCGTCCGGCAGCCGCCGGGCCAGGTCGCCGGTGCGGTAGAGCCGGGCGCCGGGCGTGCCGTACGGGTCGGGCACGAAGCGCTCGGCGGTCAGGTCGGGGCGGCCCGCATAGCCGCGTGCCACGCCGGTGCCGCCGACGTAAAGCTCGCCGGTGACACCGACCGGCACCGGGCGCATGGCCTCGTCGAGCACGTACATCGTCATGTTGGGCAGCGGCCGTCCGATGGGCAGCACCTGAGGGATGGGCGCGCTCCCCTCGGCCGGCACCTCGTGGACGGAGGTGCCGACGGAGGCCTCCGTCGGCCCGTACTCGTTGATCAGCCGGATGTCGGGGGCGAGTTCGCGCCAGCGCTCCAAAGTGGCCCGGGTGAACGGCTCGCCCGCCACGACCAGGACGGGGGCGAGTGCGCCGGCCTGTGCGGCGGTGAGCTGCACCGAAAGGATGTCCAGATGTCCGGGGGTGAGCTTGACGAAGCTGAAGGGCTCGGCCTCGGCGAGGCGTTTGCCCAGCTCGGACATGTCGGTGTCCTGGTCGAGCAGGAACAGCCGCTGTCCCGTGACCAGCGGCGCCCACAGGTTGGGGACGACGAGGTCGAAGGCGACCGAGGAGAAGAGTGCCGCCCCGCCGTAGTCCTGTCCGGCCAGCTCGCGGGCTGCCCAGGAGACGTGGTTGGCGAGTCCGCGATGGGTGACCTCGACTCCCTTGGGCCTGCCGGTGGAGCCCGAGGTGAAGATGACGTAGGCGAGGCGGTCGGGGTCGTCGGTCCGCACGGGGGCGGTGGCGGGCGCCGTGGCGAGGGCCGGGTTGTCCGCATCGTTGTCCGCATCGACGAGGACGAGCCCGGCGGACTCGGGGAAGCGGCTCCCGTACACCGATGACGTGAGCGCGATCCGGGCGCCGGCGCTCTCGCACATCGAGGCGATGCGGTCGGCGGGGTACGACGGGTCGATGGGGACGTAGGCGCCGCCCGCCTTCCACACCGCGAGCAGGGCGGTGATCAGGGCGGGCCCCCGGTCGAGGAGGACGGCGACACGCGATTCGGGGCCGGCCCCGAGGGCGCGCAGGTGGTGCGCCAACTGGTTGGCCCGGGCGTCGAGTTCGCCGTACGAGCGGGTCTCGGCGCCGAAGGTGAGCGCGGTGCGCTCCGGGGCGGTGCGGGCCTGCTCCTCGAAGAGTTCGGGGACCGTCGCGGGGCCGGTGGCGGCTTCGTACGCCGTGTCGTTCCAGTCCGTGAGGAGCAGGCGCCGCTCCTCGGCGGAGAGCAGGTCCACGGCGCCGAGCGGGGTGTCGGGGTGGGCCGCGACCTGCTCCAGGAGGGTCAGGAAGTGGCTCGTCATGCGCTGGACGGTGGACCGGTCGAAGAGCGAGGTGGCGTATTCGAGCACGCCGTCCAGGGCTCCGTCGGAGGTCTGCCGCATGAACAGCGACAGGTCGGTCTTCGCCACCTGCCAGGCGGCGGTGAACGCCGCCAGGTCCTCGTCCTGGGTGACGACGCTGGTCGTTCCCTCGCTGTGCAGGTCGAACGCGACCTGGTAGAGGGGGGTCCTGGAGAGGTCGCGCGCGGGCTGCATCTCGTCGACGAGGCGCTCGAAGGGGAGCTCCTGGTGGACGAAGGCCGCGCGGGCGGCGTCCCTGACCCGGCCGAGTGCCTCGGTGAACCCCATGTCGGCGGTGAGACCGCACCGTACGACCAGGGAGTTGAGGAAGAAGCCGATCATGCCCTCGGTCTCCGGGCGGGTGCGTCCCGCGACGGGGGTACCGACGGGGATGTCCCACTGGCCGCTGTAGCGGGCGACCAGCGCGGCATACGCGGTGAGGAGCGTCATGAAGGGCGTGGCGCCATGGGCCCGGCCCAACTCCGCGAGGTTTCGCGCCAGTTCGGGCGCGATCCGGAAGGGCACGACCGCGCCGCGCGGATCGCGGACGGCGGGGCGGGGGCGGTCGACGGGCAGGTCGACCGGGGCGATGCCGTCGAGTGCGGCCAGCCAGTGGTTGAGCTCGCCCTCGATGAGGTCCTCGGTGAGGTGGGTGCTCTGCCAGGCCCCGTAGTCCGCGTACTGGACGGTGAGCGGCGCCGGTCGCGGCTCGCGGCCGGACGCGTACGCCGCGCACAGCTCCCGCAGTTCGCGCTCCAGGACGACCGTGGACCAGCCGTCGCAGGTGATGTGGTGCATCGTCAGCAGTACCAGGTGGTCCTCGCCCTCGACCCGGGCGAGCAGCGCCCGCCACAGCGGCCCCTCGGCCAGGTCGAAGCCCCGCTCGAACTGCTCGCCGAAGAGGGCGGACACACCGTCCCTGCCGGTGTCCACGACCCGCAGTGCGACGCTCCCGGTGCCGGGTGCGTCGATGACCTGGCGCGGCTCGCCGCCGATGTCGAGGTAGCGGGTGCGCAACGGCTCGTGGCGGTTGCGCAGCTCCTCAAGGGCGCGCCGCACGGTCGCGGCGGGCAGCGTGCCGGGCAGCCGCAGGAAGAGCGGGGCGACCCACTCGGGGCTGCCGGGGTGCATCCGGTCCAGGAACCACAGCCGGCGCTGGCCCGAGGACAGCGGAAGCTCACCGTCGCGCGGGACCGGGCGGATCACCGGCTCGTCCGCGCCGGCCGCGGCCGGCGCGGCGACCAGTGCGGCCTGGGCCTCGACGGTGGTGGCCGCGAACAGTCCGCGCAGCGAGATCTTCTCGCCCGACGCGGCGCGCAGTCGCGCGGCCAGCCGGGTCAGTTGCAGTGAGGTGCCGCCGAGCGCGAAGAAGTCGTCGAGTGCGCCGACCCGGTCGAGCCCGAGGAGCTCCGCCCAGACCCGTGCGACGAGCTCTTCGGCCGCGTCGCGCGGGGCCGTGAACGCGGGCTGCTCGGCGGCCACGATCTCGTCGGGCGTGGGCAGCATGGCCCGGTCGACCTTGCCGTTGGCGGTCAGCGGGAAGGCGTCGAGGGTGCGGAAGAACGAGGGGACATGGCTGTCCGGCAGGCTCTCGGCGAGGAAGCCGCGCAGTTCGGTGATGTCCAGCGGGGCGCTCACCGTGAGATGGGCGGCGAGTCGCTTGGCGCCGTCCTCGACCGCGTACGGGAGGACCACCGCGCCGGTGACCGAGGGATGCGCGCCGAGTGCGGCCTCGATCTCGCCGGGCTCGATACGGACGCCGTTCACCTTGACCTGCTGATCGAGGCGGCCGAGGTACTCCAGAGTGCGGTCGGCGCGCCAGCGCACCTGGTCACCGGTGCGGTAGAGGCGGGCGCCCGGCTCGGTGGAGTACGGGTCGGGGACGAAGCGCTCGGCGGTCAGGTCGGGGCGGCCCGCGTAGCCGCGGGCGACGCCGACGCCGCCGGCGTACAGCTCGCCGGGGACGCCGATCGGCACCGGGGCGCCGGCCGCGTCGAGGACCAGCACCCGCATGCCGGGGATGGGGCGCCCGATCGGGACGGGCCCGGTGAGCAGGTCGGGGGCGACCGGCTGGGCCGTGATGTCGATGGAGCACTCGGTCGGACCGTAGGTGTTCCAGACCTCCAGGTCCGCGCCGGCCTTCTCGCGCAGCCGGGCCACGAGTTCGGCGTGCAACGGTTCGCCGGCCGAGAAGAGCAGCCGCAGCGGACCGCAGCCGCTCCAGTCGCCCTCGTCGACGAGCAGCCGCAGCACGGAGGGCACGACCTGCAGCACGGTCACGCGGTAGTCGGCGACCGCGCGCAGCAGCACGGCCGGATCCCGCTCGGCCCCTTCGGGGGCGAGCACCACGGTGCCACCGCTGACGAGCGGCGCGAAGATCTCCCAGCCCGCCGCGTCGAAGCCGATGGTGGTCTTCTGTACGACACGGTCCTCGGCCCCGAGCGCGTGCCGCTCCACGGTCCAGGCGACACGGTTCGCGATGCCGCCGTGGGTGACCACGACGGCCTTCGGCCTGCCGGTCGAGCCCGAGGTGAAGATGGCGTAGGCCACGTTGTCGGGCCCGGCCGCGGTGAGCGGGGCGCTGTCCTGCGCCGCGGCGGGGGCCTCGTCGGGCCCGATGCGCCGGGCCCCGGCGTCCCGGACAGCGCCCTCGAGGTCGGGGCCCGCCACGACAAGGCGGGCGCCTGAGCCCCGGACGAGTCCCGAAAGGCGGGCGGGCGGCTGGCCGGGGTCGAGCGGGACGTAGCCCGCTCCGGCCCGCCAGACCGCCAGCAGGGTCACCACGAGTTCGACGCCCCGCGGCAGGCTGACGCCGACCAGCGTCTCGGGGCCCGCACCCAGGTCCCGCAGGCAGCGGGCCATGCGGAGGGCCGCACGGTCCAGCTCCTCGTACGTCACCGCCCGGTCGCCGTCGACGACGGCGACCGCGTGCGGCGTACGGAACGCCTGCTCGGCGAAGCGTTCCGGCAGCAGTTCGGCGTTCACGGTTACTCCTGTCAGAGACCTGGGTGTAGGGCGGCGTCAGGCCGCGGTGGACTCGTCCATGCGCTGCCGCAGGCTGAGCGGCCTCATGTCGGTCCACACCTCGGCGATCCGGGCGAGGCACTCCTCGCGCGTGCCCTCGGTGCCCTCGGCGCGCCAGCCGGCCGGAAGCTCGCGCCCGGCGGCCCAGATCGAGTACTGCTCCTCGTCGTTGAGCACCACGCGGTGAACGCGGCCGTCGGTCTGCTCGGTGGTCATGTCGACTCCTCGGTTCGTCTGTGCATGTCGGTTGTGAGGTGGTGGGAGGGCGGACGTGTCGGGCGGGTCGCGTCAGGCGGGCAGGAAGTCCGCGACGCGCACTCCGAGCCCTCGCCGCTCGGCCCCTTGGCGGACGAACTCGGCGAGCGCCATGTCCAGCACGCCCAGGCCGAACGGCGAGTAGACGACGGGCCGGGCGGCCTCGCGGGTGAGGGTGGCCGTGCCGCGCAGCAGGGCACCGATCGGCGCGGCGACGAAGTCCCGGTTGCCGTCGCGCTGTTGTGCGAGGTCCAGGGAGGTGCGCTCCCGGCAGACGTGGTCGGCGTCGTCGACGACGTTGACCGCGCCGAGGATCGCCTCGGGGGTGAGATCCCGCAGCGAGATGTGCAGCACGGTGGTGTCCGGGCCACAGGCCGACAGATCCATGTGCGGGACGGCGGCGGTGGTGGCCAGCGAGACCAGACGGTGCTCGCCGAGCGCCGCGGTCACGTCGTCCACGGCGTACGCCTTCACCTCGGGCGCCACTTCGGCGCACCGCACGGCGAAGGCCTGCGCGCGGGACCGGTCCGTGTCGTACAGGGCCGCTTCGCGCAGCCCTGGCAGCGCCGCTGCCAGGAACCGCAGGATCTCCAGGCTGATCACGCCGCAGCCGATGAGCAGCACCGACGCGGGCGGGTTGTCCGTGGTGAGCTCGCGGGCGGCGAGGGCCGCACTCGCGGCGGTCCGCTTCGCGGAGATCACCGCGCCCTCGACGAAGGCCGACGGCCGCCCGTTGTCGAGGGAGTTGAGCACGATGGCGGCGGCGGCCCGTTCGGTGCCCGCTGCCACATTGCCCGGGAAGGAAGCGATCCACTTCATGCCGGCGACCGGCTGCTCGCCACCTCGGTAGGCCGGCAGGCCGATGATCCGGTCCCTGCTGTGCCGCTCCTCGGGGAAGCGCAGGAAGGTGGAGTGCGGCACGGCCGTCTGTCCCGCGTCGTGCAGCCGGTAGGTCTCTGCGACCAGGTCGATGATCTCCGTCTCCTGCCCGGACAGCACGTCCGTCACATCGGCGCGCCGGAGAATCAGCATGGGAATCCCTCTCTGCGGATTGCTGTGAAGTGCCGCGAGACGTGCAGTGCCGCGGGGTACTGGAGTCGATGCTGCGGGCGGCCGCTATATGCGCCCTATACGGCACGCTCGGCCTCGACCAGGTCCTCGGCGTCCTCGGGGTCGGCCCAGGAGTTGCTCAGGAGTCCGGCAACCGGTCGGCGGCCGCCGTCAGGCCGGTCCTGCGCCGAGGGCGAGGAGGGCGGCCAGGTCGTCCTGTCCGACCAGCGGGACGTCGGCGGTCGGGGTGTCGGGGAGGTCGAGGGAGGCTTCGATCAGGCGGTGCCAGGTGCCGGAGAGGCGGACCATGGTGTCCTCGTCGAAGAGATCGGTGTTGTAGCGCATGAGCGCCTTGAATCCGGAGGCGCTCTGCAGCACCTCGACGGTGAGATCCAACTGGCCTTCCTGCTGGGGTACGTCACAGAGTTCGACGCGCAGTCCGCCGGCGACGACCGGGCCCTCGTACAGACCGGGAACGGGCAGCCGGTCGGCGGCGACGAGGGTGCAGGAGATGCGGAACAGCGGCCCGCGGCGCTCCGCGCCGTCGAGGAGTTCCACGGGGTAGCGGGCGTGCGCCATCCCCTCACGCAGCCGCCGCTGTGCTCCCTCCACGGCATCGAGCAGGGTGTCGCCGGGGCCGAACCGGGCGGCTATGGGCAGGGCGTTGACGTAGTAGCCGATGGCCTCCCTTGTGCCCGGGGAGAAGCGGGTGGTGACCGGGCAGCCGATCAGGAACGCGTCGCCGGCTCCGGAGCGGCGCAGGGCCGCCTGGAAGGTCCCGAGCAGCCAGGCGAAGGGGGTGAGTCCGCGTGCGGCGGCCGCCCGGGTCAGCCGCCTGCCGGTGCCGGCGGGCAGGGCGAGCTCATGGGTGGCTCCGTTCAGGGTGCGCCGTGGCGGGCGCGGCCGGTCGGTGGGCAGGGCGGCGGCGACGAGTCCGGCCCGGCTGTGCCGCCAGTACGCGGCTGCCCGCACGCCGCGCGGGGAGGTGGTGAACTCCCTTTCGGCCAGGACCTGTTCATCCCATCCAGGGGTGGCCGGAGCCGCCGCGGACGGTTGTCCCGCGACGATCCGCCCGTAGCCGGCGAGCAGGTCCCGTACGAGCAGCCAGGCCGAGGTGGCGTCACTGACGATGTGGTGGGTGGCCGTGACGAGTACCGCGTCGTCCGCCGCCCGGCGCAGCAGCACCGTGCGGAAGGCGCCCTCGTCCCCCAGGCGGAAGGGCTTGTCGGCGGCCTGCCGAGCCTGCCGGAAGAGCTCGGCCTCGTCCGCCCCGGGCACCTCGCGCACCTCCAGTCGCGCCTTCTCGGGCGGGTCGGTCTCCCGTACGGGTCCCCCCTCGGCGGCGACGAAGCGGGAACGGAGCAGTTCATGGCGGGCCACGAGCTCCGTGACCGCCTCCTGGAGCGCATCGGTGCGGACCCGGTCCCGGATCCGCACCGCGAGCACCACGTTGTACGCGGGGCTCTCGGGGTCGAGTTGATGGGCCAGCCACAGTCCTTGCTGGCCGATGGACATCAGCATCGGCGGGTCAGCCCTTCCACAAATGTGTGACTTCGCCGAAGTTCCGGCTCACCCAGCCATCGGAATAGATGGTGTCGAGATAGCGGTCGCCTCCGTCGGGGAATATGAGCACGCAGTTGGAGCCTTCGGGAATGCGGTGTCTGAATTTCCACAGCGCGGCCACTGTGGCGCCCGAGGAACCACCCGCGAGTACCGCTTCCCTATCGATGAGCCGGCGGCAGGCGACCACACATTCCAGATCGGATATGTGCACGACCTCGTCGGCCGCCGAGGGGTCCATCAGCGGGGGGACGACGGACGCGCCGTGTCCCGGAATGAGGCGCTGGGTCGACTCGAGGCCGAAGATCGCGCTGCCCAGGGCGTCCACCGCGACGATCGTGGTGCCAAGACCCCGCGCCGTGATGTGGTCGCGGCAGCCGCGCAGGGTGCCGAAGGTGCTGACCGAGCAGAAGAGAAAGTCGACCTTGCCATCCAGCGTCTCCTCGATCTCGCGCATGGTGGTCTCGTGAGCCTTGGGGTTGAGCAGGCTCGCATACTGGTTGGGCCAGTACGCGTGGGGTGTCTCGGAGACCAGCTCGCGCACCCGGCGCAGCCGCACCGGCAGGAACTCGCCGGTGAGTTCGTCGCGTTCGGTGACGACCTCGACCTCGGCCCGGAAGGCGCGCAGGATGGCGAGGTTCTGCTCGGTGGTCTTGCCGTCGACGACACAGACGAAGCGGAGTCCGAAGTAGCGGCAGATCTGGGCAAGGCCGACGGCGAGATTGCCCGAACTGGACTCGACGATCACCGAACGTCCGGGCTCGACCTCGCCGCTGTCGATCGCGTCGAGGAGCATGCCGAGTGCGGAGCGGTCCTTGATGCTGCCACCCGGGTTGAATCTCTCTATTTTCCCGAAGACCCTGGACCCGAATCCGGGCAGCAGCCTCTTCAATTCCACCAGCGGTGTATTTCCTACGGTCGCCAGAATGCCTGGGAACGGTTGCTCGGGCACGCCTGCCCCTTCCCGGAGAGCCATTGCGCCAAATCTTCGACTTGGCGCATCAATTCTGCGCGGGTCCGCTATAGCCCACCTATACGGATGTGCCGACGCAAAAGTGAGGGCCGGGCGGTCCGAGAGGTTCGGACGGCCCGGCCCCGCGCCAGGGGGACGACGGTGGTCAGACGCGCGGGCCGACCAGCGGGTCGGCGGCCCCCTCCGCCGTCGGCGAGGACTTCTCGCGGGCCAGGGCGCCCGTGGGCTCCGACGCCGCCGCGGGAGCCGGCGACTCCGCGCCCTCGAGGCTGATGCCCGGCAGCCACTTGAGCCGGCGCGGCAGCTTCCAGCTGGCGTCGCCGAACAGGGCGAGCGAAGCAGGCAGCAGGATGCCGCGGACGACCGTGGCATCGATGAGCACCGCCGTGGCGAGACCCACGCCGACCATCTTGTAGTCGATCGCGGACAGCGTCCCGAAGACCGAGAACACGGCCACCATGACGACCGCCGCACTGGTGACGGTGCCGGCGCTGCGGCTGATGCCCTCCACCACGGCCTGCCGTGTGGAGAGCCCGCGGCCCCGGTACTCGCGGACCCGGCTGAGGATGAACACGTGGTAGTCCATGCTCAGGCCGAAGAGCGTGACGAACATGAAGAGCGGCAGCCAGCTCACCACGGCGCCGTACGAGCGGAAGTCGAGGAGCGAGGACAGGTGTCCGTCCTGGAAGACCAGGGTGAGGACGCCGTACGCGGAGCCGATCGACAACAGGTTGAGCAGGATCGAGATGACCGGGATCGCCAGCGAGCGGAAGGCCGCGGTCAGCAGCAGGAAGGCCAGCACGATCACGAACGCGAAGACGTAGGGAGTGCTGCTGCTCAGCGCGGAGTTGAAGTCCTCCTGCTTGGCGGTGTCACCCGAGACCGCGTACTGCGCTCCCTCGACCTTGCCGAACGAGGCGGGGAGCACCTCCTCGCGCAGTTCCTTCAGGGCCTCGACCGACGCGGCGTTCTTGCCGTCCCCGGCCAGCGGGACGCGGACGACCAGGACGCTGCGGCTGCTGTCCACCGGCGACTTGACCAGTGACGTGCCGACAGGGCCGTGCAGCTTGCCTTCGCTCTGCGCGACCTGCTGCTTCAGCTCGCTGAGGGCGTTCTTGATCTCGGGCCCTTGCAGATCGGCGCCCCGCACCGTGATCTCCGCGGGCACGGTGTTCGTGTCCGACGGGAAGGCCGTCTGCAGCCGGTCGAGCGCCTGGAGGGCGGGGACGTCCGTGGGCATCCGGTGCTTGAGGTCCGGGTCGGACATCTTCATGCCGAGAGCGGGCAGGGCCAGCAGAGCCAGCGAGAGGGCGCCGACGCCGCCCCACAGCAGCGGCCGCTTGACGACGCGGCGGACGAGTCCGCTCCAGATCCGGGAGTCACGGACCTCGGTGCGGCGGGCGCCCAGCCACGGCAGTTTCCAGTTGTCGACACGCTCACCGAGCCAGGACAGGACGGCGGGCAGTGCGGTGACCGAGCCGATCATGGCGATGCCGACGACGGCGATGGTGCCGATCGTCATGCCGGTGAAGGTCTCGATGCCGGTGAAGAAGAGGCCGGCCAGCGCGATGATCACGGTGAAGGCCGAGATCACCACGGCCTTCCCCGAGGTCCGGCCCGCGATCAGGATCGCGGTGTCGTTGTCGTGTCCCGCGGCCCGCTCCTCACGCGCGCGGCGGAGATAGAACAGCGAGTAGTCCACACCGACGGCCATGCCGATGAGCAGAACCACCGAGGGAGTGCTGTCCCCCATCGCGACCCACTTGCCGGCGAAGGTCAGCGCGCCCATGGCGGCGAGCACCGAGACAAGGGAGATCAGCACCGGAATACCGGCCGAGACGAGGGAGCCGAAGACCACCGCGAGGATCACGATGGTGAGGGGGATCGACAGCACCTCGGCGCGCAGGAAGTCCTTGTCCTTGAGGTCGCCGATCGCCTGGCTGACGCTGACCTTGCCGGTCTGCGTGATGGCGACGTCCGGGTGCGAGCGCTGCTGCTCCCGCACCGCCTTCTGCATCGGCTCCATCGTGTAGCCGGTCACCGAGAAGCGGACGACCGCGGAACGGCCGTTCTCGGAGACCAGCTTGGCCGCCAGCCCCTTGTCGGTGGGCGACGTGATGTCCGAGGCCCACTGGGCGCCCGTCTCGTCCTTTCCGAGACCGCGCAGCGCCGCTGCCACGTCCTGCGCGGCCTTCCGCATGGCGGGATTCTCGTCGTAGCCGGGCGCGCCCGCCTCGGCCTCGATGAGCACGCTCTCCTGCGGCGGCGAGAAGACCTGGGCCTCCTCCAGCATCCGCTGGGCGCGGCCGGTCTCGCCCGGGGAGTGCTCACTGCGGTTGGTGCTTCCAAGACCTGCCCCGAGAGCGATGATCAGGATGACCAGACCGAGCCAGCCGAAGCCCGCGCGTTTGCGGTTGTGGACACTCCAGTGAGTGACGCGTTCGACCAGCGGGAGCCGGCCGGGATCAGGTGCTTGGTTCATGACGGAGTCCTCGCAATAGGGGGATCAAAGGCTGGCAGCAGGACCTCATCGGACTTCTATATCCGGGGCCTGACCGGCCAGTTCACCGGCGAGATGGGCAGTGATGGCGTCCACGGTCGGGTGGTCCCAGGCCATCGTCGGCTCGACGACGAGACCGAAGCGGTCCTCCACGTCGCCGCAGAGCGTCAGCGCGTAGACCGAGTCGAGACCGAGCTCGGCGAGGGCGGCGCCCTCGTCGATGTCCGCTACGGGGAGCTCCAGGTAGTAGGCGACCCGGTCGAGCAGCCAGGCCCTGATGGCCGTCGGGGAGTTGATGTCGGTGCCGGTCGTGGGGGTGGTCGTGGTCTCGGTCATGGGGTGACTCCCGGGGCAGGGACGGGCCGCCGGGCGAGCCGTCCGCGGATCAGATCGAAGGTGTGGGCGGTCTCGTACCGGCCGGCGAGCTCGTCGAAGAGCTGCCGGACGGCGTGCTCCGGCAAGGGATCCGGCCGCATCCCGAGGCGCTCGGCGATCCGGTGCAGTGCTCCGGTGACCCAGAGCGGATCGGCGACGAAGGAGCGGGCCGGGTCACGAGGGCGGGCCGGGCCCGCTGCTGCGGCGTGCCAGATGCCGAGGCAGGAGGCCGCGGCGAGCAGGTGGGCGTAGCGGTCGGCCAGCAGGAAGGCGCGGCGTCCGGCGACCGGGGTGCGGTCGCGGGGCGGCAGGGCGGCCGACCGGCGGGCGAGTTCCTGCAGCTCCTCGGTGAACAGCGCCGCCAAGGCGGCTAGTTGGGCGAGTTCCGGCTCCGCGGGACTGCGCTCCGCCAGTTCACGCGACAGCGTCACCAGCGAGCCGGCCAGGGTGTCGGCGCCGCGTGCCGACAGTTCGAGCCGCCCGAGGTCCAGGGCGGGCAGCGGGTCGTCCGGCCGGAAGAGCGCACCGGGCGCCGCCGGTGCGCGGCCGGCCAGTGCGGGCTGCCAGGACCGTGCCGCGAGGCGGGGCAGCTGCGGCACGATGTTCGCCAGGCAGACCGCGCCACTGGCGTGGGCGAGAGCGACCACGGGCAGGTCCCGCGCGGCCTTCTGGAACGCGGCGAAGGGCCCTTCGCGTACATAGCTGCGTGCGCCGAGGAGTACACCGAGCCGGTAGGAGCTGTCCTGGAGCAGCTTCGGCACCAGGTACTTGACGGCCGCCGACCGCACGCTCGCCTCTTCGGGCAGCAGGTGCAGCGATCTGGCAACGACCGTGGACAGCGCGTCGCAGATCAGCAGGTCGAGGAACGATCCGGTCAACACGGCGCGTGGCTGCGGGAGTTCGGCGACCGGACGGCCGTACAGCAGCCGTTCCCGGGTGAACCCCAGCACGGTGCGCAGCTGGCTGTCGCCGATGCCGACGACCATCCCGGGCAGCACACTCCTGGTGACCTGGAAGACCTTCAGCACGGTCTCCATGGCCCCGCCCTCGGCGCCGAGCAGCGCCTCGGCGGGCAGCGGGCAGTCCTCGAACGCGGCGCCGCCGAGCAGGCACCCGCGTACTCCCGAGGTGCGATGGCGGGCGGAGCGGTCGAGACGGTCCTGCGGCAGGGCGGCGAAGTCCACCAGGAGGTGGGAGTGGCCGCGGCTGCCGGGGTCCTCGGCCGTGCGGGCGAAGAGCACGGCGGCCTCGGCCCGTCCGATGTTGTTGATGAGCTGCTTGCCGCCGTCGAGGAGATAGCCGCCTGGTGCGCGGCGGGCGGCGAGCGAGACACGGGAGAAATCGCTGCCGTGGTCGAGCTCCGTGTACGCGGCGACGATCCGGCCGCCGCCCAGGAGGAGTTCGGCCACCTTGTGCTGCTGCCGCGCGCTGCCGTCGGCCCAGACCGGCAGCGCGGCGATGAAGCTGGTCACACCGTGCCCGATACCGAGCGAGCAGTCCCGCCGGAACACACCGCGCAGGAGCTGCGCGAGCCGGTCCGCACGCTCGAAGCGGCCACCGAGGCGCACCGGCACGAACTCGGCGCCGAGGCCGAACTCCCCCAGCGCCCGCTCCCCTTCGGGAAGCAGCTCACCGCGCTCGTCGGCGGCGAGCACGGACCGGTCGCCGAGTGGGTTGGCGGGATCCAGCGGATCGCCGAGCAGCGCTTCCAACCGGGCGATCCGGGCCAGGGCCGGGTCGTTCACGGGTTCCGCCTGGGGCGGTTCCGCCTGAGTCGGTTCCGCCTGGGGCGGTTCCGCCTGGGTCATCAGCGTCTCGCTCATGCCATGTCCTTTGCCGGGGCGTCGATTGCGGTGCCCTCGGCCTGCGGGCAGTGCAGCAGCGAGAAGAGGAGGCCCTGCTCGTGCTGGGCGCGCAGCGCGGGCAGCAGCCGGTCGAGTGCCGGCCCGTCGGTGTCGTCGAGATCGGGTTCCGCGGTCAACTGCCGTTCCACCCGCGCGAGTACGGCTTCCAGCCAGGCCGCTTCGGCCCACAGCGGGCCCGCCGCGACCGCGGTCCCGGTGTTCTCCAGCCACAGCTGGAGACTCGCCGCTCCCGCGTACACCAGGGCGTATCCGCGGGCCAGGGCGAAGGCCTCCTCGGGCACCTCGCGGGCCGTGTGCCGGTAGGCGGCGAGTTCCTGGTGGAGTTCCCCGGCGAGAGCGAGCAGCCGCTCGGCCCGCGCGAGGACCGTGGGCGGTGCGAGGGCGCGTGCCCGCCGCACCGCGTCGGGCAGGGACTGTACGACGCTGCATCCGGCCCGTGAGTAGAGCGTGAGCCGTCCGTGGTCGAGCGCGGGCGGCGCTCCGTCGAGGCGGGCGGCGCGCGCCACCGCGCCGAGGTCGGCGAGTTCCTTGCGGTACCCCCGGGCGAGCACGGGGAACTGGTTGATCAGCGAGTTGAGGTTGACCGCCGTGCTTCCGTCGAAGATCCCGACGATCCGGTGGTCGCGCTCCAGCTTCTGGAAGGCGCCGTCCGCATGGTCCTCGACCAGCATCGCCCTGGCCCCGAGGAGTCCGCGCAGGGCGCCGATGGCCTGGTCGCCCAGGGTCGGCACCAGATACTTGACGACGGCGCTGACCGCGCTCTGCTCCTCGGTCAGGGTGTGGATGGAGCGGGTGGCCACCAGGCTGACGGCCTCCATGGCGAGCAGGTCGGCATGGGCCTCGGCCAGGGTCCGGGCGGCGTGCGGCAGTTCGGCGAGCTCGCGGTTGTAGAGCCGGTGGGTGCGGGCGAAGTCCATCGCGATGCGCAGCGCGTGGTCCGTCATCCCGAGCGACATCGCGGAGCAGAGGGTGCGGGTGACCTGGAAGCCCTTGAGGATCACCTCCAGGCCGCCGCCTTCGGTGCCGATCAGCGCCTTGGCCGGCACCTCGGCGCCGTCGAAGGCGATGCCGCTGATGTCGGCGCCGCGCACGCCGTGTGTGGGGACCGGGGCGAGGGGGCGCCAACTGCCGGGCGCCAGTTCGGCCTTGTCCACGAGGAAGAGGCTGAAGCCGCGGGTGCCGCCCTCGGGCCGGGTGCGGGCGAGCACGCAGATCAGCTCGGCGCGGGTGGCGTTGTTGATCAGCCACTTCTCGCCGCTGAGCCGCCAGCCCCGCTCGGTCCTCTCGGCGCTCAGTTCGCCCGCCAGGAGGTCGCTGCCGTGGGCGTGCTCGGTGAGCGCCAGCGAGACGACCGCGCCCCCCGCCACCCGTTCGGCGAGTGCGGCGGCCTGTTCGGGCCGGCCCGCCACCCACACCGATATGGCGCCGAGATAGGTCTTGATGTGGCCGAGCGCGACCGTGAAGTCGCGCCGGCCGATGGTCCTGATGATCTGCAACAGCTCCTCGCTGCCGCGGAGTTCACCGCCGTGCTCGGCGGGGACGAACCAGCGGGGCACCCCGAGCGCGTCCAGTTCCCGGCAGACGGCGGCGGGGAACTCCTCGGCCCGGTCGAGCTCCGCGCAGCGCCGGTAGGAGAACTCCCGGCGGTCGTCGGACGGGTCGCCGAGCCGCCGCTCCAGTGCACGGCTGAGGGCGTACGGGTCCCAGGGCTCGGCTGCCGGCACCGTCAGCCCTTCCGGGCCCGGTGCGGCCCGGAAGGCCGCCCTGAGCTCCGGGGCCAGGTCCTCGTGCAGCGGCTCGAGGCGCCCGTGCTCGAAGAGCTCCCTCATGAGGGAACGCTGGATCTTTCCGCTCGTGGTGCGCCGGATCCGTCCGACCCGTACGAAGACGATGCCCGCGACCCGCACGCCGAGGCTCCGGGAGAGGGAGGTCTTGGCGAGGCGGCCCAGGGCGGTGAGGTCCTGCTCGCTCAGGCCCCGGCCGCGCAGCTCCTGGACGGCGACGATCTCCTCGTGCGCCGTGTCGCCGGCGGGCCTGACGGAGAAGACCGCGGCGGGCAGGTCGGCGAAGGCCGGATCGACCTCGCCCAGCTCACGCTCGATGTCGTGGGGGTAGAGGTTGCGGCCGTGCACAATGATCATTTCCTTGATGCGGCCGGTCACGTAGAGCTCGCCCGCGAGGAGCGCGCCGAGGTCCCCGGTCCGCAGGAAGCCCGCTTCGCCTTCGGCGGTCACCGCGCCGAAGGCGGCCGCGGTCTCCCGCGGCCGGTTCCAGTAGCCGAGGGCGACGCTGCCGCCGCGGATCCAGATCTCCCCCACCAGGCCTTCGCCGAGTTCACCGCGGGTTTCGGGGTCGACGACGCGGACATCGAGCCCGCGGACGACGCCGCTGCCCGCCAGTGCCTGTACCGGTCCACCGGGCGGCGCGGGGACCAGTGCGCCCCGGGCCAGCGCGGCCGGATCGGCGCTCAGGACCGTGGGCTCCTCCTCCGCGCGGGTGCCGGAGACGAAGAGCGTGGACTCGGCGAGCCCGTAACCGGGCAGCAGGGACCGGGGTTTGAAGCCGGAGCCCGCGAACCGCTCGGCGAACCGCGCGAGGGTCGCGGCGTCCACGGGCTCGGCGCCGTTGCAGGCGTACCGCCAGTGCGAGAGGTCGAGGCCCGCGAGCTGCTCGTCGGTGAGACGGCGCGCACAGAGCTCGTAGGCGAAGTTCGGTGCGCAGCTGATCTGGGCGCCGTGCCGTTCGATGAGCCGTAGCCAGCTGACGGGCCGCTTGAGGAAGTCGGTCGGCGACATGAGGACCGCGGTGCCGCCGAGATACAGCGGGGCGAGCATCATCGCGATGAGGCCCATGTCGTGGTAGGCGGGCAGCCAGCTGCACCAGGTCATGCCACCGTGCCAGCCGTGGCTGTCGCGCATCAGGCGGAGATTGTGGACGAGCGCCCCGTGCGGGACCATCACGCCCTTGGGGTCGCTGGTCGACCCGGAGGTGTACTGGAGGAAGCAGAGCGTTTCCGGCTCGACCGGATGCTCGGCCCACGCCCCGGCATCGCCCTCGCGCGTCGCCGATTCGACGGTGACGGCGCGCAGGTGGGGCAGTTGGTCCGCGCCGGCCTCCAGCCAGCCGTTCACCACGCCGACGGTGGCCTCGTCGGTGAGCACCAGCCGGGCACCGGTGTCCAGGGCGATCGCGGTGGTACGGGCCTCCTGCCGGCCGAAGCCGCCGGGCGCGGGCACAGGAACCGGCACCACACCCGCGTAGAGGCAGGCCAGGAAGGCTCTGATGAAGCCGGTGCCGGGGCCGCAGGACAGCAGGACCCGGTCGCCGGGACCGGCGAGACCGCCGAGGCGCTGCGCTGCGGCGCGCGCCCCGCGGTCCAGGTCCGTGTACCGCACCTCTTCCTCGGTGCCGCCGCCGCTGAAGAGGACGGCGCCGCGCAGGGGCGCGTCGGTCGCCCTGCGGCGCAGCGCGCCGACGAAGCTTTCGAACTCCTCGGAGCCGGACACCCCAACTACCCACCTTCCGCGGCCTCTTGCCGCCAACCTCGTACGACTGCGGTACGGATCCCCAGCAAAGCCACCGCGGCTATCGCGCACCTATATGCGCCCCTGGGCAGCGGAAAGGGCCGCCACGCGAGGACGGGGGAACGCCTCGCGTGGCGGCCCTGCCGCGACCGGCCGGGGGTGGGCTCAGCCGCAGCCGCCCGCGTGTCCGTCGTCGACGGACCGCGCGGGCGCGGTGACCGGGACCGTGTGGGTCCCGGCGTTCTCGGACGGGCCGCCACCAGCGGCCCGAGCGGTGCCGGCGAGGGCCGCGACGAACGCGGGCAGCCGGTCGACGCCCCAGTACTTGTCGTAGTGGTCGACGAAGAAGGGGACGCCGAACACCCCGTCGCGCTCAATGTCCAGGAGCACCCGCACCCCCTCCTCGCGCAGCCCGGAGTCATCGGCCGCGGCGGCCAGCTCGGCGCCGTCCAGGCCCAGTTCGGGCCCGAAGCCGGCGATCACCGACCGGTCGCAGATGTCGAGGCCCAGCTCCCAGCGGGCCCGCGCCGCCAGCGCGATGAACGCGGCGCCCCGGCCGCGGCGTTCGGCGGCCAGATAGCCCAGGTGCGGCACCTCCCACACCGGCTCGCGGTCCACCGGCCAGCTGAAATCGAGGCCGCGCTCGGCCGCCAGGCGTCGTACGTCCTGGAGGATGTACCGGTGCTTCGCCGCGGACATGGGGGTGTACGGGAAGGAACCGCCCGCCTCGGCGAGGAGCTTGGCGCTGAGCTCGTCGGGCTCGAAGAACGGCACCCATTCCAGCGCGGCCGCCGTGTCCGGATGGCGGTCGAGCAGCTCGCGGTAAGCGAGCCAGGAGTACGGGCTGCGCAGCGAGAAGTAGAACCGCGGCGGCCTGCGCCGTCTGCGCCCCGGCGTCGTCACAGCGCGATTCCGCCGTCCACCTGGAAGACCTGCCCGGTGATGTACGAGGCCTCGGGTGACACCAGGTAGGCGACCATCGACGCCACGTCCTCGGGCCGCCCGAAGCGCCCCAGCGGGATCCGGCCGAGCATCTGCTTCGACACCTTCTCGGGCAGTACGGAGGTCATGTCCGTGTCGATGAAGCCGGGGGCCACCGTGTTGGCGCGGATACCGTGCCGGCCGCCCTCCTTGGCCAGGGAGCGGGTGAAGCCGATAATCCCGGCCTTCGATGCGGAGTAGTTGGTCTGGCCCGCGTTGCCCGCCACCCCGGCCACCGAGGAGAGGGTGACGACGGCGCCGCCGCCTCGCTTGATCATCGGGAAGGCGATGGCCCGGCACAGGTTGTAGGTGCCGTCCAGGTTGGTGCGCAGCACGGCGTCCCAGTCCTCGTCCGCCATCAGCACCAGGGGGCTGTCGCGGGTGATGCCGGCCGAGGTCACGGCCGCCGACACCGGGCCCAGTTCGTCCTCGGCGGCCGTGACGAAGTCCCGTATCTGCGTACGGTCCGTGACGTCGACGCGCCGGGACAGCACCCGGCGGCCCAGGGCGCGTACCTCCTTCTCGGTCAGGGCGGCCGCCGCGTCGTCCGACCGGTAGCAGAAGCCGATGTCGTGGCCCTCGCGCGCGAGGCGCTCGACCACGGCCCGCCCGATGCCCCGTGAACCTCCGGTGACCAGCGCCACCTTGCCGCTCTCCGCGGCCGTCGGGTCGGACTTGGGGTCAGACATGGGGTCTCTCCTCACACACTCAGCAGGGCCCGGTCGGGCGCGGGCAGCAGTTCCGTGACATCGCGGAGGGTCACCACGAAGGTGCCCACCCGCAGTACCTCGCGGCCGTCGACGAGCGTCTCGCCCGCCAGGATCGCCGTCTCGTCCACGGACCTCACCAGGCGGACCCGGTGCTCCAGGACGTCGCCCGGACGGGCCCGGCCGCCGATCTCCACCTGGTTGATGGCACCGGCCAGTTCGACCTTTCCGGCCAGCACGTCCGGATTGGGGTTCTCCCACACCGACAGCAGCACCGCCGACTGGGCCCAGGACTCGATGACGAGCGACACCGGGTACGCGTAGTCCTCCGCGGCGGCGTCCTGGCCGAGCGGCGCGTAGCAGGGCTCGTTGCCCGACACCGCCTTGTACGTGGTCAGGCTCTCCCCTGGACGCACGTCGGCGACCCGGTCCACCAGGAGGATCTCGCCCCGGTGCGGAATGGTGGCCTTGACGCGGTCGACTCCGTAGGTGGTCGTCACCGGTTCTCCTTGTGGCGGTAGCGCAGCCGGATGTCGGCGACCTTGCCGCGGTTGGTGCCGAGGGCCGCCTTGCAGAGCAGCCCGTCCGCGTCCTGGTCGATGGTCACGTCCGCGAACACCCGGTCGCCCGGATATACGGGGTGGTGGAAGCGGCAGCGGTCCATGGCGGTGAGCTCCACGGCGGTGCGGTCCTCGGCGGTGCGGTCCTCGGCCCACTGGCGCACCGTGCGGTCCACGGTCTCGATGAGGTAGACACCGGGCAGCACCGGGAAGCCGGGGTAATGCCCCGCCACGACCGGGTCGTCGAGCGGCGCGTCGAACACGGTGGCCGCTCCCCCCGGTCCTGTGCGGATGAGCTCCAGCGCGCCGAGCGGCGTGGCCGCACTCATCGCGCGTCCCGCAGCTTCCGGTCCAGCAGCTCGTACGTGCCCTGCAGTGAGGTGATCGAGGTGAGTTCGGTCTCGGCGAGCCGCACCCCGTACTCCTTCTCCAGGCGCACCGTGATCTCCAGCGCCATCAGGGAGTCGACGTCGAGGTCGTCCATGAAGTGGGCGTGGTCGGTGACTTCGGCGACCTCCAGATCGAGCACGTCGGCGACCAGGTCGCGGAGCTGCTCCTTGTCCAGGGCCTGGGCGGTATTGGTGTCGGTCATCGTGAACACACGGCCTTCCGGGTGGTGGTGGGTGTACGGAGACGAGTGGCGGGTGGAGTACTGGGCGAGCAACCGGCGCAGGCGGTGGGCCCGGCGGCGGGCGGCGACGGCGATCACGCGGCGCCTGTGCGGAGCACGACCGCGCCCGTCTGGCCGTCCGGGTCGACCGAGGTGACCAGGACCGGCCTGCCCTCGCCCGGCACCGCGAGGGCCGCGGCGAGCTGGAGCGAGGCCGAGGCCGCACAGGTGTCGCCGACCAGCCGGCGCAGTCGCAGCCGGGGCGGCCGGTGCTCGCCGAACACCGAGCCGAGCGCGGTGTCCTCGCGGGCGCCGAGCGCGCCACCGCTGTCGGACGGCACCAGCAGGCCGACCTCTTCGGGCCGCACATCGGCCTCCTTGAGCGCCTCGGTGACGGCCCTGCGGACCGCCCGGGTGGCGCCCTCCGGTTCGGTGAACGCGAGGAAACGGGAGCCGAGCAGCGTGGCCAGCGGGGCGCGACCGTGGCTCCGGGCCCTGCCGAGCGGCTCGATCAGCATGAGGGCGCAGCCCTCCCCGAGCGGGCCCACGGGCTGCCGGTGGGCTCCGCCGCCGGTCCTGGAGTGGTACTCCAGCCAGGCCCGGTCGGCGGAGAACTCCTCGACGGCGCCGCACAGTACGGCCTCGCAGTGCCGCTGACGCAGCAGCCTGGACGCGTAGTTGAGGGCCAGCAGGCCGGTGAGGGCGCCGCCCGCGATGGTGGTGTTGGGGCCTCTGAGCGTGTGCCAGATGGCGCTCTGGCCGGCCGCCCGGTTCATCACCGTGTTGGGGAAGAGCGCCGGGTCCACGTGGAAGGGCTTCTCACCGGTGAGTGCGTCCCGGGTGAAGTCCATGATGCTCTGGACGCTGCCGTGACCGGTACCGAGCACCATCCCGACGGCCTCGGGGTCGTCCTGGGCGAGGCCGGGTCCCGCCTCGCCCAGGAGCAGGCCCGCGGTGGCCACGGCGAGGGCGGTGGCCCGGTCCATGGCACGGGTTCCCTTGCGGCCGAGGACCGCCCTGATGTCGAAGTCGGGTATCCGGCCGGCCCGTTCATAGGGGCCGAGGCCGCCCGTTCCGTCGTCCCCGGTGACGGCATCGCGCCCCTCGCGTACGCCCTCGGTGAAGGCGGCGGCGCCAAGACCGTACGGCGATGCCGCGGACCAGCCGGAGACGACCAGGGAATCCGGGTCCGCCCCGGTGGCAAGACTGACGCTCATCGCTCACTGCTCCTGTCGGTGATGACGTACGGGACCTACGGCCGGTAACGGCCAGAGGTGGGTGGGGGCTCAGCCCCAGGCGCCGGCGGCGGCGTGCAGCTCGGCCCCGTCCACGCCGATGGTGTTGCCGGTCAGCCAGGAAGATTCGGTGCGGGACAGCAGGGCCACGGCCTCGGCCACGTCGTCGGGCCTGGTGAGGCGGCCGTGCGGGTTGTTCTCCGCGGCCCGCTCGATATAGCCCGCGTGCTCCGGGATGCGTTGCAGGGCCGGGGTCACCGTGGTGCCGGCCCGCAGCGCGTTCACCGCGATCCCGCTCGTCGCCAACTCGCAGGCGAGCTGGCGGACATGGGACTCCAGTGCGCTCTTGGCCGCGGACACGGCGCCGTAGCTGGGCAGCGCCTGGGAGGTGCCGGCGCTGGTCATCGCGTACACCTTGGAGCCGCTGCGCAGCAGGCCCGCGGCGAGCAGGTCCTGGGTCCAGTAGACGAGGCTGTTGGCCATGACGTCGAGCGTCATCTCCAGCTGCCGGGCGCCGATCCGCTTCTCCCAGCCCTCGCGCGGGGTGAACGGCACCAGGGTTCCGAAGGCCAGCGAGTGGACCAGGATCCTGATGCCGCCGGTGGCCCCGGTGAGTTCGGCGAGCTCGGGCAGCAGCCGGTCCCGGGTGGCGCGGGCCGCCGCGTTGGTGTTGAAGAAGTGCGCCTGTACGCCCAGGCCGCGGATCTCCTCGACGAGGGCCTCGACCTCCTCGGTGCGCGCCGCGGTGTCGAAGTGCACGCCGACGACGTTCACGCCTTCCCGGGCCAGGCCCAGGGCGATGGCCCGCCCGATGCCGCTGGACGCGCCGAGTACCAGGCACCAACTGCCTTCCAGTGACTTCAGCATGCCTGCTCCTCGGTGGTGTCGGGGGTGGGGTGGGGCGGAACTTCGGAGGTGGGGTGGGGCGTGACAAGGGCCAGGGCCACGTGTCCCGTGCCGGTCGCGGTGACGACGAGCCGGGGCGGGCCGCCGGGCGTGGTGACGGCCCGGACCACTTCGAGCGCGGGGCGCAGGCAACCGTGCCGTCCGGCCCCGGGGCCGGTGTGCGGTTCGAGCGGGCCGGTGGTCGTGGTACCCGGCCGGGGCCGCCCGGCAGTGACCCCGGCGAGGGCCAGGAGTACCGCTTCGGAGACGTCGGAGTCGTCAAGTACCGGACTCAGTACAGCTGTTGGCGCCTCGTTGAGGAGCGCGCCGAGCACCGGTGCGAGGAATTCCGACGCGGTGGCGCGCCCTTCGGCCGTTCGCAGGCGCCCCGGCGGCAGGAACAGCGAGCGGGCCAGCACGGTGCCGTGGACCCTCGCGCCCCTGGTGCGGGCGGCGGCCGACGGTTCCAGGCCGAGGGCCACCGCGCCCTGTTCGCCGCCACCGCCGCGGGCCGCCGGCAGGGGTTCCTCGGCCGCGGTCAGCAGCAGCGTGTCGCAGCGGCCCGCCGCCAGGGCGCGGGCGCCGGTGGCCAGGGCGTCGACGGCGGCCGTACGGGAGTTCGCGACGGTGAGCGCGAAGCCCTTCAGGCCGAGCTCGGCGGCGAGTCGGCTGCCGAGTACGTTGACGGCGAAGTACGGGGCCGCCGCCGGGGAGAGCGCTTCCGCGCCGGCCCCGGTGACGGTCTCGTCCATGGCGTCGAAGAGCTCCGCGAGACCGCCGTTGGTGGCGAGCAGCAGCCCGCGCCGCTCCTCCGGCACCGCGTCGGGACTCCCGCCGTCGGCCCGTGCGCCACGAGCCGCCGCCAGGGCGTACCGGGCCGCGGCCGGCAGGTACTTGTAGCCCCGACGGCCCAGCCGTTCCCGGTGGTCGAACCAGCTGGGCCCACCGGGCACGGGCACCCCGCCGCCGGCCGCGGCGAGCTCCGGGGTGTCGCCCCAGGGGGAGACCACCGCGACGCCGGTCACGGCGAGTTCGACGGTGCGCGCGGCCGGTTCGACCGTGTGCGCGGCCTGTTCGGGGGCGAGCGCGACCAATTCGGCCGCCCGTACCGACAGTTCGGCGTTCATGCGGACCTCCCCTCTGCCGCGGTCTCCAGCACCAACGAGGCGTTGTTGCCACCGAATCCGTAGGCGTTCACCAGGACCCGCCGGGCTTCGGGCGCGAGCGGCACCGGGCCGCCCTGCGGCAGCAGTACGGCGCACTCGGGGTCCTGGTCCTTCAGCGGTACGTTCGCGGGCACCGATCCGTGCCGCAGGATGAGGGCCGCGGCCACCGCGCCGAGCGCCGCGGACGCCCCACCCGCGTGCCCGAGCAGGGCCTTGAGGCTGTAGAGCGGCACCTGTGCGGCCTGTTCGCCCAGCACCTGGTGGAGCACCCGGCTCTCCAGTACGTCGTTGAGGCGGGTCCCGGTGCCGTGCGGGACGACGCAGCCGACACCTTCGGCCGCCGCTCCGAGCGCCTCCCGCATGGCCCTGGCGATCTGCTCACCGCCGGCCTCGGGCGCCGTCGGATGGTCGGCGTCGCAGCTCCATGCCGCACCGCTCAGCCGGAGCCGCACCGACGCGCCGCGGGCCCGTGCGTGCGCCGCCGACTCGACGGCCAGGATCCCGGCCCCCTCGGCGAAGACCGTGCCCGCCCGGTCGGTCTCGAAGGGCCTGCACCGCTCGGGATCCACCGCGCCGAGCCGGTTGAAGCAGCCGAGCGCCACCCGGGAGTACGCGTCCGAGCCGCCGGCCAGGACCACGTCGGCCTCTCCCGAGCGCACCATGTCGTACGCGAATCCCAGGGCGTACGCCCCGGCCGCACAGGCGTTGCCGATGTCATGGACCTCGCCGAACAGACCGAGCCCGGTGGCGAGGCCCGCGGCCAGCCGGAACGGCGGTGTCCAGCCGCCGTCCCCGCCGCGTCCGCGTTCGTTGCCGCCGGGGTCGCCCATGCAGCTGCCGACCACAACTGCCGTTCTGGCAGCGCTGAGTGACGTGGCGTCGAGGGCCGCGTCCCGCAGCGCCTCGGTGGCGGCGGTGACGGCGAACCGCGTCGCGCGGTCCGCCGCCGGCTCCGGGTCGGGCACCAGGCTGATCAGCGGCAGTTCCATCCGGGCGAGCGGGTCCGCCGGCCGGTCCGGCAGGCGGGTTCCGGCCGCCGTCATGGCCTGCCACAGCGCGTCCGCACCGGCACCGTGGCAGGTGACGGCGCCGACCCCGGTGACCACGACCTCACGGCTCATGCCGACCGGCCCTCCAGTGCCGCGTTCATCCGGTCGTCGAAGGAGACCAGGCTCCAGTCACGACGGTTCTCGATCACCGCGTAGCCGTGGGTGATCCGGCCGGTCGCCGTCTGGATCAGCTCCCCGTCGCGTACGACATAGGTGTCCATACGGGAGTCGTAGGTGAAGCCCTTGAAGACGTTCTCGACGGTGAGGACGATGTACAGGTCCTCCTCCATCCGGGCCTCGTCCAGGATCGTGATCCGCGAGTGCGGGACGACGGGGATCCAGTTCTGCTCGTCGAGCAGCGTCTTGATGGAGACCCCGCGGTCGGCGACCAGGCGGTCCTTGGCCTCTTCCATCAGGCGCAGATAGCCGGACATCTGCTGGCGCTCGGTGAAGTGGCAGTACCAGTAGGGGATGCGGAACTTCCAGGCGTAGGCGTTGCGCCCCGCCGTCAGCTCCTTGACCAGGTCGTCGGCGGCGAGATCGACCTCGACGGGCTCGGGCCGCGGGCCCGGCACGGCCGCGAGCCTGTCCACGGCGTACGGGGCGAGCGCGGCCGGCACCGGCTCGGCGCCGCCGCCGCGCGGGTCGAGGCGCAGCTGCACCTTCACGGTCGAGGTGACGGCCTTCAGCAGGGTCTCCCGCCGGACCTGGAGCGTGACGGCGAAGACCAGCTCGCTGTCCTTGGCCTTGCGGTGCGGCCGCACCTCGGCGAGCGCGGTGTCGTCGATGTGGAAGGCGTGCAGGATGCGGGTGTCGATGTCGACGATGTCGGTGCACAGGCCGTACACCTCGTAGACCGCGCCGGGAGCGAGCCCCGCCTGCCTGATGTGCTGGAGGACGGCCTCCTCGACAAGGTAGTTGACGTGCTTGAAGCCGATCCAGGTACAGATGTTGGAACCCTCGTAGCGGGGTCGGATCTCCAGGGTGGACGGCTCCTGCAGGGCGCGGACCGCGCCTTCGATGTCGGCGGCGGTCCCGGTCACATGGGTGGTCACGTCAACTCCGGTACGTAGGGAGGGAGAAGGCTGGAAGGGCTGGGCGGATGGGGCGGACGGGAGACGGACGGAAAGCACTCGCGAAGCAGTTCGTGCACGGCGTCCGCGAACCGCCGCGGCTGCTCGGCCATGGCGAAATGGCCGCAGTCGGCGAGGAGTTCGAGGTGCGCGTCGGGCAGCGCCCCGGCCAGCGCACGGGCGTCGTCGGGCGGCGCGGAGAAGTCGTCCTCGCCGGCCATGACGAGCACGGGCAGCCGGATCGCTCCGACATTCAGGAAGGGGCTGCGCAGGTAGGCGCCGAAGAACTGCTGCCAGCCGTAGGGGCCGACCCGGTCGCGCACCCGCAGCGCCATGTCCTGGCGTGTGCCTTCGGACAGGCGCCCCCGGGAACCGACGCGCAGCCCCTCCTCGAGGATGCGGTGGAACCCGTTCAGGTAGTACGCGGCGTCGTTCCAGCCGAAGTCCTCGGTGCTGGTCCGGTGGAAGGGCGAGACGACCACCACGGCGCGCGGCGCGCTCCGCCGGCTCCGCCGCCCGGCCAGCGTCTCCAGGGCGAGGCCCGCGGCGAAGGAGTGGGCGATCAGTACGTCCACGCCGCCCGGCACCGAGTCCAGGGCGCTCGCCACCCACTGGGCGGGGTCGTCCCGGTGGCTCCACCCGGGGTGGCCCTCGGCGCCCCAGGGCAGCCGCGCCTCCCAGAACTCGACGTCTTCCAGGGCCAGTTGCTCGTAGTCCTGCCAGACCGAGCCGCTGCCGGCCAGTCCGTGCAGCGCGAGCACCCGCACCGGTTCACCCGTGCCGCGGGCGCCGCGCCGCAGCCGGACGGTGGTCCCGGGCCGTGCCGCCGCGCTCATCGGACGCTGCCCGCGGAAGCCGCCTCCCGCACCGCGGGGGCGGTGAGGATCATGGCGGCGCTCGCGTCGTCGCCACCCGCGTCGCCGGTGCCCGCGGTGAGCAGCGCCATGTCCTCGCGAGCCGCTTCCACGCCGGCTGCCGGCGCCCCGGCCGATTCCGTACCGGCTGCTTCCGCACGCCCGGCCAGCCACACGGTGGCGGCCACGCACTGCAGCACGCCGAGCGCGCCGGACGCGGGACCGTACAGCGCGGACAAGTCGTGCACGGCCGCATCTGTGGGTACGACGCCGAGCGACGGGGCCGGAGCTGCGATGCCGTCCGGGTGTTCCGGTACGCACCACAGACCGGGCTTCCCGGGCCGGTCCTTGTGCACCGCGGCCACCGCGGCGGCGTGGCCGGCCCGGCGGGCGTACGGCCCGATCTCGGCGAACGGGCGCACGCCACGGGCCACGGCGGACCCGGCGGACTCGACGACGAGCGCCGCCGCTCCGTCGAAGGGCGCCCTGGACTCCGCCTCCGTGATGTGCCGTACGGCGGCGTTGTCGGGTTCGACGCCGACGACGAGGGCCCGCTGGATCCGGCCCGAAGCGATGAGCAGCCGGGCCCAGTTGACGGCGTCGAGCCCGGAGGTCGGCCCGTTGCACAGCGTCAGATTGGCGCCGCGCAGACCGTGCGTGATGGCGACCCAAGAGGCGACGACATTGCTGGACGTGGCGGGCAGCAGCATCGGGCTGGTACCCAGATAGGTGGATTCGGCGATGGTCTGGACCGTGTCGCAGACAGTGTCCGCGTTGCCGTAGTTGGTACTGGCCACCACACCGGTGCTCCGGCCCGGCACGGTCGGATCCCCCGCGGCGTCGACCAGCCCGGCCGCCCGGAGGGCATCCTGGGCCGCCGCCATGGCGAGCTTGGTGGCCCGGTCCTTGTAGCGCAGCCCCCGTCCGGTGAGCCGGGAGACGGGGTCGGCCGCCGCGCCGTGTCCCTCGGGCAGCGGGCCGAGCAGGCCTTCGGGTCCCTGGAGACCGCGGACGGCCGTGCCGAGTCCGGTGATCACGGTACGTACCGTGCGTGCGGTACTCACTGGCCCGCTCCCTCTTCGTCGCCGTCCGGTGCCGCCGACTCCGCGAACTCCCCGGCCGTCCCGGCCTTCTCGACGATCGCGACCGCGTTGAGTCCGCCGAACCCGAAGGAGTCGATCTGCGCGAGCCGCAGTGGCTGTCGGGGCCGCTCGGCAGCCCCCCGCACCAGCCTGAATCCGGCCACCGCGGCCACCGGATCGTCCAGGTTGACGGTCGGCGGAACGATCCCCGTACGCATCACGTCGACGGCCGCGACCAGGCTGTGCAGCCCGGAGGCGCCCGCGGTGTGACCGGTCATCGACTTGATCGCGGTCATGTACGGAGACTGGTCGAGGCCCGCGAACACCGAACTCAGCGCCGCGGATTCGGCCTCGTCGTTCAGGGGTGTGCCGGTGCCGTGCAGCATCACCACATCGATGTCGGCGGGACGTACCCCGGCCCGCTCGTGTGCCTCCTGGATCGCCGCGGTGATGTTCTTCGCCTCCGGCGCCGAGGGGTGATGGGCATCGCAGTTGACGGCGACCCCGCGCACTCTGGCGTGGATACGGCCTCCCGCTTCCGGGCCGTCGCTCTCCCGCCGCAGTACGACGGCCACCGCGCCCTCCCCCTGGAGCATTCCGCGGCGGGCCCGGTCGAAGGGCCTGACCCGGTCGGGGGCTTCGGGATAGCAGCGGTCGAGCAGTCCGTAGGTGCTCTCCGTGATGGTGTCGACACCCGCGACGACCACGGTGTCGGCGACCCCCAGTTCGAGCAGGTCGGCGCCGAGGGCCAGCGTGTAGAGGGAGGCCGAGCAGGCGTTGGCCACGGTATGGGTGTCCGCGGCGCCGAAACGGCGCCGCAGCATCGTCCCGAAGTGCAGATCACGGGCGTCGAAGGGGATCCCGTCCCGCCAGGACAGCTCCACCGACCGCAGCTCCCGCAGGGTGGTGCCCACCAGTACCGGAACCCCGGACAGGTCCTCGCCGATCCCGGCGTCCGCGACCGCCGCCGCGACGGCCTGCTCCAGCCAGCGGGTGGCGCGCAGCGGTTCATCGACCCCCGGCGCCGGCCGGTCGTCGATCTCGTACGCGACACTCGCCCGGAACCTGGAGCGGTCGTAACCGCGCAGCTTCGCGAGGCCGCTGCGCCCCTCGGTGAGCGAGGCGAAGATCTCGTCCGCACTGCCGCCGATGCTGGCGACGGCACCCATGCCGGTCACGATCCAGCTCATGCCGCACTCCGGTATTTGCCGAGGATCAGTACGGCGTTGTTGCCCCCGAAGGCGAGTGCGTTGTTCTGCACGATGTCCAACTCGGCCTCGACCGCCGCATTGGGTACGCAGTCGACGCCGCACTCGGGGTCGGTCTCCCGATGGTTGACGGTGGGCGGGATGAAGCCCTCGGTGATCGCGAGAGCGCAGGCCGCGGCGGAGACCGCGCTGGCGGCACCCATGCTGTGGCCGATCATCGACTTGATGGAGACGGTGCGCGGCATCGCATCGGCGCCGAACACCTGGCGGATCGCACCGGCCTCGGTGATGTCGTTGGCCTTGGTCCCGGTGCCGTGCGCCGAGACGAAGTCGACCTGGTCCGGGGTGACTCCGGCGTTGCGATGGGCGATCCGCATGGTTCGGGCGATGCTGTCGCGGTCCGGTGCCACCGGGTGCAGCGCATCGCAGGCGAGTCCGTAGCCCAGTACCTCGGCATAGATGCGGGCACCGCGGGCGAGTGCGGAGTCGAGACTCTCCATCAGGAGAATTCCCGCCCCCTCGCCGGTGAGGATGCCCTCACGGTCCTTGTCGAAGGGCCGGCACACCTCGGGGGCGATGGTCCCGAGACGGTAGAAACCGGTGAAGGTCTTGCGGCACAGCGCGTCGGCGCCACCACACAGGGCGATGTCGACGTCACCGCTGCGCAGGGCGTCGTACCCGTACCCGACGGCGTAGTTGCCCGCCGCGCACGCGGTCGGGATCGTCACGGCCTCCACGTCCTCAAGGCCGAGCTCCCGGACGATTCCGGCCGAGAGCCGGCCGGCGGGGACGCGCCGGGCGACGACCGGCTCATACGCTTCGGGGCCACCCGCCAGGCCCGTCTCGACCAGATGGTCGAGATCGCGTGACTCGCCGTCCGTGGTGCCCACGGACACCAGGGCGCGGCGGGCCCGCACATCCTCCGCGGTGATGCCCGCGTCCGCGACCGCCATCAGGGCAGCGGCCACGGAGAACTGGCCGGCCCGGCCGAGCTCTTCGGGGTCCTGCCGGTGGATCCAGCGCTCCGGTTCGAAGTCGGCGACCTCGCAACCGTTGGCGTGGGCGAACCCGGTGGTGTCGAATGCGGTGATCGGCTTGACGCCACTGCGTCCTTCGCGAAGTCCGCCGGCGAAGGCCTCGACACCGATCCCGATGCTGGTGACCACGCCGAGCCCGGTGATGACGACCCGGCGCCCGGCATCCCCCGGGCGCGGCCCCGGGGATCCACTCTGACCTCGCACGTCTGTGTTCATCGAAGCTCACCCGTCTGACGGTCGGAACGGCAGATCAGTTCTGGGCTGCTTCGGCGACGACGACGTAGACGCCTTCGAGGTTGACCATCCGGCTCAGCTCGGCCTGGTCGATGGTCACCTTCTGGGTGCGCTCGAGAGCGGCGAGGATCTCGATGGCGCGGAGCGAGTCCGCGTCGTGCTCCTCCTTGAAGAGGCTGGTCTCGGTGACCTCGTCCTCGTCGATCTCGAGAATGTCGCAGACGACTTCCTTGATCTCCTGCTTGCGGGCAGCGTCAAGGGCGGTCGTCAGGTCCACGTTGGTCATCTCGACTCCAAGAGGGATCGGTATCCGGGACCCTTTGGCCCCGCCATCCGTTCGTTGGGTCGAGACTGGATTCGGCTGCTATACGCGGCCTATACGGCTTCTGATCCGGGCAGCCAGCCGAGCTGCGCGGCCCGCATGCCCGCCTGGAACCGGCTGCGCGCGCCGAGCCGCGCCATGAGCTCGGCCGTCACCCGGCGCCCCGTACGCACCGAAACACCCAGCTTGCGGGCGACGACCTCGTCGGTGAGGCCCTCCCCGAGGAGTCGCAGAACGGCCAGCTCCTGCCCGGACAGCTCCTCGGATTCGGACTCCCTGGGGGCCGGCCGGGCTCCGCTGAACGGAATGGCGTTCTCCCACACCAGGCCGAAGAACTCGCGCAGGGTGGCGATGACTCCCTGGCCGCACAGCACCACGGCGCCGACGGCCGTGTCGTCCGGGTCGATCGGCAGGACCGCGTGCGTCCGGTCGAAGATGAGCATCCGGGTGGGCAGCGACGCGGTGGTACGCACCTGATCGCCGTGCTGGTGCAGCCAGCGCAGATGCTCCACCGACCCCGGGTCGTTGTGGACGCTGTCCTGATAGATGCTGCGCATCACGACTCCGCGCGCGGCCAGCTCTTCGCAGAGCGGGCGGCTTGCCTTGCGGCCGTCCTCGGACTGGGGTCCGCCGGAGGCGAAGGTCAGCAGCTCGGACGTGCAGCTCTGGGTGAGTTCATCGATACGGGACCGAATTTCGTCGATTCCGTCCAGCCGGTCCACGACCGACCGGCGCCGCGCTTCCTGAGAGGTCACGTATTCATCGATGAAGCGGGCCACCTCGACCCGGGTCACCGCTATCTGCTGCTGTTTCTCCAGGAATTCATCTTCACGCCGGACAAGAAGCGCCTGGAGTCCGATTTCTGGACTGACAGCGCGAAGTCTGCCGGGTTCACCCCATGAAGGCTTGATGAGAGAGAGCCGTGCGCACTCGTCAAGTGCCGAGCGGATTCTTTCGAGCGGCCAGCCCAGGAACTCCGCCAGGTCGCCCACACCGCCGTCGGGCTTGCTCAACATGGCTCGATAGACCTCGGCCGCAGGGGCACCAAGTCCCAGCGGTTCAAACATGTCGTGCTCCCTCGCCCCCTGGCAGCCCTCAAGCTTGAGGACATTATGTGGAGTTCGGGGCGAACTGGCAACGAGCAAGTGATCAAACCGAGGAGCAGCCAGAAAAGGCCCGCCCCTCAGGGCGGACCTTTTTCCAACCACTGACCAGCGAAAATCAGCTCCAGATCGGGTCCTGCGGAGCATCGGCCGTGACCGCGACGTCCTGAACCACGCACCAGATCGGATCGTTGGAGCCCAGCGGAACCGTTCCCTGGATTGCCGCACTGCCCTCGACTGCCACACCGGCCCCCGCCGGCGCCGCGGTCGCGGCCGTCGTGGCCGCGGCGCCGGCGAAGGCGGCGGCGAAGGTCAGGGTGACGACGGCGGTACGCAGCAGGTTCTTGCTCATGGAACGGTTCCCCCTAGGCGATTGAATTCTCTTCTGAACTCCCGGCCGGCTCCGCGCCGTCCGATGAAGAAATTCTTGCCTGGGCACACCACCGCTCACCAGCGAAATCGAATGCAGGGACCTGCGCTGGCAAGGTACTGACAGCGGAATTGACACCCCCGGATCGGTGGTGAACGGGCCGTGTAGAAGCAGTAGAGGCCGCTGAGCTACTTCTTTCCCGCATGACCGTGCTCTCGGAACCACCCGCCGTGCGGCTCGAGACCGCACCTCCGCCCCGCCCTTCACCGCGCCCCACAACCGCGGAACCGCACGCGGTGCAGCATGATGCCAAGTCGGCCCCCGACGCCGGCCGCGACCCGGCCTTCGAGCCCGTGATACGCGTGGTGCGCGGAACCCTGACCCCCGAGGAACTGGCGGCGCTCACCGCGGTGTTGCTCGGCCGCCCCCGCCCCGCAGCACCCCCCGCCCCGGTCGCACGCCCCAGGAGCACCGCCCGCTGGCAGGGCCCGGAGGCCTTCCGAGCCCCGGGCGACTGGACGGCCTTTTGAACCCGGCGCCGGGCTCTGCAGGTTGCCCTACACGTTGCAGCGGAACATCGACGGCAGCGCGGCCACCTGCGGAAACCCCCATCGCATTCCGCCGCATCCAGCGGGGATCCAGCGCCCGGAACACAGCCCGCCGCAGGCTCACGACGGGCCCCGGCCGGCGCTCTGAAGACCCGCCCTTACATCTATAGGTCGAGTTATAGTAGATGCACCTATACGAATGAGGCGACGGTCATGGCCACCTTTCCCAAACCCTCCCGCATGTTCGCCCGGGACTTCGAGTGGTCCGAGCTCGTCCGCTACGCCACGCTGCCCGGGCCTCAGGCCACACTCGGAGTCGTGTCCGGCCGACGCCGGCAGGGGAAGACCTTCCTGCTCGACGCGATCACCAGGGCCACCGGCGGGTTCATGTTCACCGCGACGGAGACCACCGAGGCCGACGCCCTCCGGCAGTTCGGCGCCGCGCTCGCCGCGCACCGCGGGCAACCCACCCCGTTCCGGTTCGCCCACTGGGACGAGGCCCTCACCGAACTGATGCGGCTTGCCGACACCGGGCGCCCGACCGTCGTCGTGATCGACGAGTTCCCGTTCCTCGCCAAGGCGTCCCCCTCCCTGCCGTCCCTCATCCAGCGCGCCCTGGACCCGGCGGCCCAGCACACCAACACCCCCGTACGCCTCCTGCTGTGCGGTTCGGCGCTGTCCTTCATGGGGCGACTACTCTCCGGCAACGCGCCCCTGCGCGGCCGGGCGGGCCTCGAACTCGTCGTCCCCACCCTCGACTTCCGCCAGGCCGCCGACTTCTGGGACGCCCCCGACCCGCACACCGCGCTGCTCACCCACGCGATCGTCGGCGGCACTCCCGCCTACCGCCGCGAGTTCACCCAGGGCGACACCCCGGCAGGGCCGCACGACTTCGACGCCTGGGTGATCCGCGCCGTACTCAACCCGGCCCGCCCCCTGTTCCGTGAGGGCCGGTACCTGCTCGCCGAGGAGCCCGACCTCCACGACACCGCCCTCTACCACTCGGTCCTCGCCGCCATCGCCGACGGCAACCACGCCCGCGGCGGTATCGCCGACCGCCTCGGCCGCAAGGCCACCGACCTCGCCCACCCGCTCAGCGTCCTCCAGGGCGTCGGCATGATCACCCACGAACCCGACGCCTTCCGCCGCAACCGCTCGGCCTACCGCATCTCTGAGCCGCTCATCGCCTTTTACCACGCGGTCATGCGCCCGGCCTGGGGCGACCTGGAACGCCCCGGCCGCGCAGAGACCGTCTGGAAGCACCTTCAGCCCACCTTCCGCAGCAAGATCCTCGGCCCGCACTTCGAGCAGATCTGCCGCGAATGGGCCCGCTGGCACGCCGCCCCCGAAACCCACGGCGGCCACCCCACGTCCGTGGCTTCCGGCACCGTCAACGACCCCACGGCCCGCACCAGTCACAAGATCGATGTCGCTGTCCACGGCGAGGACGACCACGGCCGCGCCACCCTGCTGTCGATCGGCGAAGCCAAGTGGAACGACCGCATGGGCAAGGCCCACCTCCAACGCCTCCACCACATCCGCACGTTGCTGATCGCCCGCGGCGCGGCCACCCCCGCAACCCGCCTCCACCTCTACAGCGGCACCGGGTTCACGGCCGA
Organism: Streptomyces sp. NPDC102360; assembly: GCF_044766085.1. Taxonomy (NCBI): domain Bacteria; kingdom Bacillati; phylum Actinomycetota; class Actinomycetes; order Kitasatosporales; family Streptomycetaceae; genus Streptomyces; species Streptomyces sp. NPDC102360. The sequence continues at coordinate 34,160 of NZ_JBIWLG010000007.1, read as the reverse complement.
CCTCCACCACCTCACAGCCACCGACCCGACCGTCCAACTCGTCGACGCGGCCCGGCTCTACCAGGGCGACTGACCATCGCGGCAGCGCTCAGGCTCTGCGTGAGGCCGAAGCCGACAAGCGACCGCAAGCCCTGACGGCGCTGCGCAGTTCACGCTCCCAGCCCGAGTACAGGAACCTGGCTGGGCAACTCGCGCCAGTCCTCCACCGCGCCCTCAACAAGCTTCTTGGTCGCCCTCGATGGTGATGACAACGCACGCCCGGCCCTTTGACGCGGTCCTTGCAGAGGGTTCGGTCATCGGTCGCCCCTCCGGCACCTGTACACCATGCCCGCAGTCTCATCAGACAGTTCGGCACCGGCAACGGCACTTGTCCGGCCACCACGATCCGGTGCCCCCATCACGATGGCTCGATGGCAACCCCACTCATCGCGGCCGCGGCCGAGCCGTCTCCCGGACGGCGACCCCACGACAACAACTGCCGAACCGTCAATCCGTCCAGCAAACCCGGCCGCCGCCACACAAAGGCCCCTGACCTGCTGCTTAGCCGCAGCTGATCAGAGGGCGAGCCCTGTCACACGTTGAACCGGAACGTCGCCGATGGCGCGACGACCTCCCAGCTCCCTGCCTGCGGGATCCAACAGCAACCGCCCTGGTCAGCGGCGAGAATCGGATCGAGGAACCTCTTCGTCAGCTCCATGGCTTCGGGAAGCCGCCGGAAGGACTCCAAGCCGGTCACCTCGGCAGCCACCTTGGCGTAGCCCTGCGCCCAGAGCACATGGTCGGGCACGTCGAAGACGGGAGCATGGTCCAACGCCCGACGCCGGTGCTCGGAGACGAGCGCCTGCCGCAGACGCGCAGCGTCCACGGGCTGGCTGCAAGCGATCAGCACCAGATCGCAGAGGTCTCGGAAGCGGGTACTGGGGCGGCCTTGATGCCGCTCAACAATGGCGCAGACCTTGTCGGCGACGCTATCGGCCAGCGGATAGATCCGATAGCCGGGCCTTGCCAGGCCCGGGATGTCCAGGTTTACGATCGGCGGTGCGGTCTCCGGTACTCCGGTGATCCGCACACCGGTGACCAGGTCGATGTGGAAGGCCTCGAACAGACGCCGCCCCAGCCGCGCCTGGGCCGGAACGCGCACGCCTTCCACGCTTTGGACCAGGCTCCGCGGCTCGGCAAGCTCGAAGGTAAAGAAGTCACCGAGGTCTCGCGCGGTCGCATGCCGGAGGGCCGCGAGCGCGGCGTGGACACCGTCCGCCTCGGCGACCAGGTCCACATCTGCGGAGTGCCGGGCCTGACGCAGCCGGGCGAGCATCGAGGTTCCGCCCTTGAGGTCCACCGGTGCTCCTCACCGGGCGAGAAGCAGCGCGCGAGCAGCCGGTCATAGGCGAACTGGCGGCGCAACTGCCCCTGCGTGAAGGCGCTTTCGGCGGCCAGCGCCTTCAGGCGCGCGGTGAGAGCCGACTCGAAAGCGCGGGGAGTGGCGTACGGGAACGGACCCTCACGCTCGGTCATACCGATCCACCCCTCTGCCCCCGGCCCGGCAGCCGTCCGGCGGTCGGGGCGACCTGTCCGCACAGGTGGTCGAGGAGGGCGGCCCCGTCGGCGTCCGGCAGACCGTAGGCCGCGGCGTGGGCGTCCGCCGCCCGTGCGAGCCGGGCCCTGCTCACCAGCCGGCGCCCGAGCAGATCGACAATCACCTGGCCAATGTGCTGCCCGTCGTGCCGGGCGGCGAGCAGATCGGCAACCAGCCGGGCCGGTCTCACCACCGGCAGCTCGTCCCGCCACTCCACCTCGCCCTCGGCCAGGGCCGCCACGCGCAACGCCACGTCCGTACGCCGGGTACGCCTGCGCGCGGGCACCGTGAACTCGTACGGCTCCGGCTCAAAGTCGCCCACCCCGTACAGCACCGCGGCGCTGCGGTGCGAAACCACCCCGTCCGCAGTCCCGCGGTCCTCGGCCGCCACCCCGGGAGCCAGCTGCAGCCAGGCCACCCGCAGCCCGAGATACCGGGCCGGCGGGGCACCGGCCACCTGGTACACCCCGAACGCCACAGACTCCAGTGCCCCGTCCGCCACCAGCCGGTGCAGCTCCCACCGAGCCACGCCTTCGGCCACGGCCTGGCGAGAGGTCACCAGGCCCCATTGATAACGGGAGAGCTCGGACAGCTTCCCGAACGCTGCACTTCGCATGGCACGAATGTTGCACATATGCAACAGTCGTGCCACATCGTGGCCCGTGCTTCACCTGAACGTGGACACCCCGGCAGCCGCCCCGTATCCAGCGTGCCCCGTCACGGACCTGTCTCAGCGTCACCCCTGAAGGGCGAGTGCCGCCAAGTAGGTCTCCAATGCTGACTCTTGATGGTTTTGGGCAGGGCAAGCAACCCCGCGCCAGGCCGTGTGCCAGGTCTTCGAGAAGGTCAACACCGGCGGCGTCACACTGACCGTCTTCGAGCTGCTGACCGCCACGTACGCCGCGGACGAATTCGATCGGCGCCGGCACTGGGAGCAGAAGTGCCGCGCCGCCTGGCGGGCTCGGCACCGAGTCGTTCCAGTACCTGCGGTGAGGCATCGGTGATCCGCTCGTCGACCGCCAGTAGCGAGGTCGCTCCGGTCAGCACGGCGCATGCGGTCGGCGTAAGCACTACGCCCAGGCGATGGCGCATCCCGGCGCGCAGGCGCGGTCCTCCACTCGGATCGCGGGGCGCCGAGAGCTCCATAATCTTGGAAGACCGTGCCTACCACGTTGCCAGGTCCCGAGGGGCCGACAGATCGTCAGGAACCGGGCGTCACACAACTATGCCGAAGCTCTGACCGTGGGCCACAGGGCGCCCTGCATCACATCTCTGCAGCGGCCCCAGGACGCGGGTACGAGGTGTCCGTAGACATCGACGGTGGTCTTGATGGAGCGGTGGCCGAGCCGGCGGGATGCCTCGTGGATCGGGATGCCGTGGGCGAGGGCAGTAGGGGCGAGGAAGTGCCGCAGACCGTGCGGAGTGCAACGACAGTTGACGAACCGTCAGGCCGTCCAGCCAAAATACAGCCACGGACACGCAAACGGGGTCGCCCCGAAACCGGACCGACCCCACCTGAACTCCACGTTTGCTAATTCAGCGCATCCACGCCACGACGCGGACTAAACGTTGAAGCGGAACTCCACCACGTCCCCGTCCTGCATCACGTAGTCCTTGCCCTCCATGCGGGCCTTGCCCTTCGCGCGGGCCTCGGCGACCGAGCCCGTCTCGACCAGGTCGGCGAAGGAGATGACCTCGGCCTTGATGAAGCCCTTCTGGAAGTCGGTGTGGATGACACCGGCCGCCTCGGGGGCCGTGGCGCCCTTCTTGATCGTCCAGGCGCGGGACTCCTTGGGGCCTGCCGTCAGGTAGGTCTGCAGGCCCAGGGTGTCGAAGCCGACGCGGGCGAGGGTCGCGAGGCCCGGCTCCTCCTGGCCGACGGACTGGAGGAGTTCGAGGGCCTCCTCCTCGTCGAGCTCGGCGAGGTCCGCCTCCAGCTTGGCGTTGAGGAAGATCGCCTCGGCGGGGGCGACGAGCGCGCGCTGCTCGTCCTTGAAGGCCTCGTCCGTGAGCTCGTCCTCGTCGACGTTGAAGACGTAGAGGAAGGGCTTCGTCGTGAGGAGGTGCAGGTCGTGGAGGAGCTCCTCGGCGTCGGAGCCCTGGACGATGCCCGCGGAGGACAGCGTCTCGCCCTTCTCCAGGATCTCCTTGGCCGCCTCGACCGCCTTGACCTTCGGGCCGATGTCCTTCTTGATGCGCGACTCCTTCTGGAGGCGCGGGAGGACCTTCTCGATGGTCTGGAGGTCGGCGAGGATCAGCTCGGTGTTGATCGTCTCGATGTCGCTCTTGGGCGCGACCTTGCCGTCGACGTGCACGACGTTCTCGTCCTGGAACGCGCGGATGACCTGGCAGATCGCGTCGGACTCGCGGATGTTCGCCAGGAACTTGTTGCCCAGGCCCTCACCCTCGGAGGCGCCGCGCACGATGCCCGCGATGTCGACGAAGTCGACCGTGGCCGGGAGAACCTTCTGGGAGGAGAAGATCTCGGCCAGCTTGGTCAGGCGGGGGTCCGGGACACCGACCACGCCGACGTTCGGCTCGATCGTGGCGAACGGGTAGTTGGCCGCGAGCACGTCGTTCTTGGTCAGGGCGTTGAACAGGGTCGACTTGCCGACATTCGGCAGACCGACGATTCCGATCGTGAGCGACACGTTGCGACTTCCCGTACGTGATGTGGTGGTGTGGGGCAGGGCGATCCACCAGTCTACGGCCTCGCCCGGCCCGGCCGACTTCCGCCAAGCGCGGTCAAGCTCGGCCAAAGTGCGTGTCCCTTGGCCTATTGGGCACATAAGCGCATCTATGTTGGGCTTGTGGAGCAACCCAGGACGCGTCCCCCGCAGGCCAGGCCCCGCCGCACGGCCCCGCTGCCGCCGCAGGCGCAGGGCGGCCAGGACGGCGCCGCGCCGTCCGGTGAGTCCGCCACCGTGTACCGCGCCGCCCGTGGGGGTCCGCCGACTCCCGGGCGCCGCCCCCTCCGCTTCCCGAACCCACGGCTCACGGGGCGGGGCAGCGGACTGTTCTGCATCGCCGCGATGCTGGTCTTCGGCTTCCTCGACCGGCTGTTGTTCGCCGGCTCCCCAGCCGTCTACGGAGTGCTGTTCCTGCTCGTCAGCGGGCTCACGGCGGTGTGGGTGCGGGGCGCGGACCTGGTGACGGCGCCGGTCGTGGTGCCGATCGCGTTCGCCGTCGGCATCGTGCCGATCTCCGAGGGCACGGGCGGCTTCGGGCCGCAGGTCATGGGGCTCGCGACGACGCTCGCCATGAACGCGATCTGGCTGTACGGCGGGACGCTCATCACCGGTGTGCTCGTGACCGTACGGAAGGTGCGGCTCATGGCGCGGCGGGCCGCGGTGCGCCGGGCCGGCGGCCGGAAGCCGTCCGGCGGCAAGGCCTCGCCCTCGTCCTCCCAGGCGCCGGGACCGCGGCGTCGCACCGCGTAGAGGCGTCGCACCGCGTAGAGCCGGCTCCCCACACACGAGGCACCCCGACACACGAGGCGCTACGCGCGCGATGCCGCCATCGCCGCGCCCACGATCCCCGCGTTGTTCTGCAGCTCGGCCGGGACGATCTCGGCCTTGATGCCCTTGATCAGCGGCAGGAACTTGTGCGCCTTGCGGCTGATCCCGCCGCCGATGATGAACAGCTCGGGCGAGCAGAGCATCTCCACGTGCGCCAGGTACTTCTGCACGCGGTGCGCCCACTGCTCCCAGCTGAGGTCGTGGTCCTCGCGTGCCTTCGTGGAGGCGTGCTTCTCCGCGTCGTGCCCGTTCAGCTCCAGGTGGCCCAGTTCGGTGTTCGGCACGAGGACGCCTTCGGAGAACAGGGCGCTGCCGATGCCCGTACCGAAGGTGAGCAGCAGCACGGTGCCCTTGCGGCCGCGGCCCGCGCCGAAGTGCATCTCGGCGACGCCCGCGGCGTCCGCGTCGTTGAGCACCGTGACCGGGAGCCCGCCGAGCTTCTTGCTCAGCAGGGCCCGCGCGTCCACGTCGATCCAGCTCTTGTCGACATTGGCCGCCGTACGGACCGTGGCGCCGCCCGTGACGACGCCGGGGAACGTGATGCCGACCCGGTCGGGCCGCACGTCGGCGAAGTGCTCGATGACCTGCTTGACGCCGTCGGCCACACCCTCGGGCGTGGCCGGGTGCGGGGTCAGCACCTTGTGCCGCTCCTGGGCGAGATCGCCCCGCTCCAGGTCGACCGGGGCGCCCTTGATCCCGGATCCGCCGATGTCCACACCGAAGATCTGCATGACTCCACGTTACGACGGGAGACCGACAGTCACTCCTTGGAAGCGGACTCCCCGGACTCCCCGGACTCCCCGGCTTCACCGACGAGCGACTGGGCCTCGGCGCGCAGATCGCGGCGGAGCTCCTTGGGCAGCGAGAACGTGATCGACTCCTCGGCCGCCTTCACGATCTCCACGTCCGCGAACTCGCGCTTCGACAGGTACTCCAGGACCTCCTCGACGAGCACGTCCGGGACCGAGGCGCCGGAGGTGACGCCGATGGTCGTGACGCCGTCGAGCCAGGACTCGTCGATCTCGGAGGCGTAGTCCACGAGGTACGCCTCGCGGGCGCCGGCCAGCTTGGCGACCTCGACGAGGCGCACGGAGTTCGAGGAGTTGCGCGAGCCGACGACGATGACGAGGTCGGACTCGGCGCCCATCTGCTTGACGGCGAGCTGGCGGTTCTGGGTCGCGTAGCAGATGTCGTCGCTGGGCGGCGAGATGAGCTGCGGGAACTTGCCCTTGAGTGCGTCGACGGTCTCCATCGTCTCGTCGACGGAGAGCGTGGTCTGGGAGAGCCAGACGACCTTCTCCGGGTCGCGGACCTCGACCTTGGCGACGTCCTCGGGGCCGTCGACGAGCGTGATGTGGTCGGGGGCCTCGCCGGACGTGCCGATGACCTCTTCGTGGCCCTCGTGCCCGATCAGGAGGATGTCGAAGTCGTCGTTGGCGTAGCGGACGGCCTCCTTGTGGACCTTGGTCACCAGGGGGCAGGTGGCGTCGATGGTGGCGAGCTTGCCGCGCTCGGCCTCTTCATGGACGGTCGGTGCGACCCCGTGCGCCGAGAACATCACGATGGAGCCCTCGGGCACCTCCTCCGTCTGCTCGACGAAGATGGCGCCCTTCCGCTCCAGGGTCTGCACGACGTACTTGTTGTGCACGATCTCGTGGCGGACATAGATGGGGGCCCCGTACTGCTCGAGGGCCTTCTCGACGGCGATCACGGCACGGTCCACACCGGCGCAGTAACCCCGGGGGGCGGCAAGCAGGACGCGGCGGTTGTCACTGCGACGCGGAGCGTCTCCGCTTGCGGTGGTGGCGGGCGGCGGGCCGGGAGTTGCAGTCATGTCCCCATCGTAAGGGCGACCCCAAGGGGCCAAAGATCGTCCCCGTGGAGAGACTGGGAGTCTGCGCGCGATCTACGGAGGCACGATGTCGGCCGACACCCCCCACACAACGCATGAGGAAACCGCCCTGCGTCGCAGTCTCGGCTTCCGGGACCTCGTGGTCTACGGGCTCCTCTTCATCGCCCCCATGGCGCCCGTCGGCGTCTTCGGCACGCTGGACGCGAAATCGCACGGCGCGGTCGCCCTCGTCTACATCGTCGCGACGATCGCGATGGCGTTCACCGCATTCAGCTACGCACAGATGGTGCAGGTGGCCCCGCAGGCGGGCTCGGTCTTCGCCTACGCGCGCGCGGGGCTCGGAAAGGGCCCCGGGTTCATCGCGGGCTGGATGGCGATGCTCGACTACGTACTGATCCCCGCGGTCGCGTATCTCTTCGCCGGCATCGCGATGAACTCGCTCGTGCCCTCGGTCTCCCAGTGGGTATGGACGGCGCTCGCGGTCGTGATCACGACGCTGCTCAACCTGTGGGGCGTGCGGGCCGCGGCGCGGGTCGGGTTCGCGGTCCTGGCTCTTGAGATCGTGGTGCTGCTGGTCTTCGTCGTCTCCGCGGTCGTGATCCTCGCCACGGACGGGCCGCAGCGCGACTGGCTGTCGCCGCTGACCGGCGACGGCACGCAGGGCGCGTTCGCGCTGTCGGCGGTGATCGGCGCGGTGTCCGTGGCGGTCCTCTCGTATCTCGGCTTCGACGCCATCGCGTCGTTCGCGGAGGAGGTCACCGGGGGCTCGGCGAAGGTCGCGCGGGCGGTGCTGTTCTGCCTCGTCTTCACGGGTGTGCTGTTCGTCGCGCAGACCTACCTGGTCGCCCTGCTCGAACCCACCACGTCGGCGCAGCTCGCCGCCGATCCGGGCAAGCAGGGCAGTGCCTTCTACGACGCCGTGGACGCGTCCGTCGGCTCGTGGCTGCACGACCTGGTGGCGGTCAGCAAGGCGATCGGCGCGGCGTTCGCGGCGCTCGCCGGGCAGGCGGCGGCGGGGCGGCTGCTCTTCGCGATGGCCCGCGACAGGCGGCTGCCGAAGGCGCTCTCACGGACGTACGCCGGGGTGCCGCGGGTGGCGCTGCTGCTCGCCGCGGTGATCACGCTCGTCGCGGCGGTGTGGGCGGCCAGCAGGGACGACGGCATGGACCACCTGGTCTCGGTCGTCGACATCGGCGCCCTGACGGCCTTCACGCTGCTGCACGCGAGCGTGGTGGGGTATTTCGCGGTACGCCGCCGTGGCGGCGCGGTGAGCTGGTGGCGCCACCTCTTGATCCCGATCGTCGGCGCGGTGATCACCGTCGCGGTGATCGTGGAGGCGTCCGGTACGGCGCAGGTGGTGGGCGCGATCTGGCTGGCGATCGGGCTCGTGGTGCTGGCGGTGCAGCGGGGCCGGGCCGAGCCTGCCGGGTCCCCGGCCGCGTAGGGCGTCCGCACCCGGGACCACCTGCGTTGTCGGTGCCTGCGACTACGCTCACGGCATGGCTGTCAACACGTCCGCGGACGCCCCGCTGCCCGTCGGCCAGGTGTCGCGGCTCATCGGGGGATGGATCGACCGGCTCGGCGCCGTGTGGGTCGAGGGGCAGATCACGCAGCTGTCCCGCAGGCCGGGCGCGGGCGTCGTGTTCCTGACGCTGCGCGACCCGTCGCACGAGATCTCGGTGGCGGTGACCTGCTACCGGCAGGTGTTCGACGCGGTGGCGGACGTCGTGCGCGAGGGCTCTCGCGTCGTCGTGCACGCGAAGCCGGAGTGGTACGCGCCGCGCGGCCAGCTCTCGCTGCGGGCAGCCGAGATCCGCCCGGTCGGCGTCGGTGAACTGCTCGCGCGCCTGGAGCAGTTGAAGAAGGCGCTTGCCACCGAGGGCCTCTTCGCGGACGACCGCAAGAAGCCGCTGCCGTTCCTGCCGCAGCTCATCGGCCTGGTCTGCGGCCGCGCCTCGGCCGCGGAGCGCGACGTGCTGGAGAACGCGCAGCGCCGCTGGCCCGCCGTCCGCTTCGAGGTGCGCAACGTACCGGTGCAGGGGGTGCACGCGGTGCCGCAGGTCGTCCAGGCCGTCAAGGAACTGGACGGGATCGACGACGTCGACGTGATCATCGTGGCGCGCGGCGGCGGCAGCGTGGAGGACCTGCTCCCGTTCTCCGACGAACAGCTGGTGCGGGCGGTGTCCTCCTGCCGTACGCCCGTCGTCTCGGCGATCGGCCACGAGCCGGACAACCCGCTGCTCGACTACGTGGCCGACCTGCGCGCCTCGACGCCGACGGACGCGGCGAAGAAGGTCGTGCCGGACGTCGGCGAGGAGTACGAGCGGGTGCGCTGGCTGCGGGACCGGGCCAGGCGCAGCGTGGAAGCTCTCCTGGAGCGGGAGGAGCGAGGGCTCGCGGCGGCCCTCGCCCGCCCCTCGATGGAGGACCCGCACCGCATGGTCGACGAGCGCGAGGAGCAGATCGCGGCGCTGACCGAGCGCTCCCGCCGCACCCTCGGCCACCTCCTCGACCGCGCCGAGTCGGAGCTGACGCACACGCACGCGCGCGTGGTGGCGCTCTCCCCCGCGGCCACCCTGAAGCGGGGCTACGCGGTGTTGCAGAAGCCGGACGGGCACGTGGTGCGCGGCCCGGACGAGGTGGCGGGGGGCGAGGAGCTGCGGGCCCGCGTCTCCGAGGGCGAATTCACCGTACGAGTAACAGAAGACGAAGCGTGAGGACGGACAGCAGCATGGCTACCAAGACGGCACAGCCGGCCGACGAGGCGCTCGGCTACGAGCAGGCGCGGGACGAACTGATCGATGTCGTACGGCGGTTGGAAGCCGGCGGCACGTCCCTTGAGGAGTCCCTCGCGCTGTGGGAGCGCGGCGAGGAGCTGGCGAAGGTGTGCCGCCGCTGGCTGGACGGCGCGCGCGCCCGCCTGGACGCGGCGCTCGCGGAGGAGGCCGGGGACGACGAGGAGGCGGAGGGCGAGGAGTGACCGGTGGCGTCACCTTGTGAACAGCGTCACGAAGCATTTGGTTGAAGGTTGAACCTCATCGGCGTACCGTCTTCCATGCGGGCCGATCCGGACAGAACGGATCGCCGCAGCCGTGACCGTCGCACCGAGAAGGTTGATCCATGTCTCTCGTTCTTGACCCCGCCGCGCAGGACCTGCTGTTCCGCGAGGCCCGTACCGCGAACACGTTCTCGTCGGAGCCCGTGACCGACGAGCAGGTCGCGGCGATCTACGACCTGGTCAAGTACGGCCCGACCGCCTTCAACCAGTCGCCGCTGCGCATCACCCTGGTCCGCTCCCCCGAGGCCCGCGAGCGTCTCGTCAAGCACATGGCCGAGGGCAACCAGCCGAAGACCCTCGCCGCCCCGCTGGTCGCGATCCTCTCCGCGGACCACGAGTTCCACGAGGAGCTGCCGCAGCTCTTCCCGCACGCCCCGGGGATCGCGGACATGTTCTTCTCGGAGCGTCCGGTCCGCGAGCAGGCCGGCACGCTGAACGCGACGCTGCAGGCCGCCTACTTCATCATCGGCGTCCGCGCCGCGGGCCTGTCCGCAGGCCCGATGACCGGCCTCGACTTCGCCGGTGTCCAGAAGGAGTTCCTGGACGACGACCACACCCCGCTGATGGTCATCAACATCGGCAAGCCGGGCGAGGACGCCTGGTTCCCGCGCTCCCCGCGCCTGGAGCAGGAGCAGGTCATCACGACCGTCTGAGTTCCTTGGACGCAGAACGTAACGAGGAAGGGCCCCGGCGGATGCCGGGGCCCTTCCTCGTTACGGGGTGGACGGAGTCGTCACACCTTCTCGCGCTTCATCTCCAGCGCCTCGGCCATCTTCGTCAGCTGGTCGAAGTCCGCCGTGCCGGTCACCATCGTGGTGGAACCCTTCTGCTTCAGCACCAGGGCGTCGTACTTCTCGCCCTTGTAGCGCTCCCAGGTCTCGCCGCCGATCTCCTGCGTGCGACCCGTCGCGGAGGCGCCCTGGCTCACCTTGTTGATGAACCCCTTCGACCGCCCGGTCGCCTGCTCGACGGCGACGTACTGCCCCTCCGGGTCGAGGTACCCGAGGTGCCACGCGTCGTTCGAGGTGCCCTGGTAGCGCACGGACGTCGGCTTCCAGTCGTGCGAAAGGCCCGTCGGCGCGGCCACCGGGTACGGCGCCGCACGGCGGGCCGTCGACAGCTCGACCTTGTAGTCGACGCGCTTGACCTGCGACGCCCCGGAATCGTCGTGCGGAACGAAGAGGTAGATCACGCCGGCCGCGAGGACGCAGGCGCCGAGCGAGAGGACCAGGCTGCCGACCGTTTTCTTACCGTTTCTTGCTGCCACGCGCCCCATCGTCGCAGGTCGCCCGATGATCTCTGCCGGGAGGTCCGGATTCACGCGGTCCGGCATCGACCGGTCCGCTCATCCGTGGGGCGGTCTGCTCAGATTGTCGGACCGACGATAGAGTTCTCCCCATACCAACCCCTCATCCGGCCGTCGTCGTATCCCGGTGAAGCCGAACAACCCGGTGAATCCCGGAACAGAAAGGTGCGTCTCGATGACCGAGCATCGCCAGCTTCCGTCCGAACTCGAGGTCCCCTCCGAGGCCCCCGACCGCAACCTCGCCCTGGAACTCGTCCGGGTCACCGAAGCCGCCGCCATGGCCGCGGGCCGCTGGGTGGGCCGCGGCGACAAGAACGGCGCGGACGGCGCGGCCGTACGCGCCATGCGCACGCTCGTCTCCACCGTCTCGATGAACGGCGTGGTCGTCATCGGCGAGGGCGAGAAGGACGAGGCCCCGATGCTCTTCAACGGGGAGCACATCGGTGACGGTACGGGCGCCGAGGTCGACATCGCCGTCGACCCGATCGACGGCACCTCGCTCTGCGCGAAGGGCATGCCGAACGCGATCGCCGTACTCGCCGCCGCCGACCGCGGCACGATGTTCGACCCGTCCGCCGTGTTCTACATGGACAAGCTGGTCACCGGCCCGGAAGCCGCCGACTACGTGGACATCAACGCCCCGGTGTCGGTGAACATCCGCCGCGTCGCCAAGGCGAAGAAGCGCGCGCCCGAGGACATCACCGTGGTCATCCTCGACCGGCCGCGGCACGAGGGGATCATCAAGGAGGTCCGGGAGACCGGCGCCCGCATCAAGCTGATCTCGGACGGCGACGTCGCCGGTTCGATCCTCGCCGTGCGTGAGGGCAGCGGCGTCGACCTGCTGCTGGGCATCGGCGGTACGCCCGAGGGCATCATCTCGGCCTGCGCGATCAAGTGCCTGGGCGGTGTGATCCAGGGCAAGTTGTGGCCGAAGGACGACGAGGAGCGGCAGCGGGCGATCGACGCGGGGCACGACCTGGACCGGGTGCTGTCCACGGACGACCTTGTCTCCGGCGAGAACATCTTCTTCGTGGCCACCGGGATCACCGATGGGGAGTTGCTGCGGGGGGTGCGGTACGACTCGGAGCGGGCGCATACGTCGTCGCTCGTGATGCGGTCGAAGTCCGGGACGATTCGGCAGATCGACTCTACGCATCGGTTGAGCAAGCTGCGGGCCTATAGCGCGATCGACTTCGACCGGGCCAAGTAGGTCGCGGGGGTCCGTGGTTGACGCCTCGGGGCTCCGCCCCGGACCCCGCGCCTCAAACGCCGGCGGGGCTGGATCTGCTCAATCGCCGCAGGGGCTTGATTTCTCAAGCCCCTGCGGCGATTGAGCAGCGGCCTCTCAAACTGCCATCGCGCGCGGCGCCTTCTTGAGTTCGACCTCGCGGCGCCGCCTCCTGGCCAGGACGACGCGGCGTTCCGCTGCGGTGAGGCCGCCCCAGACGCCGTACGGCTCCGGCTGGAGGAGGGCGTGTTCGCGGCATTCGACCATGACGGGGCAGCGGGCGCAGACGCGCTTGGCCGCCTCCTCGCGGGCGAGACGCGCGGCGGTCGGTTCCTTGGAAGGGGCGAAGAAGAGCCCCGCCTCGTCGCGCCTGCACACCGCCTCCGTGTGCCATGGAGCGTCCTGATCCCTGCCCCTGACTGGCTCGCGCTGCTGCGGTACGGCGGTGACCTGCAGGGACTGATGCGGCGGGTGCAGCACGGTCTACTCCTGACGACGGCTGACGACGGCTTTCGCGAGCGGGCGACGATGCAGCAAGCTCTACCCGCTGTGTCGGTTCCTATGCACTGGGTTCCGATGCGCGGAAGTTCCCGGGCGCATAAGGGAGTTCACCGACCGAGGGCCGTCGGGGCGCGGCCGTCAGCCGAGGTACTTGCGCACGTGCTTCTCCAGGTTCTGGATGAGCTTGCCGCGCTTCGGCTTCGCCTCGATGTTCCCGAGGACCGCGTAACCGTCGACGTACACGACGGGCGCCTCGGGCTCGTGCGCGTCCAGCGTGTCCACCTCGAAGTTCCCGAGGACGCCCGCGCCGCTGCCGCGCAGCGAGATGTTCTCGGGGACGCGGATCTCCACGTTGCCGAACACGGAGACCGCCTTGATGTACACCTGCGGGTACTCGAAGATCGCCTCGCTGAGGTCGATCTCCACGTTGCCGAAGATCGCGTACGCGTGCGTGCGGCGGCCCACCCGCCAACGGCCCTTGCGTGTCGTGGAGCTGAGGACCGCCACCAGATTCTCGTCGGGCACCGCCGGGACCGTACCGGGCGCCGGGCGGCTCGGGGCGGGGCCCGGAGCGGGCGCCGGGCGGGGCGGCGTGTGCGTGCCCGGCAGGTCGCGGACCAGCGGCTCCAGTTCGCCGACCGTCTTGGCGCGGTAGACCCCGTCGATCCGCTCGGCGTGCTCCTCCGCGTCGAGCCGGCCCTCCGCGAGTGCCTCACGCAGGATGTCCGCGATCCGGTCGCGGTCGGCGTCGGACGCGCGCAGGTCGGTCGGCTCCGCCACGGGAGCGCTGGGCGCGGGCTGCGAAGGGCGCTTTTGAAGGTCCACGACAGCAGACTACCGAAACGCGATAGATCGCGACACCCCCTGCCGCGGGACCCTGCCGCGGGCTCCCGGAGCCAACTGAGCCTTACCTCACAGGCTCGGCCGCCCGACCAGGTTCTACGCTGGTTGGCGCTGCCAAAGACGGCCGACCTCCGGCGAGTGAGCCGAAGGGGCGCGCCTGTGTCGAGGGCGCGAACGCGCGGAGGCCCGACGAAGGAGGGTCGAGCACGATCGCGCCCTCGACACAGGCTTTGCCGCCCCGGAGGCGAACCGAGCCAAAAGAGAAAGGGTTTGGGCGAGATGCCTGAGTTCGCGTACACCGATCTGCTCCCCCAGGGTGAGGACACCACCAACTACCGGTTGGTGACCTCGGAGGGTGTCTCCACCGCCGAGGGGCCTGACGGCCGTACGTTCCTGAAGGTCGAGCCGGACGCGCTGCGCAAGCTCGCCGAAGAGGCCATCCACGACATCCAGCACTACCTCCGCCCGACCCACCTCGCGCAGCTGCGCCGCATCGTCGACGACCCCGAGGCGTCCGGCAACGACAAGTTCGTCGCGCTCGACCTGCTGAAGAACGCCAACATCGCGGCCGCGGGCGTGCTCCCCATGTGCCAGGACACCGGCACCGCCATCGTCATGGGCAAGCGCGGGCAGAACGTCCTCACCGAAGGTGAGGACGAGAAGTCCCTCAGCAAGGGCATCTACGACGCCTACCAGAACCTGAACCTGCGCTACTCGCAGATGGCCCCGCTGAACATGTGGGACGAGAAGAACACCGGCTCCAACCTCCCCGCGCAGATCGAGCTCTACGCGACGGACGGCGGCGCCTACAAGTTCCTCTTCATGGCCAAGGGCGGCGGCTCCGCCAACAAGTCGTTCCTGTACCAGGAGACGAAGGCCGTACTGAACGAGTCCTCCATGATGAAGTTCCTGGAGGAGAAGATCCGCTCCCTGGGCACGGCCGCCTGCCCGCCGTACCACCTCGCGATCGTCGTCGGCGGCACCTCCGCCGAGTACGCCCTGAAGACCGCCAAGTACGCCTCCGCGCACTACCTGGACGAGATCCCGGCCGAGGGCTCCGAGCTCGGGCACGGCTTCCGCGACAAGGAGCTCGAGGACAAGGTCTTCGAGCTGACGCAGAAGATCGGCATCGGCGCGCAGTTCGGCGGCAAGTACTTCTGCCACGACGTGCGCGTGGTCCGTCTGCCGCGGCACGGCGCCTCCTGCCCGGTCGCCATCGCCGTGTCCTGCTCCGCCGACCGCCAGGCCGTCGCGAAGATCACCGCCGAGGGCGTCTTCCTTGAGCAGCTGGAGACGGACCCGGCGCGCTTCCTGCCGGAGACCACGGACGAGCACCTGGAAGAGGGCGACGTCGTCAAGATCGACCTCAACCAGCCGATGGACGCGATCCTCGCCGAGCTCGGCAAGCACCCGGTGAAGACCCGCCTCTCCCTGACAGGACCGCTCGTCGTCGCGCGCGACATCGCGCACGCCAAGATCAAGGAGCGCCTCGACGCCGGCGAGGAGATGCCGCAGTACCTGAAGGACCACCCCGTGTACTACGCGGGTCCGGCGAAGACCCCCGAGGGCTACGCGTCCGGTTCCTTCGGCCCGACCACGGCCGGCCGCATGGACTCCTACGTGGAGCAGTTCCAGGCCGCGGGCGGCTCCAAGGTCATGCTCGCCAAGGGCAACCGCTCCAAGCAGGTCACCGACGCGTGCGACGCGCACGGCGGCTTCTACCTCGGCTCGATCGGCGGCCCGGCCGCGCGGCTCGCGCAGGACTGCATCAAGAAGGTCGAGGTCGTCGAGTACGAGGAGCTCGGCATGGAGGCCGTCTGGAAGATCGAGGTCGAGGACTTCCCGGCGTTCATCGTCGTCGACGACAAGGGCAACGACTTCTTCCAGAACCCGGCGCCCGAGCCGACGTTCACGAGCATCCCGGTGCGCGGTCCCGGCCTCGCGTAGTCGCCACTCGTTGGTGGGGTTGTTCCTGGGATCAGGAACAACCCCACCGTCGTGTTCGCTGTACCAGGTATGAGCGACAACGCCGGCGAATACCGCATCGAGCACGACTCCATGGGCGAGGTCCGTGTCCCCGCCGCCGCGAAGTGGCGGGCCCAGACCCAGCGCGCCGTGGAGAACTTCCCGATCTCCGGGCAGCGCATCGAGCGCGCCCACATCGAGGCACTGGCCCGGATCAAGGGCGCGGCGGCCACGGTGAACGCGGAGCTGGGGGTCGTCGACAAGGACATCGCCGAGGCCGTCGCGGCAGCCGCCGCCGAGGTCGCCGAGGGCCGCTGGGACGACGAGTTCCCGGTCGACGTGTTCCAGACCGGTTCCGGTACGTCGTCGAACATGAACACCAACGAGGTGCTGGCCACGCTCGCCACCGAGCGCCTGGGCCGGGACGTGCACCCGAACGACCATGTGAACGCCTCGCAGTCGTCCAATGACGTCTTCCCGTCCTCCATCCACATCGCGGCGACGGCCGCCGTCACCCATGACCTGATCCCGGCGCTCGAGCACCTGGCCGCGTCCCTGGAGCGGAAGTCCGCCGAGTTCTCCGACGTCGTGAAGTCGGGGCGTACGCACCTGATGGACGCCACGCCGGTGACGCTCGGCCAGGAGTTCGGCGGCTACGCGGCGCAGGTCCGCTACGGCGTGGAGCGGCTGACCGCCTCGCTCCCCCGGCTCGCCGAACTCCCCTTGGGCGGCACCGCGGTCGGCACGGGAATCAACACCCCGCCCGGCTTCTCGGCCGCCGTCATCGCGGAGGTCGCGCGCGCGACGGGGCTGCCGCTGACCGAGGCCCGCGACCACTTCGAGGCGCAGGGCGCGCGCGACGGGATCGTGGAGACGAGCGGCCAGCTGCGCACGATCGCCGTCGGCCTGACGAAGATCGCCAACGATCTGCGGTGGGCCGCATCCGGGCCCCGTACGGGACTCGCGGAGATCAACCTCCCCGATCTGCAACCCGGTTCGTCGATCATGCCCGGCAAGGTGAATCCGGTCATTCCCGAGGCGACGCTGATGGTCGCGGCCCAGGTCACCGGCAACGACGCGACGGTCGCCGCGGCCGGCGCCGCGGGCAACTTCGAGCTGAACGTGATGCTCCCGGTCATCGCCAAGAACGTGCTGGAGTCCATCCGGCTGCTCGCCAACGTCTCCCGGCTGCTTGCCGACCGCACCGTCGACGGCATCACCGCCAACCGCGAGCGCGCCCGCGAGTACGCCGAGTCCTCCCCGTCCGTCGTCACGCCGCTCAACAAGTACATCGGCTACGAGGAGGCGGCCAAGGTCGCCAAGAAGTCCCTCGCCGAGCGGCGGACGATCCGGGAGGTCGTGCTCGACGGCGGCTACGTGGAGCGGGGCGACCTCACCGTGGAACAGCTCGACGAGGCGCTCGACGTCCTTAGGATGACGCGGCCGTGACCGCGCGTCACCGCGCGTGGCCCGTTGGCGTATTCGTGACACGCACCGCAGCGTCGTATGCCGTTGGCACCTAATATCTGTCCATGACAGACGAGTACCGGATGACCGAGAGTGGAGGGCGCTGGGCGCCCGGTGAGCCGATCCTGTGGCGCTACCGCGCCAACGGGGGCGACGGCTTCCACATCTGCCGGCCGGTCACGGTCGTCCAGGACACCGACGAGCTGCTCGCCGTGTGGATGGCGCCCGGGACCGAGTGCGTGAAACCGGTGCTCGCCGACGGCACCCCGGTGCACCGCGAGCCGCTCGCCACCCGCTACACCAAGCCGCGCGCCCTGCGGCGCGACCGCTGGTC
This sequence comes from Streptomyces sp. NPDC102360, assembly GCF_044766085.1. Taxonomy (NCBI): domain Bacteria; kingdom Bacillati; phylum Actinomycetota; class Actinomycetes; order Kitasatosporales; family Streptomycetaceae; genus Streptomyces; species Streptomyces sp. NPDC102360. The sequence goes on along the minus strand of NZ_JBIWLG010000007.1, from coordinate 16,512 downwards.
CGGCACGGGCGTGCTGAAGCTGGCGCGGCCCGGCGAGCCCTGGTCGGTGTGGCTGTTCTGGGAGCCGGGCTGGAGGTTCCGCAACTGGTACGTGAACCTGGAGGCGCCGCGCGCCCGTTGGGCCGCGGGCATCGACTCGGAGGACCACTTCCTCGACCTGTCGGTGTACCCGGACGGCAGCTGGCGCTGGCACGACGAGGACGAGTTCGCGCAGGCACAGACCGTGGGCCTGATGAGCCCCGCACAGGCCGCCGAGGTGCGGTCCGCGGGGCGCCGGGCGGTCGAGACGATCGAGAACTGGCGGCGGCCGTTCTCGGACGGCTGGCAGCACTGGCGCCCGGACCCGGCGTGGCTGGTTCCCGCCCTGCCGGCCGACTGGGACCGTACGCCCGCGCACGTGTCCTCATGAGACCCTTGATGCGCCCCCATGGGGGAACCGTAGGATCGTCCTCCGCAAGAGACCACCCGGCCGAATGTGCGGGTTCTACGGACAACTCTTGGCACGCACAACTGGTCTGACACGATGTCAACGAGGTCATCGAGGGGCGGCTGGACCGTGAACGTGGGCGAGACGACGCAGTGGGCGGGCCGGGACCAGGCGGCCGCCGGAACCGCGAGCGGTGCTGTCCGCAGGTCCCCGGCGTTCTCGCCCGTACGGATTCCGTTCCCGGAGCACGGGTTCCGGGTATCCGGTCCCCTACGGGACACGCCGCAGGTCACCCGACAGGCCCTGGCCCCAGCTGTTCCCCAACTGCCGGCGCACTGGCCAGTGACGCGGCGCGCAGCCCCGGACGGACGGAATCGACACGCGTGACGGAGTACCCCACCTCCCACGAAGGCCGCCACCACGGCACGGCGGCCCGCCCCGCCGACCCCCGCGGGGCCCTTCGGCACACCCCTGAGACCTCCACGCCGGGCTCCGGCGAGGCGGCCTCCGCCCCGGGCTCCGGCGGCCTGCCGGAACAGCCGCGGCGCGCCGCCGGCAGCGCCGCGGACGCCGAGCACGCGCAGCCCGTGGCGCCCTCCCCCGAGCCGGTGCGCCCCGGCCCGCCCGAGGGCGAGGACCGCCGCACCGGACAGCCGCGCCCCACGGGACAGCCCGCGCCGATGCGGCGCGACGGCGACCGGCTGCGCTTCGTCGGCGCCGCGACCCGGCGGATCGCCCGCGGCCTGGACCTCGACGAGATCGTGATGGGCCTGTGCCGGGCGACCGTGCCCACGTTCTCCGACGCGATCCTCGTGTATCTGCGCGAGCCGCTGCCGGTGGGCGACGAGCGGCCGACAGGACCCATGGTGCTGCGCCTGCGCCGCACCGACCGGATCCCGGACGCCACCGACACCGCGGGCGACACGGACACCGACGGCGCGGGACTCACGGTCCCGGTCACCCCACAGCTGGAACTGACGGCGGGCTGCGCCGACTTGTGCGAGGTGCGCCAGGGCGGCGCGCTCGCCGAGGTGCTGCGCGGCGTGCGCCCGGTGTTCGCCGACTCGCCCGCGGCGCTCGCCGCGCTGCCCGAACTCCTCGGCTCTGACCGGGTGTTGCCGAGCGGCCGGCGGGCGATCCTGGCCCCGCTGCGCGGCCGGCGCCGGGTGATCGGGGCCGCGGTGTTCCTGCGCCGCCCCGACCGGATGGCGTTCGACGCCGACGACCTGCTCGTGGCCGGGCAGTTGGCGACGCACAGTGCGCTCGGCATCGACAAGGCGGTGCTGTACGGGCGCGAGGCGTACATCGCGGACGAGTTGCAGCGCACGATGCTGCCGGAGACGCTGCCGCGCCCGACCGGGGTGCGGCTCGCGTCGCGCTACCTCCCGGCGGCGGAGACGGCGCGGGTCGGCGGCGACTGGTACGACGCGATCCCGCTGCCCGGCAGCCGCGTCGCGCTGGTCGTGGGCGACGTCATGGGCCACTCGATGACGTCCGCCGCCATCATGGGCCAACTCCGAACGACCGCACAGACGCTCGCCGGACTCGACCTGCCCCCGCAGGAGGTCCTGCACCACCTCGACGAGCAGGCCCAGCGGCTCGGCAGCGACCGCATGGCGACATGCATGTACGCCGTGTACGACCCGGTCGCGCACCGCATCACCATCGCCAACGCAGGGCATCCGCCGCCCGTCCTGCTGCACCTCGGCGGGCGCTCCGAGGTGCTGCGCGTACCGCCGGGCGCGCCGATCGGCGTCGGCGGGGTCGACTTCGAGGCGGTCGAGCTGGACGCCCCGGCGGGCGCGACGCTGCTGCTCTACACGGACGGGCTCGTCGAATCGCGGCTGCGGGACGTGTGGACCGGGATAGAGCAGCTGCGCGAGCGGCTCGCCGCCACCGCGCAGCTGACCGGTCCCGACCATCCGCCGCCCCTCGAGGCGCTGTGCGACGAGGTCCTCGACATGCTCGGCCCGGGCGACCGGGACGACGACATCGCGCTGCTCGCCGCCCGGTTCGACGGGATCGCGCCCAGCGACGTCGCGTACTGGACCCTGGAACCGGAGGACGCGGCACCGGGCCGGGCCCGCAGGCTGGCCCGCAGCGCCCTGGACCGCTGGGGCCTGGAGGAGCTCACGGACTCGGTCGAACTCCTGGTGAGCGAGGTCGTGACGAACGCGGTGCGCTACGCCACGCGTCCGGTGACCCTGCGCCTGCTGCGGACCGACGTGCTCCGCTGCGAAGTGGGCGACGACGTACCGCAGTTGCCGCGGCTTCGGCAGGCGCGGGCGACGGACGAGGGCGGCCGCGGGCTCTACCTGGTGAACCGTCTCGCCCGGCGGTGGGGTGCGACGCGCCTGTCCACCGGCAAGGTCGTCTGGTTCGAGCTTCCGGTGCCGTAAACATGTGGCCATTTCCCGGTGTCGCTCACGGCGCTGTCCGTGGACGGCTGGGACGCGTCGATCGCGGCGTGGCGCGCGGCGCACCCCACGGAGAGCTGACACCGCACAGCGACGGCTAGGGTGCAAGATCCGTCAGAAGGTCCCTAGAACCCCACCGGCACGTACCCCGTGGCCCGCCCCCGGTCGTCGAGCACCCGCCCCATCCGCTTCACCGTGCGCAGTGTCACCGTGCGGTCCTCGACGCGCAGGGCGGGGAACCGCTCGTCGAGGGCGGCCTCCAGGGTGGCCATGCCGTCGAGGTCGCGGAGCCAGACCTGGAAGAGCAGGTTGCAGGAGCCCGTGACCGAGGTGCACAGGCGCATCTGCGGGAGGCGGGCGAGAGCCGAGCCCGTGCGGTCCAGTTCGCCGTGCGGGACGGTCGCCCGGTACGTGGCGAGGGCCGGCCAGCCCGCCAGCTGCTGGGCCAGATCGCAGCGCAGCAGGACCTCCCGGTCGCGCAGTTCGCGCGCGAGCCTGCGCCGCACGGTCGACTCGCCGACGCCGACGGCCGCCGCCAACTCGGCGTACCCGGCACGGCCGTTCGCGCCCAGTTCGCGCAGGAGCGCCAGGTCGACCTCGTCGCGGGGCCGGAACGGGCGGGACGGCGCGCCAGGCCCGGGCCCGGCCGTATTGAGCCGCGCACGCCCCGCCCGGTCGAGGGCGCGCACCTTCCAGCCGCTGCCCTCCTGGTAGAGGCGCATGCTCAGCCGGGTCCGGGTGCCGCGCACGCCCGGCAGCCGGCCCAGGTCGTCGCTGACCCGGCGCCCGAGGGCGGGCAGGTCGGGCGCCGCGACGGAGAGCAGCAGGTCGTAGTCGCCGACCACGTGCTCCGCGCTGAACACCCACGGCAGCCGGACGAGTCCGGCGGTCAGCTCCTCCAACTCGCCCGGTGTGCACGTCACTTCCACGTAGGCGACCGTGGCCGTCGTCGGTCCCGCGTACGCCGTCACCCACGCGAGGCCCGCCTTTTCGAGGCGTGCCCAGCGGCGGGCGGCGGTCGTCGCGTCGATGCCTACGGCCGGGCCGACCCGGCTCCACGGGGCGCGCGGGTCGGTCTGGAGGGCGTCGATCAGGGCGAGGTCGGCCTCCTCGAAGGCCGCCGCGGAGGCCTCCTCGAAGGCGGCGGATTCCGGCACAGGCGCGTGCACGCTGCCGTTTTCCAGCAATTGAGGCCCCTTCTCGCACGGCGGCCGGATTCTGTCCCCACTTCCGAGCCGTCCCCCACACCAGCACGCCCACTCTAGAAGGAGTGCCTGTGGTCCCACCCTCGCAAGGCCCCGCCCGTGAACGTCTCGACAAGGGCGCCAAGATCACGGTCACGCTGCTCTTCGCCGCCTGGCTGATCGACTACATCGACCGCCTCGTCATCAATCTGGCGCTGCCCTCGATCGGCCACGAATTCGACCTCAGCCGCGCCCAGCAGGGCCTGGCCGTCTCCGTGTTCTTCGTGGCGTACGCCGTCTGCCAGATCCCGGGCGGGATGCTCGCCGACCGGTTCGGCGCCAAGCGCGTCACCTGCTGGGCGCTGCTCATCTGGTCCGCGTTCACGGCGCTCACCGGGCTCGCGGGGTCCTTCGCGATCCTCCTTGTGGTGCGCTTCCTGTTCGGCATCGCCGAGGGGATCTTCCCGGGCTCCTCGATGAAGGCGGTGAGCGAGCGGACGACGCCGGGCCAGCGGATGAGCGCCAACGGCATCGTGCAGTCGTCGAACGCCGTGGCTGCCGTGATCGCCCCGCTGATCGCCGCGCCGCTCATCGCCCACTTCGGCTGGCGCTCGGCCTTCTTCACCGTCGCCGCCGTCGGCGTCTTCGTGTACGCGGCCGTCCGTCTGTGGCTGCCGGAGCGGGAGCGGGACTCCGTCACCAGGACATCGGCCGGCGGCGCCCGCACCGTGATCCGCTCGGGAACCATGTGGGCGTTCGCCGGGATGTTCTTCGGCTACGACATCATCGTGTGGGGCCTCAACACCTGGGTGCCCTCCTACCTCAACCAGGAGCGCGGGCTCGCGCTCACCTCGGCGGGCGCCCTGTCGATCCTGCCCGCGGGCGCGGCGACCGTCGCCGTGATCGTCGGCGGCCGGCTCGCGGACCGCTTCGAAGGCAATCAGCGCAAGATCGTGGTCCCCGCCATGGCGGTCTCCTCGGTCGCCCTGATCCTCATGGCAACGGCTTCCGGCACGGCCTTGTTCATCGGCTGGATGACGGTGGCGATCGCGTCCGCCTCGCTCGGCTACATGCCGATCTTCGCGGTTCCGCTGCGCAGCCTGCCGCCCGAACTGACCGGCGCGGCCGCCGGGTTGATCACGTTCGGCGGGCAGGCCGGCGGCGTCGTCGCGCCGACCGCGATGGGGCTGCTCGCGGACTCGGCCGGGTTCGGCGCCGCGTTCGGCTTCCTCGTCGTCGGCGCGGTGCTCGCCGCGGTCCTCGCCTGCGTCACCCCGCAGACCACGCCCACCTTCCGCCGGGCGCTGCGGCTGCCCGACGCCGACCCCACTCCCGTAACCGGAGCACCGGTAGAAAGCGAGTCCCGATGACCGCCACGCCAGCCACTCTCGACAGCCTGCTGCCGTCCCTGCGCGAGCTCTACCGGGACCTGCACGCCCACCCCGAACTCTCCCTCCAGGAGACCCGCACCGCCGGGATCGTCGCGGCCCGGCTGCGCGAACAGGGCGGCTGGGACGTGACGGAGGGCATCGGCGGCACGGGCGTCGTCGGCGTCCTCCGGAACGGCGAGGGCCCGACCGTGCTGCTCCGCGCCGACATGGACGCACTGCCCGTCCTGGAGGCGACGGACCTGCCCTACGCGTCCGTGGCCCGCGGCACCGACCGCGACGGCAACGACGTACCGGTCATGCACGCCTGCGGCCACGACATGCACGTCACATGTCTGCTCGGCGTGACGGCGCTCCTCACGGCGGAGCGGGACACGTGGCGCGGCACCGTCGTCGCCGTGTTCCAGCCCGCGGAGGAGATCGGCCGCGGGGCAAGGGACATGCTGGACGACGGGTTCGCGGAGCGCTTCCCGAAGCCGGACGTATGTCTCGGGCAGCACGTCGGACCGTTCCCGACGGGAGTCGCGGTGACCCGGCCCGGAGCGGTGATGGCGGCCTCCGACAGCTACCGCGTACGCCTCTTCGGGCGCGGCGGGCACGGCTCGACGCCCGAGTCGACCGTGGACCCGGCGGTCCTCGCCGCCGCCGTCGTGATGCGTCTGCAAACCGTGGTCTCGCGCGAGGTCGGGGCCTCGCAGACGGCCGTCGTGACGGTGGGCTCGATCCATGTCGGCACGAAGGAGAACATCATCGCGGACGAGGCGGAGCTGAAGCTCAACATCCGCTCGGTCGACCCCGTCGTACGCGAGAAGGTGCTCGGGGCCGTGCGCAGGATCGTCCGGGCGGAGGCGGAGGCCTCGGGCTCGCCCAAGGAGCCGGAGTTCACCTCGCTCGGCTCGTTCCCCGTCACGGAGAACACCGACGACGCCACCGCCACGACGATCGACGGGCTGCGCGGTGCGCTCGGCGAGCACGGCGTGCTGGTACTGCCGCAACCGATCAACGGCAGCGAGGACTTCGGCCTGTTCGGCACGGAGCTCGGCGTGCCCTCGGTGTTCTGGCACTTCGGCGGCGCCGATCCGGCCGCCTTCGAGGGCTACGACGCCGCGACGCTCGCCTCGCGCGGACTGCCCGCCGAGATCCCGGTGAACCATTCCCCGCAGTACGCGCCGCTTCAGGACCCCACGATCGAACTGGGGGTGCGGGCCCTGCTGGGAGCGGCCCGCACCTGGCTCGGCGCCTGCGAGTAGCGCGTGCCGGTCAGCGCGTCGGGGCGGCGCGTCAGTTTCTGCCGTTCCCGCCGCCGCGACCGTTCTCCGGTTCGACCGGGTCCTCCGACCAGGTCGGGTCCGAGGTCTCGGTCGGGATCGGGAGCGTCTCCGTCGGCTCCGTCGTCGGCGGCGTCTCGCTGGTCGGCGTATCGCTCGGCGTGGACTCGGTCGGTGTGGGCTTGGTCGACTTCGTCTCGCTCGGCGTCGGATCCGTCGAGGGCTCCTCGGTCGGGGGCGCCGGAGCGGTCGTCGTCGGCTGGACGGCCTTGCCCATGTCGGTGTCCAGGTCGAACTTCCCGTTCGCACCGGCCGAGTTGAAGGTGTACTGCGCCCAGATCTGGGCGGGGAAGCTGCCGCCGTCGACGCGGGGCAGGCCGCCGGCGCCTTCCATGGACACGTGCGCGCCCGCCTCGGACGACTTCAGCGCACCCTCGCCGAACAGGCCCACCGACGTGACCAGGTCCGGCGTGTACCCGGTGAACCAGGCCGACTTGTTGTCGTCGGAGGTACCGGTCTTGCCCGCGACCTGCTGGCCGTCGCGGGACGGGTTGTCGCGCACGGAGGTCTTCGCCGTACCGTCGTCGACCACACCGGTCAGGATCGAGGTCACCGAGTCGGCGGCGCCGCGGCTGATCACCTGCTCGCCGACGGGGTCCTCCAGCGGGACATCTTCGCCCTGCTTGGAGACCGCCTTCACGATCTCCGGGGTGACCTTCTTGCCGTGGTTGTCGAGCGTCGCGTAGACGCCGGCCATCTCCATCGGGCTGGCGCCCATGGTGCCGAGGGTCTGCGCGGGGTACGGCTTGAGGTCGCCCGAGTCCATGCCGAGCTTCTTCGCCGTGGCCATCACCTGGTCCATGCCGACATCGACGCCGAGCTGCGCGAAGACGGAGTTGATGGACTTGTTCATGGCGGTCTGGACGGTGACCGGTCCGTAGCTCTTCTTGTCCTCGTTCGGCGGGGCGAAGCCGACCTTCTTGCCGTCCTGGACGACCTGGCGCTTGCTGGTGCCGTCGTAGATCGTGTCCGCGGTGATGCTCTGGCCGGACTGCGTCGTCGCCTTGTTCTCCAGGGCGGCCGCGAGGATCAGCGGCTTGAAGGTGGAGGCGGGCTGGTAGTCGGTGCGCGTCGCGTTGTTGACGTAGTGCTCGCTGAGCCCGTCACCGCCGTACAGCGCGAGGACCTTGCCGGTCTTCGGGTCGACGGATACGGCACCGGCCTGCACGCGCGCGTCGGCCTTCTTGTCCTTGCGGTCGAGCTTGTCGTTGAGCTGCTGGTTCACCGACTTCTCGAGCTGCTTCTGCTTCTTGCGGTCGATGTTGAGCGTGATCGTGTAGCCACCGGCGTCGAACTGCGCCTCGGTGAGGTTCAGTTCCTTGATGACCTCGTCGCGGGCGGCGTTGTAGAGGTAGCCCTCCTGACCCTTGAGTCCGGAGGCCGCCTTCGGCGGGTTCGGCTTGTCGAAGGTCATGCCCTGCCGCTTGCCCGCGTCCAGCCAGTGCTTGTCGACCATGTTGTCGAGCACGTAGTTCCAGCGCGCCTTGGCCAGCCGCTTGCCGGTGTCGGAGGCGATCGCCCAGTCGTACTGGTTAGGGGCCTGGAGCAGCGCGGACAGGTACGCGCCCTGCTCCACGGTCAGCTTCGAGGCGTCCTTGCCGTAGTAGGCCTCGGCCGCCGCCTGGATGCCCCAGGCTCCGCGCCCGTAGTAGCTGGTGTTGATGTACCCGGCGAGGATGTCGTCCTTGGACTGCTTCTGGTCCACCTTCAGCGAGATGACCAGCTCCTTGAGCTTGCGGGAGACGGTCTGGTCCTGCGTCAGGTAGTAGTTCTTGACGTACTGCTGGGTGATCGTCGAGCCGCCCTGCTTGCCCTTGCCCATGACGGTGTTGAGCATGCCGCGGGCGGTGCCCTTCAGGTCGACGCCCTTGTCCGTGTAGAACGACTTGTTCTCGGCGGCGACGAAGGCGTGCTGGACCTCCTCGGGCACCTCGGCCAGGTCGACGACCTCACGGTTGACCTTGCCGGTGCGGGCCATCGTGGCGCCGTCGCTGTACTTGTAGACGTTGCTCTGCACCTGGGCGTCGGGGTTGCCCTCGGGTACGTCGATCACCAGATACAGCACGACGAACGCGCCCATGCACAGCAGCACGAGCCCAAAGAACGTACCCAGGAGCTTCTTCCAGGTGAAGAAGCGGCGTATGCCCGACGGCCGCGCCGCGCGCTTGCGCGCCTTCCTCGCATCCGCTCGGCCCATGACCCTGTCGCTCCGCTTCTTCCAGTTCTCACGATCGTGCTGAATCGGCTCAAGAACCTAACCCGTCACTTATGCCGAATCTTCGTTGATTCGGCCATATCGGACGTGACAATCAGCACCTGCCCCATGGGAATCGACGAGCGAGACGTGCGGATGGTTGCCGGGCACGATAAAGTGATATCACTTTGCTAGACCACGTTCGCGGCATTGCGACCACGAACGACCAGCTCAGAGAAACGGGGACACTCATGCCCGAGACGGACGCCACACCCAACACTCCCGACGCTCCGGAGACTTCCGACGTACAGATGCCCAAGGCACACGTACGTGAGTTCACTGCCCACAGCATCGGCGGCGGACTCGCCCTGCTGCTCGGCCTCATCGGCCTGATCGTCGGCGCGGGCCTGATCGCGATCGCCGCCTCCACCGACTCGGCGGGCACCAAGGGGGCGCTCATCGCGGTCGGCGTCGTGGTCGCGATCGGCTCGGTCTTCGCCATGGCGGGCCTGAACATGGTGGCGCCGGGCGAGGCCCGCGTCGTCCAGCTCTTCGGCCGCTACCGGGGCACGATCCGCACGGACGGCCTGCGGTGGGTCAACCCGCTGACCTCGCGCACGAAGGTCTCGACCCGCGTGCGCAACCACGAGACGGCGGTCCTCAAGGTCAACGACGCGTACGGCAACCCGATCGAGCTCGCCGCGGTCGTCGTCTGGAAGGTCGAGGACACGGCCCAGGCGACGTTCGAGGTCGACGACTTCCTGGAGTTCGTCTCGACGCAGACCGAGGCGGCCGTCAGGCACATCGCCATCGAGTACCCCTACGACGCGCACGACGAGGGCGGCCTCTCGCTGCGCGGCAACGCCGAGGAGATCACCGAGAAGCTCGCCGTCGAACTGCACGCGCGGGTCGAGGCCGCGGGCGTCCAGATCATCGAGTCCCGCTTCACGCACCTCGCGTACGCCCCCGAGATCGCGTCGGCGATGCTCCAGCGCCAGCAGGCCGGCGCCGTGGTCGCGGCCCGCCGCCTGATCGTCGACGGGGCCGTCGGCATGGTGGAGGACGCCGTCGCCCGCATCACCGAGCAGGACTTCGTGGCGCTCGACGAGGAGCGGAAGGCGGCCATGGTCTCCAACCTGCTGGTCGTCCTCTGCGGGGACCGCGCGGCGCAGCCCGTCGTCAACACCGGAACGCTCTACCAGTGACGCCCCCTCGTCCTCGCAAGCAGGTTCTGTTGCGGCTCGATCCGGCGGTGCACGATGCGCTGGCGCGGTGGGCGGGTGAGGACCTGCGCTCCGCGAACGCGCAGATCGAGTTCCTGCTGCGCAAGGCGCTCCAGGAGGCGGGTCGCCTGCCGGGGTCGGCGGGCCCGATCCCGAGGCGGGGCCGGCCCCCGTCCAGCGAAACCGGAACCGACTGAACGACACGGGGCTCCGCCCCGGACCCCGCTGCTCAATCGCCGCAGGGGCTTGATGAATCAAGCCCCTGCGGCGTTCTCATGGTCAGCTATACACACCGTGTATACGCGGTGTGTATAGTGCTGCGCATGTCCATCGGCCACACTCTCCTCGGGCTGCTCGAATCCGGGCCCCGCCACGGTTACGACCTCAAGCGCACCTTCGACGAGACCTTCGGGCACGACAAGCCGCTGCACTACGGGCAGGTCTACTCGACGATGTCCCGCCTCCTGAAGAACGGCCTCGTGGAGGTCGACGGGATCGAGTCCGGCGACGGCCCCGAGCGCAAGCGGTACGCGATCACCGACGCCGGCGTCACCGACGTACGGCAGTGGCTCGCGACGCCGGAGAAGCCGGAGCCGTACCTCCAGTCGACCCTTTACACCAAGGTCGTCCTCGCCCTGCTGACCCGGCGCGACGCGACCGAACTCCTCGACGCGCAGCGCGCCGAGCACCTGCGCCTGATGCGCATCCTCACGGACCGCAAGCGCAAGGGCGATCTCGCCGATCAACTCATCTGCGACCACGCCCTGTTCCACCTGGAAGCCGACCTGCGCTGGCTGGAACTGACCGCCGCGCGCCTCGACAAGCTCGCCGCGGAGGTACGCCCTTCATGAGTTCCCCCACCGCTCCCGCCGGTTCCCTGCTGGCCGCCACCGACCTGCACAAGACGTACGGGCCGACCCCGGCACTCGACGGCGCCTCCTTCTCCGTCCACCCGGGCGAGGTCGTCGCCGTCATGGGCCCCTCCGGCTCGGGCAAGTCCACACTGCTGCACTGCCTCGCCGGCATCGTCACGCCGGACTCCGGCACCATCACGTACAACGGCCGCGAGCTGACCGCCATGTCCGACGCGGAGCGCAGCGCGTTGCGCCGCGGCGAGTTCGGCTTCGTGTTCCAGTTCGGCCAGCTGGTCCCGGAGTTGACGTGCGTCGAGAACGTCGCGCTCCCGCTGCGCCTGAACGGCGTGAAGCGCAAGAACGCCGAGCGCCGGGCCGTCGAATGGCTGCGACGTCTGGAGGTCGACGACCTCGCGGGCAAGCGCCCCGGCGAGGTCTCCGGCGGCCAGGGCCAGCGCGTCGCCGTCGCCCGTTCCCTGGTCACGGGGCCGCGCGTGCTGTTCGCCGACGAGCCGACCGGCGCCCTCGACTCGCTCAACGGCGAGCGCGTCATGGAGCTGCTCACGGACGCCGCCCGCAGCACCGGCGCCGCCGTCGTCCTGGTCACCCACGAGACACGGGTCGCCGCCTACTCGGACCGCGAGATCGTCGTACGGGACGGCAAGGCCCGGGACATGGAGTTCGCCCGATGACACTCCTCGACGACCGGCCCGCCCAGGCCCCGCCCGCCCCCACCGACCCCGGTCTCCAGGGCCGCCTGCGCGACCTCGCGCTCGGCGTCCGCTTCGGCTTCTCCGGCGGCCGCGAGGGCTGGATCCGTACGCTGCTCACCGCACTGGGCGTCGGCCTCGGCGTCGCCGTGCTGCTGGGCGCCGCGGCCGTGCCGAACTTCACGAGTGCGCGGGGCGACCGCTACGACGCCCGCATGGTCAGCACGCTCGAACAGGACGTCCCGCGGTCGGACCGCACGCTGCTCACGCTCGACGGCTCCTCGGAGTACCGGGACGAGAGCATCGGCGGCTACATGGTGCGGCCCGAGGGCGGGCACCCCGTCCTGCCGCCCGGCGTCGACAAGCTGCCCGGCCCCGGCGAGATGCTGGTCTCGCCCGCGCTGCGCGACCTCCTCGCCTCCCCGAAGGGCGAACTGCTCAAGCAGCGCTACCACTTCCGCGACGTCGGCACCATCCACGAGGCGGGCCTGAGCGACCCCTTCGACCTGTACATGTACGCGGGCAGCGACAGCCTGAGCACGGACCGCGGCGCCATCCGCGTCGACCACTTCGGGCAGCAGGGCGAGAGCGATCCGCTCGACCCGGCCCTCGTACTCATGATCGTCCTGGCCTGTGTGGTGCTGCTCGCGCCCGTCGCCATCTTCGTCGCGACCGCCGTGCGGTTCGGCGGCGAGCGGCGCGACCGCAGGCTCGCCGCGCTGCGCCTGGTCGGCGCGGACGCCCGGATGACGCGGTGGGTGGCGGCCGGTGAGGCACTGCTCGGCACGCTCCTCGGGCTCGTGGCCGGCGTGCTGTTCTTCTTCGCCGGCCGGCAGGTGCTCGCCCACGTCGAGCTGTGGCGACTGGCCGCGTTCCCCGAGGACTTCGCCCCGGTGCCGGCGCTCGCCGCGCTGATCCTGCTGGCGGTGCCGCTGTCCGCGATCGCCGTCACGGTGTTCGCCCTGCGCTCCGTGGCCATCGAGCCGCTCGGGGTCGTGCGGGGCGGCCGGGTGCGCGGCCGCAGGCTGTGGTGGCGACTGCTGTTCCTCGTCGTCGGCATCCTGATCCTGCTCCTGGCCGGCTCCGCCGCGGGCGCGTCCAGCCGCGGCATGGCGCTGATCGCGGGCGGTGTCCTGCTCTCCCTCACCGGCCTGGTGCTCGTCCTCCCCTGGCTGGTGGAGGCCGTCGTACGGCGGCTGCGGGGCGGCCCCGTCCCCTGGCAACTGGCGACCCGCAGGCTCCAGTTGAACAGCAGCGGCGCCACCCGTGCGATCTCCGGCATCACCATCGCGGTGGCCGGCGGCATCGCCCTGCAGATGTACACCGTCGGCATCAACGACAGCTTCAGCACCTCGACCGGCCAGGACCCCCACCGCGCCCAGATCGGCGCGAACACCAACTTCCCGAGCGGCGCGATGGCCGACCAAATGGTCAAGGAGTTCCGGACCACCGAGGGCGTCAAGAAGGTCATCGGCACGGTCATCACCTCCGCCGAACTCGTGGGCGCGAAGCCGGCGGAGGACGGCTACCCCCCGTCCACCTCGCTGTCCGTCGGCTCCTGCCCCTCGCTCCGCGAACTCGCCCGCCTGCCGTCGTGCTCGGACGGCGACGTCTTCCGGGTGACCCGCTCCCACGACTCGTACAACGACGAGCAGTTGGAGAAGGTCGCCGTGCCCGGCGGGCGGCTCCTCGTGGACGACCCCGAGGACTCCGGCCGCCCCGGTCTGAAGCCGGTGCACTGGTCGCTGCCCGAGGACGTGCGCACCGTCGACTCCCGCAAGGACCCGGCGGGCGAGTACTACGGCGGCATCCTCGCCACTCCGGGCGCCCTCGATGCGTCGACCCTGCACACCGCGTCGACCAGCGCGCAGATCCAGATCGACGAGAACGTTCCGGACGCCGCGGACCATGTGCGCAACACCGCGTTCGCGATCGACCCGGGCATGCAGGTGTGGACGAACGCGTTCGTGTCCCGCGACAAGGAGTACGCGAGCATCCGCACGGCCCTGTTCACGGCTGCCGCCCTCACCATGGTGATCATCGCGGCGTCGATGCTGGTCTCGCAGATCGAGCAACTCCGTGAACGCAAGCGGCTGTTGTCGGTCCTCGTCGCCTACGGCACGAAGCGCTCGACGCTCGCCTGGTCCGTGCTGTGGCAGACCGCGATCCCGGTCGTCCTGGGCATGGCCATCGCCGTGACGGGCGGACTGACCCTCGGCTGGCTGATGCTGCGCCTTGTGGACAAACCGGTGACCGACTGGCTGCTGTTCCTCCCGCTGACCGGCGTGGGCGCCGCCCTCGTCGCGGCGGTGACCCTGCTGTCCCTGCCTCCGCTGTACCGCATGATGCGGGCGGAGGGCCTGCGGACGGAGTGACGGCCGGCCGGCGGCCCGGCCGCCGGCTCAACCGTCGCCGAGGATGCGAACCGGCAGGCCCTGCAAGGCCGTTCGCAGGGCCGAGGCCAGCTCCACGTACTCGGCGGAGCGCGCCGCCCCCGTACGCATGGCGAAGGCCACGCGGCGTGCGGGGGCGGGCTCCGCGAAGTACCCGGTGAGCAGCTGACTGCTCCGGCTGGTCTCGACGGACACGGCGGTGCGCGGCAACAGCGTCACCCCGAGACCGCCCGCGACGAGCTGGACCAGCGTGGCGAGCCCCGCGGCGGTCGTGGCGACGGGGGCGTCGTCGCGGCCCGCCTCCCGGCAGATGTCGAGGGCCTGGTCGCGCAGGCAGTGCCCCTCGTCGAGGAGCAGCAGGTTCAGCTCCCGCAGCGCTTCGCGCGGGATCCCCTCCCGGCCGCCGAGCCAGTGGTCGAGCGGCGTGACGAGCACGAAGTCCTCGTCGAACAAGGGGAGTTCGGCCACCCCCGGCACCCCGAGCGGCACGGCGAGCAGCAGCAGATCGAGCCGCCCCGCACCCAGGCCCTCGATGAGCGAGGACGTCTGCTCCTCGTGCACCTGAAGATCCAGATCGGGATACGTGTCGTGGACGAGCCGCAGCACCGTCGGCAGCAGATACGGCGCCACCGTGGGGATCACCCCGAGCCGCAGCACTCCCGTGAACGGCGCCCGCACCGCCTCGGCCTCCTCGACGAGCGCGCCGACCCCGTCGAGCACCGCCTTGGCCCGCACCGCGATCCGCTCCCCGGCCGGCGAGAGCAGCACCTTTCTCGTCGTACGCTCGACAAGGGTCACGCCCAGCGCCTCCTCAAGCGCCGAGACCGCGCCCGACAGCGCGGGCTGACTCATCCCGATCGCCGCCGCCGCGTCCCGGAAGTGCAGATGCTCCGCGACCGCGGCGAACGCCCGCAGTTGCGCCAGGCTGGGCTGCCGACGCCGCGCGCCCACGGGCTTTCCGTTCTGTACGGCCACTGATAGCCACCTCCGATCAACATGACCGAGTCTAGCTATTTCCGTAATCAATGCACCCTGTGCCACGATCTTGAGCAGTCCAACCCATGGAAACAGCCCCAAAAGGGATGTCTCCTACTGCAAGGAGTTCGTGTGCTCACTGTCGGTGACAAGTTCCCCGAGTTCGACCTGACCGCCTGTGTCTCGCTGGAGAAGGGCTCTGAGTTCGAGCAGATCAACCACAAGACCTACGAGGGCAAGTGGAAGATCGTCTTCGCGTGGCCCAAGGACTTCACCTTCGTGTGCCCCACCGAGATCGCCGCGTTCGGCAAGCTGAACGAGGAGTTCGCCGACCGTGACGCCCAGATCCTCGGCTTCTCCGGTGACTCCGAGTTCGTGCACCACGCCTGGCGCAAGGACCACCCGGACCTGACGGACCTGCCCTTCCCGATGATGGCCGACTCGAAGCACGAGCTCATGCGTGACCTCGGCATCGAGGGCGAGGACGGCTTCGCGCAGCGCGCCGTCTTCATCGTCGACCAGAACAACGAGATCCAGTTCACGATGGTGACCGCCGGCTCCGTCGGCCGTAACCCCAAGGAGGTCCTCCGGGTCCTCGACGCCCTCCAGACGGACGAGCTGTGCCCGTGCAACTGGAGCCAGGGCGACGAGACCCTGGACCCGGTCGCGCTGCTCTCGGGCGAGTGAACGGAAAGGTTCTGACATGGCTCTCGACGAACTGAAGTCCGCCGTTCCGGACTACGCCAAGGACCTGAAGCTCAACCTGGGCTCGGTCATCGGCAACTCGGACCTTCCGGCCCAGCAGCTGTGGGGCACGGTCCTGGCGACCGCCATCGCCTCCCGTTCCCCGCGGGTGCTGCGCGAGCTGGAGCCCGAGGCGAAGGCGAACCTGTCGCCCGAGGCGTACACCGCCGCGAAGTCGGCTGCCGCCGTCATGGCGATGAACAACGTCTTCTACCGCACGCGTCACCTGCTCTCGGACAACGAGTACGGGACGATGCGTGCCGGTCTTCGGATGAATGTCATCGGCAACCCGGGGGTCGACAAGGTCGACTTCGAGCTGTGGTCCTTCGCGGTCTCGGCGATCAACGGGTGCGGCATGTGCCTCGACTCGCATGAGCAGGTGCTCCGCAAGGCCGGTGTCGACCGCGAGGTCGTTCAGGAGGCCTTCAAGATCGCCTCCGTGATCCAGGCGGTCGGGGTCACCCTCGACGCGGAAGCCGCACTGGCCTAGCCAGTTCAAGCCCCTGCGGCGATTGAGCCTTTCAAGCCCCTGCGGCGTTTGAGCAGGCCTTTCAAGCCCCTGCGGCGATTGAGCAGGCGGCTCCCGGGCCGAACCCCCGGGGGCCCCCCCCCCCCCCCCCGGGGCAGCGTTGGACAGCGGGGCGTGGTTTTTGGAGGGCCCCGCCGGGCGGGCCC
>NZ_JBIWLG010000006.1:418525-495139 GCF_044766085.1 Streptomyces sp. NPDC102360 | reverse complement strand
GGACCAGGCGATCCGGGCGGCGTGAGGCCGGCCGTTCCGACGCCTCGGGGCTCTGCCCCGGACCCCGCTGCTCAATCGCCGCAGGGGCTTGAAATTTCAAGCCCCTGCGGCGATTGAGCAGGCCCGTCCGGCAGGACTTTCGGGAAGGGGCGGGGTGGGGGAGATCAGTGGCCCCGCCCCGGTGCCGCAGCTAGCCGAAGCGGGCCGTCAGACGCGGGTACGTCCGGGACATCACCCCGTCGTCCTCGAAGTCCAGAGGTGTGCCCTCCGGCTCCGGGGGCGCGGGGGCGAGGCCAAGGTCGGGGGCGACCACCCCGGTCAGCTGTTCGTACGCCTCGTCCGCCGCGTAGCCGATCTCCTCACCGTCCCCGTCGACCTCGTCGTCGAACTCGTCCAGAAGCTCCGCCAGCGAGTCCGGATCGTGCAGCGCCCCCTCGAACGTCTCCCGGCCCTGACCGATCAGCCAGCACCGGAAGTAGTCGAAGGCGTCGTCGCTCGCCCCGTCGAGCAGCACCCACGCCGCACCCCAAAGGTCCCAGCGGTACGCCCGGTTGTACCGGGACTCGAAGTGCCGGGCGAAGTCGAGCACGAAGTCCGGATCGGACCGCAGCAGCCGCTCGACGAGCAGCTCGGCGTGGTCCTCGGGGTCGCCGCCCGCGGCCTCACGCGTACTGTCCACGATCTCCCAGAACTCGGTCTCGTCCATCACGGGACCAGCATCGGCCCTGTACCGATGGGGCGCACGCCGAGCGCGGGAGCTGCTCCACTTCGTTATGCATGCACATGCCGACGGCACGCCCGGGTGTCCCTCCCGCGGCCCGGCCCCCGTCAGCCGTACCACCCCCGCATCCGCCGCGCGGCCAGCGCGAACCGCTCCCGCAGCGCCTCCGGAGCCACCACCTCCGCCTCCGGCCCCAGCGCCATGAGCTGCGTGTACGCCACGTCCTCCGACTCGACCGGCAGTGTCACCGCGACCCGCCCCTCGGCGTCCGCCTCCGCCGCCGACTCCAGGGCCTCGCGCGCGGACACCGGATCGGTGGTGTACGGCAGTTGACGTACCCCGGAGGGCGTGAGCCGCACGACGACCTCCGACCGCAGCAGCGCCCGCTCGAACTGCGCTGCCCGCTCCTCCCAGAACGCGGGCAGGTCGAACGCGTCCTCCCCCTCGGCCCGCCCGAACCGCTCCTCGCCCGGCTCCACGGCCGTGAACCGGTCGACCCGGTACACCCGGAAGGCGTCATCCGGGGAGCCTTCGGCCCCGCGCACCGCCGCGGCCAGGTACCAGACGCCCGCCTTGAGCACGAGCCCGTACGGCTCAAGATCCCGCTCCACGTCCTCCGCCTGCCCGCGCGACGTGCGGCGGTAGCGGACCCGCACCACCCGGTCCGCCCACACCGCCTCCGCGATCGCGGGCAGCAGCTCGGGCGTCTGCGGCTCCCGGAACCAGCCGGGCGCGTCCAGATGGAACCGCTGCGCCGCCGTCCGCGACGCGTCCCGCACGGAGGGCAGCAGGGCCGCCGACACCTTCAGATGCGCCGCCGACGCCGCGTCCTCCAGGCCCATCTCGCGCAGCGCCCCCGGCACCCCCGACAGGAACAGCGCCTCCGCCTCGCCGCGCGCGAGCCCCGTGAGCCGCGTCCGGTACCCGCCGATCAGCCGGTACCCACCGGCCCGCCCCCGGTCCGCGTACACCGGGACCCCGGCCTCGATGAGCGCCTGCGCGTCCCGCGTCACCGTCCGCTCGGACACCTCGAGCTCGCGCGCCAGCTCGGCCGCGGTCATGGACGGCCGGGACTGGAGCAACAGCACCATCTTGATCAGGCGGGCAGCACGCATACCGTCATCATGAACCGCCCCACTGACAACAGACCCCGCTCAAGCAGCGAAGCGCATCACGGAGAACGCCGCGCCCTGCGGGTCCGCGAGCATCGCGAACCGTCCCGGCTCGATCGTCGTGGGCTGCACCAGGACCTGCCCCGACAGCTCCACGCAGCGCTCGGCCACCGCGTCGGGATCGTCCACGGCCACGTACAGATTCCAGTACGAGGGCACCTCGGGAGGGAACTCGCCGGTCGACATGTCGACCATGCCGCCGAACGCCTCGTCGGCGACGGTCCAGTTCGTGTAGGCGCCGTTCCGCTCGGTGCCCCAGCCGAGCACCGACTGGTAGAAGTCGACGGCGCCCGCGCCGTCCCGGGTGAGCAGCTCGAACCAGCAGAAACTGCTCGGCACGTTCACCACCTCGAACCCGGCGTGCTCCCGCGGCTCCCACAGGCCGAACGCCGCGCCCGCCGGGTCCTGGCAGATCGCGAGCCTGCCCTCTTCGAGGACGCCGATCGGGCCGGAGACGACCCGGCCGCCGTTGCCGCTGACGCGCGCGGTGACCGCGTCGATGCCGCTGGACTGGAAGTACGGCAACCAGGCGGCGGGCTGTCCGGGGCGCGGCACCGGGCCGACTCCTGCCACCTTCGGCCCGTCCGGGCTGTCGAGCGAGAACGTGCCGTGCCCGCCCACCGTGGGGTCGTCGGACGACCGCGTGCGCCAGCCGAACAGCGCCTCGTAGAAGTACCGGGCCGCCTCCGGGTCGGTTGTCGACAGATCGGCCCAGCAGGGCGCGGAGGGAGTCTTGGAGATCTTCACAGAAGTACGCCTCTCCTCATCGAGGTGCGCCTCCCACAGCGCGAACGGCCCCCGGGATCGAACGCGTCCATTCACGCACGCGTGCCCCGCCCCGGCAATCGGGACGGGGCACGCACGCGTACCTGCCTAGGAGGCCTTACAGGCCGTAGCGCTCGCGCGCCTCCTTCACGGCCGTCGCCTTGACCTCGCCGCGGCGGGCGAGCTGGGCGAGGGCCGCGACGACGATCGACTCGGCGTCGACGCCGAAGTGGCGGCGGGCGTCCTCGCGGGTGTCGGAGAGGCCGAAGCCGTCCGCACCGAGCGAGGTGTAGTCCTGCTCGACCCACTGCGCGATCTGGTCGGGGACCTGGCGCATGTAGTCGGAGACGGCCAGGACCGGACCCTCGGCGCCGGCAAGCGCCTGGCGGAGATACGGCACCCGCTCCTCGCCGTTCAGCAGCGCCTCGTCGGCGTCGAGGGCCTCGCGGCGCAGCTCCGTCCAGGACGTCGCGGACCACACGTCGGCGGCCACGCCGAAGTCCTCGGCGAGCAGCTGCTGCGCCTTGAGCGCCCAGTGGATCGCCGTACCGGAACCGATGAGGTTGGTGCGCGGGGCGTTCGCGGCCGGCGAGAGACCGGCGGTCTCCGCGGTGTTGAAGCGGTAGAGGCCCTTGATGATCTGCTCGTCGAGACCGTCCACGGCCGGCTTGGCCGGCTGCGGCATCGGCTCGTTGTAGACCGTCAGGTAGTAGAAGACGTCCTGGTCCTCGCCCGGCTTGGCCTCGCCGTACATCCGGCGCAGGCCCTCCTTCATGATGACCGCGATCTCGTAGGCGAACGCCGGGTCGTAGGAGAGGGCCGCCGGGTTGGTGGCCGCGATCATCGGCGAGTGGCCGTCCGCGTGCTGCAGGCCCTCACCGGTGAGCGTCGTGCGGCCCGCCGTGGCGCCGACGACGAAGCCGCGGCCCATCTGGTCGCCGAGCTGCCAGAACTGGTCGCCGGTGCGCTGCCAGCCGAACATCGAGTAGAAGATGTACAGCGGGATCATCTGCTCGCCGTGCGTCGAGTACGACGTGGCGGCGGCGATGAAGTCCGCGAGCGAACCGGCCTCGTTGATCCCCTCGTTGAGGATCTGGCCGGACTCGGACTCCTTGTAGTACATGAGCTGGTCGCGGTCGACCGGGTCGTACGTCTGGCCCTTGGGCGAGTACAGACCGAGCGACGGGAACAGCGACTCCATGCCGAAGGTGCGCGCCTCGTCGGGGATGATCGGCACCCAGCGCTTGCCGGACGTCTTGTCCCGTACGAGGTCCTTCAGGAGGCGTACGAGCGCCATCGTCGAGGCGACCGACTGCGTGCCGGAGCCCTTGTCGAACGAGGCGAACGCCTTGTCGGCCGGCGCGGGCAGCGGCGCGAGCGGCTGCGTACGACGGGCCGGGGCGGGGCCGCCCAGGGCGGCGCGACGCTCGGAGAGGTAGCGCAGCTCGGGGGAGTCCTCCGCGGGACGCGCGTACGGGACGACGCCGTCCTCGAAGTGGCTGTCCGGGATCGGCAGGTCAAGGAGGTCACGCATGTCCTTGAACTCGTCGATCGTCAGCTTCTTCATCTGGTGGTTGGCGTTCTTGGACTCGAAGCCCTTGCCGAGCGTGAAGCCCTTCACCGTCTGGGTGAGGATCACGGTCGGCTTGCCCTTGTGCTCGACGGCCGCCTTGTACGCCGCGTACACCTTGCGGGGCTCGTGGCCACCGCGCGAGGTGTGGAAGCACTCGGAGATCTTGTCGTCGGACAGGACCTTGGCGAGCTCGATGAGCGCCGGGTCGGTGCCGAAGAAGTTCTCACGGATGTAGGCGACGTCGCGGGTCTGGTACGTCTGGAACTGGGCGTCCGGGACCTCGCGCAGGCGGCGAAGCAGGGCGCCGGTGGTGTCGAGCTGGAAGAGCTCGTCCCAGGCGTTGCCCCACATGGACTTGATGACGTTCCAGCCGGAGCCGAGGAACTGGGCCTCCAGCTCCTGCACCACACGGAAGTTCGGGCGGACCGGGCCGTCCAGGCGCTGCAGGTTGCAGTTGATGACGAAGGTCAGATTGTCCAGACCCTCGCGGGCGGCGAGCGTGAGCGCCGAGGTCGACTCGGGCTCGTCCATCTCGCCGTCGCCGA
The DNA here is from genome assembly GCF_044766085.1 of Streptomyces sp. NPDC102360. Taxonomy (NCBI): domain Bacteria; kingdom Bacillati; phylum Actinomycetota; class Actinomycetes; order Kitasatosporales; family Streptomycetaceae; genus Streptomyces; species Streptomyces sp. NPDC102360. The sequence continues at coordinate 490,363 of NZ_JBIWLG010000006.1, read as the reverse complement.
GGAACGCCCAGACGTGCGAGTTCGAGGTGTCCTTGATGTTGCGGGCCGTCAGGTAGCGGTTGAACCGCGCCTGGTAGATCGCGGACAGCGGGCCGAGGCCCATGGACACCGTCGGGAACTCCCACAGCCAGGGGAGACGACGCGGGTGCGGGTACGACGGCAGGCCGTTGCCACCCGCCTCGCGGCGGAAGTTGTCGAGCTGCTGCTCGGAGAGGCGGCCGTCGAGGAACGCGCGGGCGTAGATGCCGGGCGAGGCGTGGCCCTGGATGTAGAGCTGGTCGCCCGAGCCGTCGCCCTCCTTGCCGCGGAAGAAGTGGTTGAAGCCGGTCTCGTACAGCCAGGCTGCCGAGGCGAACGTGGCGATGTGGCCGCCGACGCCGTGTTTCGAGCCACGGGTCACCATCGCGGCCGCGTTCCAGCGGTTGTACGCGGTGATCCTGGCTTCCATCTCCTCGTCGCCGGGGAACTCCGGCTCGGCGGCGGTGGGGATGGAGTTGAGGTAGCCCGTCTCAAGAAGCTTCGGCAGCGCCAGGCCGCCCGCTTCGGCGCCTTCCAGGGTGCGCCGCATCAGGTACGCGGCACGGTGTGGCCCGGCCGCCTTGGTGACGGCGTCCAGGGAGGCCCGCCATTCGGCGGTCTCCTCGGGGTCACGGTCCGGGAGCTGGTCGAGCTCGCTCGGCTGGATGCGCATGGGGTCGGTCATAGTCGCCGCACGCCTTCCTGAGTCGAAGGGGGTGGGGTGGGGGTGCCCTTGTCTTTGGCAGGACAGGGCGAGATCCCGGTAGGGACCCATCCGGGACTGTAACTCCCTGATCGATGATCGATCAAAGGATTCACCCCCAAAACTTCTTCAGATCAAGAAAGTCGGCACAGGGTGTCTGTGCTGGGGGCTCGAACTTGGCACGGAGTGCCTGGTCAGAGAAGCGGACGGTGACCTTTCATGCGCGCGGCGCACACCCCAGTACGTGGGCCTTCACCAAGGCCGCGATCTCGGGATCACGCCGCCGGAACGCGGCGACGAGATCGGCGTGCTCCTCCGCGTACGACTGCTGCACGGTGCCCAGCCAGCGGATGGACAGCGCGGTGAAGACCTCGATGCCGAGCCCCTCCCACGTGTGCAGGAGCACCGAATTGTCCGCCGCACGCACCAGCGCCCGGTGGAAGGCGACCGTGTGCCGCACCTGGGCGGTCCCGTCGGCCTCCTGGTCCGCCCTGTAGAGCGCCTCTACGTGGGGCTCAAGGGTCGAGCAGTCGTCGGCGAGGTGGCCGGCCGCAAGCTCCGCCGCGATGGCCTCCAGGCCCGCCCTGACGGGGTAGGACTCCTCCAGGTCCGCCGCGGAGAGGTTCCGTACGCGCACGCCCTTGTTCGGCGCCGACTCGATGAGCCGCAGCGACTCCAGCTCCCGCAGCGCCTCCCGCACCGGGGTCTGGGAGACCTCCAGCTCGGTCGCGATCCGGCGCTCCACGATGCGCTCGCCCGGCTTCCAGCGGCCGCTGACGATCCCCTCGACGATGTGCTCGCGGATCTGATCGCGAAGCGAGTGGACGACGGGCGCGGTCATGGGGGCTCCTTGGCAGGGTGGACCCGGTGGGTCGGCGGGGACCCTTAGACAATACGGCCGCTGCCCTGGCCGGACGGGGTACGGCCGCGCATGCGACGGGTGATGCCGGTTACAGAGAGCGTTTGTCGGGGCGGGCTACAGAAGGGGGTGCCCGCCCGGGCGTGCGGCTACGCACGCGCGCGTACGACGGCGCCCCCGACCGGAGGCTTCCGGTCGGGGGCGCCGTCGTACACCTGCTGTCTTTACAGACCCAGCTCGGCGGTGAACTCGCCGGCCTCGAGGATCTGCTTGACCGTCGTCAGGTAGCGGGCGGCGTCCGCGCCGTCCACCAGACGGTGGTCGTAGGAGAGCGTCACGTACGTCATGTCACGGACGGCGATGGTGTCGCCGAGCTCCGGGTCGGAGATGACGACCGGGCGCTTGACCGTGGCGCCGATGCCCAGGATGGCGACCTGGTTCGGCGGGACGATGACGGTGTCGAAGAGGGCGCCGCGCGATCCCGTGTTGGAGATCGTGAAGGTCGCGCCGGACAGGTCGTCCGGGGCGATCTTGTTCGTGCGGACCTTGTCGGCCAGCTCGGCGGTCTTCTTGGCGATGCCCGCGATGTTGAGGTCACCGGCGCCCTTGATGACCGGGGTCATCAGGCCCTTCTCCGAGTCGACGGCGATGCCGACGTTCTCGGAGTCGAAGTAGGTGATGGTGCCCTCGTCGTAGTTCAGGCGGGCGTTGATGACCGGGTGGGCCTTCAGCGCCTGGACGGCGGCCTTGACGAAGAACGGCATCGGGGAGAGCTTGACGCCCTCGCGGGCGGCGAAGCCGGTCTTGGCCTTGTTGCGCAGCTTCATCAGCTTGGTGATGTCGACCTCGATGACCGAGGACAGCTGGGCCTGCTCCTGGAGTGCCTTGTGCATGTTGTCCGCGATGGCCTTGCGGATGCGCGGCAGCTTGACCGTCTGGCCGCGCAGCGGCGAGGCCTCCAGGGCCGGGGCCTTCGGCGCGGCGGCGGCCGGGGCGGCAGCGGCGGGGGCCTGGGCCTTGGCGGCCTCGGCGGCGGCGGTGACGTCCTGCTTGCGGATGCGGCCACCGACGCCGGTGCCCTTGACCGTGGACAGGTCGACGCCGTGCTCGGAGGCGAGCTTGCGCACCAGCGGGGTCACGTAGGCGCCCTCGTCGGCCGGGGTGACCGGCGCGGCGGGGGTGGCCGGAGCGGCCGGGGCGACGGGAGCCGGAGCCGGGGCGGCCGGCGCGGGGGCCGGAGCAGCCGGGGCGGCGGGTGCGGCCGGAGCCGCGGGGGCGGCCGGGGCCGGAGCGGGCTCGGCCGCCGGAGCCGGAGCCGGAGCAGCGGCCGGGGCGGCCGGGGCCGGGGTCTCGGCGGCGGCCGGGGCGGCACCGGGGGCGCCGATGACGGCGAGCTTGGCGCCGACCTCGGCGGTCTCGTCCTCGGCGACGGAGATCTCCAGGAGAACACCGGCGACGGGGGAGGGGATCTCGGTGTCGACCTTGTCGGTCGAGACCTCGAGCAGCGGCTCGTCCTCCGCGACCTCCTCGCCGACCTCCTTCAGCCAGCGGGTGACGGTGCCCTCGGTGACCGACTCGCCCAGCGCGGGCAGCACGACGTCGGTACCGGAGGCGCCACCGGCCGGGGCGGCGGGGGCGGCAGCGGGGGCCGGCTCGGCGGCGGGGGCCGGAGCCTCCTGGGCCGGGGCGGGCTCGGCGGCCGGGGCCTCGGCGGCGGCCGGGGCGGGCTGCTCGGCCGGGGCACCCGAGCCGTCGTCGATGACGGCCAGCTCGGCGCCGACCTCGACGGTCTCGTCCTCGGCGACCTTGATGGAGGCGAGCACGCCGGCGGCGGGCGAGGGGATCTCGGTGTCGACCTTGTCGGTCGACACCTCCAGCAGCGGCTCGTCGACCTCGACGCGCTCGCCCTCGGCCTTCAGCCAGCGGGTGACAGTGCCCTCGGTGACGCTCTCACCGAGCGCCGGAAGGGATACGGAAACCGGCATGGTTTCGGTTGCTCCTTAACGATGTGCAATGCGCGGCAACGCAGTGCGGAAGTCTGTGGTGGTGGTCGTCGCGCCCAGGTGCGACAGGGGCGTGGCTCAGTCGTGCGAGTGCAGCGGCTTGCCCGCGAGGGCCAGGTGGGCCTCGCCGAGCGCCTCGTTCTGCGTCGGGTGCGCGTGCACGAGCTGGGCGACCTCGGCGGGCAGCGCTTCCCAGTTGTAGATCAGCTGGGCTTCGCCGACCTGCTCGCCCATGCGGTCGCCGACCATGTGGACGCCGACCACGGCACCGTCCTTGACCTGCACGAGCTTGATCTCGCCCGTGGTCTTCAGGATCTTGGACTTGCCGTTGCCCGCAAGGTTGTACTTCAGAGCGACGACCTTGTCCGCACCGTAGATCTCCTTGGCCTTGGCCTCGGTGATGCCGACGGAGGCGACCTCCGGGTGGCAGTAGGTCACGCGCGGGACACCGTCGTAGTCGACCGGAACCGGGTTCAGGCCGGCAAGACGCTCCGCGACCAGGATGCCCTCGGCGAAGCCGACGTGCGCGAGCTGGAGGGTCGGGACCAGGTCACCGACGGCCGAGATGGTCTCCACGTTGGTCTGCATGTACTCGTCGACGAGGACGAAGCCACGGTCCATGGCCACGCCCTGCTCCTCGTAGCCGAGGCCCTGGGAGACCGGGCCGCGGCCGATGGCGACGAGGAGGACCTCGGCGTCGAAGGTCTTGCCGTCGGCGAGGGTCACGCGGACGCCGTCCTGCGTGTACTCGGCCTTCTCGAAGAAGGTGCCGAGGTTGAACTTGATGCCGCGCTTGCGGAAGGCGCGCTCCAGGATCTTGGAGCTGTTCTCGTCCTCGACCGGGACGAGGTGCTTGAGGCCCTCGACGACCGTGACGTCGGTGCCGAAGGACTTCCACGCCGAGGCGAACTCGACGCCGATGACGCCGCCGCCCAGGACGATCGCGGACTGCGGGACGCGGTCCAGCTTCAGCGCGTGGTCCGAGGAGATGATGCGGTTGCCGTCGATCTCCAGGCCCGGCAGCGACTTCGGCACGGAGCCGGTCGCGAGAAGAATGTGGCGGCCCTGGACGCGCTGGCCGCCCACGTCCACGGACGTCGGGGAGGAGAGCTTGCCCTCGCCCTCGATGTACGTCACCTTGCGCGAGGCCACGAGGCCCTGCAGGCCCTTGTACAGGCCGGAGATCACGTCGTCCTTGTACTTGTGGACGGCGTCGATGTCGATGCCCTCGAAGGTGGCCTTGACACCGAACTGCTCGGACTCGCGCGCCTGGTCCGCGATCTCACCGGCGTGCAGCAGAGCCTTCGTGGGGATGCAGCCGTTGTGCAGGCAGGTGCCGCCGAGCTTGTTCTTCTCGATCAGGGCGACGTCCAGGCCCAGCTGCGCTCCGCGCAGGGCCGCGGCATAACCGCCGCTACCGCCGCCGAGGATCACTAGGTCGAAAACGGTGCTGGCGTCGTTCGCCACGTCACGTCCTCCATGCATGTGCGCCGTACGCCGGTCTTCGCCGACCGGGCGGCGGTGTGTTCGGCCGCTCGTTCTTTCGGCCCTGGATGAGGGCCCTGTCCTGCCGTACCCCATCCTCGCACTTGTCGGCGGGAGTCGGGACGTCGGGCTCCGGGGTGAGACGGCTGTTACACCGGAAACAGCTGTGACGAGCGGGGACAAACGCGCGGATTTCGTTCAAAGCGAACAGCCCCCGGTGCCGTGCACCGGGGGCTGTTCAGCGGTTTCGTGCTGTCGGCGACGCTCAGCCGAGGTCGCCGGCCGCCGTCCGCTCCGCGAGACGGACCAGCGTGCGGACCGCGGAACCCGTGCCGCCCTTCGGCGTGTAGCCGAACGGGGCCGACTCGTTGAAGGCAGGGCCCGCGATGTCGAGGTGGGCCCACGTGATGCCCTCGCCGACGAACTCCTGGAGGAACAGGCCCGCGACCAGGCCGCCGCCCATCCGCTCGCCCATGTTCGCGATGTCGGCGGTCGACGAGTCCATGCCCTTGCGCAGGTCGGCCGGGAGCGGCATCGGCCAGGCCGGCTCGCCGACCTCCTCGGCCGCCTCGTGGATCGAGCCGCGGAAGGCGTCGTCGTTGGCCATGATGCCGAAGGTGCGGGCGCCGAGCGCGAGCATCATCGCGCCGGTCAGCGTCGCGACGTCGACGATCGCGTCCGGGGCCTCCTCGGAGGCCTTGGCGATGGCGTCGGCGAGCACGAGGCGGCCCTCGGCGTCCGTGTTGAGCACCTCGACCGTCTTGCCCGAGTACATGCGCAGCACGTCACCGGGGCGGGTGGCCGAGCCCGACGGCATGTTCTCGGCGAGCGCCAGCCAGCCCGTGACGTTGACCTCGAGGCCCAGGCGGGCGGCGGAGACGACGGCGGCGAACACGGCGGCGGCGCCGGCCATGTCGCACTTCATCGTCTCGTTGTGACCGGCCGGCTTCAGCGAGATGCCGCCCGAGTCGTAGGTGATGCCCTTGCCGACGAAGGCGAGGTGCTTCGCGTTCTTGCCCGCCTTGGCGCTCTTGTACGAGAGCTTCACCAGGCGCGGGGCCGAGGCGGAACCGGCGCCGACGCCGAGGATGCCGCCGAAGCCGCCCTTCTCCAGGGCCTTCTCGTCGAGCACCTGCACCTTGATGCCGTGCTCCTTGGCCGCGGCCTGGGCGACGGCGGCGAAGGACTCCGGGTTCAGGTCGTTCGGCGGGGTGTTGATCAGGTCGCGGGCGCGGTTGAGCTCCTCGGCCACCGCGACGGCGCGCTCGATCGCCGCCTTGTACGCCTTGTCGCGGGCCTTGCCGCCGAGGATCGCGATCTCGGCGAGCGGCGCCTTGCCGTTCTTCGGGGTCCCCTTGTCGTCGGAGACCTCCTTGTAGGTGTCGAAGGAGTACGCGCCGAGCAGGGCGCCCTCCGCGATCGCGCCGGCGTCCTCGGCGTCGTCGACCGGCAGCGCGAACGCGGCCTTCTTCGAACCGGCCAGGGCGCGGGCCGCGACACCGGCGGCGCGGCGCAGCGTCTCGCTGTCGTACGCGCCGCCCTTCTCGGGCTCGCCGCCGAGACCGACCGCCAGCACGATCGGCGCCTTGAAGCCGGACGGCGCGGGGAGCTTGGTCGCCTCGCCCTCGCCGCCACTGGCGCCGAGGGTCTCCAGGACGGAACCGAGCTTTCCGTCGTACGCCTTGTCCACGGCTTCCGCGCCGTGCGCGACGACCGGGCCCTTGTCGCCCTTGACGACGCCGACGACGATCGCGTCGGCGCGGAGGCCGGTCGCGGCGGCGGTGCTGAGAGTCAGAGCAGTCACGGTGGTGAGGTCCCTCTTTCATCGGTGGGGCCGGCTTCTTTGCCGGGGCCGGGGGGTAGTTGGCCCGCCCGGGGCTGAGCCTACGCCCGTCGTTCTTGGGGTGCTTCGTCCAGGTGCGCCCAGCCGCTGGGGCGCTGCCCCCGCTGGCTCTCGTCCAAGAGCGAGGCTTAAAGGCCCAGGGCCAGGATCACCAGGGACGTCGTGGCGGCGGTCTCGGCCAGGGCGCCGAATACGTCGCCCGTTACGCCGCCGAAGCGGGAGACGCAGCGGCGGGAGAGGAGTTCGGCCGCTGCACATCCCAGTACGACGGCCAGGGCGGCCTGTACCGAGAGTGCCGCGGCAGCCGCGACCACCACCGCCCCGGCGATCAGCGCCGCCCGCCGCGACACCGTCTCCGCGACCGCCGCGCCGAGGCCCTCCGGGCGGGCGGCCGGGACGCCGGTGCGGGAGGCGAAGGTCAGGGCGAGGCGCGCGGTCACCGCGGAGACGGTCGCGGCGAGGGCGCCGCGCCACCACGACTGGCCGAACTGGTCGGCCAGGACAGCGACTTGGGCCAGCAGGGCCAGGACGAGCGTGACCACACCGAAGGGGCCGATGTCCGACTGCTTCATGATCCGCAGCGCGTCGTCGGCGGGTTTTCCGCTGCCCAGGCCGTCCGCGACGTCCGCGAGCCCGTCGAGGTGCAGCCCGCGGGTCAGCGCCGCGGGCACCGCGACGGCGGCGACGGCGGCGAGGAGCGCGTTCGCCCCGAGGAAGGTCAGCGCCACGCCGGCCGCGGCCGCGGCGAGACCGACGGCCAGGCCGGCGAACGGGGCGCAGAGCATTCCGAGGCGGGCGGCTTCCCGGTCCCAGCGGGTGACCTTCACGCGGAGGACGGTGAGGGTCCCGAACGCGAACCGTATGCCGTCCGGCAGGGAGGCGGGGGAGGTCGTTGCGGGCACCGGGGGAGATTACCTGGCGCCCGCCATTCCCCCACCCCACCCCTTCCCGAAAGCCCTGCCGGACGGGCCTGCTCAAGCGCCGCAGGGGCTTGATGGATCAAGCCCCGCCGGCGATTGAGGCGCGGGGTCCGGGGCGGAGCCCCGTGGCGTGGGGGACGGTCGGCCTAGGCGGGCTGTTCCGTGGCGGCAGCCTCCGGGAGCTCCGCTGCCAGCGCGGCCGCCGCCTGGACCAGGGGGAGGGCCAAGAGCGCCCCCGTACCACCGCCCACCCGCACGTCCTGGTCGAGAAGGACGTCCATGGCCATCCGGTCGAGCGCCTTCGCCTGCGCCGGTTCGCCGGAGGCATGCGCGGCCAGCCACCAGTCGGGGGCGCGGAACGCCACCCGCTGCCCGACGAGCGCGCAGGCCGCGGAGACCACACCGTCGAGAAGCACAGGCGTACGCCGCACCGCGCACTGGAGCAGGAACCCGGTCGCCGCCGCGAGATCCGCGCCGCCCACCGTGGCGAGCAGCTGGAGCTGGTCGCCGAGGACGGGCCGGGCCCGCCGCAGCGCGTCCCGGACCGCCGCGCACTTGCGCATCCAGGCGAGGTCGTCGATGGGGTCGCCGCCGCGCCCGGTGACGACGGACGCGTCCGTGCCGCACAGCGCGGCGATCAGCGTGGCCGCCGCCGTCGTACCGCCGACGCTGATGTCGCCGAGGACGACGAGATCCGTACCGGAGTCGGCCTCCTCGTCGGCGACCTCCATCCCCGCGCGGAACGCCGCCTCCGCCTCTTCGAGGGTGAGCGCGTCCTCGGTGTCGATGCGCCCCGAGCCGCGCCGCACACGTCGGTCGTCGACGGACTTGGGCAGCTCGTCGGGCTCGCAGTCCAGGGAGAGGTCGACGACCCGCACGCCGACGCCGAGCCGGCGCGCGAGCACCGCGCCCGTGGAGGCGCCCTCGACGACGTCCCGGACGAGACCGACCGCGCTGCCCGCGGCCCGCTTCGACACATCGAGTCCGGCCACGCCGTGGTCGCCCGCGAAGAGGACCACGCGCGGCCGCGCGACCGGTCGTACGGGCACCGCGCCCTGGGCGGCGCTCAGCCACTCGCCCAGTTCGTCGAGGCGGCCGAGGGCGCCCGGCGGCACGGCGAAGCGGGCCCTGCGCTCCTCGGCATCGCGGCGGGTCCCGCCGTCGGGGCGCTCGATCAGATCGGTGAAGTCGTCGAGGTTCAGCGAGCTCATTCGCCGAACAGTACCGGCCGTCGCGGGGGTCTGGCCCCAGCTGCACCGTCCGTCACGGGACATGACAGGGCCCACCGATGGGTGCGTCCTTCCGGCGGACGGTGGCGACGGCCGGTGAGTCGCCTCCGGAGTGTCATGAACTGCTCGTAGATGATCGGTTGCGCTCATGTTCGCGTCGAATTGTCTTATATCGCGCGCTTGTTGCGGCAACGCAGACCATGACTGGAGGCCTCCCTTGACCGCCCCCGCCCCCGCCCCCGCCACCCCCCAGGCCGTCGCCGAGCGCCGCCCCGCCTATCTCAGCGAACTCGCCCAGGGCACCGAGCGCTTCCACGAGCCGCGCCGCCCCGACTGCCCCTGGTGCGGCAGCACCCGCCTCCGTACCCGCCTGCGCACCACCGACCTCCTCCAGCACAAGCCAGGCAGCTTCACCCTCGTCCAGTGCGGGTCCTGCGCCCACTCGTTCCAGAACCCCCGCCTCACCCCCGAGGGCCTGGACTTCTACTACCGGGACTTCCGCGAGGGCCGCTACGCCGACCAGGCCGAGTGGATCTTCCGCGCGCGCACCTCCGCCCACCGCGACCGGTCCCGCGCCCGCGCCCTCGCCGCGTTCAGCGAACCGGAGAGCTGGCTCGACATCGGCACCGGCCAGGGCCACTTCCCCGCCGCCGCCCAAGAGGTCCTGCCGTACACGGCCTTCGACGGCCTCGACAGCGGCGAAGGCGTCGAGGAGGGCCGCAGGGCGGGCCGCGTCGAGCGGGCCCACCAGGGCCTGTTCACCGAGCTCGCCCCCGGACTCGAGGGCGGCTACGACGCGTTGAGCATGTTCCATTACCTGGAGCACTCCCGCGACCCGCGCGAGGAACTGAAGGCGGCGCGCCGAGTGCTGCGCCCCGGCGGGCATCTGATGATCGAACTCCCCGACCCCGAGAGCCGCTTCGCGAAGCTCCTAGGCAAATGGTGGATCTCGTACTTCCAGCCGCAGCACCTGCACCTGATCCCGCTCGCCAACCTCCGCGCCGAACTGCGCGCCCTCGGCTACACGGTCGTCGCCGTCGACCGCAGGGAGCCCCACGTCCCCATGGACCTCGCGGCCGGCCTCGCCCTGTTCGCGGGCCGGCACCTGCCCGACGCCGACGACCCGTGGCGCACCAAGGCCCCCGGCGGGGCCCAGCGTGCCCTGCGCAAGGCCCTGACGTACGCCGTCGCGCCCGCGTTCCTCGCCGCCTGTGCGGCAGACCGGCTCCTCGCGCCATTCGCCCGCCGCACCCGCTTCTCCAACGCGTACCGGGTGATCGCGCGCCGCGACCCGGACGCGTAGGCAGGGCGGATCCGGGTCAGCCGCGCAGCGCGAGCGGCTGACCCGCGACGACGAGCAGCACGTGCTCGCACTCGGCCGCGAACGCCGCGTTCAGGCGGCCCAGTTCGTCCCGGTAGCGGCGCCCCGACGCGGTGGCGGGCACGATCCCGGACCCCACCTCGTTCGAGACGGCGACGACGGTACGCCGCGTGCGCCGAACGGCATCGACCAGCTCGGCTACCCTCTCCCGCAGCGCCTTCTCGCCACCGCCCGCCCACTCGGCGTCGTCCCAGGCCCCGACCTCGTCCATCGCGTACGTCAGCCACAGCGACAGGCAGTCGACGAGCAGCGGGGCCGAGTCGCCGGTGTGCTCCGGATCCTCAAGGAGCGGTACGAGATCGCAGGTCTCCGCCGTCCGCCAGGACCCCGGCCGCCGCTCCCGGTGCACGGCCACCCGCTGCGCCCACTCCGTGTCCCCGCCGCGCGTCCCGCCGGTCGCCACGTACAGCACATCGGGGAACGCCTCCAGGCGCCGCTCGGCCTCCACCGACTTCCCGGACCGCGCCCCGCCGAGCACCAGCGTCCTGCGCGGCACGTCGGGCACGTCCTCGTACGTGCCGACGTCCAGGGTGGTGCCGTCGGGCACGGCCCGCGCGCCCGCGGCCGCGAGCCGCCGCGCGAGCTCCGGGCCCGGAAAGACGTCGTGGTCCAGATGGACGGCGAGGACATCGGTGGTCGGGCCGATCGCGCCCGCGGAGCGCAGCCGGGCGAGCGCGTCGGGGCGGCCGACGACATCGGCGAGCACCATCTCGTACGGCGCCCGTGACGCCCGTGTCTGCGGATCGTCGAATCCCGCGGGCGCGGTGCCCGGCGGCAGATAGAGCAGCCGCTCGCCCTCGGGACCCGTCACCTCGTAGCCGGTGCCCGGTGCGTCCAGGGCGAGCGCCCGCACCCGGTGCCCGCTCATGAGCGCCAGCTCCCGGCCGTCCGGCACCCGGCCGGGCTGCGGGAGCCCCGCGGGCACTTCGACCGCCGGCCCGTCGTGCGGATGCGAGAGCAGCACCTGCCGTACGCCGCCGAGGCTGTGCCCCGAACGGGCCGCGGCGAACGCGGCTCCCGGCGTCAGGTCGAGCAGCAGCGTCCCGTCGATCAGGACCGCCGTCGCGGCACGGGAGTCGCGGCCGAGCGCGGTCGCGCAGGCGGCGCAAGGGCAGTCGGGGCGGGGCAGCCCAGCGGGGCCGCCGGTGCCGAGCAGTGTCAGTTCCACAGGAAGATCCTCCCGCGCCCCCTTGATCGCCGCGCGCCCGGATAGGCTTCCGGGGACAGCGGCACAGCGGACGTCCGAGACCGGGAGGCTGGCATGGCGGCGTGGACGTGGCGGTTCGAGAAGTCCGACGGGACGGAGGTGTCTCCGGCGGTACAGCCCGAGGAGTTCACCACGCAGGGGGATGCGGAGTCCTGGGTCGGTGAGTACTGGAAGCAGCTTGCGGACGGGGGTGCCGACCAGGTCACTCTCCGTGAGGACGACAAGGTCATCTACGGCCCGATGAGCCTCCACGCGGAGGACGCGAATTCGGGCTCCGCCGGCGAGTGAGACGCGGGGCCAATCAAGCCCCGCCGGCGATTGAGGCGCGGGGTCTGGGGCAGAGCCCCGGGCCTCAGCCACGGCGCCGTTCGTGACGCCTCGGGGCTCTGCCCCGGACCCCGCTGCTCAATCGCCGCAGGGGCTTGACTTGGGTTACCCGCGGACTCCGCAGAGGTGGAAGAGCGCGGCCACCCGGCGGTACGGGTCCGAGCGGCCCGCCCGCTCCTCCGCGGCGAGCAGCGTCTGGAGCTCCCCGTGCTCCGGCACCCCCGCGCCATCCGCCGCCTGATCGGTGAAGACCCGCACCCCGTACCAGGCGTGCAACGGCGCCCCGATCCCCGCGAGGGACTCCGTCAGCGCGTCGAGCCGGTCGGCCCTCACGTCGAGCCCGAGCCGGTTCGTGTACTTCGTCGACTCGAAGGCGCCGAGCGCGCCGATCCAGTCACCGGCGAGCCCCGGCCGCATCGCGAGCGCGTCCCCGTTGCGCACGACGAGGGAGAGCAGGCCGCCCGGCGCCAGCATCCGGGCCAGGCCCGCGAGCAGCGCGTCGGGCTCCTCGACGTACATCAGCACGCCGTGACAGAGCACGACGTCGAAACTGCCCGGCAGGAAGTGCACTCCGGTGTCCATGCCGTTGCCCTGCACGAGCCGGACCCGGTCGCGGACCCCCTCGGGCTCCGCGGCGAGCGTCCGGCCCGCCACGGCGACCATCTCCGGGTCCTGCTCCACGCCGGTCACCTTGTGCCCGGCGCGGGCCAGGCGCAGGGCCTGCGTGCCCTGGCCCATCCCCACGTCGAGCACCCGCAGCCGCTGACCGACGGGGAACCGCGCGGCCAGCTGCTCGTCGAGCTGCCTGGCCACGAGCTCCTGGCGCACGATGTTGCGAAGCCCGCCGAGCTTGTCAAGCCAGGAGTGCACCGCCTCACCGGCGAAGGCCTCCGTGGCCTGCGTGCTGTCCGTGCTCAGGGCCGCTCTCCGCGCTTGACCTGCGGCTTCGGCAGGCGCAGCCGCTTCATCTGGAGCGTGCGCATGAGCGCGTACGCGACGGCGCCCTTGCGGCGCTCGTTCGGGAACTTCTCCGCGAGGATCTTCTTCAGGCGGAAACCGGTCACGGCCGAGTCGACCACGATCGCGACGATCACGAACAGCCACAACAGCAGCGCGATGTTCTGCAGCGAACCGACGCGGATCATGCTCAGGACGAGGATGACCACCGCCATCGGCAGGAAGTACTCGGCGATCGCGAAGCGCGAGTCGACGAAGTCGCGCGCGAACTTGCGCACCGGACCCTTGTCACGGGCCGGCAGGTAACGCTCGTCGCCGTTGGCCAGCGCCTCTCGCTGGCGCTGCATCGCGGTGCGGCGCTCGTCGCGCGAGCGGGAGCGGGCCTCCTTCGGTGACGTCTTGGTGTTGGCCACGCTGCGGCGCGGCGTCTGGGCCTCGCTGCGCTTCGGCGTGGGGCGGCCCTTGGGCGCCTGGGGGTCTCGGGGCTGCTTGGACATGGTCACCTTGGCCTGCGCGGCCTGGGCCTTGTCGTCCTTTGATCGGCTACGGAACACAATCGCCAGGGTACGTGGTGGTCATGCATCGACCACAGGCCAGTGGGGAACGATCCGGCAACGTCCCGCGTCCCTCCGTCAGGGGTCATCTACTCCTTGCGCCGGATCGGGGCCGGAAGCAGTCGTCCTCGGGGATGAGCGCATCCGTACCTGAACAGTGCGGTAATAGAGGCAGGACCCGTACTGTGGTTTCTGTCGCAGTGCTGGAGCTGGACCAACGCTGGATCTGTCAGAAGGGGGCGCGCGAAGCCCATGAGCGGTGTCATGAAGCGTATGGGGATGATCTTCCGCGCGAAGGCGAACAAGGCCCTTGACCGGGCCGAGGACCCGCGCGAGACCCTCGATTACTCGTACCAGAAGCAGCTGGAGCTGCTCCAGAAGGTACGCAGGGGGGTCGCGGACGTGGCGACGTCCCGCAAGCGGCTGGAACTGCAGCTCGGCCAGCTCCAGTCCCAGTCCTCCAAGCTCGAGGACCAGGGCCGCAAGGCGCTCGCGCTCGGCCGGGAGGATCTCGCCCGCGAGGCCCTGTCCCGCCGTGCCGCGCTCCAGCAGCAGGTCACGGACCTGGAGACGCAGCACCAGACGCTGCAGGGCGAGGAGGAGAAGCTCACCCTCGCGGCCCAGCGGTTGCAGGCGAAGGTCGACGCCTTCCGCACCAAGAAGGAAACGATCAAGGCGACGTACACGGCGGCGCAGGCGCAGACCCGGATCGGCGAGGCGTTCTCCGGCATCTCCGAGGAGATGGGCGACGTCGGCATGGCGATCGAGCGCGCCGAGGACAAGACCGCCCAGATGCAGGCGCGGGCCGGCGCCATCGACGAACTGCTCGCCTCCGGCGCGCTCGACGACTCGTCCGGCCTCGCCAAGGACGACATCCAGAGCGAGCTGGACCGGCTTTCCGGTGGTACGGATGTAGAGCTGGAGCTGCAGCGCATGAAGGCGGAGCTGTCCGGTGGCTCGTCCTCGTCGCAGCAGGCGCTCGAGGGCGGACAGGAGCAGGGTCAGCCTTCGCAAGCGCAGCCCCAGGACACCCCGCGTTTCGACAAGCAGTAGTGCCTGTAGAGCTGTAGTGCCTTGAGGAGGCCGACATGATCGTCCGGATCATGGGGGAGGGCCAGGTGGAGTTGGCGGACGACCACTTCACCGAACTCAACAAGCTCGACGACGAGCTCCTCGCGGAGATGGAGAGCGGCGACGAGGCGGGCTTCCGCCGTACGCTCGCCGCTCTCCTGGACGCGGTCCGCCGTCTGGGCGCTCCGCTGCCGGACGACGCCCTGGAGCCGTCGGAGCTGATCCTGCCGGCGGGCGATGCCACGCTCTCCGAGGTCCGCGACATGCTCAGCGACGACGGGCTGATCCCGGGGTAGCGCCAACTCAAGCCCCGCCGGCGTTTGAGGCGCGGGGTCTGGGGCAGAGCCCCAGGGCGCAACCACGGCGCCGGTCGTGACGCCACGGGGCTCCGCCCCGGACCCCGGGGGGGCCGCGCCCCCCGGGGGGGGGGGGCCGCGGGGGGGGGGGCGCCCCCCCCCCCCCCCCCGCCCCCGGCCCGGGGGCGGCCGCGGGGGGGGGGGGGGGCCCCCCCCCCCCCGGCGCAACCACGGCGCCGGTCGTGACGCCACGGGGCTCCGCCCCGGACCCCGCTGCTCAATCGCCGCAGGGGCTTGAATGGTCCCGTTGCTCAATCGCCGCAGGGGCTTGATTTGCCCACCCGCTGCCTTGGGCAATCAGCCAGGTCCCACCGGCAGGTGACCCGCTACCGTGAACCCGGTGAACCGCTTTGTACGGTGGGCCAGGACGTATCCGCTGGCTCTGGACGCCGCTCTCGCGTTCGGTGTGCTGCTCTGCATGGTCGCCGGCTCCTTCGTCGACCCGCACGGCCCGGAGGGAACGTACGCCTGGGGTGCCAGAACCCCGAACGTGCTCAGCCTCGTCCTGATGCTGCTCGGCGCCGCCGCCCTCGTGTTCCGCCGCCGCGTCCCCTTCCCCGTACTCGCCGCGACGTCCACCGTCTCCGTGGTCGAACTGGTCACAGGCGACCCCCGCGCCCCCGTCGTGATGT
The DNA here is from genome assembly GCF_044766085.1 of Streptomyces sp. NPDC102360. Taxonomy (NCBI): domain Bacteria; kingdom Bacillati; phylum Actinomycetota; class Actinomycetes; order Kitasatosporales; family Streptomycetaceae; genus Streptomyces; species Streptomyces sp. NPDC102360. Next base: position 474,818 of record NZ_JBIWLG010000006.1, on the reverse strand, counting down.
CCGCGGTCGTCGCCCTCTTCACGGTCGCCGCCACCACGGACCGCCCCACCACCTGGCGCGTCGGCCTCGCCTCGATGGCGGTGCTGACCGGCGTCGCCATGTTCGCGGGGCCGCTGCCCTGGTACTCCCAGGAGAACCTCGCGATCTTCGCGTGGACCGGCATGGCCGCGGCCGCGGGCGACGCGGTCCGCTCCCGCCGCGCCTTCGTCACCGCGATCAGGGAGCGCGCCGAACGGGCCGAACGCACCCGCGAGGAGGAGGCGCGGCGCCGCGTCGCCGAGGAGCGGCTGCGGATCGCCCGCGACCTGCACGACGTCGTCGCCCACCACATCGCGCTCGTCAACGTGCAGGCCGGCGTCGCCGCACACGTCATGGACCGGCGGCCCGACCAGGCCAAAGAGGCCCTCGGTCACGTCCGCGAGGCCAGCCGCTCCGCGCTGGGCGAACTCCGCGCCACGGTCGGCCTGTTGAGGCAGACCGGGGATCCGGAGGCGCCCACGGAGCCCGCCCCCGGGCTCGACCGGCTCGACGACCTCGTGGACACCTTCCGGCACGCCGGGCTGCCCGTCGAGGTGGCCCGCGCGAAGGACGCCCCCGCCCTGCCCGCCGCCGTCGACCTCGCCGCCTTCCGCGTCGTGCAGGAAGCCCTGACGAACGTACAGAAGCATGCGGGCCCCGACGCCAAGGCCGAGGTCAGCGTCGTGCGCGTGGGACCGAACGTGGAGATCACCGTCCTCGACAACGGCCCCGGAGCCACGGCCGCGTACGGCGACCACCCCAGCGAACCGGACGAGCCCGAGGCGAACGGCGGGCACGGCCTCCTCGGCATGCGCGAACGCGTCACCGCGCTCGGTGGCGCTCTCACCGCGGGACCGCGCTACGGCGGCGGTTTCCGCGTCCATGCGATCCTTCCGACCAAGGCCCGCACCAGCGGCGCCGACCCCGCCGTGGGCACCAACACCTCCGAGGACGCCACCACATGACCAGCGCAACGATCAGGGTCCTCCTCGCCGACGACCAGGCCCTGCTGCGCAGCGCCTTCCGTGTGCTCGTGGACTCCGAACCCGACATGGAGGTGGTGGGAGAGGCCTCCGACGGTGCCGAGGCCGTGCGGCTCGCCCGCTCGGAGCGCCCCGACGTCGTGCTCATGGACATCCGGATGCCCGGCACCGACGGCCTCGCCGCCACCCGCGAGATCAGCGCGGACCCTGCCCTCGGCCACGTACACGTCGTGATGCTGACGACGTTCGAGGTCGACGAGTACGTGGTGCAGTCGCTGCGGGCCGGCGCCTCCGGCTTCCTCGGCAAGGGCGCCGAACCCGACGAGCTGCTCGGCGCCGTGCGGATCGCGGCCGCGGGCGACGCCCTGCTCTCGCCGCTGGCGACCAAGGGCCTGATCGCCAAGTTCCTCGCGCAGGGGGACGGTTACGAGGAGGGGGCGCGCCCCACGGACGGCAGCGGCGCGCGGCTCGCCGCGCTCACCGGGCGCGAGCGGGAGGTCCTCGTCCAGGTCGCGGGCGGCCACTCCAACGACGAGATCGCCGAGCGCCTCGAGGTCAGCCCGCTCACCGTGAAGACCCACGTCAACCGCGCCATGGCCAAGCTGGGCGCCCGCGACCGCGCCCAACTCGTCGTCATCGCGTACGAATCGGGCCTGGTCCGTCCACGGGTGGAGTGACCCTTACGTGCCGCGTACTACGGGCGCAGTAGGCGGCGGGCAAGAACGGGACCTGGGAGCGACGAATCGGGTCGCACGCATGACCGAAGGTGGACCGTGGGTCCCTCGAGCCCGACACCGCACCGGTTGTCATGGCACGGACCCTCATCTTCCGCTCACGTCCCACGGAGACCCGATCCATGTCCTGGCTGTCGAAGTTCAGCCTCGCTCAACGCGCCCTCATCGGGCTGATCTCGATCATCGCGATCGTCTTCGGTGCGATCGCGATCCCTCAGCTCAAGCAGCAGTTGCTGCCCTCGATCGAACTGCCCATGGTCTCCGTCATCGCCCCCTACCAGGGCGCGTCCCCGGACGTGGTGGAGAAGCAGGTCGTCGAGCCTCTTGAGAACTCCATCGACGCGGTCGACGGAATCACCGGCGTCACGTCGACGGCCAGCGAGGGCAACGCCCTGGTGATGGCCCAGTTCGACTACGGCTCCGAGGGCAGCAAGCAGCTCGTCGCCGACGTCCAGCAGGCCGTCAACCGGGCCCGTGCCCAACTGCCCGAGGACGTCGACCCGCAGGTCGTCGCCGGTTCGACCGACGACATCCCGACCGTCGTCCTCGCCGTCACCTCGGACAAGGACCAGCAGGCGCTCGCCGACCAGCTCGACAAGTCCGTCGTGCCGACGCTGAAGGACATCGACGGCGTCTCCCAGGTCACCGTCGACGGCGTCCGCGACCTCCAGATCGACATCACGCCCAGCGACCGGAAGATGGCCGCGGCCGGCGTGAACGCCCAGGCGCTCGGCGAGACCTTGAAGGCCGGCGGCGCCACCATGCCGGCGGGCTCGCTCGACGAGGCGGGCAAGAACCGCACGGTGCAGGTCGGTGGCGGCTTCACGTCCCTGAAGCAGATCCAGGACCTGATGATCACGGGCGAGGGCGTCAAGAAGCCCGTACGCCTCGGTGACGTCGCCACGGTGAAGCAGCAGCCGTCCACGGCCGACTCGATCACCCGCACCGACGGCGAGCCCAGCCTGTCGCTCGCGGTCACCATGGACCAGGACGGCTCCGCGGTCGCCATCTCCAAGGCCGTCAAGGACAAGCTGCCGCAGCTGAAGGACGACCTGGGCTCCGGCGCCGAGGTCACCGTCGTCAGCGACCAGGGCCCGGCCGTCTCGAAGTCCATCTCGGGACTGACCACGGAGGGCGCGCTCGGCCTGCTCTTCGCGGTCATCGTGATCCTGATCTTCCTGGCGTCGCTGCGCTCGACGCTCGTGACGGCGGTCTCCATCCCGCTGTCCGTGGTCCTCGCGCTGATCGTCCTGTGGACCGGCGACCTGTCGCTCAACATGCTCACGCTCGGCGCGCTGACCATCGCGATCGGCCGCGTCGTCGACGACTCGATCGTGGTCCTGGAGAACATCAAGCGCCATCTCGGCTACGGCGAGGAGCGCAGGGAAGCGATCCTCAAGGCCGTACGCGAGGTGGCCGGGGCCGTCACGTCCTCGACCCTCACGACCGTCGCGGTCTTCCTCCCGATCGGCCTGGTCGGCGGCATGGTGGGCGAGCTGTTCGGCTCGTTCTCCATCACGGTGACGGCGGCGCTCCTCGCGTCCCTGCTCGTGTCGCTGACGGTCGTGCCCGTCCTCTCCTACTGGTTCCTGCGCCCGCCCAAGTCGGCCCGCGGCGTCGACCCGGAGGAGGCCCGGCGCAAGGCCGAGGAGAAGGAGGCGCGCTCCTGGCTGCAGCGGATCTACGTTCCCGTGCTGCGCTTCGCGACGCGTCGCCGCTTCACGAGCCTGCTCATCGCGGTGGTCGTGCTCGTCGGCACGTTCGGCATGGCGCCGATGCTCAAGACGAACTTCTTCGACCAGGGTGACCAGGAAGTCCTCTCCATCAAGCAGGAGTTGCAGCCCGGCACCAGCCTGTCGGCGACCGACGCCGCCACGAAGAAGGTCGAGAAGATGCTCGCGGGCATCGACGAGATCGAGGACTACCAGGTCACCATCGGCTCCTCCGGCTTCATGGCCGCCTTCGGCGGCGGCACCGACACCAACCAGGCGTCGTACCAGGTGAAGCTGAAGGACAGCTCGACGTACGAGGCCACGCAGAAGCGCATCGAGCGCGAGCTCGGACAGCTCTCCGGCGTGGGTACGACGACGCTCGGGGCCGGTGGCGGCTTCGGCAGCCAGGACCTGTCCGTGGTCGTGAAGGCCGCCGACGGCGATGTGCTGGACAAGGCGTCCGAGCAGGTCCGCGACGCGGTCGCCGGGCTCGACGGCGTCAGCGACGTCACCAGCGACCTGTCGCAGTCCGTGCCGCGGATCTCGGTGAAGGCCAACGCGAAGGCGGCCGCCGCCGGGTTCAACGACACGACGCTCGGCGCCGCCGTCACCCAGTCCGTGCGCGGCACCACCAGCGGCAAGGTGACGATCGACGACACCGAGCGCGACATCGTCGTGAAGTCGGCGAAGCCGGCCACCACGATGGCCGAGCTGAAGAAGCTGCCGATGGGCCCCGGTGGCGTCACGCTCGGCGACATCGCCACGGTGAAGACGGTCGACGGTCCTGTCTCGATGACCCGGATCGACGGCGCCCGCGCGGCGACGATCACGGCGAAGCCGGACGGCGACAACACGGGCGCGGTCAGCGCCGACCTGCAGACGAAGCTCGGCTCGCTGGATCTGCCGAAGGGCGCCACGGCGACCATCGGCGGCGTCAGCGAGGACCAGGACGACGCGTTCAAGAACCTGGGCCTGGCGATGCTCGCGGCGATCGCGATCGTCTTCATGCTCCTGGTGGCGACGTTCCGTTCGCTGGCCCAGCCGCTGATCCTGCTGGTCTCGATCCCGTTCGCGGCGACCGGCGCGATCGGCCTGCTGGTCGCGACCGGCACGGCGATGGGCGTGCCCGCGATGATCGGCATGCTGATGCTCATCGGCATCGTGGTCACGAACGCGATCGTCCTGATCGACCTGATCAACCAGTACCGGGCTCAGGGGCTCGGTGTGGTCGAGGCGGTCGTCGAGGGCGGGCGGCACCGGCTGCGCCCGATCCTGATGACGGCGCTCGCGACGATCTTCGCTCTGCTCCCGATGGCGCTCGGCGTCACCGGCGAGGGCGGCTTCATCGCGCAGCCGCTCGCGGTGGTCGTGATCGGCGGTCTGATCTCGTCGACGCTGCTGACGCTGCTTCTCGTCCCGACGCTGTACGCGATGCTGGAGCTTCGCAAGGAGCGGCGGGCGGCGAAGCGGGCGTCGAAGCGCGGCGACGGCGGCGGACCCGGAGTTCCGCCCCAGTCCCCGGCTGCCGAGCCGGAGCCGGCGAACGCCTGACGGCTACCGCCGCCTTGGGCAATCTGCCGCCTTGGGCGGCAGATTGGGCAAGGCGGCACCCCGGTGCGGGGCGAGCGCTTCATCAGGCGCTCGCCCCGTCGCCCGGCCTCGGGGCTCTGCCCCGGACCCCGCTGCTCAATCGCCGCAGGGGCTTGATTTTGCCCACCCGCCCAAGGCGGCGGCCACCGGCACCGCTACGGCAGTGCCAGCATCCGCTCAAGGGCCAGCTTCGCGAACCCTTCCGTTTCACGGTCGACCTCGATGCGGTTGACCAGCTGGCCGTCCGCCAAGGACTCCAGCGTCCAGACCAGGTGCGGCAGATCGATCCGGTTCATGGTCGAGCAGAAGCAGACCGTCTTGTCGAGGAAGACGATCTCCTTGTCCTCCGCGGCGAACCGGTTCGCGAGTCGGCGTACGAGGTTCAGCTCCGTGCCGATCGCCCACTTCGACCCGGCGGGCGCCGCCTCCAGCGCCTTGATGATGTACTCCGTCGATCCGACGTAGTCCGCCGCGGCGACGACCTCGTTCTTGCACTCCGGGTGCACCAGGACGTTGACGCCGGGTATGCGCGCCCGCACGTCCTCCACCGACTCCAGCGAGAAGCGCCCGTGCACGGAGCAGTGCCCGCGCCACAGGATCATCTTCGCGGCCCGCAGTTCCTCGACGCTCAGGCCGCCGTTCGGCTTGTGCGGGTTGTAGACGACACAGTCGTCGAGCGACATGCCGAGGTCGCGCACCGCGGTGTTCCGCCCGAGGTGCTGGTCGGGCAGGAAGAGCACCTGGGTCGGCCCAGGGGTGCCCTGCTCGAACGCCCAGTTCAACGCCCGCTCGGCATTGCTGGACGTACAGATCGTGCCGCCGTGCTTGCCCGTGAACGCCTTGATGTCCGCGGAGGAGTTCATGTACGAGACGGGGACCACGGAGTCGGCGATGCCGGCCTCGGTCAGCACGTCCCAGCACTCGGCGACCTGCTCGGCCGTCGCCATGTCCGCCATGGAGCAGCCGGCGGCGAGGTCGGGCAGGACCACCTTCTGGTCGTCCCCGGTCAGGATGTCGGCCGACTCGGCCATGAAGTGCACACCGCAGAACACGATGTACTCGGCCTCGGGCCGGGCCGCCGCGTCCCGCGCCAGCTTGAAGGAGTCCCCGGTGACGTCGGCGAACTGGATGACCTCGTCGCGCTGGTAGTGGTGTCCGAGCACGAACACCTTGTCTCCGAGCCTTTCCTTGGCCGCGCGCGCCCGCTCCACCAGGTCCGGGTCGGACGGCGAGGGCAGGTCACCGGGGCACTCCACACCGCGCTCGCTGCGCGGGTCGGCCTCGCGGCCGAGCAGCAGGAGCGCCAGAGGCGTGGGGGAAACATCCAGGTCAACGGGGGCCTGGGGGGACTGGGCCGTGGTCACGTCACGCACCCTTTCTTCGCTCTGCTTCGACTTTTCGTCGAATTGACGCTATCTATCATACGTGCTTCACGTCAGTTTGACGATGGCAATGTCGTCGATGTGACGCAATCCGCCGGGCCTCACCCGTGCCCCGCCCGGCCACTGTGTGCGAGCATGAAGAGAAGAAGTGCGAAACCCGGAATGGATCCGGGCCCTTGCCGGTTGCACTGGTCGGCAAGCAGTCTCCGAACAACCCGGGAGAGATGTAGATGTCCGTATCGGACGAGACCACCACCGTCAGCGACGGCATCCAGCTCAGCGACGAAGCCGCGGCCAAGGTCAAGGCCCTGCTCGACCAGGAAGGCCGCGACGATCTGGCCCTGCGCGTGGCGGTTCAGCCCGGCGGTTGCTCCGGCCTGCGCTACCAGCTCTTCTTCGACGAGCGCTCGCTCGACGGCGACGTCGTGAAGGACTTCGGTGGCGTGAAGGTCGTCACCGACCGCATGTCCGCCCCGTACCTGGGCGGCGCCTCCATCGACTTCGTCGACACCATCGAGAAGCAGGGCTTCACGATCGACAACCCGAACGCGACGGGCTCCTGCGCCTGCGGCGACTCGTTCAGCTAAGTCGTACAGCTGTAAAGCGCGAAGGGGCGGCCCCACTGGGGCCGCCCCTTCGGCATTGCTCCGGGCGCTCAGCCGCGCGGTGCGGGCTCGACCCCGCCGGGTGCGTTCTTCTGCGCGTGCGGCACGCCGGCTCCGTCTGCCGCCACCACCTTCCGCTCGCCGAGTGGCGCGTCCAGCGTCACCGGCAACGTATAGAACTTCGCCAGCTCGATGCAGACGGTGCCCTTCTTCTGCGTCTCGGTGATCTTCACGCTGACCCGGCCCCCGGACTCGTCCGCCGACGCCGCGTACTTCGCGCACACGCCGCCCGTGAAGTGCAGGGTCAGGGTCCTGCCCTTGGCGCTGTAGCCCTGGATGTGCACGGTGCGGGTGTCGCCGCCGCCCGCCTTGCCGGAGGGGTCCGAGGGGGCCGATGGCGTGGGCTTCGGGCTCGGCTGTGAACTCTTCGGCGCCGCCAGGTACTTGGGCTCCACCGCCGGATACGTCACCGTGAACGCGGCGTCCGCCCCGGTGGGCCGCACCTCGAACAGCCACGAAGGCACCAGCGCCTGCCGCCCAGCGACGGTGTGCGCGGCGAGCCCGAACGTCGCTTCGGTGACGTCGACCGTCGACGGCTTCGGCGGCGGCGCGGACGCGCAGTCCTCGTTCCTGCCCTCGCCGAGCGGCACCGGACTCGCGCACCCGCCGACGGACACCCGGCCACCGGCCGCCGCCCCGTTCATCCGCTCAAGCGCTTCGCGCGCCGCGACCGTCGGATACGTGTCGCCCTTGGCCGGCGCCTTCAACCGGCCGCTCCCGCCCACCACTTGGCCGTCCGAGCCGACCTGGATCCCGGTCGACCAGCCGTACGTCGGCAGCCCGCCGACCACCGGGTCGGCGTTCACCACGCGGGTGGCGCCCATGAGTTGCCCGGCATCCAGCTCGGCGTCGTCCTGGCCGAGGGCCTTCAGGACCGGCGCGGCGGCCCGCTTCGCGGCGGCCTCGCTCACCGCGTCCTCGGCGCCGCCGCCCGTCGGGTCCGCGCACTTCGTCCCGCCCGCGCACTTGCCGCCGGTGGACGGCGCGTACCTGGAATACGTCCAGCTCCCCGGCGCCTCCCGGCTCACCTGCAACGAGGGCCCCGAACCGTCCTTGGCAGGCCCCACTTTCCAGGCGTCACCGGACCGCTGCGGCTTCCCCTGAACGTCGAGGGTCTCGGCGAGAGCACCGGCCTCGGCGGCGGTCACCTCGCCGCGGGCCCGGTATACGGGCGCCTTTCCGGGGCCCGCCGGGAGATCGCCGGTCGCCTTGTAGCGGGTGCCGTTCGGGTCGGGTTCGCCGGGCGCGATGCCGGGCGGCGCCGTCCCGGACGAAGGGGAGGCGCCCGAGTAGCCGTCCAGGGCGAGCGGCGGGGGAGTGCCGGTGCCGCCGGGCCGGGCCGACCCCTCGTCGTCGGACCCGCCCCTCGCGTTCGCCGTCAGATACGCGCCGCCGCCACCGGCCAGCAGGACGGCCGCCGCGACCGACACGACAGCCGCCGTGCGCCGTCGCCGGAGCCGGTCCCGCGTCCGCTCTTCGCCGCTCACCGCATCGCTCCTTCGCACCGGGGACACCGATGGGACGGGGCACGCGGTGGCGCGGTTCCCTTCCGGAAGCCGTCAGTCGCCGAAACCGGCCATGGAGTCGATCAGCCGCGCGGACGACTCGGGCACGACGACCCCGTGGATCCCGGCGGGCCCGGGCGCGGCGCCGTGCCGCTCGACCTCCCACGGCGCGGGCGGTGTCACCCAGTGCGGGAGCATCCGGACGCAGTCGCCGCGCAACGCCGCGAGCCCGTCATCGGTCGTGCCTGACACGTCGTAGGTCATGACGGCACGGTAGCCCTGAGGTGACATCTGAAGAAAGCCCCACTATCAGGCATTTCCCCTACTTCAACACGCGCGCTCCCAACGGGTAGCGTGAAGCGTCAATCCCTCCCCTCGCAGGAAGCGATCTCACGCCGTGCGAATCGCAGTCACCGGCTCCATCGCCACCGACCACCTGATGACCTTCCCCGGCCGCTTCGCCGACCAACTCGTCGCGGACCAGTTGCACACGGTCTCCCTCTCCTTCCTCGTCGACGACCTCGACGTACGCCGTGGAGGCGTCGGCCCCAACATCGCCTTCGGTATGGGGCAGCTCGGCACCAACCCGATCCTGGTGGGCGCCGCGGGCGCGGACTTCGACGAGTACCGCGCCTGGCTCGACCGCCACGGCGTGGACACGCACTCGGTCCGTATCTCCGAGACGCTCAACACCGCCCGCTTCGTGTGCACCACGGACGCCGACCACAACCAGATCGGCTCCTTCTACACGGGAGCCATGAGCGAGGCCCGGCTCATCGAGCTGAAGACCGTCGCCGACCGTGTCGACGGCCTCGACCTGGTCCTCATCGGCGCGGACGACCCGGAGGCGATGCTCCGTCACACGGAGGAGTGCCGAAGCCGGTCGATCCCGTTCGCCGCCGACTTCTCGCAGCAGATCGCGCGCATGGACGGCGAGGAGATCCGGACGCTCCTCGAAGGCGCCACGTATCTCTTCTCCAACGAGTACGAGAAGGGCCTCATCGAGTCCAAGACCGGCTGGACCGACGCCGAGATCCTCGGCAAGGTCGGCCACCGCGTCACGACGCTCGGCGCGCGCGGCGTGCGCATCGAGAAGTCCGGCGGGGACCCGCTCGAGGTCGGCGTCCCGGAGGAGGAGGCCAAGGTCGACCCGACGGGCGTCGGCGACGCGTTCCGCGCGGGCTTCCTGTCCGGTCTCGCCTGGGGTGTCTCGCACGAGCGTGCGGCGCAGGTCGGTTGCATGCTCGCGACGCTGGTCATCGAGACGACCGGTACGCAGGAGTACGAGCTGCGGCGGGCGCCGTTCATGGACCGGTTCCGCAAGCAGTACGGGGACGCTGCCGCTGTGGAGGTGGAGGCGCACCTGGGCTGATGCCCTGGCAGAGGTCGCGGCCGTTGCTGCTCCTTCGTCGAGCGGTGCGGCCGCGGTTCCACTGTGGTCCGGTTCTTTGCGCAGTTCCCCGCGCCCCTGGGTCAGATCCTCCTGCGCACCACGTATGTCGTGCCCCCAGTAGTGGGGTGTGGCTCTGCCCCTACGTACTCGTGGCCCTGGGTGAAGCACCAAGCGGGGATGTCGACCGCGGCCACCTCGTCGTCGGCGAGGACGGTGACCGTGCCGCCGGGGCGTACCCGGCCGATCGCCCGGCCGAGTTCGATGACCGGCTGGGGGCAGGTGAGGCCAAGGGCGTCGACGGTCGCCGACTCGGCCGTGCCCTCCGCTCCCGCCACCGGCGCGCCCAGCTTCTCCCGTACCTCGCCCACCACGCCCGGCAGCGCGTCGAGGAACCGCTCGACCTCACCGGCCTCCGTGCCCAGAGGCAGCGACACCCGTACGTTCCCCTCGCTCACCACGCCCATCGCGCGCAGCACGTGGCTGGGCGTCAGCGTGCTGCTGGTACAGGACGAACCGGATGAAACGGAGAAGCCGGCGTGGTCGAGCCCGTGCAGCAGGCTTTCCCCGTCGACGTACAGACAGGAGAACGTCACCAGGTGCGGCAGCCGTCGCACCGGATCCCCGACGACCTCCACGTCCGGCACCAGCTCGGGCACCCGGGTCCGGATCCGCTCCGTCAACTCCTTGAGCCGCGCCGCCTCGTCGGCGGCGTCCGCCCGAACGGCCCGGAGCGACGCGGCCGCGGCCACGATTCCCGGAATGTTCTCGAACCCGGCGGCCCGCCCCGACTCCCGCTCGTCGGCGGGCCCTTGCGGGGCGAACCGCGTCCCCTTCCGTACGACGAGCAGGCCGACCCCGGCCGGGCCGCCCCACTTATGGGCGCTCCCGGCGAGCACCGACCAGTCGCCGGGCACCGGGCCCCAGGCCAGGGACTGCGCGGCATCGACGAACAGCGGCACCCCGGTGTCCCGACACACCGAAGCCACGTCTTCCACCGGCTGCACGGTCCCCACCTCGTGATTGGCGGACTGCAAACAGGCCAGCGCGGTGTCCTCCCGGAGCGCGGCACGGAACGCCTCGACGGAGACGCCTCCTTCGCGCCCCACCCCGACCTGCGCCACCGACCCGCCGAGGGCCTCGTGCGCCGCGGCCGAATGGAGCACGGAAGAGTGTTCGACGGATGACACGACCAGGTGCTTTCCGGCGCGCCGCCGTCCGGCGAGCGCCCCCGCGATCCCCTCGTGCACGGCACGCGTCCCGGACGACGTGAACACCAACTCGTCGGGCCGGCATCCCACCGCCTCGGCGGCCGCCTCGCGCGCGGCGTCGAGCAGCAGCCGCGCCCGCCGCCCTTCCCTGTACAAACGGGACGGATCGGCCCACCCCTCATCAAGTGAGGCCTGCAACGCCTGCCGAGCGACAGGGTGGAGTGGAGCGGCCGACGCCGCGTCAAAGTAACTCACGCCGCAACGCTAAGGGGCAGGCAAGAAGAAATTCCCCCAGACCCCGGCCCTGCCCCACCACCGCCCCCACCACGGAGCGCACCTTCCATGGGGCGCAGGGCGACTCCACCCACGGTTGGCCGCGACTCGCGGGCCCGACCAACCCCGCCTCCCCCCAGGGGCGCGGGGAACTGCGCAACCCCAGCCACGGTGAGCCGCCACCCGCGGGTCCGGTCAACACGCCCGCCCAGGGCGTCCGCCACCCCGACCCACCGTCAGAAACCCCCAAACACGGCCCGATCCCACCCTTCGGAGTGACCCGCGGCGCGTTAGGCACCCTCCCCGCGCAACCCCAAATAGCGTCCAGTAGGGTTTGGTCCGCATAAACATCCAAACCCCTGCCCGTGTGCCAGGGCGGCGAGCGACCAGCGAGATGGCGGCCGTAGCCAACCAAAGAGCGCGGGCGAGACTCTCGGGAAGGCGCTACGTGAGTCCCAACGGCTCCGACCGCTCGTCGCGGCGCCCGATGCGGCGGAAGCTGCCGCAGGTGCTGACTGCGGGCCTGATCCTGGTAACCGCTACCGGTTGCACATACAAGGACTTCCCTCGTCTTGGTATGCCCACCCCGGTGACGGAGGAGGCCCCTAGGATCCTCTCCCTCTGGCAGGGCTCGTGGGCGGCAGCGCTCGCCACGGGCGTGCTGGTGTGGGGTCTGATCCTGTGGAGTGTCATCTTCCACCGGCGCAGCCGCACCAAGATCGAGGTTCCAACTCAGACGCGGTACAACATGCCGCTCGAGGCGCTGTACACGGTTGTTCCGCTGATCATCGTGTCGGTCCTCTTCTACTTCACCGCGCGCGACGAGTCGAAGCTTCTGAAGCTCGACGACAAGCCCGCGCACACCGTCAACGTGGTCGGCTACCAGTGGAGCTGGGGCTTCAACTACGTCGAGAACGTGCCGGGTGTCGACGGTGACGCCAAGACCTCCAAGGAGCTCTCGGCTATCCCGAAGCGCTTCAAGGAGGACTTCCCGGCGAACGCCGGTGGTGTCTACGAGGTCGGTACTCCTGGCGAGCGGAACCCGCAGACCAACAACCCCGGCCCGACCCTCTGGCTCCCCAAGGGCGAGAAGGTCCGCTTCGTTCTGACTTCGCGTGACGTCATCCACTCCTTCTGGGTGGTGCCGTTCCTGATGAAGCAGGACGTCATTCCGGGCCACACCAACTCCTTCGAGGTGACCCCCAACAAGGAGGGGACCTTCCTGGGCAAGTGCGCCGAGCTCTGCGGCGTCGACCACTCCAGGATGCTGTTCAACGTGAAGGTCGTCTCTCCTGAGCGTTACCAGCAGCACCTCAAGGACCTCGCCAAGAAGGGGCAGACCGGTTACGTCCCGGCTGGCATCGCCCAGACGGACCACGAGAAGGACCGGGAGACGAAGAACCTGTGAGCATCCTCAACGAACCCCAGGGTGCCGCGGCAGCAAGCGACTCGTACGAGAACGAGCTGCCGGCCCGGCCCAAGAGCCCCGGCGCGACGGTGATCAAGTGGCTCACCACCACTGACCACAAGACCATCGGCACGCTGTATCTGGTCACGTCGTTCGCGTTCTTCTGCATCGGCGGCGTCATGGCGCTGTTCATGCGCGCCGAACTCGCTCGCCCCGGCACGCAGATCATGTCGAACGAGCAGTTCAACCAGGCGTTCACGATGCACGGCACGATCATGCTGCTGATGTTCGCGACGCCGCTGTTCTCCGGCTTCACGAACTGGATCATGCCGCTCCAGATCGGCGCCCCCGACGTCGCGTTCCCGCGGCTGAACATGTTCGCCTACTGGCTGTACCTGTTCGGCTCGCTGATCGCGGTGGGTGGCTTCCTCACCCCGCAGGGCGCCGCCGACTTCGGCTGGTTCGCCTACAGCCCGCTGTCGGACGCGGTCCGCTCGCCGGGCATCGGCGCCGACATGTGGATCATGGGTCTGGCCTTCTCCGGCTTCGGCACGATCCTCGGTGCGGTCAACTTCATCACCACCATCATCTGCATGCGCGCCCCCGGCATGACGATGTTCCGCATGCCGATCTTCGTGTGGAACGTGCTGCTGACCGCTGTGCTGGTCCTGCTGGCCTTCCCGGTCCTGGCCGCCGCGCTGTTCGCCCTGGAGGCGGACCGTAAATTCGGTGCCCATGTATTCGACGCCAGTAATGGCGGCGCATTGCTATGGCAACACCTCTTCTGGTTCTTCGGACACCCAGAGGTGTACATCATCGCCCTACCATTCTTCGGAATTATTTCCGAAGTGATCCCGGTCTTCTCGCGCAAGCCGATGTTCGGCTACTCCGGCCTCGTCGGTGCGACGATCGCGATCGCCGGTCTCTCCGTGACGGTGTGGGCGCACCACATGTACGTCACCGGCGGCGTGTTGCTACCGTTCTTCTCCTTCATGACGTTCCTGATCGCCGTGCCAACGGGCGTGAAGTTCTTCAACTGGATCGGAACGATGTGGAAGGGCTCGCTGTCCTTCGAGACACCGATGCTCTGGACGATCGGCTTCCTGATCACCTTCACCTTCGGTGGTCTGACCGGCGTCATCCTGGCGGCCCCGCCGCTGGACTTCCACGTCTCGGACTCGTACTTCGTGGTGGCGCACTTCCACTACGTGGTGTTCGGCACCGTCGTCTTCGCGATGTTCGCCGGCTTCCACTTCTGGTGGCCGAAGATGACCGGCAAGATGCTCGACGAGCGTCTCGGCAAGATCACGTTCTGGACGCTGTTCATCGGCTTCCACGGCACGTTCCTGGTGCAGCACTGGCTGGGCGTCGAGGGCATGCCGCGTCGTTACGCGGACTACCTCGCGGCCGACGGCTTCACCGCGCTGAACACGATCTCGACGATCAGCTCGTTCCTGCTCGGCCTGTCGATCCTGCCGTTCTTCTACAACGTCTGGAAGACGGCCAAGTACGGCAAGAAGGTCGAGGTCGACGACCCGTGGGGCTACGGCCGTTCGCTCGAGTGGGCGACGTCCTGCCCGCCCCCGCGGCACAACTTCCTCACCCTGCCGCGCATTCGCTCGGAATCCCCGGCGTTCGACCTCCACCACCCGGAGATCGCCGCGCTGGACCAGCTGGAGAACGCCGCACACGGCGACAAGGCTCTTGCTAAGGAGGCCGGCAAGTGAAGGTCCAAGGCAAGATGTTCATCTGGCTGAGCCTCTTCGTCCTGATCATGGCCGGTGTCTACGGCGTGTGGTCGAAGGAGCCGGCCGGCACGACGGCACTCTTCCTGGCGTTCGGCCTGTGCATCATGGTCGGCTACTACCTGGCCTTCACGGCCCGGCGTGTCGACACCGGCGCTCAGGACAACAAGGAGGCCGACGTCGCGGACGACGCCGGCGAGGTGGGCTTCTTCAGCCCGCACTCCTGGCAGCCGCTCTCGCTGGCGGTCGGTGGCGCGCTCGCGTTCCTGGCCGTGGCGATCGGCTGGTGGCTGCTGTACTTCTCGGCCCCCATCGTGCTGTTCGGCCTGTGGGGCTGGGTCTTCGAGTACTACCGCGGCGAGAACCAGAACCAGTGAGCCTCGGCTGACCGGGGACTGAACTCCCGTACCCGAAGGGCCCGGACACTCCTGATGGAGCGTCCGGGCCCTTCGGCATGCCCCGTGCGGCTCACTCGCCGCGCTGGACGCGCGGAACCTTCTTACGGTGAGTTCATGAACCACTCACCGCGTATCCGTACGGTTCTGGGCTGCACCGTGCTGGTGGCCGCACTCGGTGCGGGCACCGCGGCATGCGGCAATTCCTCCCACCCGCTCTCCGCCGAGCCGTACGACGCGGCGAGCCAGATCTCCTTCAACGGCCCCGTGGGCAGCAGCAAGAAGGTGGACCCGGACAAGCCGCTGGAGGTCACCGCCCAGGGCGACGAGTCCCGCATCACCGACGTCACCGCCCAGGACGCCATGGGCCGCCACGTCGCGGGCGAACTCTCCGCCGACGGCACGCGGTGGCACACCACCGCCCCGCTGACCGCGGACACCCGCTACACGGTCCGGGTGAGCACCGAGGACGAGGACGGCGAGCCCGGCCGCAAGGTCCTCGGCTTCGACACGGGCCACCCGGCCAAGGAGAAGGCCCTCAAGGTCACGTTCGGCCCGCAGAAGGGCACCTACGGCGTCGGACAGCCGATCACCGCCGAACTCAACAAGCCCGTCAAGGACGAGAAGTCCCGCGCGCTGGTGGAGCGTTCCCTGCAGGTCGACTCCAAGCCGGCCGTGGACGGCTCCTGGTACTGGGTGGACAGCACCGAACTCCACTATCGGCCGAAGGGCTACTGGCCCACACAGGCGAAAATCACCGCCAGCAGCAGGCTGGCGGGCGTAAAGGTCCGGGACGGGCTGTGGGGCGGCAGCTCCAAGCCGCTGACCATCAGTACGGGTGACCGCATCGTGGCCGTCACCGACGCCTCCTCGCACTCCATGACGGTCTACCGCAACGGCAAGGAGATCAACTCCATCCCGGTCACCACCGGCAAGGCCGGCTTCGAGACCCGTAACGGCGTCAAGGTGGTGCTCGGCAAGGAGTACTACGTACGGATGCGCGGCGAGACGATCGGCATCTCCGAGGGCTCCTCGGACTCGTACGACCTGCCGGTGTACTACGCGACACGCGTCACCTGGAGCGGCGAGTACGTGCACGCCGCGCCCTGGTCCGTCGGCGCGCAGGGCTCCGCGAACGTCAGCCACGGCTGTACCGGCATGAGCACCAGCAACGCCGCCTGGTTCTACGACACCGTGCGCCAGGGCGACATCGTGAAGGTCGTCAACAGCTACGGCTCGGAGATGGACCCGTTCGGCAACGGGTTCGGCGACTGGAACGTCAGCTGGAAGAAGTGGAAGGCGGGCAGCGCCCTCACTCCGAAGGCCGACAAGCCCGACCCGGCCCTCCAGGCACGGCTCAGCCCCGAAGCCTGAGGCCGTCGGGCCGGATCAGTGTGACGTCCGACTCCCGTACGCCATCGGTGTACGGGAGTCGGCGCGTGCGGCCACCGGTTCGTGCGGGGCGCCTCAGGCGCCGACAGCGAGCCGGGAGCGCAGCAGGGAGGCCAGTGCCCCGGCGAACTCCACGGGCTCCACAGGGAGCGTCACAGCCGCCTCGGCGCGGCTCCACGTCGCCAGCCACGCGTCCTGCGGGCGGCCGATCAGGAGCAGCACCGGCGGGCAGTGGAAGATCTCGTCCTTGATCTGCCGGCACACGCCCATACCGCCCGCGGGAGCGGCCTCGCCGTCCAGGACGCAGACGTCGATCCCGCCGCGGTCCAGCTCCTTCAGGACGGCCGGAAGCGTCGCGCACTCGATGAACTGCACCTCTGGGACGTCGGACGCGGGCCGCCGGCCGGTCGCGAGGCGCACCTGCTCCCGGGTGTTGGCGTCGTCGCTGTAGACCAGAACCGTCGCGGTCGACTGCATCGTTCCTCCGAAGACTTCGGCGTCCAAGGGCGTCTGTACGGTGATCCGTGCCGCGGAGCCTACTCCTCCCGACACCCCGTCAACACCGGTTCGCACGCGGCTCCGATGGGCCATATGGGCTGGACACACCACCCAGACACTCCGAACGGCACCCCCCGGAGTGAGGGCGAGATAAGCGACCGACATAATGTCGGTCGTGGCGACAGCAACGACAGTAGAAACCGGGCACGCGCACCCGTCGGTCAATCGACCGAACCTCACCAGCGTCGGAACCATCATCTGGCTGAGTTCCGAGCTGATGTTCTTCGCGGCCCTCTTCGCGATGTACTTCACCCTGCGATCGGTGACCGGACCGGATCACTGGAAGGAAATGGCGCATGCGCTGAATCTTCCGTTCTCCGCGACGAACACCACGATCCTGGTGCTCTCCTCACTCACGTGCCAGATGGGCGTGTTCGCCGCTGAGCGCGGCGACGTGAAGAAGCTCCGGTCGTGGTTCATCGTCACCTTCATCATGGGTGCGATCTTCATCGGCGGTCAGGTCTACGAGTACACCGAGCTGGTCAAGAAGGATGGGCTCTCGCTCTCCTCCGACCCGTACGGCTCGGTGTTCTACCTGACCACCGGCTTCCACGGCATGCACGTGACAGGTGGCCTCATCGCCTTCCTGTTCGTCCTCGGCAGGACGTACGCGGCCCGGAGGTTCACCCACCATCAGGCGACGGCCGCCATCGTCGTGTCCTATTACTGGCACTTCGTGGACGTCGTCTGGATCGGTCTCTTCGCCACGATCTACCTGATCAAGTAGCTCGACGAGCACAGCATCGGGCGAAGTACCCGACACATTTCCGCAGCACCGACGCAGAAGATCCTGACACCGGGGTAATCCGTGAAAAAGCTCTCCGCACGACGACGCCATCCGCTGGCGGCGGTCGTCGTCCTACTCCTCGCGCTGGCGGCCACCGGGGGGCTGTACGCCGCGTTCGCGCCGGCGGACAAGGCGCAGGCCGATGAAACCTCCCAGTCCCTCGCCATCGACGAGGGCAAGAAGCTCTTCTCCGTGGGCTGCGCCAGCTGCCACGGAACCGGCGGTCAGGGCACCTCCGACGGGCCGAGCCTCGTGGGCGTCGGCTCCGCCGCCGTCGACTTCCAGGTCGGTACCGGCCGTATGCCGGCCCAGCAGCCGGGCGCGCAGGTCCCGAAGAAGAAGGTCATCTACACGCAGGCCGAGATCGACCAGCTCGCGGCGTACGTCGCGTCGCTGGGTGCCGGTCCGGTCACGCCGACCGACAAGGACTACAGCGCCAACGGCGCGGACATCGCCAAGGGTGGCGAGCTGTTCCGCACCAACTGCGCCCAGTGCCACAACTTCACCGGTGAGGGTGGCGCACTGACACACGGCAAGTTCGCACCGAGCCTTGAGGGTGTAGCCCCGAAGCACATCTTCGAGGCCATGCAGACGGGCCCGCAGAACATGCCGTCGTTCCCGGACACGACGATGACCAAGCAGAACAAGCAGGACATCATCGCGTACCTCGACGCGGTCAATGGTGACAAGTCCGAGAGCCCCGGCGGTCTCAAGCTGGGCGGGCTCGGCCCGGTCAGTGAGGGCCTGTTCGCCTGGATCTTCGGGCTCGGCGGTCTGATCGCCGTCGCCATCTGGGTTGCCGCTCGGACCGCAAAGGCCAAGAAGTCATGAGTAGCCAAGACATTCCAGAAGAGAACCTGCCCGCAGAGCAGGAATCCAACGAGGGCACAGTGCACGGCTCGGTCGCGGTGAAGGACGAGCCCTTCACCGACCCGGGTCTGCCGCCCCACGAGCACCGGATCCAGGACCTCGACGAGCGGGCCGCCAAGCGGTCCGAGCGCGTCGTCGCCTTCCTGTTCATGGTGTCGATGCTGGCCACCGTCGGCTTCATCGCCTCGTACGTCACCATCGACGTCGATACGAGCGTCTACATCTTCCCGCTGGGTCATATCAGCGCGCTGAACTTCGCGCTGGGCATGACTCTCGGTGTGGCGCTGTTCTGCATCGGCGCGGGCGCGGTCCACTGGGCCCGCACCCTGATGTCCGACGAAGAGGTCATCCAGGAGCGCCACCCGATCGAGGCGGAGCCCGAGGTCAAGGCGAAGGTCCTGCAGGACTTCGCCGACGGTGCCCGCGAGTCGCAGTTCGGCCGGCGCAAGCTGATCCGCAACACCCTGTTCGGCGCGCTGGCGCTGGTGCCCCTTTCCGGTGTGGTCCTGCTTCGCGACCTCGGGCCGCTGCCCGAGAAGAAGCTGCGCACCACGTCGTGGAAGAAGGGCCTGACCCTCGTCAACATGAACACGAACGAGCCGCTGCGTCCTTCGGACATCGCGGTCGGCTCGCTCACCTTCGCCAAGCCCGAGGGCCTGGAGGAGCACGACGAGGACTTCCAGGTGAACATCGCCAAGGACGCCCTGATGCTCGTCCGGATCCAGCCGGAGAACATCAAGGACAAGCAGGAACTCGAGTGGTCCCACGAGGGCATCGTGGCCTACTCGAAGATCTGCACCCACGTGGGTTGTCCGATCTCGCTGTACGAGCAGCAGACGCACCACGCTCTGTGCCCGTGCCACCAGTCCACCTTCGACCTTTCCGACGGCGCCCGGGTGATCTTCGGTCCTGCCGGTCACGCGCTGCCGCAGCTGCGCATCGGCGTCAACGCCGAGGGTCACCTCGAGGCCAAGAGCGAATTCGCTGAGCCCGTCGGCCCTGCCTTCTGGGAGCGCGGATGAGTACTACGACCACGAACGACGCGCCTGCGCGCGAGAAGGCACCGGCCGGCGAGCGCGTAGCCGACTGGGCCGACGGACGTCTGGGGATCTACTCCCTGGCCAAGTCCAACATGCGCAAGATCTTTCCGGACCACTGGTCCTTCATGCTCGGCGAGATCTGCATGTACAGCTTCATCATCATCATCCTCACGGGTGTGTATCTGACGCTGTTCTTCCACCCGTCGATGAACGAGGTCACCTACGACGGCAGCTACGTCCCGCTCCAGGGGCAGCTGATGTCGGAGGCCTTCAACTCGACCATGCACATCTCCTTCGATGTGCGCGGTGGTCTGCTGATCCGTCAGATCCACCACTGGGCCGCGCTGATCTTCCTCGCGGGCATGTTCGTGCACATGATGCGCGTGTTCTTCACGGGTGCGTTCCGCAAGCCGCGTGAGGTCAACTGGGTCTTCGGCTTCCTGCTGTTCGTCCTGGGCATGTTCACCGGCTTCACCGGTTACTCGCTCCCGGACGACCTGCTCTCCGGCACCGGTGTCCGCTTCATGGAGGGCGCGATCCTGTCCGTGCCGATCGTCGGCACGTACATGTCGTTCTTCCTCTTCGGCGGCGAGTTCCCCGGCGGCGACTTCGTCGCGCGGTTCTACTCGATCCACATCCTGCTGTTGCCGGGCATCATGCTCGGCCTGATGGCGGCGCACCTGATCCTGGTCTTCTACCACAAGCACACGCAGTTCGCGGGTGCCGGAAAGACCAACAAGAACGTCGTCGGCATGCCGCTGCTCCCGGTCTACATGGCCAAGGCGGGTGGCTTCTTCTTCCTGGTCTTCGGCGTCATCGCGGTGGTCGCCGCGATCGCCACGATCAACCCGATCTGGGCCATCGGTCCATACCGTCCCGACCAGGTGTCCACGGGCGCCCAGCCGGACTGGTACATGGGCTTCTCCGAAGGCCTGATCCGTGTGATGCCTGGCTGGGAGATCGACTTCTGGGGTCATACGCTCGTCCTGGGCGTGGCCATCCCGCTGGTCGTGATCTTCCCGCTGGTCCTGGTCGCGATCGCGGTCTACCCGTTCATCGAGTCCTGGGTCACCGGCGACAAGCGCGAGCACCACATCCTGGACCGCCCGCGCAACGCTCCGACGCGTACGGCCTTCGGTGTCGCGTGGATCACCTGGTACATGGTGCTGCTCATCGGTGGTGGTAACGACCTCTGGGCCACGCACTTCCACCTGTCGATCAACGCCATCACCTGGTTCGTCCGGATCGCGTTCTTCGTCGGACCGGTCATCGCGTTCATCGTCACCAAGCGGATCTGTCTCGGCCTCCAGCGCCGCGACAAGGACAAGGTGCTGCACGGACGCGAGTCCGGCATCATCAAGCGCCTGCCGCACGGTGAGTTCGTCGAGGTGCACGAGCCGCTCGACCAGGAGGCCCTGCACACCCTCACGGCGCACGAGCAGTACGCGCCGGCCGAGATCGGCCCGACGGTCGACGAGAACGGTGTCGAGCGCAAGGTCTCGCGGCTCCAGAAGCTGCGCGGCAAGCTCTCGCGCGGTTACTACGGGGAGAACAACCAGATCCCGAAGCCGACCGCCGAGGAGTACAAGGAGATCACCAGCGGCCACGGCCACCACTGATCTCTGATCCGTCGCTGCAAGCCACCGCGGGAGCCCTCGTCCAGTGCCTGGACGGGGGCTCTTTGCGGTCCTGATACCTGGATAGGGTGGGACCGCAGCACCTTTCAACCCACAGATGCACACAGGAGCGGCCATGAGCGCTTTGAACCCCGCTGGAGGCAACACCTCGGCGGACCGTTCCTGGCCCGCCGTCCTGAACGGCCTGCTGGAGGGCCGTGACCAGAGCGCCGACGACACCGCGTGGGCGATGGACCGGATCATGCGGGGCGAGGCGACCGACGCGCAGATCGCCGGGTTCGCGGTGGCGCTGCGCGCCAAGGGCGAGACCGTGCAGGAGATCTCCGGTCTCGTACGCGGCATGTACGAGCACGCCAACGTGATCGAGGTGCCCGGCGAGACCGTCGACATCGTCGGCACGGGCGGGGACGGCGCGAAGACCGTCAACATCTCCACCATGGCCGCCATCGTGATCGCGGGTGCGGGCGCCAAGGTCGTCAAGCACGGCAACCGCGCCGCCTCCTCGGCCTCCGGCTCCTCCGACGTACTGGAGAAGCTGGGCGTCAATCTCGACCTGTCGCCGAAGCGGGTGCCCGAGGTCGCGGAGGAAGCCGGCATCACGTTCTGCTTCGCCATAAAGTTCCACCCCGCGCTGCGCTACGCGGGCGCCGCGCGCGGCCAGCTCGGTATCCGCACGGTCTTCAACCTGCTGGGCCCGCTGACCAACCCGGCCAAGGTGAAGTCGCAGGCCGTCGGCGTCGCCGATGCCCGGATGGCGCCGATCGTGGCCGGGGTCTTCGCCGAGCGCGGCAACTCGTCCCTGGTGTTCCGCGGCGACGACGGCCTCGACGAGCTGACCACCACGGGTTCCTCGCGCGTGTGGGTGGTGCGGGACGGCGCCGTGCGCGAGGAGTCCTTCGACCCGCGCGACGTCGGCATCGACATCGTGCCCATCGAGGCGCTGCGCGGCGGCGACCCCTCGTACAACGCGGAGGTCGCCCGGCGCCTCCTCGACGGCGAGCGGGGGCCCGTGCGCGACGCGGTGCTGCTGAACGCGGCGGCGGCCCTGGTCGCCGTGCGGCCCGGCGAGGGCACGCTCGTCGAGCAGATCAGGGCGGGCATGGACCGGGCCGCCGAGTCGATCGACTCCGGAGCGGCGAAGTCCGCCCTGGAGCGGTGGGTGGCGGCCAGCAACAGGTGAGTGTGGCGCCCACCGCGGTCCGGATGCCGGACAGCGGTGGGCACCGGCAAGATCGTGTGGCAAGATGCTGCGCAGGTCATGAGTGACAGCGATTAAGCCCCGGCTCGCTGTCCGGCAACCCTCCGTCCGTGGCGGGGTGCCCCGGGTGAAGACCAGGCCGTGGACAGCAAGGTCCATGGCAAGCGCGGACCCCTGCGAACAACCCTGGGGTCCTGGTCCTCAAGGGAGCAGTCTCGTGAGCAAGCGAATGCGATAGGGCGTTTCGGCCCCGCCTCCGCGTACCTGTTTCATCTTTCTTTCCATGCCGTCGAGCCGCGTCCGGTTCTGGTTCCGGCATGGTCAATTCGCTGATCGCGCCAGGGAGTTCACCCATGTCTGTTTCCGTCGACGCCGCCGCCTGCACCTCGTCCCCTTCCGGGATCGCAGCCCCGCTTCCGGTCCTCGGCCGGGACGTCACCGTGCCGCTCGTCACCGGTGGCGAGGTCACGTACGCCGCCCTCGACTACGCGGCCAGCGCGCCCGCCCTGCAGCGGGTGTGGGACGACGTCGCCGCCTACGCGCCGTACTACGGCAGCGTGCACCGCGGCGCCGGGTATCTGTCGCAGCTGTCCACCGACCTGTTCGAGAACTCCCGGGTCGCCGTCGCCGAGTTCCTCGGCTGCCGCGAGGACGACCAGGTCGTCTTCACCCGGTCGACCACCGACTCGCTCAACCTGCTCGCCGCCGCGCTGCCCGCCGACTGCGAGGTGTTCGTCTTCGAGACCGAGCACCACGCCTCGCTGCTGCCGTGGCGCGACGCCCGCGTGACGTACCTGAACGCGCCGCGCACCCCGGACGAGGCCGTCGCCACGCTGGAGCGCGCCCTCGCCGGCCGTGACCCCCACGGCCCGGCCCTCGTCTGCGTCACCGGTGCCTCCAACGTCACCGGTGAGCTCTGGCCGGTGCGCGAGCTCGCGGCGGCCGCTCACGCGCAGGGTGCCCGCATCGTGCTCGACGCCGCGCAGCTCGCGCCCCACCACCCCGTCTCCGTAAAGGAGTTGGATGTGGACTGGGTCGCCTTCTCCGGGCACAAGCTGTACGCGCCCTTCGGCTCGGGCGTGCTCGCGGGCCGCTCCGACTGGCTGACGGCGGCCGAGCCCTATCTCGCCGGTGGTGGCGCCTCCAAGAAGGTCGCGCGGCGCGCCGACGGCGGCGTGGACGTCGAGTGGCACGCCACCGCCGCGCGCCACGAGGCCGGTTCGCCGAACGTCATCGGCGTGTACTCCATCGCCTCCGCCTGCAAGGCACTCACCGAGGCCGGGTTCGACAACCTCGTCGCCCGCGAGCAGTACCTGATCCGCAAGGTCCAGGAGGGGCTCGCGGCCGTGCCCGAGGTGAAGGTGCTGTCGCTGTTCGGGGACGACGCGCCGCGGGTGGGCGTGCTGTCCTTCGTCGTCGACGGCTGGAACTCCTCGCACTTCGCCGCCGCGCTCTCCGCCGAGTACGGCATCGGGGTGCGCGACGGCCTGTTCTGCGCCCACCCGCTGGTGCGCACGCTGCTCGGCTCCGACCCGCAGCAGCAGGGCGAGTGCGGTGCCCCGGAGGCCGCGCCGGGCGAGAAGTCGCTCAACGCCATCCGCGTCAGCTTCGGCGCCGGGACGCCCGACGAGCACGTGGAGCGGTTCGTGTCCGCCGTGACGGAGCTCGTGCGGGACGGCGCCCGCTGGAACTACCGCACCGAGGACGGGCGCTGCGTGCCGGACACCACCAACGCCTGATCCCTCGGGGTGAGCCGGCTGCCCAGCAGGATCATGCGCAGGGCCCGCTCGGTGGCATCCGTGAGGAACTCGCCGCCCCGGCCCAGCGCCTCCGCGAGCGTCACAGGGGCGGGCAGGATCGAGCTGTAGGCGTCGACCCCGGTCGCCGTCACCGTGTGCGCGCCGTCGCCGATGGTGCCCGCGAGGGCGAGCACCGGGCGGCCGAACCGCTTGGCGCGGCGGGCCACTTCGGCGGGGACCTTGCCGCGCGGCGTCTGGTGGTCGAGGGCGCCCTCGGCGGTGACGACCAGGTCGGCACGGGCGAGGCGGGCGTCCAGGTCGAGGTGGTCGAGGAGGACGTCGAAGCGGGGGAGGAGTTCGGCGCCGAGCGCGGCGAGGCCCGCGCCGAGTCCGCCGGAGGCGCCCGTGCCCGGCCCGCTGAACAGGTCGGTACGTACGCCCAGGTCGCGCGTCAGGACGTGCGCCCAGTGCTCAAGGGCGGCCGCAAGCTGCTCGACCTGCGTGGGCGTCGCACCCTTCTGCGGGCCGAACACGCGGGCGACGCCGCGCTCCCCGCACAGCACGTTGAACGGATTGCAGGCCACCCGGATCTCGGTGTCCTTCAGACGCGGGTCGAGGCCGCTCGGATCGATACGGTCCAGGTGCATCAACTCCCTGCCGCCCAGCGGGAGTTGCATGTCGTACGGGTCGAGCAGTCGGGCGCCGAGTGCCTGCAGCGCGCCCGCGCCGCCGTCGGAGGTGCCGGAGTCGCCGCAGCCCACGAGGATGCGGCGGGCGCCCGCGTCGAGGGCCGCGCGGATCAGCTCGCCGACGCCGTACGTCGTGGTGGCGCTCGGGTCGCGCAGCTCGCGCGGGACGAGGGAGAGCCCGGCGACGGCCGCCATCTCGACGACCGCGGTGCCGTCAGGGAGCAGCGCGAAGTGCGTGCCGACGCGCTGGCCGACCGGGCCCGTGGCGGGCAGGGCGACCAGGCGGCCGCCACCCTCGGCCGCGAGCGCGCGGGCCGTGCCCTCGCCGCCGTCGACGAGGGGGATGAGGTCGGTCACGGCGTCCGGCACCACACGGCGTACACCGGAGGCGATGGCCTCGGCGGCGGCGCCCGCGGACAGGGACTCCTTGAAGCCGCTGGGGGCGATGGCGAAATGGGTCAACACGTCGGTCTCCAGGGTGGGTTCAGCGGACGGGCACGCCGAGCAGCGGCCACAGCGTGAGCGCGCACAGCAGGACGGCGGCGGCCGTCAGCGGGGCCAGGACGGCGGAGAGGCGCAGCAGGTCGCGCGGGGTATAGGTGGGCACCCCGGGTATCTGGGCGAAGAGCGTCACCGGCTTCGCGGACGCGGGCAGCGTGTGGCAGAAGCCCGCTGCGGCGGTGGAGGCGAGGGCGGCGGCGACCGGGTTGACGCCTGCGCCGACGGCCGCCGCCACGACCAGCGGTACGAGCACGGAGGAGCGGGCCGAGCGGGACTGGAGGATCAGGTGGGCGGCCGTGCTCACCGCGATCACCACGGCGAGGAACAGCCACGGCGGTACATCCAGGGGGACCCCGCCGACCAGCCACTTCGCGGCGCCGGACTCGGCGAGCGCGACGCCCATCGCCATCGTCGCCGCCATGAACAGGAGCAGCGACCACGGGACCGTACCGAGCGCGTCCTTCAGGCGTACGGTGCCGAGCGCGGGGGAGGCCGCGACCACCGCTCCGATCAGCGCGACGACGGCGGGCGGCACCTGGTGCAGCGGCTCACTGCACCACAGGGCGACGACCGTGGCGAGGAGCAGCGCGCAGCGGGTCTCGGCCGGCTCCCAGGGCCCGGTGACCGGCTGCTCGCTGTGCTCCTGGAGGTCGTCCATCGTGATCCGCACCGGGCCCGCGCGGTCCGCGCGCCGCGTCGTCGTCAACAGGACGGCTTCCGCCGCCAGATGGGACGAGACGACGGCGAGCGGCAGCCCGAGCAGCAGCCACTGCGTGAAGCCGATCCGCTCGCCCGTCGCCTCCCACAGGACGGACACCGTGATGAGGTGCGCGCCCGCTCCGATCAGTGTCGCGACGGCGGAGAGCAGGATGACCGTGGGGAAGAGCAGCGCCAGCATCACGACGAGTCGACGACGGTCGGCCAGCACCTTCGCGAGGGCGAGGAAGACGGGCAGCGCGAGCGCCGCGCGGCCCGAGGTGGCCGGTACCGCGAAGGCGGTGACGACGAGCGCCGCCGTCGTCAGATGCGTCAACTGCCGTACGCCGCGCGCCCCGCTGACCAGGAACGCCGCCGCCCGCCCCGCGAGCCCGCTGCGGGCCACGGCGGCGGCAAGCACGAACGCGCAGATCAGCAGCCACACCGTCTCGTCGCCCAGGGTGCCGAAGAGGGTCTCGCTGCTGATCACGCCCGTCGCGGTGAGCGCCAGGCCGGCGCCGAGCGCGATGTACGTGTCGTCGATCGACGTGCCGATCCACGCGCAGGTCGCGAACGCGAACACGCCAAGCGTGAGCCGGGCGTCACCGGTCAGACCGGGGAAGTTGCCGGGGACCACGAGCAGCGCGCAGATACTGAGGGCGATGCACAGGGTCGCGGCGTCACGAAATTTCAGGGTCACACGGCTCAGCGTGGTGCGGCGCGGTGAGCCCTCAATGAGGGCTACATGAAGGGAAATTCACCGCGGGTATCAAGTGCCGCCTATCAAGCCCCGCCGGCGCTTGAGGCGCGGGGCCCGGGGCAGAGCCCCGCAACCGCAACCCCTCTTGACCGCAACACGACCTCACGGCGACTCCGGCAACCGATACCCCACCCCCCGCACCGTCTCCACATGCCGAGCGCCCAGCTTCTTCCGCAGCGCCCGCACGTACACGTCCACGATGTTGGACCCGGGATCGAAGTCGTATCCCCACACGTGGGACAGGATCTGCTCACGCGACAGCACCTGCCCGGGATGGCGCAGGAACAGCTCCAACAACACGAACTCACGCGCCGTCAGATCCACCGTCCGCCCCTCCGCCCGCGCCCGGCGCGTGCGCAGGTCGAGCGTGAGATCCCCGCTCCCCAGCATCGTCACCTCAGGAGTGCCGGAGGCAGTCCGCAGCCGGAGCCGCACGCGCGCGAGAAGTTCCTCGAAGCGGAACGGCTTGGTCATCCAGTCGTCGGCGCCGCCCTCCAGACCCGCCACCGTGTCCCGCACCGAGTCCCGCGCGGTCAGCACGATCACCGGCGTCGTCACCCGCGCCTCGCGCAGCTGCCGCAGGACCGTGAAACCGTCCCGGCCCGGCAGCCCGATGTCCAGGACGATCAGGTCGAAGCCGCCGGTCAGGGCGTAGTCGTGGGCGGAGTCGCCGTCCCCGACGACCGTCGTCGTGAAGCCGCCCGCGCGCAGCCCCTTCTCCACGAAGGAGGCGATTCGCTCCTCGTCCTCCACGATCAGGATGCGGTTCACTTCGGCTCCGTCCGGTCGAGTACGAGGGTGAAGGTGGCGCCACCGCCGTCGGTGCGGCTCAGTTCGGCGTGGCCGCCGTGCCCCTGGGCGATGGCCTGGACGATCGCGAGGCCGAGCCCGGCGCCCGCACTGCGTGAGCCGCGCCGCGCGGTGCCCCGCCGGAACCGCTCGAAGATCACCGCGGCGTCCTGGTCCGTGACACCGGGCCCGGCATCGGCGACATACAGCTCGACCTGCTCGCGCCCCACCCGGCCGTGCACGAGCCGCGAACCGATGCCTATGCGCTGACCCGGCACGGTGTGCTGCACCGCGTTCTGCGCGAGCTGGACCATCGCCTGCGTGATCCGCTGCGGGTCCAACTCGGCCTCGGTGTCGGCGACCTCGGCCAGCTCCCAGTCCCGCTCGCCGAGCGCCCGCGCCTTGACGAACACGTCGGCGGTCAGCTCGGCGAGCTGCACCGGCTCCGGCGTCACGAAGTCCGGGCGCTCCGCCTTCGCCAGGAGCAGCAGGTCCTCGACGATGCGGCTCATCCGGTCCAGCTCCTCCATCACGATCCGCACCGTCTCCTCGCGCTCGCGCGGATCTTCGCCCATCAGCTCCAGATGGCCCCGGACGATGGTGATGGGCGTACGCAGCTCGTGCCCGGCGTCGTCGACGAACTCGCGCTGCGCCGCGAACGCCCGCTCCAGTCGGTCGAGCATCCCGTTGAACGTCTCGGCGAGCGCGGCGATGTCGTCCCTGCCCTGCACCGGGATGCGCCGGGTGAGGTCCTGCTCGGTGAGCTGCGCGGCCGTCGTGCGCACGAGGCGTACGGGGCGCAGGATGCGGCCCGCGACCGCCCAGCCGATGCCGGTCGTCATCAGCAGCGCCACCCCGGAGATCGCGAGCAGCATGTGGAAGACGCCCTCCGCCTTGGCCTGTTCGCGCTCCGGGTGGAAGGCGACGACGAACGCCGCCGCGGGCCGGCCGTCGCCCGCCCCGATCTCCACCTTCGACCAGCGGATCACGCCGCCGGGGCGGTCCAGGGTGCCGGTGGCGTCGGGGGAGCCGAAGACGGCGCGCAGGCCCGCCGGGTCCTGGGCGAGCGCGTGGTCGACGTCCGGCGCCCGGGACTGCTCTTTCTTGGCGGGGGTGCGGTCCGAGCCGCGGTCGACCAGGCCGAGCAGCTCCTCGTCCGGGTCGGCGTACTGCCGCTCCAGGTGCAGCTTGAGCAGCGGGTCCGGGTCGGTGAACCGCTCGCCGCTGCGCGGGTCGACGCCCCTGCGCACGAAGTTGGCGAACTCGCCGGTCTCCTGCGCGAGCAGCCGGTCCACGCGGTGGTCCACATCGCGCAGCAGCACCGAGCGGGTGGTGGCGGCGACCGCGGTGAGCGCCACCGTCATCACGACGAGCAGCCACAGCAGGATGCGGACGCGGGCGGAGACCCACCGGTGCGCGGGCTCAGCCGTCGTCGCCGGGCCCGTCGTCGTCGGAGCCGCCGCGGTCGTCCGCTCCGTCGTTTCCGTCGTCGGCGTCGTCGTCTGTGCCGGGCGTGCTGTCATCGGCTGAGGGATTCTCGCTCACCGGTGGCGGGGACACCGTCTCGTCACTGGGCGTCGGGCGCGGCGAGGGTGAGCCGCTCTCCAGCTCCACCTTCGGCGGCGACTTCGGGGGATCCGGGCTGTCGGTCAGGGCGTAGCTGGTCGCCGCGATGCCGAGCGGGATCGCGACGACCGCGGCGAGGGCCGCCATGCGGTGGGAGAAGGCCATGGCAGCCAGGCTCGGCGGCGTACCGCGGCGTCAGCATGAACCGGGGATGAAGAAACCTTCATACAGGACCTTCATACAGCTGCCGCGAAGGGCGTTACGCGTCGAGGCCGATCGAGAACGCCGCCTCCAGGTCGTGCTGCGAGTACGTACGGAACGCGACGTGCGTGTCCGTGCCCTCGACGCCCTGGATCTTGCTGATCTTCCCGGGGATGACGTCCGCCAGATCGTCGTGGCGGGCGACCCGGACCATGGCGATCAGGTCGTAGGTACCGGTGACGGAGAAGACCTCGCTCACGTTCTCCAGTGCCGCGATCGACTCGGCGATCTCGGGGATCCGGTCCACGCTGGTCTTGATGAGCACGATCGCGGTGATCACGGCTGGCTGTCTCCCTCGGTGGCCGTGGCATGGGTCGCCTCAACTCTAGCCCGCCCTCTGTACCTCACCCACGCCCACAGGAACCCGACGGAGAACCCCACCAGGTGCGCCAGATACGCCACGCCCGGCCCCTGGCTGACCTGTCCCGCCGCCACCCACTGCAGTGCCACCCAGAACGGCAGCACCACCCATGCCGGAAACCGCAGCGGCAGGAAGAGGAGAAAGGGAAACAGGCTCGTCACGCGCGCTCCGGGGAACAGGAAGAGGAACGCGCCGAGTACCGCCGAGATCGCCCCGGACGCGCCGACCAGGCTCTGGTCGGAATCGGCGTGCGCGAGCGTGTACCCGAGAAGCGCCAGATAGCCGCTGACTCCATAGAACAGGGCGTACGAGAGGCCGCCCATGCGTTCCTCGACCATGGCCCCGAACACGTAGAGGAAGAGCATGTTGCCCAGCAGGTGCAGCCAGCTGCCGTGCACGAACAGGGCCGTGAGAGGGGTGAGCAGGGCCCGCGCCGAACCGTCGAACAGCTCGCCGGGGACCACGCCCCAGCGCTCGAAGTAGGCACTCTGCGCGGCGAGCAGCTGGTCCCCCGTGCCGTAGCCGGGGTTCAGACCCGAGGCGGGGGACAGCACGAAGACCACACAACAGACCGCGATGATGCTGTACGTGACCGGAGCCGGATGACCTCTGAGGAATGCGGTCAGCCTGTCGATCGCGGAGCGCCCATTGCCGATCATGGACAGAGCATGACGCAAGGCGGGGAGCGGGCGGCGCACGGCAGGCCGTAGGGTTACGGGCAATAAAGCAGCACCACGCAATCCGTATGCATCCGGAAGAAGGCACCACTCGATGACGGTTCCCCTGCCGACCGCCACCACCCGCTGGCGCTGCACCCTGTGCGGCAATCTGACGCGGTTCGACGTCACGCGGTCCTCGAAGGTCGTCGAGTACATGCACCTGGACCTGGCCGGTGAGCCGAAGGTGGAGGAGCGCGAGGTGGTCAGTGAGACCATCGAGTCGGTGCGCTGCCGGTGGTGCAACGCGGTGGATCAGGTGGAACTGGTGGACAGGCCGGGCGCCGACTCCTGAGGAGCGGCTCCACAGCGACATTGGGGTGACGGATGGTGGAGAGCACAGGCGGGGAGGCCGGGGAGGGCGGCGCCGCCGAGGTGCTCGACCGCCCGCTGCCCGAAGGGGTACGACGACGGGTCGTGCAGATCGCGTCGGACGGTTTCGGCGGTCTGACGGTAGGTGAACTTCCGTCTCAATTGCGGCAGTACGCCCGTTTCACCCCGACCCGGCGGATGAAGTTCGCCGGTAACGCGATGGCCGCGGCCCTGGAGAGCGACCCGCTGTTCCGGCAGCGGATCGGGGAGCGCCTGCGGGACGCGCAGTCCGAGCTGGCGGCCGCCCTGGAGGCGGGGTCCCCGCCGCCCGCGGCCGATCCGCTCGACGTGGCGGCGGCCGCGTATGTGCTGCGGCCCGTCGGCTGGGTGAAGCTCGTCGCCGCCGCGGGCGAGGACGCGGAGCGGGCCGACGCCGAGCGGGCCGACGACGAGACCCGCGCCGAACTCGAGCGGCTGCGCGCCGAGCTGGCCGAGGCCAGGGCCCACACCAGGACCGAGACGGAGCGGCTGCGCGCGGAGTCCGACGCCGCCAAGCGCGAGGTCGCCGCCGTCGAGCGCAAGCTGCGGGCCGCGCTCAGCGACGTGAAGCGCGGCGAGGCCGCCGTGCGCAAGGCGAGGGCCGAGACCGACGCGGTGCGCGCCGAGGGGCAGGCCCAGGTGTCCGCGGCGGAGAGCGAGACGCGCCGGCTCAAGTCGCGGCTCGGTGAGGCCGAGTCGGCCCTCGAGTCCTCCCGCCGGGCGGCCCGCGAGGGGCGCAGCATCGAGGACATGCGGGTGCGGCTGCTCCTCGACACGGTCCTGGACGCGGCCCAGGGGCTGCGCAGGGAGCTCGCGCTGCCGCCGGTGTCCACGCGGCCCGCCGACTCCGTGGACGCCGTCGAGCCGGGCCGGATGACGCCGAAGGACATCGCGGCCCGCGCCCTGCACGAGCACGACCCGGCGATCCTCGACCAGTTGCTGGCGCTGCCGCAGGCCCACCTCGTCGTCGACGGGTACAACGTCACGAAGACCGGGTATCCGACGATGCCCTTGGAGAAGCAGCGGCTGCGCCTGCTCGGCTCGCTCTCGCAGCTCGCGGCGCAGACCGGGGCCGAGGTGACGTGCGTCTTCGACGGGGCCGAACTCGCCGCGCCCGTACTGCTCGCGCCACCGCGCGGGGTGCGGGTGCTGTTCTCCAAACCGGGGGTCACGGCGGACGAGCTGATCCGCCAGCTCGTGCGCGCCGAGCCGTCGGGGCGCCCCGTCATCGTCGTGTCGACCGACCGGGAGGTCGCGGACGGCATTGCGAAGGCCGGGGCGCGCCCTGTCGCCTCCGTGGTGCTCCTGAAGCGACTGTCGCACGGCTGACGTTCCCCCAAAAGAGGCTCCGAGTTACTTAAGTCACACGCGCAACATCCGTGTCGAATGCCCGAATTGGCGAAACCTTCACGCAACGTAGCGTCAAGCGGACATCACTGCATGTGAGTTGAGTGCAAAGAATGCAGCGAGTGACGGAGTTTTTTCTCTGAGGGATTTGAACTGATCACGAAGAGGTCACTAAGGTCGGCTCGAACCTCCGCTCGGGTGATCACTCATAAGGGGTGACGGTGGAGGGGCACCGCCCGCCGGAGCCTCGGTAGGCGGCTGGAGGAAGAAGGAGCTCGCCTTCGTGGCGTCCCACCGTCGACCCAAGCAGCCGAGCCGCACCCGCGTGACCGTGCTCACCGCGACCGCCGCCGCTGCCGTGGCCCTCACCTCTCAGGCCGCCAACGCAGCACCGAAGCCCAGCAAGAGCGAAGTCAAGGCCAAGGTCGACAAGCTCTACGAAGAGGCCGGTCTGGCGACCGACCACTACAACGGGGCCAAGGAGAAGCAGAAGAAGCTCGAGTCGGAGATCGGCGATCTCCAGGACAAGGTCGCCCGCGGCCAGGACGACCTGAACGAGCTGCGCTCCGGCCTCGGCACGCTCGCCGGGCAGCAGTACCGCTCCGGTGGCATCGACCCCTCGGTCCAGCTGTTCCTCTCCTCCGACCCGGACAGCTACCTCGACAAGGCCTCGACGCTGGACTCGCTCAGCGCCCAGCAGCTCGAGTCGCTGAAGAAGGTCCAGGAGAAGCAGCGCACGCTCGCCCAGGAGCGCGCCGAGGCCTCCCAGAAGCTCAAGGACCTCGCCGACACCCGCACCGAGCTCGGCAAGAAGAAGGACCAGGTCCAGGGCAAGCTCGCGGAGGCCCGCAAGCTGCTCAACACGCTGACCGCCGAGCAGCGGGCCAAGATGGCCGCCGAGCAGGAGCGCGCCAGCCGCGACTCCGCCAGCCGCGTCGACCTCGGTGACGCGCTGCCCGCCTCGGGCCGCGCCTCCGCCGCCCTGTCCGCGGCCGCCTCCCAGATCGGCAAGCCGTACGTCTCCGGCGGTTCGGGCCCCAACTCCTACGACTGCTCGGGCCTGACCCAGTGGGCGTACAACCAGGCCGGTGTCTCCATAACCCGGACCACGTACACGCAGATCGGTGAGGGCACCGAGGTGCCCAGGAGCCAGCTCAAGCCCGGCGACCTGGTCTTCTTCAACAACACCGAGCACGTGGGCCTGTACGCGGGCAACGGCCAGGTGCTGCACGCCCCGCACCCCGGTGCCAGCGTGCGCTACGAGTCGATGGACACGGTCGGCCCCTACCAGACGGCCCGCCGCATCTGACCCGTCCCAACCTGCCCTGGAAACGCGCCCGTTCGGGCGAATTCCGCAGACCCGCGCTGACCCCCGCGCCCCGCCCATGACCTGCGTCAGAGGCGGGGCGCCGCGCTGCGTGTCCCCTGAACGGTCTTTGGTCAGGCGGTAGTCGCCCGACTACTGTCGGCGCGCATTCCCCCGATCACGGGGGTCCGTCAGCGGAAGGGGAGCGGCTACCCGTGGGTTCTCATCGCCGTATCTCGCATTCTCGGCACTCGGGCCTCGACCGGAGTACGCGTGCGACTGTTCTGGGAGTGGCCGCGGCCTCAGCTGCCGCGGCCCTTGGCGCAGCCCCCGCGGGCGCCGCGCCGCAGGACAGGCCCGCGGGCAAGGCCGCGGTGGACCGTCTGTACGAGCAGGCCGAGAAGGCCACCGAGGCGTTCAACCGGGCCGACGAGCGCGCGGACAAGCTCCGCGAGGAACTCGCCGACACCCAGGACCAGGTGGCCCGCGGGCAGGAGCGGATCAACGCGATGCGGCGCGCGCTCGGCGTGGTGGCCGGCGCCCAGTACCGCTCCGGCGGCATGGACCCCGCGCTCGCCCTGATGCTCTCCTCCGACCCGGACGGCTACCTCGACAAGGCCGGCACGCTCGACCGGATCGGCGCCCGGAACGCGGGCGAGCTCGTCGAACTGCGGGGCGCCCAGCGCGATCTGGACCAGCGCAGGGCCGAGGCACGGACCGAGCTCGCCGAACTGGAGGCCAGCCGCAAGGCCGTCCGGCAGCACAAGCAGACCGTCGAGAAGAAGCTGGCCAAGGCGCGGCGGCTGCTCAACGCGATGCCGGGCGGGGAGCGGGCCGCGTACGACCGGGCCGCGCGCGGCGGGGCCCGCCCCGATCTGGCCGGTGCGGGACCCGCCTCCTCCGCCCGCGCGGCCGCCGCGCTCGCCGCCGCCAAGTCGGCGCTCGGCAAGCCGTACATCTGGGGCGCGACAGGCCCCTCCGGCTTCGACTGCTCGGGCCTGATGCAGTGGTCGTACGGGCAGGCGGGCGTCGGTCTGCCGCGCACCTCGCAGGCGCAGCGGTACGCGGGTCAGCAGGTGCCGGTGTCCCAGGCGCAGCCCGGCGACCTCGTGGCGTACGGCTCCGACGCCCACCACATCGCCATCTACGCGG
Source organism: Streptomyces sp. NPDC102360 (assembly GCF_044766085.1). Classification (NCBI taxonomy): domain Bacteria; kingdom Bacillati; phylum Actinomycetota; class Actinomycetes; order Kitasatosporales; family Streptomycetaceae; genus Streptomyces; species Streptomyces sp. NPDC102360. The sequence continues at coordinate 440,091 of NZ_JBIWLG010000006.1, read as the reverse complement.
GCAACGGCCAGGTGATCCACGCGCCGCACCCGGGCGCCCCGGTGCGCTACGACCCGGTGGGCATGATGCCCGTCTCATCCGTGACCCGGGTCTGAGGCTCCTCGTACGACTTCGCCGTACGATCGACAAGATGGCTGGTCGACGGCGTGCGGTGGGCAGGGCGGGGAGTGCGGTGGCACTGGGCGCCCTGCTCGTCGGGCTTTCCGCGCTCTCCGGGTGCGGCGCGGACGAAGGACCGAAGGGCGCGGACGCGTCCGCCGTGCAGCGGGTGCTCGACCAGCGGGCGCACGCCGTCGTCACCCGGGACGGGCCCGCGTACCGGTCGACGGGCAGCGCGGAGCCGGGCCTGCTCGACGATCTCTCCGAGGTCCCGCTCGACTCCTGGCAGTACAAGCTCACCCACCTGAAGCGCTCCGGGACCCGCGCCACCGCCACGGCCGACCTCCGTTATCGGGTCGACGGCTACGACAAGGCTCCCGTGGTCGCCGAGCGCAGGCTGACACTGGGGCACGGCGACGACGGCTGGTACGTCACCGGGGACCGGCCCGGGAAGAAGGCCGGTGAGCAGCTGTGGGAGCAGGGCCCGGTGACCGCGGTGAAGGGCGCGCACAGCCTGGTGCTCGGGGTCGGCAAACCACGCTCCGAACTGCGCTCGTACGCGAAGCTCGCCGACGAGGCGGTGCCCTCGGTGCAACGCGCGTGGGGCGATGAATGGGCGCGCCGGGTCGTCGTCCTGGTGCCCGAATCCCTCAACGAGATGGGCGAGTTGCTGGGCGCTCCCGCCGCCGGCTACCAGGGGATCGCGGCCGTCACGACGGGCGAGGCGGGCGGTCCCCGGACGGCGCCCGCGGACCGGGTGATCCTCAACCCCGAGGCGTACGGAGTGCTCGGCGAGGTCGGCAAGCAGGTCGTCCTCACCCACGAGACCGCCCACGTCGCCACCCGCCGCGCGACGTCCGCCGCGACCCCGCTGTGGCTCTCCGAGGGGTACGCGGACTGGGCGGGCTACCGCGAGAGCGACCGCACACCGGACCAGGCGGCGCCCGAGCTGCGCCGCGCGGTCGAGCAGAGCACGGCGCCGGCCGAGCTCCCCGACGACGCGGACTTCGGCTTCTCCGGCGACTCCGCCAAGCTCGCCCGCGCGTACGAGAGCGGCTGGCTCGCCTGCCGGATGATCGCGGACCGCTGGGGCGAGGCGAAGCTCAACGCCTTCTACACGGCGGTCGGCGGCCACAAACAGCGCGCCGGGGCCGTCGACGCGGCGCTGCGACAGGCCCTCGGCATCGACGAGCAGGAGTTCGTCGCGCAGTGGCGGGACTACGTCCGCTCCGAGCTGGGTTCCTAGCGGGCGGTGAGCGTGTCGTCGTGCGCGGTCTGGACCGGCGGCGGGCCGGGGTCGGCGAGCCGGGGCTCGGTCACCGTGGCGCGCCACAGCCGGCGGCAGGCGCTGAGGGAGGCCACGACCAGCAGGCCGTTGCGTACGAAGAGGAGGGTGACGCCGAGCGGGTCGCTGGACACCACGTTCCCGAAGTACAGCGGGAACTCCAGGAACGTCACAAAGGTCGCCGCGAGCACGAGCCACACCGGCAGCGTCATCCGGCTGTCGTGGAACAGCAGGCAGACGGCGGCCACGCCCACCAGCCACACCATGTACTGGGGGCTGATCACCCGGCTCGTCGTCGTGAACAGCAGCACCGCGGTCAGGCCCGCGTCGGCGAGCGTCGCGGACTGCCAGGCACGCGCCCTGAGCCGCCACAGCACCAGCCAGCCGAACGCGAGCGCCGTGAGCACCTGCGCCAGCGTGCTGACCACGTCCACGTGCGGGCCGAGGAACTCCATCGAGCCGTAGTTCAGCTGCACCGTGCCGTTCCAGCCGAACTGGCGCGCCACGTGGAAGACGAGGGCGCCGAGGGACTCCACCTCCGTGCCCCGGTCCTTCTGGAAGGCGAGGAAGCCGAGCGCGCCCGGCATCGCGACCGTGAAGGCGACGAGCAGCCCGGCGGCCGTCAGGACCGCCGTGCCCCACGTCTGCCGGGTGGCCCGGCCGCGCCGCGTGCCGAGCAGCAGCAGCGCCGGCCACACCTTGATCATCGCGCCGATCGCCGCGAAGACGCCCGCGGCCCTCGGATGCCGGGCCGCCGCGAGCAGCGCCGCGATCGCGACGGCCGTCACCATCACGTCGTAGCGCGCGTAGACGGTCTGTCCGAGCAGCGGCAGACCGACGACCCACACCCAGGTGCCGCGCCGCGAGGCTCCCCGCCGCTCGGAGACGTACAGGAGCATCAGCAGGACGACGGCGTCCGCCAGGAACGCGAGCAGGAAGAAGGCGGAGGCGTACTCCAGGAAGGGCAGCAGCGCGGGGGAGAGGATCGCCATCGCGGCGGCCGGCGGGTACTGCCACGTCACGTCGTCCAGAGGGAACGTTCCGCTGCGCAGCACGTCGAACCAGCCCTGGTAGATCACGTGGACGTCGCTGGTGACATCGGGACCCGGAACCACGATCACCTTGAAGACGCACAGCAGGAGCAGCGCCCGGGTCAGTACCCAGGTGACCAGGAGCCCGGCGGGCGTTCGCGACTTCATTCGAGACATGATGCCGGGAAGCCCTGTGGCCTGGCCATGGACCCCCGCGGCGCGGCGGCCCCCGCCGGACGCGTTCGGTACTGTCGGCGGTGATGCGCCAGACACCGAAGACTCTGCTCGTGACCAACGACTTCCCGCCGCGCCCCGGCGGGATCCAGGCGTTCCTGCACAACATGGCGCTGCGCCTGGACCCGGAGCGGCTCGTCGTCTACGCCTCGACGTGGAAGCGCAGCCGGGAAGGGGTCGAGGCCACGGCGGCCTTCGATGCCGAGCAGCCGTTCACCGTGGTGCGCGACAACACGACGATGCTGCTGCCGACCCCGCGCGTGACCAGGCGTGCGGCGGGGCTGCTGCGGGCGCACGGCTGTACGTCGGTGTGGTTCGGGGCGGCGGCGCCGCTCGGTCTGATGGCGCCGGCGCTGCGCAGGGCCGGTGCGGAGCGGATCGTCGCGACGACGCACGGGCACGAGGCGGGCTGGGCCCAGCTCCCCGCGTCCCGGCAGCTGCTGCGGCGGATCGGCGAAGGCACGGACACGATCACGTACCTCGGCGAGTACACGCGCTCGCGGATCGCGGCGGCGCTCACGCCTGCGGCGGCGGGGCGGATGGCACAACTCCCGCCGGGGGTCGACGAGAAGACGTTCCACCCGGGGTCGGGCGGGGACGTGGTGCGGGCCCGGCTCGGCCTGACGGACCGTCCGGTCGTCGTCTGCGTCTCCCGCCTGGTCCCCCGCAAGGGCCAGGACACCTTGATCCTCGCCATGCCGAAGATCCTGGCGGCGGTGCCGGACGCGGTGCTGCTCATCGTCGGCGGCGGGCCGTACGAGAAGGACCTGCGGCGGCTGGCGCGGGAGACCGGGGTCGCGGACTCCGTGCGCTTCACGGGATCCGTGCCGTGGGAGGAGCTGCCCGCGCACTACGGCGCGGGTGACGTCTTCGCGATGCCGTGCCGTACGCGGCGGGGCGGGCTCGACGTCGAGGGCCTCGGCATCGTCTACCTGGAGGCCTCCGCGACCGGGCTCCCGGTCGTCTCCGGCGACTCCGGCGGGGCGCCGGACGCGGTGCTCGACGGTGAGACGGGCTGGGTCGTCCGCGGCGGCTCGGAAACGGAGTCCGCGGACCGCATCGTGACCCTCCTCCAGGACCCGGAGCTGCGCCGCCGGATGGGCGAGCGGGGGCGTGAGTGGGTCGAGGAGAGGTGGCGCTGGGACCTGCTGGCGGATCGGTTGCGCGGGTTGCTGTAACCGGTTGGACGGGGCCGGGGCCGTCGGCAGCGGTGCGCGGCACCGTGGTGCCGCCTTGCCCACCCTGCCGCCCAAGGCGGCAGATTGCCCAAGGCGGGGCGGCAAATCAAGCCCCTGCGGCGATTGAGCAGATCCAGCCCCGCCGGCGTTTGAGGCGCGGGGTCCGGGGCGGAGCCCCGTGGCGTGGGAAACGACGGGCGAAACGCAACATCCGCCGCAACGCGCACAACACGCGCCCGGCGGATGCCACCCGGTACCGCTACCCGCGGTAGATCGCCTCGACCTCGTCCGCGTAATCCTTCGCCACCACATTCCGCTTCAGCTTCAGCGAAGGCGTCAGGTGGCCCGACTCCTCGGTGAACTGGGCGCCGAGGATGCGGAACTTGCGGACCGACTCCGCCTTGGACACCGCCGCGTTGCCGTCGTCCACGGCCGCCTGGACCGTGGCCAGCAGGTCGGGGTCGTGCTGGAGCGAGGCCACCGTGGACCCGGCCGGCTTGCCGTGGTCCGCGGCCCACTTGCCGAGGAACTCCTCGTCGATGGTGACGAGCGCGCCCACGAACGGGCGACCGTCGCCGACCACCATGCACTCGGCGACGAGCGCGTGCGCGCGGATCCGGTCCTCGATGACGGCCGGGGCGACGTTCTTGCCGCCCGCCGTCACGATGATCTCCTTCTTGCGGCCGGTGATCCGCAGGTACCCGTCCTCGTCGAGGGTGCCGATGTCACCGGAGTGGAACCAGCCGTCGGCCAGCGCCTCCTCGGTCGCGCCCTGGTTGTTCCAGTAGCCGGTGAAGAGGTGCTCGCCGTGCAGCAGCACCTCGCCGTCGTCGGCGATCCGGACCACGGACCCCGGCAGCGGCTGGCCCACCGTGCCGATCTTCTGGCGGTCCCACGGGTTGAAGGCCGTGGCCGCGCAGGACTCCGTCAGCCCGTAGCCCTCCAGGACCGTGAAGCCGATGCCGCGGAAGAAGTGACCGAGCCGCTCGCCGAGCGGCGCGCCGCCCGAGATCGCGTACTCGCCGCGCCCGCCGAGGACGGTGCGCAGCTTCCCGTAGACGAGCTTGTCGAACGTCTTGTACTTGAGCTTCAGGGCCAGCGAAGGACCGTTCGGGCTGTCGAGCGCGCGGCTGTACTCGATCGCCGTGTCGGCGGCCTTGTCGAAGATCTTGCCCTTGCCGTCGGCCTGCGCCTTGGCGCGCGCCGAGTTGTAGACCTTCTCGAAGACGCGCGGCACACCGAGGATCAACGTAGGCCTGAAAGCGGCCAGTTCATCGGTGAGCTGCTTGATGTCGGGGGCGTGGCCCAGCTTGATCGGGGCCATCAGCGAGGCGACCTCGACGAGGCGGCCGAAGACGTGCGCCACCGGGAGGAAGAGGAGTACGGAGCACTCGCCCGTACGGAACAGGGGGCCGAGGCGGGCCACGATGTTGCCGCACTCCGCGAAGAAGCTGCGGTGCGTGAGGACACAGCCCTTGGGGCGCCCTGTGGTGCCCGAGGTGTAGACGATGGTCGCCGGGTCGTCGGCCTTCGCGATGGCGCTGCGGTCGTCGACCATCCCGTCGGAGAGCTCGGCGCCGGCGCGGTACAGCTCGTCCAGGCCGCCGCCCTCGATCTGCCAGACGTCCCGCAGCTCGGGCAGCCGGTCGCGCACGGAGGCGACGGCCGCGGCGTGCGCGTCCAGCTCGACGAGGATGCCGACCGCGCCCGAGTCGCCGAGGATCCACTGGATCTGCTCGGGCGAGCTCGTCTCGTAGACCGGAACGGTGATCGCGCCCGCGCTCCAGATCGCGAAGTCGAGCAGCGTCCACTCGTAGCGCGTGCGCGACATGAGCGCGATGCGGTCGCCTGCCTGCACGCCGGACGCGATCAGCCCCTTGGCGGCCGCGCGCACCTCGGCGAGGAACTGGACGGCCGTGACGTCCTGCCACGTGCCGTCGATCTTGCGGCCGAGCACGGCGACATCAGGGTGCTGCGCGGCGTTTCTGCGAACGATGTCGGTCAGATTGCCGTCCGCGGGGACCTCGTACAAAGCGGGAAGGCTGAACTCGCGCAAGACTGCTGCTCCTCGTAGGGCGCCGGCGCCACTCTTCTGTGATGCGTCGGTGCGGTCCAAGATCGGGCAGGTGCACAGTGCATCAATGAATTGCCCGCCCGAACTCGGCGTCACTCATTGCTTGAACTGAACACGACTGGACTGCCCGGACGTTACCCACCGGTACTGCTTCTTCGATAGGGGGGTCGGACCAGATGTACGCTGCGTCACACGTCGCCGCGACCGTCCTCGCACCCTAGTCCAGGAGCCGAGCGACTCGGAAGTAACCGCAGGTCCGAGGCCTCTACCCATTCCGGGACCCATCGTCCTAGGGTGATCGGTATGCGCGTACACGTAGTCAGCGATGTGCACGGAAACTCCACCGACCTCGCACGAGCCGGAGACGGCGCCGATGCCGTCATCTGCCTTGGTGACCTGGTGTTGTTCCTTGATTACGCAAATCACTCGCGCGGCATTTTCCCCGAATTGTTCGGAGTCGAGAACGCGGACCGCATCGTCGAACTGCGCACGGCCCGCCGTTTCGAGGAGGCGCGCGCCTTCGGCAGGGAGCTGTGGGCCGGCATAGACCGTGTCCCTGCCATCGAAAAAGCGGTGCGGAAGCAGTACGCGGAGATGTTCGCGGCGTTCCCCACACCGACGTATGCGACCTACGGCAATGTCGATATGCCGAAACTCTGGCGCGAGTACGCCGCACCCGGCACGACCGTGCTCGACGGGGAGCGCGTCGAGATCGGCGGCCGGGTCTTCGGCTTCGTCGGCGGCGGGCTCCGCACGCCGATGCGCACGCCGTACGAGATCGACGACGAGGAGTACGCCGCGAAGATCGAGGCCGTGGGCGAGGTCGACGTGCTGTGCACACACATCCCGCCGGAGGTTCCCGACCTCGTCTACGACACCGTGGCGCGGCGGTTCGAGCGTGGCAGCCGCGCCCTCCTGGAGGCGATTCGCCGGACCAAACCCCGGTACTCGCTCTTCGGCCATGTCCACCAGCCGCTCGCGCGGCGGATGCGGATCGGGGCCACGGAATGCGTGAACGTCGGCCATTTCGCGGGGTCGGGCAGGCCCTGGGCGCTGGAGTGGTGACAGCGTGAGCGCATGCGCGCGATAGCCTTCAGGCGACACACACGCAGGCACGGCGCATCCATGACCGGTATCCGGAGGAGCCACGGCGATGGCGGAACACACCAGCTCGAGCATCACGATCGAGGCGGCCCCCGCCGATGTCATGGGGGTGATCGCCGACTTCGCCCGCTACCCGGACTGGACGGGTGAGGTGAAGGAGGCGGAGGTCATCGCCGAGGACGGGTCCGGCCGCGCCGAACAGGTCCGGCTCGTCATGGACGCCGGAGCGATCAAGGACGACCAGACGCTCAAGTACACCTGGGCCGGCGAGAACGAGGTCTCGTGGACCCTCGTGAAGTCCCAGATGCTGCGCTCCCTCGACGGCTCGTACGTGCTGAAGCCGGCGGGTGAGGGGACCGAGGTCACGTACTCCCTCACGGTCGACGTGAAGATCCCCATGCTCGGCATGATCAAGCGCAAGGCCGAGAAGGTCATCATCGACCGCGCGCTGGCAGGCCTGAAGAAGCGCGTCGAGACGGGCGAATAAGCCCCGCCGGCGATCGAGCCCTTCAAGCCCCTGCGGCGCTTGAGCAGGCTTTTCAAGCCCCTGCGGCGATTGAGCAGCGGGGTCCGGGGCGGAGCCCCGATCTTTCAGCCCCGCCGGCGTTTGAGGCGCGGGGTCCGGGGCGGAGCCCCGAGGCCCCGGTGCCGCGCGCCGATCACGGGGGCGCCCACCACCGGTAACCTCGAACCCCATGCGCACCCTTCTCGTCACCGGCCCCGGTGGCTCAGGCAAGACGACCATCGCCGCAGCCACCGCCCTGAAGGCCGCCCGCCAGGGCCAGCGCACACGACTCATCACCGCGGCCCCGGCGCCCGGGCTCCCCGGCGTGGAGGTGACCCGCCTCACCCCGGCCGACGACTTCCGCCGCGACCTCCTCGCCCTCCAGGAACGCGCCGCCTCCGGCCTCGAACTCCTCGGCGCCGCGAAGCTGGACGCCGACGAGCTCACGCCACTGCCGGGCAGCGAGGAACTGGCGCTGCTCCGCGCGCTGCGGACCGCCGCGGAGGGAGACGAAGACCTGCTGGTCGTCGACCTGCCGGCCGCCCCGCGGGCCATCGACACCCTCGCCCTCCCCGAGCAGCTCCGCCGCTACCTGCGCCGCCTGCTCCCCGCGGAGCGCCAGGCCGCGCGCGCCCTGCGCCCCGTACTCGGCCGGCTCGCCGGGGTGCCGATGCCCGCACAGTGGCTGTACGAGTCCGCCGCCCGCTGGGACGCCGAACTCGCCGCCGCGCAGGCCGTGATCGACGCGGGCACCACCCGGGTACGGCTCGTCGCGGAGCCCACCCGGGCCGCCGCCGAGACCCTGCGCACCACCCGTACCGGCCTCGCCCTGCACGGCCTCGACGTCGAGACGGTCGTCGCCAACCGGCTGCTCCCCGACGGCTCCACCGACCCGTGGCTCGCCGACGCCGCCGCCCGCCAGCGCAAGGTCGTCGCCGAGTGGCCCGGCGCGTACGAGCTGCCCCACCTGGGCCGCGACCCGCGCCCCGAGGACCTGGACGTACCGGTGCCGGTGACCCTGCCGGGCCCCCGTGACCCGTGGCCCGTGGAGGACCGGCTCGGCGAGGACGGCGTCCTGGTGTGGCGGATACCGCTGCCCGGAGCCGTCCGCGAGGAGCTGAGCCTGGTGCGGCGCGGCGACGAACTGGTCGTCGGCGTGGGCCCGTTCCGGCGGATCGTCCCGCTGCCCTCCGCGCCCCGCCGCTGCACCGTGGCGGGCGCGGGCCTCGTCGACGGCGAACTCCGTGTCCGCTTCGCCCCCGACCCGGATCTGTGGCCGCACAACCGATGAACGGGGCGCACCCGTTCGGGTAACGTCGAAGGGGTAACCGGTCCAGCTCTCCGCAGGAGTCAGCCGTCATGAGCGACGCCACCGAGCAGCCCGTCCACCAGGCCGACGACGACGCCTGGGAGAAGGCGTGTGCCGAGGATCTCGAGGAGGAGCGGGCCCGCCGCAGGGCCGAGTACGGTCCGCCGCCCGGATCCGCGGCCGAGGAGCTGAAGAAGCTCGTCGACGCCGTCACCGACAAGCTCTCGTCCGTGCAGGCCCCGTTCCTCGGGGCGGTCGCGCAGGGCACCGCGGAGCAGGTCGCCAAGCAGGCCGTCCGGCAGGCCCGCTCCGTCATCGAGCCGGTCATCGACCGCAACGCGGACGTGTTCGACCACCTGGCCGCCGCGGGCACCGAGCTGCTCGCCGCCTACCGCTCCGCGGTCGAGGGCCAGGAGAGCCGCTGGACCCAGCGCACCCAGGAGCCCGCCCCGCCGAAGGACGCCAAGCCCGAGGACGAAGGCCCCGGCGGAGAGCACATCGACCTGGACTGAATGCCGCTCGGTTAAGGTGGGCCGTAGCGGGGCTCGACCGAACTGAGGGATCCATGGGACTGACCATCGGCGTCGATATCGGCGGCACGAAGATCGCGGCCGGTGTGGTCGACGAGGAAGGCAACATCCTCTCCACGTTCAAGGTGCCGACGCCTTCCACGCCTGACGGGATCGTCGACGCGATCGCCTCGGCCGTGGAGGGTGCCAGGGCCGGACACGAGATCGTGGGTGTGGGGATCGGTGCCGCCGGTTACGTCAACCGCCAGCGCTCCACCGTGTACTTCGCGCCGAACATCGACTGGCGCCAGGAACCGCTGAAGGAGAAGGTCGAGGCGCGCGTCAAGCTGCCCGTGGTCGTCGAGAACGACGCGAACGCGGCCGCCTGGGGCGAGTACAAGTTCGGCGCGGGCAAGGGCCATCGCAACGTCATCTGCATCACGCTCGGCACCGGCCTCGGCGGCGGCGTCATCATCGGCAACAAGCTGCGCCGCGGCCACTTCGGTGTGGCCGCCGAGTTCGGCCACATCCGCATGGTGCCGGACGGCCTGCTGTGCGGCTGCGGCTCGCAGGGCTGCTGGGAGCAGTACGCCTCCGGGCGCGCGCTCGTCCGCTACGCCAAGCAGCGCGCCAACGCCACCCCCGAGAACGCCTCGTACCTGCTCTCGCTCGGCGACGGCAGCCCCGAGGGCATCGAGGGCAAGCACATCTCGTCGGCCGCCCGCGAGGGCGACCCGGTGGCCGTCGACTCGTACCGCGAGCTGGCCCGCTGGGCCGGCGCGGGCCTGGCCGACCTGGCCTCGCTGTTCGACCCGTCGGCGTTCATCGTCGGCGGCGGCCTCTCGGACGAGGGCGAGCTGGTACTCGACCCCATCCGCAAGTCGTACAAGCGGTGGCTGGTCGGCGGCAACTGGCGGCCCGTGGCCGACGTGATCGCCGCCCAGCTGGGCAACAAGGCGGGCATGGTCGGCGCGGCCGACCTCGCGCGGGAGCCCGACCCCGTCATGTGACGTACCTACGCACCTGGTGCCCGTCGTTCCCCGTGGGGGCGGCGGGCACCGGCGTATCTTGATCTTCATGGACTCCGGCTCGCTCCCCGAAGCACGCACCGAACTCCCCAAGTCCCGTACAGAAGCGGATGGTTCGGCCGTCATTCGCGTCCTCAGTTACAACATCCGCTCGATGCGCGACAGCCCCGTCGCCCTCGCCCGCGTGATGAAGGCCTGCGCCCCGGACCTCGTACTGATCCAGGAGGCGCCCCGGTTCTTCCGCTGGCGCAAGCACCTCGCCCGGCTCGCCCGCGCCGCCGACCTGGTGATCCTCTCCGGGGGCGGCAGCGCCGCCGGGCCCGCGTTGCTCTGCTCGCTGCGAGCCACCGTCGAACGCACGGAGGACGTGCTGCTTCCGCTCACGCCCGGACTGCACCGGCGCGGCTTCGCGACCGCTGTCGTGCGGTTCGGGGGCGTCCGGGTGGGCGTCGTCAGCTGCCATCTGAGCCTGCAGAAGGACGAGCGGTACGCGCAGGGCGGGATGCTGCTCGACCGGGTCGAGGCGATGGACGCCTCGGGAGTGCGGCATGTCGTGGTGGGCGGGGATCTCAACGAGCGGCCCGGCGGGCGCACCTTCCGGCGCCTCGCGGGCGCCCTCAACGACGCCTGGGCGACCCGGCCCTGGGGCGACGAGTACACCTCGACGCCGGCCGATCCCCATCAGCGTATCGACGCGATCCTCGCCACCAAGGGTATCGAGGTGCTGGGGTGCGGGGTGCCGGAGTTCCTGGACCGGGACGAGCTGAGGGCGGCCACCGACCATCTGCCGGTGCTCGCCGCCCTCCGTGTCCCCGCCGCCGAATAGCTTCAGACCACGGCGCCGCGGCCCGGATCGTCGCCGTCCTCGTCGTCGCCCGGTGACATCCGGGCGACGAGCGTGCCGAAGCCGCCGAGGAAGCCGCCGATGCACAGCGTCGCCAGCCACCACGTCATGTCCCAGCCCAGCAGCACCGCGAGGAGCAGCAGGGTCGGGCCGCCGACCACCGCGAGCCAGGCGAACCTGGCCGTGACGTCGCCTTCCGGCAGCGGGGGCGGCTCGGGCGGGACGAAGTGGCCCTCGTCGGCGCCGTCGAAGTCGTCGTCCGAGGGCTCGGGCGCCGCGTGGTCGCGGGGGCCGGGAGCGGAGGCGATGCCTGGCGCGAAGGAGACCGAGGAACCGAGGGAGCTCTGCTCGCCCCGGTCCTGGCCCTTGTCCTCACCCTTCGCCTTGTCCCGGTCCTGACCTTGGCCCTGGTCCTTGGCGTCTTTCTTCAGGGGGCTCCGCTGGGTGTCCGACGGCCGCTCCGGTGACTCGTTGGTCTCCGGTTCGAGCAGTGCCAGGTCCTCCACCGACTTGAACGGCTTGGCGCCCGGCGGGTCCGGCGGCTCCTCCCCGTAACCGGCGACGATCGCCGCCCACGCGGCGTCCTCGTCGCTCGGCAGGAGGGGATCGCGCGACTGCCCGCCGGTCTCCTCCTGGTCGTGCGGTTCCGAGCTGTCCGGCCGCTCGGACCCGCCCCGCTCCTGCTCAGTCACCCGGTCCCGTCCCTTCCACGCCCTCGCTGGGGATCTTGCCGACTTCGGGAGCGAGCCGGTCGAAGAACGCGTAGCTCTCCTCGAAGATCCGGTCCGCGTCATGGTCCAACGTCGCCACGTGGTAGCTCTGTTCCAGCAGGATCTCCGTGACGTCCGTGGACGAGACGCGGCCGAGCACACGCGCCGAGTCGGCGGGCGGCACCACATGGTCGTTCATGCTGTGCAGCACCACCAAGGGCTGTGTCACCTGCGGCAGTTCACGGTCGACGAGCTGGAAGAAGCGGCGCAGCTGGTACACCGCGTGCAGCGGCATCCGGCCGTAGCCGAGCTCTTCCACGCCCTCCTTGGCGATGTCGCTGGCGATGCCCTTCACCGAACGCACGAGGTGCCGGGTGACCGGAAGCGTATGCGCGGCCAGGTCGTGCACCTTGTTGCCGGGGTTCACCAGGACGAGGCCCGCGATCTCGTCCCCGTGCTTGGCCGCGAGGCGCAGGGCGAGCGCGCCGCCCATCGACAGGCCGCACACGAAGACCGTGGAGCAGCGCTCCGTGAGTTCGCGCAGGGCGAGGTCCACCTCCGCGTACCAGTCCTGCCACGCGGTGACGGCCAGGTCCTCCCAGCGCGTGCCGTGGCCCGGCAGCAGCGGGAGCGAGACGGTCAGGCCGCGCTCGGCGAGGTATTCGGCCCAGGGCCGCAGCGACTGGGGTGATCCGGTGAATCCGTGACAGAGGAGGACGCCGACCTCGCCGCCGTCATGGCGGTACGGCTCGGCTCCAGGAAGGACCGGCACCTTCGGTCTCCTGTTCATGGCAGAGAAACGGTGGACGGACGTGCGGGGGAACGAGCTGAAGAGCAACGCTGAAGAGCAACAGCGACCTGGACCTCACGGTACGCGACCGGACTGACACCGACCAGGGTCGTCGGCCCCCTGGGCGGCCCCGCGGGTGCTGTGTCTTCCCGGGGGACAACCCCCGGACCCCCGGCCGGACAAGCCGGTCGGCCAGGGTCATCGGGCCCCTGGGCGGCCCCGCGGGTTAAGGTCGGATCCTCGGACTGGTCCCGGTACGAGGTCCGGGCACGAGGGAAGGCAGTGGGTTGATCTACGGCGCAATGAAGGTGGCCATCGGAGGGCCGCTGAAGCTCGGTTTCCGGCCGTGGGTGGAGGGCCTCGAGAACATTCCCGCCGAGGGCCCCGCGATTCTCGCCAGCAATCACCTCTCGTTCTCCGACTCGTTCTTCCTCCCCGCCGTCCTCGACCGCAAGGTCACCTTCATCGCGAAGGCCGAGTACTTCACCACCCCCGGGGTCAAGGGCAAGATGACGGCCGCCTTCTTCAAGGGCGTCGGCCAGCTGCCCGTGGACCGCTCCGGCTCGCGGGGCGCGGGTGAGGCCGCCATCAAGAGCGGCGTCGAGGTCCTGGAGCGCGGCGAGCTGTTCGGCATCTACCCGGAGGGGACGCGTTCCCCCGACGGCCGCCTCTACCGCGGCAAGCCGGGCGGCCTCGCGCGCGTGGCGCTGTCCACCGGCGCCCCCGTCATCCCCGTCGCCATGATCGACACGGAGAAGATCCAGCCCCCGGGCAAGGTGATGCCGAAGCTGATGCGGCCGGGCATCCGCATCGGCAAGCCGCTCGACTTCAGCCGCTATCACGGCATGGAGGGCGACCGCTTCGTCCTGAGGGCTGTCACCGACGAGGTCATGTACGAGATCATGAAGCTTTCCGGCCAGGAGTACGTCGACATCTACGCGACGGCCGCCAAGCGGCAGATCGCGGACGCGGAGAAGGCGGCCAAGGCGGAGAAGGAAGCGGCGAAGAAGGCGTTGGAGAAGGAACGGGGCGGCTCCTAGCCGCGTCGTTCTCAAGAAGTGCCCAGAAGCGGACGTACCCAGAAGTGCCACGGGGGGACAGGGGACATGGGGAACACGGCCGGGCGCGAGCGCGTCGTGCGGATGTCGGTCGAGCAGCCGCTGTGGCGCGCCCTCACCGGGTACCGCCTGCTGACCCTCGTCTACGCGGTCGGTCTTTTCGCCTCCTCGTACGAGGTGTACGAGCGCCCGTGGGTCGGTGTCGGCTACTTCGTGGTCATCACGGTGTGGACGCTGACGACGCTGCCGCAGGTGTCGGGCGCCCGGCGCTGCACCAAGCGGTTCCTCACCGCCGACCTGACGATCGCCGTCGCCGGCATCCTGCTCTCGCCGGTCGCCGGGCACGAGCGGGCCGCCACCGGAGGTGCCACCCTGCCGTCGATCTGGACGGCGGGCGCGGTCCTCGCCTGGGCGCTCAAGGGCGGCTGGCGGTGGGCGGCCGGAGCCTCCCTGCTCATCGGCGTCGCCAACGTACTGCAGCGCGGTGACATCACCCGCGGCCTCGTCCACAGCGTCCTGCTGGTCTGCATCGCCTCCATCGCGATCGGCTACGTCGTGGAGGTGGCCCGCGCCTCCGAGCGCACCCTCGCCCGCGCCCTGGAGATCGAGGCGGCGACGCGCGAGCGGGAGCGCCTCGCCCGCGACATCCACGACAGCGTGCTGCAGGTCCTCGCGATGGTGCAGCGCCGTGGCACCGCCCTGGGCGGCGAGGCGGCGGAGCTCGGCCGGATGGCGGGCGAGCAGGAGGTCGCGCTGCGCACCCTGGTCGCCGGGGGCCTCGTGCCGGCCTCCCGTGTCTCCGAGGACGCGGAGAGCGGCGCGCTCGTACGCGGCGAGGTGGAACCGGAGGAACTGGACGAAGCGGCCGAGGGGGACGGCGCGGACGCCCGCGATCTGCGCCCCCTGCTCGCCGGGCACGCCGGTGGACGCATCACTTTCTCGGAGCCGGGCGCCCCGGTGCCGATGCGGCCCGCCGCGGCCCGCGAACTGGCCGCCGCTGTCAGTGCCGCATTGGACAATGTGCGTCGGCACGCGGGCGCGGACGCCAGCGCGTGGATCCTCGTCGAGGACGAGTCGGACGCGGTGATCGTGACGGTGCGGGACGACGGTCCGGGCATCCCGGAGGGCCGCCTCGCGCAGGCCGAGGGCGAGGGGCGGCTTGGCGTCGCCCTGTCGATCAGGGGCCGGCTGCGCGACATCGGCGGCACGGCCGAGCTGATCTCGGTCCCCGGCCAGGGCACCGAGGTCGAACTGCGCGTACCGAAGAAGTAGTTGAGGAAGGGCCCGCGAGGGTCACGGGGGAAGGCAGGGCAGGAGAGATGAGCGAACCGAACGGATCCATCAAGGTCATGGTGGTCGACGACCACCCGATGTGGCGCGACGCCGTAGCCCGCGACCTGGGCGCGGCCGGCTTCGAGGTCGTCGCCACGGCCGGTGACGGCGAGCAGGCGGTGCGCCGCGCGCAGGCCGCGGGCCCCGACGTCCTCGTCCTCGACCTGAATCTGCCGGCCAAGCCGGGCGTACAGGTCTGCAAGGAACTCGTCGGCGCCGACCCCCGCCTGCGCGTCCTCGTGCTGTCGGCGAGCGGTGAGCACGCCGACGTACTGGAAGCGGTGAAGTCCGGCGCCACCGGCTATCTGCTCAAGTCCGCCTCCACGGACGAGCTGATCGACGCGGTGGGGCGCACCGCCGTCGGCGATCCCGTGTTCACGCCGGGCCTCGCCGGCCTCGTCCTCGGCGAGTACCGGCGGCTCGCCTCGGACCCGTCCCCGGCCGGTGGCGGCGACGAGCCGGGCGCCGCCCCGCAGCTCACCGACCGGGAGACCGAGGTGCTGCGGCTCGTCGCGAAGGGGCTGAGCTACAAGCAGATCGCCGAGCGCCTGGTCATCTCGCACCGCACGGTGCAGAACCACGTGCAGAACACCCTCGGCAAACTCCAGCTGCACAACCGCGTGGAGCTCGTCCGGTACGCGATCGAGCGGGGTCTGGACGACGACTGACCCCGCGCGGGAGAGTGGCCCCAACCACTCGCCGTGACAAGGGAGTTACGCCATGAGGGTCGGAGTTTTGACCGGAGGCGGTGACTGCCCCGGACTGAACGCTGTCATCCGGGGCATCGTGCGCAAGGGCGTTCAGGAGTACGACTACGACTTCGTAGGGTTCCGCGACGGCTGGCGCGGGCCCCTGGAGAACGACACCGTCCCTCTCGACATCCCCGCGGTGCGCGGCATCCTGCCCCGCGGCGGCACCGTCCTCGGCTCCTCGCGGACCAACCCCCTCCAGGCGGAGAACGGGATCCGCCGCGTCAAGGAGAACCTCGCCAAGCAGGAGGTCGAGGCCCTCATCGTGATCGGCGGCGAGGACACCCTCGGCGTCGCGGCCCGGCTCGCGGACGAGTACGGCATCAAGGTCGTCGGCGTACCGAAGACCATCGACAACGACCTCTCCGGCACGGACTACACCTTCGGCTTCAACACGGCCGTCGGCATCGCCACCGAGGCCATCGACCGGCTGCACACCACCGCCGAGTCCCATATGCGGGTCCTCGTCGTCGAGGTCATGGGCCGGCACGCGGGCTGGATCGCGCTGCACTCGGGCCTGGCCGGCGGGGCCAATGCCATCCTCATCCCCGAGCAGCGCTTCGACGTCGAGCAGGTCTGCGCCTGGGTCACCTCGCGCTTCCGGTCCTCGTACGCGCCGATCGTGGTGGTCGCCGAGGGGGCGATGCCGCGCGACGGCGACGTGGTGCTGAAGGACGAGTCCCTGGACTCCTTCGGGCACGTGCGCCTCTCCGGCGTGGGGGAGTGGCTCGCGAAGCAGATCGAGAAGCGCACGGGCAAGGAGGCGCGGACCACGGTCCTCGGCCATGTGCAGCGGGGCGGCACGCCGTCCGCCTTCGACCGGTGGCTGGCCACCCGGTTCGGGCTGCACGCGATCGACGCGGTGCGGGACGGGGACTTCGGGAAGATGGTGGCGCTGCGGGGGACGGACATCGTGCGGGTCCCGATCGCCGACGCGACGTCCCGGCTGAAAACGGTGGATCCGGCGCTGTACGAAGAGGTGGGCGTCTTCTTCGGCTGACGCCAATCGCCGCAGGGGCTGTTTATAGCCCCTGCGGCGATTGAGCAGGCCCGTCCGGCAGGACTTTCGGGAAAGGGCGGGGTGGGGGACTGATCGCCGCACGGGCTTGGTCCGCCTAGACTCGCCCGCATGGAGATTCTCGCATTCGGGGTTCAATCGGACGAAAAGCCGCTCATCGAGAAGGCCTTTGAAGGGCACCACGACGTCCGCTGCGTCGACGTCTTCCTCAACGAGGACACCGCTCCGATCGCGGCCGGCTACGAGATCGTCTCCACCAGCGTCAACGCCACCCTCAACCACCGCGTGCTCCAGACCCTCGCGGCCGGCGGCACGCAACTGATCGCCCAGCGCTCCACCGGGTTCAACAACATCGACCTCCAGGTCGCCGAGCGGCTCGGCCTGACCGTGGCGCGCGTCTCGTACTACTCGCCGTACTCGGTCGCCGAGTTCGCCTGGACCCTCGCGATGGCCGTCAACCGCCGCATCGTCCGCGCCAGCACCCGCACCCGCGACTTCGACTTCCGCCTCGACGGGCTGATGGGCCGCGATCTGCGGGGCCGCACCGTCGGCGTGCTCGGCACCGGCAAGATCGGTGAGGCCTTCACCCGGATCGCGCACGGCTTCGGCATGAACCTGCTCGGCTGGGACGTAGCCGAGGATCCGAACTGCACGGCCCTCGGCATGAAGTACGTCGACAAGGAGCAGCTGTTCGCGGAGGCGGACGTCATCAGCCTGCACGTGCCGCTGCTGCCCGCCACCGAGCACATCGTCGACGCCGCCGCGCTGCGCGCCATGAAGGACGACGCGATCCTGATCAACTCCAGCCGCGGCGGCCTCATCGACACCAAGGCGCTCGTCACCGAACTCCGCGAAGGCCGCTTCGCCGGCGTCGGCCTCGACGTGTACGAGGCCGAGGCGGGCCTGTTCTTCCTCGACAAGTCCCTCGACGTCGTCGAGGACGACACCCTGGCCCGCCTCGTCACGTTCCCGAACGTCCTGGTCACGTCCCACCAGGCGTACTACACCGTGGACGCGGTCGGACAGATCATCGAGACCACGGTGCAGAACGTCCTGGACTATCAGGCGGGCCGCCGCTCCGAGAACGTGCTGGTGCCCGCCGAGTCCAGCAGCTGAGCGAGGAGCTCCCGCACGATCCCGGCGCCGCGCAGCGACAGCACCGACTCCGGGTGGAACTGGACGCCGGCGAACGTGGGGCCGCGCAGCGCGTGCACCTCGCCGGTCGCCCGGTCCCGGCTGATCTCCACGTCGTGCGCGGCCAGCTCGGTCGCCGCCCCGTCGTCGCAGGACGCCACGAAGCTGTTGTAGAACCCGACCTTCTCGGTCCGCCCGAACACCTCGACGTCGGTCTGCGCGCCCTGGTACGGCACCTCCTTGCGGACGATCTCCAGGCCAAGCTCCGCCGCGATCAGCTCGTGGCCCAGGCAGACGCCGAGCACGCCGTGTTCGTGGTCGCGGATCACGTCGGCGGTCAGGGCCCGCAGGAAGCGCATCTTCGGGTCGGTGACGTCGGAGGGATCCCCGGGTCCCGGGCCGAGGACGACCGGGCCCTCGTGCGCGAGCACCGCCTCCCGCAGCCCCTCCTCGTCGTAGCGCCGCACCGTCACGTCGAGCCCCGTCGAGCGCAGTACGTGCGCCAGCATCGCGGTGAACGTGTCCTCGCCGTCGACGACGAGCGCGTGCCCGCAGAGGTCGTTCTCGCGCTTCTGCATCCGCAGCCAGAACGGCGCCAGGGATGCCCGCCGCCCGTCGAGCGCGGCCCGCACCCGCGGGTCGTCGGCGAGCGGCGCCCGCGCACCCTCCCCGCGCGGGCGCGCCGGACGCACGCCGAGCGCGGCGAGCACACCGGCCGCCTTCGCGTGCGTCTCCGCGACCTCGCTCGCCGGGTCGGAGCCGCGCACGAGGGTCGCGCCGACCGGGACGCGGAGCCGCCCGGCGGCGTCGATGTCGGCGGTGCGGATCAGAATGGGGGAGTCGAGCGTCTGCGCCCCACCCGCGTCGCGGCCGACGAGCGCGAGCGCGCCCGCGTAGTAGCCGCGGCCGCCGACCTCGTGCCGCTCGATGACCCGGCAGGCGTTCTGCACGGGCGAGCCGGTGACGGTCGCCGCGAACATCGTCTCCTTGAGGACCTCCCGCACATCGAGGGTCGACTTCCCGCGCAGCTCGTACTCGGTGTGCGCGAGGTGCGCCATCTCCTTGAGCCGCGGACCGACGACGACACCGCCCATGTCGCCGACGGTGCACATCATCTTGAGCTCCTCGTCGACGACCATCGACAGCTCCTCGATCTCCTTGCCGTCGGCCAGGAAGTCCAGCAGGTGCTCGGGCGTCGGCCCCTCGGCCGGGTAGCGGTACGTGCCGCTGATCGGGTTCATGACGACGGTGCCGCCGGACATCCGCACGTGCACCTCCGGGCTCGCGCCCACCAGCGTGCGCTCCCCGGTGTGCACGACGAACGTCCAGTACGCGCCCCGTTCCCCGTCGAGCAGCCGCCGGAACAGCGCGAGGGCGTCGGCCCGCGAGAATCCCGCGATCTCACCCTCGTACGTACGACGGATGACGAAGTTGGCGCCTTCGCCCTGGCCGATCTCCTCGCGCAGCACCCGGCCGACGATGTCCGCGTAACGGTCGTCGTCGACGTCGAAGCCGCCGTCACGGACCTGGACGTCGTGGCGCGGGAGCTGTTCCAGGGCCTCGGCGAGCGGGAGCTCGTACGACTCCTCGGGGGTGAGGACCGTGAGCGGGGTGCCGTCGTCGCGGACGTCGAAGCCGCGTTCGCGGATCTGCCGGAAGGGGACGAGGGCGAGCCCTTCGGGGATGTCGGCCAGGCGTTCGTACGCGCCGACCTGGCCGACCAGGACCTCGACCGTGTCCTGCTCGCGGCCGGGTGTGCGGCGGCGCAGGAGGGCGAAGGGGCGGTCGTCGGTGAGCAGGGCGTCCAGCATGAGGAGTGTTCCTTCCAGGGACTTCGTGAGTCGTCGACTTCGAGTCGTCAGGGAGGAACAGCCCGTGAAAACACTGAAGGCCGCCCCTCGGGCGGCCTTCGCGGTTTCGGGAACGCGCAGTCAGTGGGCCGCCGGATGTGCGGTCCACCACCAGGTGCGGTGCAGTTGCTGCGCGAACATGAGCGTCACCGTACCCGATGGCCGGGCGGTGCGGCTCAGACGTGTCGCGTCCGTCTCAAAAGATGAGCGGGGGAATGGACCGGCGACCCGACCCCGTAGTGTTTACGAGGTGACCGTGAACGCTAAGACCAGCGCCAGCGCTGGCAACACCTGGCGAGACCTGCCCGCGGCGCAGCAGCCCGAGTACCCCGATGCCGAGGCTCTGCGCGATGTGATCGCGGACCTCGAGTCGTATCCGCCGCTCGTCTTCGCCGGCGAGTGCGACCAGCTGCGCAACCGCCTGGCGGCCGTCGCCAAGGGAGAGGCGTTCCTGCTCCAGGGCGGCGACTGCGCCGAGGCCTTCGACGCCGTTTCCGCGGACCACATCCGCGCGAAGCTGAAGACGCTGCTCCAGATGAGCGCCGTCCTCACGTACGCGGCCTCCGTGCCGGTCGTGAAGATCGGCCGCATCGCGGGCCAGTACTCCAAGCCGCGCTCCAAGAACACCGAGACCCGCGACGGCGTGACCCTGCCGACCTACCGCGGCGACTCGGTCAACGGCTTCGAGTTCACCGAGGCCGCGCGGGTCCCGGACCCCGAGCGCCTGAAGCAGATGTACAACGCCTCCGCCTCCACGCTCAACCTGGTGCGTGCCTTCACCACCGGTGGCTACGCGGACCTGCGCCAGGTGCACGCGTGGAACCAGGACTTCGTGAAGGCGTCGGCCTCCGGGCAGCGCTACGAGAAGCTCGCCCGCGAGATCGACAACGCGCTGAACTTCATGAAGGCCTGCGGTACCGACCCGGCCGAGTTCAAGGCCGTCGAGTTCTACGCCTCCCACGAGGCGCTGCTCCTCGATTACGAGTCGGCGCTGACCCGCGTGGACTCGCGTACGGGCAATCTGTACGACGTCTCGGGCCACATGGTCTGGATCGGCGAGCGCACGCGTCAGCTCGACCACGCGCACGTCGAGTTCGCCTCGAAGATCCGCAACCCGATCGGGATCAAGCTCGGCCCGACGACGACGGCCGAGGACGCGCTGCAGTACATCGAGCGCCTCGACCCCGACCGCGAGCCCGGCCGGCTGACCTTCATCGTCCGCATGGGCGCCGACAAGGTCCGCGACAAGCTGCCCGAGCTGGTCGAGAAGGTCACGGCGTCCGGTGCGCAGGTCGCCTGGATCACCGACCCGATGCACGGCAACACGTACGAGGCGGCCTCCGGTCACAAGACCCGGCGCTTCGACGACGTGCTCGACGAGGTCAAGGGCTTCTTCGAGGTCCACAAGGCGCTCGGCACGCACCCGGGCGGCATCCACGTCGAGCTCACCGGTGACGACGTCACCGAGTGCGTGGGCGGCGGCGACGAGATCTTCGTCGACGATCTGCACCAGCGCTACGAGACGGCCTGCGACCCGCGCCTCAACCGCAGCCAGTCGCTCGACCTGGCGTTCCTGGTGGCGGAGATGTACCGCGACCAGTGAGCCCGGTTCACTGTAGGTAACGCCGTGGGGGGGGGGGGGCCCGGGGCCGCCCCCCCCCCCCCCCGTGTGTGTGTGGGGGGGGGGGGGCGGGTGTGTTTGTGGCAACCCGCGAAATGGGGCCC
>NZ_JBIWLG010000006.1:408298-418515 GCF_044766085.1 Streptomyces sp. NPDC102360 | reverse complement strand
CCGGGGGGCGGGGGGGGGTGGGGGGGGGGGGCTTCTCCCCCCCCGCCGGGGTCCGGCGTCCTGTTGGGCCCCGGGGGGGGGGCGCGCCCCCGCGCGCCCCCCCCCCCCCACGGCACTTTTGTGCTTCCGGTCGGCCGGGTAAGGTTAGGTTAGCCTCACCGATCAATCGGGACGGCGTTTCCTATGAGTCCCGACGACAGCCCGACCGGGAGGTGAACCGCGTGTTCGTCTGCAACTGCTTCGGTGTCACCGAGGCGCAGGTCAAGAAGCACGCGGAGGACGGTGCCTGCACCCCCCGCCAGATAGCGTCGGCCTGCAAGGCCGGCACCGACTGCGGCTCCTGCGTCCGCCGGATCCAGGCGCTGCTCGGCCGCAGCGCGTGCCCCCGCCGGGACCTCGTCGAGCATGGTGAGACGGCCGCGGCCCTCGCGCCGCCGGCGGACATGCCGAAGGCTGCCTAGCCCTCCGTCCGCCAGCTCTCCGGCTGCTAGCTCTCGGCTGCTAGCTCTCCGGCTGCTCGATGAGCTGCGCGATGTAGAGCGCCTCACCCAGCTTCTCCACCAGCTCCAGCTGCGTGTCCAGGTAGTCGATGTGGTGCTCCTCGTCCTCGAGGATCGACTCGAAAATGTTCGCAGACGTGACGTCGCCCTTGCCGCGCATCACCTCGATGCCCCGCTTCAGACGGTCGATCGCCTCGACCTCGATCTGCCGGTCCGCCTGGAACATCTCGGTGACCGTCTGGCCGACCCGGACGTGGAAGAGCCGCTGATAGTTCGGCAGGCCGTCCAGGAACAGGATCCGGTCGGTCAGCACCTCCGCGTGCTTCATCTCGTCGAACGACTCGGAGCGTGTGTACTTCGCGAGCTTCGTCCAGCCGAAGTTGTCCTGCATCTTCGCGTGCAGGAAGTACTGATTGATGGCCGTGAGCTCGGCCGTCAGCTGTTCGTTGAGAAACTCGATGACCTCGGGGTCGCCCTGCATCGCAGAGGCTCCTTCCAAGCGGTTACTGGGCAGGTTTCGCGCATCCTTGCACCGGCACAGGAGTGCGTCCAGTAAGTGCACGCTTAGTAGGAGTTGCCCGAATCTGCGTTCGCGGCAGGTCCGGGCGGGGTGGGCGTGGTCACGTCCACTGGTCCAGGTCTGTCAGGATGGAGGCATGGGTCATCCGGTGGGTCGCGAGTCTGGGGGAGCAGTGCAGCCGGAGCTTCCACCGGGGCAGCGTCTGCAGCGCGGCTGGCCTGTCACGCACTACGGCCCGGTGCCCAAGTTCCGCCCCGAGCGCTGGGAGTTCAGGGTCTTCGGCGCGACCGCCGACGGTGACAAGCACTGCTGGAACCACGAGGAGTTCGCGGCGCTGCCGTACGGGACCGTGGTCGGCGACCTGCACTGCGTCACGAAGTTCAGCATGCTCGCCGCGGAATGGGGCGGTGTGCGCGCCTCCACGATCCTGGAGCTCGCCCCTCCCGGGCCCGATGTCACCCATGTGATGGTGTGGGCCGAGTACGGATTCTCGTCCAATCTGCGACTGTCCGACTTCGCCTCCGAGCGGACCATTTTCGCCACGCACAAGGACGGCGAGCTGCTCACCGCGGAGCACGGTTTCCCGCTGCGCCTCGTAGTGCCCCATCTGTACGCCTGGAAGGGCCCGAAGTGGGTGCGCGGCGTCGAGTACATGACGGCGGACCGGCGCGGATTCTGGGAGGAGCGGGGGTACCACAACGTGGGCGACCCGTGGCGCGAGCAGCGGTACTCGTACCAGGAGGGGCCCGGCGAAGGTCCCGAGTTCTAGGGGTTCCGGGGCCTTCTGCGGTCCTCAGTGGTGGTACTGGTGCACCACCGCGTGGCCCTTGCCGCGGCCGATCATCCAGCGGTTGACCGGGGTCGTGACGACGAAGGCGAGCGCCAGTGACACGGCGAGCGCACCCCAGAACAGGGCGTCCGAGAGGCCGGCGTCCATGGCGCTCGGCCAGAGGGCGATGACGCCGTTGTCGATCAGCTCCATGACCGCGATGGACAGGGTGTCCGCGGCGAGCGCGACCCGGAACGCCGTCTTGAAATCGACGCCCGCGCGCAGGACGCCGCGCAGGGTGAGCGAGTAGCCGAAGACGAAGGCGAGCACGATCGCCAGGATCATCGTCGGTACGTTGCCCCAGCCGAGCGCGGTGCCGATCACCATGCCGAGGACCTCGCCGATGGCACAGCCGGTGAGGCAGTGCAGGGTGG
The DNA here is from genome assembly GCF_044766085.1 of Streptomyces sp. NPDC102360. Taxonomy (NCBI): domain Bacteria; kingdom Bacillati; phylum Actinomycetota; class Actinomycetes; order Kitasatosporales; family Streptomycetaceae; genus Streptomyces; species Streptomyces sp. NPDC102360. The sequence continues at coordinate 416,292 of NZ_JBIWLG010000006.1, read as the reverse complement.
CCTGCGCGGCCATGGACCAGGTGACCTTGGTGGTGCCGGGTGCGTCATGGTGCTCGTGCCCGGCGTGGGTCTCGTGCTGCATGGTTCCCCCAGTGCTCGCTGCGGATGCCGTCACCAAGGGAACCATATACCCCCCAGGGGTATTCCTCAGGCTCGTAGCTCCTTGAGGCGCGCCACGTCGGCCGCGTGGCCCTCTTTACCGCCGGGTGTCTCGATGACCAGGGGAACGTTCTCGGTCGCGGGGTGGGCCAGCAGCTCGCGGAACGGGTCCTCGCCGATGTGACCGGAGCCGATGTTCTCGTGCCGGTCCTTGTGGGCGCCGACGACGTCCTTGGAGTCGTTGGCGTGGATCAGCTTGAGGCGGCCCTCGCCGACCGTGTCCACGAGGAGGTCGAGGGTCTGCTTCATGCCGGCCGGGCCCGTGAGGTCGTGGCCCGCCGCGAAGATGTGGCAGGTGTCGAGGCAGACGCCAAGCTTGGGGTGGCGGTCCAGGACGTCGAAGTACGGGCCGAAGTCCCAGGTGCGGGAGCACAGTGAGGCGCCCTGGCCCGCGGTCGACTCCAGGAGCAGGAACGGGTCGTCGTCGTGGGTCAGCTCGTCGAGCAGCGGCAGCATGCGCTCGCGGACCTGCGCGAGGGCCACCTCACGTTCCCGGCCACCGGTCGCGGAGCCGGTGTGCACGACGACGCCGAGGGCGCCGATCGCGCGGGCCCGGCGCAGCGAGTGGCGCAGGGAGTCCACGGACTTGTCGACGGTCGCCTCGGTGTGCGAGCCGAAGTTGATCAGGTACGGGGCGTGGACGTACGCCGGGATGTTCTCGGCGGCGCACTGCGCGCGGAAGTCCTCGTCCTGCCGGGGGTTCCCCAGTGGAGTGGCCCAGCCGCGGGGGTTGGCCACGAAGACCTGGACGGTTTCGGCCTTGAGGTCACGGGCGTAGGAGAGCCCTACGCTCGCGAGGCCGCCGGCCACGGGGACGTGGCCGCCGATGGGATTACGGATGCTGCTGTTCACGCGGCCAAGGGTGTCACGCACGCGTACTGGGTCTTTCAAGCCCCTGCGGCTTCCGGGCGGCTCCGGCAAATCAAGCTTCTCCGGCTTCCGGGTGGCTCCGGGCAATTCAAGCCCCTGCGGCGATTGAGCAGCGGGGTCCGGGGCGGAGCCCCGAGAGCGCAACCCCGGTGCCGGTGCACAGGTCCCGCCTGCTACCGGATGGTGATCGTGACGGTCGACCCCTTCGGAGCCTCGTCGCCGCCCTCCACCGACTGGCTCTTGACCGTGTCGCCGAACAGGCCGAGCAGGCCGCGGTTCTCCTCCACCTCGAAGCCCGCCGCCTTGAGCCGCGACGTCGCCTCGTCGACCTTCTGACCCGTGACGTCGGGGACCTCGACCATCACGGGGCCCTTGGAGATCGTCAGGGTCACCGTGTCGCCCTTGGCGAGCTGCTTGCCCTCGGCGGGGGACTGCTGTGCGATGTCGCCCTTGTCTTCCTCGGAGTTGACCCGCTTCGTGGAGATCTCGGCCTTCAGGCCCTCGTCCTCGAGGTCGGCGATGGCGTCCTGCTCGGACTCGCCCGTGACATCGGGGACGTCGACGGGGGCGCCCTTGGAGACGACCAGGGCGACGGCGGAACCGGCCCTGCGGGTGTCGCCCGCGCCGGGATCCGTGCGGATCACCGAGCCCTTGGCGATCTGGTCGCTGAACTCCTTGGTGGTCATGCCCGGTTCGAGGTCACGCTTCTTGAGGTCGCTCTTCGCGGTGTCCAGCGGCGTGCCGCTGAGGTCGGGGACCTTCACGGTCTTCGACCCCCTGGACACCGTCAGGTCCACCGTGCCGCCGCCGCGGATGCGGTCGCGGGAGCCCGGATCGCTGTCCATGACGGTGCCGCGCTTGTACGTGTCGCTGTACTCGCGGCCGACCGTGCCCCGCTCCAGGCCCGCGTCGGCGAGCCGCTTCTCGGCCTGCCCCTGCGTCTGGTTCAGGACGGACGGGACCTGCGTGAACTGGCCGGAGTTGATGTACCAGACGCCGGTACCGACGCCGAGGACCAGCAGGATCGCCGCGAGGATCGCGATGGTGCGGCGCTGCGGGCCGCGACCACGACCACGACCGCTGCCGTGAGCCGGTCCGGGGGCCAGGGGCGGAGGCGGTGGCATCTCCAGGCGGCTCGTCCGGTTGAGCTGCGCCTGGTCCGCGGCGTCCGTGGGCAGCGGCAGCTGTACGGGCGTGCCCACCGCGCGCGGGATCACGCTCGTACGGTCGTCGGCCCCCACATACTCCGTATCGCGGGCCTGTGGCGGCACCGCGTCCAACTGGGCGTCGGTGAGCGCCGACCGGGCGCCCCTGGCCTGCGCGAGGAGCGCCACGGCGTCGTGCGGGCGCACCTCGGGGGTGCGCGCCGTCGCCGACGCGACCAGCTCGTCGAGCTCGAAGGGGAGGCCGGGGACCGCCGCCGAGGGCGGGGGCACGTCCTCGTGGAGGTGCTTGTAGAGGATCTGGGCGGGGGACTCGCCCGCGTGCGGCTTGCCGCCTGTGAGCATTTCGTAGAACACGACACCGCACGCGTAGACGTCCACGCTCGGCGTCGCCGTGCCGTTCTCGATCTGCTCGGGCGCCAGGTACGAGACCGTGCCGAGGACCGCCCCCGTCGTGTTCGTGACCGTGTCCACCGCGCGGACCAGGCCGAAGTCCGCCACCTTGACCCGGCCGTCGTCCCCTATAAGGACGTTCTCCGGCTTCATGTCGCGGTGCACGAAGCCCGCGCGGTGGGCCGCTCCCAGCGCGGCGAGGACCGGCTCCAGGATGTCGAGGGCGGCGCGGGGCCGCAGCGCTCCCCGGTCACGCAGCACGTCGCGCAGGGTGCAGCCGGCCACGTACTCCATCGCCAGATACACGTACGCGCCGTCGGTGCCCTGGTCGTACACCCCCACGACGTTGGGGTGCGAGAGGCGGGCCACCGACTTGGCCTCGCGGATGAAACGGTCCACGAACGAGACGTCGGCGGCCAGCGAGGGGTGCATCACCTTGAGCGCGAGCACGCGGTCGAGGCGGGTGTCCACGGCCCGGTAGACCGTGGCCATCCCGCCGACCGCGATGCGTGCGTCGACGCGGTACCGGCCGTCGAGCACGTGCCCGAGCAACGGGTCCTGAAGGGTCGTGTCCACGCAGGCGAGTGTACGAGGAGCCACCGACACCCAGCTCTCCTGCCGCGAGGCCGGGGCCGTACTGCAGCAGACCTGTGACCACCTTCAAGCCCCGCTCTTGGACGAGAGGCCGCGGGGTCCTTTTCAAGCCCCGCTCTTGGACGAGAGGCCGCGGGGTCCGGGGCAGAGCCCCGCGACCGCAACCCCGGCTCGGGTCACACGAACGCCGGCCGCTCCGGATCGAGCCGCGCCCGCCCCTCCGTAGGCGAGGAGGCCTCCGCGAAGTGACGCTTCGGGATGCGCCCGGCCCGGTACGCGAAGCGCCCCGCCTCCACCGCGTGCCGCATGCCCTCGGCCATGAGAACCGGCTCCTGCGCGCGGGTCACCGCAGAGGCGAGCATCACACCCGCACAGCCCAGCTCCATGGCGAGCGTCACATCGGACGCCGTGCCCGCACCCGCGTCCAAAATCACCGGCACGCGCGCGTGCTCGGTGATCAGCTGGAAGTTGTGCGGGTTGCGGATGCCGAGCCCCGAACCGATGGGGGAGCCGAGCGGCATGATCGCCGCACAGCCGACGTCCTCCAGTTTGCGGGCCAGGACCGGGTCGTCGTTCGTGTAGGGAAGGACGGTGAAGCCGTCGTCCACCAGGGCCTCGGCCGCGTCGAGCAGCTCGATCGGGTCGGGCAGCAGGGTGCGCTCGTCGGCGATGACCTCGAGCTTCACCAGGTCCGTGCCGAGTGCCTCGCGCGCGAGGCGGGCCGTCAGGATCGCCTCTCCCGCGGTGAAGCAGCCGGCCGTGTTCGGCAGCACCCGGATGTTCAGCTTCTCCAGGACGGAGAGCACCGAGCCGTGCACGCTCGCGTCCACGCGGCGCATCGCCACGGTGGTGAGTTCGGTCCCGGAGGCCACAAGAGAGCGCTCCAGGACGTCGAGACTGGGCGCCCCGCCCGTGCCCATGATCAGACGCGAGGAGTACGGGTCGCCCCCGAGGACGAAAGTGTCGTCGGCCATGGACGGTTCAGCCTCCTTGTACGGCCGTGAGGACCTCGACGCGATCTCCTTCGGAGAGCGCCGTGGCGGGCCATTGGGTGCGCGGGACGACGGTTTCGTTGAGGGCGGCGGCGACGCCCTTGGGCGCGGTGGTGAGCGTGGTGACGAGGAGGTCGAGCGTGATGCCCGCGGTCACCGTGCGCGGCTCGCCGTTGACGTGGACGTTCATACGGGCTGCTCCACGAGGGCTGTGCCGAAGCGTTTCGGCGTGAACGGGCGGGCCTCTTCCGGGAGTTCACCAGTGGTCAGGGCGTGCGCCATGGCGTCGCCGGTGATCGGCGTCAGGAGCACGCCGTTGCGGTAGTGGCCGGTCGCCAGGAGGAGGCCGGGCAGGGCGGTCGGGCCGAGGAGCGGGGCGTTGTCGGGGGAACCGGGGCGCAAGCCCGCGCGGGTCTCGGTGAGCGGGAGTTCGGTGATGCCGGGGACGAGTTCGTGGGCGTCGCGCAGGAGTTCGTAGACGCCTCCCGCGGTGACCGTGGTGTCCCAGCCGAGTTCCTCGCTGGTGGCGCCCACGACCAGCTCGCCGTTGACGCGCGGCACCAGGTAGAGGCTGCCGCCGCGGACGACCGCCCGGACCGTGCGGCTGAGGAAGGGCGCGTACCGCTTCGGTACCGTCAGGCGCAGCACCTGGCCCTTGACGGGGCGCACGGGCGGCAGCACCGCGTCGGGCACACCCGCGAGCTGTCCGCCGCGGCTGCCCGCCGCCAGCACCACCTGGCCGGCGGCGAGTTCGGTGCCGTCGGCGAGGACCGCGCCGCTCGCCCGGTCGCGGACGACACAGAGCCTTTCGGCCCACAACCTGTGGAAGGTCACGCCGGAGCGCTCGCAGGCCGTCACGAGGGCGCTCGCGAGCCTCCTCGGGTCGATCTGGTGGTCCCCGTCGACGCGCAGTCCGCCGCGTACGCCCGGGGCGAGCATCGGTTCGAGGCGGCGGCATTCGCGGCCCGACAGCCACTCCGCGTCGAGCCCGGACTTCGTTTGCAGCGCGTGCAGTTCACGCAAGTGGGCGCGGTCGTCGGAGTCGAGCGCGACCGCGAGCGTGCCGCACGCGCGGTAGCCGAGGTCCTGCCCGGTGGCCTCGGACAGCTCGGTCGCGAAGTCCGGGTAGCGGCGCGCGGACTCCAGGTTCAGGCCGAGCAACGTCTGCTCGCCGTGGTGGAGTTCGGTGACGGCGGCCAGCATTCCGGCCGCCACCTGGGCGGCCCCGCCGCCGGGTTCGGGGTCCGCGACCGCGACGGTCAGGCCGCGCTGCGCGGCCCGCCAAGCGGTGACCAGACCGATGATGCCGCCACCGACGACGAGGACGTCGCAGGTGTGCGAGCGAACGGATTGCGAATGAACGGATGGCGTCGACGACATGGGCGTCAAGCCCCTCCCTTCGCCGGTATGACCCGGATCAGGTTCGTACGGTCGAAGGCCGCTCCAGCCTCCCTCTCAGCCCGCTGCGTACGGGCTCCCGCGAGTGCTCTACGTTGGCCACCCTAGCCGTTCACCGCGACCCCCAGTAAGGGAGCCTCGAACCAGTGCCCCGATCTCTCGACGGTCTCGTGATGTCCCCCGTTGCCGACCAGGCTGCTGGTCAGGTGGGCACGCGCACCCGCTTCACGTACCGGGAGAGCGACGGCCGCATTTCGGCCGACTACGTAGGCGGCGATGTCGTGCAGGGGCACCTTGTGGGCACGCGCTCCGGTGACGAGATCGACTTCCGCTACGTCCAGCTGAAGACCGACGGGACCACCTCCTCCGGACACTGCGTCTCGACCGTTTCCGAGCTCCCCGACGGCCGGGTGCGCCTCGACGAGACCTGGGAGTGGGAGTCGCAGGACGGCAGCGGCACCAGCGTGGTCGAGGAGCTCGCGGGCTAAACCGCCGGCGTGTGTGGAGGACGTCACGGTGTCGGAGTGGTCCGCATCGCTGACCGACGAAAGACCAGGTGCCTAAGGTTGCTTCCGTGAGTGAGCAGCTGAGCGGGAGCGGAGCGCCTTCGGGGCAGCGGAACGTCGTCATCGTGGGCGCGGGCATGGCCGGTGTGCAGACCGCGGTCGCGCTGCGCGAACAGGGCTTCACCGGCGCGGTCACGCTCCTCGGCGCCGAACCCCACCAGCCGTACGACCGGCCTCCGCTGTCCAAGGCGGTGCTGCTCGGCAAGGCCGAGGGCTCGGCCTTCGACGTGGACTTCGAGGCGCTTGGCGTCACCCTTGAGCTGGGCCGCGAGGTGACCGGGCTGCGGCCCGGCGACCACGAGCTCGACACGGCCGAAGGGCCGGTCCCGTACGACGTGCTGGTCGTCGCGACCGGCGCCGAACCCGTCCAGCTGCCGGGCGCGCGGTCCGCCCCCGGAGTGCACCTGCTGCGCACGCTCGACGACGCCGAGCGGTTGCGGCCCGTCCTCGCCGAGCAGCACGACGTGGTGGTCGTGGGCGCCGGCTGGATCGGTGCCGAGTTCGCCACCGCGGCCCGTGAGGCCGGCTGCCGGGTCACGGTGGTGGAGGCCGCCGAGCGGCCGCTGGCCGGGGCGCTGCCCGCCGAGATCGCCGCGCCCATGGCGACCTGGTACGCCGACGCGGGAGCCCGACTGCGCACCAACGCGCGCGTGGAGCGCATCGAGCCGGACGCCGTGGTCCTCGACGACGGCACGCGGCTGCCCGCGGGAGCCGTCGTCGTCGGCATCGGCGCCCGCCCCGCCACCCGCTGGCTGGCCGGCTCCGGCATCGAGCTGGGCGCCCACCGTGAGGTCCTCGCGGACGACGGACTGCGCACATCCGTGCCCGACGTCTACGCGGTGGGGGACTGCTCCTCGTTCCCCTCGGGGCGCTACGGAGAGCGCCTCATGGTCCACCACTGGGACAACGCGCTGCAGGGGCCGCGCACGGTGGCGGCGAACATCGTCGGCGAGACCCCGGCGGTGTACGACCCGGTGCCCTATTTCTGGTCCGAGCAGTTCGGCCGGTTCGTGCAGTACGCCGGGCACCACGAGGGCGCCGACGCGACGGTGTGGCGCGGCGACCCCGCCGGCGCCGCCTGGTCGGTGTGCTGGCTGCATGGCGGCGCACTGGTGGCGGTCCTCGCCGTCGGCAAGCCGCGTGACCTGGCCCAGGGGCGCAAGCTCATCCAGTCGGGGACCGCGCTCGACCCGGAGCTCCTCGCGGACCCGGCCCGCCCGCTGAAGTCCGCGGTGGCGTGAGTCCGTCTCCTTGAGGGCATGGCAAAGCGTGACGGACGGGGTGAAACGGGAGGATCCGTGGTCCATCCGCACCGGCCCGGCTTCCGAGTGTCAGTCCGGGATGGCACGCTTGTCCTGTGACCGAGATTGACGCAAACATCGATGCTCTCGTCCCCGCCTGGCTCAACCTCCCCGACATCGCGGAAATGCTCGATGTCGAGGTGACGCGTGTGCGGCAGCTGGTCAAGGAAGGCCAGCTGATCGCCGTGCGCCGCGGAGAGAACAGGGCACTGCACGTGCCCGCCGCCTTCATCGACGGCGACAAGATCGTCAAGGGGCTCGTCGGCCTCCTGACGGTTCTGAGGGACGACGGCTTCAGCGACGAAGAGATGCTGGAGTGGCTCTTCACCCCCGACCCGAGCCTGCCGGGCACGCCCGCGCAGGCCTTGAGCGAGAATCGCGGCACGGAGGTGAAGCGTCGCGCCCAGGCGCTCGCCGTCTGACCTGACAACCGTCCGGCGTGGGGCCCCCCGCCCCCCCCGGGGGGCCCCCCCCCCCCAGCGCCCCCCCCCCGGGGGGCGGGCCGGGGGGCGCCACCCCCCGCCCGCGCGGCCCCGCGGCGGGGGGTCCGGGGGCCCC
>NZ_JBIWLG010000006.1:153293-408288 GCF_044766085.1 Streptomyces sp. NPDC102360 | reverse complement strand
GGGGCCCGCCCGGGCGGGGTTTGCGGCATATGGGGGGCGGGGGGTTTCGGGGGCCCCCCCGGGCGGGCGGGTGCGCCCGTCCCACCGGGCGGGGGGGCCCCCGGCGCCCCCGGGGGGCCCCACGCCACCGATATCGCACGACCCACGGGGGGACTTCATGGCGGAATCCAAGCGCGCACTGCTCGCCGATGCGCGGCTCTACCTGTGCACCGACGCGCGCAGGCGCCAGGGTGATCTGCCGGAGTTCCTCGAGGCCGTGCTGGCCGGCGGCGTCGACATCGTGCAGCTGCGCGACAAGGGCATGGAGGCCGGCGAGGAGCTGGAGCACCTCCAGGTGTTCGCCGACGCGGCCCGCCGCCACGGCAAGCTGTTCGCGGTCAACGACCGCGCGGACGTCGCCCACGCGACCGGCTCGGACGTGCTGCACCTCGGCCAGGGCGACCTGCCGGTCCCCGCGGCCCGCGCCGTCCTCGGCGAGGACGTGCTCATCGGCCGCTCCACGCACGCGCGGGACGAGGCCGCCGCGGCCGCCGTCCAGGAAGGCGTGGACTACTTCTGCACGGGCCCCTGCTGGCCGACCCCGACCAAGCCCGGGCGGTACGCCCCCGGCCTGGACCTCGTGCGCTACACGGCGGGCCTGGACACGGACCGCCCCTGGTTCGCGATCGGCGGCATCGACCTCACGAATCTGGACGAGGTCCTGGACGCCGGCGCCCGCAGAGCCGTCGTCGTCCGGGCCATCACGGAGGCCGACGATCCGGCCGCCGCGGCAGCCGAGTTCGCGAAGCGCCTGCGCGCCGTGTGACCTGCGCGGCCCCGAAAGAACCCGCCGGTAACGCCCGTCCCGGCGGCCTGTCCGCAAGGTGGACGGGGATTAGGGGCTTTGGATATCGGTCAGTAACCTGCCCGTATGGCCCTAGGTACCGCTTCCACCAGGACTGATCGCGCCCGCCGGGTGAGCGACATGCTCGCGCCCGGCAAGACTGCTTTTTCGTTCGAGTTCTCCGCGCCGAAGACCCCGAAGGGCGAGCGCAACCTGTGGAACGCCCTGCGCAGGGTCGAGGCGGTCTCACCTGACTTCGTCTCCGTGACGTACGGCGCGGGCGGCTCCACGCGCGCGGGCACCGTCAAGGAGACGGAGCAGATCGTCGCCGACACGACGCTGACGCCGGTGGCCCACATCACCGCCGTCGAACATTCGGTCGCCGAACTGCGCAACATCATCGGCCAGTACGCCGACGCCGGGATCCGGAACATGCTCGCGGTCCGCGGTGACCCGCCCGGCGACCCGATGGGCGACTGGATCTCGCATCCCGAAGGCCTCACGTACGCGGCCGAACTCGTTGAATTGATCAAGGAGTCCGGGGACTTCTGCGTCGGCGTCGCCGCATTCCCCGCGATGCACCCGCGCTCGGCCGACTGGGACTCCGACGTGCGGCACTTCGTCGACAAGTGTCGTGCGGGCGCCGATTACGCGATCACGCAGATGTTCTTCTACCCCGAGGAGTATCTGCGGCTGCGCGACAAGGTCGCAGCGGCCGGCTGCGAGACGCCGATCATCCCGGAATGCATGCCGGTGACGAGCGTGCGCATGCTCGAACGCCTGCCCAAGTTGAGCAACGCGGACTTCCCTCCGGAGTTGAAAGAGCGAATCCTCACAGCGAAAGACGATCCAGCCGCTGTACGCTCCATTGGCATCGAGTTCGCTACGGAGTTTTGCGCCAAGCTGCTTGACGAGGGAGTGCCGGGTCTGCACTTCATTACGCTCAACAACTCCACGGCAACGTTGGAGATCTACGAGAACCTGGGCCTGCACCACGAGCGGGGCTGATTCCGCCGTACCCACAAGGGCTACGGCCGTACGAGAGGGGCGTACATGGGCTGGGCGGTCCTCTATGTCGCGTTCGGACTGGTGGCACTGTGGCTCCTCGGTGAGGTCCTGCTGCAGTACAAGGCACGGCTGCGCTGGCGGCTGCTCGCCTTCGGCGGCTTCCTCGGAGTCGTGATCGGCGTCCTGATTCCTTCGGTGTACGTCATCGGGGCCGGGGCCATCGCGTTCGCGATCGGGCAGACGTACGTCACGCTGTCGTTCCGCCGCGGGTTCGCCGCGGGCTGGTCGCTCAAGGGCGTTCCGGGTGTTCCCGGAGCCGACCGGGGGCGGCGCTCCGAGAAGGAGCTGCACCAGGACCCGACGCTCCAGGTCACGGACCTGGAGTACGAGCCGGCGCCGCAGGAGTACGCGCCGGTCCCGGAGCCGGCGGTCGAGAGCACGGCGGTGTACGCCGCCACCGAGCCGATGCCCGATGACACCAGCCAGTACGGCGTCTACCAGGACTCGGCGTACGCCCAGACCGCCCAGGCGGCGCACGGGATGCAGGACTACGGCTACGACGCCGGGTCCTACGGCTACGACCAGCAGAGCTACGGGTACGACCCGGCTCAGCAGCCGTACGCCGCCCCGTACTCGGACCCGTACATCGGGACGCAGACGTACCCGGCGCAGCCCCAGTACGGCGACCCGTACGCCACGGGGCAGGGCTATGCCGACCCGTACGCGGCGGCCGCGGGCTACGGCGGGGAGACACCCCCCGGCGGCGTCTGGGTGCCGCAGCAGCGGGACGGCGACGGTCAGCAGCAGAACTACGGCGGTGAACTGCCGCCCGAGCAGCAGTACCCGACGTACCCGCAGCACGACCCGAACACCGGGTACGACAACAACGGGTACGACAACACCGGGTACAACGAGCAGCAGTACAGGTACTGAGGCAGGCACCGAACGCGGAGTCCCGAGCAGCTGAGGCGCTCGGGGCTCGTCGCGTATCAGGGGCTCCCGCGGTGCACGCCGAGCCCGGGGCTCACTGCGAGCCCTGGAAGTCCGGGCCCTCCACGATCAGGCCCGCCACCAGCGCGCCGGACATGACCGCGTGCGGCAGGCCGCCGCCCGGGTGGGACCAGCCGCCCACGGTCATCAGGCCGGGCAGGGCCGTGGTGTTCGACGCGTGCAGCAGCTCGCCGCGCGCCGCCGCGAGCGCGGGGGCGGGCACGGCGCCGCCCTCGGCCCCGGTGGCCTCGGCGATGTCCTGCGGGGTGCGCACCTCGTGCCACAGCAGCCGCTCGCGCAGCCCGGGCACCGCCCGCTCGGCCGCCGCGAGGATCCGCTCCACGTCGGCTTCTTCCACGCGTGCGTGCGCCGGGACGGTCACTGTGAGGGTCACCGCCTCGTGCCCGGCGTCCGGCACCGCCGAAGCGTCACCGGTGCGCAGTACGGCCACCGTCGGTCTCCGCGGCGCCGCGCCGCCTTCGAAGAGCCATGCCAACTCGGCGTCCCTGTCCGCCGCGTGCACCACCGTGCGATGCGGGGTGTCCTGCGGGCGGGCCCCGCGCAGCGCGAGGTGCACGGTCAGCCGGCTCGGCCACGCCGACTCGCGCTGGGCAGGACCCTCGGCGCGCACGGACCGGCCGGGAAGCAGCCCGCTCAGGGTGCCGGGAGCGACGCCCGCCACCACGAACTCGGCGTCCTCCACCGTGCCGTCGGCCAGTTCCACGCCTGCCGCGCGCCCGTCCTTGGCCACGATCCGGGTGACGGCCGAGCCGAATCTGAACTCGACCTTCCGCTTCAGGCAGCGCGCGTGCACGGCGTCCGCGAGGGCTCGCATTCCGCCGGCCACCGCCCACGTCCCGAACGTCTGCTCCATGTAGGGCAGCACGGCAACGCTCGCGGGGGCCGTACGGGGATCGAGGCCGTACGCCAGCGCGTACTGCTCCAGGAGCGCCACGAGGTGCGGCTCCCCGCCCAGTTCGAGCGCGCCGATCTCGGCGAGCGTCCGCGCCGCGCGGTCCTTGCGCAGGACCCGCTTGTGCACGACCGCGGGGTACGGCTCGCGGTCGGCGAGCACCTGCCAGTTCGGCCACAGCGGCTCTTCGAGCAGGGGGCGCCGCGAGCGGTCCCAGGCCTCCCGCGCGCGGTTGACGAACGCCGACCAGTGCTCGCCCGCGCCCGAGCCGACCGTCGCGTCCAGGGCCTCGGCGACGCCCGCCCGCCGCGCGTTCGGCAGGTCCGCCGTCGTGCCGTCCGCGAAGACGTGCCGCACGGCGGGCTCGATCTGGGTGAGGCCGACGAGGTCCTCCAGCGGCTCCTTGCCGGTCTTGATGAACAAGTCCCGGTGGACCGCGGGCAGCTGGAGCAGCCCCGGACCCGTGTCGAACGCGAAGCCGTCGCGCTCGATGCGGCCCAGCGACCCGCCGTACGTCGACGCGCGCTCGAAGATCACCGGTCGGTGGCCCGCGACGGCCAGCCGAGCGGCGGCCGCCATGGCGCCCATCCCCGCGCCGATCACCGCAATTCGTGCCATGCCAGGGACCTTATCCGCCACCACTGACAACGCCGCCGCCAGGTCGGACCGCCGCGGCGGTCCGCTGAGTGCAGGCACGGAGTCCACCTGGGCTTGAGCGCGCACGCCTGAGTATCCGTACCTAGTCGGGGAGATGAGTAGGTACGCGGATGGGGCCCGACCTGCGCGGACGGGAGAGTGGAGACCACGGAGAGGGGCACGGATGCGGCACCGCCGACACGGGGCGGCGGAACGGATCGAGTGCCTCTTGCCGCTCCTCTCGCCCGCAAGGGCGGGAGTGAGGACGGGGGACCACCCTGGGGGAGACCTGACGGGGGTCCAACGGGGGAACGGGGGATCCCACGGGGGAAACGGGGGATCCACGGGGGATGCGCCGGTCCGGTGCGGCCTGAGAACGACCACAGGCCCTGCCGGACCGGCGCTTCATTTGTGCCGGGCCCCGGCCCGGTCGCTGGGGGGTGCTGTGTCTCAGGCCTTCCCCGTCAGCGGCTGCCCGCCGCCCACCCGCCCCTGGAGCAGCAGCGAGAGCGCGCCGTGCACGTCGTCCAGCGAGCGCTCCGGCTGGAACGCCTGCCAGTCCAGGGCGGCCACGAGGACCATGCCCACGAGAGCCGCCGCCGTGAGCGGCACGTCGATCTCCTCGCTCAGCTCACCGCTCTCCACCGCGGACCGCAGAACGTCCTCGACCACGGCCACCGTCTCGTTGCGGACCACGGCGAGCGTGGACTGCCAAGCACGGTTGGTGCGCCACAGCTCGGCGACGTAGAGCTGGGTGAAGGCCGGGTACTGGTCGATGAACTCGAGACCCGCACGGATCATCGCGTCCAGGGCGTCGACCTTGCTGCCGCCGTTCTCGTCCGACTTCTGCGCTGCCTCCCGGAGGGAGGCGGAGAGGAGACCGACGCCGTGCCGCAGCAACTCCTCGAAGAGGACCGACTTGCTGGCGAAGTTGTAGTAGACCGTGCCCTTCGCGACCCCGGCCCGCTCGGCGATCTCGTCGACGGTGGTCGCGGAGAAGCCCTGTTCCGCGATGAGCGTGACCGCGGCCTCGTAGAGCTTCTGCCGGGTGGCCTGGCGCCGTGTGCTGCTTTCCATGCCCCTGATTCTCACAGGAGCCGATGTGGGCGCGCTCACAGGCTCAGCTCCGGGTGCAGCCGGTCCAGTGTCCAGACCTGCTTGCGCCGGGCCGTCCACGCGGTGAGGGCGAGCGCGCCCACCGTGAACGCCGTGAGCACCACGCAGGCCTGCCACACCGGCCCGAGCCCCCCGCCGGAGATCAGTCGCCGCAGGGCCTCCACGACGTAGCTCATCGGCAGGAACGGGTGGAGCGCGTTGAAGAAGCCGGGGCTCGTCTGCACGGGGTACGTGCCGCCCGCCGACGTCAGCTGAAGCATCAGGAAGGCGAGCACGAGGATGCGGCCCGCCGCCCCGAAGCGCGCGTTCAGCCACTGCACGATCGCCGCGAAGCACGCCGTGACCAGGAACAGGAAGCCGACGGTTCCCGCCGCGTGCAGCATCTCCAGCCCAAGTGCCCAGTGCAGTACGGACATCAGGGCCGCCACCTGGAGGCACCCGAGCGCGGCCACGGGCAGCCAGCCCGCGAAGGCCACCCGCCAGGACGAGGCGCCCGCCGCGAGGGCGCGCCGGTTCATCGGCTGGATCAGCATGTAGGCGACCATCGCGCCCACCCACAGGGAGAGCGGGATGAAGTACGGGGCGAAGCCCGTCCCGTAGTTGGGCGCCTTGTGCAGCGACTGGGAGGCCAGCTTGACGGGGTCGGACATCACCCCGGTGCGCTGATCGCGGTCCTTCTTGTCGTAGTCGGGGATCTTCTGTACGCCGTCGTGCAGTCCGCCCGCGAGCTCGCCCGAACCGTCGGCCAGCTTGAACATGCCGCCGTCCAGGTCGTTCGCGCCGGTCTCCAACTTGCCCACCCCGGCGTCGAGTTCCGTCGACCCGGTGTGCGCTGTTCCGAGCCCGGTGTGCAGCTTCTCGGCACCCGCGGCGACCTGGCCGGCCCCGTCGTTGAGCTTGTTGATCTGGGCGACCGCGCTCTCGACGTCCTGGTCGAGGGTCGGGGCGTGCGCGGCCAGGTTCTCGGACTGCTTCTGGAGCATCGCCAGGTGGCTGTCCATCTGGCCGAGGTTCCCGTGCTCGTCCTGGATGAGCGTGTTGAGGTCGTCGGAGATCGTGGCGACGTCGTTCGCCGCCGTCTTCGCCTTCTTCAGGTCCGGGCAGGCCGGATCGTCGATCACCGCCTTCTCGCAGCGCCTTTCGTAGACGGCGTCCAGGGCTTCGGAGCCCGCGTGCGCGCCCGTGCGCGCGGTGGGGGCGATCTTCACCAGGGTGTCCAGGTTGTGCCGCACGCCCTGCGCGGAGTCGGCGACCAGGCGAGCCGTGTCGGCGATCGCCTTCTTGTTGCCCTTCAGGAAGGGGCGCACCTGATCGGCGGCGCCGTTCACCTTGTCGGCGAGCAACTGCGTGCCGTCGGACACCTGTCGGGACCCCGACTCCAGGTCACCGGCCCCGGTGGTGAGTTTGGTCAGGCCGCTCTCCAGGTCGCCGCTGCCCTTCTTGGCGTCCTGGAGGCCGTCGGCGAGGTCCTTCGAGCCCTTCTTGGCCTTGCCGATGCCGCCCTCCAGCTGGTCCGCGCCCTTGGCCGCCTTCTTCGTCGCGTCATGGATATCCGAGAAGGACACGAAGATCTTGTCGAGGAACGAGCGCGACGCGTTGGTGGACGCCGCGGAGCGCACCTCGGAGAAGACCGTCCGGGAGATCTGCCCGACGATGTAGTTGTTCGCGTCGTTCGTACGCACCTGAAGGGCGCCGGTCTCGGGCGAGTCGCCCGAACTCGACGCGATGCGCTTGCTGAAGTCCTTCGGCATGGTCAGCGACAGGTAGTACGTGCCGTCCTCCACGCCCTTCTTCGCCTGCGCGGAGTCGACCTCGTGCCACTGGAAGGTGTCGCTGTCGTACAGGCCCTTGGTGATGTCGTCGCCCGCACTGATCTTCTGCCCCGCCGCCGACGCGCCCTTGTCGTCGTTGACGAGCGCCACCGGGATCTTGTCGAGCTTTCCGTACGGGTCCCAGAACGACCACAGGTACAGCGCCCCGTAGAGCAGTGGCAGCAGCAGGAGCGCGACGAGTGCGGCACGCGGCAGCTTCCCCCTGCCGAAGCGCCTGAGTTCAAGCGCGGCGAGCTTCGGCGAGCGCATCGGCCGTCTCCTTCGCGGTCTCGTCCGCGGATCCGCCCGCGGTGTCGTTCGTGGTGTTCACCGGGGCGGTCGACACGACGACCGCCCCTTCGGGGGCCTCGCTGCACACGGCGACGACCGTCGTGCCGGCGTCGGCCACGGCACGCAACTGGGCCCAGATCTCGGCCCGCTCGGCGTCCGCGAGCTTCAGGTCGGTGTCGTCGACGCCGATCAGGCGCGGCCGGGCGATGAGCGCGAGCGCCAGGGACAGGCGCAGCGCCTCGAGGCGCTCCAGGTCGCGCACGGAGGTGCGGGAGCCCTTCGGCAGGGTCTCGGTGTCGAGCCCGGCGGCGGCGAGCGCGGCGTCGATGCGCAGGCTCGCCTCGGCCCGCCGCTCGGCGGGCGTGCGCAGCAGTCCGCGCAGCGTTCCGTCGAACCTCCGCTGCAGCAGCGCCTGTTCCCGCAGGTGCTCGGCCACGGTCAGAGCGGGGTCGAGCTCCGTCACGCCGGGCACGTGCGCGAGCGCGCTCATCCTGCGTACGGCGGTCAGCTGCTTCGGCAGCCGCATCCCGCCGACCCGCGCCGTGCCCTCGCTCGGCCGCATCCGCCCGGTCAGTGCGAGCAGCAGGCAGGTGCGCCCGCTGCCGGAGGGCCCCTCGACCGCGATGAGCGAACCCGCCGCCGCGTCGACGCCGATGCCCCGGAAGGCCCAGCCCCGCGGCCCCTTCAGGCCGAAGTCCGTGGCGGCCACCGAGGCTCCGGCCGTCGCCCCCTGCTCGTCCGCGCTCGTCGCCCCGCTCGCCGGGCCGTCCATGGGTCCCCCCTGGGCACTTATTTGAACTGACTGGTCAGTGCAAAAGTTAGCCCGAACTTCCGATCGAAGCAAAATGCCTGGTCAGGGCCGATTGTCAGTGGCGTACCCCACGATGGGCACATACGGCCACAGCGCCGTCACACAGACGACAGGAGGTTCGTCATGGCTGGACACAAGGCACCCACCACAGCTGCCACCCGCCGCGGCGCCACCGGCCCTGCCCCCTCACCCACCGGACCGGCGAGCGACATCCACCCGGTCCTCCGCCGGGCCGGCGCCCCGCCCGCCGCCCTCGACCTGCTCGCCCAGGCCCGCGCCGGACTCGACGAGGCGTCCGGGCTCGAGACGGCGAACGAGCGGTACGCCACGGCCCATCTCGCCGCGCTGCGCACCGCGGCCGCCGTGCTCGCGGCCCGCGGCAGGCCCGAGTCCACGCCCAGGCGCCGCGCGAAGATACGCAGCGCGTGGGAAGTGCTCCCCGAGATAGCTCCCGAACTGGCGGAGTGGAGCGCCCTCTTCGCCGCGGGAGCCACCAAGCGGGCCCGCGCGGAGGCGGGCATACGCGACGCGGCCACGGCCCGCGACGCCGACGACCTGCTGCGCGACGTGGCGATGTTCCTGCGCCTCGTCGAGCGCGCGCTCGTGCTGCAGCCGGTGCTGCCCAAGCCCCGGCAGGAGGGGGACGAGCGTACGAGCCGGAGAAAGGTGCAGGACGCCGGGTAGCGCCCCGGGACCGCGCGCACGCATGGCGTGGTCGCCGGGCCGCGCCCATTAGGGTGGAGGCGCCCGAACCAGTACTTGCTCCGCCGCCGGTCGGAGCCGCCCCGAGGAGTCACCTGCCGTGTCGGATCACCGCCCTCGAACCACGTCACCGCGTTCCGACTCCTCGCGGCCCCGCGCCTCCCTCCGTACCGCCGTGGTTTGGGACGTCCTCAAGGACGCCCTCGACCGGCGCGCCAAGTCGGCGGGGAGTGAGGGCCAAGGGGCTCTCGATGTACTCGACACCGGTGGCGGCAGTGGCAACTTCGCGGTGCCGGTGGCCCAGCTGGGCCACCGCGTCACCGTCGTCGACCCGAGTCCGAACGCGCTGTTCGCCCTGGAGCGCAGGGCGGCGGAGGCCGGCGTCGCCGACCGGGTGCGCGGCGTCCAGGGCGATGTCTCGGGCCTCTTCGACGTCGTCGAGCGCGACGGATACGACGCGGTCCTGTGCCACGGCGTCCTCGAGTACGTGGAGGAGCCGGCGGAGGGCGTGCGCAACGTCGTGGGGGCGCTGCGCTCCGGCGGCGTGCTCAGCCTGCTCGCCGCGGGCCTCGGCGGCGCCGTCATCGCGCGGGCCCTCGCGGGGCACTTCAAGGAGGCCAGGCAGGCGCTCGACGACCCGGCGGGCCGCTGGGGCGAGGGCGACCCGGTGCCGCGCCGCTTCACGGCCGAGCAGCTCACGGAGCTCCTCGGCGGGGCCGGCGTGGACGTCGGCGCGGTGCACGGGGTGCGGGTCTTCGCGGACCTCGTCCCGGGCGTCCTCGTGGACACGGAGCCGAGCGCGCAGCGGGAGCTGCTGAAGCTCGAGGCGGCCGCCGCCGAGCTGCCCGCCTTCCATGCCGTGGCCACGCAACTGCACGTGCTCGGTGAGAAGCGAGTGGCCCAAGAGGGCTGACCGGGCCGACCGATGGCCGTCAGCCGCCGCTGATCAGCGGCGCAGCGATTGATGGAGTACGCCACAGGCCACCCGATCGGACGCTCGGCGCCGTATGATCTGAGGTGACCGTCCGGCATGACGGGTCGGCCGCTGGGGCATGTCGCCCTGTGAGCCGGGACGCCGTGTCGCGGTCGACAATGGCGAAGTTGGCGTAGAGGGGCGGGTTTCACGGGGGCGATTCCCTGCCTATCCTGAAGGGGACCCCCGGTCGCCCCGGCGACTGCACGATGAGGAGGACTCCGTGCCGCTCTCGGAGCACGAGCAGCGCATGCTCGAGCAGATGGAGCGAGCGCTGTACGCCGAAGATCCCAAGTTCGCGACAGCGCTTGAGGGAAGCGGGCTGCGTACATACACCCGACGTCGGGTCTACCAGGCAGTCGTGGGCTTCCTGGTGGGTATCGCGCTCCTCATGGCAGGAATGGTCGCGCAGCAGATCTGGATCAGCGTGGTGGGGTTCCTCGTCATGCTGGGATGTGCGGTGCTCGCCGTCACCGGCTGGCGCAAGGCCCCCAAACCAGGGGAGCAGCCGGAAGCCGGAGCCGCCGGAGCCGTGCCGGGCGCACCGGCGACCCGACGGCAGGGCAAGCAGAAGCGCTCCATGATGGACCGCATCGAGCAGCGCTGGCAGCGCCGCAGGGACGAGCAGGGCGGACAGGGCGGCCGCTGAGCGGCGAGCAGGCAGCCGCCGACAGACATGCGTAAAGGGTGACCGCGTCGCGCGGTCACCCTTTACGCATAACCGGCCCGCTGATCCGGCCGGCCCGCTGAGCCAACCAGACCACTGAGCCGACCGGCCCGCTCAGCCTTCCTGGCGGTTCGGCCGCGTCGGCCGCGTGAACCGGGCGCGCACGCCCAGCGTGAACGTCTCCCAGCGGCGCGTCGCCGCCCACACCACCCGGACGGCCGAGCGGGGCGCGAACGTCGCCCGGAGCCGTGTCGACCGGCTCGATTTCGCGTGCAGGTCGTCGTGCAGGCGACGTACGTCCTCGCCGAGACCCGACACGGGCCGGGGCCGCGGCGCGTACAGAATCTGCTCCACCGCCGCGGCCACCCGGTGCACGCTGTCGGCCGCGTCCGGCCCGAGTTCGCCGATCCGGACGATGCGGGCCGCCGCCGTCCGCGGGGTCTGCGAGTCGTCCGGCCCGATGCCGTGGTCCCACGCCGTGTCCGTGACCTCGCGCCACGCGGCCAATGTGCGCCCGGCGGCATCGGCTTCCGTGCGCCCCGCCGAGCCGAGCCGCACCGCCCGGACCCGCCTGCGCCACAGCATCGGCAGCAGCGGCACGGCGACGACCAGCAGCGCGATCAGCGACACCACGGCGATCGTGCCGACCGGCGGCCCGTCGTCCGGTGAACCACCGACGGCCCCGGGCGCGGCGCCGGCGCAGCCGCCCTCCTTGCGCTCGGCCAGCGAGCAGCTCTGCGAGGTCGAGGGCTCCGGGGCCGAGGGCACGGCGGAGGCGGACTCGCTGGGCGCCGCCGGATTGCTGGGGCTGCCCGCGGGGTCGTTCTCGACCGTGTAGTCCGGGGCCGTGCCGCGGTTGGGCGTGGGCTCGAAGCGGGTCCAGCCGACGCCCTCGAAGTACAGCTCGGGCCAGGCGTGCGCGTCGCGCAGCCCCACCGAGTACGTCCCCTCACCCGCGGGCACACCCGGCGTGAAGCCGACGGCGACGCGGGCCGGGATGCCCAGCGTGCGGGCCATGGCGGCCATCGAGAAGGAGAAGTGGACGCAGAAGCCCTCCTTCTGGTGCAGGAACCGGGCGATCGCGGCGGAACCGCTGCCGGCCCGCACCTCCGTGTTGTAGGTGAAGCCGCCGCTGACCGCGAAGTAGTCCTGCAGCTTCACCGCACGCTCGTAGTTGTTCGACGCGCCCTCGGTGACCTTGAGCGCGGTCGTGCGCACCACGTCCGGCAGCGAGGCGGGCACCTTGGTGAACTCGCGGACCATGCCGTCCGGCGGCGCTCCCGCTTCGGCGAGCTGCTGCGGCGTCGGCCGTACGACCAGGCTGTCGACGGTGTACGTCTTCCCGCGCGTGGTCTGCCCGTGGTCGCCCACCAGCGTCCGGCCGACCCGCTCGAACCGCCAGCGCCCGTCGATCCCCACCTGCGTCGCCGGGTAGGGCATCGGCAGCCAGTCCTGCGCGTACCAGCCGGCCGCCGAGATCTTCGTCCGCACCTGGGTCCTGCGCACGTCGGCGCCCAGACCCGGCGGGTCCGGCAGGGTGGACGGCACGTCGTCGATGCTGCGTACCGAGGGCCGCCAGGTCGTGCCGTCGAACTCGTCGAGCGCCACGATCCGCAGATACATGTCGGACGTCTGGTCCGCATTCGTCCGGTACGTCAGCACCTCCCGGTCCTCCGGCTGGTTCAGGCTGTTCTGCAGCGAGACCAGCGGGTTGACCGCGGAGATCGTGCCGCCGCCCCCGGCCCCGCCGCGCACACCGCTGCCGGACGGGCCGAGGATCCCGCTGTCCAGGGCGGGCAGCACGAGCGGCACCACCAGGGCGAGCCCCAGGGCGACAGCGCCGATCCGGCGTCCTGTGCGGACCGGGGCGAGGACGCCGCCACCGCCCTCCAGCACGGGCGTGGACGCGCCGGGTGCCCGCCCGGCGCCGCCGAACACCCGGCCCCACTGGGAGAGCCGGTCGCGCCCCTCCGCGAGCAGCAGCAGGAGGTACCCGCCCGCCGCCAGCAGGAACCACAGCCAGTCGGCGCCGCCCTCGGAGAGCCCGGCGGCGACCGAGTACAGCGCGAGCAGCGGCAGCCCCGCCGGGGCCGCGCTGCGGAACGTCACCGCGAGGGCGTCCACGAAAAGGCCGATCGCCAGCGCGCCGCCCACCAGCATCAGCCGGATGCCGTCGGTCAGCGGCGCCGGTATGGCGTACCGGCCCACGTCCTCGCCGCCCGCCTGGAGCAGCACCCCGAAGTGCCGGAAGGCCTCGGGGCCCGGCAGGAACGCGGCGATCGCCTGGTCGCGGGCGAAGACAACGGTGAGCAGCAGCAGCGACACCAGGGCCTGCGCCGCCACCGTCAGCGGGCGGGCGAGCGGCACCCGGCGGGCGAGCGCGCCCACCGCGGCCTGGATGACGAGCAGGATCGCGGTCTGGATCAGCCAGGTGGACCGGTCGACCAGCGGGAGCAGCGCGCACGAGGCCAGGAACGTGGCCAGCGTGGCGCAGATCGACAGGCGGGCGCCGCCGCTCATGACCAACCCCCTGAAGTGTTCGGGGAACGCGGGGCACCGGTCGGTGCGGACAGTCCCGTACGCTCCCGGTCCGCCTGCCGCCAGAGCTCCTCCAGGGACGCGCCGTGCGGCACGGCCACCGCGGTCCAGCCCGCTTCCCGCAGCATCCGCAGCCGCTCGGCGCAGCGCTCCGAAACCGGTGCCCCGGGGCCCTGGGTCCAGGAGTCGCTGTCCAGGAGGAAGGCGAGCGCGCCACCGCTGCGGCGGCGCATCTTGGCGACGACGGAGGCCTGCTCCTCGTCCAGGTCGCCGAAGAAGGCCACCAGAAGTCCTTCGTTGCCGCCGCGCAGCACGTCGTACGCGGCGGAGAGCGTGCCGCTGTCGGAGTGGTCGACGACGGCGAGCGTGTCCATCATCAGGCCCGCCGCGTCGGCCGACTCCTGGCTGGCGCCCGCGAAGCCGTCGGTGCCCTCGCCCGGCACCGCGTTGCCCGTGTCCGTCAACAGCCGGACGGAGAAGCCGCGTTCGAGCATGTGCACCAGAGCGGAGGCCGCGCCGGACACCGCCCACTCGAAGGCCGAGTCGGGCCCGGCGCCCAGGAAGGCGGGCGCGCGGGTGTCGAGCAGTACGGTGCAGCGGGCCCGCTGCGGCTGCTCCTCGCGGCGCACCATCAGCTCGCCGTAGCGCGCGGTCAGCCGCCAGTGCACGCGGCGCAGATCGTCCCCGTACCGGTAGCCGCGCGGGATCACGTCGTCCTCGCCGGCCAGGGCGAGCGAGCGCTGCCGCCCGTCCCCGTATCCCTTGGCCTCACCGGTGAGCCGCACGGGAGGCAGTGCGGTGACGCGCGGGATCACCGTCAGGCTGTCGTACGTGGAGAAGGACCGGGTCAGTTCGCACATGCCGAAGGGGTCCGTGAGGCGCAGTTGCAGCGGGCCGAGCGGATAGCGGCCGCGCAGGTCGGAGCGGACCCGGTAGGACACCTCGCGGCGGCCGCCCGCCTCGACCCGGTCGAGGACGAACCGGGGCCGCGGCCCGAGCACGTACGGCACCTGGTCCTGGAGCATCAGCAGGCCGGTCGGCAGCCGGGAGATGTTGTCCATGCGCAGGTGCACGCGTGCCTCGGAACCCGCGGGTACGCGCGCGGGGGAGAGCCTGCGGCTGCCCGCGACCCGGTAGCGGGTGCGGTACAGGACGCCCGCGCAGACCAGCGGCAGCACCGAGAGCAGCAGGCCGACCCGGAGCAGATCGCTCTGCCCGAGGACGTATGCGCAGATCCCCGCCGCGATGCCGGCGGCCAGGAACGAGCGGCCGCGCGTGGTGAGTCCGGCGAGGGCGGTGCGCACACCGCTCTTGTCGCCGACGTTCCTGCTCGCGCCACCGTCCGTGAATCCGCCCCCCGGATCCGGCGCGTAGCTCCCTGCTTGTCCCCCCGACGTCATCAGAGCCTCCGCGGACCGGGCGGCTGCTGGCCGTACAGCGGGGGCGTCGTCGAGTCGTAGGTCTGCGCGGCGCGGGGTTCGGCGGCCGGGACCGGGGTGCGCTGCAGGATGTCGAGGACGACCTGCTCGGCGGTGCGCCGGTTCAACTGGGCCTGGGCGGTGGGCAGCAGACGGTGCGCCAGGACCGCCACGGCCAGCGTCTGCACGTCGTCGGGCAGCGCGTACTCGCGGCCGCTGAGGGCCGCGGCCGCCTTGGCCGCCCGCAGCAGGTGCAGCGTCGCGCGCGGGGATGCGCCGAGTCTGAGGTCGGGGTGGGTGCGCGTGGCGGTGACCAGGTCCACCGCGTAGCGCCGTACGGCGTCGGCGACATGGACCGTGCGCACGGCGTCGATGAGCTTCACGATCTCGTGCGCGTGCGCCACCGGCTGCAGGTCGTCCAGCGGGTTCACGCCGCCGTGCACGTCCAGCATCTGCAGCTCGGCCTCCGGGCTCGGATAGCCGATGGAGACGCGGGCCATGAAGCGGTCGCGCTGGGCCTCGGGCAGCGGGTAGGTGCCCTCCATCTCGACCGGATTCTGGGTGGCCACCACCATGAATGGGCTGGGCAGTTCGTAGGTCGTGCCGTCGATGGTGACCTGGCGCTCCTCCAGGGACTCCAGGAGCGCCGACTGCGTCTTCGGGGACGCGCGGTTGATCTCGTCCCCGATCACGATCTGCGCGAAGATCGCGCCGGGCTTGAACTCGAAGTCCCGCCGCTGCTGGTCCCAGATCGACACCCCGGTGATGTCCGACGGCAGCAGGTCGGGCGTGAACTGGATGCGGCGCACCGAGCAGTCGATGGACCGCGCGAGCGCCTTGGCCAGCATCGTCTTGCCGACGCCCGGCACATCCTCGATGAGCAGGTGCCCCTCGGCGAGCAGCACGGTCAGCGAGAGCCGTACGACCTCAGGCTTGCCCTCGATCACTCCCTCCACCGACCCGCGCACGCGTTCCGCGGTGGTGGTCAGATCAGTAAGGCTCGCTCGATCGTCATAGGTCGTCACCCAGCCCTCCTCGGCCCGTACTTTCCGGGCCGACGCGCTACGACGCGAACCGGCCCACCCCGATACACGGACAGCGCGCACGAGATGTTCGCCGCTCGTGCGGATGTCACACACGCATTCTTGTTGGCGTTACCGGTTCGTGTCACTCGCCTGTGGACAACTGGCCGCGATATGTCAGGGCTTAGGGCTTTTTGGGAGGAAGGTCGACCGCGATCGGACGGGCTGTCAGGCCGGCTCGATCTCCCGCAGCAGTCCTGTCTTCACGTCGAAGACAAAGCCGCGCACGTCGTCGGTGTGCAACAGGAACGGGGAGGTGCGCACCTTCTGGATGGACTGGCGCACGTCCTGGTCGACATTGCGGAAGCCTTCGACGGCCCAGGTGGGGCGCTGGCCGACCTCCATCTCCAGGTCGGTCCTGAAGTCCTCGGTCAGCCCTTCGAGGCCGCAGTTGCTGTGGTGGATGAGGACCACGCTGCGGGTGCCGAGCGCGCGCTGGCTGACGGTGAGGGAGCGGATCACGTCGTCGGTGACGACGCCGCCCGCGTTGCGGATCGTGTGGCAGTCGCCGAGTTCGAGGCCGAGGGCGGCGTGCAGGTCGAGGCGGGCGTCCATGCACGCGACGACCGCGACCTGCAGTACCGGACGTGCGTCCATGCCGGGGTCGGTGAACGCCGCGGCGTACCGCGCGTTCGCGTCGACGAGGCGGTCGGTCACGCTGCCGTCGGCGGCTATGGCGCCTTCGGAGGGGGTCCCAGAGGGGAGGTGAGCAGAAGTCGTCATGACTGTGACGGTAGCCGTCACGCCTGGTCCGGGCCCGCTGTGAGAGCGGACAAAGAACATCATTGAGCCTTGTTGTGAGCGAACCCACAGGGGGACACGGGCTCGGCCGCTCGGGTGAATTCACCCGATTCGCGGCTTCGGGCCGTGGCGGCCGCGACGCGCAGTCCGCTTGGTCGACCGGTTGATTGACCGGGGGGCACCGTGGACTAAAGTGACGCCGACCCCAGATAACCACGCAACGATGCAACACGGAGATCCCGGCACTGCCGCCCCGGCACGCGTCGGAACGCTCCCCGCGTGCGCGGCGCGTACGTACGGCTCGGCCTCCTCCCGCTCCGGTCGGCCGGCGTCACTTCCCCGGCGCCGACGGACCACCTTCCCCTTCACGAGCGGGCGGGGACCCGGCAGTGCGTACGTCCCCACGCCGGACTTGAGAGGGACCCTTGAGCCAGCGACACGTTCCGGTCATGCTCCAACGCTGCTTGGACGTGTTGGCTCCGGCGCTCGCCCAGCCGGGAGCGGTCGTCGTCGACTGCACGCTCGGCCTCGGTGGGCACAGCGAGGCGCTGCTCTCCACGTTCCCCTCGTGCCGCCTGATCGCGCTCGACCGCGACAAGGAAGCGCTGCGGCTCTCCGGCGAGCGGCTCGCGCCCTTCGGCGACCGCGCCACCCTCGTGCACGCCGTCTACGACGAACTGCCCGAGGTCCTCGACCGGTTGGACATCCCGAAGGTGCAGGGCGTCCTGTTCGACCTCGGCGTCTCCTCCATGCAGCTCGACGAGGCCGACCGCGGCTTCGCGTACGCGCAGGACGCGCCGCTCGACATGCGCATGGACCAGACGACCGGGATGAGTGCCGCCGAGGTGCTCAACACGTACGCGCCGGGTGAACTGGTGCGGATCCTCCGCCAGTACGGCGAGGAGAAGCAGGCCAAGCGCATTGTTTCGGCCATCGTGCGCGAGCGCGAGAAGGAGCCGTTCAGCAACAGCGCCCGGCTCGTCGAGCTGATCCGCGACTCCCTGCCGCAGGCCGCGAAGCGCACCGGCGGCAACCCGGCCAAGCGCACCTTCCAGGCCCTGCGCATCGAGGTCAACGGCGAACTGAGCGTGCTCGAGCGGGCGATCCCGGGCGCCGTGAAGTCGCTCGCCGTCGGCGGCCGGATCGCCGTCCTGTCCTACCACTCGCTCGAGGACCGCCTGGTCAAGCAGGTGTTCGCGGCCGGAGCGAGCAATACGGCGCCGGCCGGACTGCCCGTCGTCCCCGAGCAGTACCAGCCCCGGCTGAAGCTGCTCACGCGCGGCGCCGAACTCCCCACGGAGGAAGAGGTCGCGGAGAACCGCCGGGCCGCTCCCGCGCGGCTGCGGGGTGCGCAGCGCATCCGCGAGGATGTCGAGGGGTGACGGCCGAGTGACGTACGCGCGCGTGGAGGGGTGGTCATGAGTGCCGGCAGTGGCTCGAAAGGTGCGCTTCGGGACAGGGCCGCCCGCCTCGCGCGCCTGCTCCCGCTCGGCCCGTCCGGCGGCCCGCAGGCCGCACGCACTCCGTTCGTCCTCCTCGTCGTGCTGCTCCTCGGCGGCGGGCTGATCACGCTCCTGATGCTGAACTCCTCGCTCAACGAAGGTTCGTTCCAGCTCACCAAGCTCAAGAAGCAGACCACCGAGCTCACCGACGACGAGCAGGAACTCCAGCGCGACGTCGACTCCTACTCGGCGCCCGACGCCCTCCTGCGGCGCGCCCGCGGGCTCGGCATGGTGCCCGGCGGCGACCCGGCGTTCCTGGAGCCGAACGGCACCGTCAAGGGCAGGCCGAGCCCCGCGGTCGGCCCGCCCGCCCCGCCCCGGCCCGAGCCGGCGAAGGCACAGGAGACCGCCGACGCCACCCCGAGCCCGAGCGCGTCGCCCTCCACGAGCCCGTCTCCTTCGGCCGGCACGTCCCCCTCCGCCAAACCTTCCGAGTCGGCGAGTCCGAACTCCTCGGTCGAGCCTTCCCCTTCGAGCACCGGCAGGTGACGCCATGACCGACAGGGAGCCCCCGCGCCGCCGCGTGCCAGGCCCCGCGCGCCCGCCGCGCACCGGAAGGCCCGCGCCCAAGCCCCAGCCGAAGGGGGCGGCCAAGCGCACCGCAGGGCCCGCGCCGAAGTCCGGGCCCAAGGCCGCGCGGCAGGGCCGCCCCGCCCCGCGCCCGGCCGCCCGCCGCCCCCGCCCCGCCCCGTCGAAGCCGAAGGCGGCCGCCCGGCTGCGCCTCGGCAGCCCCCGGCCGCGCCTGCGCATGGTGAGTCTGGGCCTCACGCTGGTCCTGATGGTCTTCGTCGTCCGCCTCTTCCAGGTGCAGGGCGTCGACGCCAGCGCGTACGCGGCGAAGGCCTCGCTGAACCGATACGTCAGCCACTCCATCGCCGCCGAGCGCGGTGGCATCACGGACCGCGGCGGCGTCGAGCTCGCCGCGAGCGTGGACGCGTACGACATCACCGCCGACCCGACGCTGTTCACGAAGAAGGCCACCAAGGTCGACGACGCGCCCGAGCAGGCGGCGGCACTCCTGTCGCCGATCATCGGGGTCGACGCGGCCGAGCTGACCAAGAAACTGAAGACGAAGAAGACGCGGTACGTGCGGCTCGCCCCGCGGCAGACGCCGCAGGTCTGGAAGCAGATCAAGGACCTCAGGACCACGCTGAACGAGAAGGCGAACGCCGCGGGCCGCGCGGCGAGCGTGCTCTCCGGCGTGGTCGCCGACCCCAGCAGCAAGCGCGTCTACCCGAACGGCGATCTCGCCGCGGGCGTCCTCGGCTGGGTCAACGCCGACGGCAAGGGCGGCGGCGGCGTCGAGCAGCAGCTCGACAAGGAGCTCGCGGGCAAGGCCGGAAAGATCCGCTACGCCCAGTCGGGCGGCCAGCAGGTGCCGACCGCCGGCACCACCGAACAGCCCGCGGTCCCCGGCTCGGACGTCGAGCTGACCATCGACCGCGACATCCAGTGGGCCGCGCAGAACGCGATCGACGAGCAGGTCAAGAAGTCGCAGGCCGACCGCGGCTACGTGATAGTGCAGGACACCAAGACCGGCGAGGTGCTCGCCATGGCGAACGCGCCCGGCTTCGACCCGAACGACCTGGCCGACGCCAAGGCCTCCGCCCTCGGCAACGCCGCGCTCCAGGACGCGTACGAGCCCGGCTCCACCGCCAAGGTCATGTCGATGGCGGCCATCCTCGAGGAGAACGCGGCCACGCCGGGGACCCACGTCACCGTGCCCAACCGGCTGCACCGCGGCGACCGGCTCTTCCAGGACGACGTCGACCACCCGACCTGGCACCTCACGCTCAACGGCGTGCTCGCCAAGTCCAGCAACATCGGCACCATCCTGGCGACGGGCCAGCTCGGCAAGACGCAGCCGGCGGCCAACAAGACGCTCTACTCGTACCTGCGCAAGTTCGGCATCGGCCGGGAGAGCGGCCTCGGCACCCCCGGCGAGACGTCCGGCATCCTCGCGCCCGCCGACAAGTGGTCGACCTCGCAGCAGTACACGATCCCTTTCGGCCAGGGCTTCTCCATCAACGCGATGCAGGCCGCGTCCGTGTACTCGACCATCGCCAACGACGGCGTACGCGTGCAGCCCACCCTCGTACGCGGCACCAAGGGCCCCGACGGGCGGTTCAGGCCCGCGCCGAAGCCCAAGGAGAACCGCGTCGTCAGCAAGAAGACCGCCAAGACCGTCGCGCAGATGCTGGAGTCCGTGGTCGACGACGAGGAGGGCACGGGCGCGAAGGCCCGCATCCCGGGTTACCGCGTCGCGGGCAAGACGGGCACGGCCAACCGTGTGGATCCGGCCACCGGCCGCTACAAGGGCTACACGTCGTCGTTCGCCGGCTTCGCGCCCGCCGACAAGCCGCGCGTCACGGTCTACTGCGCGATCCAGAACGCCACCAAGGGCGGCTACTTCGGCGGCCAGATCTGTGGCCCGATCTACAAGAAGGTCATGGAGTTCGCCCTGAAGACGCTGCAGGCCCCGCCCACGGGCCACAAGCCGGCCCGACTTCCCGTGACGTTCGAGCCGTGACGGCCATCACCTCCGATCCGGGGAACCGCCCCGCGCCACGCCCCTCGCTTCGCCCGGCGGGGGGTGGGCCCGGTACGCTCACGCCGTGCCACACGCTGATCAGTCCCAAATCACCCAGAAGGGCGCACCCGTGACATATCCCGGGCCGCCGCGACCGGTCGAGGTCACCGCCACACCCCTCGCGGAACTCGCCGATCAACTGGGTGTCCCCGCGCCCCAGGCCGCAGCGCAGGTCACCGGCATCACCCACGACTCCCGTGCGGTGCGCCCCGGCGACCTGTACGCGGCCCTGCCCGGAGCCCGCGCGCACGGTGCCGACTTCGCCGCGCAGGCCGCCTCGCTCGGTGCCGTCGCCGCGCTCACCGACCCGGCGGGCTGGGAGCGCGTCTCCGACGCCGGCCTCGTGCCGCTCGTCGTGCAGAACCCGCGCGGCCGGATGGGCGAGCTGGCCGCGACGATCTACGGCCACCCCGGCAAGGACCTGCTCCAGCTCGGCATCACCGGCACCTCGGGCAAGACCACCACCGCGTACCTCATCGAGGGCGGCCTCAAGACGGTCCGCAGCACCGGCCTCATCGGCACGGTCGAGATGCGGATCGGCGACGAGCGGATCAAGTCCGAGCGCACCACTCCGGAAGCCACCGATCTCCAGGCGCTGTTCGCGGTCATGCGCGAGCGCGGCACCGAAGCCGTCGCCATGGAGGTCTCCAGCCACGCCCTCGTGCTGGGCCGGGTCGACGGCTGCGTCTTCGACGTGGGGGTCTTCAACAACCTGAGCCCGGAGCACATGGAGTTCCACTCCGACATGGAGGACTACTTCCAGGCGAAGGCGCAGCTGTTCACGCGGGCCCGCAGCAAACAGGGCGTCGTGAACTTCGACGACGAGTACGGGCGCCGGCTCATCGACGAGTCCGAGGTCCCGGTCGTCTCCTTCTCCGCCGAGGGCCACCCGGACGCCGACTGGCGCGCCGAGGACGTCGAAGTGGGGCCTTTCGACTCGACGTTGACCGTCGTCGGCCCCAAGGGCGAGCGGATCAGCGCCACGGCGCCGCTGCCGGGCGCCTTCAACGTCGCGAACACCCTCGCCGCGATCGTCACCCTCGCCGTCGCCGGGATCGACCCGCAGACCGCGGCCGACGGCGTCGCCGCCGTACCCGGCGTGCCCGGCCGCCTGGAGCGCGTGGACGCAGGCCAGAAGTACCTCGCCGTCGTCGACTACGCGCACAAGACCGACGCCGTCGAGTCCGTCCTGCGGGCGCTGCGCAAGGTCACCGAGAACAAGCTGCACATCGTGCTCGGCTGCGGCGGCGACCGGGACAAGACCAAGCGGATGCCGATGGGCGCGGCCGCCGCCCGGTTCGCCGACACGGCCATCCTCACCTCCGACAACCCGCGCGGCGAGGACCCCCTCGCGATCCTCGCCACCATGCTCGCGGGCGCCGCCGACGTGCCGGCCCACGAGCGGGGCGACGTCGCCGTGTTCGAGGACCGGGCCGCGGCCATCGCCGCCGCCGTGGCGCGCGCCGAGCCCGGCGACACGGTGCTCGTCGCGGGCAAGGGCCACGAGCAGGGCCAGGACATCGCCGGCGTGGTCCGCCCGTTCGACGACCGCCAGGTGCTCCGCGCGTCCATCGAGGCGGCCGCCGCGGCCACCGCCGACCACCAGAAAACCCAGGGATGAAGTTGTGATCGCCCTCTCCCTCGCCGAGATCGCCTCAGCCGTCGGCGGGCAGACGTACGACATACCGGACCCGCGGGTCCGGGTGACCGGACCCGTCGTCATCGACTCGCGCAAGGTCGAACCCGGAAGCCTGTTCGCCGCCTTCGTGGGCGAGCGGGTCGACGGCCACGACTACGCGCGCGAGGTCGTCGACAAGGGAGCCGTCGCCGTACTGGCGTCGCGCCCGGTCGGCGTGCCCGCCGTCGTCGTCGACGACGTCCAGGCGGCGCTCGGCGCACTCGCCCGGCACGTGGTCGCACGACTCGGCGCCACACTCGTCGCGTTGACCGGCTCGGCCGGCAAGACCAGCACCAAGGACCTGATCGCCCAGGTGCTGCGCCGCAAGGCCGACACGATCTTCACGCCCGGCTCGTTCAACAACGAGATCGGCCTGCCGCTGACCGCGCTGACCGCCACCGACGAGACGCAGTTCCTCGTCCTGGAGATGGGCGCCCGCGGCATCGGCCACATCACGTACCTGACGGGCCTCACGCCCCCGAAGGTCGGCGTCGTCCTGAACGTCGGGACCGCGCACATCGGCGAGTTCGGTGGCCGCGAGCAGATCGCGGTGGCGAAGGGCGAACTGGTGGAGGCCCTCCCCGCCGAGGGCACCGCGATCCTCAACGCGGACGACCCGCTGGTGCGCGCCATGGCCTCCCGTACGAAGGCGAAGGTGCTCTTCTTCGGAGAGGCCGCGAGCGCCGACGTACGTGCCGAGAATGTCCGGCTCACGGAGACCGGACAGCCCGCCTTTAGCCTGCACACACCCTCCGGGTGCAGCGAAGTGACCTTGCGCCTGTACGGTGAGCACCACGTGTCGAACGCGCTCGCCGCGGCCGCCGTCGCCCATGACCTTGGCATGTCCGTGGAGGAGATCGCCCTCGCGCTCTCCGAGGCGGGCAACCTGTCCCGCTGGCGGATGGAGGTCACCGAGCGCTCGGACGGCGTCACGATCGTCAACGATGCCTACAACGCGAACCCCGAGTCCATGCGAGCGGCCTTGCGCGCGCTGGTGGCCATGGGCAGGGGGCGCCGGACGTGGGCGGTGCTCGGGCAGATGGCCGAGCTGGGCGACGAGTCGCTGACCGAGCACGACGCCGTCGGACGGCTCGCCGTCCGGCTCAACGTCAGCAAGCTCGTTGCAGTCGGGGGCAGGGAAGCGTCCTGGATGCAACTGGGCGCCTATAACGAGGGTTCGTGGGGTGAGGAGTCGGTGCACGTGTCCGACGCACAGGCGGCGATCGACCTGCTGCGCAGCGAGCTGCGCCCGGGAGATGTCGTGCTCGTGAAGGCATCCAGGTCGGTGGGCCTGGAGAGTGTGGCCCAGACGCTGCTCACGGACGTGCAGGGTGGGGTTGATGCCTGATGATGAAGCAGATCCTGTTCGCGGGCGTCATCGGTCTCTTCCTGACGCTGGCCGGAACGCCGCTGCTGATCAAGCTCCTTGCGCGCAAGGGCTACGGCCAGTTCATCCGTGACGACGGCCCGCGCGAGCACCACGCCAAGCGCGGCACGCCGACCATGGGCGGTATCGCCTTCATCCTGGCGACCCTCATCGCGTACTTCCTCAGCAAGCTGATCACCGGCGCGGCGCCGACCCTGTCGGGTCTGCTCGTCCTCGGCCTGATGGCGGGCATGGGGCTGGTCGGCTTCCTCGACGACTACATCAAGATCGTCAAGCGGCGTTCGCTCGGCCTCAGAGCCAAGGCGAAGATGGCCGGCCAGCTGATCGTCGGCATCACCTTCGCTGTGGTCTCACTGCAGTTCGCGGATGTGCGCGGCAATACGCCCGCCTCCACCAAGCTCTCCTTCGTGGAGGACTTCGGCTGGTCGATCGGCCCGGTCCTGTTCGTGGTCTGGGCGCTGTTCATGATCCTCGCGATGTCCAACGGCGTGAACCTGACGGACGGCCTCGACGGCCTCGCCACCGGCGCCTCCGTGATGGTCTTCGGCGCGTACACCTTCATCGGTGTCTGGCAGTTCCAGGAGTCCTGCGCCAACGCGCAGACCCTGACCAACCCAGGGGCGTGCTTCGAGGTCAGAGACCCACTCGACCTGGCGGTGGTCGCATCGGCCTTGATGGGAGCCTGTTTCGGCTTCTTGTGGTGGAACACCTCGCCCGCCAAGATCTTCATGGGCGACACCGGCTCGCTGGCACTCGGCGGCGCCCTCGCGGGCCTCGCGATCTGCTCGCGCACGGAACTCCTTCTCGCGCTCCTGGGCGGCCTGTTCGTCCTCATCACGATGTCCGTCGTCATCCAGGTCGGCTCGTTCCGGATGACCGGCAAGCGGGTCTTCCGGATGGCACCACTCCAGCACCACTTCGAACTCAAGGGGTGGTCCGAAGTCCTTGTCGTGGTCCGGTTCTGGATCATCCAGGGCATGTGCGTGATCGTCGGACTCGGCCTCTTCTACGCAGGATGGGCAGCCAAGAAGTGACTTCTGGTCAGGGCTCCTGGCAGGGCATGAACATCACCGTCGCCGGTCTCGGCGTGAGCGGCATCAGCGCCGCCCGCGCCCTGGCCGGCTTCGGCGCGTCGGTGACCGTCGTGGACGGCGGCGACAGCGAGGCCCACCGCGAAAAGGCCGCTCTTCTTAAAGAAGCGGGGATTTCCGTACAGCTCGGCGACTCCTCCACGCTGCCCGAGGACACCGAACTCGTCGTCACCTCGCCCGGCTGGAAGCCCTCCTCGCCACTGTTCGCGGAGGCCGCCGCGGCCGGTGTCGACGTCGTCGGCGACGTCGAGATCGCCTGGCGCCTCCGCGGCCCGAACGCCGCGCCCTGGCTCGCGATCACCGGCACCAACGGCAAGACCACGACGACGCAGATGCTCGCGTCGATCCTGGCCGCGGCGGGCCTGCGCACGGCCGCCGTCGGCAACATCGGGACGCCGATCGTCGACGTCGTCCTCGAAGGCGACGAGGCGTACGACGTGTTCGCCGTCGAGCTCTCCTCGTACCAGCTGCACTGGGCGCCCTCGCTGCGCGCCCACTCCGGCGCCGTCCTGAACCTCGCGCCCGACCACCTCGACTGGCACGGCTCCATGGAGGCGTACGCCGCCGACAAGGGCCGTATCTACGAAGGCAATCAGGTCGCCTGCGTCTACAACGTCGCCGACAAGGCGACCGAGGACCTGGTCGTCGAGGCCGATGTCGAGGAGGGCTGCCGCGCCATCGGCTTCACCCTCGGCACCCCGGGCCCCTCCGAACTCGGCGTCGTGGAGGGCATCCTCGTGGACCGCGCCTTCGTCGACAACCGGCAGAAGAACGCGCAGGAGCTCGCCGAGGTCACCGACGTCCACCCGCCGGCCCCGCACAACATCGCCAACGCGCTCGCGGCGGCGGCCCTCGCCCGCGCCTTCGGCGTCGAGCCCCAGGCCGTACGGGACGGGCTGCGGAACTTCCGCCCGGACGCGCACCGCATCGAGCACGTCGCCGACGTGGACGGCGTCGCGTACGTGGACGACTCGAAGGCGACCAACACCCATGCCACCCAGGCGTCGTTGGCCTCGTACGAGTCCATCGTGTGGATCGCGGGCGGGCTCGCCAAGGGCGCGACCTTCGACGAGCTGGTGACGGGCGCGGCGAAGCGGCTGCGCGGCGTCGTCCTGATCGGCGCGGACCGGGCCCTGATCCGGGAAGCCCTGCAACGACACGCCCCGGAAGTACCGGTCGTCGACCTCGACCGGACCGACACTGGGGCGATGTCGGCGGCGGTCCAGGAGGCAGCGCGGCTCGCCCGCACGGGGGACACCGTGCTGATGGCCCCGGCCTGCGCGTCGATGGACATGTTCACGAACTACAACAAGCGTGGCGAGGCGTTCGCGGAAGCGGTCCGCGAACTGGGCGCCACCAGCGTCTGACGGGGCTCCAGGGCCCGTCTGACGGATCAGGCTGGATGCGGTCGGCCGTGTCATTCGGCTCCGCGAGTGGGGTCTGGTGCGTGCAGCTGCAAGGCGGAGGAGGGCGTCAACGCGGAGCGTTGGCAACCGACGACAACGCCGCAGATGTGCGTGCCAGGGCCCGCGACTCCAGCAAGATCCGTCAGAAGGGTCCTGGAGGGCGCCCGGTGACGCCGGGCACCCTTCGGGAGGGGAACGTGGCAGCGCAGACGTACGGCTCATCGGTGGGGGACGGTCATGGCCGGTAGCAGTCCTCCCCGCACGACCGGGCGCCCCGCCGCAGCACCGCCGCGGAAGACCAGCAAGGTCTACCGGGCCCGGGTCAATCCGTTGCGCCGCCTGTACGCCCAGGCCAAGCGCGCCTGGGACCGGCCGCTCACGGCGTACTACCTCATCATCGGCGCCGCGCTGCTGCTCACGGTGCTCGGCCTGGTCATGGTCTACTCCGCCTCGATGATCACGGCCCTGCAGATGGGCCTGTCCAGCTCGTACTTCTTCAAGAAGCAGTTCGTCGCGGCCGTCATCGGCGGCGTCCTGCTGCTGATCGCGATGCGGATGCCGGTGAAACTGCACCGGGCGCTCGCCTACCCGATCCTCGCCGTGAGCGTCTTCCTCATGGTCCTCGTGCAGGTGCCGGGGATAGGGGTGTCGATCAACGGCAACCAGAACTGGATCACGCTCGGCGGCCCCTTCATGTTGCAGCCCAGCGAGTTCGGGAAGCTGGCGCTGATCCTGTGGGGCGCCGATCTGCTGGCGCGCAAGCACGACAAGCGGCTGCTTACCCAGTGGAAGCACATGCTGGTGCCGCTCGTTCCGGTCGCCTTCATGCTGCTCGGGCTGATCATGCTCGGCGGCGACATGGGCACCGCGATTCTTCTCACGGCCATCCTTTTCGGCCTGTTGTGGACGGCAGGGGCGCCCACACGGCTCTTCGTGGGCGTGCTGTCGGTGGCCGGCGTGATCGGCCTGCTCCTCATCAAGACCAGTCCGAACCGAATGGCGCGCCTGGCCTGTCTGGGCAGCGCAGACGCGGGACCCGGCGACATGTGCTGGCAGGGACTGCACGGGATCTACGCCCTGGCCTCCGGCGGACTCTTCGGTTCCGGCCTCGGTGCCAGTGTGGAAAAATGGGGACAACTTCCCGAAGCGCACACGGACTTCATCTTCGCCATCACCGGTGAGGAACTGGGCCTGTCGGGGACGCTGTCGGTGCTCGCCCTGTTCGCGGCTCTAGGCTATGCGGGTATCCGCGTGGCCGGACGCACGGAGGACCCCTTCGTTCGCTATGCCGCGGGAGGCGTGACGACGTGGATCACGGCACAGGCCGTGGTCAACATCGGTGCGGTGCTCGGCCTGCTGCCGATCGCCGGAGTCCCGCTCCCGCTGTTCTCGTACGGGGGGTCCGCGCTGCTTCCGACCATGTTCGCCGTGGGGCTGCTGATCGCGTTCGCGCGGGACGAGCCGGCGGCGCGTGCGGCCCTCGCCATGCGGCGGAGCCCGGGAGGCCGGGGGATGAGATGGAACACGATGCGACGGCGCGCCTCGGCGCGCCCGTCCAGAGAGCGGTGAATTTCGGTGCATGTCGTACTCGCCGGTGGGGGGACCGCCGGCCACATCGAGCCGGCGCTCGCCCTCGCGGACGCCCTGCGCAGGCAGGACCCGACCGTGGGCATCACGGCCCTGGGCACGGAACGCGGCCTTGAGACCCGTCTCGTGCCGGAGCGCGGCTACGACCTGGCGCTGATCCCCGCCGTACCGCTGCCGCGCAAGCCCACGCCCGAACTGATCACGGTTCCCGGCCGGCTGCGCGGCACCATCAAGGCGGCCGAGCAGGTCATGGAGCGCACCAAGGCGGACGCGGTCGTCGGCTTCGGCGGATATGTGGCGCTGCCCGGCTACCTCGCCGCCAAGCGGCTCGGTGTGCCGATCGTGGTGCACGAGGCCAACGCGCGGCCGGGCCTGGCCAACAAGATCGGTTCGCGGTACGCGGCGCAGGTCGCGGTCTCCTCGCCCGACAGCAAGCTGCGCAATTCGCGCTACATCGGCATTCCGCTGCGCCGCACCATCGCGACGCTCGACCGGGCGCGGGTACGCCCGGAGGCCCGCGCCGCGTTCGGCCTCGACCCGAACCTGCCGACGCTGCTCGTCTCCGGCGGCTCCCAGGGCGCCCGCCACCTGAACGAGGTCGTCACGCGCGTCGCGCCGCTCCTCCAGCGGTCCGGCATCCAGGTGCTGCACGTGGTCGGCCCCAAGAACGAACTGCCGCAGGTCCAGCAGATGCCGGGGATGCCCCCGTACATCCCGGTACCGTACGTGGACCGGATGGACCTCGCGTACGCCGCGGCCGACATGATGCTCTGCCGCGCGGGCGCGATGACCGTCGCCGAACTCTCCGCCGTCGGGCTGCCGGCCGCGTACGTCCCGCTGCCCATCGGCAACGGCGAACAGCGGCTCAACGCCCAGCCGGTGGTCAAGGCCGGCGGCGGCCTGCTGGTCGACGACGCGGAGCTGACCCCCGAGTGGGTCCAGGCCAATGTCCTGCCCGTGCTCGCCGATCCGCACCGGCTGTACGAGATGTCCCGCGCGGCCGCCGAGTTCGGCCGCAGGGACGCCGACGACCTGCTCGTCGGGATGGTGTACGAGGCGATCAACTCGCGTCGCCACTGACGTCTCGGCGAGTGAGCCGAAGGGGCGCGTCGGTGTCGAGAGTTCGAGCGCGCGGAGGCCCGAAGGGTTGAGCACGGTCGGGCTCTCGACACCGACATTCGCGCCCCGGAGGCGAACCGAGCCCCAAAAAGGGAGTGCACGTGGCCGGACCCACAACGACGGATCGCGAACGAGAGTCGTCCGAGGCGTCCGAGCCGCCCCCCGCCGCGGGATGGGTGCGCATGCCGAGCGTGCGCACCCTTGTCGTGACCGGAGTGCTGCTCGTGCTGCTCGGCGCGGGCGGCACCTGGCTGCTGTACGGCTCGCCGTGGCTGCGCGTGGAGCGCGTCAAGCCCTCCGGCACCCGGGTTCTGACGCCGTCTCAGGTCCGGGACGCGGCCGCGGTACCGGTCGGCGCCCCGCTCGTCTCCGTCGACACGGATGCCATTGAGGACCGGCTGCGCCGGAAATTGCCCCGAATTGACTCGGTTGATGTGGTCCGTTCATGGCCGCACGGAATCGGGTTGAAAGTGACGGAGCGCAAGCCGGTCCTGATTGTCGAAGACGGCAGAAATTCAGACAAGTTCGTCGAAGTCGACCGCGAAGGTGTTCGTTTCGCGACGGTCGACAGGCCGCTGAAGCACGTACCCCTCCTCGAATTGACGCCGGATCAGGGCGGCGCCGAGGCGAGCCTGCGGCGTTTCGGCCCCAGTCGGCTCGTACGGGAAGCGGTGCGGGTCGCCGGGCAGCTTCCGAAGCCGGTCGCGCGTGACACGCGGGCCGTCAAGGTCCGTTCGTACGACGACATCTCGCTGGAGTTGACCGGAGGGCGGGCCGTCGACTGGGGGAGCGCCGAGCTGGGTGACACGAAAGCGCGCACTCTCACCGCTCTCATGAAAGCGTCCCCGAAGGCCAGGCACTTGGACGTGAGTGTTCCCACGGCCCCTGCCGCGTCCGGGAGTTGACGCACATTGATGCAGGCCAGCACCCTGGTTGGGCATCGACACGGCTGATCACATAGGGTGAAAAGAAAAACGGGAGGTTCGGCGTGTTCGTTGAACGGGCGCCACTTGTCGACTTAGTGTCAGGTTCGGAAGAGTCCAGGAAACAGACACACTGGTAACCCTAAACTTCAGCGTTAGGGTTCGGGTCGGCAGTCGACTAGTAGTCAACTAGTAGTCCGGACCGCCCCAATTCGGCATCAGTCGTCGCACCGCAGGACGCGAGGCGGCGACACGTAACTCGAGGCGAGAGGCCTTCGACGTGGCAGCACCGCAGAACTACCTCGCAGTCATCAAAGTCATCGGTGTCGGCGGCGGTGGTGTCAATGCCATCAACCGGATGATCGAGGTCGGTCTCAAGGGCGTCGAGTTCATCGCCATCAACACCGATGCGCAAGCCCTGTTGATGAGCGACGCGGACGTCAAGCTCGACGTCGGCCGTGAACTCACCCGCGGACTCGGCGCCGGAGCCAATCCGGGCGTCGGCCGCAAGGCGGCCGAGGAC
Organism: Streptomyces sp. NPDC102360; assembly: GCF_044766085.1. Classification (NCBI taxonomy): domain Bacteria; kingdom Bacillati; phylum Actinomycetota; class Actinomycetes; order Kitasatosporales; family Streptomycetaceae; genus Streptomyces; species Streptomyces sp. NPDC102360. Next base: position 377,962 of record NZ_JBIWLG010000006.1, on the reverse strand, counting down.
CACCGCGAGGAGATCGAGGAGGTCCTCAAGGGGGCCGACATGGTCTTCGTCACCGCCGGTGAAGGTGGCGGCACCGGCACCGGCGGCGCACCCGTCGTGGCCAACATCGCGCGCTCGCTGGGCGCCCTCACGATCGGTGTGGTCACGCGGCCGTTCACCTTCGAGGGCCGGCGCCGGGCGAACCAGGCGGAGGACGGCATCGCCGAGCTCCGCGAAGAGGTCGACACCCTCATCGTCATTCCGAACGACCGGCTCCTGTCCATCTCGGACCGGCAGGTCTCCGTCCTCGACGCCTTCAAGTCGGCGGACCAGGTCCTGCTCTCCGGTGTCCAGGGCATCACCGACCTCATCACCACCCCGGGGCTCATCAACCTCGACTTCGCGGACGTGAAGTCCGTGATGTCCGAGGCGGGTTCGGCCCTGATGGGCATCGGCTCCGCCCGTGGCGACGACCGCGCGGTGGCCGCCGCCGAGATGGCGATCTCCTCGCCGCTCCTCGAGGCGTCCATCGACGGCGCCCGCGGCGTGCTGCTCTCCATCTCCGGTGGCTCGGACCTCGGTCTCTTCGAGATCAACGAGGCCGCGCAGCTGGTCAGCGAGGCGGCCCACCCCGAGGCGAACATCATCTTCGGCGCCGTCATCGACGACGCGCTCGGCGACGAGGTGCGGGTCACCGTCATCGCCGCGGGCTTCGACGGCGGGCAGCCGCCGAACAAGCGGGACAACGTGGTGGGTTCGTCGACCGCCAAGCGCGAGGAGCCGGCGACGCCGGCGCGGCCTTCGACGCCGGCCCCCGAGCCCGCGCGTCCGGCCTTTGGCAACCTCGGCAGCGTCACCCAGCGCGAGGAGTCCCAGCCGCAGACGCCGACCCCGGCGCCGCCGGCCGAGGCACCCGCCCCGGTGAACGAGGCGCCGGTGGCCCCGCCCGCCCCGCCGCAGGTTCCGCGGCCGTCCTACCCGGACAGCCAGGCCGAGGAGCTCGACGTGCCGGACTTCCTCAAGTGATCACGCGTCTGTGAGCGTGATCGTGGAGCAGGTCGGATCACCGCAGTGACAGGACAACACCACACAGTGTCTTCCGAGAGTGGCGCGCACTTCGCCTTCACCGACCGGTGGGGCGGGGTGAGCGCCGCTCCGTTCGAGGAGCTGAATCTCGGCGGCGCGGTCGGCGACGACCCCGAGGCCGTGCTGCGCAACCGGGAGCTGGCCGCGAAGGCGCTCGGTCTCGACGCCTCCCGTGTCGTGTGGATGAACCAGGTGCACGGCCCCGACGTGACGGTGGTGGACGGGCCCTGGCCCGCCGAAGCCGACATTCCGTGTGTCGACGCCCTCGTCACCACGCGGCGCGGACTCGCGCTCGCCGTGCTCACGGCGGACTGCACCCCCGTTCTCCTCGCCGACCCGGTCGCCGGGGTCGTCGCCGCCGCGCACGCGGGACGCCCCGGCATGGTTGCCGGGGTGGTGCCGGCCGCGGTCCGGGCGATGGTGGAGCGGGGCGCCGAGCCTTCCCGGATCATCGCCCGTACGGGGCCCGCGGTCTGCGGGCGCTGCTACGAGGTGCCGGCCGGGATGCGGGCCGAGGTCGCGGCGGTGGAACCGGCGGCGTACGCCGAGACCAGCTGGGGCACTCCGGCCGTCGATGTGACCGCGGGGGTGCACGCCCAGCTGGAGCGGCTCGGGGTGCGTGACCGGGAGCGGTCGCCGGTGTGCACACTTGAGTCGCACGATCACTTCTCGTACCGCCGCGACAAGGCCACCGGCCGACTCGCCGGCTATGTCTGGCTGGACTGAGACGACATGACGAACCTTCAGGAACGTACGGCAGAGCTCGCCGCGAACCTGGTCACGGTGGAGGAACGTATCTCCGCGGCCTGCGCGGCGGCCGGGCGCAAGCGGGACGACGTGACCCTCATCGTGGTCACCAAGACCTACCCCGCGAGCGACGTGCGGATCCTGTCCGGCCTCGGTGTGCGGCACGTTGCGGAGAACCGGGACCAGGACGCGGCGCCCAAGGCGGCGGAATGCTCGGATCTGCCGCTTACTTGGCACTTTGTCGGTCAGCTCCAGACCAACAAGGTCCGTTCCGTGGCGAGTTATGCCGATCTGGTGCAATCCATCGACCGGGGCAAGCTCGTCACGGCGCTCTCCAAGGAGGCGGTGCGGGCCGAACGCGAACTGGGTTGTCTGATCCAGGTCGCACTCGACGCGGACAGCCGCGAGGGTGACGGCCGGGGAGAGCGCGGGGGTATCGGCCCCGGCGGAGTGCAGGAGTTGGCCGCTCGCGTGGCCGAGGCTCCGGGGTTGCGGCTCGACGGACTGATGACCGTCGCGCCGCTCACCGGGGGCTACGCGGGGCGGCAACAGGCGGCGTTCGAGCGGCTCATGGATTTGTCGACTGCCCTGCGCGCGGCCCATCCGGCTGCGAACATGGTCTCGGCAGGGATGAGTTCGGACCTCGAGCAGGCTGTGGCGGCCGGAGCGACACATGTGCGCGTCGGTACCGCGGTCCTCGGCGTCCGACCCCGGCTCGGGTAACGTCGCGAAGAAGTCGGACCACAGCAGAAAATATGGTCATTCTCGCTGATGGGCGGGGAGGCCACGTGGATCGCGGGCACTTTGGTTGACGTCAGCCGATCCACCACAGAGCGGAGGACTCAGAGAATGGCCGGCGCGATGCGCAAGATGGCGGTCTACCTCGGCCTCGTGGAGGACGATGGGTACGACGGCCGGGGATTCGACCCCGATGACGACTTCGAGCCCGAACTCGACCCGGAGCCCGAGCGCGACCGCCGACGGCACGAGCCGTCGCATCAGTCACACAGCTCCCATGCCGCCACGGATGTGGAGGAATCGGTCAGAGTAGTGCAGCCTCCGGCGCAGCGTGAACCGGCGCGCCAACCTGCTTCGCTCGCCGCTGAATCCGGACGTCCCGCACGAATCGCCCCCGTGGCATCCATCACACCTGAACGTCAGAGCCTGGAGAAGAACGCACCGGTGATCATGCCCAAGGTCGTGTCCGAGCGGGAGCCCTACCGCATCACCACATTGCACCCCCGGACCTACAACGAGGCCCGTACCATCGGGGAACACTTCCGTGAGGGCACTCCGGTGATCATGAATCTGACGGAGATGGACGACACCGATGCGAAGCGACTTGTCGACTTTGCGGCCGGTCTTGTGTTCGGTCTTCACGGGAGCATCGAGCGAGTGACACAGAAGGTGTTCCTGTTGTCGCCTGCTAACGTCGATGTCACGGCGGAGGACAAGGCCCGTATCGCAGAGGGCGGGTTCTTCAACCAGAGCTGAGACGCAGCAAAGTTCGACGGCTAGCAACCAACTAGTCACAGGCACGAGACACAGGGGAGAGGGAACCGCCGACATGGGCGTGTTTTTTGATGTGGTCTACATCGCGCTGATGTGTTTCCTCATCGTGTTGATCTTCCGGCTGGTCATGGACTACGTCTTCCAGTTCGCCCGCTCGTGGCAACCCGGCAAGGCGATGGTGGTCGTTCTGGAGGCCACCTACACTGTCACTGACCCACCGCTCAAGCTTCTGCGGCGGGTCATTCCGCCGCTGCGTCTCGGGGGCGTGGCGCTCGACCTGTCCTTCTTCGTACTGATGATCATCGTCTACATCCTGATCGCTGTGGTCCCGGTGTGAGCGCGATGTCAACTACGGTCTTGCCGAATGCCGACGACAACGTTGAGGTGAAGAGATGCCGTTGACCCCCGAGGACGTGCGGAACAAGCAGTTCACGACCGTCCGCCTCCGAGAAGGCTATGACGAGGACGAGGTCGATGCCTTCCTCGATGAGGTCGAAGCCGAACTGACCCGTCTCCTACGTGAGAACGAGGACTTGCGGGCGAAACTTGCCGCAGCCACCCGTGCAGCTGCCCAGAACCAGCAGCAGGGCGGCATGCGCAAGGGACCCGGTGGTCCTGGTGGCCCCGGTGGACCTGGCGGTCCCGGTGGACCCGAGGGTCCGCAGGACCAGCAGCAGGGTCCCCCGCAGGGCATGCGAGGCCCGGGCGCTCCGGTGCCCGCGGGTATATCGGGCCCGCCGCAGCAGCAGATGGGCGGCCCCATGGGTGGCCCGCCCCAGCTGCCGAGCGGTGCCCCGCAGCTGCCGGCCGGTCCTGGTGGACACGGTCCGCAGGGTGGTCCGCAGGGTCCCGGCCCGATGGGCCAGGGTCCGATGGGCCAGCAGCCCCAGCTGGGCGGCCCGATGGGCGGTCCCATGGGCGGCCACGGTGGCCCGCAGCTGCCGCAGCCCGGTCAGGGCCCCGGTGGCGACAGCGCCGCCCGTGTCCTCTCGCTGGCCCAGCAGACCGCCGACCAGGCGATCGCCGAGGCCCGCTCCGAGGCGAACAAGATCGTCGGCGAGGCGCGCAGCCGTGCCGAGGGTCTTGAGCGTGACGCCCGTGCCAAGGCCGACGCCCTGGAGCGGGACGCGCAGGAGAAGCACCGCGTGGCGATGGGCTCCCTGGAGTCCGCCCGCGCCACGCTGGAGCGCAAGGTCGAGGACCTGCGGGGCTTCGAGCGCGAGTACCGCACGCGTCTGAAGTCGTACCTGGAGTCGCAGCTGCGCCAGCTGGAGACCCAGGCCGACGACTCGCTGGCTCCGCCGCGTACTCCGGCGACCGCCTCGCTGCCGCCGTCCCCGGCGCCTTCGATGGCTCCGGCCGGTGCGGGTGCGCCGTCCTACGGTGGCAACCAGTCGATGGGTGGCAACCAGCAGAGCGGCGGTCCGTCGTACGGCGGTGGCCAGCAGCAGATGTCGCCCGCGATGACGCAGCCGATGGCTCCGGTGCGGCCGCAGGGGCCGTCGCCGATGGGGCAGGCTCCGTCGCCGATGCGTGGGTTCCTCATCGACGAGGACGACAACTGAGCGGCGCGTTTGCTCGTAGTGCCTGGTAGTAGCTAGGCGTCGGCATTCATTCAGGCCTTGGCCCGGATCGTTTCTGCGATCCGGGCCAAGGCCTTTTTGCGGTCCGCCGGGGGTGGGCGTTCTGGTGTGCGGAGGGGGTACGAAACGCCGAAGGGGCGGTTGGCCAGAAAAACGTTTCTGGCCAACCGCCCCTTCGGTCTCGGGGCTCCGCCCCGGACCCCGCTCCTCAATCGCCGGAGGGGCTTGATTCGGGCTGATATGCGATCGCCGGGCGGGCTTGAGATATCAAGCCCGCCCGGCGATTGAGGGCAAGGGGGTCCGGGGGCGGAGCCCCTGGGTGCGCAACGCCGGTGCGGCTACACCTTGCGGAGGTGGAACGTCAGGCTCAGGCCCTCGTCGGTGAAGGCGGAGCCGTACGTGGCGTCGGCCGGCTCGGACTGGACGAAGTCCGTCGCCAGGACCTCGTCGGCGATCAGACCCGCGTGCTCGGACAGCGCCGAGATCACCGCCGGGTCCGTGGACGTCCAGCACAGGGCGATCCGGTCCGCGACGTCCAGGCCGCTGTTCTTGCGGGCCTCCTGGATCAGGCGGATCGCGTCACGGGCCAGGCCCGCCTGCCGCAGCTCCTCCGTGAGCTCCAGGTCGAGCGCCACCGTGGCACCGGAGTCCGAGGCCACGGACCAGCCCTCGCGCGGGGTCTCCGTGATGATGACCTCATCCGGGGCGAGGTCGATCTTCTCGCCGTCGACCTCGACCGAGGCGTTGCCCTCGCGCAGGGCCAGGGAGAGTGCCGCGGCGTCCGCGTTCGCGACCGCCTTCGCCACGTCCTGGACGCGCTTGCCGAACCGCTTGCCGAGAGCCCGGAAGTTCGCCTTGGCGGTCGTGTCCACCAGGCTGCCGCCGACGTCCGAGAGCGAGGCCAGGGAGGAGACGTTCAGCTCCTCCGTGATCTGGGCCTGGAGCTCGGGGGAGAGGCCGGCGAAGCCCGTTGCCGCGACCAGCGCGCGCGAGAGCGGCTGGCGGGTCTTGACGCCCGACTCCGCGCGCGTGGCGCGACCGAGCTCCACGAGTCGGCGGACCAGCGCCATCTGCGTGGACAGGGTCGGGTCGATCGCCGACGTGTCGGCCTCCGGCCACGACGACAGGTGCACCGACTCCGGGGCGTCCGGGGTGACCGGCACGACCAGGTCCTGCCACACACGCTCCGCGATGAACGGCGTGAGCGGCGCCATCAGCTGAGTGATCGTCACCACCACGTCGTGCAGGGTGCGCAGCGCGGCCTTGTCGCCCTGCCAGAAGCGGCGGCGCGAGCGACGCACGTACCAGTTGGACAGGTCGTCGACGAACGCGGAGAGCAGCTTGCCGGCGCGCTGGGTGTCGTACGCCTCCAGGGACGTGGTGACCTCGGCCGTGAGCTGGTGCAGCTCGGACAGCAGCCAGCGGTCGAGCACCGTGCGGTCGGCCGGAGCCGGGTCCGCCTCGCTCGGCGCCCACCCCGACGTACGCGCGTACAGGGCCTGGAAGGCGACCGTGTTCCAGTACGTCAGGAGGGTCTTGCGGACGACCTCCTGGATGGTGCCGTGGCCGACGCGCCGGGCCGCCCACGGGGAGCCGCCGGCCGCCATGAACCAGCGCACCGCGTCGGCGCCGTGCCGGTCCATCAGCGGGATCGGGTCCAGCGTATTGCCCAGGTGCTTGGACATCTTGCGGCCGTCCTCGGCGAGGATGTGGCCGAGGCACACCACGTTCTCGTACGACGACTTGTCGAAGACCAGGGTGCCGATCGCCATCAGCGTGTAGAACCAGCCGCGCGTCTGGTCGATGGCCTCGGAGATGAACTGCGCCGGGTAGCGGGACTCGAACAGTTCCTTGTTCTTGTACGGGTAGCCCCACTGTGCGAACGGCATGGAGCCCGAGTCGTACCAGGCGTCGATGACCTCGGGCACGCGCACCGCTTCGAGGGAGCAGCCCTCGTGGGTGCACGTGAACGTGACGACGTCGATGTACGGGCGGTGCGGGTCGAGGGACGACTGGTCGGTGCCGGTCAGCTCGCCCAGCTCCTCGCGCGAGCCGACGCAGGTGAGGTGGTTCTCCTCGCAGCGCCAGATCGGCAGCGGGGTGCCCCAGTAGCGGTTGCGGGACAGCGCCCAGTCGATGTTGTTCTGCAGCCAGTCGCCGAAGCGGCCGTTCTTCACGGTCTCCGGGAACCAGTTGGTCTTCTCGTTCTCCTGGAGGAGCCGGTCCTTGACCGCTGTGGTGCGGATGTACCAGGACGGCTGCGCGTAGTAGAGCAGCGCCGTGTGACAGCGCCAGCAGTGCGGGTAGCTGTGCTCGTACGGGACGTGCTTGAAGAGGAGGCCGCGGGCGCCGAGGTCCTCGGTCAGCTGTTCGTCGGCCTTCTTGAAGAAGACGCCGCCCACGAGCTCCAGGTCCTCCTCGAAGGTGCCGTCGGGGCGGACCGGGTTGACGACCGGCATGCCGTACGAGCGGCAGACCTTGAGGTCGTCCTCACCGAAGGCGGGGGACTGGTGGACCAGACCCGTACCGTCCTCGGTCGTCACGTACTCGGCGTTGACGACGTAGTGGGCCGCCGGCTCCTCCGGGAACTCAACCAGCTCGAACGGACGTTGGTACTTCCAGCGCTCCATCTCCGCGCCGGTGAAGGACTCGCCGGTCGTCTCCCAGCCCTCGCCGAGCGACTTCTCGACGAGGGGCTCGGCGACGACGAGCTTCTCCTCGCCGTTCGTGGCGACGACGTACGTCACGTCGGGGTGCGCGGCGACGGCCGTGTTGGACACCAGGGTCCACGGCGTCGTCGTCCAGATCAGCAGCGAGGCCTGGCCCGCCAGCGGACCGGAGGTGAGGGGGAAACGGACATAGACCGAGGGGTCCACGACCGTCTCGTAGCCCTGGGCCAGCTCGTGGTCCGAGAGGCCGGTGCCGCAGCGCGGGCACCAGGGAGCGACGCGGTGGTCCTGGACCAGGAGGCCCTTGTTGAAGATCTCCTTCAGCGACCACCAGACCGAGTCGACGTACTCCGGGTTCATCGTCCGGTACGCGTCGTCGAGGTCCACCCAGTAACCCATGCGGGTCGTCAGGTCGGAGAAGGCGTCGGTGTGCCGGGTCACGGACTCGCGGCACTTGGCGTTGAACTCGGCGATGCCGTACGCCTCGATGTCCTTCTTGCCGCTGAAGCCGAGCTCCTTCTCGACCGCCAGCTCCACCGGGAGGCCGTGGCAGTCCCAGCCCGCCTTACGGGCCACGTGGTAGCCGCGCATCGTGCGGAACCGGGGGAACACGTCCTTGAAGACGCGGGCCTCGATGTGGTGGGCGCCCGGCATGCCGTTGGCCGTGGGCGGGCCCTCGTAGAACACCCACTCGGGGCGCCCCTCGGACTGCTCCAGGGTCTTGGCGAAGATCTTCTGCTCGTCCCAGAAGTCGAGCACCGCGTGCTCGAGGGCGGGCAGGTCGACCTGGGCGGGCACCTGGCGGTACTGCGTCATCAGTCTTCCTCCGGCGGATCTGCCTTCTTCCGTCGGAGGGACGAGAGGCTGCTGCGCCGTGTGCGGCGCGCTCCCGCGGTACCACCCTCCTTGGCCCGCCGGGGCGTGGTGCGCTCCGGTGAGCCCCCTCATTGGGGTCGCGATGCCGGGTCTACTGGCCGCTGGCTGTGCGCTGCGGCGTTCTTCCGGCGGCTCCGGGGTGATCTTCGCGTCGCGCTCGCCACCGGGCTCCCACCGTCCCCGGTTCGCTCTTGGCTGCGTACGCCGCTACTCGGCCCCATCCACGCTTTTCGCTCCACCCAGTGTACGGCGCCGGGAAGGTCGCGGCCGACCGGTTTTCGCGGGGGTCCGGCGGACGGGGTGCGGGTGCGTCCGGTGACCCGAATGGCCATACGTCGGCTGTCCGATCCCGGCCGGTCACCGGGTGGGCCGGAGGCGGACGGGGGACCGGCGGATTACCAAGCGGGGAGCTGGGCACAACGCTTGCAGGTTCGTCGCGGGTCGGTCACGAGACCGTCGCGAGGGGCCGGGTCCTGTGGTGCGCCCCGTTGCCGCGGACCTGGAGTCGATTTATCGTCCCAGCACGATTCGCGAGCAAGATCACAAATTGTGAAGGGGCCGCGACCATGGTGGCGAAGAAGACCGCCGTTCAGCAGTCGGAGTCCGGAAGAAGAACGGGCGCGGCGGCCTCCGGTGGCGCCAGTGCGTCCGGCGGGGCCAAGGATTCGGCGGCGGCCGGAGCGAAGGCTTCGGCGCGCGCGAAGGAGACGCCGACCGGCAAGAAGAAGGCCGCGGCCAAGAAGACGTCGGCTTCGAAGACGGCGCCGGAGAAAGGCGCGACTTTGAAGGTGGCGCCGGAGAAAGGCGCGACTACGAAGGTGGCGGCGGAGAGAGGCACGACTACGAAGGCGGCGGCAAAGAAGGCCGGTACCAAGAAGGCGGCCGTGGGCAAAGCGGCGGACGGGGCCGAGGAGGCTGCGGCTTCGGCCGCGTCCACGTCCGCGGCCGCCAAGAAGACGGGTACCAGGAAGAAGGCCGCGGCCAAGTCGACCGGCGCCGCGGCCAAGGCGGAGGGGAAGACGGCGGAGCCCCCTGCCGAGGGTGCGGGGACCGTCGCGGAAGAGAAGAACGGCGCCGGCCGTGCAGGCGGGCGCAAGGGCGCGAAGAAGACGGTCGCCTCCGCGGCCGAGGACGCGGCCGAGGCCGCGAAGACGACGGGAGCCACGACAGTGGTTGCGAAGAAGACTCAGGGCACGGCCACGGCCACCAAGAAGCCGGGCGCGGTTCCCAAGGCGCGCGGCACCGCCGAACCCGGCGAACTGGCCGTCCGTCCGGGCGAGGATCCGTGGACCCCGGAGGAGGCCGAGGAGGCGCGCGCCGAGCTGCAGACCGAGGTGCTGCGGCTCGGGAGCGAGATCGCCACCGCCGAGGAGGGCCTCGCGGGGCTGATGCGCGACTCCGGGGACGGGGCCGGCGACGACGACGCCGACACCGGCACCAAGAACATCACCCGCGAGCACGAGATGTCGCTCGCGGCCAACGCGCGGGAGATGCTGGAACAGACCGAGCGGGCGCTGGAGCGGCTCGACGCGGGGACGTACGGGCTCTGCGAGAACTGTGGGAACCCGATCGGCAAGGCGCGCATGCAGGCGTTCCCGCGCGCGACCCTGTGCGTCGAGTGCAAGCAGAAGCAGGAGCGCCGGTACTGAGCGACCGCCCTGCCCGCGCCGGGGACTCAGGGGCACCGGCCCATGGGGGCGCGACCACGCGTGACGTACTCTCGTCCTCAGTCAGGTACTAGGTTGAGGGACTCACGTGGCAGAGGCGGAGCGCATCATCGGTACGCCGGATTCCCCGGATGCGGGGGCAGCCGAGCCCGAGCGGCCCGCTGAGGTCGACGAGCAGGTCCAGGACCGGCCCAAGGGCAGGCGGCGGATCGCCGTGCTGTTCGCCGTGGCCGCACTCGCGTACGTCCTGGACCTGGGCAGCAAGCTGATCGTGGTGGCGAAGCTGGAGCACCGCGACGCCGTCCACATCATCGGTGACTGGCTGCAGCTCGAGGTGATCAGGAATCCGGGGGCAGCCTGGGGCATCGGCGAGGCGTTCACGATCGTCTTCACGCTGATCGCGGCCGCGGTGATCGTGGTCATCGCGCGGCTGGCGAAGAAGCTCTACAGCACGCCCTGGGCGATCGCCCTCGGCCTGCTGCTCGGCGGGGCCCTCGGCAACCTCACGGACCGGATCTTCCGGGCCCCGGGTGTCTTCGAGGGCGCCGTGGTGGACTTCATCGCGCCGGCGCACTACCCGGTCTTCAACCTCGCCGACTCGGCGATCGTGTGCGGCGGCATCCTGATCGTGGTGCTGTCCTTCCGCGGCATCGACCCCGACGGGACGGTCCACAAGGACTGAGGTCCCCGAGCGAGGCCCGGCAAAGGCCGAGGTCACGGGGCTCGTGTGCGGGAGTGTCGGTGGGCTCCTGCATACTCGATGCGTGAGCACGATTCCCGAGGTCCGCACCCTGCCCGTACCCGAAGGCCTGGAGGGCGAGCGCGTAGACGCCGCCATCTCCCGCATGTTCGGTTTCTCCCGCACCAAGGCCGCCGAGCTCGCCGCCGCCGGGAAGGTCGCGGTGGACGGCTCGGTCGTGGGCAAGTCCGAGCGGGTGCACGGCGGCGCCTGGATGGAAGTGGAGATGCCGCAGGCGCCCGCTCCCGTGCAGATCGTCGCCGAGCCCGTCGAAGGCATGGAGATCGTGCACGACGACGACGACATCGTCGTGATCATGAAGCCCGTGGGGGTCGCCGCCCACCCCAGCCCCGGCTGGACCGGGACGACCGTGATCGGTGGCCTCGCCGCCGCCGGGTACCGGATCTCGACGTCCGGCGCCGCCGAGCGCCAGGGCATCGTGCACCGGCTCGACGTGGGCACGTCGGGACTGATGGCCGTCGCCAAGTCGGAGCGGGCGTACACCTCGCTGAAGCGTCAGTTCAAGGAGCGGGTCCCGGACAAGCGCTACCACGCGCTGGTGCAGGGCCACCCCGACCCCATGAGCGGCACCATCGACGCCCCGATCGGGCGGCACCCGAACCACGACTACAAGTGGGCCGTGACCGCCGAGGGCAAGCCCTCCGTCACGCACTACGACCTCATCGAGGCCTTCCGTGCCGCCTCGCTCCTGGACATCAAGCTGGAGACGGGCCGCACCCACCAGATCCGCGTCCACATGTCGGCGCACCGGCACCCGTGCGTCGGCGACCTGACGTACGGCGCGGACCCCACGATCGCCAAGCGGCTCGGTCTCACGCGGCAGTGGCTGCACGCGGTGCGGCTCGGCTTCGAGCACCCGGCGGACGGTCGGTGGGTCGAGTTCGAGAGCGACTACCCGGAGGACCTGCAGACGGCCCTGGACCGGGTCAGGGCCGAGAGCGCATGAGCACGCCGCTTCCCGCGTATGTGACCCGTGTCGCCGAGGACGATGCGGACCGGCAGGCCTGTTTCGCCGTCCGCAAGGAGGTCTTCGTCGTCGAACAGCGCGTGCCCGAGGACCTTGAGTACGACGCATACGACGCCGGGGCCGTGCACGTCCTGGCCGTCCGGCAGGACGGGGAGCCGCTCGGCACCGGGCGGCTGCTGACGGGCGAGGCCGCCGCCGTGAAGAACGGCGGGGCGCGGGACGTCGGCGCTCTCGGGCGGCTCGCCGTGACGCAGGCGGCGCGCGGCCTCGGCGTCGGCGCCGCGCTGGTGCGGGCCATCGAGGACGCGGCCCGCGCGCGCGGGCTCGCCGCCGTGGACCTGCACGCGCAGACGCACGCGCTGGGGTTCTACGAGCGCCTGGGGTACGTCGCGTACGGGCCCGAGTTCCTCGATGCCGGCATCGACCACCGCGCGATGCGGAAGACGCTCGGCTAGGCAGCGGCGGCTTCGTGGCGTCGCGGTAGCGCGGCATCGTGGCCCCGGGCCCCGATAAGACCGTTTTGATCTGAAGCGCGTGGCACCCTTGGGGCCGGAACGCACATGATCGTCGAGTCTGGTCGGAGCCCCCGGTGGATCAATTGGCCCTGCTGTTCGTGCTGTTGCTCGGGGCCGTGCTGACCGTCCCGATCGGTGACCGGCTCGGCCTGCCGTCCCCAGTCCTGATGACCCTGCTCGGCATCGCTCTGGCGCTGATCCAGGCGGTGCCGAATGTCGACATCAACCCGGACCTGATCCTTCCGCTGGTGCTGCCACCGCTGCTTTACGCGGCCGTGCACCGCACGTCCTGGCGGCAGTTCGCGGCCAACAAACGGCCGATCTTCCTGCTCGCCGTCGCCCTGGTCTTCGTCACCACGGCCGCGGTCGCCTTCGTCGCCGACGCCATCGTGCCGGGCCTGCCGGTCGCCGCGGCCGTCGCGCTCGGCGCGCTGGTGGCGCCGCCCGACCCGGTCGCCGCGACCGCCGTCGCGGGCCAACTCGGCCTGCCCCGGCGCATGGTGTCGATCCTGGAGGGCGAGGGCCTGTTCAACGATGTGACCGCGATCGTGCTGTACCACGTAGCGATCGCCGCCGCCGTCAGCGGCACCTTCTCGCTGCCGCACGCCGCGCTGGAACTCGTCCTGTCCGCGGTCGTGGCCATCGCGGTCGGCTGGGCGCTCGGCTGGGCCGCCAACAAGCTCATCGGCTATCTCGGCGACGCCACGCTCCAGATCGGCCTCACGCTCCTGATCCCCTACGCCTCGTACGTACTCGCCGAGGAGCTCAAGGGCTCGGGCGTGCTCGCGGTCCTGACCACGGCCATGTTCCTGGCCGAGCACGCCTTCGACGCCGACGACGTGCTGACGCGGCTCACCGGGCGGGCCTTCTGGGACGTCGTGGACACCCTCGTCACGGGCGTCGCGTTCGGCCTCATCGGCCTGGAGGTGCACAACGTCGTCAGGACCGCGCAGGGCCGCTGGGGCGAGATGTTCGGCTGGGCGGCCGCGGTCGTCGGGGTCGTCATCGTCGTACGGCTGTTGTGGCTGTTGCCGATGACGTGGGTGACACGGCGGATGCACATGAGGCGCGATGTCGACGAGGACATCCCGGTCAGCTGGCGCGAGACGGTCGTCATGTGGTGGGCCGGAATGCGCGGCGTGGCCTCGGTGGCCCTGGCCCTCGCCATCCCGCTGACCATGGACGACGGCTCGCCCTTCCCGCAGCGGGACGAGATCGTCTTCCTCGCGTTCGGGGTGATCATGGCGACCCTGGTGCTGCAGGGCCTGAGCCTGCCGTGGCTGGTGCGCAAGCTCGGGGTGCGCAGCGACGACACCGCCGAGCGGGAGTTCGAGCGGCAGCTCGCGGTGCGGGCCGCGAAGGCCGCGAAGCGGCGGTTCAAGGAGATCGAGGAGGTCGAGGAGCTGCCGGACGAGGTGCAGGAGCAGATGCTGCGCCGCGCGTTCGACATCGGCCTGCGCATCAACCCGGAGATCGGCGCGGACGAGCGGCGCGAGAAGCAGACCAAGCGGGTCGACCGGATCAAGCGGATCCGCCGGATTCAGGCGGAGATGATGTCGGCGGCCCGGCACGAGGTCCTCGCGGCCCGCAGCGAACCGGGTTCCGACCCGGAAGTGGTCGACCGGGTACTCAGGAAACTGGACGTGCGCAGTCTGCGCTAGGACCTGTCGTTTGGATCAGGCTCTGGATCCTCCGCCTTGAGCGTGCTCGACGGCCTAGGCTCGTGTGTATGGCACGCAACGTGATTATCACCGGTGGCGGTACGGGAATCGGGCTCGCGGCGGCGAAGGCCTTCGCCGCGGAGGGGGACCGGGTGCTGCTGGTCGGGCGGCGGATCGAGGTCCTGGAGAAGGCCGGAGTGACCGGCGCCCTGAAGTACCCGGCCGACCTCAGTACGGTCGAAGGGGCGCGCGGCGCCGCCGACTTCGCGCTCGAGGCGTTCGACGGCACGGTCGACGTGATGGTGCACAGCGCCGGCGGATTCGGCGGCCGGACGCTCCCGGCTCCGGAAGGGGCCGATCCGCTCGAAGCCGTGGCCCACGACTGGGACGCCAACTTCCGGATCAACACGCTCACGTCGGTCCTGCTCACCGAGGCACTGCGCGAGCACCTCGCCTCGCCGGGCGGCCGGATCGTGTTCGTGTCCTCCATCGCCGCGCTGCGCGGCTCGAGCCAGGGCTCGTACGGCGCGGCCAAGGCGGCCCTGCACCCGTACACGTACGACCTCGCCAGGGCCCTCGGCCCGCGCGGCATCACCGTGAACACCGTCGCGCCCGGCTACATCGAGGACACCGAGTTCTTCGGGCCCTCGATGCCCGAGGCGGAGTACCGGCGCCGGGTCGACGCCATCCCGACCGGCCGCGCCGGGACGCCCGAGGACATCGCGGCCACCGTGCTGTGGCTGGCGTCGCCGGGCGGCGGCCATGTCAGCGGCCAGATCGTCCAGGTCAACGGTGGGGAGTTCCTGGGGCGTTAGCCCCGGCCCGTCCGGGGTGCGCGGCCGTTGCGGCTGAGTACGTGCTCCGGCAGGGAGTCCGCTTCGTCCGGGGCGACCAGGGCCGTCGCCGTGTTGATCCGCGGCAGCGCGTACGGGTGCTGGTCGGTCAGCCAGCGCACGAGCTGCTCGCGGACCGTGACCCGCACCGTCCAGATGTCGTCCGCGTCCTTGGCGGTGACCAGGGCGCGGACCTGCAGCGTGCTGGGCGTCGTGTCGGTGACGGCGAGGCCCCAGTCACGGCCGTCCCAGGCGGCGCACTCGCGCAGGATGTCGTGCAGCTTCTCGCGCATCTCGGGCACGGGCGCGCTGTGGTCGAGGTGGAAGAAGACGGTGCCGGTCATCTGGACGCCGCCGCGCGACCAGTTCTCGAACGGCTTCGACGTGAAGTACGAGACCGGCATGGTGATGCGGCGCTCGTCCCAGGTGCGCACGGCGAGGAAGGTGAGGGTGATCTCCTCGACCGTGCCCCACTCGCCGTCCACGACCACGGTGTCGCCGATCCGCACCATGTCGCCGAACGCGATCTGCAGGCCCGCGAAGAGGTTGCCGAGCGTGGACTGCGCGGCGACACCGGCGACGATGCCCAGGACGCCCGCCGAGGCCAGCAGTGAGGCCCCGGCCGCTCTGAAGGACGGGAACGTCAGGAGCATCGCGGACACCGCGACCACACCGACGACCGCGATGACGACGCGCTGGATCAGGGTGACCTGGGTGCGCACGCGGCGGACCCGGGCCGGATCGCGCTGGGCGGTGGCGTACCGGGCGTAGGACGACTCGACTATGGCGGAGGAGATCCGGACGGCGAGCCAGGCGGTGGCGCCGATCAGGACCAGGTTGAGCGTTTCCCCAATGGTGCCGCCGTTCCCCTTCGTGACGCCCGCCTGGTCGTACGAGCCCCTCAGCAGCGCCGCGCAGAGCACGACCTGGAGCGGCAGCCGGCAGCGGCGCAGCAGACCCCACAGCGGTGTCTCGTGGTGGCGCTGGTCGGTGCGGAGCAGCAACCGGTCGACCGCCCACCCCACCAACAGCGTGAGCACGACCGAGCCACCAATGACGATCAGTGGACGCAGTACGTTCTCCATGCCACGACCGTAACCGGGATCGGGCGCGCCCAACCTGCGGGGGCCCTGGCACCATGGAGCGCATGAACATCATGCTTTTCCATTCGGCGTTCGGATTGCGGCCCGCCGTCGAGGCCGCTGCCGACCGGCTGCGCGCCGCCGGGCACGAGGTGTGGACCCCTGATCTCTTCGAGGGCCGCACGTTCGACACCGTCGAGGAGGGCATGGCCTTCAAGGACGAGATCGGCAAGGACGAGCTGCTCAAGCGTGCCGTCCTGGCATCCGCGCCGTACTCCGACCGAGGTCTCGTATACGCCGGGTTCTCGTTCGGCGCCGCGACCGCGCAGACCCTCGCCCTCGGCGACGACAAGGCGAAGGGGCTGCTGCTCCTGCACGGCACGTCCGACATCGCGGAGGGCGTCACGGTGGACGAGCTCCCGGTCCAGCTGCACGTCGCCGAGCCCGACCCCTTCGAGACGGACGACTGGCTGACCGCCTGGTACCTGCAGATGGGCCGCACGGGAGCCGACGTCGAGGTCTACCGGTACGCCGGGGCGGGCCACCTCTACACCGATCCCGACCTCCCGGACTACGACGAGGAGGCCGCCGAGGCCACCTGGCGGGTGGCGCTCGGCTTCCTCGAAACCCTTTAGGACCTCTTACGCCACGGGCGCGTCCGCCCGCTCGACCTTCTGGGTGCCCGTGAGGGTGCGGTACGAGCGCTGCCAGGCGGACGTCGCGTTCCGGTCCGCGCGGTCGGAGATCACGTAGAAGTCCATCTGCGTCCGCTCGGCCGTGACGTCCAGGACGCCGTACCCGTGGCGGTCCATGTCCAGCCAGCGCACGTGCCGGTTGGCCGCCTTGATGGCGCCCTCGGCGACCGTGGAGAGCGTGTCCGGGGCGACGTGCAGGATGTCGTCCAGGTTGTCGGAGGTCACGGACGTGACCACGAACTCCGTCGCGGCGGAGGGGGACAGCGGATACGTCGCCGCCTTGACCGGCACGTCGTTGGCCCACGCCATGTGGATGTCGCCGGTCAGGAAGACGGTGTCGCGGACGGCGTGCTCGCGCAGGTGGGAGATGAGTTCGGCGCGGTCGTGCGTGTAGCCGTCCCACTGGTCGACGTTGATCGCCAGGCCCTCCTTCGGGAGGCCGAGCAGCTCGGCCAGCGGGCCCGCGATGTGGGCGGGCAGCGAACCGAAGGCGACCGGCGAGATCATCACCGAGGTGCCGACCAGCTTCCAGCGCGCGTCGGACGCGGTGAGGCCGGACTTCAGCCAGTCGAGCTGGGCGCGGCCGGTGATCGTACGCTCCGGGGAGTCCACCGCCCCGTTGCCGATGCTCGACTGCTCGGAGCGGAACGAGCGCAGGTCGAGCAGGTGCAGGTCGGCGAGTGAGCCGAACTTGAGCCGCCTGAAGACCGTGCCGGCCGTGGACGGGCGGACCGGCATCCACTCGAAGTAGGCCTGCTTCGCGGCCTGTTGGCGCGCCTGCCAGGAGCCCTCGGTGTCCGGCGTGTGGTTCTCGGCGCCGCCCGACCAGGCGTCGTTGGCGAACTCGTGGTCGTCCCAGATCGCGATCAGCGGATGCGCGGCCTGCATGGCCTGGACGTCGGCGTCGGTCTTGGTCTGGCCGTGCCGGGTGCGGTAGTCGGCGAGTGTGACGATCTCGTGGGTCGGCAGGTGCTGCCGGACGGTGTAGTCGGCGGTCGGGTACTCGCCCGTCTTGTACTCGTAGAGGTAGTCGCCCAGGTGCAGGACCGCGTCCAGGTCGGTGCGGGCGGCCAGGTGCCGGTACGAGGAGTAGTACCCGGCCTCCCAGTTCGCGCAGGAGACGACGCCGAAGCGCAGTTTGTCGGGGGACGCGTCGGTAGCGGGGGTGGTGCGGGTGCGGCCCACGGGGGAGCGGGTGGCGTCCACGGAGAAGCGGAAGTAATAGGCGGTCGCCGGGCGCAGGCCCCTTACATCGGCCTTGACCGTGTGGTCGGAGGCGGCGCTCGCGGTCACGGTTCCCCGGCCGACGAGCTGCCGGAAGGCCTTGTCCTCGGCTATCTCCCAGGCCACCCGCACATCGGGGCCCTTGCCGGAGCCGGGCACCGCGTCGGCGTTGGGCGTCACGCGCGTCCAGAGCAGGATCCCGTCGGGCAGCGGATCGCCGGACGCGACGCCGTGCAGGAAGGCGGGGGCCTCGGCGGCGTGGGCGGGGACCGCGGCGGCGAGCGGTGCGGCGAGCGCGGCACCCGCGGCCGCGGCCTTGACGACCGTACGGCGGCTCGGGGCGTTTTCATGGAATCGACTGGTCACAGCCGGTCAGACTACTGACTGGTAGATACAGAGAACGGGCGAACCCGAAAGGTTCGCCCGCTCTTCATCATCCCTCGGCCACAGTCAGCCCTTGAGGGCCTTCTCCGTCGCGGTCTTGTACTCGGCCACGGTCATCGGAGCGTTCTGGCCGTCCGAACCGGTCAGCTTCTTGCCGTCCATGACCAGGCTCGGGGTGCCGGTGACCTCGTCCTTGTTCGTGTCGAACGACTTGGACATCTTCATGGCCCAGTCGTCGTACGTACCGTCCTGGACGGCCTTCTGGAACGCCTTGTTGCCCTTGAGGGAGTCCACGGTGTCGGCGATCTTGATCAGGTAGTCGTCGTCCTTGAACTTGTCGTCGCTCTCCTCGGGGTGGAACTTCGCCGAGTAGAGCGCCGTCTTGTAGTCGAGGAAGGCGTCCTGGCTCACGTTGAGGGCCGCGCCGAGCGCGCTCAGCGCGTTCTTCGAGCCCTCGCCGTTGGTGCCGACGTCGCCCTTGGCCGCGCTGTCGCCGTCGAGGAACGTGCCGCCGATGTACTGGAGCTTGAACTTGCCGGCCTCGACGTCCTTGTGGAGCTGCGGGCCGACGGTCTGCTCGAAGGAGGCGCAGACCGGGCAGCGCGAGTCCTCGTAGATCTTCATGGTCTTCTTGGCGTCGGCCTTGCCGATGACGACGGTCGTGCCGTCCTTGCCCGAGGTGTTCTTGGGCGCCTTCACGGCGGAGGACTTGGCGTCCATCGCCGTCTCCCACTGGGACGGCTTGTTGGCCTGCATCACCGCGTAGCCGACGCCGCCGGCGATCGCGAGGACCGCGACGATGGAGACGCCGACGATCGCCTGCCGCTTCGTCTTCTCCCGCTTGGCCTGGCGCTCGCGTTCGGCGCGCAGCCGCTCTCGGGCCGCGGTCTTCGCCTCCTGGGTGTTGCGCTTGCTCATGGTGGTGCTCCGTAGGTAAGTGACGTGCGTATGGGGGACTGCCGTGCCGGGGCCCGAGCCGGAAGGTGGCTCAGGCGGCGAGGCACGGCGGTCCGCGCCGTCCTACGGAGTGCACCCAGAGCCGGGTGCGGGAGGCCGGTACGCGCGTGGCGGGGCGCGGCAGCCGAACGCCGGGCTCGCGCCGGACGGTGACCGTGGCGAACGCGATGAGCAGCGGCCGGAAGGCGAAGGCGGCCACCGCGCGCAGCAGTTGGGCCAGGGCCTGCTCACCGCGGCGCAGCCAGGCGGCCGCGAGCAGGCCGACGGCGACGTGTGCGCCAAGGAGCAGCCAGGAGGCCGCCGGGTCGGTGTGCGCGAAGAGCGCGGCGGCCCGCTCCGTGCTGCCGCCCGTCATACGGGCCAGCGGTGTGCCCACGTTCCCCGCGCACAGCACGTCGAAGCCGAACTGGCGCAGCGGGCCCGCGACGGGGCCGCCGGCCTGGCCGTAACAGACGTGCTGGCCGGTCGTGAAGACCGTGTCGGCGGCCAGTTCCAGCGGTACGAGCAGAGCCGCGATCCGGCCGAAGCCGCGCTCACGTCCTGCCAGCGCGTACGCGATCACGAAGACGGCCGCGGCGATCGCGGCGACCGTCGTGAGCGGCAGCGGAGCCCGGGACAGCAGCACGTGCGACGCGGCGGACAGCGTCACGGCGCATGCCGTGAACAGCGCCGCGCGCATCACTCGTAGCTGGGTCCCGGATATGTCGTCCATCGCGGAGGAGTGTGCCATGCCTTCCGGTAAACGATGCCTAAAGGGTTCCTGTGCGTTACAGGCCCGGGATGCGGCCGTTGCGGAACAGGTCCACGAAGATCTGGTGGTCCGCACGCGCGCGTGCCCCGTAGGAGTGCGCGAAGTCGACCAGCAGAGGCGCGAAGCCCTCCTCGTCGGCCGCGATCGCCGCGTCGATGGCGCGCTCCGTGGAGAACGGCACGAGCGACTCGCCGGACTGGTCGTCCGCCGCCGCGTGCATCGTCGCCGTGGCCCGGCCGAGGTCGGCGACGACCGCCGCGATCTCCTCCGGATCGTCGATGTCGCCCCAGTCCAGGTCCACCGCGTACGGCGAGATCTCGGCGACCAGCTGCCCGGCGCCGTCGAGCTCCGTCCACCCGAGCCACGGGTCGGCGTGCGCCTGCAGGGCGCGCTGCGAGATGACCGTGCGGTGGCCCTCGTGCTGGAAGTAGCCGCGGATCGCCGGGTCGGTGATGTGCCGCGACACGGCCGGGGTCTGGGCCTGCTTCATGTAGATCACGACATCGTTCTCGAGGGCGTCGCTGTTGCCCTCCAGCAGGATGTTGTACGAGGGGAGGCCCGCGGAGCCGATACCGATGCCGCGGCGCCCGACCACGTCCTTCACCCGGTACGAGTCGGGGCGGGAGAGGGAGGAGTCCGGCAGCGTCTCCAGGTATCCGTCGAACGCCGCGAGCACCTTGTAGCGCGTCGCCGCGTCCAGCTCGATGGAGCCGCCGCCCTCCGCGAAGCGGCGCTCGAACTCGCGGATCTCCGTCATGGACTCGAGCAGGGAGAAACGGGTCAGCGAGCGGGCGTCGCGCAGCGCCTCCAGGAGCGGTCCTTCGGCCGTGTCCAGCGTGAAGGGCGGCACCTCGTCGCTCTTGGCGCCGGTCGCGAGCGCGTGGATGCGCTCGCGGTAGGCCGCCGCGTACGTGCGTACGAGGTCCGTGATCTGCTCGTCGCTCAGCGCCTTGGAGTAGCCGACCAGCGCCACCGAGGCGGCGAAGCGCTTGAGGTCCCAGGTGAAGGGGCCCACGTACGCCTCGTCGAAGTCGTTCACGTTGAAGATCAGCCGGCCCGTGGAGTCCATGTACGTGCCGAAGTTCTCCGCGTGCAGGTCGCCGTGGATCCACACCCGGCTGGTGCGCTCGTCCAGGTAGGGCCCGCCGTGCTGCTCGCGCTCCACGTCCCCGTAGAAGAGGCAGGCCGTGCCCCGGTAGAAGGCGAAGGCCGAGGCCGCCATCTTGCGGAACTTGACCCGGAAGGCCGCGGGGTCGGCGGCGAGGAGCTCGCCGAACGCGGTGTCGAAGACGGACAGGATCTGCTCGCCGCGCTGCTCAGCGGTGGGCTGCGGTTCCGACATCGCTGGGTGCCTCCTGGTGCGGGATGGTCCGGTACGCCGTACTGACGCGTGGGACAGATGTTCTGGTCTGTCCAACGCACGACCGTACTCCCGAGTGCCCGCCCACCCGTCACCCGACCACCGCCCCTCATCGAGACGCTTCGCGTCGCCGTACTCCTCTTCGATGTCAGTGACCGGTCGTAGACTTCCAAGCTGTCCCCCAGACTGTCGCCCGGTGTTTTCCATTGGAGGCCCCCACCGTGTCCAAGCCGCCCTTCACGCACCTGCATGTGCACACCCAGTACTCGCTGCTGGACGGCGCGGCGCGGCTCAACGACATGTTCAAGGCCGCCGGCGACATGGGCATGACGCACATCGCGATGTCCGACCACGGCAACCTGCACGGGGCGTATGACTTCTTCCACACCGCGGAGAAGGCGGGCATCACGCCGATCATCGGCATCGAGGCGTACGTCGCCCCGGAGTCCCGGCGCAACAAGCGGAAGGTCCAGTGGGGCCAGCCGCACCAGAAGCGCGACGACGTCTCCGGTTCCGGTGGTTACACCCACAAGACGATGTGGGCGGCGAACAGCACGGGGCTGCACAACCTGTTCAAGCTGTCCTCGGACGCGTACGCCGAGGGCTGGCTGCAGAAGTGGCCGCGCATGGACAAGGAGACGCTCTCCCAGTGGAGCGAGGGCATCATCGCGTCCACCGGCTGCCCCTCCGGTGAGCTGCAGACCCGCCTGCGCCTCGGCCAGTTCGACGAGGCGGTCAAGGCGGCCGCCGAGTACCAGGACATCTTCGGCAAGGACCGGTACTTCCTGGAGCTGATGGACCACGGCATCGACATCGAGCACCGGGTCCGCGAGGACCTCCTGCGGGTCGGCAAGAAGGTCGGCATCCCGCCGCTGGTGACGAACGACTCGCACTACACGTACGCGGACGAGGCGACCGCGCACGACGCGCTGCTGTGCATCCAGACCGGCAAGAACCTCTCCGACCCGGACCGCTTCCGGTTCAACGGCACGGGCTACTACCTGAAGTCGACGGACGAGATGTACGCCATCGACTCCTCGGACGCCTGGCAGGAGGGCTGCCGCAACACGCTGCTCGTGGCCGAGCAGATCGACACGACCGGCATGTTCGAGAAGCGCGACCTCATGCCGAAGTTCGACATCCCGGACGGCTTCACGGAGATCACCTGGTTCCAGGAGGAGGTCCGGGTCGGCATGAACCGCCGCTACCCGGGCGGCGTCCCCGAGGACCGCCAGAAGCAGGTCGAGTACGAGATGGACATCATCATCCAGATGGGGTTCCCGGGGTACTTCCTGGTCGTCGCCGACTTCATCATGTGGGCCAAGAACAACGGCATCGCGGTGGGCCCCGGCCGTGGCTCCGCGGCCGGTTCGATCGTCGCGTACGCCATGGGCATCACCGACCTCGACCCGATCACGCACGGCCTGATCTTCGAGCGGTTCCTCAACCCCGAGCGCGTCTCCATGCCCGACGTCGACATCGACTTCGACGAGCGCAGGCGCGTCGAGGTGATCAGGTACGTGACGGAGAAGTACGGCGCCGACAAGGTCGCCATGATCGGTACCTACGGCAAGATCAAGGCCAAGAACGCGATCAAGGACTCCGCGCGCGTGCTCGGCTACCCGTACGCGATGGGCGACCGCCTCACCAAGGCCATGCCCGCCGACGTCCTCGGCAAGGGCATCGACCTCTCCGGCATCACCGACCCCAAGCACCCGCGCTACGGCGAAGCCGGTGAGATCCGCGGGATGTACGAGAACGAGCCGGACGTCAAGAAGGTCATCGACACCGCCAAGGGCGTCGAGGGCCTGGTCCGGCAGATGGGTGTGCACGCGGCCGGCGTCATCATGTCCAGCGAGCCG
This sequence comes from Streptomyces sp. NPDC102360, assembly GCF_044766085.1. Classification (NCBI taxonomy): domain Bacteria; kingdom Bacillati; phylum Actinomycetota; class Actinomycetes; order Kitasatosporales; family Streptomycetaceae; genus Streptomyces; species Streptomyces sp. NPDC102360. The sequence continues at coordinate 354,792 of NZ_JBIWLG010000006.1, read as the reverse complement.
ATCGTCGACCACGCCCCGCTGTGGACCCGGCACACGGACGGCGTGACGATCACGCAGTGGGACTACCCGCAGTGCGAGTCGCTCGGCCTCCTGAAGATGGACTTCCTGGGCCTCAGGAACCTGACCATCATGGACGACGCCGTCAAGATGGTGCGGTCCAACAAGGGCATCGACCTGGAGATGCTCGATCTTCCGCTCGACGACCCGAAGACGTACGAACTGCTCTGCCGCGGCGACACGCTGGGCGTGTTCCAGTTCGACGGCGGCCCGATGCGCTCGCTGCTCCGCCAGATGCAGCCCGACAACTTCGAGGACATTTCCGCCGTCTCGGCCCTGTACCGGCCGGGCCCGATGGGCATGAACTCGCACATCAACTACGCGGAGCGCAAGAACGGCCGCCAGGAGATCACGCCGATCCACCCGGAGCTCGAAGAGCCCCTGAAGGAGACGCTCGGCCTGACCCACGGCCTCATCGTGTACCAGGAGCAGGTGCAGAAGGCCGCGCAGATCATCGCGGGCTACTCGCTCGGCGAGGCCGACGTGCTGCGCCGCGTGATGGGCAAGAAGAAGCCCGAGGAACTGGCCAAGAACTTCGTCCTGTTCCAGGAGGGCGCGAAGAAGAAGGGCTTCTCCGACGCGGCGATCCAGGCCCTGTGGGACGTACTGGTCCCGTTCGCCGGATACGCGTTCAACAAGGCGCACTCCTCCGCGTACGGCCTGGTCACCTACTGGACCGCGTACCTGAAGGCGAACTACCCCGCCGAGTACATGGCCGCGCTGCTCACCTCGGTGAAGGACGACAAGGACAAGTCGGCCGTCTACCTCAACGAGTGCCGACGGATGAAGATCAAGGTCCTCCCGCCGGACGTGAACGAGTCGGTGCACAACTTCGCCGCCCAGGGCGACGACGTGATCCTCTTCGGCCTTGAGGCGGTCCGCAACGTCGGGTCGAACGTGGTGGAGTCGATCGTCCGGGCCCGCAAGGCGAAGGGGAAGTTCACCTCGTTCCCCGACTACCTGGACAAGATCGAGGCCGCGGCCTGCAACAAGCGGACGACGGAATCGCTGATCAAGGCCGGCGCCTTCGATGCGATGAACCACACCCGCAAGGGCCTCACCGCCCAGTACGAGCCGATGATCGACAACGTCGTGGCGGTGAAGCGCAAGGAGGCCGAGGGCCAGTTCGACCTCTTCGGCGGCATGGGCGAGGGGGAGAGCGACGAGCCGGGCTTCGGCCTCGACGTCGAGTTCTCCACCGACGAGTGGGACAAGACGTATCTGCTCGCCCAGGAGCGCGAGATGCTCGGCCTGTACGTCTCCGACCACCCGCTCTTCGGCCTGGAGCACGTGCTCTCCGACAAGGCGGACGCGGGCATCGGGCAGCTGACGGGCGGTGACTTCGGTGACGGCGCGGTCGTCACGGTCGGCGGCATCATCTCGGGCCTCCAGCGCAAGATGACCAAGCAGGGCAACGCCTGGGCGATCGCGACCGTCGAGGACCTCGCCGGTTCCATCGAGTGCATGTTCTTCCCGGCGACGTACCAGCTGGTGTCCACGCAGCTCGTCGAGGACGCCGTGGTCTTCGTGAAGGGCCGCCTCGACAAGCGGGAGGACGTGCCGCGCCTGGTCGCCATGGAGATGCAGGTCCCCGACCTGTCGAACGCGGGGACCAACGCGCCGGTGATCCTCACGATCCCGGCCCTGAGGGTGACCCCGCCGATGATCAGCCGGCTCGGCGAGATCCTCACCAACCACCGGGGCGACAGCGAGGTGCGGATCAAGCTCCAGGGGCCGCGCAAGACCACGGTGCTGCGGCTCGACCGGCACCGGGTGAAGCCCGACCCGGCGCTGTACGGCGACCTGAAGGTGCTGCTGGGCCCGTCCTGCCTGACGGGCTGAGCACGCCGAGACACGCGCGAGGGGCGTACCCGGACTTCCGGGTACGCCCCTCGCTGTGTGCCAACTGCCCTGCGCGGCGCCTCAGTTGTGACCGAAGCGACGCTCGCGGTGCTTACGGGCCACGTCGCCCGGCGTGGCTTCCACAGCCGACTTGGCCTGGGCCTCCATGGCCGAGGAGCGGGCCTGCTCCTGAGGCTCGGCGGCCTCCTGGGCCGCCGCCTTCTGCTGATGGCGATTCTGCTTACGGTTCTTGGCCATGGTGATCTGCCTCCTGCGGGGGATCTAGGGGCCAGGGCCGGCTTCAGATTCACACAGTCGGACGAAGAACGCATTTCGGCGTATTACCGTTCGTAACGGTCCTCGGTTGCGGAGCGCGCACCCCGAGTTCACGGCTTCCGCCACGCCGAAGATCCAGTTCGGGCCGTTAACCCCACCGCGGTCGGGCAGACTCGAAGGAAACCCGAAGCGAAGCCGCGGGAGCCGTCCCGCGGAGCGTGTCCGGACTGGTGGCAAGTCGGCGGAAAGAGGGTGGATCGCGTGGATCGTTGCATCGTTCTGGTGGATGCCGGATATCTGCTGGGGGCCGCGGCGAGCCTGCTCGCGGGCGAGCCGTCCCGCTCCCGGATTCATGTCGATCACGCCGCCCTCATCCAGGGCCTGCGCGAGCGCGCCGAGGCCGAGACCGGGCGGGAACTGCTGCGCATCTACTGGTTCGACGGGGCGCCCGACCGCGTGCCGCAGCCCGAGCACCGGCGGCTGCGGGTGATGCCGCGGGTCACGGTGCGGCTCGGCGCGTTGACGCGCTCCGACGGGCGGTGGGCGCAGAAGGGCGTCGACGCCGCGATGCACGCGGAGCTGACCGAGCTGGCCCGTAATCGTGCCTGCTCGGACATTGTGCTCGTGACCGGGGACGGGGACCTGCTGCCCGGCATGATGGCCGCCAAGGAGCACGGCGTCGCCGTCCACCTGTGGGCGGTGCAGGCCGCCGACGGCGACTACAACCAGTCCGAGGACCTGGTCGCGGAGGCCGACGAGCGGCGGGTGCTCGACCGGACCTGGATCACCAAGGCCGTACGCGCCAAGGAGCTCGGCGGGCACGGGATCTGTGCCCCGCCGCCCGTGCCGCGCCCCGAGATCGCCGCGATCCTGTCCGCGCCGCTGCCCGAGTCGGCGCTCTCCTCCACGGGGCGTCCCGTGGCGGAGGCCGGGGGTGCGGGGCCCGTGCAGCACGCGCCGGCCGCGCACGGCGAGAACGGGACGGCGGCCCCGCCGGCGCCGGACGAGGACCGGGCGGGCGGCGGCAAGGGCGTGCCCACGCCCAAGGACCTCGCCGCGCTGCGCGGACCGGGGGCGCAGGCCGCGCAGCATCCGGCGAACGCGACGTTGAGGTGGTCGTCCGACAAGGGCTGGGTCGAGCGGCCCGGGGGCGGCGGGGAGCCGGCCGATGTGGCGTCCTTGCCGACGTTGGCGCAGCTCACCACGGCGGAGCAGCGGTGGGCAGACCGCGAGGAGGACATCACCGCGATCGGCGGGGATCCGTACGAGGTCGGGCAGGTGTTCGCGCGGCGGTGGCGGGAGCGGCTCGGGGACCAGACGCAGTTGCAGAAGCTGGCGACCATGTATCCGCGGGTGCCGCACCGGATCGACGGTGAGCTGCTGCGGTACGCGGCGCGGTTCGGGCTGCTCGCGCACAAGGACGACCAGATCGACGAGCACGACCGGTATGCGATCCGGGCGGGCTTCTGGCGCGAGATCGACATCCGCACGGCCGAACACGCGGCTGCCGCGGATTAGCGGGCCGGGGTCGGGGTGGGGCGGGCCACTTCCGAATGTCCTGCCGGACGGGCCTGCTCAATCGCCGCAGGGGCTATTTATAGCCCCTGCGGCGATTGAGCAGCGGGGTGCGGGGCGGAGCCCCGATCTTTGGAGTACGGCATGCGTGGGATATGTCCCGCCCCGCGTGCAATCGTGAACGCCGGACCCCGTAGGCTCGTTCCTCGTGAGTATGCGCACCGATGACGTCGCCCCGAAGCGTAACGCGGGCGCTGTCGTGTGCGCGGTGCGGGGCCTGCGCAAGACCTACCCGGCCTCGCGCGGGCGCCGCGGCGCCCCCGGCACGCCGGAACTGCGGGCCACGGACGACGTCCGGCTCGACGTCCGGCGCGGCGAGATCTTCGGGCTGCTCGGGCCGAACGGCGCCGGCAAGTCCACCCTCGTACGGCAGCTGACCGGGCTGATGCGCCCCGACGCGGGAAGCGTCGAGATCCTCGGGCACGACATCGTGCGGCACCCCGAGCGCGCCTCCCGGATCCTCGCCTACCTCGGACAGGAGTCGACCGCGCTGGACGAGCTGACCGTCGCGCTGGCCGCCGAGACCACCGGTCGGCTGCGCGGTCTCTCGCTCAAGGACGCCCGGGCCGCCCGCGACGACGTGCTGGACGAGCTGGGGCTCACGACGCTCGCCTCCCGGCCGATCAAGAAGCTGTCCGGCGGGGAGCGGCGGCTCGCCTGCTTCGCGGCCGCCCTCGTCGGGGAGCGGCCGTTGCTCGTGCTCGACGAGCCGACCACCGGGATGGACCCCGTCGCGCGGCGGGCGGTCTGGGCCGCCGTCGACCGGCGGCGGGCCGAGCACGGCGCGACCGTACTGCTCGTCACGCACAACGTGATCGAGGCCGAGACCGTGCTCGACCGAGTGGCCGTGCTCGACCAGGGCCGCGTCATCGCCTGCGACACCCCGGCAGGCCTCAAGGAACGCGTCGCCGGCGAGGTGCGCGTGGAACTCGTGTGGCGCCAGGAGGCTCCGATGGAGCTCGAAGAGGTGGCGCGGCTGCGCGCGCACGCCGTGGAATCAGGGCGGCGCTGGTCGCTGCGGCTCGAACCGGAGGCGGCCCGCTCCGCCGTCGCCGCCGTCACCGGCGGCCCGGCCTTCGACTTCTTGGACGACTTCACGCTCGCGACGCCGAGCCTGGAGGACGTGTACCTGGCGCTCGGCGGGAGCCGCAGCGGTGTGAAGGGCCTGGTGAAGGCATGAGCGTCGTTCCCACCGCTCCCGCGGTCGCCTCCGAGCTCGCGCCCGCGCGGCCGGCGCCCGCGCCCGGCCCCGCCGAGGAAACGCTCGCGCCCCGCGCCCGCTTCCTGCCCTCGCTCGCCGCCGTCTACCGGGCGCAGCTCAGCCGGGCCCGCGTGGCCCGGATCCCGCTGCTGTTCGTGGCGACGTTCCAGAGCATCGGCATCATGATCCTGATGCGCGGCGTCGTCGAGCAGGGCGGCCGTGAGGCGCAGGCCGTGGTGGCCGGGTCCGCGGTGCTCGTCGTCGCGTTCGTCGCGCTGAACCTGCTCGCCCAGTACTTCGGACAGCTGCGGGCGGCCGGCGGCCTCGACCACTACGCGACGCTGCCGGTGCCACCCGCCTCCGTGGTGCTCGGCGCCGCGGGCGCCTACGCCTCGTTCACCGTGCCGGGGACCGTGGTCACCGCGGTCGTCGGCTGCGCGATGTTCCAGCTGCCGCTCGCCCACCTGTGGGTGCTCGCCGCGGTGATCCCGCTGGCCGGCGCCGCTCTCGCGGGGCTCGGCGCCGCGCTCGGGCTGCTCGCGCCCCGGCCCGAACTGGCCACGCTGCTCGGCCAGTTGGGCATGTCGGCGGCGCTGCTGCTCGGTGTGCTGCCGGCCGACCGGATGCCGGAGTTCGTGCAGTGGACGCGGGACCTGCTCCCGTCGACGTACGGGGTCGAGGCCTTCGCGCGTACCTTCGCCGCGCACCCCGACTGGGGCGTGGTCCTGCTCGACCTGGGCGTCTGCGCGGCCGTCGGCGTCGCCTCACTGGCGGTGGCAACATGGGCCTACCGCCGGGCCGCCGTCCGGTGACGCGCCGCACAGCGACGCCTGGCACGATGGCAGGGTGACCGCACCGCTGACACCGCCACCCCATCAGCCCCCGCACAACAACGGGCACAGCGACCCCTGGCAGGCCCCCGACCCCATGACCGGACATCTGCCTCCCGCGCCCGCCGCCCCGCAGGAGTACGGGGAGGACGACGGCCCCGGGATGCGCGCCGAGATCAAGCAGGCCGTGGCCGTGACGGTCGCCGTCGCCGTGGTGGGGCTCGCGCTCGGCGCGCTGTGGCTGTGGCTCGCGCCCCGGGTTCCGCTGGTCTCGGACGCCTCGGCGGTCTACCTCAAGGACACCGAGGGCGAGCAGGCGATCGGCATCGACGGAACGTTCGCCCTGCTCGGGCTCGCGTTCGGCGTCGTCACCGGCGCCGCCGTCTTCTTGTGGCGCAGGCGTGGGGGCGTGCCGCTGGTCGTGGCGCTGGCCGTGGGCAGCCTGCTCGGCGGGGTGCTCGCGTGGCGCTTCGGCGTCTGGCTCGGGCCGGCGCAGAACGTGGCCGCGCACGCCAAGGAGGTCGGCAAGGGTGTGGTGTTCGACGCCCCCCTGGAACTGAACGCCAAGGGGGCGTTGCTCGCGTGGCCGCTCGCCGCGTTGGTGGTGCACCTGGGCCTCACCGGCCTGTTCGGGCCGCGGGACCCGGACCCGTATTTCGCGACGCCGTACGGGGTGCAGGGGGACGGTGGGGCAACGCCCACCGCCCCGTAGCGGCTCAGCCGTACCGTTACGGATTCGGGGCCCTGCCCCGGACCCCGCTGCTCAATCGCCGCAGGGGCTTGGTTGTCGACTCATCGGCCAGATGGTCCGCCGGGCCCTCGTCGCTCACCAAGCGTGCCAGTCGGTTCGGGACGTCGAAGCCGATGAGGACGATCACCACCAGCGTGAGGGCGAACGTCAGGATCGCCAGGGACTGGCCGAGCGACATCCCCGAGGCCAGCTTCGCCCCGAGCACCGGGGCGACGGCGCCGCCCAGCGCCCCCACGTTGTACGTGAAGCCGAGGGACGCCGCGCGCGTCTCGGTCGGGAAGTGGCCCGCGATGTACTTCGGGAGCAGGCCCGAGATGCCCTGCATGCACGCGAGCATGCAGAACAGCAGGATGCCGAGCCCCACCGGGCTGTCCTGGACGGCGAACACCGGGAAGACGAAGGCGATACCGACGACCAGCGTCACCGCGTACGCGCGCCGCGTGCCGAACCGGTCGCCGATGAAGCCCGCCACGACGCAGCCGACCGCCGTTCCGAAGCCCGCCCAGAACAGGGCGTCGGTGACCTCGGAGGGGGAGTAGCCCAGCTCGGTCTTCAGGTACGTCGGCAGCAGCGCCTGCACCGGCCAGCTGTAGAGGAACGCGCAGAACACGGTCACCGTCAGCGCCACGTACAGCAGCCACCGCTTGCGGCCGCCCAACTGGACCGTGAAGGCCAGCAGACAGGCCGCCGCCACCACGGAGAGCAGCGGCACCGCGCCCCCGCCGAGCGGCGTGAACACCGCGAACAGGGCGGCCGTCGCCACGACGGCGAGGACCGTGTTGACCGTCGCGAGGCGGCGCGTGGCGAACAGCGGCCGGAACGGGTTGGGGCGCTGACCGGCGTCGGTGTCGGCGAACCGCTCCTGCCACTCCTCCGCCTCGGGCAGCGCCCGCCGCACCCACAGGGCGATCGCCACGGGGAACAGGCCGATGTAGAACAGCCAGCGCCAGCCGTGGGCGGGCACCACCTGCTCGTACACCTCGGCCGCGAGGACGCCGCCGAGCGAGAAGCCGGAGATCAGGAAGCCGGAGGCGCGGTTGCGCAGCTTCGCGGGCCAGCTCTCCAGGACGTACGTGGCGCTCGCGCTGTACTCACCGGCCATGCCCATGCCGATCAGCAGGCGCGCGGTGAACAGGCTCGTGTAGTCCCACGCGAAGCCGCAGGCGAACGTGCCGACCGAGTAGAGCAGGATCGAGGCGACCATCGCCGCCTTGCGGCCGTACCGGTCGCCGAGCGCGCCGAGGACGGCGCCGCCCAGCCAGCGCGTGATGAACGCGCCGGAGACCAGGCTGGCCTGCTCGACCCCGGACAGGCCGAACTCGTCGCCGATCTCGGTCAGTACGAGGGTGATCAGGACGAAGTCGAAGCCGTCGAGGAAGTAGCCGATCCAGGCGGCGAAGAAGGACTTCCACCGCGTGGGGCCGATCTCCCGGTACCAGGGCTCCCGCACGGCCGCCGTCACAGCAGCCCCGCCTCGACCAGGTGCCGGCGCACGTACGCGAACTCGGCCTCGCCCAGCGGGATCTGCGGCGCTGCCGTCGCGGGGCAGTCGATGACGCCCTGGAGGTGCACGGCGGCCTTGAACGCGCCGAGCGCGGAGGACGAGCCGCCCATGACGGCCGGGTCGCCGGCGTCCGTGATCGAGAAGAGCGCGGCGAGCCGGTTCTGCTCGGCGCGGGCCGCGTCCCAGTCGCCGGCGCGCGCGGCCTCGTAGAGCCGGACATAGCCGTGCGCGTCCACATTGCCCAGGCCCGGGACCACGCCGTCGACGCCCGCCAACAGGGCGCCGTCCACGGTCAGTTCGGCGCCCGTGAACACCGAGAACGCGGGGGCCGTCGCGCGCAGCGGGGCGAGCAGGCGGCGCAGGGAGCCCTCGTCGCCGCTGGAGTCCTTGAGCCCTGCGAGCGTGCCGTCGGCGGCCAGTTCGAGGATCGTGTCGCGGCCGAGCTTGCTGTGCACCGCGACCGGGATGTCGTACGCGAACAGGGGCAGATCGGCGCCGGAGCGGATGCGGCGGAAGTGGTTCGCGATCTCGGCCGGGTGGGTGCGGGTGTAGAACGGCGCGGTCGCCACGAGCGCGTCGGCGCCCGCCTTCACCGCGTCCTGGGCCCGCTCAAGGACCCGGGCCGTGGTCGTCTCGATGACGCCGGCGAGGACCGGGACCCGGCCCGCCGACGCCTCGACGGCGGCCTCCAGGGCGGTGCGGCGCTGGGCGTCCGTGAGGTAGGCGGTCTCGCCGCTGGAGCCCAGCATGAACAGGCCGTGCACCCCGGCGCCGATGAGGTGACCGGCGAGCCGCCGCACCGACGCGACGTCCACCTCCCCCTCGGCGGTGAGCGGGGTGACCAGCGGCGGAACGACGCCCCGGAAGGGGGCGGGGAGCGGGGCTCGGAGAGTCATGGCGGTGGTCTCCAGGGTTAACCGACGGTGTACGGAGATGGGACGTAGGATGTCCTACGTCCTGGAGGTGACAGTGCTCCACCGTCGTGGACACTGTCAAGGGTTCGAAGAGCCCGGCAGATCACGGGAAAGATCACAGGAGGGGCCTGGATGCGAGCGCTGGTCGCGGACGACGCGCAGCAGAAGATCAAGGAATTCATCGTCGAGGGCGGCCTGGGACCCGGCGATCCGCTGCCGACCGAGACCGAGCTGATGGAGCGGTTCGGGGTCAGCCGCAACTCGCTGCGCGAGGCCCTGAAGTCGCTGCAGGCCAAGCACATCGTCGAGATCCGGCGCGGGTTCGGCACGTACGTCGGGTCGATGTCCCTCGAACCGCTGATCGACGGCCTCGCGTTCCGCACCGTCGTCGGGCACCGCAGGGGCGAGGACAGCCTGCTCGAACTGCTGCAGATGCGGGAGGCGCTGGAGGCGGGCCTGATGAGCAGCCTCGTCGGGCGGCTCGGCGAGGCGGAACTCGCCGTGCTCGACGGGCTCGTACAGCGGATGCACGAGGAGGTCGCGGGGGGCGGGGCGATCGACGCCGCGACCGACAGGGAGTTCCATCTCGCGCTGTACGGGCCGCTGGCGAACCGGCTGCTCAGCGAGTTGCTCGACGCGTTCTGGAGCGCCTTTCACCAGTCGCGGGCGCAGGACGTCGGGCAGCCTGCCGACGGCGCGGAGCTGGCCCGGATGCACGGCCGGATCGTCGACGCGGTGCGCGGCGGGGACGCGGAGGCCGCGGAGGCCGCCGTGCATCAGCACTTCGACGACATCCGCGGCCGGTTGAGCAAACGGTGAGCGTCAGGCGGGCCGGTGCCCGTGGTTGGCCTTGCCCTTTTTGATCCGCCACTTGCGCTTGCGCGTCTTCTTCGACATGTCCTGGGTGTCTAGCCGAAGTGGCGGGGTACGTCGAGGGGTCACGCACGTCCGACGGGTGCGAGGACCGCGTCCGTGAGCGCCGCGAGGTCCCCCGGCGCCAGCTCGACCTCGAGCCCGCGGCGGCCCGCCGAGACGCAGATCGTGTCGTGCCCGCCGGCGGAGGAGTCGATGACCGTACGCAGCTTCTTGCGCTGCCCGAGCGGCGAGATGCCACCGCGTACGTACCCGGTCGTGCGTTCCGCGAGCGCCGGATCGGCCATCGTGGCGCGCTTGCCGCCGACCGCCGCCGCGAGCGCCTTCAGGTCGAGCTGCCCCGCCACCGGCACGACGCCGACGACGAGCGCGCCGTCCACGTCCGCGACGAGCGTCTTGAACACCCGGTCCGGGGACACGCCCATCGCCTCCGCGGCCTCCTCGCCGTACGAGGCGTGCGCGGGGTCGTGCTCGTAGGAGTGGACCGTGAAATCGGTGCCGGCGGTGGTGAGGGCGACGGTCGCGGGCGTACCGCCGGACTGGTTCTGCTTCTTGGCCTTCTTCGCCAACGTGCCGTTTCCCTACGTGAGTTGAGTGGACGTCAGTTGAGGCTGGTCGAATTCCGGGTGAGTTCCGTCGCCGGCAGCGAGGGCAGATGGCGGATGATCGCCGTCTCCGCGCGCAGCAGCGTCAGTTCCTCGCGCAGCCGGGACGCCACGTCGTCGGCCTGCAACAGCCGCTGCTTCGTCGGTACGTCGAGGACCGCGGCCGCCGCGACCAGGTACGACACCACCGACGGCTCGTCCGGCAGCTCCGCGCCCGTCGTCAGCGAGCGCTCACGGGCGCCCGCGAGACGCTTCTGGTACGAGCGGAACGCGCGCAGCACGCCCTCCGCGAGGGCGCCCGCCTCCTCGCCGTCCTCCTCGGGCAGCTCCTCCACCTCGGCCGTCAGATACGGGCCCGAGGCGTCGACCGAGTGCAGCTTCACCCGGCGCGTGCCGGTGGCGAGCACCTCGAAGCTGCCGTCCGCGCGCTCTCGGATCGTCGCGGCGTCCGCGATGCAGCCGACGGCGTGGAAGGACGCGATGGGGTCGTCGCCGAAGCCCGCGGCCGGGCCCGCTCCCGCCTCCTTCGTGGTCACCTCGTTCGGCATGCCGGACGCGCTGGGCGCGACCTCGTGGCCGTCGCGGATCGCGACGACCACGAACTGGCGGGGCTCCTCAGAGGTGGACGGTTCGGTGTCGGGCTCCGACGGATCGTCGGGCGACGCCTTCAACAGATCGCGCATCATGGCGCGATAGCGCTCCTCGAACACGTTCAGCGGGAGCACGAGTCCCGGGAACAGCACCGAGTTGAGCGGGAACAGCGGAAGTCGGACGGTGGTCACGTCGGTCAAGCGTAATGGTCGTCGGAGCGGACCGGTCCGCCGCGCAGCGGCATCGCCGCCGCGACTTCAAGGCGGACCTGTCCGCGCAGCTCCATGAAATGGCCCAGCGGGTCGTCCGTGAGCCGGTCCCAGGGGAACGTCGTCGCGTACGGGCCGATGAGCCGCAGCTGCTCGAGAGCGTCCTCCCAGCGTTCGAGTTCGACCAGTACGCAGGTCAGCAGGTTGCGGACCTCGGCGGGCCACGGGTCCGCGGGCTCGTACGAGCGGGAGAGCTCCGCGGCGAGGTCGGCGGCGGCGTCCAGGCGGGCGCGGGGGACGCCGGTGCGCGGGGCGCCGGAGGTCAGATACGCGAGGGCCGCGCGGGCCGGGAGCGCCTGGAGGAGCGAGCCCGGCAGGGCGTCCTGGGCGGCGCGCTCCGCGAAGTCGAAGCACTCCTTGTGCGAGCCGTACCAGGCGGCCGACAGATAGCGCAGGGCCGCGACATGGCAGCCGTAGTGGTGCGGGGAGCGGCGCACCGCCCGCGCCCACAGCTGCTCGAACTCGGTGTGCGGGGCGTTGGTGCCGCGGGCGTGGTCGAGGGCGATGCGCCAGGGGACCGGGTCGCGGGGGTCGGACTCGGCCGCGGCCAGGATCAGCGGGGTGACCTCGCGCAGCAGCTCGGCGTGGGCGGGGGCGGCGAGGGCGCGGGTGACGGCGAGCTCGGCCTTGACCAGGAGCAGGTCGGGGTCGTGCGGCGAGGCCTCCTGCCAGGCCTCGAACCACTCCGGGCGGGCGGCGGCGAACGCGGCGAGGCGCTGTACCGCGCGGTCCCGGTTCTCCCACTCGGCGGCGTCGCGGGTGAGGGCGAGGGCCTTCGCGGCGGGGCCGTGGTCGCCGCGGCCCGCGGCCACGAGGGCGGGGGCGAGGCGGTCGTCCGGGGCGTCGAGAAGCAGCTCCTCGTCCGGGGGGAGGCCGTGGCCCAGGGCGGAGGTGTGGCGGAGCATGCGGGTGGTGCGGATGAGGGCGCGCAGGAAGGGCACGGTGGGATGACGGTCGGGGCGGGCGGAAGGTTGCACGGCGCGGCCCGCTTTTTGCCACGTCGTGGCTGGGCCTCGCGCCCCTGTTGCGCGGCACCGTGGTTCCGGGGCTCTGCCCCGTACCCCGCTCCTCAATCGCCGGAGGGGCTTGAAGTACCAATCGTCGGCGGGGCTTGATCTATTAAGCCCCGCCGGCGATTGAGGCGATCTTTCAAGCCCCTGCGGCGTTTGAGCAGCGGGGTCCGGGGCGGAGCCCCGAGACCGGGGGAGCGGCTCCCGTAAGCAGGCCTAGCTTCTGCGGAGCAGTCTCGTCGCGCCGGCTGCGACCGTTGTCGCCAGGGTCCAGCCCAGGAGGACCAGGATGGCTGAGGCCCATTGCCAGGGGCCGCGGAGCTGCCACGCGGCGGCCTGGCCGAGGTCGATGACGGGGAGGAGCAGGTCCAGGGTGAAGAGGGCCGGGTCCCAGACCGGACCCTCGCCGGGCTTGATGCGGGGGTGCGGCGCCTGGGAGAAGACGACCGCGCTGAGCGCCCAGAGGACCGCCATCCACAGCGCGGCCCGCCCGGGCCGGTACCCGTACGCCACCGTCCAGTCCTGGACGTAGCCCCACACCTTCGCCGCGATCGGCAGCGTCTCGCGGCGCCTGCGCTGCTTGGCGAGCAGCACCTCGCGCGCGTCGGAGTCCTCGCCACTGCCCCGCAGCACCGTCGCCAGACACTCGTACGGCTCCGGGCTGTACTCGGGTGTCGCGGCGGCGAGCCAGTCGAGGCGGCGGGCGAGGGGGAAGGAGCCGGACGGGATGAGGTTCTCGTACTGGAAACCGCCGAGACGGAGCTGGCCGGGGCCCGGCCAGCTGGTCGACTTGTCGACCAGGTTCGTCGTCCGCGCGCCCGACAGCACGATCCGCCCGCGCTCCGGTCTGTCGCAGAGGAAGCGCAGTTCCGGGGTCTGGACGCGGCGCATCGAGACCTCCTGCTCGTTCTCCATCGTGAAGTGCGCCGAGTCCAGGTCGACCGCATCGCCGAACCGGCCGTCGTCGAGCCGCATCCCGCCCACGCATTGGAAGGGCTGCACGCGGGTGCCGCGGGCCGGCGTCCCGCCGCCGTTCTGGAGCGGGCCGCCGAGCGCGGCGGGGCCGAGGTACAGCGTCCGCTCGACCGTCATCTGGGGAGCGTTCAGGGCCCGGCGGCCCCGGCTGTTGCTCAGCCTGGCGCCCCGCAGCGACAGCGAGACGCCCACCGTCGCGCCGCGCAGGCTCAGCTCGCCGTGCGTCTCCAGCAGCTCGGCCTGGAGGTCCTGGCCGACCGTGAGCCCGTCCGCCATGATCGACTTTCCGCGCCGGTCGCTGAACACGACGGCCTGGTTGAGCAGCAGGTCCGTGCCGATGTGCGCGTCCGTGAGCCGGATCCCGTTGTGGAAGCGGCAGCGGGCGAGGTGCAGATCGCCCTCCGTGTGGACGCGCGCGCCCTCCAGGCGGGGCACCGAGCAGTCGATGAGGCGCACCGTCGTGAAGTGTGCCTCCGGGAGGAGCACCTCCTTCTCGAAACGGCAGCCCTTCATCTCCACGTACGGGACGACGTTGCCGCCCGCGAGGTCGAACACGTCCGTGATCTGCACGCCCTGGAGCTTGAGCGAGGAGACCCGGCCGTCGAGGGCGGGCGGTCCCGCGAGCAGCAGCCACGCCACGATGCGCGCCCGCACGCTGCGCTCGGGGCCCCAGGGGTGGCCGCCGTGCGGATCGTCCCGCTCGCTGTTCCCGGTGCGCAGGTCGTAGACGCTTCCGTTGCGGAACGCCTGCCACATCCCGACCTCGGTGGCGGTCAGCTCGTCCGGCACGTCCCCGTTGTCGTTGCCGGTCGTCCCCTCGACCACGCCTGCTCTGCCTCCCCGTGCGACCGCCAGGCCCTGAAGGGCCTGTCTTCAAACTCCCGCCTGCCTGGCGGCGCATGGCACGCACGCTCGCGGCGTTGCCGAAAAGCCCGAGTAGCTCCGCTACTAGGACTTCCCGGCGCCTTGCGATCGCACGCACCATGCGCCGCCAGGCCGCCCTTCGGGCGACGACGGGAGTTTGAAGACAGGCCCTAGACCTGGTTCGTACAACCGTTCATGCCCGCTGTGTGACCGTCTGAACGCCGGTGGTCAGGTCGCCTGCCGCGATATCAGCCACTGATACGGGGCGCCGAGCGTAAACCCGCGTCTGAGAGAATTGTTCTGTGATCTCTCGAATCGATCTGCGCGGCGCCGCCCTCCCCGAGGGCCAGGCCCTGCGCTCGCTGCTGCCCCGAGCCGACTTCGACGTCTCGGCCGCCCTGGAGAAGGTGCGTCCGATCTGCGAGGACGTGCATCATCGCGGCGACGCGGCGCTGATCGAGTACGGGGAGAAATTCGACGGAGTGACGCTGGAATCCGTCCGGGTTCCAGCCGTGGCCATCGCCAAGGCGCTCGCCGACCTCGACCCCGCCGTGCGCGCCGCCCTGGAGGAGTCCATCCGCCGGGCCCGCATCGTCCACCGCGAGCAGCGCCGCGGCAGCCACACGACGCAGGTCGTGCCGGGCGGCTCCGTCACCGAGAAGTGGGTGCCGGTCGAGCGCGTCGGCCTGTACGCGCCGGGCGGCCGGTCCGTCTACCCGTCGTCCGTGATCATGAACGCGGTCCCGGCGCAGGAGGCGGGCGTCGAGTCCGTCGCGCTGGCCTCGCCGCCGCAGAAGGACTTCGGCGGCCTGCCGCACCCGACGATCCTCGCCGCGTGCGCGCTGCTCGGCGTCGACGAGGTGTACGCGGTCGGCGGCGCCCAGGCCGTCGCCATGTACGCGTACGGCACCGAGTCCTGCGCCCCGGCGAACATGGTGACCGGCCCCGGCAACATCTGGGTGGCCGCCGCCAAGCGCTACTTCACGGGACGCATCGGCATCGACGCCGAGGCGGGCCCCACCGAGATCGCGGTCCTGGCCGACTCGACGGCCGACCCGGTGCACGTCGCCTCCGACCTGATCAGCCAGGCCGAGCACGACCCGCTGGCCGCGGCCGTGCTCGTCACGGACTCTCCCGAACTCGCCGAAGCCGTCGAGAAGGAACTCGAACCCCAGGTCGCCGCCACCAAGCACGTCGATGACCGGATCGTGCCCGCCCTCAAGGGGCAGCAGTCCGCGATCGTCCTCGTCGACTCGCTGGACGACGGCCTCAAGGTCGTCGACGCGTACGGGGCCGAGCACCTGGAGATCCAGACCGCCGACGCCTCCGCCGTGGCCCAGCGGGTCAAGAACGCGGGCGCGATCTTCGTCGGCCCGTGGGCGCCCGTCTCCCTCGGTGACTACGCCGCCGGGTCCAACCACGTACTGCCGACGGGCGGCTGTGCCTGCCACTCGTCCGGCCTGTCCGTCCAGTCCTTCCTGCGCGGCATCCACATCGTCGACTACACGAAGGACGCCCTCGCCGAGGTCGCGTCCACCGTGGTGACGCTCGCCGACGCCGAGGACCTGCCGGCGCACGGCGCGGCGATCAAGGCTCGCTTCGAGTGGAAGGTGCCGCAGAGCAAGTGAGCGAGGACCGAGTGACCAAGATCGACGACCTTCCCGTACGCGACGAACTGCGCGGCAAGTCCCCTTACGGCGCGCCCCAGTTGGACGTCGCCGTACGCCTCAACACGAACGAGAACCCGTACCCGCTGCCCGAGCCCCTCGTGCAACGGATCGCCGAGCGCGTCGCGGACGAGGCCCGCCACCTCAACCGCTACCCGGACCGGGACGCGGTCGAGCTGCGCACGGAACTCGCCAAGTACCTGACCCGTACGACCGGCCACGAGGTCACGTATGAGCAGGTGTGGGCGGCCAACGGGTCGAACGAGGTGCTCCAGCAGCTCCTCCAGGCCTTCGGCGGCCCCGGCCGTCTGGCGCTCGGCTTCGAGCCCTCGTACTCGATGCACCCGCTGCTCGCCCGAGGCACCAACACCGGCTGGGTGAGCGCCCCGCGGCGCGAGGACTTCTCGCTCGACGTGCCGGCCGCCGTCGAGGCGATCCGGACGCACAAGCCGCACGTCGTCTTCATCACCAGCCCCAACAACCCCACCGGCAACGCGGTCGCGGCCGAGGACGTCCTCGCGCTGTACGAGGCCGCGGGGCGGGACGCGATCGTCGTCGTCGACGAGGCGTACACCGAGTTCAGCCACGGAACCTCGCTCCTCTCCCTGCTCGACGGCCGCCCGAACCTCGTCATCTCGCGGACGATGTCCAAGGCCTTCGGCGCGGCCGGACTGCGGCTCGGCTACCTCGCCGCCGACCCGGCCGTGGTCGACGCCGTCCAACTGGTGCGCCTGCCCTACCACTTGTCGGCCGTGAACCAGGCGACGGCGCTCGCCGCCCTGGAGTACACCGACACGCTGCTCCAGTACGTGGAGCAGCTGAAGACCGAACGCGACCGTGTCGTCGGGGAGTTGGAAGGGCTCGGCTTCGATGTCACCGTCGCCGACGCCAACTTCATCCAGTTCGGCGTCTTCGATGACCCGCACGCCGTGTGGCAGGCCATCCTCGACCGCGGCGTCCTCATCCGTGACAACGGAGTCCCGGGGCGCCTGCGGGTGACCGTCGGCACCCCCGAAGAGAACGACGCGTTCCTGGACGCGGCACGCGAAGTGAAAAAGGACCGAATGAACAGTCAGGAGCGGGGCGCATGAGCCGCGTAGGACGCGTAGAGCGCACGACCAAGGAGACCTCGGTCCTCGTCGAGATCGACCTCGACGGCACCGGAAAGGTCGATGTCGCCACCGGGGTCGGTTTCTACGACCACATGCTCGACCAGCTCGGCAAGCACGGCCTGTTCGACCTCACGGTGAAGACCGAGGGCGATCTGCACATCGACTCGCACCACACCATCGAGGACACCGCCCTCGCCCTCGGCGCCGCCTTCAAGCAGGCGCTCGGCGACAAGGTCGGCATCTACCGGTTCGGCAACTGCACGGTCCCGCTGGACGAGTCCCTCGCACAGGTGACCGTCGACCTGTCGGGCCGCCCGTACCTCGTGCACACCGAGCCCGAGAAGCTGGCGCCGATGATCGGCGAGTACGACACGACGATGACCCGGCACATCCTGGAGTCCTTCGTCGCGCAGGCCCAGATCGCGCTGCACGTCCACGTCCCGTACGGGCGCAACGCGCACCACATCGTCGAGTGCCAGTTCAAGGCCCTCGCGCGCGCCCTGCGCTACGCGAGCGAGATCGACCCGCGCGCGGCCGCCGCCGGCATCCTTCCCTCCACGAAGGGCGCGCTGTGAGTGGCCTGTCGGCAATTCTGATCTTCGTCGGCCTCTTCCTCGCCGGCGGCGCCTGGTCCTTCTGGAAGCAGAAACTGCCCAAGGGACTCGTGGTGCTGATGGGAATCGGTGCCGCGATGTGCCTCGTCGCCGGAGTCCTGCGGATGGAGTGGCTCTACTGATGTCGGCCGACAAGACCAAGAGCGTCGTCGTCTTCGACTACGGCTTCGGGAACGTGCGCTCCGCCGAGCGCGCCCTCGCCCGCGCGGGCGCCGACGTCGAGATCACCCGCGACTTCGACAGGGCCATGAACGCGGACGGGCTGCTCGTGCCCGGCGTCGGCGCGTTCGCCGCCTGCATGAACGGCCTCAAGGACGCGCGCGGCGACTGGATCGTCGGCCGCCGCCTCGCCGGCGGCCGCCCCGTGATGGGCATCTGCGTCGGCATGCAGATCCTGTTCGCGCGCGGCATCGAGCACGGCGTGGAGGCCGAGGGCCTCGACGAGTGGCCCGGCGTCGTCGAACCGCTCAAGGCCGATGTCGTCCCGCACATGGGCTGGAACACCGTGGACGCGCCGCAGGGCTCCCAGCTGTTCGCGGGCGTCGACACCGACGAGCGCTACTACTTCGTGCACTCGTACGCCGTGCAGAACTGGGAGCTCGAAGTCCACAACCCCTCCATGCGTGCGCCCAAGGTCACCTGGTCCACGCACGGCGGCCCGTTCGTGGCCGCCGTCGAGAACGGCGCGCTGTGGGCGACGCAGTTCCACCCCGAGAAGTCCGGCGACGCCGGAGCGCAGCTGCTGAAGAACTGGATCTCCGTACTGTGACCGTTTCCCAGAGTTCCCCGAGCTCCCGGAGCAACAAGCTCGAACTCCTCCCCGCCGTCGACGTCCGCGACGGGCAGGCCGTCCGTCTCGTGCACGGCGAGTCCGGCAGCGAGACCTCCTACGGCTCCCCGCTGGAGGCGGCCCTCGCCTGGCAGCGCTCCGGCGCCGAGTGGCTGCACCTGGTCGACCTCGACGCCGCGTTCGGCACCGGCGACAACCGCGCGCTGATCCGCGAGGTCGCCGAGGCCATGGACATCAAGGTCGAGCTCTCCGGCGGCATCCGCGACGACGACTCGCTCGCCGCCGCCCTCGCCACCGGCGCCACCCGCGTCAACATCGGCACCGCCGCCCTGGAGGACCCCGAGTGGGTCGCCAAGATCATCGCCGAGCACGGCGACAAGATCGCGGTCGGCCTGGACGTCCGCGGCACGACGCTGCGCGGCCGCGGCTGGACCCGCGACGGCGGCGACCTGTACGAGACCCTGGAGCGCCTCGACTCCGAGGGCTGCTCCCGGTACGTCGTCACGGACATCGCCAAGGACGGCACGCTGCAGGGCCCGAACCTGGAGCTGCTGCGCAGCGTCTGCTCGGCGACGGACCGCCCGGTCGTGGCCTCGGGCGGCGTGTCCTCCCTGGACGACCTGCGCGAGATCGCCTCGCTCGTCCCGCTCGGCGTCGAGGGCTCCATCGTCGGCAAGGCGCTGTACGCCAAGGCGTTCACGCTGGAAGAGGCCCTGGAGGCGGTGTCCGCGACATGACCCTCGCGGTACGCGTCATCCCCTGCCTCGACGTGGACAACGGCCGCGTCGTCAAGGGCGTCAACTTCCAGAACCTGCGCGACGCGGGCGACCCCGTCGAGATGGCGAAGGTCTACGACGCCGAGGGCGCCGACGAGTTGACCTTCCTGGACATCACCGCGTCCTCCGGCAACCGCGAGACCACGTACGACGTGGTGCGCCGCACCGCCGAGCAGGTCTTCATCCCGCTCACGGTCGGCGGCGGCGTGCGCACCGCCGAGGACGTGGACAAGCTGCTGCGCGCCGGCGCGGACAAGGTCGGCGTCAACACCGCCGCCATCGCCCGCCCGGACCTGATCCGCGAGATCGCCGAGCGCTTCGGCCGCCAGGTGCTCGTCCTCTCCGTGGACGCGCGCCGCACCGACTCGGGTTCGTTCGAGGTGACGACGCACGGCGGGCGCAAGTCCGCCGGCATCGACGCCGTCGAATGGGCGCACCAGGCCGCCGAACTGGGCGCGGGCGAGATCCTGCTCAACTCGATGGACGCCGACGGCACCAAGGACGGCTACGACATCGAGATGATCGAGGCCGTCCGTAAGCACGTGTCGGTGCCGGTGATCGCGTCGGGCGGCGCGGGCCGTCTCGACCACTTCCCGCCGGCCGTCGCCGCGGGCGCGGACGCGGTGCTCGCCGCCTCCGTCTTCCACTTCGGCGACCTTCGCATCGGTGAGGTCAAGGACACGCTGCGCGGGGCGGGGCACCCGGTCCGCTGAGGCAGAGCAGTCAACTGCCGCACGAGACCGGTGATTTCGCCGATGCGGATGAGGCGATACCGGCGCCACCGTGGTCGCTGTCAGTGACCACGGCGGCGCCCTCGGGATGGGCTCCGCCCTTCCGAGAGGAACCCGTCATCGTGCAGCAGCACAGAAGTGCGGCGCCCCCCGTGCACGCCGGGCGAGCCGCGAACAAGTTCCGAACCCGCCTCATCCGTACGGGACTTGCCACCCTGCTGGCCCTCGGCGGCCTCGCCACCCAGCAGGCCCTGACCGCCGAGGCGGCAGAGAACCCCTACGAGCGGGGACCCGCCCCGACCGTCTCCAGCATCGAGGCCTCGCGCGGCTCCTACGCCGTCTCGCAGGCCGACGTCTCCTCGCTGAGCGTGAGCGGCTTCGGCGGCGGCACCATCTACTATCCGACGTCGACGGCGGACGGCACGTTCGGCGCGGTCGCGATCTCGCCGGGCTACACGGCGTACCAGTCGTCCATCGCCTGGCTCGGTCCGCGCCTCGCCTCGCAGGGCTTCGTCGTCTTCACCATCGACACCAACACCACGCTCGACCAGCCGGACAGTCGCGGCAAGCAACTCCTTTCCGCGCTCGACTACTTGACGGAGAAGAGTTCGGTGCGCAGCCGCATCGACACCAGTCGGCTCGGCGTCATGGGCCACTCCATGGGCGGCGGCGGAACGCTGGAGGCGGCCAAGAGCCGGCCCTCGCTCCAGGCGGCGATCCCGCTCACCGGCTGGAACCTCGACAAGACCTGGCCCGAGGTCAAGACCCCGACGCTCGTCGTGGGCGCCGACGGCGACACCATCGCGCCGGTGGCCTCGCACTCCGAGCCCTTCTACCAGAGCCTTCCCGGCTCGCTTGACAAGGCGTATCTGGAGCTGCGCGGTGCCACGCACTTCACGCCGAACACGTCCAACACCACGATCGCGAAGTACAGCATTTCGTGGCTGAAGCGCTTCGTCGACAACGACACCCGGTACGAGCAGTTCCTCTGCCCGCTGCCACAGTCGAGCCTGACGATCGCGGAGTACCGGGGCAACTGCCCGCACACGTCGTGACGTTCTGAGATCTGTGTGCCGACACAGCGTTCGCACGCGCCGGTTGGGTTTCTGCCCAACCGGCGTCGCGCATGCGGTGGTTCGACCGTAGTGTGCGGCAAGTGAGCGGAAGATACGTCCTGTTGCTTGCCGCCGCCGCGTACGAGACCGACCCCGAGGGGCCCGGCGTCGACGCGGGGCTCGTGCTGCGGGCGGCCGTGGCCGCAGGGCTCGGCGCGGACGCCCTGGACGCGGCCGAGCGGGCGGGCCTGCGCCGCGGGCCCGACGGCCGGCTTCGACTCCCCGGCCGCCGCAGGCTGTACGAGGCCACGCGGCCGGAACGGCGCAGGGCCGCGCACCGGTTGCTGGCCGCCGCGGCGACGGGGTCGGCGGCGCTGCTGCACCGGCTGCTCGGCGCGGCCTACCCGGACGCGGGGCTCGGCGCGCGGCTCGCGGCGGCCGAAGGCGCGCCGCACGGGGAGCGGGCCACGGCCCTCGCCCACGCGGCCCGGCTCGCCGACGACCCGACGGTCCGCGCCGAGCGCCTGATCGCGGCAGCGAACCACGCCCGCCTCGCGGGCCGCCCGCACCGGGCACGTGAACTCCTGGGCCAGGTGGGCGAGATGGCAAACCCGGACGCGGTACGGGCCTGCGCCGCGTGGGGGTGTGCCGGGGTGGTGCTGGATTCCGTGCGGGGCTGTGCCGCGTCGGTGTCGGATTCCGTACAGGGCTGCGCCAGGCTGGTGCCGGGTTCCGTGCGGGGGTGCGCTGTCGCCGTCCCGGATTCCGTTCGGGGTTGCGCTGGCGCCGTCCCGGATGGTGGGCGAGGTTGCGTCGTGTTCGCCGCGGAGAGGTTGCGTGGCCGGGGTGCCCTGGTCCGTGGGCTTCTCGCGTTGCGTGACGGGCCGGTGGCCGACGCCCGCGAATCCCTTCTGCTCGCGGCCCACCTCTGTGCCGAACCGGCCTCCCTCGAAGCCCGCCTCGGCGCGGCGGAGGCGTCGTGGGCCATGGGCGACGCCGACGGGTATCTGCAGGCGGCAGGGTCGGCCGGGGGCCCGTGGGGTGCCGGGGCCCGGAGCTGCGGCCCGGACGACGCAGCCGCCGGAGACGGTGGCCGGGGGCTTGCGGAGAGCTCCGCCCGCTCCGCCCTCGACTACCGGGTCGGCATGGCCGCGTCGCTGGGGGAGCGGGCCGGGGTGGGACGGGTCGCGTTGCGGCGGGTCGTGGCGCGGTCCGCCGGGGCGCGGGAGCCGGGCGCGCTGCTGCTCGCCGGGGCCGCGGCCCTGGTCGCCGGGGACGTCGACGCGGCCTGCCGCCTGGGCAGCCGTGCCCTCGCCGCCGCGCGGGACCGGGACGCGGGGGCCGAACTGCCGCGCACCCTGGAGCTGTTGGCCTACGGTGAGCTGCGCTCCGGACGGCACGCCCGCGCTCGCGCCCACGCCGAGGAGGGAGTGCGGGCCGCGCTCGCCGCAGGGCAGCGCAACGTCCTCGCGCACCAGCACGCCGTCCTCGCCCTCGTCGCCTCGCTCGACGGCGACGTCCACACCGTCGCCCGGCACGCCGCCGCCGCGCAGGACATCGCGGGCCCGCACGGTCTCGTGCAGGCCGCGACCCTCGCGCAATGGGCCCTGGCCCGCGCCGACCTGGCGCGCGGCGACGCGGCGCGGGCCGCCGCCCGGCTCGGCCCGCTCATCGGCCCCGGACCCCGCTGCGGTCACTTCGCCGTACGGATGCTCGCCGTTCCGTGCTTGGTGGAAGCCGCCGTCCTCGCGGGGCGGCCGGACGGGGCACGAGCCGCGGTCGGCGAGTTCACGGTGTGGGTCGAACGTGGCCACGACCCGCTCGCCCCGGCGCAACTCGCCCGCTGCCAGGCCCTGTTGGCGTGGGACGACCCGCCCACCGCGGAGTCCCGCTTCGACGAGGCGCTCGACCGCCACGAACACGCGGGCGGCGACTTCGAACGGGCCCGCACCCTCGCCCTCTACGGCAAGTGGCTGCGCCGCACCCGCCGCCCGGCACGTGCCCGTGCGCTGCTGCGTGACGCCCTTGTCGCCTTCGAACGGTGCGGCGCCTCGGTCTGGGCCGAGCAGGCGGCCGCCGAGCTGCGGGCCACGGGTGAATCCCCGGACGACGCCGAACCGCCCGGCAGGCTCGCCGAGTTGACGCCGCAACAGCTCCGCATCGCCCGCTGCGTCGCGAAGGGCGACACCAACCGCGAGGTCGCCCGCCGCCTCTCGGTGAGCCCCCGCACGGTGGACCACCACCTGCGCAACGTCTTCGACCGGCTGGGTGTCCGCTCCCGTGTCGAACTGACCCGTCTGGTGGACCGCACGGAGGTGGCGGGACGCCCCTGAATGCCCCCCGCCCCACCCCTTCCCGAAAGTCCCGCCGGACGGGCCTGCTCAATCTCCCCCAGCTAACGCTGGGAGATGCCCCCTGCAGGGGCTGTAAATAGCCCCGCTGGCCCCCGTTCACCTGCACGTTTGTCGCCAGGGCTGGAGACCGACCAGACGGTATGTCATTCTGCGGGCTCGTGAGCCGAGCCGTGGAGGACCGCCATGCCCGCGCATCTCGTACGTCCCCGACCCCACGCACGGGTCGGCGCCGGGTCGGACGCGGTCGCCGTCCTGCGTCGCGCCGCGCGCCCGCTCCTCGGCCAACTCCCGGCGCTCACCGACCGGTTGACGGCCCAGCTGCACGAGCAGGAGCCGGCCTACCGTGCCGTCCTCGAGACCGACCCCGGCGACGTACGCGCCGAGATCCAGCGTTCCCTGCGGCACAGCATCGCCTCGCTGCTCGACCCGGCGCGCAACCGGGACGCCGCCCGCGCCTGCTCCGCCCGGATCGGCGCCGACCGCGCGGCCCGCGGGTTTCCGCTCGACGCCGTGTCGCACGCCTTCCGGCTCGGCGGCGCCCTGGTCTGGCAGGCGCTCGTCGACGAGGTGACCCTGCGCCATCCCGAGGACGCGCACCTGCTGGTCCACCTCGCCGTCGATGTGTGGAATTTCGTCGACGAACACTGCACGCACGTCGCCGCGTCCTACCGGCGCGCCGAGCACGAGCTCACCTGGCGGCGCGAGAACCGGCGCCGGCTCATGGCCGCCGCCCTCCTCGACGGCGCGATCCGCATCGCCGACCTCCCCGACGCCGCCACCGCGCTCGACCTGCCGGAAGGCGGCCGGTACGCGGTGCTGGCCATGGTCGGAGGCGGCCGGGGCGCGCCGCGGCCCACCCTGCCGGGCGCCGTACGGGCCGTGTGGCACACCGCCGCCGGGACCGAACGTGCCATCGTCGACCTCGGGAGGCTGGACACGTCTCAACTCGCCGCCGAGCTACGGGAGTTCTGCCACCACAAGCCCGGCCTGCGCGTCGGCATCAGCCCCGCCGTCGAAGGACTCGCCGCGGTGGGCGGTGCCCGGCGGCTCGCCGAGACCGCGCTGCGCATCTGTCCGGAGGGCGGCGGCACCGTACTCCTGGACGAGCAGTTGCCCGCCGCGCTCGTCGCCGCCGCGCCCGCGCTCGGCCGGATCCTCGCCGACCGCGTGCTCGGCCCGCTGCTCGCCCTGCCGCCGGCCGACCGGACCCTGCTGCTCGACACCCTGACGGCCTGGCTGGACTGCGACGGCTCCGCGCAGCGCGCCGCCACCCGCCTCTACTGCCACCGCAACACCGTCCTGAACCGGCTGCGCCGCTGCGAACAGCTCACGGGGCGCAGCCTCGCCCGCCCCGCCGACCTGGTGGAACTGGGCCTGGCACTGCACGCACACCGCTTCGCGCCCGAAAGGCCGCCTACAGCCCCAGCGCCTTCGTCTCCGTGAGCCGCTCGACCGCCGACTTCTCGCCCTCCATCTCCACGTCCGCCGCCTCCTGCCGGCCGAACGCGAACATCACCAGCTCCGAGGGCGCGCCCGTCACCGTGACCACGGGAGCGCCGCGGTGGGCCACCGCCGTCTGGCCGTCGGGGCGGCGCAGCACCAGGCCGACGGGCGCCTTGCGGCCCATCACCCGCGCCATCCGCTCCAGGCGCGACCACAGGACGTCGGCGAAGACCGGGTCGAGCTCGCGCGGCGTCCAGTCGGGCTGCGCACGGCGCACGTCCTCGGTGTGGACATAGAACTCGATCGCGTTCGACGCCTCGTCGATCTGCTTGAGCGAGAAGGGCGAGAAGCGCGGCGGCCCGGTACGGATCAGCTGGATCAGCTCCTCGTACGGCTTCTCCGCGAACTCGGCCTGCACCCGTTCCAGGCGCGACTCGAGCTGTTTGACGAGGAGGCCGCCCGCGGCGTCCGGGCGGCGCTCGCGCACCACCACGTGCGCCGCGAGGTCCCGGGTGTTCCAGCCCTCACAGAGGGTGGGGGCGTCAGGGCCCGACGCCTCCAACAGATCGGCGAGCAGAAGTCGTTCACGCTTGGCATGGGTCGACATGCCGCCAGCCTACGACCGGCCGCGCCGCACCGGACAGTGGACGTCCGGCACGGCGCGGCACAATGGTCCACATGACCAGCGCGCCCGAACCCAGCAGCAGCCTCGACCCGGCCATCGCCGCCCGCCTCAAGCGGAGCGCCGACGGCCTGGTCCCCGCCATCGCCCAGCAGTACGACACCGGCGAGGTGCTCATGCTCGGCTGGATGGACGACGAGGCGCTGCACCGCACCCTGACCACCGGCCGCTGCACGTACTGGTCGCGCAGCCGCCAGGAGTACTGGGTCAAGGGCGACACCTCAGGGCACTTCCAGCACGTGAAGTCGGTCGCCCTCGACTGCGACGCCGACACCGTGCTCGTGAAGGTCGACCAGGTGGGCGCCGCCTGCCACACCGGCGCCCGCACCTGCTTCGACCGCGACGAACTGCCGGTCAGCGACAGCGCAGCGTGATCTCCTGACGGTCCCGGAGGACGATCCGGGCCGGGTCCCCGGCCACCGGGCTGCCGTCGACCTCGGCCAGGCACGTGGGACGCACGCCCCACTCCGTGAGGAACTGCCCGAGCGTGAAGTCCTGCCACGTGGCCGACTCCACGTGCACGGTGCCACTGGTGTCGTGCGTGTGCAGCGGGCTGAAACGGGGCTTCTTGCCCGAGCGGTCGATGCCGATGTCGGCGGGGACGGTCACCTGACGGCCGCCCGCGTACACGGTGAGGTGCGGGTGGATGTGCATGGTCAGCTTCTCGGAGTCGAGCATCTCCAGGCCCGCGGCCTGGACCCGCGCCTCGACGTCGCGGGGAGCGGGCGCGGCCCAGTCACCGGAGGCGGAGGCGGAGGCGGGCGCGGCGCCGGTCAGCGCGGTCACGGCGACGGCGGCGAGGGCGATCCCGGACAGGGCGTTCACGATGCGGGGGTTTCGGTGGCTCTTGGTCTTCGTCACCGCTCCCTTCTAGCGGGGTGTCGTCCACCCCTCGACCAGGCGCGCGGGGCGTCCCCCCGACGGAAGTAGGCTCCTGCCATGGACCTCGAGACCTTCCGCAAGCTCGCGACCGACCGCCGAGTGATCCCCGTCAGCCGCAAGCTCCTCGCGGACGGTGACACGCCCGTCGGTCTGTACCGCAAGCTCGCCGCCGAGCGGCCCGGCACGTTCCTCCTGGAGTCCGCGGAGAACGGTCGCTCCTGGTCCCGCTACTCGTTCGTCGGCGTGCGCTCGGCGGGGACGCTGACCGAGCGCGACGGGCAGGCCCACTGGCTGGGCACGCCGCCCGTCGGCGTCCCCGTCGACGGCGACCCCCTCGCAGCCCTGCGTGCCACCGTGCAGGCGCTGCACACCCCGCGCTACGAGGGCCTGCCCCCGTTCACCGGCGGCATGGTCGGCTATCTCGGGTACGACATCGTGCGCCGCCTGGAGAAGGTCGGCCCGGGGGAGCGCGACGACCTGAAGCTCCCCGAACTGACGATGCTGCTCACCAGCGACCTCGCCGTGCTCGACCACTGGGACGGGTCGGTTCTGCTGATCGCCAACGCGATCAACCACAACGACCTGGAGACCGGCGTCGACGAGTCCTACGCCGACGCCGTCGCCCGCCTCGACGCCATGGAGGCCGACCTCGCGAAGCCGGTCGAGTCCGCCCCGGCCGCGCTCCCGCCGTCCGAGCTCCCCGAATTCACCGCCCTCTGGGGCGGCAAGCAGTACCAGGACGCCGTCGAGGACATCAAGGAGCGCATCCGGGCGGGCGAGGCCTTCCAGGTCGTACCGTCCCAGCGCTTCGAAACCCCTTGCACCGCAAGCGCGTTGGACGTGTACCGGGTCCTGCGGGCGACCAACCCTTCCCCGTACATGTACCTGTTCCGCTTCGACGGCTTCGACGTCGTGGGTTCGTCTCCCGAGGCTCTCGTCAAGGTCGAGGACGGGCGCGCCATGGTGCACCCGATCGCCGGGACCAGGCCGCGCGGCGCGACCCCGCAGGAGGACCACGACCTCGCCGAGGAGCTGCTCGGCGACCCCAAGGAGCGGGCCGAGCACCTGATGCTCGTCGACCTCGGGCGCAACGACCTGGGGCGAGTCTGCGAGCCCGGCTCCGTCGAGGTCGTCGACTTCATGTCCATCGAGAAGTACAGCCACGTCATGCACATCGTGTCGACGGTGACGGGACAGGTCCGCGAGGAGCACACCGCCTTCGACGTGCTGACCTCCTGCTTCCCGGCCGGCACCCTCTCCGGCGCCCCCAAGCCGCGCGCGCTGCAGATCATCGACGAGCTGGAGCCGTCACGCCGCGGCGTCTACGGCGGCTGCGTCGGCTACCTCGACTTCGCCGGGGACTCGGACACCGCCATCGCCATCCGCACCGCGCTGCTGCGCGAGGGCACCGCGTACGTGCAGGCGGGAGCGGGTGTCGTCGCCGACTCCGACCCGGTCGCAGAGGACACCGAGTGCCGCAACAAGGCGGCGGCGGTACTGCGCGCCGTGCACACCGCGAACCGGATGTGAGGAAGCACGCCCTGTGACGTGACGCACGACTCCGGGCCCCGGCTCACGTAAACCCGTACAGACAGGCGATAGTGGAGTACGTGACTGCTGTACCGCACCCCCGTACCGATGCCGCCGAGTCGGCCGAGTCGGCCGCTTCCTCGTCGAACGGCCGGCGCAGCCTCGCCGTCGCCCTGCTCTGCGGGGCCGCGGGAGCCGCGATCGCGCTGCTCGCCTCCCGGCAGGAGTGGTGCTCGGGCGTCGCCGCCGTCGCCGGCGGCAAGCTGCCGCTGACGGCCAAGGGCAGCGACGTCACGGGCGTCCCGGCGGCCCTCGCCATAGTGGGCCTCGCCGCGCTCGTCGCCGTGTTCGCGGTCCGCAAGGTCGGCCGCGTCCTGGTCGCCGTGCTGCTCGCGCTCAGCGGCGCGGGCGCCGTCGCCGCCGCCGTGCTCGGCGCGGGCGACAGCGCCGCGCTCGACGAGAAGGCGGCGCAGGCCGCGGGTGACGCCTCCGCCACCATCCACGCGCTCAGCAACACCGCATGGCCGTACGTCTCGGCGGTCGGCGGCGCACTCATCCTGATCGCCGGGATCCTCGCCGTGGTCTACGGCGCGGCCTGGCCGTCGATGGGCGGCCGCTACGAGCGCTCCGGCGCCCCGAGGCCGCGCCGCGCCAAGGCCGTGGACCCGGAGCGCCCCGAGGAGCTCTGGAAGGCCCTCGACCGCGGCGAGGACCCGACCGGCGCGTAGAGCAGGGCCTGGCGTCCCGACCCCGCGTGCCGAGCACGGTCGCGCGTACGGGACAATAGATAGGAACGTCGTACGTCATGCGTACGCATAGGCCATTAGCAACGAGGAGCAAGCCATGGCGGACAGCAGCCACGGACACACCCCGGCCGCCTGGACCGGTGTCATCATCGCCTTCATCGGTTTCTGTGTCGCGGGCGCCTTCATGGTGATGAGCAACGTCGCCGGTTTCTGGGTCGGCATGGCCCTGCTGGCGCTCTCCGCGATCGTCGGCGGCGTGATGAGCGCCATGGGCATGGGCAAGCCGAAGCGTGCCGAGCTGCAGCTCAAGTCCGCCGGGGCGGCGCAGCCCGCGGGCTCGGGGGCCTGAGTCCTCCCACATACCCGCGAAAGGGGTGGAGCGGCCGACCGACCGGCCGTCCCGCCCCTTTCGCGTTTTCCGGGGAGCGGTCCCGGCCCCGCGGATGCAGAATTCACGGGTGACCGTGGAGACGACCGACACCGATGCCGATCCCGACCTCGACGCCGTGCCCGCCCGCTTCGGAGCCCTGCGCCGGCTGGCCGTGCCGCTCGGCGTGCTCGGCGGTGTCGCACTCGCCTTCGCCTATGTGGGCGCCGTCGACCCGAATGAACCCGGCCACTACCCGGCCTGCCCGTTCCTCCAGCTCACCGGCGCCTACTGCCCCGGCTGCGGCGGGCTGCGCAGCGCGCACGCGGTGGCGCACGGGGACCTCGGGGGCGCGCTCGGCGCCAATGCCCTCGCCGTCGTCGGCTACGCGCTGTTCGCCGTGGTCTGGACGGTGTGGGCGGTGCGGGCGGCCCGCGGCAGGGCCGTGAGCCTCGCGCTCGGTCGCGTACAGCTGTGGATCGTCGGCGGGGTCGTGCTCGCCTTCACCGTTGTCCGGAACCTGCCGTTCGGTGGCTTCCTAAGCCCTTGATCAACAGTGTTTGTCCAGGTAGTGGGACCGGCGTCAACCGGATGCGGGACCTTCGCCCTTCGACGGATACCATTCACAAAGACCAGATGAACGCCCAGGGGATGCCCGGAAAGGAGTCCGCTCGCGTGAGTGTGCTCGACGAGATCATCGACGGAGTCCGTGCCGACCTTGCGGAGCGGCAGGCGCGCGTCAGCCTCGACGAGCTCAAGGAGCGCGCGGCGCAGGCTCGCCCGGCCAAGGACGGGGTGGCCGCGCTCAAGGGCGACGGCGTCAAGGTGATCTGCGAGGTCAAGCGGTCCAGCCCCTCCAAGGGCGCGCTCGCCGCGATCGCCGACCCGGCAGCCCTCGCGGCCGACTACGAGGCGGGCGGCGCGGCCGTCATCTCCGTGCTCACCGAGCAGCGCCGCTTCGGCGGCTCGCTCGCCGACCTGGAGGCCGTCCGCGCCAAGGTCGACATCCCGATCCTGCGCAAGGACTTCATCGTCACGTCGTACCAGCTGTGGGAGGCCCGCGCGTACGGCGCCGACCTCGCGCTGCTGATCGTCGCGGCTCTGGAGCAGCCCGCCCTGGAGTCCCTCATCGAGCGCGCCGTGTCCATCGGCCTCACGCCGCTCGTCGAGGCGCACGACGAGGACGAGGTGGAGCGGGCGATCGACGCCGGGGCCAAGATCATCGGCATCAACACCCGCAACCTCAAGGACCTTTCGGTCGACCGCGGCACGTTCGAGCGCGTCGCCCCGGACATCCCGGACCACATCGTCAAGGTGGCCGAGTCCGGCGTGCGCGGCCCGCACGACCTGATCGCGTACGCCAACGCGGGGGCGGACGCCGTCCTCGTCGGCGAGTCCCTGGTGACCGGCCGCGACCCGAAGTCCGCCGTCGCCGACCTCGTCGCCGCGGGTGCCCACCCGGCCCTGCGGCACGGACGCTAAACTCACCGCCATGCCCATCGCCTCCCGCCTCGCCCCCGGCTGCCGCCCCCGCGGCTGCCGCGCGCCGGCGAGGCGTGTGCGCGGCCGCCGGGTCCGCTACCACATCGGAGCGGAACCGGGCCAGATCAACGGAATGCGATGGCAGAGCGCCCCTATAAGGGGCGCGGGGAACTGCGCAGAGAACGGGCAACCGTCACCTGCGTGACTCCGCACGCCCCACGGCCTTTAGTGATCACACACCTACCGTGAGGCACACGCATGTCCAGCGACTACTTCATCCCTGACCCCGAAGGCCAAGTGCCCAACGGAGAGGGCTACTTCGGCGCGTTCGGCGGCAAGTTCATCCCGGAGGCCCTCGTCGCCGCCGTGGACGAGGTCGCCGTCGAGTACGACAAGGCCAAGAACGACCCGGCCTTCGCCGCCGAGCTCGACGACCTCCTGGTCAACTACACCGGCCGTCCGTCGGCCCTCACCGAGGTGCCCCGGTTCGCCGAGCACGCCGGTGGCGCCCGCGTCTTCCTCAAGCGCGAGGACCTCAACCACACCGGTTCGCACAAGATCAACAACGTGCTCGGCCAGGCCCTGCTCACCAAGCGCATGGGCAAGACCCGCGTCATCGCCGAGACCGGCGCGGGCCAGCACGGTGTCGCGACGGCCACCGCCTGCGCGCTGCTCGGCCTCGAGTGCAAGATCTACATGGGCGAGATCGACACCGAGCGCCAGGCCCTGAATGTGGCCCGGATGCGCATGCTGGGCGCCGAGGTCGAGGCCGTGAAGTCCGGCTCCCGCACCCTCAAGGACGCCATCAACGAGGCGTTCCGCGACTGGGTCGCCAACGTCGACAACACGCACTACCTGTTCGGCACGGTCGCGGGCCCGCACCCGTTCCCGGCGATGGTCCGCGACTTCCACCGGGTCATCGGCGTCGAGGCGCGCCGCCAGATCCTGGAGCGCGCCGGCCGGCTGCCCGACGCCGCGATCGCCTGCGTCGGCGGCGGCTCCAACGCCATCGGCCTGTTCCACGCGTTCATCCCCGACGCCGACGTCCGCCTGATCGGCTGCGAGCCGGCCGGACACGGCATCGAGACCGGCGAGCACGCGGCGACGCTCAGCGCGGGCGAGCCCGGCATCCTGCACGGCTCCCGCTCCTACGTCCTCCAGGACGAGGAGGGCCAGATCACCGAGCCGTACTCGATCTCGGCGGGCCTGGACTACCCGGGCATCGGCCCCGAGCACGCCTACCTCAAGGACTCCGGCCGCGGCGAGTACCGCGCGGTCACGGACGACGCCGCGATGCAGTCACTGCGCCTGCTGTCGCAGACCGAGGGCATCATCCCGGCCATCGAGTCCGCGCACGCCCTCGCGGGCGCGCTGGAGGTCGGCAAGGAGCTGGGCAAGGACGGGCTGATCATCATCAACCTGTCCGGGCGCGGCGACAAGGACATGGACACGGCGGCCCGTTACTTCGGCCTGTACGGCACGGACGGCGCCGTGGCGGCGAACGCCGACACCGAGGTGGCCGAGATCGAGGGAGACGCCAAGTGAGCGGAAACATCGAGCTTCTCAACGACACCCTCGCCGGCGCGAAGGCCGAGGGCCGCTCCGCCCTCATCGCCTACCTGCCCGCCGGTTTCCCGACCGTCGACGGCGGCATCGAGGCGGTCAAGGCCGCCTTCGACGGCGGCGCCGACGTGGTCGAGGTGGGCCTGCCGCACTCCGACCCGGTGCTCGACGGCCCGGTCATCCAGACCGCCGACGACATCGCGCTGCGCGGCGGCCTGAAGATCAAGGACGTCATGCGCACCGTCCGCGAGGCGCACGAGGCCACCGGCAAGCCGGTCCTCGTCATGACGTACTGGAACCCCATCGACCGCTACGGCATCGAGCGGTTCACCGCCGAGCTCGCCGAGGCGGGCGGCGCGGGCTGCATTCTGCCGGACCTGCCGGTGCAGGAGTCGGCGGTGTGGCGCGAGCACGCCGACAAGCACGGTCTCGCGACCGTCTTCGTCGTCGCGCCCAGCAGCAAGGACGAGCGCCTGGCCACCATCACGGCGGCCGGTTCGGGCTTCGTGTACGCGGCGTCCCTGATGGGCGTCACCGGCACCCGTGAGTCCGTCGGCAACCAGGCCAAGGAGCTCGTCGAGCGCACCAAGGCCACGACCGACCTTCCGGTGTGCGTGGGCCTCGGCGTCTCCAACGCGACGCAGGCCAGGGAGGTCGCCGGCTTCGCGGACGGGGTCATCGTCGGCTCGGCGTTCGTGAAGCGGATGCTGGACGCCCCCGACGAGAGGGCCGGCCTCGAAGCGGTGCGCGCCCTCGCGGGTGAACTCGCCGCGGGCGTAAGGGCGAAGGGCTAGAAACCACCCGTAGTAACAGGGAGTCACGTCACCCATACGGATGGAAACCGGACCGGGGAGGCACGCTCGTGCCTTCCCGGTTCGTTGGCGCTGGTGTGAGCGAGAAGAACCGAGAGGGAAAGCGCGCGGCCCGCGAACGCCTTGCCGCCGAGCGCCAGAAGCAGAAGACCGCTGAGAAGCGGCGCAGGACGTTGATCGTGGGCGCGACCGTGGTGTGTGTGCTCGGCCTGGCCGCGGTGATCGGGGTGGTCGCCGCGAATTCGGGTGACGACAGTTCTGGTGACGCGGCATCGGGCCCCGTGGTCGCGCCAAAGGGCGCCGACGGCAAGGACGATCTGGCGATTCCCGTCGGCAAGGCCGGTGCGAAGTCGACGCTGGAGGTCTGGGAGGACTTCCGCTGCCCCGCCTGCAAGACCTTCGAGGACACCTACCGCTCGACGATCCACGAACTCGCCGACGCGGGTGAGCTGAGGGTCCAGTACCACCTGGTCACGCTGATCGACTCGAACATGCAGGGCACGGGCTCGCTGCGCGCGGCCAACGCGGCGGCGTGCTCGCAGACCGCCGGGAAGTTCCGCGATTACCACGACGTGCTGTTCGAGAACCAGCCGGAGGAAACCGACGACGCCTTCGCGAAGAACGACAAGCTGATCGAGCTCGCCGGAAAGGTCGACGGCCTCGACACGGGCACGTTCAAGTCGTGTGTGAACAAGGGCACGCACGACAGCTGGGTGAACAAGTCGTACAAGGCCTTCCAGGACGCGAAGCACACCGGCACGCCGACGGTCCGGCTCAACGGCAAGGACATCCTGAGCGACCAGAGCCTGACCCCGGCCAAGTTCAAGAAGATGGTCGAGGAGGCGAACAAGTAGTCGGAGCCGTTACTCAGCCGTTGCCGGGCTGCCCGTCGTGGCCGCGGTCCGGCACGGTAGCGTCGGACCTGCCATGGAACTTGCCTTCATTCCCAGCCCCGAGCGCGGAGTGGTCTATCTCGGACCCATTCCGCTGCGCGGCTACGCGTTCTGCATCATCAT
This sequence comes from Streptomyces sp. NPDC102360, assembly GCF_044766085.1. Classification (NCBI taxonomy): domain Bacteria; kingdom Bacillati; phylum Actinomycetota; class Actinomycetes; order Kitasatosporales; family Streptomycetaceae; genus Streptomyces; species Streptomyces sp. NPDC102360. The sequence continues at coordinate 321,033 of NZ_JBIWLG010000006.1, read as the reverse complement.
CGGCGTCTTCGTGGCCGTCTGGCTCGGAAACCGGCGCTGGATCGCCCGCGGCGGGCGGACCGGCACGGTTGCCGACATCGCCGTATGGGCGGTGCCCTTCGGCCTGGTCGGCGGTCGCCTCTACCACGTGATCACGGACTACGAGCTGTACTTCAGCCCGGGCCGTGACTGGGTGGACGCCTTCAAGGTCTGGGAGGGCGGCCTCGGTATCTGGGGCGCCATCGCGCTCGGCGCGGTCGGTGCCTGGATCGGCTGCCGTCGCCGCGGCATCCCGCTGCCGGCCTACGCCGACGCCCTCGCGCCCGGCATCGTCCTCGCCCAGGCCATCGGCCGCTGGGGCAACTGGTTCAACCAGGAGCTGTACGGGCGGGCCACCAACGTGCCGTGGGCCCTCAAGATCACCTCGGACACGGACGGGCGGGTGCCGGGCACGTACCACCCGACGTTCCTGTACGAGTCGTTGTGGTGCATCGGCGTCGCGCTGCTCGTCATCTGGGCCGACCGGAGGTTCCGGCTCGGCCACGGGCGGGCGTTCGCGCTGTACGTCGCGTCGTACTGCGTGGGCCGGTTCTGGATCGAGTACATGCGCGTGGACGACGCGCACCACATCCTCGGTCTGCGCCTCAACTGCTGGACGGCGCTGGGCGTCTTCGTGCTCGCCGTGATCTACATGGTGGTGTCCGCGCGGAAGCGGCCGGGCCGCGAGGAGATCGTGGAACCGGGTGTCTCCGACGGTTCGGCGGACGAGGGCGGCGGTGACGTCGAGGACGTCGAGGACGACGTCGACCTTTCGAAGAGCGAGAAGAGCGAGGCGAAGAAGACCTGACGGTCTTCGGCTGTACGTGGGTGAGGGCGCCGGGCCGGTTGGTTCGGCGCCCTTTGCCGTTGCGGTCGGCCGCCTGAACAGACTGTCCTCAAACGCCGGACGGGCTTGGATGTGGACGGGCTGTCCTCAAGCGCTGGACGGGCTCCGAATGTGAATGGGCTGTCCTCAAATGTTGGACGGGCTTGGGTGTGCCAGTCGCAGTGTTCGGCGTGCGGCCGCCACGACCGCCGCGTCGACGAAGCGGCCGTCCGGGAGGGCCAGGGCGCCTGCCTCCGTGGCCGCCGCGCACACGATCTCCCGGGCCGCCGCCACCTCCGCCTCGGTGGGGCGGAAGGCCTCCGCGATCACCGGGAGCTGGCGGGGGTGGATCGCGGTGCGGCCGAGGAAGCCCAGGGCGCGGCCCTCGGCGCAGGAACGGGCCAGGCCCTCCGTGTCGCGGACGTCCGGGTAGACGGACTGCGGCGGTGGCGGCAGCCGTGCCGCTCGCGCCGCCACGACCGCCCGGCCGCGTACCCACGCGAGGCCCGCCGCGTCCGTGACGCCGAGGTCGGCGCGCAGGTCCGCCTCGCCGAGCGCGATGCCGTGCACGCCGTGGTGCGCGGCGATGTCGTAGGCGTGCTCGACGCCCGTCGCCGACTCCAACAGGGCGTACAGGGGCGGCACTTCCACCGCCCAGTCCTGTACGCGGGTCAGGTCCGCGGGGCCGCCCACCTTCGGCAGGCGCAGCGCGTCGAGGCCGGGGAGCGGGGTGAGGCGGCGTACCTCCTGCTCGGCGAGCGGACCGTCCAGCGCGTTGACGCGGACGTGCACCGGCGCCTTGTGCTTGTCGGCGAGGAGTTCGACGGTGGCGTCGAGCGCGTACGCCTTGCGGTCGGGGGCGACCGCGTCCTCCAGGTCGACGAGGACCACATCGGCGCCCGAGCCGAGCGCCTTGGCGACGACGTCGGGGCGGTCCCCGGGCACGTACAGCCAGGTCAGGTACGTCTTTTCCAGCGACTCGCTCATACCGCACCAGCCTCCCGCAGGGACGCGACGTCCGCCTCCGACAGGCCGAGACCGCCGAGGATCTCGTCGGTGTCCGAGCCGTGCGGGCGGCCCGTCCACTGGATGGCGCCGGGGGTCTCGGAGAGGCGGAAGAGGACGTTCTGCATCTTGACCGTGCCGAGGTCCGGATCGGGGAGCTCGGTGATCGAGTCGAGGGCCCGGTACTGCTCGTCGGCCAGGACGTCGCGGATGTCGTAGACGGGGGCGATGGCGGCCTCCGCCTTCTCGAAGGCCGCGACCACCTCGTCGCGGGTGTGCTGCCCGATCCAGCCGCCGACCGCCGCGTCGAGCTCGTCGGCGTGCAGCGCGCGGCCCGCGCCCGTCGCGAACCACTCCTCGTCGATGAACTCGGGCCGCTCGACCAGGTGCATCACGCGTTCCGCGATCGACTGCGCGGACGTCGACACCGCGACCCACTTCTCGTCGCGGGTGCGGTACGTGTTGCGCGGGGCGTTGTTCGTCGAGCGGTTGCCGGTGCGCGGCTGGACGTAGCCGAGCTGGTCGTACCAGGTGGCCTGCGGGCCGAGAATCGACAGCATCGGCTCGATGATCGCCATGTCGACGACCTGGCCACGCCCTGTCGTGTCCCGGCCGCGCAGCGCCGCCATGATCGCGTACGAGGTGGCGAGCGCGGCGATGGAGTCGGCGAGGCCGAACGGCGGGAGCGTCGGCGGCCCGTCGGGCTGCCCGGTGATCGCGGCGAAGCCGGACATGGCCTCCGCGAGCGTGCCGAATCCGGGGCGGTGCGCGTACGGGCCGAACTGTCCGAAGCCGGTGACGCGGGCGAGGACGAGGCGCGGGTTGGCGGCGCTCAGCTCGTCCCAGCCGAGGTGCCACTTCTCCAGGGTGCCGGGGCGGAAGTTCTCGATGACGACGTCCGAGTCCGCCGCCAGCTTGAGGAGGATCTCGCGGCCGCCGGGGGAGGACAGGTCGAGGGTGAGGTTCTTCTTGTTGCGGCCGAGGGTCTTCCACCACAGGCCGACGCCGTCCTTGGAGGGGCCGTGGCCGCGGGAGGGGTCTGGCCTGCGGGGGTGTTCCACCTTGATGACCTCGGCGCCGAAGTCGCCGAGCATCGTGGCGCAGATCGGCCCGGCGAAGAGGGTGGCGAGATCGAGGACGCGCAGGCCGGACAGAGGGCCCGGCTGGGTGGGTTCTTGCGGGTGCGGCTGGGTGGGTTCTTGAGGGTGCGTCATGCGCGGGCCTCCAGGGTGAGCCGGGCCAGTTCGTCGAAGCCGATGCCGTCGAATCCGCCGACTGTCGTCGCGAGGCGGTTCTTGAGTGGGGCCGTCCAGCGGTCGCCGAGCGCGTCCGGATGGCCGGCGAGCAGACCGGCGACCGAGCCGGCGGTCGCGCCGTTGGAATCGGTGTCCCAGCCACCGGACACCGCGCGGCAGATGGAGCCCTCGAAGTCGCCGTCGGCGTGGGTGAGGGCGGCGGCGAGCAGGGCGGCGTTGGGGAGGACGTGGACCCAGTGGTGGTCGGCGTAGACGGTGTGCAGTTCGTCGACGACGGTGTCGAAGTCCGGGTGTTCTTCTGCCAGTTCGATGCCGAGGCGGACGGCTCGTGCGTAGCGCGAGTGCGGGGGTACGACGGCGAGGCCCGCATGGAGTGCTGTGTGTACGTCCGCGGTGCCCGAGGCGGCGGTCGCGATGGCGGCGGCCGTGAACATCGCGCCGTACACGCCGTTCGCGGTGTGTGTGAGAACGGCGTCCCGGTGGGCGAGACGGGCCGCGTGGGCCGGGTCACCGGGGGTGATCCAGCCGAAGAGGTCGGCGCGGATCTGGGCGCCGATCCATTCGCGGAAGGGGTTGCGGTACGTGGCCGTGTGCGGGGGTTCGAGGCCGGTGAGGAGGTTGCGGTAGGCGATGCGTTCGGCGGTGAAGGTGCGGCCTGCGGGGAGTTCGTCGAGCCAGAGTTTGGCGACGTCGGAGGTGGTGAAGGTGGTGCCGTGGCGTTGGATCAGGAGCAGGGCGAGGAGGGGGTAGTTGAGGTCGTCGTCCTCCGGCATGCCGTTGATGTTCTCGGCGAGGGAGGTGGGGGCGCTGCGGCGGTTCCAGGGGTACGTTGCCGCTACCGCGGGGTCCAGGTTGCGTTCGGTGAACCAGCCGCTCAGCGGCCAGTTCCCGGTCGAGCGGGCGATGGCCCGAATCCCGTCGAGCGGCAGCTTCTCCACGGGCTTGCCCAGCAGGCACCCAACGGCCCGCCCCAGCCAGGCGGCGTGCAGCCGGGAGACCTCCCCCACCCCGCCCCTTCCCGAAACCGGGGGCTCCGCCCCCGGACCCCCGCTCCTCAATCGCCGGAGGGGCTGAAATAGCGGCGCTTCCGCCTTCGGGTCCTCGTCCCGGTGGGGCTGATCTGCGGGCTGAAATAGTGGCGCTTCTGCCTTCGGGTCCTCGTCCCGGCGGGGCTGATCTGAGGGCTGAAATAGTGGCGCTTTCGCTCTCGGGTCTCTGTCCTGGAAGGGCTGGTCTGAGGGCTGAAATGGCGGCGCTTCCGCCTTCGGGTCCCCGTCCCGGCGGGGCTGGTCTGAGGGCTGAAGTAGTGGCGCTTTCGCTCTCGGGTCTCTGTCCTGGAAGGGCTGATCTGAGGGCTGAAGTAGCGGCGCTTCCGCCCTCGCGTCCCCGTCCCGGCGGGGCTGATCTGTCAGCCCCGCCGGCGATTGAGGCGGCCCGTCCGGCAGGACTTTCGGGAAGGGGTGGGGTGGGGGAGGTTGCTTGGTCAGCGACTGGATTCGCGCCAGGTCCGTCGGTTCCGGCAGAGGGGAGGGGAGCGCGGCGAGGTCGTCGAGGAGGTGCTCGGCCAGCTGCCGAAGGGCGGGGCTCGCCGGGGTGGTGGACGAACCCGCCCGGTCCGGGGCCAGGTGGCCGCCCGCCGCCAACCAACGAGCTTCCACCGAAGACGCGTCCCGGCCGTCCTGCACCGCCTGGCGCAACTCGTGACCGATCAGATCCTCGGGCTGGACCCACGTCAGCCGGAGCATCACGACCCCGCCACCGCCGCGAACGCGGCATCATGGGCGCGGCGCCGGTCGAGGTCCTTCGCGTACACCTCACGCGTGACCCGCGCGAGCGAGGCCGCAGGACCGTGCAGGTCCAACTTGCTGGCCCGCGCGATCTCGGCGCTCCACTCCTTGGGCACGGCCCCCTCCCCGTACAGCGCGCCGACGATCGCCCCGCTCATCGTGGCGATCGAGTCGCAGTCGCGGCCGTAGTTGACCGAGCCGAGGACGGTGTGGCGGAAGTCGCCGCGGCCGACCAGGAGCATGCCGAGGGCGACCGGGAGTTCCTCGATGGCGTGCAGGCGGGAGGGGCGGCGGGCGCCGAGCGACGGCTTGCGGTACTCGGGGCCGACCGTGTCGAAGGGGGTGACCGCTTCCCGGAGGGGCTTCAGCGCGTTCTCGAAGTCGTCGTGGCGGGAGGCCACTTCGCAGACCGCCTCGATCGCCGACCGCGTGCCGTCCTTGGCGAGGGCGAGGGCGTCCTCGACGACGGACTCGGGCGTCGCGCCCGGCTTGTACGCCGCCGCGACCGCCGCCGCGAAGACGCCCGCCGCCTCCCGGCCGTACGAGGACTGGTGCGCGCCGGCGACGTCGAGGGCTTCTTCGTACGCCTTCAGCGGGTTGCCCGCGTTGACCGCGCCGACCGGGGCCATGTACATCGCCGCGCCGCAGTTCACGATGTTGCCGACGCCCGCCTCGCGCGGGTCCACATGCCCGTAGTGGATGCGCGCGACGATCCACTTCTCGGCGAGGAAGAGGCGCTGGAGGGGGAGGGCCTCCGCCTCGAGTTCGGGGATCCAGCGGGGGGTGGTGATCAGGTCGGGGACGAGGTGGTCGGCGACCGCGTACGCGTCGAGGTGGTCACGGACCTTCTCGTAGACCCGGACGAGCGCGTGCGTCATCAAGGTGTCGTCGGTGACGTGGCCGTCGCCCTTGTGGTACGGGGCGATGGGGCGGGCCGTCTTCCAGTCGTCCTTGTAGAAGGGTTCGACGATGCCGCGGACCCGGCCGCCGTGCCGCTCCGCGATGGCCTCCGGCGTCCAGCCCTCGACGGGGCCGCCGAGCGCGTCGCCCACGGCCGCGCCGACCAGGGCGCCGGTGGTGCGGTCCTCCAGGGAAACGGTGGTCATGCCGAAGTTCCTTCCGCTGCAAGGGAGTTGGTGGTGGCGCGGGCGAGCCGTCCGGCCAGGGTCGTCAGCTCGGTTCCCGCGAGTTGCGGCAGCGCGCAGCCCGCGAGGATGTCGCAGGCGTCCCGCCAGGTGTGCGGCAGCGCCTGGGCGCCGCCGATCGCGCCGGTGAGGGCGCCGGTCAGGGCGGGCGCCGAGTCCGCGACGCGGGACAGGCAGGCCGCGGTGGGTACGGCCTCGGTGACCGACCCCGCGGCCGCCGTCGCCATCGCGAGCGCCACCGGGACGGTTTCGGCCGCCGCGATGCCGTAGCTGTAGACGTGGTCGACGATCTCGTGTTCCAGGACGGGGACCAGCGCGAACGCGTTGCCGGGCTGTCCTGGGCGGTCCGCCGCCGCGGCGCGGCCGAGTTCCACGGCTCGGTGGGCGTTGCGGTGGATCTCGGTGCCGGCCGGTAGCTGGGCGAGTGCGGCGTCCACGCAGGTGTCGACGTCGGCGCCGCCGAGCGCGGTCGCGACGGCCGCCGCCATGGCGCGGGCGCCGTGCACGCCGTCGCCGTCCTGGGTGTAGCGGGCGTCGAACTCGGCGAGGTCCGCGGCGAGTTCGGGCCTGCCCGGGTGAACGACCGCGAGGACCGCGGCGCGGACGCAGGCCGCGTCGTCGAAGTAGTGCGGGTTGTCGTGGCCGGTGGCGGGTGGGCGCAGGCCCGCGGCGAGGTTGCCGAGGCCGGCGCGGACCGAGATGCGGGCGCGCAGGGGGATGTCGGCGGATTCGATCTCGTCGGCGTGGGCCGCTGCCGCGGAGATCTCGTCGGCGAGGGTGTTCCAGGCGAGGGAGAGGGAGGAGCGGACGCGGTGGTCGGGGTCGAGGTCGCCGAGGCCGTCGGCGTGGGCGGAGAGGACGGCGAAGGCGGTGAACGCGGCCCATTCGGCGTCGTCGGAGGGGCCGAGGCGGAGGGGTTCCGGGGGTTGGTTCAGGGCGATGGGGACGGGGAGGGTGGTGGTGGCGTTCTGCTCGGCGAAGGTGTCGAGTTCGCGGGTGAGGCGGCGGGTCCAGTCGGGGAGCCGTGCCGCACGGTGCCGCCCTGACGGCCAGCCGGCGGCGTCCCCTGCGGCGATTCCCAGGAGGAGGCCGTGGATGCGGTCTGCCGTTGCTGTTGCGGCGGATGCGGTTGCGGCCTCGGGGCTCTGCCCCGGACCCCGCGCCTCAATCGCCGGCGGGGCTTGATTCGGCTCAATCGCCGCAGGGGCTGAAAGATCGGGGCTCTGCCCCGGACCCCGCGCCTCAAACGCCGGCGGGGCTTGAAAGTCGGGGCTCGGCCCCGAACCCTGTGCCTCAATCGCCGGCGGGGCTTCAAGATCGGGGCTCTGCCCCGGACCCCGCTGCTCAATCGCCGCAGGGGCTTGATTTTCCGGGGCTGCGCCTGAGTGGGCCGCAGGGGCTTCATCGGGGGTCGGATCGGCAATATCAGCCCCGCCGGTGTTTGAGGCGCGGGGTCCGGGGCGGAGCCCCGTGGCGTGATCGGGGTTCATGCCACGGCCCCCGTCCGGTCCGGCGGCGGAGGTGTCAGGTGGTCCGCTACGTCGAGGACGTGGCGGCCCGCCATCGACGGGAGGCAGCTGCCGCGGACCGGGCCGATCGCGGACGCCCAGGCCGGCGGGATGGACGACTCGCCGCACAGGGCACCGGCAAGCGCGCCCGCCACCGCCGCCGTCGTATCCGCGTCGCGGCCCATGTTGACCGCTGTGAGGACCGATTCGCGGAAGTCGCCGCGGGCCACCGCGAACGCGCCGAAGGCCAGGCCGACCGCCTCCGGGGCCAGGTCCGTCCACGGGTAGCCGCCGATGACGACGGCCTTGCGGACCGCCCGTTCCATGGAGAGCTGCGTGCCGTCCGGGTCACGGCGGGCCCGCCGCGCCGCCGAGACCGCGCGGTGCAGGGAGCGTGCCGTCCACGAGTCGTCGGGGACGACCGAGAGCGCCGCCTGCACCACCGCGTCCGGGTTGTGGCTGACCATCGCCGCCGCGACCCCCGCCGCGACCGCGCGGCCGCCGTGGATGCCCTCCCCGTCGTGCGACACCGTGCCGTCGATCGACACCAGACGGGCCGCCTCGGCGGGGCGGCCCGCCGCGTACACCCCGAAGGGCGCCGCGCGCATCGCGAGGCCGTCGCTCCAGGCGTGCCGGTGCTGGGCGGAGATGGGGGCGGCGAGGCCCCGGCGGAGGTTCTCGAGCGTGCCGCGTTCGCTGAAACCGGCGCCCTTGAACGGGCCCTCGTCGCGGTCCGCGATCCACGTGTGCCAGGCCCGCTCGACGTGCTCGATGGTGAGGCCCGCGCCGTGCTCGGCGAGGAGGAGGCCCGAGAAGATCGCGTACTCGGTGTCGTCCGTGCCCGCCGGGTCGGCGGAGACGAAGTCCTCGATGCGGCCCCAGCGTTCGCGGATCTGGGACGGCTTCATGTTCTCCGCGGGTGCGCCGAGCGCGTCACCGACGGCGAGGCCGAGGAGCGCCCCGCGGGCGCGGTCCCGCAGGGAGATCGCGGCAGGGGGCTGAGGGGGCGGGACCGTGTGGAGTCTGCGCGGTCCCGCCGTGTCGTCCGCCGGAGGATCCGGTTCGACGCTGACGCTCATGGTGTGTTCGTGCTCATCTCTGGGGTTGTGCTGGTCGTACCGATGGGGCGATGGGGCGGCTCAGCGTTGGTAGCGGTTCAGAATCAGATTGCCGTCGTCCGCCAGGCGCTTGCGCAGCTCTGTTACGCCGAACGCGCCGTTGTAGTACTCCTGGAAGGCCGGAGTGGCGATCTTGTCCTTCCATTCGGCGTAGCCCCGCACCCCGAGCACCGGGGACGGGCGCAGCGAGGCGGCCAGCTCCGAGCCGGTCCTCCAGCCGTACTTCTCCGTGGTGAGCGACGGGTCCTTCAGGGCCTGCCTGCTGGTGGGCAACAGCCAGTCGCCGCGCGCCAGTTGGACCTGGTGGTCGGCCTGCGTGAGGAAGGCGATGAACCGGGCCGCCGCCTTCTTGTGCTTGCTGTCCTCGGAGACGGACAGGGTCTGCGGGGCGACGCCCTGGGCCAGTCCGCCCGAGCCCGCGGGCATCGGCAGGACGGTCCAGTCGAAGCCCTTGGGGGCCTGCTGCTGGACCTGCTGCCGGAACGAGAAATTGAGCGGCAGCATCGCGTACTTGCCCGCGAAGAAGCCGGGCAGCGTGTCCGAGCCGGCCATGCCGAGCGCCGATTTCGGCGCGGTGTGCGCCTTGTCGACCTGCCGGTTGATCAGCCGTGCGACGGCCGAGTCCGCGGCGCCGTAGCGGATCTCGTTCCTGCCGTCCGCGTCCTTGTAGAAGATCTTGCCGCCGGTGGACTGTGCGAGGTTCACGGACTGGGTGACGGGCTCCTTCATCGACCAGGCGACGCCGTACTGTTCGGGCTTTCCGTCACCGTTCTTGTCGCGTGTGAGCTTCTTGCTCACCTGCTCGAACTCGGCCCAGGACCAAGGGTGTTGGACGGTTGGCACACGCACCCCCGAGCGCTTCAGGAGCTTCTCGTTCACGACGAGCACGCGCGGTTCCTGGAGGAACGGGATGCCGTAGATCTTCTTCCCGTACGTCGTCGTGGCCCAGGACGCCTTCGGGATGTCCGCGCGCAGCGACTTCGGCAGGTAGGGGCTCAGATCGGCGAGGTAGCCGCCGTGCCCGAAGTCGGTGAGGTCGGAGGCGTCGTCGTGGAAGATGTCCGGCGCCTTGCCGCCCTCGAAGGAGGTCAGCATCTGGTCGTGGATGCTGTCCCAGACGCCCTGGACGTACTTGACCTTGACCTTGTCGTGGGTGTCGTTCCACTGCTTCACCAGCGCCTTGTTGGCCTCGATCGACTCCTTCTGCCAGGCGAGGCTGAGGAATTCGAGGGTGACCGTGCCGTCCGCCGACTCGGAGTCCGAACCGGACCCGGAGCAGCCGGTGACCAGGGCGAGCGAGAGCGCGGCCGCGGCCGCCGCGGTGAACTTCCGTACGCGCATCAGCCCTTCACCGCCCCGCTGAGCATGCCGCCCACAAGCCGCCGCTGGAGCAGCGCGAAGAAGACGAGGCTGGGGATCGTGGCGAGGACCGAGGCCGCGGCGAGCGGCCCGAGGTCGGCGACGCCCTCGGCGCCGAGGAAGCGGGTGAGGATGACCGACATCGTCTGGTTCTCCGGGGACTTGAGGAGGACGAGGGCGAAGAAGAACTCGTTCCAGGCGGTCACGAAGCTGAACATCAGCGTCGCCACCAGGCCGGGAGTGAGCAGCGGGAGCACCACGCTCGTGAGGGTGCGCAGGCGGCCCGCGCCGTCCATCGCCGCCGCCTCCTCCAGCTCACGCGGCACCGACTTCACGTAGCCCTGGAGCATCCAGAGCGAGAAGGGCAGGTTCCAGACGACGTAGACGATGATCAGGCCGAAGAGGCTGTCGATCATTTGCAGGTTCTTCAGGACCAGGAACAGCGGGATGATGATCAGCACGAACGGGAACATCTGGCTGACCAGGATCCAGCCCGTGCCCGCCTGGCTGACGCGGGTCCTGTACCGGACCATGACGTACGAGGCCGGGACCGCGATCGCCACCGAGATCACGGAGGCGCTGACCGCGACGACCAGGCTGTTGAGCGCGGAGCGGAGCAGTGGCTGCGCGTCGAACGCGGCGCGGTAGTTGTCCAGGCTCGGATGCCGCGGCAGCCAGCTCGGGTCGATCGCGCCCAGCTCCTGCGGGGACTTGAACGACGTCGAGATCAGCCAGAGGAACGGGAAGGCGAGGAAGATCATGTAGCAGAGCAGCGCTGCGTACTGACCTGTACGGCCCGCGACCCGGGGGAGTGTCGTACTCGCGCTCATGCTGCCGCCTCCACATCTTCCTTCAACTTCTTACGGAGGAACAGCGTCAGCAGCACCGCGATCACCGCGACCATCGCCAGGCCCATCGCGGCGGCGTATCCGAACTGCCCGTACTTGAAGGCCTCTTCGTACGCGAACAGCATCGGGAGCCGGGTCTGGCCGCCGGGCCCGCCCTGCGTCAGCACGTAGACCAGGCCGAAGGAGTTGAAGTTCCAGATGAAGTTGAGCGCCGTGATGGCGATGACCACCGGCTTCAGGGCCGGCCAGGTCACGGCCGCGAAGCGGCGCCACAGGCCCGCGCCGTCCAGCTGAGCGGCCTCCCGCAGCTCCACCGGCACGTTCTGCAGCCCGGCGAGGAGCACCACCGTCGTCTGCGGCATGCCCGCCCACACGCCCACGACGATCACGGCGGGCAGCGCGTACGACAGGTCCGCGAGCCAGTCGACGTTCTCGTGGATGATCCCCAACTGGGTCAGCGTCTTGTTCAGGACGCCCGCGTCCGAGTGGTAGACGAGCCGCCACATGATGCCGACGACGACCTCCGGCATCGCCCACGGGACGAGCGCCAGGGTGCGGGCCAGCCAGCGGAAACGCAGATTCTGGTTGAGCAGCAGCGCGAGGCCGAGCGCCAGCACGAATTGGAGTGCCGTCACGGACACCGCCCACACCAGGCCGATCCGGAACGACTCCCAGAACAGCGAGTCGTGGCGCAGGTCGAGGAAGTTGTCCAGGCCGACGAACTGCGTGGGCGAGGTCCGGCCCGCCTGCGAGTCGGTGAACGCGAGTGAGAGGCCGTACAGGAGCGGGCCCACGCTGAGGATCAGAATCGGGATCAGCGCGGGCATCAGCAGGAACCACGCGCCCCGGTCCAGGCCCAGCGCTCGCTTGCGCTGACCCGGCGTACGGGGAGGTGGTGTGCCGCGGCTGCCAGGGACGGCACTGTCCCGTGGCGCGGTGAGACTCATGACAATCCTCGATGTCTCAACTGTCGGGCGCCGCCCGGCCCGTGGAGGCGCGGACGACGAGGCGGGGACGGGCGGTGGTGCTGTGAGGGACGGGGTTCTCGGGGCTTTCGGTACTGGTCAGGCGGTGCAGCAGCATTTCGGCCGCGCGCCGCCCGCGCTCCGTGGAGCCCAGGTCGACGCTGGTCAGCGGGGGCCAGCCGGCCTGCGCGAGCTCGCTGTCGTCCATCCCCGCGACGGCGACGTCCTCGGGGATCCGCAGTCCGCGGGCGTGCAGGGCGCGGGCCGCGCCGAGCGCCAGCTGGTCGTTGGCGCCGAAGACCGCGTCGGGCCTCAGGTCGAGGAGCGCCTCGGTGGCCGCGGCCCCGGACTCGATGCCGAAGTCCGTGTGCACGACGAGCTCCGGTTCGTATGCGAGGCCGCAGTCCGCGACGGCCTTGCGGAAGCCCTCGCCGCGCTTGCGCCCGGGGACCGTGTCCGCGGGGCCGTTGACGAAGGCGATGCGGCGCCGGCCCGTCTCGTACAGATGGCGCACGGCGAGCGCGACGCCCTCGACGGAGTCGGCACGCACGCTGTCGACCGGTACGCCGCCGGGCAGCGAACCGATCACGACGACCGGTCCCGAGGCCGAGCGCAGCGCGTCCACATGGGCGTCCGTGATGCGGATGGGGCACAGGATGAGGCCGTCGCTGGTGCGGTCGCCGAGGCTGCGGAGCACGGCCAGCTCGTCCTCGGCGACGGCGTCCGTGGAGTGCAGGAGGAGGCGGTACCCGGCGGCCTTCGCGACGGACTGGATGGCGCGGACCATCGCCACGTACACGGGGTTGCCGATGTCGGGCATCGCGAAGGTGAGCTGGCGGGTGCGGCCGTCCTTGAGGGAGCGGGCCACCGCGTTGGGCACATAGCCGAGTTCGGCGGCGGCGCGCTCGACCTTCTCGACGGTCGCGGGGCGGGCCCCGATCCCGTTGAGCACGCGGGAGACGGACGCGATGGAGACCCCGGCGCGCTCGGCGATGGAGATGATCGTCGGCTTCGGCACCGCGTTCCTCCCCGTCTTCTGTAAACGTTTTCCGTTGCTGGAAACGTTTACGGATGTTGCTCCCCCGTTTCCGGCCCGTCAACGCGTGTTTCCTGTGATCCAAGTCACCGGCCCGTTCGGGAAGGTGGAGGTCAGCGTGTTGCGCAGGGCGCAAAACCGCAGGTAAGTACGGCCTTCCTTGCTGGCAGGGCCGATTTTTCGCGCGTACTTTCGGACTCGTAGAAACAGCAGTCGCAGGGGAGTGGGGTTCACGAGCATGACCATCATCGAGACCGGGGCAGCACTGCACGACGCCCACCGGGACAACCACACACACCGTGATGTCAACGGTGGCTGGCTGCGTCCCGCGGTCTTCGGCGCGATGGACGGGCTCGTCTCCAACTTCGCGCTCATGGCCGGCGTCGCGGGCGGCGCCGCCTCGCAGCAGGTCATCGTCATCACCGGCCTGTCGGGCCTCGCCGCCGGAGCCTTCTCCATGGCCGCCGGCGAGTACACCTCCGTCGCCTCCCAGCGCGAGCTGGTCGAGGCCGAACTCGACGTCGAGCGCCGCGAGTTGCGGAAGCATCCGGCCGACGAGGAGAAGGAGCTCGCCGCGCTGTACGTCTCCCGTGGCGTCGAACCGAAGCTCGCGCACGAGGTGGCGAGGCAGCTCTCGCGCGACCCCGAGCAGGCCCTGGAGATCCATGCGCGCGAGGAGCTGGGCATCGACCCCGGTGATCTTCCCTCGCCGATGGTCGCCGCCGTCTCGTCCTTCGGGTCGTTCGCGCTCGGCGCCCTGATCCCGGTGCTGCCCTATCTGCTCGGGGCGAGCGCGCTGTGGCCCGCCGTGCTGCTCGCGCTCGTCGGACTCTTCGCGTGCGGGGCGGTCGTGGCCAAGGTGACGGCGCGTTCCTGGTGGTTCAGCGGCTTGCGGCAGTTGGCCCTCGGTGCCGCCGCGGCGGGTGTGACGTATCTCCTGGGGAGCGTCTTCGGGACTTTTGCTGGTTGACGGGTCGCGGCCGTGGCCTGAAGATGCCTATACAGCCTCTTGCATAAGTAGTCGTTACCGCGCGGTTTCGATTACTTGACCACGGGGCATGAGCCGTAAGCGCTGGGGGCAATGAGGCCCGCGGCGCACGCCAGCACCACCCCGGCCCTCGGTCATCGATCTGCCCGGCGAGGCCTCTTCCGCCGCCACCCGCGGTGTCCGCATGTTGGAACGCAGTATCCGGTTCCCGAGAACCGACCCATCATGTAATCTGCACGAAATTTTTTGAGCTGCACTTCTCCGCAGTGAGCTGCACTTCTCAGCAGAGGGCCAACGTCGTCCCTCGGCACGTTCCTTGCCACGACGACGACGGGAGAGCCGATGCGTACCTCGCGCCAGCCGTCCCAGCATTCCAACAGCGGCCAGACCTGGTCGCACATGGATGCTCGCCCTGCTGCCCAGGGCATGTACGACCCGCGTAATGAGCACGACGCCTGTGGCGTCGGGTTCGTGGCCACCCTCACCGGCGAGGCGAGCCACACGCTGGTCGAGCAGGCGCTGACCGTTCTGCGAAACCTGGAGCACCGCGGTGCCACCGGCTCCGAGCCCGACTCGGGCGACGGCGCGGGCATCCTGTCCCAGGTTCCGGACGCCTTCCTGCGCGAGGTGGTCGACTTCGACCTCCCCGAGGCCGGTGCGTACGCCGTCGGTATCGCCTTCCTGCCCGGGGACGACGCCACCGAGGAGGCCGAAAGCGCGGTCTCGAAGATCGAGACGATCGCGTCCGAAGAGGGCCTGAACGTCCTCGGCTGGCGCGAGGTCCCGGTCGCCCCGCAGCTCCTCGGCGCCACCGCCCGCTCGACGATGCCCGCGTTCCGCCAGATCTTCGTCGCGGACGGCGCCTCGAAGGACATCGCGCTCGACCGCAAGGCCTTCGTGCTGCGCAAGCGCGCCGAGCGCGAGGCCGACGTGTACTTCCCGTCGCTCTCCGCGCGCACGATCGTCTACAAGGGCATGCTGACCACCGGCCAGCTGGAGCCCTTCTTCCCGGACCTGTCCGACCGCCGCTTCGCATCCGCGATCGCGCTCGTGCACTCCCGGTTCTCCACGAACACGTTCCCGTCGTGGCCGCTCGCGCACCCGTACCGCTTCGTCGCGCACAACGGTGAGATCAACACCGTCAAGGGCAACCGCAACTGGATGCGTGCCCGTGAGTCGCAGCTCGGCTCCGAGCTGTTCGGCGCGAAGGGCAACGCCGAGGACCTCTCGCGGATCTTCCCGGTCTGTACGCCGGACGCCTCCGACTCCGCCTCCTTCGACGAGGTCCTTGAGCTGCTGCACCTCGGTGGCCGTTCGCTGCCGCACAGCGTCCTGATGATGATCCCGGAGGCCTGGGAGAACCACGCCTCCATGGACCCGGCCCGGCGCGCCTTCTACCAGTACCACTCCAACCTGATGGAGCCCTGGGACGGCCCGGCCTGCGTCACCTTCACCGACGGCACCCAGGTCGGCGCCGTTCTCGACCGCAACGGTCTGCGTCCAGGGCGTTACTGGGTGACCGACGAGGGCCTCGTCGTCCTCGGCTCCGAGGTGGGCGTCCTCGATATCGACCCGGCCAAGGTCGTCAAGAAGGGCCGGCTCCAGCCCGGCCGGATGTTCCTCGTGGACACCGCCGAGCACCGCATCATCGAGGACGACGAGATCAAGAACGCTCTCGCCTCCGAGCACCCCTACGAGGAGTGGCTCGAGGCCGGCGAGATCGAGCTCTCCGACCTCCCCGAGCGCGAGCACATCGTGCACACGCACGCCTCCGTCACGCGCCGCCAGCAGACCTTCGGCTACACCGAGGAAGAGCTCCGCATCCTCGTCGCGCCGATGGCCAAGGCCGCCGCCGAGCCGATCGGCTCGATGGGCACGGACACCCCGATCGCGGCGCTCTCCGCCCGCCCGCGGCTGCTCTTCGACTACTTCACGCAGCTGTTCGCGCAGGTCACCAACCCGCCGCTGGACGCCATCCGCGAGGAGCTCGTCACCTCGCTGCGCTCCCCGCTGGGCCCCGGCAGCAACCTCCTTGAGCCCACGGCCGCCACGTGCCGCGCGGTCACCCTGCCCTTCCCGGTGATCGACAACGACGAGCTTGCCAAGCTCATCCACATCAACGCCGACGGCGACATGCCCGGCATGAAGGCCGTGACTCTGTCCGGCCTGTACCGGGTGCACGGCGGCGGCGACTCGCTCGCCGCCCGGATCGACGAGATCTGCGCCGAGGCCGACGCCGCCCTCGAGGCCGGCGCCCGCCTCATCGTGCTCTCCGACCGGCACTCGGACGCCGAGCACGCGCCGATCCCCTCGCTGCTGCTCACCGCGGCCGTCCACCACCACCTCATCCGTACGAAGAAGCGCACCCAGGTGGGCCTCCTCGTCGAGGCCGGTGATGTGCGCGAGGTCCACCACGTCGCGCTGCTCATCGGTTTCGGTGCCGCGGCCGTCAACCCGTACCTCGCCATGGAGTCGGTCGAGGACCTGGTTCGCGCCGGTACGTTCCTCAAGGACATAGAGGCCGAGGACGCGATCCGGAACCTGATCTACGCGCTCGGCAAGGGCGTCCTCAAGGTCATGTCCAAGATGGGCATCTCGACCGTCGCCTCCTACCGCGGCGCGCAGGTCTTCGAGGCCGTCGGCCTCGACGAGGCCTTCGTCGAGAAGTACTTCAACGGCACCACCACCAAGATCGGCGGCGCCGACCTGCGCGTCATCGCCGAGGAGGTCGCCGCCCGGCACGCCAAGGCGTACCCCGCCTCCGGCATCGCGCCCGCGCACCGCGCGCTCGACATCGGCGGCGAGTACCAGTGGCGCCGCGAGGGCGAGCCGCACCTGTTCGACCCGGAGACCGTCTTCCGCCTCCAGCACGCCACGCGCTCGGGCAGCTACGACATCTTCAAGAAGTACACGGACCGCGTGAACGAGCAGTCCGAGCGTCTGATGACGCTGCGCGGCCTGTTCAACTTCAAGTCCGAGGGCCGCGAGCCGATCTCCATCGACGAGGTCGAGCCGGCCTCCGAGATCGTCAAGCGCTTCTCGACCGGCGCCATGTCGTACGGCTCGATCTCGCAAGAGGCGCACGAGACGATGGCCATCGCCATGAACCAGTTGGGCGGCAAGTCCAACACCGGTGAGGGCGGCGAGGACGCGGAGCGCCTGTACGACCCGGCGCGCCGCTCGTCGATCAAGCAGGTCGCCTCCGGCCGCTTCGGTGTGACCTCCGAGTACCTGGTCAACTCCGACGACATCCAGATCAAGATGGCCCAGGGCGCCAAGCCCGGCGAGGGCGGCCAGCTGCCCGGCCACAAGGTGTACCCGTGGGTCGCCAAGACGCGTCACTCGACGCCGGGCGTGGGCCTGATCTCCCCGCCGCCGCACCACGACATCTACTCCATCGAGGACCTGGCTCAGCTGATCCACGACCTCAAGAACGCCAACCCGCAGGCCCGCATCCACGTGAAGCTGGTCTCCGAGGTCGGCGTGGGTACGGTCGCGGCCGGTGTGTCCAAGGCGCACGCGGACGTCGTCCTGATCTCGGGTCACGACGGCGGCACGGGTGCCTCGCCGCTCACCTCGCTCAAGCACGCCGGTGGTCCCTGGGAGCTCGGCCTCGCCGAGACCCAGCAGACGCTGCTGCTCAACGGCCTGCGCGACCGCATCGTCGTCCAGACCGACGGCCAGCTGAAGACGGGCCGCGACGTGCTGATCGCCGCGCTGCTCGGCGCCGAGGAGTTCGGTTTCGCGACCGCGCCGCTCGTCGTCTCCGGCTGCGTCATGATGCGCGTCTGCCACCTGGACACCTGCCCGGTCGGCATCGCGACGCAGAACCCGACGCTGCGCGAGCGGTTCTCCGGCAAGGCCGAGTACATCGTCAACTTCTTCCAGTTCATCGCCGAAGAGGTCCGCGAGCTGCTCGCCGAGATGGGCTTCCGCTCCATCGAGGAGGCCGTCGGCCACGCCGAACTCCTCGACACTGAGCGGGCCGTGAACCACTGGAAGGCGCAGGGCCTCGACCTGGAGCCGCTGTTCCACGTGCCGGACCTGCCTGCGGGCGCCGTCCGGCACCGGATCATCGAGCAGGACCACGGCCTGGAGAAGGCGCTCGACAACGAGCTGATCAAGCTCGCCGCCGACGCCCTCGCCACGAACGACCAGACGGACGCCCAGCCGGTGCGCGCCCAGGTCGCCATCCGCAACATCAACCGCACGGTCGGCACCATGCTCGGCCACGAGGTGACGAAGAAGTTCGGTGGCGCGGGCCTGCCCGACGACACCATCGACATCACCTTCACGGGCTCCGCGGGCCAGTCCTTCGGCGCCTTCGTGCCGCGCGGCGTGACCCTGCGGCTGGAGGGCGACGCCAACGACTACGTCGGCAAGGGTCTCTCCGGCGGCCGCGTCATCGTCCGCCCGGACCGCGGCGCCGACCACCTCGCCGAGTACTCGACGATCGCCGGCAACACCATCGCGTACGGCGCGACGGGCGGCGAGCTGTTCCTGCGCGGCCGCACCGGCGAGCGCTTCTGCGTCCGCAACTCCGGTGCCACGGTGGTCTCGGAGGGCGTGGGCGACCACGGCTGCGAGTACATGACCGGCGGCCACGCGGTGATCCTCGGCGAGACGGGCCGCAACTTCGCGGCCGGTATGTCGGGCGGCATCGCGTACGTCATCGACCTCGACGCCGACAACGTGAACGCCGCGCTCCAGCCGGCGGTCGGTGCCCTCGACGACACCGACAAGCAGTGGCTGCACGACGTGGTGCGCCGGCACGCCGAGGAGACCGGCTCGACGGTGGCCGAGAAGCTCCTCGTCGACTGGGACGCCTCGGTGGCCCGGTTCAGCAAGATCATCCCCAGCACGTACCAGGCAGTGCTCGCCGCCAAGGACGCCGCCGAGCGAGCCGGTCTCTCCGAGACCGAGACCACCGAGAAGATGATGGAGGCGGCGACCAATGGCTGATCCCAAGGGCTTTCTCAACCATGGCCGCGAGGTCGCGCAGACCCGCCCGGTCGACGAGCGCGTCAAGGACTGGAACGAGGTCTACGTTCCCGGTTCCCTGCTGCCCATCATCAGCAAGCAGGCGTCCCGCTGCATGGACTGCGGCATCCCGTTCTGCCACAACGGCTGCCCGCTGGGGAACCTGATCCCCGAGTGGAACGACTACGCGTACCGCGAGGACTGGTCGGCCGCGCAGGAGCGCCTGCACGCGACCAACAACTTCCCGGAGTTCACCGGTCGTCTCTGCCCGGCTCCCTGTGAGTCGGCGTGCGTGCTCGGCATCAACCAGCCGGCCGTGACCATCAAGAACGTCGAGGTCTCGATCATCGACCAGGCGTGGGACCGGGGCGACGTCGCCCCGCAGATCCCCGAGCGCCTGTCGGGCAAGACCGTCGCCGTCATCGGCTCGGGCCCGGCCGGTCTGGCCGCCGCCCAGCAGCTGACGCGGGCCGGACACACGGTCGCCGTCTACGAGCGCGCCGACCGCATCGGCGGCCTGCTCCGCTACGGCATCCCCGAGTTCAAGATGGAGAAGCGCCACATCAACCGCCGCATCGAGCAGATGCGCGCGGAGGGCACCAAGTTCCGCACCGGTGTCGAGGTCGGCCGCGACATCGACGCCGCGGGCCTGCGCAAGCGCTACGACGCCGTGGTCGTGGCGGCGGGTGCGACGGTCTCCCGTGACCTCCCGGTCCCCGGCCGCGAGTTGAACGGCATCCACTACGCGATGGAGTACCTGCCGCTCTCCAACAAGGTGCAGGAGGGCGACTACGTCCAGCCGCCCATCACCGCCGAGGGCAAGCACGTCGTCGTGATCGGCGGCGGTGACACCGGCGCCGACTGCGTGGGCACCGCCCACCGTCAGGGCGCCGCCTCGGTGACGCAGCTGGAGATCATGCCGCGCCCGAACGACGACCGGAACACGACCACGCAGCCGTGGCCGACGTTCCCGATGCTCTACAAGGTCACCTCGGCACACGAGGAGGGCGGCGAGCGCATCTACTCGGCGGGCACCACCCACTTCGAGGGCGACGAGGACGGCAACGTCCAGTGGCTGCACCTCAACGAGGTCGAGTTCATCGACGGCAAGCTCACGCCGAAGCCCGGCAGCGAGCGCAAGATCCCGGCTCAGCTGGTCACCCTGGCGATGGGCTTCACGGGCACGGACCAGGAGAACGGTCTGGTCTCGCAGTTCGGCCTCGACCTCGACGCGCGCGGCAACGTCGCCCGCGACGACGAGTTCCAGACCAACGTCCCCGGCATCTTCGTCGCCGGTGACGCGGGCCGCGGCCAGTCCCTCATCGTGTGGGCCATCGCGGAGGGCCGCTCGGCCGCCCGCGGCGTGGACCGCTTCCTGACGGGGGCGTCGGAGCTGCATGCCCCGATCCGGCCGACGGACCGCGCGCTGACCGTGTGATCCTTGCGGTCCGTGTGACCCGCGTGGCCTGACAGGCCGTCAATAGACGTCCCGTACAACGGCGTACGGAACTGAGCGCGACGCTCGCCCTATAGTCCCCGACCGGACGCTGGGCGGGCGTCGCGGTGCGTTCGGCCCGGTTCAGGTCGGTTCAGCCCGGGATGTGGAAGGTCTCGCCGTAGACCTTCCAGGTCAGCGGTGCCTTCAGGGACAGGTTGCCGTCGTAGAGGAACTGGCGTTGCGCCGTGTCGATGCGGGTCGTGTCCCGGTCGGGGTTCTTCGCCTTCATGGCCTTGCGGCGCAGGTCCAGGAAGATGTCCAGGTACGCCTTCTCCTTGCCGCCCTGGGACGGGGTGTCGGCCTCCTTGAGCGCGGCCTCGCGCACGCCGTAGAAGCCGTGCGGGCCGGTGCCGGGGCCGTGCAGGACCATCGCGTCGTAGTAGATGAACTGGCCGAGCGTGCCCAGGCCGTCGAGCTTGGCGAGGCGGACCGCGGGGTCGAAGTAGCCGCGGTCGCGTTCCTTCTCCTGGGTGTCCTGGAAGGCCTTGCGCGTGGCCTCCTGTTTCCACGCCGCGGTGAAGCCGGGGTCGAGGCCCTTGTGGGAGTCCGTGCCGTCGACCTTGCGCAGGGCCGGGAGGTAGCGGGCGAGGCCGTTGTCCGGGTGGGCCTTGGTGTAGCGCTCGACCAGGGTCAGCAGGTCGTGGGTGCCGGTGCAGAAGCCGATGATGCCGGCCGTGTAGCCCTGGCCGTCGTCGATGTCCTCGATGTAGCCGTACTGGCCGCGCCAGTTGAGGGTCGAGTTCTCGGCGCTGGCGACGATCTGCTGGGCCAGGTCCTTCTTCCGCGGGGCGGCGAGGCCGGGCGGCAGGCTCGCGATCGCCTTGTCGTCGGCTTTGCGCTCCGCTTCGGACTGGTTGCCGGGGTGGGCGGGGGCGGAGGCGGTGGTCCGCGCGTGCGGTGCGGGGTCGTCGTCCGGTGACAGGAGGTAGACGGCGGCCGTGGCGAGTGGGGCCACGGCGACGAGGGAGAGGAGCAGGCAGCCCGCGCGTTTCATGCGGCACAGATTATGTGCCCGGCACCGGCGTTGCGCTCTCGGGGCTCTGCCCCGGCCCCCGCGCCTCAAACGCCGGCGGGGCTGAAAAGATCGGGGCTCCGCCCCGGACCCCGCTGGCTCTCGTCGAAAGTGCGGGGCTTGATGTGCGCGGCTCCGTCTGCCCCGTCGCCTTGGGCAATCTGCCGCCTTGGGCGGCAGGGTGGGCAAGGCGGCACCACGGTGCCGCGCAACAGGAACGGTGGCCTATCCGACCACCACCGCTCGGCACGCCGCCGGTGTCCCCCACGCGTCCCGCAAAGGGCGTGCCTTGCGGAGCCACAGGGACAGGTCCAACTCCTCCGTGTAGCCCACGGCTCCGTGGAGTTGGAGGGCCGCGCGGGCCGCCGCGTAGGACGCCTCGCCCGCCGCGAGTTTCGCCGACGCGATGTCGGTCGACGTCATCGTGAGCGCCGCCCCGAACAGCAGCGGCCGCGCGAACTCCAGGCCCACCAACGCGTCCGCGAGCCGGTGCTTGACCGCCTGGAAGGAGCCGACCGGCACGCCGAACTGCTCGCGCTGCCGGACGTAATCGACCGTGCGGCGCAGCAGTTCCAGGCCCACGCCGAGCGACTGCGCCGCCGTCAGGAGCGATGCCATCTCCACCGCCTCCCGGACCTTCGAGCCGCGCGCCACGACCTCCCCGCCCTCGGGCACGAACAGCCGCCGCGCGGGGTCGGCCGACCCCCGCAGTGGTCCGTGACCGGCGGCGAGCCGCACCGTGTCGCCCTCCACGAGGAACACGGCGTCGGCCGAGTCCGCGTCCAGCGCATAGGGCCCGGAGGCCAGTGTGGCCACCACGTCCCCCGCCGCGATCCGGGGCAGCCACTCCTTCGCGGCCTCCGTACCGTTCAGTAGCACCGCCACCGCCGCCGTCTCGACCACCGGGCCGGGTATCGCGTGGCGCCCCAATTCCACGTAGGACAGCGCTAGTTCCACGGGCAGCGGGCCCACCCCCTCGTATGCCTCCGGGACGGCCAGTGCGAACACCCCCGCCTCCGCGAGCCGCCCCCACAGCGCGCGACCGGGACCGGCGTCGCCGCCCGCCCACGCGCGCACCGCCGACGGAGTGTCCGCCGCCGTGAGCATCCGGTCGAGCGTGCGGCCGAACTCGGCCTGCTCCGCGTCCAGGAGGAACCTCATCAGCGGCGTCCCTTCGGCAGGCCGAGCAGGCGCTCGGCGATGATGTCGCGCTGGATCTCGTTCGTACCGGCGTAGATGGGCCCCGCGAGGGAGAAGGTGTAGCCCTCCGCCCATTCGCCGTCCGCCAACTCGCCGTCCGGGCCGAGGAGTTCCAGTGCCGTCTCGTGCAGCGCGATGTCGTACTCCGACCAGAACACCTTGTTCAGGCTCGACTCCGCCCCGATCTGCTCGCCCGCCGCGAACCGCGACGCGTTGCCGTACGTGAACAGCTGGTACGCGCGCGCCCCCACCACCGCGTCCGCCACCCGGTCGCGCAGCGCCGGATCCGCGCCGCGCTCCCGCCACAGCCCGAGCAGCCGGTCGGCGGAGGCGAGGAAACGGCCGGGGGAGCGGAGCATCAGGCCCCGCTCGTTCCCCGTCGTCGACATCGCGATCCGCCAGCCGTTGCCGACCTCACCGATCACGTCCTCGTCCGGAACGAACACGTCGTCGAGGAACAGCTCGGCGAAGGCCGGTTTGCCGTCGATGCGGCCGATCGGCCGGACCGTGACACCCGGCGCGCGCAGGTCGAACATCAGGTACGTGAGCCCGTGATGGGGCTTGGCGGCCTCCGGGTCCGTACGGAAGATGCCGAACGCCCGGTCGGCGAACGCGGCCCGCGACGACCACGTCTTCTGCCCGCGCAGCAGCCACCCCCCGTCCGTGCGCACCGCCCGCGAGCGCAGCGCCGCCAGATCGGAGCCCGCTTCCGGCTCCGACCAGGCCTGCGCCCAGATGACCTCGCCGCTCGCCATCGACGGCAGCACGCGCGCCCGCTGCTCGTCCGTGGCGTGGTCGAAGAGCGTAGGCGCGAGAAGGTTGATGCCGTTCTGCGAGACGCGGCCCGGCGCCCCCGCCGCGTAGTACTCCTCCTCGAAGATCAGCCACTTGAAGATGTCGACGCCGCGGCCCCCGAACTCCTCGGGCCACGAGACGACCGACCAGCGGTCCGCGGACAGTTCGGCCTCCCACGCGCGGTGTGCGGCGAAGCCCTCGGCCGTCTCCAGGGAGGGCAGCGGCTCGGCCGGTACGTGCTCCGCCAGCCACTCCCGCGCCTCCTCGCGGAACACGTCCTGGTCCGGTGTGAAATCCAGGTTCATCGGGCGCCCGCCTCCTTCATCGCGTGCACGTCCATGCCGCCCAGTGAGTCCGACGCCGTCTCCGCGTTGTGCGCGTGCGCCAGGTGGTGCAGGCCGAAGACCGAGTCCATGCCCGCGTGCATGCCCTGGAGGTCCTCCGCCTGGTTCACCGCGCGCTTGGTCAGCGCGAGCCCGAGCCGCGGCATCTCGCCGACCCGGTCCGCCAGATCGCGCGCGGCGGCCGCCAGTTCGTCGCGAGGCACCACCCGGTTGACCATCCCCACCTCGTGCGCCCGGCGCGCGCTCATCCGCTCGCCCGTGAACAGGAACTCCTTGGCGATCCGCGGCGGCATCACCCACGGGTGCGCGAAGTACTCGACGCCCGGGATCCCCATCCGGACGACGGGGTCCGCGAAGAACGCGTCCTCGCTCGCCACGATCAGGTCGCACACCCAGGCCAGCATCAACCCGCCCGCCACGCACGCCCCTTGCACCGAGGCGATCACCGGCTTCGGCAGCTCGCGCCAGCGCCTGCACATGCCCAGGTACACCTCCGACTCGCGGGCGAACCGCGACTCGGCGCCCCGCTTGTCGGAGTGGTCCCACCACAGCCCGGCCCGCCGCTCGAACGGCAGATGCGCGTCCCGCTCCGGCGTCCCGATGTCGTGCCCCGCGGAGAAGTGCTCGCCCGCGCCCGAGAGGACGACGACCTTGACGGCCTCGTCCTCGGCGGCCCGGTAGAAGGCGGAGTCCAGGGCGTACGTCATCGCCGAGTTCTGCGCGTTGCGGTACTTCGGCCGGTTCATCGTCACGTGGGCGACCCGGCCCCTGACCTCGAACAGGACGGGCTGCGGTGCGGTGTGTTCTGTGGGCATCGGAGACATCCTTCCCTAACAAGTGTTTGGTAGGTTAGCTTATGAGTATGGACAGCGTCGAGGACTCCCGATCCCGCTCCACCACTCCCGCGTACGTCTCGGGCCACCAACTGCTCGACGGGCGCGGTGCCGTCATCACCGCGGCCGCCGGCGCCGGGATCGGCGGCGCCACCGCGCGCCGCTTCCTGGAGGAGGGCGCCCGCGTCGTCATCAGTGACGCGCACGCGCGCCGACTGAAGGAGAGCGAAGAAGCCCTCGCCGCCGAGTTCGGCCCCGAGCGGGTCTCCGCGCTCGCCTGTGATGTCACCGACGAGGAGCAGGTGCAAGCGCTCTTCGCGCACACCGCCGAGCGGCATGGCGGGCTGGACATAGTCGTCAACAACGCGGGCCTCGGCGGTACTTCGGCGCTCGTCGACATGAGTGACGAGCAGTGGACGAAGGTCCTTGACGTCACCTTGAACGGGACCTTCCGGTGCGTACGGGCCGCCCTGCGCGCCTTCCGCGACACCGGGCGCGGCGGCGCGATCGTCAACAACGCGTCCGTCATCGGCTGGCGCGCCCAGGCAGGACAGGCGCACTACGCCGCCGCGAAGGCAGGCGTGATGGCCCTGACCAGGACCGCCGCGATAGAGGCCGCCGAGTACGGAGTGCGGGTCAACGCGGTGGCGCCCAGCCTCGCCATGCACCCGCACCTGGTGAAGGTCACATCGGAGGAACTGCTCGCCGAGTTGACCGAGAAGGAGGCCTTCGGCCGGTACGCGGAGCCCTGGGAAGTGGCCAACGTGATGGTCTTCCTCGCCTCCGGCTACTCCTCGTACATGACCGGCGAGACCGTCTCCGTCAGCAGCCAGCGCGCATGAGCCCCTCGCCCGAGCGGCGCCAAGAGCTCCTCGCCACGGCGGCCGGGGTGTTCGCGGCGCAGGGCTACGACGCCACTACCGTGCGCCGGATCGCCGACGCCGCGGGGATGCTCGCGGGCAGCCTCTACTACCACTTCGACTCCAAGGACTCGATCGTCGAAGAGATCTTGCGTGGCTTCCTCGACGAGTTGTGGGGCCGCTACGACACCGTGCTCGCCGCCGGACACGATCCGCGCGAGACGATGCGGGCCCTGGTCACCGAGTCGTTCCGGGAGATCGACCGGCACGGTCCCGCCGTCGCCATCTACCAGAAGGAGTCGAAGGCGCTCGCCGCCAGGGAGCGGTTCGCGTTCCTCGCCGCCTCGCAGCGCAAGTTCGAGCAGACCTGGCTGACCACCCTTCAGGAAGGGGTGGCGGCCGGATCGTTCCGCGCCGACCTGGACATCCGGCTCACCTACCGGTTCGTGCGCGACACCGTGTGGGTCGCCGCGTCCTGGTACCGGCCGGGCGGCAGACACAGCCCCGAGGAGATCGCCCGCGAGTACCTGGCGATGGTGCTCGACGGGATAGCCAAGCCCCACCATTCTTAGAAGAGACTGGAGTTGATGCGTCATGGCCGAGGCCTACATCGTCGATGCGGTCCGTACGCCCGTCGGGCGGCGCAAGGGCGGGCTCAGCGCCGTCCACCCCGCCGACCTGGGCGCCCATGTCCTCAAGGAGCTCGTCGCGCGCACCAGGGTCGACCCGGCGGCCGTCGAGGACGTCGTCTTCGGCTGCCTCGACACCGTCGGCCCGCAGGCCGGGGACATCGCCCGCACCTGCTGGCTCGCCGCGGGGCTTCCTGAGGAGGTGCCCGGCGTCACCGTCGACCGGCAGTGCGGCTCCTCCCAGCAGGCCATCCACTTCGCGGCACAGGGTGTGCTCTCCGGGACGCAGGACCTCGTCGTCGCCGGCGGCACGCAGAACATGTCGATGATCCCGATCGCGTACGCCTCCCGGCAGGCCGCCGAACCGCTCGGCCTCACCGAGGGCCCCTACCTGGGCAGCGAGGGCTGGCGCGCCCGCTACGGCGACGCGCCCGTCAACCAGTTCCACGGCGCGGAACTCATCGCCGAGAAGTGGGGCATCACGCGGCAGGACCAGGAGGAGTGGGCGCTCCGCTCCCACCAGCGGGCCCTGCGCGCCATCGACGAGGGCCGGTTCGCGAAGGAGTCCGTCCCCTACGGGGACGTCACCGCCGACGAGGGCCCGCGCCGGGACACGAACCTGGAGAAGATGGCGGGCCTGAACCCGGTCGTCGAGGGCGGCACCATCACCGCCGCCTGCTCCTCGCAGGTCTCGGACGGCGCGGCGGCCCTGCTGATCGCCTCCGAACAGGCCGTACGGGAGCACGGGTTGACGCCCCGGGCCCGCATCCACCACCTCTCCGTACGCGGCGAGGACCCCATCCGGATGCTGTCCGCGCCGATCCCGGCGACCGCGTACGCGCTGAAGAAGACCGGCCTCACGATGGACGACATCGACCTCGTCGAGATCAACGAGGCGTTCGCCCCGGTCGTCCTCGCCTGGCTCAAGGAGACCGGCACCGACCCCGAGAAGGTCAACGTCAACGGCGGGGCCATCGCCCTCGGCCACCCTCTCGGCGCCACCGGCAGCAAGCTGATGACGACCCTCCTTCACGAACTGGAGCGCACCGGCGGCCGGTTCGGCCTCCAGACCATGTGCGAGGGCGGCGGCCAGGCCAACGTCACGATCATCGAGCGCCTGTGACCGTCCCTGTGACCGTCCCTGTGACCGCCCCTGTGAGCGCACTCGCGGGACCCGCATCCCGCTGAGCGGGAACCGGCGGTGGAGCGCC
The DNA here is from genome assembly GCF_044766085.1 of Streptomyces sp. NPDC102360. Taxonomy (NCBI): domain Bacteria; kingdom Bacillati; phylum Actinomycetota; class Actinomycetes; order Kitasatosporales; family Streptomycetaceae; genus Streptomyces; species Streptomyces sp. NPDC102360. The sequence continues at coordinate 293,812 of NZ_JBIWLG010000006.1, read as the reverse complement.
GGGTGAGGCACGGACAGGGTGAAGGCATGACCCGTACTCCTGTTCCTTCCGAGCCCGGCGGCGCGCCCGCGCCGCGACGCCTCACCGCCGACGCCCCGCCCGTCCGGCGGATCGCCGTCCGTGCCGTCCATTCCGAGTGGTGCGAGAGGAGCGAGACGCTGTGAGCGGCACCCCTGTCGTGGAGTGGGACGAGACGGTCGACGTGCTGGTCGTCGGCTCCGGCGGCGCCGCCCTGACCGGCGCGTACAGCGCCGCCGCGTACGGCCTCGACACCCTCGTCGTCGAGAAGACCGAGTACTTCGGCGGGACGACCGCGTACGCCGGGGCCTGCCTGTGGCTCCCCGGCAACCAGGCGCAGGCCCGCGCGGGCCTCGAGGACAGCGCCGACCTGGCCCGCGCGTACTTCCGGTCCCTCGTCGGCGACTCGACGCCGCACGAGATGCAGGACGCGTACCTCGACGGGGCCGGGCCCACGGTCGAGTTCCTCGAGCGCAACGAACTGCTCCGGTTCGAGTACCGGCCGTTCCCCGACTACTACCCGGGCCCCGGCCGCTTCGACGCGGGGCGCGGCGTCTTCCCCGTCCCGCTGGAACGTCCCGCGGGCGAGCAGCCGCTGCTCGACGCCGTCCGCCCGCCCGCGTGGAGCGAACGGCTGGGAGTGCCGGCCCCCGAGGGGGCGCTGGAGGACGGACGCGCGCTGATCGGCCGGCTGCTGCTCGCGCTGGAGGGGGCCGGTGGGCGGGCGCGGACGCGCACCGCGTTCACCGGTCTCGTGCAGGACGAGGACGGGCGGGTCGTGGGCGCCGAGGTCCGCGACGCACAGGGCCGTACGGCCTGGATCCGTGCCCGGCGCGGTGTGCTGCTCGCCGCCGGCGGCTACGAGCGGGACGCCGAGCTGCGCCGCGCCTGGGGCAACGGGCCTGGGGCCGACTGGACGATGGGGCCCGCGGGCGGCGGCACGGGGGACGCGCTGCGGGCCGCGCAAGGACTCGGGGCGGCGACGTCACTGCTCGGCGAGAGCTGGTGGTGCCCGTCCGTGCTCTTCCCCGACGGCGGGGCGGCGTTCGCGCTCGGCTTCCGCGGCGGCGTCTTCGTCGACGCCGAGGGCCGCCGGTTCGCCAACGAGTGCCTGTCCTACGACCGGATGGGCCGGGCCATGATCGCGGCGGGCGCCGGGGACGCGCCGGAGCGCCCCGTGTGGTGGGTGTGGGACGCGCGGCACGGCGAGGAGCCGCCCGGCATCGTCCTCGTCCCGGTCGACCGGGAGTCGTTCGAGGCGGCCGGGGTCTGGCACAGCGCGGACTCGGTGGAGGCGCTCGCCGAGGCGATCGGGGTGCCGGCCGAAGGCCTCGCCGCGACCGTCGCCGCGTTCAACGAGTACGCCGAGAAGGGCCACGACCCGGAGTTCGGGCGCGGCGACGACCCCTACGACCGGTTCTTCGCGGGCGAGGGCGAGGAGGGCGCGCCCAACCCGTGCCTGCTGCCGCTGTCGTCCGGCTCGTTCCACGCGGTGCGGATCGTGCTCGGCGACCTGGGCACGAAGGGCGGCGTCGGCACGGACACGGACGCGCGCGTGCTGCGCGAGGACGGGTCCGTGATCGAGGGCCTGTACGCGGTGGGGAACACGGCGGCGAACGTGACGGGGGCGGTCTACCCGGGGCCGGGGGCGCCGATCGGCACGGGGATGGTGTTCGGGTACCGGGCGGCGGGCCGGATGGCGGCCGAGGTGGGGTGACACGTCGTACGGCGGTCCCCGCCCAGGTCGGGGGCCGCCGTACGTGCCGAGTGCCACAACACGCCAGAGAATCAGCCGAGTCGGAGGAGTGCAGCGATGAGTGAGTGGCAAGGACAACTGGGCGGAAAGGTCGCCCTCGTGACCGGTGCGGCGCGCGGCATGGGAGAGGCCATCGCCCGCGAACTGGTGGCACGCGGGGCGCGGGTCGTGCTCGGGGACGTCCTCGTGGCGGAAGGGGAGAAGGCCGCCGGTGACCTGGGGGACGACGCGGCGCGCTTCGTGCGCCTCGATGTCACCGACGCCGCGTCCTGGGCGGCCGCCGTCGACGTCGCCGTCGGCACGTTCGGGCAGCTCGACATCCTCGTCAACAACGCCGCCATCTACACGACGTCCCCCATCGTCGACGAGGACCCGGCCCAGCTGGAGCGGATCCTCAAGGTCGATCTCGTCGGCCCGTTCCTGGGGCTCCAGGCCGTCGTCCCCGCCATGCGGGCGGGGGAGCGGGGCGGCGCGATCGTCAACATCTCCTCGCAGGCCGGGGTCCAGGGCATCTGGGGGCACGGTTCGTACGGCGCCGCGAAGTGGGGTCTGCGCGGACTGAGCCGGACCGCCGCCCTCGAACTCGGCGGCGACGGCATCCGCGTCAACGCCGTCTTCCCCGGAGCCATCGACACCGCGATGACCGCCCACCTCGGCACCACCGAGCACCCGGCCGCCGCGCTCGGCCGGATCGGCCGGCCCGAGGAGGTGGCCCGGCTCGTCGCCTTCCTCGCCTCCGACGACGCCTCCTACCTCACCGGCGCCGAGGTCGCAGCGGACGGCGGCGCGTCGGCCGGCCGGATGCCCGCGTTCGCGCAGCGCGGCGGCGGGCAGGGGGACGGCCGATGACCCCACCCGGCCGCCGCCCCCGCCCCGACGTGCAGGCGCTCATCGATGCCTGCACGGCCAACTTCCCTGCCCTGGGCACCGAGTTCACCGACATCCGCGACGTACGGACGTACTTCGCGGACCGTCCCGCCCCGCCGCCGCCCCGGCTCCCCGCGCTGCACCAGGTGACCGACCTGGACGCCGACGGCGTGCCCGTGCGGGTCTACGAACCCGGGAGCGAGGGAGGGAGCGGGGACAGGAACACACCCGCCGAGCCCAGGGCCACACCCGTCGTCGTCTTCTTCCACGGTGGCGGCATGGTGCTCTGCTCCCTCGACTCCCACGACGGGTTCTGCCGTGAACTCGCCGCGGCCAGCGGCGCGTCGGTGGTGTCCGTCGACTACCGGCTCGCCCCCGAAACCCCGTTCCCCGCCGCCCCCGAGGACGCGTACACCGCACTCCTGTGGGCCGCGAAGACCCACCCGGACCGGCCCCTCGTCGTCGCGGGCGACAGCGCGGGCGGCACCCTCGCCGCGGTCACCGCGCTGCTCGCCCGGGACCGCGGCGGGCCCGCGCTCGCCGCCCAGCACCTGTACTACCCGATGCTGGACCCGGAGCGCTCCTCGGCCTCGTACGAGGAGAACGCGCACGGGTTCTTCGTCACCGCCGACCATCTGCGCTGGTACTGGCAGCAGTACCTGCCCCGCCCCGAGGACGCCCGCGACCCCCGCGCCACACCTCTCGCCGCCCGCCGGCTCGACGGCCTGCCGCCCGTGTTCGTCGTCACCGCGGGCCTCGACCCGCTGCGCGACGAGGGCCGGCGATACGCGGAACTCCTGGCCGCGGCCGGGGTTCCGACCCGGTACCACTGCTACGACGAGGCGTTCCACGGCTTCATGACGATGGGCGGGGACGCCGCGCTGCCCGAGGCGAAGGCGGCCCGCGCGGCGGCCTTCGCCGAGCTGGCGAACCTCACCTCCTGAGCAGCTCGAACCCCTGGTACCCGGTCGCCGCGACCTTCCCGATGATGTCGCCGTACACCCCGAAGCCGCCGACGAACGGCATGAACACCCGTGGCTTTCCAGGGATGTTGGCGCCGAGGTACCAGGAGTTCGCCGCCGTCATCAGCGTCCCGTCGGCCCGCTCCCGGCACTCGTCCACCCACGCGTCCACGGCGTCGGCGCGCGCCTCCACGCCCGCGTAGCCGCCCTCGCGCAGATGCCCGAGCAGCACGGCGATCCAGTCGGTGTGCTGCTCGCCGCAGAGGATCATGTTGGCGAGGACGGAGGGCGAGCCGGGGCCCGCGAGGTTGAAGAGATTCGGGAAGCCGTCCACGCCGAGCCCGAGGTACGTGCGCGGGCCCGCGGCCCACGCCTCCTTCAGCGTCCGCCCGTCCCGGCCGGTGACGGAGATCCGGTCCAGGGAGCCGGTCATCGCGTCGAAACCGGTCGCGTACACGATCACGTCGAGCTCGACGAGCGTCCCGTCCGCGAGCCGGATGCCGGCCGCCTCGACCCGCTCGACCGGATTGGCGCGCAGGTTCACCAGGCGCACGTTGTCGCGGTTGTACGTCGCGAAGTAGCCGTCGTCCGTGACGATCCGCTTGCTGCCGATGGGGTGGTCGGTGGGGATGAGCTGCTCGGCGACGGCCGGGTCGGCGATCTCCGCGCGCACCTTCTCCTCCCAGAACCGGCGCGCCTCGTCGTTCGCCGCACGGTCGGTGAGCTGGTCGGGGAACGTCTTCGAGTACAGCACCCCGCCCAGCTCCCAGCGCTTCTCGAACGCCGTCCGGCGCTCTTCGGGCGAGGCCTCCAGCGTCTTCAGCGGATGCGCCATGTGCGGCGAGCCGCCCCCGGAGAGTCGGGCGAGGCGGCGCCGCTCGGCGTACTCCGCCTTCTGCGCGGCGCGGTCCCGCCCGCTCAGCGGCTTGTTCCCCGCCGGGATCGAGTAGTTGGCGCTGCGCTGGAACACCGTCAACCGCGCCGCCTGCGCGGCGATCTCCGGGATCGACTGGATACCGGACGAGCCCGTACCGACGACGCCGACCCGCAGCCCGGTGAAGTCCACGCCCTCGTGCGGCCATTCACCCGTGTGGTACGAGGCTCCGGTGAAGTCGGCGATGCCCTCGATCTCGGGAAGGTGGGTGGAGGACAGACAGCCGACGCAGAACAGCACGTACCGCGCCTCGACCACCCGGCCGCCGTCCGTGCGCACCGTCCAGCGCAGCCGCTCCTCGTCCAGTTCGGCGGAGACCACGGACGTACCGAAGGTGAAGTGCCGCCGCAGGTCGTGGCGTTGCGCGACATGCTCCACGTAACGCAGGATCTCCGGCTGCGTCGCGTACTTCTCCGACCAGTCCCACTCCTGCTCCAGGTCCTTGTCGAAGGAGTACGAGTAGTCGACGGACTCCACATCGCAGCGCGCGCCCGGATACCGGTTCCAGTACCAGACCCCGCCCACGTCCTCGCCCCGCTCGAACCCGGCCACATCCAGGCCGAGTTCACGCATCCGGTACGCGGCGTAGAGGCCGGAGAATCCGGCGCCGACGATGACGACATCCACCTGTTCGGGCATGGCGGGTCCTTTCGTGAAGTTCCGCGGAGGGAGGCTGGGCGGCCCGGCCCCAGGTCACGCCGGGAGGCTCGCAGAGCCGCCGCCACCGGTCAGCCACGGCTTCCCGCTCACCGGGAAGACACCGTCGCCGCCGCCCGCGCGGGCCGCCTACGTTCACCGCACCCGAGCAACCCAGCAGCGAGGAGCGGGCCCGATGCTCACGGAATCCGAGCGGCGCAAGGCCGCCGAGGAGCTGGCGGCGGCGGAGTCCGCGCGCTCGCCGATCCGTCCGTTGACCGAGACCTACGACGGCATCACCACCGTCGACGCCTACGAGATCCAGCTCATCGGCATCCGCGACCGGCTGGCCGCCGGCGGGACCGTCCGCGGCCACAAGGTCGGCCTGTCGTCGCCCGTGATGCAGCGGATGATGGGCGTCGACGAACCCGACTACGGCCACCTCCTGGACACGATGGAGCTGACCGAGGACACCCCCGTGCCCGTCGGCCGGTACTGCGCGCCGCGCGTCGAGGTCGAGATCGGCTTCGTGCTCGGCGCCGCGCTGCCGGGCGCGGAGTGCACCGTCGCCGACGTGCTCGCCGCCACCGAACGCGTCGTACCCGCACTGGAGTTGATCGACTCCCGGATCGCGGACTGGCGCATCGCCATCGCCGACACCATCGCCGACAACGCCTCGTCGGCCGGATACGTGACCGGTGCGGGCCGCCCGACCGGCGAGCTCGACCTGAGGGACGTGACGGCGCACCTCACCGACGACACCGGCGCACACCTCGCGTCCGGGCGCGGCGACGCCGTGCTCGGCGACCCCGCCGAGTCCGTCGCCTGGCTCGCCCGCACGGTCGCCCGGTTCGGGGTGCGCCTCGAGGCAGGGCACCTGATCCTGCCCGGCTCGTGCACGCGGGCCGTCGACGTCGCGCCGGGCCGCACGTACACCGCCGACTTCACCGGGCTCGGCCCGGTGTCCCTGACGTTCACCAAGTGAGGTCCCCCATGACGAAGAAGGCGACCGCCGCCATCGTCGGCTCCGGCAACATCGGAACCGACCTCCTCCACAAACTCCTGCGCTCCGAGCACATCGAGCCGCGCTGGATGATCGGCGTCGACCCGGCGAGCGAGGGCCTCGCCAGAGCGCGCGCCGCCGGCCTGGAAGCGAGCCACGAAGGCGTCGACCGGCTGCTCGCGCAGGACGAGCTCCCGGATCTCGTCTTCGAGGCGACCAGCGCGTACGTGCACCGGGAGAACGCCCCCCGCTACAAGGAAGCGGGCATCAGGGCGATCGACCTCACCCCGGCCGCCGTCGGCCCCGGCGTCGTCCCGCCCGCCAACCTGACGGCCCACGTCGACGCCGACAACGTCAACATGGTCACCTGCGGCGGCCAGGCCACCATTCCCATGGTGTACGCGGTGTCCCGGGTCGTCCCGGTGCCGTACGCGGAGATCGTCGCCTCGGTCGCCTCTCTCTCCGCCGGGCCCGGCACCCGGCAGAACATCGACGAGTTCACCCGCACCACCGCCCGCGGCATCGAGGACATCGGCGGCGCCCGCAAGGGCAAGGCGATCATCATCCTCAACCCGGCGGAGCCACCCGTCATCATGCGCGACACCGTCTTCTGCGCCATCCCCGACGACGCCGACCACGCGGCGATCGTGCGCAGCGTCGACGAGGTCGCCGCCCAGGTCGCCGCGTACGTGCCCGGCTACCGGCTGCGCGCCGAGCCGCAGTTCGACGAGGCCCGCCCCGAGAACGGCGGCATGGCCCGCGTCGCCCTGTTCCTGGAGGTCGAGGGCGCGGGCGACTTCCTGCCGCCGTACGCAGGAAACCTCGACATCATGACCGCCGCCGCGACCAAGGTCGGCGAGGAGTTCGCGAAGGAGATCAACAAGGCGAAGGGGAGCACCAAGTGACCAGCCCTGCCCGCACGTTGGACAAGCCCTACTCGGCCGACCTGGACATCCGCGTCACCGACTCCTTCTGCCGCGACGGCTCCCACGCCCACCGCCACCAATTCACCGCCGCGCAGGTACGCACCGTCGTCGGCGCCCTGGACGCGGCCGGTGTCCCCGTCATCGAGGTCACCCACGGCGACGGCCTCGGCGGCTCCTCCTTCAACTACGGCTTCTCGCACACCCCCGAGCAGGAGCTCATCAAGGCGGCCGTCGAGACGGCGGTCGACGCCAGGATCGCCTTCCTGATGCTCCCCGGCCTCGGCACCAAGGACGACATCCGCGAGGCCCACGCCAACGGCGCGCGGATCTGCCGCATCGCCACCCACTGCACCGAGGCGGACGTCTCCGAACAGCACTTCCGGCTCGCCCGCGAACGGGGCCTGGAGACCGTCGGCTTCCTGATGATGGCCCACTCCACCACCCCGGAGGCGCTGGCGAAACAGGCCCGCGTCATGGCCGACGCGGGCTGCCAGTGCGTGTACGTCGTCGACTCGGCGGGCGCGCTCCTCATGGACGGCGTCACCGACCGGGTCTCCGCGCTCGTCGCCGAACTGGGCGACGACGCACAGGTCGGCTTCCACGGCCACGAGAACCTCGGCCTCGGCGTGGGCAACTCCATCGCCGCCGTCCGCGCGGGCGCCCGTCAGATCGACGCCTCCACCCGCCGCTTCGGCGCCGGCGCGGGCAACACCCCGACCGAGGCCTGGGCGGCGGTCGCCGAGCGGTCCGGGTGGTGCACCGGCATCGACGTACTGAAGATCATCGACGCGGCCGAGGACGAGATCCGCCCGATCATGGCCGACGAGTGCCTGCTCGACCGGAACTCGCTGCTCATCGGCTACGCGGGCCTGTACTCCTCGTTCCTCAAGCACGCCGAGCGGCAGGCCGCCCGCTACCGGGTCAGCGCCACCGACATCCTCCTGGAGGCCGGCCGCCGACGGCTCGTCGGCGGCCAGGAGGACCAGCTCATCGACATCGCCGTCGCACTCGCATCCCGTTCCTAGGAGGACCGCGCCATGACCGACAACGACGTACGCGTCATCGAAACCGGCACGGCACCCACCCGCTTCGCCCGCGGCTGGCACTGCATCGGCCTCGCCGCCGACTTCCGCGACGGAGAGCCGCACGAGGTCGCGGCGTTCGGCACCACCCTCGTCGTGTTCGAGGGCGCCGAGGACCACGAACTCCACGTCCTGGGCGCCTTCTGCCCGCACATGGGCGGCAACCTCGCCCACGGCACCGTCAAGGGCGACACCCTCGCCTGCCCCTTCCACGACTGGCGCTGGGGCGGCAACGGCCGCTGCCGCGAGATCCCGTACGCCCGCCGCGTCCCGCCGCGCGCCAAGACCCGCACCTGGCACGCCCTGGAGCGCAACAAGCAGCTCTTCGTCTGGCACGATCCCGAAGGCAACCCGCCGCCCGCCGGACAGGAGATCCCCGAACTGGCCGGAATCCACGGCCCGTCCGAGGAGACGAGCCTGTGGTCCGACTGGCAGTGGAACTCCGTCACCATCGACACCAACTGCCGCGAGATCGTCGACAACGTCGTCGACATGGCGCACTTCTACTACGTGCACTACTCGTTCCCGGTGTTCTTCAAGAACGTCTTCGAAGGCCACGTCGCCACCCAGTACATGAAGTCCGAGCCGCGCCCCGACGTCGACCTCGGCACCCTCTCCGCCTCCGGCGGACTGCGCTCCGAGGCCTCCTACTTCGGCCCCTCGTACATGATCGACTGGCTCTACGCGGAGGTCGCGCCGGGCGCCGAGATGGAGACCGTCCTCATCAACTGCCACTACCCGGTGGGCCCCGACCGGTTCGTCCTCATGTACGGAGCCATGGTCAAGAAGCTGCCCGGCATGAGCGACGAGGAGGCCGCCGAGGCCGCCCGCGTCACCAGCGAGGGCCTCGCCGTCGGCTTCGAGCAGGACGTCGAGATCTGGAGGAACAAGACCCGCATCGACAACCCGCTCCTCACCGAGGAGGACGGCCCGGTCTACCAACTGAGGCGCTGGTACGAGCAGTTCTACGTCGATGCCGCCGACGTCAAGGACGAGATGACGGACCGCTTCGAGTTCGAGCTGGACACCCGGCACGCGAACGACAACTGGCGCGCCGAGGCCGAGCGGAACATCGCGGCGGGCGGCGTCACCTCGTACGTCACCGGGGGCGGGGCATGACGCCCGTCGGCTGCGGCACCTGCGGCAGCCAGGTGCTCTGCGAGAAGTACAGCCCGTACCACCTGCAGATCCAGTGGACGCGCGCCGCGTCGGCCGGCTGCCCGCGCCTCGGCGCCGAGGGCTGCCCGGAGCTGCGCGCGTCGATCGACCGTGCCGTCGGCGAGGGGCGTCTGGAGGTGACCCGCCGTGGCCAGAGCTGACCTCGCCGAGCCGGTCACGGGCCTGCTCACCCTGCGGGTGGCCGACGTCGTACGCGAGACCGCCGACGCCGTCTCCCTCGTCCTCGACGCCCCCGAACTTCCTTACCTGCCCGGCCAGTTCCTCACGCTGCGGATTCCCGGCGGCGGCGCCCGCTGCTACTCCCTGGCCTCCTCCCCGCACACCGGGGAGCCGCCCCGGGTCACCGTGAAGAAGGTGCCGGGCGGAGCGGGTTCCGGGTGGGTGTGCGAGGAGGTCAGGGCCGGTGACGTACTGGAGTGCCTGCCGCCCGCCGGGACCTTCACACCCTCCTCCCTCGACGAGGACGTGCTGCTGCTCGCGGGCGGCAGCGGCATCACCCCGTGCCTGTCCATCGCCCGCTCCGTGCTCGCCGCCGGCACCGGCACGGTCACACTCGTCTACGCCAACCGCGACCAGGACTCGGTGATCTTCCGGGACGCGCTGTGGGGCCTGACGGAGGAGCACCCCGGCCGGTTCGCGGTCGTCCACTGGCTGGAAACCCTCCAGGGACTGCCCACCCGCGGCGCGCTCGGCGCACTCCTCACCCCGCTCGCGGCGGGCCGCACCGCCTACCTGTGCGGGCCGCAGCCGCTGATGGACGGAGCCGAGGACGTCCTGCGAGAGGCGGGCGCGGCCGCCGTGCACCGGGAGCGGTACTTCTCCCTGTCCGGCGACGTGTTCACCGCGCCCGCCCCCGCGGGGTCCACGGTGACGGTCACCGCCGAGCTGTACGGGCAGACCCACGAGGCGGCGGGCGACGAGCACACCCCGCTCCTCGACGCCCTCCTCGCGGCGGGCGTCCCGGCCCCGTACTCCTGCCGCGAGGGCGCCTGCGCGGCCTGTACATGCCGGGTCGTGGAGGGCACGGTGACCCTGCGGCACAACGAGGTGCTCGACGCCGAGGACCTCGCGGAGGGCTACACCCTCGCCTGCCAGGCGCTGCCGACGACGGATCGCGTACGGATCGAGTACTGAGCACGGATCGAGTACCGACGAGTGTCCGGATGACTGAAGGTCCGGACAGCTGAGAGTTCGGACACCTGGAGGAGCACATGTCCACGATCGCCGTCACCGGAGCCGGTTCCGGCATGGGCGCCACGCTCACCGAGCGGCTGCGCACGCAAGGCCACACCGTCATCGGCGTCGACCTCAAGAACGCCGACGTCACCGCCGACCTGGGCGACCCCGAGGGCCGCGGCCACGCCGTCGCCGAGATCACCCGCCGCTGCGGCGGCAGACTCGACGGCCTGCTGCCGTTCGCGGGGCTCGCGGCTGGCGCGGGCCGCCCGTCGAGCCTGCTCGTGTCCGTCAACTACTTCGGCGCGATACGCCTGTTGGAGGGCCTGCGCCCGGCGCTCGCCGCCGCCGGGACCTCCTCCGTCGTCCTCGCCTCCTCCAACTCGACCACCACCCAGCCCGACTGGCCGGAACAGGTCGCCGAGGCCTGCCTCGCCGGGGACGAGGCCGAGGCCCGCCGCGTCGCCGACGAGGCGGGCGCGCGGGACGGCGGCCTCGGCGCCTACCCGGCCACCAAGGCCGCCCTCGCCTGGTACGCCCGCACCCGCGCGGCTCACCACCAGGCCGACGGCATCCGGCTCAACGCGGTCGCGCCCGGCTACATCGACACCCCGATGACCCGCGCCGCCGCCGAGGACCCGGCGACCGCCGAGGGCATCCGGCGGTTCCTCGCCTCGATCCCTGCGGGCCGGGCGGGCAGGCCCGAGGAGATCGCCGAACTCGTGGAGTTCCTGCTGTCGCCGAAGTCCGCGTACTGCGTCGGCTCCGTCTTCTGCGCGGACGGCGGCCTCGACGCCCAACTGCGCGCCACGGACTGGCCGAAGGCGTGGCACCCGCAGGGCCTGTAGACGTTCACATCCCACGTCTCACATCCAGGAGTCGGACCGCACCCACCCCAGCAGGTTCGGGATGGTGCGGTCCACCGCCGCGTCGTGCGGCGTCACGTCCGGGGCGGGCGCGTGCCGTGCCGCGCGCCCGGGACCGTTCAGATCCCGCCAGATCGCGCGCGCCGCCCCGTGCAGCAGCGGCGCCGCCAGCTCCAACGGCCGCAGCCCGCCGAGCGAGCCCAGCGACACGGCGGCCACCGCCCGGCCCGCGCCGCGCAACGGCACCGCCGAGCACACCAGCCCCGAGAACGTCTCCCCGCGGTCGTACGCGATGCCCGCCGTGCGCACCCGCGACAGCTCCGAGCAGAACACGTCGGGCCGCGTCACCGTCCGGTGCGTGCGCGGCCGCAGGCCCGCCGCGACGACCTGCTCGATGTCGCCCTTGTCGCCGAACGCCAGGATCGCCTTGCCCGCGGCCGTGGCGTGCGCGGGCAGCCGCGCCCCGATCCGCACCGGGTACGCCCGGTCCGTCGTGTCCCCCACCGACTGCGGCAGCGAACCGGCCCGCTCCAGGCACACCACGTCCGTCACGCCGTCGAGCACGTACAGCTGGACGAGCTTGCCCGTGGCCTCGTGGAGGGCGTCCAGGTGCGGGATCGCCGTGCGGATCAGCCGGTTGTGGTGCGCGGCGAGTCCGCCGTGCTCCAGCATCCGCAGGCCGAGCCGGTAGTCACGGCCCTCCCGGTCCAGCCAGCGCAACTGCACGAGCTGGTCGAGGATGCGGTGCGCGGACGACCGCGACAGGCCGGAACGCTGGATGATCTCGGTCAACGACAGCCGGCCGCGGCCACCGTCGAAGGCCGCGAGAACCTTCTCCGCCTTCTCCAGAAGAGACAGCGGAGCCCCTGCCTCCAGCGCCGTTTCGACCATGAACGGACCTTGCCACGCCGAAGCCCGCTTATCCAGACCCTGTTCCTCAAGCCCCTCCGGCGTTTGGGCAATTCAAGCCCCTGCGGCGTTTGAGCAGCGGGGTCCGGGGCAGAGCCCCGATCTTTCAGCCCCGCCGGCGATTGAGGCGCGGGGTCCGGGGCGGAGCCCCGAGACGTAGGTCGGTAGGCCCCTTCCCACTGACTGGGAACCTCACCTGTCCACCCCCGGCGGAGCCACTTAGCGTCGCCGACATGACCGACCCCACCACCACAAACGTCCTCGCCGCCGTCCGCGCCCTCCTGCCCGCCATCGCGGAGCGCGCCGCCGAAGCGGAGGAACTGCGCAAGGTCCCCGAGTCCACCGTCAAGGAACTGGCCGCGACCGGCTTCTTCCGCCTCCTCCAGCCAAAGCGCTACGGCGGGTACGCCGCCGACCCCACCGTCTTCTACGACGGCGTCAAGGAGATCGCCCAGGCCTGCGGCTCCACCGGCTGGGTCGCCTCCGTCGTCGGCGTCCACCCATGGCACGTGGGCCTCTACGAGCGCCGGGCGCAGGACGAGGTGTGGGGAGAGAACGGCGAGCGCGCCGACACCCGCATCTCCTCCTCATACGCCCCCACCGGCAAGGTCACCCCCGTCGACGGCGGCTTCCGGCTCTCCGGCCGCTGGCACTTCTCGTCCGGCTGCGACCACGCCACGTGGGTGATCCTCGGCGCACTCGTACCCGACGCCGAGGGCAACCTCGTCGACATGCGCTCGTTCCTGCTGCCGAGCGAGGACTACGCGATCAAGGACGTGTGGGACACCGTCGGCCTGCGCGGCACGGGCTCCAACGACATCGTCGTCGAGGACGTCTTCGTGCCCGAACACCGCGCCCTCTCCTTCGGCCCGGTCACCGCCCTCACCCCGCCCGGCGCCGAGGTCAACCCCGAGCCGCTGTACAAGCTCCCCTACGCCGGCGTCTTCACCACCACCATCTCCACCCCGATCGTCGGCATCGCACAGGGCGCCTGGAACGGCTTCGTCGCCGCGACCCGCGAGCGGATCCGCGTCAGCTACGGGCAGAAGGTCGCCGAGGACCCCTTCGCGCAGATCCGCCTCGCCCGCGCCGCGAGCGACATCGACGCGGCCTGGCGGCAGCTGCGCGGCAACATCGCCGAAATGTACGAACTGGCCTGCTCCGGCGCCCCGTTGCCCACCGAGCTGCGCGCCCGCGCCCGCCGCGACCAGGTCCTCGCCACCGAGCGCGCCGCGGCCGCCGTCGACCTGCTGATGGAGAACGCGGGCGGCAACGCGATGCGCACCGGCGCGGGCCCCGCCGGCGTCCAGCGCGCCTGGCGCGACATCCACACCGGCCGCGGCCACGCCGCCAACGACCCGGAGCGCGCCCTGCTCATCTACGGCCAGGACTCCCTCGGCCTGGAGATCCAGGACGTGATGCTGTGATGGCGCCCCACACCTCGCAGAGCACCCGGCACACCTCGCAGAGCACCCGGCGCTCCGTGAAGGCGGCCGGCATCCAACTCGCCTACCACGAGGCCGGTCCCGCCGACGGACCCGTCGTGATCTTCCTGCACGGCGGCGGCCCCGGCGCGAGCGGCTGGTCCAACTTCGGCGCCAACCTGCCGGTCTTCGCCGCCGCCGGATTCCGTACGATCCTGCTCGACCAGGTCTGCTTCGGCGCCAGCGACAAGCCCGAGCTCGACGCCGACTACTGGACGGCCTCCGCCCGCTGCACCGTCGCCCTCATGGACGAACTCGGCATCCAACAGGCCGACTTCGTCGGCAACTCGCTCGGCGGCGGCACCGCGGCCCGGCTCGCCCTCGACTTCCCCGACCGGGCCCGCAAGCTCCTCCTCATGGGCCCAGGCGGCATCTTCCTCAACCTCTTCCACGCCGACCCCACCGAGGGCATCCGGCAGCTCTTCGAGTTCAACGCCGCCGCCGAGCCGACCCGCGAGCAGATGCGGGCCTTCCTCACCACACTCGCGTACGACACGTCGATCGTCACCGACGAGTTCGTCGAGGAGCGCTACCAGCGCGCCATCGACCCCGACGTCCGCCTCGGCACCGCCCGCATGGGCGCCTCCTTCGCCAACCCGGAGTGGGCCGAGCGCACCCAGATCTGGCGCGACGCCGGGAAGATCCCCCACGAGACGCTGCTGACCTGGGGCCGCGAGGACCGCGTCAACCCGATCGACGGCGCGTTCGTCGCCCTCAAGACGATGCCCGACGCCCGCCTGCACGTCTTCCCGAGGTGCGGCCACTGGGCGCAGACCGAGAAGGCCGACGAGTTCAACCGCCTCGCGATCGACTTCTTCACCCACTGAACCGACCTCGTACGGGAGTTACGGATGGACATCCGCGCACTCGGCCACCTGCGCATCGAGACGGCCGACCTCGCCGCCTGGCGCACCTACGTCCTCGACATCCTCGGCATGACCGAGGCCCAGGGCAGCACGGACACGCAGCTCAACGTCCGCATCGACGACCGCATCCACCGCTTCCAGTTCGTCTCCGGTACTCGGGACCGGCTGCTCGCCGCCGGGTTCGAGGTCGCCAACGCCCGCGAACTCGCCCTCGCCGCACAGGAGTTGGAGGCGGCGGGGTACGCCGTGAAGGAGGCCGACGCCGCCACCCTCGCCGACCGCCACGTCCAGGGCCTGATCCACGTCGGCGACCCCGCGGGCAACCCCCTGGAGATCTACTGGGGCCAGGCCCAGGACCACACACCGCTCGCCACGCCCTACGGCAACCGCTTCGTCACCGGCACCGACAACAAGGCGGGCGCCGGCGACCTCGGCCTCGGCCACGTCGTCCTCCCCGCCGTGGAGATCGAGGAGGCCGTCGACTTCTACGAGAACCTCCTCGGCTTCCAGCTCCGCGACTCCATGCGGCTCCCGCTGGCCGCCGTCCCCACCGGAAAGCCCGGCCAGGACACGTACCGCATGTACTTCCTCTCCCCGAACCGCCGCCACCACAGCCTCGGCCTCTACCCCGGCGCCCTGCCGCCCGGCATCGTCCACTTCATGGTCGAGCTGGAACAGCTGGACGACGTTGGCTACGGCCTCGACCGTATGAAGAAGGCCGGATACCCGATCGCCTCCTCCCTGGGCCGGCACTCCAACGACCACATGGTGTCCTTCTACGCCCAGGCCCCCGGCGGCTTCCAGGTCGAGTACGGCTGGGACGGCCTCGTCGTCGACCCGGAGACCTGGGTGGCCAAGGAGATCACCGCCGACTCCCTGTGGGGCCACGAATGGAACGGCTGAGCACCACCATGGCGCCGCCCGCCGACGTGGGGGAGCACGGGGAGGCCATTGACTCGGGGGAGTACCGGGACACCCTGTCCCGGTTCGCCTCCGGCGTCACCGTCATCGCCGGCCTCGACGAGGCCGGCGCCCCGGCGGGCCTCGCCTGCCAGTCCTTCACCTCCCTCTCCCTCGACCCGCCCCTCGTCCTCGTCTGCGTCGCCCGTACGTCGACGAGCTGGGCCCGGATCGCCCCCACCGGCCGCTTCGGGATCTCCGTGCTCGCCGAGGACCAGCGCGCCCTGTGCCGCGCCCTCGGCTCCCGCCGGCCCGACAAGTTCGCCGGCCTCGACTGGCACACCGGGCGGGACCGCGGCAGCGTCCTGATCGACGGCGCCCTCGCCCACCTGGAATGCACGCTCGAACGCACCGTCGACGGCGGCGACCACGAAATCGTCATCGGCCGCGTCACCGCGCTCACCACCCCCCGCGCCGACGGCCGCCCGCTCCTCTTCTTCCGCTCCTTCTTCGGTACCGGCCGCTTCGGCACGGACCAGGAAACGGTGGACCTCTTCGCCCAGTGGCTGTGACACCCGGAACACCAGTGGCTGTGACACCCGGAACACCGGTGGCCGTGCCACACGGGACAATGGGCCCGTGCCTACGAAGAAGAAGTCCCAGTCGACGAACGCGGCGCCCGAGCGGCGCGGCGAGCTCCTGCACACCGCGGCCGAGGTCTTCGCCGAGCAGGGCTACAACGCCACGACCGTCCGCAAGATCGCCGACCACGCGGGCATGCTCGCCGGCAGCCTCTACTACCACTTCGACTCCAAGGAATCGATGCTGGAGGAGATCCTGCGGACCTTCCTCGACGAGCTGTGGTCCGGCTACGACACCGTGCTCGACGACGAGCTGGGGCCGAGGCAGACCCTGGAGGCGCTGGTCACCGAGTCCTTCCGGGAGATCGACCGGCACCGCGCCGCCGTCGCCATCTACCAGCGGGAGTCCCAGCAGCTCGTCGCGCAGGAACGCTTCGCGTTCCTCGCCGAGTCGCAGCGCAGGTTCGAGAAGACCTGGCTGACCACCCTGGAGCGCGGCGTCGCCGACCAGGTCTTCCGCGCCGACCTCGACATCCGCCTCACCTACCGGTTCGTGCGCGACACCGTCTGGGTCGCGGCGTCCTGGTACCGGCCCGGCGGGCGGCACAGTCCCGAGGAGATCGCGCGCCAGTATCTGTCGATGGTTCTGGACGGGATCGCGGTGCGGTGATGTCCCATGCTAGGATTCATGACGTTGCAGTTTTGGTACCCATAGACTTTATGCGCGCCTGACGGGAATGTTCCTCAGGCGCATTATTGTTTTCACCGGGAGAATTTCCCGGTTCCGGCGTTCATTTGGGCGTTCGTGGAATGGGGACTGCTACCTGTTCTTAAGGAGAACGACATGGCCACCGGTATCGTTAAGTGGTTCAACTCGGAAAAGGGCTTCGGCTTCATCGAGCAGGACGGCGGCGGCGCCGACGTCTTCGCCCACTACTCGAACATCGCCACCTCGGGCTTCCGTGAGCTCCAGGAGGGCCAGAAGGTCACGTTCGACGTGACGCAGGGCCAGAAGGGCCCGCAGGCGGAGAACATCCTCCCCGCCTGATCTCGCTCGTAGATCACTCGACGCCGCCGGGCTGACCCGGCGGGCGTCGGATCGAGCATCACCGGGCCGGGGCCCGCACCGCTACGGTGCGGGCCCCGGTTCCTGCTGTCCCGTCCCGGAAGGCATCGCCGCATGGCCAGTTCTGCCCGCCCGTCCCGCCGCAGCCCGCGTCCCGCAGCCGGGCAGCGCCGTGCCCCCGAGCAGCGTCGCAGGCAACAGTCCTCGCCGCCCGCCGAATTCACGATGCCGGAGAACACCACCCCCGCGCTCCCCGCCGTGGACAGCTTCGCCGAACTCGACATGCCGGCCGCCCTTCTGAAGACGCTGGGTGAGCAGGGCGTCACCGAACCGTTCCCCATCCAGGCCGCGACGCTCCCCAACTCGCTCGCCGGACGGGACCTCCTCGGCCGCGGCCGCACCGGCTCCGGCAAGACCCTCGCCTTCGGCCTCCCGCTGCTCACCCACACGACCGGCGCCAAGGCCGAGCCGAAGTCCCCTCTCGCGCTCGTCCTCGTCCCCACGCGTGAGCTCGCGCAGCAGGTCACCGACGCCCTCACCCCATACGCCACCGCGCTGAAGCTGCGTATCGCGACGGTCGTCGGCGGCATGTCGATCTCCCGGCAGGCGGGCCAGCTGCGCCGCGGAGCCGAGGTCGTCGTCGCGACCCCGGGCCGCCTCAAGGACCTCATCGAGCGCGGCGACTGCGTGCTCGGCTCGGTGCGTACGACGGTCCTCGACGAGGCCGACCAGATGGCCGACATGGGCTTCATGCCGCAGGTCACCGCGCTCCTGAAGCAGGTCGAGGCGGGCGGCCAGACGATGCTGTTCTCCGCGACGCTCGACAAGAACGTGGACCGGCTCGTCAAGCAGTTCCTCAACGACCCCGTCGTGCACTCCGTCGACCCGTCCGCGGGCGCGGTGACGACGATGGAGCACCACGTCCTGCACGTCCTGGACGAGACCGACAAGAAGGCCGTCACCGCGCGCATCGCCGCCCGCGAGGGACGCGTCATCCTCTTCGTCGACACCAAGCGCTCCGCCGACCGGCTGGCCAAGCGGCTCCTCGCCGCCGGCGTGTACGCGGCTCCGCTGCACGGCGGCCGCAGCCAGCCGCAGCGCAACCGCACCCTGGAGCAGTTCAAGGACGGCCGGGTCACCGCGCTCGTCGCCACGAACGTCGCCGCCCGCGGCATCCACGTCGACGACCTCGGCCTCGTCGTCAACGTCGACCCGCCCACCGAGCACAAGGACTACCTGCACCGCGGCGGCCGCACCGCCCGCGCAGGCGAGTCCGGCAGCGTCGTCACCCTGGTCCTGCCCGAGCAGAAGCGCGACGTGCAGCGCCTGATGCGCGACGCGAAGATCCAGCCGCGCACGACGCAGGTCCGCTCCACGGACGAGGCGCTGACGCAGATCACCGGCGCGCGCGAGCCGTCCGGTGTCGCCGTGGCCATCGCCGTGCCGGAGCCGACCGCTCCCGCCGCCGCGGCCAAGCCGCGCCGCTCCCGCCGCTCCCGCGGGGGTTCGGGCAACGGCAACGGCAATGGCAACGGCGGCCGCGCGGCAGCCACCGAAGGCCAGCGCACGGGCTCGGGCGGCGGCGGCAACCGCCGCCGCTCCGGATCGCCCAACGCCGGCCAGCCCACCTCCACCACCGGCAACCGCCGCAGCCCCCGCGGCCGCGGCGGCCCCCGCCAGGCCGCCTGACCCGAGCCACAAGCCCGGCGGGGTTGTGTTCAAGCCCCGCCGGTACGTGAGGTTCGGGGCCAATTCAAGCCCCGCCGGCGATTGAGGCGCGGGGTCCGGGGCGGAGCCCCGCGGCCTCCGCCCCGTGGCGGCGCAACACGTCACCCCACCAGCCGCGCCCTCAGCACCCCCACCACACGGCGATCCACCCCAAGCCCCTCGGCCACATACCGTTCCAGACCGCCGAAGGCATTCCGCACCTGCCGACGCGCCGCATCCAGATACTCCATCCGCACCTCCTGGACAGGTATCAGCAGCTCCGGATGGTGCATGAGCCCCGCCTGCCGCAGCCCCTCACGAACCTCGGCATCATGCGCGGCGCGAAACGCGTTCGACGCCAAGTAGTCACCCTCCGCCGCCCGTTGACCCACACCGAGCAGGCTCAGCAGGACGTACGTCATCCAGCCCGTACGGTCCTTGCCCGACGTGCAGTGGTAGAGCAGCGCGCCGCGCCCACCGAACGCCGCATCCCGGAGCGTCGCCGCGAACCGCGCGCGGTTGGCTGCGTCGGTCACGAACATCCGGTACGTGGTACGCATCGCGGCGGCCGCTTTGCCGTCCCCCAGCACCTCCTGCTGCACCGCCGGGTCCTTGGAGCCGATCGCGGCCATCATCCGCTCGTACTGGCCGCCGTCGGAGACGGACCGCGCGGTCACCGGCAGACCCGCGGGCAGCCGGTCGGCGCCGTCCGAGCGCACCTCGAACGGCACCCGGAAGTCGACCACTTGGTCGAGGCGCAGACCGGCGACCCGCGCCACGTCCGCGTCGGTGAGTTCGCTCAGCGCGTCGGCCCGGTAGACGAGGCCGTACCGGACCAGG
Organism: Streptomyces sp. NPDC102360; assembly: GCF_044766085.1. Classification (NCBI taxonomy): domain Bacteria; kingdom Bacillati; phylum Actinomycetota; class Actinomycetes; order Kitasatosporales; family Streptomycetaceae; genus Streptomyces; species Streptomyces sp. NPDC102360. The sequence goes on along the minus strand of NZ_JBIWLG010000006.1, from coordinate 274,054 downwards.
CCGCGCCCCCGCGCGCGGTAGCCGCCGATGTCCCGGACGTTCACCGCCCCTTCGAGCGGGATCTGCCGGATGCCACCGGTGGCCGACCCGGTGTCCGGCCTTGCCCGCGACGGCGCCGCCGCGACGGCGGGGGCACCGGCGAGCGCCGCGACCGTGCCGAGCGCGGCGCCGAGCGCACCACGCCGCGAGAACGCCGCTGTGTGCGCGTGCCCTGTTCTGTACGTGTGCGACATACATGAACTCCCTTGTAAAGGTGGGCAGTTGTCGTGACCAGGCCAGGGTGGCCAGGTCGGTTCAGGGTGGAGTGGGAAGCGACTCCAGCGTCTTACGGGCCTCGGTCATCACACGCTCGACCAGCTCCGCGCAGCTGGGCAGGTCCTCTATCAGGCCCGCCACCTGTCCGGAGGCCATGACGCCCAGGTCGGTGCGGCCCTCGACCATGGAGGCCCTCAGGAGCATCGGGGTGTTCGCGGCCAGCAGCACCTGGCTCCACGTGAGGTCCTTGCCGTGCTTCATGGCCAGGCCGTCCCGCACCATCTGCGGCCAGCTCAGGCCCGAGAGCTTCTTGAAGCCCGTGGCGCGACGCACGGCGTGCAGCAACGCGCGCGTGTGCCCCGCGTTCTCCAGGGAGTCGACCAGTTCCGAGCGCAGCATGCGGTGCGGCAGACCGTCCACCGCCGTCGTCACCGTGACGTCCTTGACGCTCGCCGCCAGGTACTTCGCCTTCACCGCGCCCGGCACCGTCGAGTCCGACGTCAGCAGGAAACGGGTCCCCATGGCGACCCCCGCCGCCCCGTAGGCCAGCGCCGCGACCAGGCCCCGGCCGTCACGGAAACCGCCCGCCCCGACCACCGGGATGTCGACGGCGTCCACCACCTGCGGCAGCAGCACCGACGTCGCCACCTCCCCGGTGTGCCCGCCGCCCTCGCCGCCCTGCACGATCACCGCGTCCGCGCCCCACGCCGCGACCTTCTCGGCGTGCCGGCGCGCCCCGATCGACGGGATCACGACGGCGCCCGCGTCCTTCAGCTCGGCGATCAGCTCGCGCGAGGGGGCCAGCGCGAACGAGGCGACCTTCACGCCCTCGTCGACGATCACCTTGACCCGCTCGCGCGCGTCCCCCGCGTCGGCCCGCAGGTTCACCCCGAAGGGCTGGTCCGTGCGCGACTTCACCTCGCGGACGGCGGCGCGCAGCTGGTCGAGCGTCATGGTGGCGGACGCCAGGATGCCGAGCGCCCCCGCGTTCGCCGCCGCTGACACCAGGCGCGGCCCCGCGACCCACCCCATGCCGGTCTGCACGATGGGGTGGCGCACGCCGGTGAGCCGGGTCAGGGGCGTCGGGATCGTGAACGCGGCGGATTCCGGGGCCGGTTCGGAAGGCGGCGTCATACCGGCTTGACCTCCCGGCCCCGCGTCGCCTTCGGGTCGATGACCTCCCGGATCAGCCGCAGCTCCTCGGCCGTGGGCTCCCGCGTGGACGGCACCTCGCCGCTCTCGGGGAGCACCAGCGCGAACCCTGTCGCCTCCTGGACCTCCGCCACCGTGACGCCCGGATGCACGGACACCAGTCGCATCGCGTGGTCGTCGGTGTCGAAGTCCAGGACGGCCAGATTCGTCACCACGCGCGGGATGCGATGGAACCGCGTCGCCGACGGGCCCGCGGCGGCCGCGCTGTCGTAGCCCACCCCGCTGATCATGTCGACCTTCTCGACGAAGACCCGGCGGCTGTGCTTGGGGACCCAGTAACTCACCGGATTGTTCAGCGTGTTGACCGGGGCACCGCGCACTCCGAGGAGCTGCCGGTCCGGCCGCTCCCAGTCGCCGATGCACGAGATGTTCTGGTTGCCGAACCGGTCGACCTGGCTCGCCCCCATCATCACGTGCCGCTTCCCGCCGGTGACCATCGTCAGATGCTGCCGGTACGGGAGCCAGCCCTCCGCCGCGCCGTCGAGCCCGACCACCATCGCCTCGCCGTCGGTCAGCAGCAGACCGGGGGAGAAGGTGCGCTTGGCCAGCCGCGCCCCCACGGACGGGATCAGGCCCATCGGGCTCGCCAGCACCTCCCCGTTGTCCCGCCAGGCCTCGGCGCACGCGATCACGCAGTACTCGGCGCGGGACACATCTGTCGTGGTGGCACTGCTGGTGACGCTCACTTCTGCTCCTCGTGCCAGGCCTGGACGGCGGACTGGTACTGCTTCTCGTCACCGCCGGGCGGCAGGAACCGCTCGGCGAACTCGGGCCAGGGCGTGCTCGCGTACAGCTTCTGGAACGGCTCGTCGCGTCCGTAGTCGGGCACGCAGGACGTGAAGTGCGCTCCGCCCGGCGTCTCCACGACTCCCGTCACGGAATGCCGCTTGACCAGCAGAGTCTGCGGCACGGTGTCGGGCCCGAAACCGTCGACCAGCTGCTCGCACGACACGTACGCGCTGTCCGCCGCCTCGCAGAACAGGTCGTCGAAGTACGGGTCCGGGCCCAGATACTGGCCGTTGCCCGCGCGGTCCGCCCGGTTCACGTGCACCAGGGCCGCGTCGAGGCGCAGCGCCGGCATCGCGACGAACGTCTCCCCGTCCTCGTACGGCGACGTCACCGTCCGCAGCCCCGGGTTGACGCGCATGACGTCCGAGCCGATCCCCGCCCGAACAGGCAGGAACGGCAGCCGGTTCGCCGCCGCGTGCAGCCCCCACATGAACATCGCCTCGTCGACCTCCATCAGCTCGAACGCACCCTGCTGGCGCGCCGCCCTGAAGTTCGGCTCGAGCGGGATGGAGTCGAGCGTCGCGAACGCCGCGACCAGCTTGCGGATCTTCCCGGCCGCCGCGAGCAGCCCGACGTCCGGACCCCCGTACGAGACGACGGTCAGGTCCGTGATGTCACTACGCAGCAACGCCCGCACCAGCGCCATGGGTTTGCGGCGCGAACCCCAGCCGCCGATGCCGATCGTCATGCCGCTGCGCAGCCGCCCGACCACGTCCTCGGGCGTCAGCGTCTTGTCCGTCCCACCTGTCTGGCCTGTCGTATCCGTCTTGTCCGGTGCGGTCATCGCTCGGTCTCCTGTCCGAAGGTGTCGCGGACCCGGTCGGCGACCCCGCTCAGGTTCGCCTCGAAGGTGAAGCCCTGCTCGAAGCGGTAGCTGCGGTGCACGTCGACGGGGTCGATCCCGTTGAGCGCGGACTTGGCGAGGCGGAGCAGATAACCGTCCTTGCGGGCGATGTCGCGGGCCAGCTCCAGGGCCGCCTCGCGCAGCTGCTCCCTCGGTACGACCCGCCACACCGAGCCGTGCGCCTGCAGTTCGGCGGCCGTCGCCGTGCGGGACGTGTAGAACAGTGCGCGCATCAAGTGCTGCGGGACGAGGCGGGCCAGGTGCGTGGCCGCGCCGAGCGCGCCCCGGTCCAGCTCGGGCAGGCCGAACGTCGCGTCGTCGCTCGCCACGATCGCGTCCGCGTTCCCCACGAGGCCGATGCCGCCGCCCAGACAGAACCCGGCGACCGCCGCGACCACCGGGACCTCGCACTGGTAGACCGCCGAAAACGCCTCGTAGCAGCCGCGGTTGGCGCCGACCAGGGCGCTGTGGCCGCCGCAGGCCGAGGCCGTCTCGCGCTGCATCTCCTTGATGTCCACCCCCGCGTTGAACCCACGGGAGGTCTCGGCCGCGGTCAGCACGACGCAGCGCACATCGGGATCGCGGCCCGCGGCGCGGACGGCGTCCGACAGGTCGTACCAGCCCCGCACCGGCAGTGCGTTGACGGGTGGGAAGTCGACCGTGACGACGGTGATGCCCTTTTCGGGTGAGGAGGTGGAGACACCCATGGCGTTCAGCTACCTTTCCACCTAACGTTTGTTTGGTACGCCGATGACGGTAGCAGGCGGCGAGGGCCGGCGGAATGGGTCGGCGCGAGAGGGGCCCGAAAGGGTCGGGAAAGGGAGCGGGATGGATCTGAGCGGTCGGGTCGTCGTCGTCACGGGCGGGACGAGGGGAGTGGGCGCCGGGATCGCGGGCGCCTTCGCGCGGGCCGGGGCGCGGGTGATCACCTGCGCCCGCAGGCCACCCGAAACCCCCGTGGACGGCTGCGAGTTCATACCCGTCGACCTGCGGGACGCGGCAGCCGTGGAGGAGCTGTTCGCGGGCCTCGACCGGGTGGACGTGCTGGTGAACAACGCGGGGGGCACGCCGTACCGCCCGCTCGCGGAGGCGGACGCGGTCCGGCACGCGCGCGTGCTCGAGCTGAACCTGACGGCGGCGCTGACCGCGTCCCTGGCCGCCCGCGAGAAACTCGACGCCGCGCACGGCTCGATCGTCATGATCGGCAGCGTCAGCGGCAGCCGCCCCTCGCCCGGCAGCGCGGCGTACGGAGCGGCGAAGGCGGGCCTGGAGCACCTCGCGCGGTCCATGGCCGTGGAGTGGGCGCCCCGAATCCGGGTGAACACGCTGGTGCTCGGCATGGTCCGTACCGAACTGAGCGAACTGCACTACGGGGACGAGGCGGGCATCGCCGCGGTGGGCGCGACCGTGCCCATGGGGCGCCTGGCCGAGCCGCGCGAGGTCGGTGACGCCGCGGTGTTCCTGGCGTCGGACGCCGCCTCGTACATCACCGGGGCGAGCCTGCTGATGCACGGCGGCGGTGAGCTCCCCGCGTTCCTGGACGCGGCAACTGCCAACAAGGAGGCGTGAGATGACGGATGCGAAGCCGGCCGACGGCAGCAGCGGAGGCCTGTGCGCGGGGCGGGTGGTCGCCGTCACGGGAGCGGGGCGCGGACTCGGGCGCGCGCACGCCCTCGCGTACGCGGCCGAGGGCGCGAAGGTCGTCGTGAACGACCTGGGGGTGGGCCTGGACGGCGCCCCCGCCCCCGACAGCCCGGCGGCCCAAGTGGTCCAGGAAATAGCGGCGTTGGGCGGCGAGGCGGTGGCGCACGGCGGCGACATAGCGACCTCCGAGGGTGCCGCCTCACTCGTCGCGGCGGCCGTCGACACCTTCGGGCGCCTCGACACGCTGGTGAACAACGCCGGGTTCCTGCGCGACCGGATGCTGGTCAACCTCGACGAGGACGACTGGGACGCCGTGATGCGGGTCCACCTCAAGGGCCACTTCCTGCCGCTCAAGCACGCCGCCGCGTACTGGCGGGCGGAGTCGAAGGCGGGCCGTACCCCGGTGGCCCGCGTCGTCAACACCTCCTCCGGAGCAGGCCTGTTGGGGTCCGTCGGGCAGGGCAACTACAGCGCGGCGAAGGCCGGGATCCTCGGACTGACCCTGGTCGCGGCAGCCGAGATGGGGCGCTACGGCGTGCAGGTCAACGCGATAGCGCCGGCCGCCCGCACCCGGATGACCGAGGCGACGTTCGCCGAGACCATGGCGGCGCCCGGGACCGGAGCCTTCGACGCGATGGCGCCGGAGAACGTGTCACCGCTCGTCGTATGGCTCGGCTCGGGGGCCGCCGCGGACGGGGTGACCGGCCGGGTCTTCGAGGTGGAGGCGGGCCGGATCACCGTGATGGAGGGCTGGCGGCCCGGCCCGACCGTCGACAAGGAAGAGCGGTGGACACCGGCGGGCGCGGGGGACACGGCCCGCGAACTGCTGGCGCGCGCGGCCGTACCGGGAGGTGTGTACGGGGCGTCGTAACACCCACGCGGCGCCCTGCCACCGATCGACCACATCAAGCCCCGCCGGCGATTGAGGCGCGGGGTCCGGGGCAGAGCCCCGCGGCCCCCGCCCCGCCGCGGCCCCGCCGAAGGGGCTACGTGTCGCACTCCCATACCGTCCGGCACAGCCCGCACCGCGCCCGCACCCTGCCGCGCACCGGCACCCGGATCCGCTGATGACACGTCGGGCACGCGAACGCCACCCGCAGACCGCCACTGCGCCCCGACGACCCGTCCGCCGCGGCCGAGAACGCGTACGGGCCCGCCGGATCGAGCCCCCGCGGCCCGTGGTCCTGCGCGTACCGGCGGTCCTTGGCGTAGCGCCGCCGGCCCGCCCAGCCCGCCGCGGTCAACGGCGGCTGCCGCTCGTCGCGCCGCGCCTGCTCAAGACCCCGCTCGTACGCCGAGTACGCCTGCGGACTCGTGAACCACGTCTCCGGGCCCTCACCGAAGGTGAGGGCCCGCTTCGCGAGCACGTACCCGAACTCCTCCGGCGTCAGATAGCCCAGCTTCTGTGAAGACGCCGCATCCTCCCGATAGGCGTCAAGGAGCAGCCAGCCCGCACCCAGATACGTAGCGGCCGTATCGGTCAGGATCTCGTTGTCCCGCGTCCCCGGCAGCGACAGATCGAGGCGGTGCAGATACACGTGCATGATCTCGTGGGCGAGCGCCGCGCCGATGTCCCGGCGATGCGTACGGAACCGGTCGTTCAACTCGATGAAGTACTCCGGGCCCGCCGCCAGTTCCACGCTCGCCGCATGCCGCATCTCCCGGAAACTCACGATCATCCGCGCGTCGGGGAGCCGGTAGTGCAGCACCAGCTCACGCGCCACCCGCTGCACACCCAGATACAGATCGTCGACGTCACTGAACGCCACGTCGGCCGGGGCGACGCTCGACGAGAACGTCCGCACCGTGTCGTAGGAGAGCCGCCTGTAGAGCGCCGTGATCGCCGTCCGCACCGTCTCCAGGTGCGGATAGCCGTGCACCACCGGTCCGCCGTCCGCCACGCGCGCACCCCCTGGGTCCGCCGGGCCGGTACCCGGCGACTCCAGAGTACGGCCATTAATCCAAGACCTGCCGCCCCTTTGTCCATGGGCACCTCGCCCCGCCCGGCGCATCGTGATCGACACGCCAAGCCGCCGTGAGAAGGAGTGCGCCGTGCCCGAGCAGCCCCAAGGCCAGCCGCCGGAGAACGCCGAGAACTCGGAGAGCTCGAAGGGCGGGGAGGCGGAGCCGGTCTCCACGGGGGAACCCACGGAGGGTCTCCGTACAGGCCCCAGCCGCAGGGCTCTCGTCACCGCCGGGGCGGTCGGCGGGGCGAGCGTCGCACTCGGCCTCACCCTCACCGGCACCGCCCGCGCCGCGACCACCACGGACACCGCGACCGCCGCCTCCGGCGTCGCCGTCATCCGCTCCCGCGACCTCGTCGTCCGCGTCAGTACCGCCTTCCCCCTCGTCGTCTCCTACACCGAGCGCGCCACCGGCGCCGTCCTGCACGCCCAGCCCGATCCGGTCACGACGCTGCTGATCGACGGCGCCGAGCACACCCCGAAGGTGACGTGCACGCCCGCCGCCGACCACGCCGACTACCGCCTCACCCTCACCGGCGGCACCACCATCGACATCCGTATCACCGTCGACGGGCACCAGGTCGACTGGCGCGTCACGAAGATCAGCGACACCGCGCAACTGCGCGTCGGCACCCTCCAGTTCCCCGGCCTCGCCCTGCTGTCCGTCCACAGCGACCAGCCCGGCGCCGCCCTCCTCGCCGCCACCGTGCAGCTCGACAAGGCCAAGAGCGGCGACACCCTCATCACCCCGACCACCGAAAGCCCCGCCCAGGCGCCCACCGGGTGCGCCTACGCCGTCGTCGCCCACGACCGGCTCGGCGGCGCGATCGAGACCAACACCAGCTACGACAAGCCCGACGGCGCCGCCGGAACCACCTGGGAGAACGGCCGCCTGTGGCGCGAGACCGTGCGCCGCGACGGCCACACCGCCGCCCGCCTCGCCCCCGGCCAATGGACACACCGCGCCGCCACCGCCCCGGTCGACGCCACCGAACCCCTCCCGTACGCGACGGTCGTCGTCACCGGGGACCGCAACGGCGACGGCAAGGTCGACTGGCAGGACGCCGCCATCGCCTTCCGCGACATCGCCCACAGCCCGCGCGGCGCCGACGAACAGCACCTGCGCGTCGTCCCGCACATCCCGTTCAACTTCGCGTCACAGGCGACGAATCCGTTCCTCGCGACCCTCGACAACGTCAAACGGATCCACCTGGCCACCGACGGACTGCGCCAGTACACCCTCCTCAAGGGGTACCAGTCCGAGGGCCACGACTCCGCGCACCCCGACTACGCCGGGAACTACAACACGCGCGCGGGCGGCCTCGACGACCTCAACACCCTGGTCCGCGAGGGCAAGAAGTGGAACAGCGACTTCGGCGTCCACGTAAACGCCACCGAGTCCTACCCCGTCGCCAACGCCTTCTCCGAGACACTCGTCGACAAGAGCGACGAACAGTGGGACTGGCTCGACCAGAGCTACCGCATCGACCAGCGCCGCGACCTCGTCTCCGGCGACATCGTCAAGCGCTTCGCCGACCTGCGCCGCGACACCGACGACGGCCTCAACACCCTCTACATCGACGTGTTCCGCGAGTCCGGCTGGACCTCCGACCGCCTCCAGCGCACCTTCCGCGACCAGGGCTGGAACGTCACGTCCGAATGGGGCCACGGCTTCGAACGGTCCTCGCTGTGGTCCCACTGGGCCACCGAGACCGACTACGGCCCCGACACCTCACGCGGCATCAACTCGAAACTCATCCGCTTCATCCGCCACCACCAGAAGGACGTCTTCGCCGACAAGTGGCCCACCCTCCTCGGCGTCGCCCGCATGGGCAACTTCGAGGGCTGGGTCGGCAAGACCGACTGGACCGCCTTCTACCGCCTCATCTGGACGCACTCGCTGCCCGCCAAGTACCTCCAGGCGCAGCCCGTCAAGATCTGGGGCGAGCACGAGATCACCTTCTTCGGCGCCACGAGAACCAGCGTCACCGACGCCTCCGGCGCCCGCCGTATCACCACCGACGGCCGCCTCGTCTACGACGCCGGCACCTACCTGCTGCCGTGGGAACCGCGCAAGGCCGCCGACCCGGCGAAGCTGTACCACTACAACCCCGAGGGAGGCAGAACCAGTTGGCGTCTCCCGCGCGCGTGGGAGGGCAGAAGCAAGGTGGCCCTGTACCGACTCACCGACCAGGGCCGCGCCTTCGTCTCGTACGTCACCGTGTCCGGCGGCAAGGTGACGCTGAAGGCCGACGCCGACCAGCCCTACGTCCTCTACCGGGACCGCGACGACCTCGCCCGCGAGCCCGCCTGGGGCCAGGGCACGCCGCTGCACGACCCCGGCTTCAACTCCGGCTCCCTCAAGGGCTGGACGGTCGCCGGACCCGCCTCGGTCGAACGCAGCACCCTCGGCGACCACGAACTCGTCATCGGCCCCGGCGCCGCCGCCACCGTCTCCCAGCGCCTCACCCGGCTCGCCCCCGGCGGCTACGCCGCGTCCGTCCAGGTCGAGGTCGGCGCCAAGGCGGGGGAGCGGCGCACGGCCACCCTGGAGGTGCGCACCGTCGACGGAGTGAGCGCCGCCAACCGGACCGACACCTCCACCGCCGGCAACCACGTCGCAGCCGACCGCAAGCACGACACCCGCTTCCAGCGGATGACCACGTACTTCACCGTGCCGGACGGCGGCGGCCCCGTCACCCTCGCGCTGCGCGCCGCGGCCGGATCGGCGCGGATCCGCTTCGACAACGTACGCATCGTCAAGGCGCCCGCACCCGACGACCCACAACACACGCTGGTCCGCGAGGACTTCGAACACGTCCCGCAGGGCTGGGGCCCCTTCGTGAAGGGCGACGCGGGAGGCTCCACCGACCCGCGCACCCACATCGCCCAGCGCCACGCGCCGTACACCCAGCGCGGCTGGAACGGCAAGGCGATCGACGACGTCGTCGACGGCACCCAGTCCCTCAAGTCGCGCGGGGAGAACACCGGCCTCGTCTACCGCACCGTCCCGCACACAGCCCGCTTCGAGCCCGGCAAGCGGTACCGGGTCTCCTTCCGCTACGAGAACGAGAAGGCCGGCCAGTACGCCTGGATCACCGCGGTCGACGACCCGGAGGCCAAGGAGCTGTCCCGCAAGGAGCTGCCCGTGGCCACGGAACCCACGACGCTGACCTACGAGTTCACGGCGCCGGACAAGGGGGAGACCTGGGTCGGGCTGCGCAAGACGGGCGACGACGGCACCGCCGAATTCGTCCTGGACACCTTCGAGGCCACCGAGCTCGCCTGAGCGACTGGGCGGGGGCCGGGCGGGGCCGGGCGAGGGTTCGGCCGAGGTCGGGCGACCGCGTGCCCGCGCGGCCGCCCGGCTCGCGTGCTTGCCCGGCCGCCCGACCTCCGCCCGGTCGTCGGTCTCGTGGCCGGCCGCCGCGGGCCGGCCCGCCTCAGCGCAACACGACCCGTGGGTCCCCCGCCCGGTCGAGCTCCAGGACCCACACGTCGTTCGCGCCCTCGCGCAGCACCGGGCCCGGCACGTACAGGGCCTCCTGCGGCCCCACCGACCAGTAGCGGCCCAGGCAGAAGCCGTTCACCCACACGAAGCCCCGCCCCCAGCCCGGCAGTTCGAGGGCCGCGTCCCCGGCCCCGGACACCTGGAAGGAGCCCCGGTACAGGCCCCGCCCCTCGCCCTCCACCGCCACCGCCACCGCCACCGCCACCGACGCCGACGCCGACACCGACGTGGACGGCAGAGCGGCCACCCCGGAAGCCGTGAAGGCGTCCAGGCGCAGCCCCCGCGCCCGCACCCCGTGCAGGAACTGCCGCTCGTGCAGCAGCCCGCCGGTGATCCCCTTCGGCTCACCCGTGCGCGGCCCGTAGTTGACGCGCCCCAGGGACTCCACCCACAGCTCTACGCGCGCGTGCCCGGCCACGTCCTCGGCCAGCTGCGGCTCCTCCTCCGTGAGCACCCCGGCCCGCTCCCCGTCGACGTACACGACCGCCAGATCCCGCAGCCCGCGCGCTCGCAGCGGATACGGCTGCCGTGGCCCCGGCACCGTCACCGCGTACCGCACCAGGCCACGGTCCACGTCAAGGTCCTCGAACGACGGCGGCACCGCGTGCTCCGTCTCGGGGCCACCCAGCGCCTCAAACACCCCGTCCAGGGCCGTGAACGCCGTCAGCGCGGCCGTGACCGGGCCCGCGAGCGCCGCCGGCTGCTGCGGCACCTCCGGCAGCGGGCCTTCCGCGTACGCGGCGAGCACCTCACGGAACAGCCAGAACTTCTCCGTGGGGCGGCCGAACTCGTCGATCGGGGCGTCGTAGTCGTACGACGTGACATCCGGCTCAAGCGGCCCGTCGTGCAGCGCGCCACCACCCCGGTTCGCGCCCGCCCAGCCCCCGAAACTCGTCCCGCCGTGCGCCATGTACAGGTTCACGGACGCCCCGCACTCCAGGACCTCCCGCAGCGCCTGCGCCGCCTCCCGCGGATCCCGTACGACGTGCTTCGCACCCCAGTGGTCGAACCAGCCGCACCAGAACTCCATGCACATCAGAGGGCCCTCGGGCTGGTGCCTACGTAGCGTCGAGAAGGCCTCACGCGCGCGGGAGCCGAAGTTCACCGTCGCAAGCACCCCCGGAACCGAACCCCCGCTCAGCATGTGATCCTCGGGCCCGTCCGACGTGAACAGCGGCACCGTCACCCCGAGCCCCACAAGAAGGTCGGCGACAGCCCGCACATAGTGCTGGTCCGAGCCGTAGCTGCCGTACTCGTTCTCCACCTGCACCATCAGCACAGGACCGCCCCGGTCGACCTGCCGCTCGACGATCTGCGGCAACAACACCCCGAACCAGCGCTCCACCGCCGCCATGAACTCCGCGTCACGGGTCCGCGCCCGCGCCCCCAGCGGCCCCGTCACCCAGTGCGGAAGCCCCCCGCTCTCCCACTCCGCACAGATGTAGGGCCCCGGCCGCACGATCACCCACAGCCCCTCCCGATGCGCCGCATCCAGGAAGCGCCCCACCGCCGCCGCGTCGCGCACCTCACCGGGGCGCGGCTCGTGCAGATTCCACGGCACGTACGTCTCCACACAGTTCAGGCCCATCGCCCGCAGCATCCGCAGCCGGTGCGCCCACTGCTCCTCGTGCACCCGGAAGTAGTGCAAGGCCCCCGACAGCAGCCGCACCGGCCGCCCGTCCACCTCGAAGTCGTCCCCGCCCACCCGGAAATCCGTCATCACGTGCTCCTCATCGACCGATGGGCGCGGCACCCACCGGCCGCCACCCTCACCTCTGGCGGCCGACGGGGTCCATGGACAAAGATCGGCCGGTGTTGGACGGGGACGCCCGCACGCACCACTACGGGAGGGGACAAATGCCCACGTACCACACCTGGATGCGGTACTTCACGCCCAGCCCGGCCCACCACCGCCTCGGCCTCGTCTGCCTCGGCGTCGGACTCCAGCACGGGCCGCTGCCCACCGTCGGACCCCGCACCCTCGACCACCACGTCGCCGTCGTCGTCACCGCGGGCAGCGGCTGGTACCAGGACACCGAAGGACCCCGCCGCACCGTCACCGCACCCGCCCTGATCTGGCTCGCGCCCGGCCGCCCCCACCACTACGGAGCCGACCCCGACACCGGCTGGGACGAGTGCTTCGTCGACTTCACCGGGCCCGCCACCACCACGTACACCGAACTCGGCTACATCGAACCCGACCGCCCCGTCGTCCCGCTCGCCGACGCCACCCAGCCCCGCGCCGCCGTCGCCCGCATCGCCCGCGCCGCCCGCCGCGGCAACCCGCTCCTCGAAGTGGAGACCGGCGCCGCCGTCCACGAACTCCTCGTCTCCCTGCGCCGCGCCCGCGCCGACCTCGCCCCCGACGGCGACCCCGTCCTCCAGGCACTCGCCCGCGACGCCTTCCAGCCGCTGTCCGTCGCCGCACACGCCGCCCGGCACGGCATGACCCCCGCCGAACTGCGCACCGCCGTCCGCCGCGGCGCAGGCATGAGCCCCAAGGACTACCTCCTCGGCATCCGCCTCGGCCGCGCCAAGGAACTCCTCGCCGCGACAGAACTCCCCGTCGCCGCCGTCGCCCGCCGCGTCGGCTACGACGACCCCGCCTACTTCTCCCGCCTGTTCACCCGCCGCGTCGGTACCGCGCCCGTCCGCTTCCGCGAACAACAGGGTCGCGCGGTGCCCGGCGGCTGGTCCGACAAGATCCCCGACCCCGACGACCCACCCATGCTCCACGTAGGCTGATCCGTCATGACCACCAGCAAGCCGAACGACAAGCCGGCAGCCGACCCGGCCGTGCGCGCCGAGCTCGCCCGCCTGCGCGACAGCATCGACAACATCGACGCCGCCGTCGTCCACATGCTCGCCGAGCGCTTCAAGTGCACCCAGCAGGTCGGCCACCTCAAGGCCCAGCACGAGCTGCCCCCGGCGGACCCGGCCCGCGAATCCCGCCAGATCGAACGCCTCCGCCAACTCGCGGAGAGCGCGAAGCTGGACCCCGCCTTCGCCGAAAAATTCCTCAACTTCATCATCAGCGAGGTAATCCGCCACCACGAACAAATCGCAGCCCAGTCAAGCCCCGCCGACAACCATTCAAGCCCCGCTGGCAACCATTCAAGCCCCGCCGGCGATTGAGGCGCGGGGTCCGGGGCAGCGCCCCGATCTTTCCAGCCCCTGCGGCGCTTGAGCAGCGGGGCCCGGGGCAGAGCCCCGAGAGCTCAACCCCGGCAGCCCGCCACACGACTCACCCTGTCCCGATGTCAGTGGCATGCGGCAGCATGATCGCATGCCCGTACTGACACGCAGCGAAGCGCAAACCCGAGCCCAGCTCATCGACGCCCAGCAGTACACCGTGGACCTCGACCTCACCGTCGGAGACACCACCTTCGACTCCCGCACCGTGATCCGGTTCACCGCACACACCGCGGGCGACACCTTCGTCGAGCTCAAGCCCGCCGACCTGCGCTCCGCCACCCTCGACGGGCAGCCCCTCGACCCCACGACCCTCGCCGACAACCGGCTCCCGCTCACCGGCCTCACCGAAGGCACCCACGAGCTGAGCATCGACGCCGCCATGCGCTACTCGCACACCGGCGAGGGCATGCACCGCTTCACCGACCCCACCGACGGCGAGACATACGCGTACACGCAGCTGTTCATGGAAGACGTCCAGCGCGTCTTCGCCGCCTTCGACCAGCCCGACCTCAAGGCGACCTTCGACCTCACCGTCACCGCCCCCGAAGGCTGGACCGTCCTCGCCAACGGCGTCACCGAACACCTGGGGGAGGGCCGCTGGCAGGCCGCCACGACCCCGCTGCTCTCCACCTACCTGATCGCCGTCGCCGCAGGCCCCTGGCACTCCGTCCGCACCGAACACCGCGGCCTCCCCTTCGGCCTGCACTGCCGCCGCTCCCTCGCGCCCTACCTGGACGCCGACGCCGAGGAAATCCTCGACGCCACGCGCGCGTGCTTCGACCGCTACCACGAGAAGTTCGAGGAGCCCTACCCCTTCGACTCCTACGACCAGGCCTTCGTCCCCGAGTTCAACGCCGGCGCCATGGAGAACCCCGGCCTCGTCACCTTCCGCGACGAGTTCGTGTACCGCTCCGCCGTCACCGACACCGAACGGCAGACCCGCGCCATGGTCATCGCCCACGAGATGGCCCACATGTGGTTCGGCGACCTCGTCACTCTCAAGTGGTGGGACGACATCTGGCTCAACGAGTCGTTCGCCGAGTACATGGGCTACCAGACCCTCACCGAGGCCACGCGCTACACCGACACCTGGATCGACTTCGGCGTCGCCCGCAAATCCTGGGGATACGACGCCGACCAGCGCCCCTCCACCCACCCCGTCGCCCCCGAATCCGTCCCCGACACAGCCTCCGCACTCCTCAACTTCGACGGGATCTCCTACGCCAAGGGCGCCTCGGCGCTGCGCCAACTGGTCACCTGGCTCGGCGAGAAGGACTTCCTCGCCGGTATCAACACCCACTTCAAGCGCCACAAGTTCGGCAACGCCACCCTCGCCGACTTCATCGATTCCCTCGCCTCCGGCACCGAACGCGACGTCCACGCCTGGGCCGACGCGTGGCTGCGCACCACCGGCGTCGACACCCTCACCACATCCGTCTCCGAGGGCGACGGCACGTGGGCACTCACCGTCGACCGCGACGGCAGCCGCCCCCACCGCATCGCGATCGGCCTCTACGACCACGCCCCCGCCGACGCACACGGATTCGTCCTACGCGAACGCCTCGACGTGGAGGTCCCCTCTGGTGAGCGCGAGTCGACCTTCCGCGACGGCCGCCGCCCCGCCCTGATCGTCCCCAACGACCAGGACCTCACCTACGCCAAGATCCGCCTCGACACCGCATCCGAGGAAGCCGCCCTGCGCGGCCTGTCCGGCATCCCCGACGCACTCACCCGCACCATCGTGTGGAACACACTGCGCGACATGGTCCGCGACGGCGAACTCCAGCCCGCCACCTACCTGGAGACCGT
Source organism: Streptomyces sp. NPDC102360 (assembly GCF_044766085.1). NCBI lineage: Bacteria > Bacillati > Actinomycetota > Actinomycetes > Kitasatosporales > Streptomycetaceae > Streptomyces > Streptomyces sp. NPDC102360. Next base: position 258,831 of record NZ_JBIWLG010000006.1, on the reverse strand, counting down.
CGCCACCCACCTCCCCGAGGAGAGCGACCTCGCCCTCGTCCAGGGCGTCCTCACCTTCGCCCACACGCAGGTCGCCGACCGGTACACCCACCCCGCCGAGCGGCCCGAAGCCCTCGACGTCATCAACACCCTGTGCGAAGACCTCGTCCGCCGCACCGAGGACGGCAGCCACCCGGGGCTCCGCCTCACCGCCGTACGTCACCTCATCGACGCCGCACGGCACGCCGACGTCATCCGCGACTGGTACGACTCCGGAGCCGTCCCCGGCGGACCCGAACTCGACCCCGAACTGCGCTGGCGCATCCTCGGCCGGCTCAGCGTCCTCGGCGCCGTCGACGAAGCCGTCATCGAGGCCGAACTCGCCCACGACCCCAGCGCCACCGGCCAAGAAGGCGCCGCCCGCTGCCGCGCCGCACTGCCCGACCCGCAGACCAAGGCGGAAGCCTGGGCCGCGATGTTCACCACGAACCCGGACGACGACCTGTCCAACTACCTCTTCACCGCCACGGCACAAGGCTTCTGGCAGCCCGAACAGACCGACCTCCTGCGGAGCTACGTCCCCCGCTACTTCACCGACGCCACCGCGCTCGCCGCACGCCGCGGCCCCGCGCTCGCCGAGGCGGCGGGCCGCCACGCGTTCCCCGTGTACGCCATCGACCCAGACACGCTCAGCGTCGGCGAGGCCCGCCTGGCCGACACCACGTCCGCGCCCATCCCGGCCCTGCACCGCAAACTGGCCGACCAACTCGACGACCTGAGCCGCGCATTGAGAGTCCGCGGGGCGTAGCGCCCCCGAAGGCCATGTATCAAGCCCCTGCGGCGATTGAGCAGGCTTTTCAAGCCCCGCCGGCGTTTGAGGCGCGGGGACCGGGGCGGAGCCCCGTGGCGTGGGAACCCCCGCCCGCCCCCTGACGGCAGTCCGTAGCACACCCACCCCCCACCCCACGCCCGCCCCTACCACTTTCGGGTCAGCTTCATCGGTCCGGCGGACGCATCAGCACGCAAACGGCAAGCTGATGCATCACGTACGCCAACCACGCAAAGGACCCGTATGCGCAACCCGCCGCCCCTCGCCGGAGGTACCCAAGGCCCCGACGCCCTGCGGCCGTTGCTCGCCACCGTCCTCGACGCCCTGCACAAGGGGGCCGCCCACCGCGGCGGCCCCCTCCCCGCAGGCGGCCCCGAGGCCGTCACGGCACAACTCCACCACGACGTAGGAGAGTTGCTGCCCACCCACGGCACGGGCCCCGAAGAGGCGCTGCGCACCCTCGTCACCGCCCTCGCCGAAGGCGCCGCAGACCCCGCCGACCCCCTGTGCGCCGCCCACCTGCACTGCCCGCCGCTCGCCGTCGCCACCGCCGCGGACCTCGCCGCGAGCGCCCTCAACCCCTCCATGGACTCCTGGGACCAGGCCCCCGCCGCCTCCGCCCTGGAAGCCCTCGTCACCACCACCCTCGCCCACGAGGTCTACGGCCCCCCGGACCAGGGCCCCACCCCCGACGCCCTCGTCACCACCGGCGGCACCGAAGCCAACCAGCTCGCCGTCCTCCTCGCCCGCGAAGCCGCCGCCCCCGGCGAACCCGTCCACCTCCTCGTCGGCGCCAACGCCCACCACAGCCTCACCCGCGCCGCCTGGCTCCTCGGACTGCCCGACCCCATCACCGTGCCCGCCCCCGCCGGCACCCTCGACCCGGCCGCCCTCGACGACGCGCTCACCGCACTCCCGGGACCCAAACTCGTCGCCGCCACCGCAGGCACCACCGACGCCGGACTCATCGACCCGCTCCCCGAAATCGCCGACATCTGCGAGCGGCACGGCGCCCGCCTCCACATCGACGCCGCCTACGGTGCGGGCGCCCTCTTCAGCCCCCGCGAAGCCCCCAAGCTGCACGGCCTCGCCCGCGCCCACACCGTCGCCCTCGACCTGCACAAACTCGGCTGGCAACCCGTCGCCGCCGGCATCCTCGCCGTACGCGACACCGCCGAAACGAGCGCCCTCGGCCACCAGGCCGACTACCTCAACGCCGACGACGACACCGAAGCCGGCCTCCCCGACCTCCTCGGCCGCTCCCTGCGCACCACCCGCCGCCCCGACATCCTCAAAACGGCCGTCACCTTCAAAGCCCTCGGCCGCACCGGACTCGCCGACCTCGTCGACCACGTCACCGCGCTCGCCCACCACCTGGCACAACTCGTCGACGCACACCCGCACTTCGAGCTGTACGACACCCCCACCCTCACCACCGTCCTCTTCCGCCCCACCGGCGCCACCGACGAGACCATCGCCGCGATCCGCCGCACCCTCCTCACGGAAGGCCGCGCCGTCCTCGGCCGCGCCCGCATGGACGGGAAGCTCCACCTCAAAGCCACCCTGCTCAACCCGCACGCCACCCCCGAAGACCTCACCGCCCTCCTGGAACTGGTGGAAGGACACACGCCCCGATGACAGCCGCGCCCACCCCCAACCCCGCAACACCCACCACCGAAGCACCCCGCGACCTCGTCGGCATCGGCATCGGACCCTTCAACCTCTCCCTCGCCGCCCTCGCCCACCCCCTCACCGAACTCGACACCGCCTTCTACGAACAACGCCCCGACTTCCACTGGCACCCCGGCCTGCTCATCGAAGGCGCCACCCTCCAAGTCCCCTTCCTCGCCGACCTGGTGACCCTCGCCGACCCCACCAGTCACTGGAGCTTCCTCAACTACCTCAAGACCCGCGAGCGCCTCTTCCCCTTCTACTTCGCCGAGCGCTTCCACATCCAGCGCGCCGAATACGACGCCTACTGCCGCTGGGTCAGCGAAAACCTCCCCGGACTCCACTTCTCCCACCAGGTCGACGCCGTCCGCTGGAACGCCGAACGCGCCCTCTTCGAAGTCGACTTCACCCAACTCGACGCCGAAGGCGAAGCCGAAGCCCTCGGCCGTACGTATACGAAGAACGTCGCCATCGGCGTCGGCACCGCCCCCTACGTCCCCGAACCCCTCAAGCCCCTGGCCGACGCCCCCACCGTCCCCGTCATCCACTCAGCCGACTACCTCAGCCACCGCGAACGCCTGCTCGCCGCCGAACACATCACCGTCATCGGCAGCGGCCAATCCGGCGCCGAAATCTTCCTCGACCTCCTCAGGTCCCGCCCCGCAGGCCGCGAAAAGATCACCTGGCTCGCCCGCAGCGAAGCCTTCGCACCCATGGAATACAGCAAACTCGGCCTCGAACACTTCACCCCCGACTACAGCCACTACTTCCACCACCTGCCCGAAGCCGAACGCGACCGCCTCGTCCCCGCACAGTGGCAACTCCACAAAGGCATCGACGCCGACACCATCGCCGCCATCCACGAAGAGCTCTACCAACGCACCCTGGACGGCGGCTGGCCCGACGCCACCCTCACCCCCGGCGTCAGCATCCGCACCGCCGGACGCGTCGCCACCACCAAGATCGAACTCCACCTCGAACACCGCCAACAAGGCACCCGCTCCCGCCTCACCACCGACGCCGTCGTCCTCGCCACCGGCTACAAAGAACGCCCCCTCAGCGGCATGCTCACCGGACTCGACCCCTACCTGCGCCGCGACCACTCCGAACGCCCCCGCATCGACGACCACTTCCGCCTCGTCCTCGACGACCGCGTCCAAGGCTCCGTCTACGTACAGAACGCCGAACGCCACACCCACGGCGTCGGCGCCCCCGACCTCGGACTCGCCGCCTGGCGCAGCGCCACCATCCTCAACTCGCTGACCGGCAAGGACCCCTACCCGCAGCCCCGGCGCACCGCCTTCACCACCTTCGGCCTCACCGGACACGACCACCGCACCCCCCTGCCCGGCCAGCAGACAGGAGAGCGCGGCACCATGGTCAAACTCCAGGACTGACCGGCCGAACCACTACGGAAAAACCGGCGCCCCGTCCCGCGTCAACTTCCAGTCCACCGAAGCGAAATCGGCCGGATCCAGGACACCCTTCGCCGTCACCCACTCCGCGATCCGCGTCCGGATCTCCGTCGACTCCGACCACAGCTCCTTCGCCGACGCCACATGCGGGAACGCGCCACCACCGTTCGCCCGATAGTTGTTCACCGCGAACACGAACTGCGCCGCATCATCCAGATCCTTGCCGTCGAACTTCAGGTTCTTGATCCGTGAACCCGCCGCCTGCGCGATGTCGATGTCGTACGTCAACCCCGACACATAGTCGTAGTTGTAGTCCGGCCGATTACCCGCGTTCGTCAGCTTGTTGACGTCGACATCCGCACCCGCCGCCGTCCGCACGAAATACTCCGCCGAATACTCCAGATACGCCCGCACCTGCGCACCCGTCAGCAACTTCGCCACCAACGTGTTGTCATACACATACAGACCCGACAGATCCCGGATGGTGACATCACCCGCCGGAATCTCCGACGTACGCGAGAACGGCGAAGCCTGCGACAGCACCGGCAGCTTCGCGTACTCCGACGACGCCAGCGCCTTCGCCACCACATCCGCCTGCACCTTGTTGATCAAATCGATGATCGGCGCATCCTTGTAGCGGGCATCAACCGTCGTCAACGCCAGCTTCGCCGTCCCCACGACCTGATTGACGTACTCCACCACCGCTTCATGCTGCTCCCCGAGCAGCTTCGAGATCTCCGGATCGTCCGCCACCGCATTCGTGTTCCGCAGCGACGCCTTCACCGACTCGACAGCCCAACGACCCTTCTCCCAGACGAGATCGAAGTCGAACAACGTCAACCGCTCCGCATAGCAAAGCGGTTCGGACAGAACAACCGTCTTCCCCGTCTCCTCGTTCGTCACCAACTGCTGCTCGATCTCGACATGCGCGTGCCCCACCAGAATCGCGTCGACCCCCGGCACCTGCTTCGCGACATTCGCCGCCGCGTTCTCCACATACGGCACCTGATCCCCGTACGAAGACTGCCCCGACGCCCCCGAATGCGCCGACACGATCACCACGTCCGCCCCCATCGACCGCAGCTTCGGCACCCACTTCGCCGCCTGCTCCTCAAGCCCCGGGAACTTCAACACGCCCTGCACATACGCCTTGTCCCAGATCGCGATCCCCGGATTGGTCAGTCCGAGAACCGCCACCTTCACGTCCTTGCCGTGCGGGGTGCGCAGCCGCTTCATGAAGTACGGAGGAAACGCCGGCCGCTCCGTCTTCGCATCCACCGCATTCGCGCCCAACAGCGGAAAATCACACTGCGACTCGAACTTCCTGAGCGTCTCGATGCCGTAGTTGAACTCGTGATTTCCCAGCGCCACCGCGTCATACCCGATCGCGTTCATCGCCCGCGCCATCGGATGCACCGGACCACCCGCCGCCGTGATCGGATCCACCTTCGCGTAGTAGTACGTCAGCGGAGTGCCCTGAATCGTGTCCCCGGCGTCCACGAGAAGGGTGTTCCCCCGCCCCTTCTCCTCCCGCACCTGATCCACCAGCGTCGAGATACGGGCCAGCCCCTGCGCATTGCCGTCCGCATCCGCATAGTCGGCATTCTTGAAGTAGTCCCAGTTGAAGACATGACCGTGCAGATCCGTCGTCCCCATGACAGTGAACGCGTACCGCTTCCGCTTCTTCCGCTTCTCCGGCGCCGCCGCGGACGCGGACGGCGCCACCACGGCACCGGTCAGGGCCGCACCCGCACCCGTGGCGGCCGACCTGGCGAGAAACGATCTACGGTCCAACGACATCGAGGTCTCCTCGTCTACGTGAACGCGCCAAAGCGACGCGCGTAGATTCTTGCTCACCCACCCCAACTCGCAACAGCCTCAAGAGGTTTCATTTCGATGATGACAAGGTGGGCGCATGGCCAACGACCACCACCAGACCGCCACCCCCGAAGCCCCGCGGATCGCGGTCCGCGGCGAAGCCCACATCGAAGCCGAACCCGAACTCGCCCGCATCGGCATCACCGTCGCCGCCCGCGGCACCGACCGCCGCACCGCCCTCGAAGACCTCACCCGCCGCAACACCCACGTACTCGACCTCATCAAGAGCTACGGAGACGCCATCGACAAAACCGCCACAGGCGCCCTCTCCATCACCCCCGAACTCACCAAACGCGGCCGCGGCGAACGCATCCGCACCTACCACGGCCGCGTCCACATCACCGCCGACCTCACCGACTTCACCGCACTCGGCGAACTCACCACCCGCCTCGCCGACCTCGACCTCACCAGCGTCGACGGCCCCTACTGGTCCCTGCGCCCCACCTCACCCGTACACGCCCAAGCGCGGCAACAAGCCGTCCGCGAAGCCGTCCAACGCGCCCGCGAATACGCTGAAGCCCTCGGCACCACCCTCGCCGCACTCATCGAGATCGCCGACATCGGCGCAGGCGAAACCTTCCAACCCGGCGCCCCGCCCCGCGCCATGATGCGCTCCGCCGCCTACGCAGGAGAGGCAGCGGAACCCGCCCCCGCACTCGACCTCGAACCCCAGCGGCAGCGCGTACGAGCCGAGGTCAACGCCCGATTTACGATGCACCCACCGACCCTCTGAACGAGACCGGACCGGCGCCGCATTCGCTCATCCGAGCACCAGCCCGCCCACATTCAACCCTTGTCAATAGCCCTTCACACAAAGGTTGTTGAGTAGTCATGACCGACCAATTCCCTACCCGTCGGTAAGGTTTAGGCTCGAAACATGCGCCGAGCAAAGATCGTCTGCACCCTGGGCCCCGCCACCGACTCGTACGAGCAGATCAAAGCACTCGTCGAAGCCGGAATGGACGTAGCCCGCTTCAACCTCAGCCACGGCACCTACGCCGAACACGAGGAGCGCTACCAGCACGTCAGGAAGGCCTCCGACGAAACCGGCCGCAGCGTCGGAATCCTCGCCGACCTTCAAGGCCCGAAGATCCGACTCGGCCGATTCAGCGAAGGACCCGTACTACTCGAACGCGGCGACGAGTTCACCATCACCGTCGAAACCGGCATCCAAGGCGACCGCCAAACCTGCGGCACCACCTACGACGGCCTCGCCGAAGACGTCACCACCGGCGAACGCATCCTCGTCGACGACGGCAAAGTCACCCTCGAAGTCACCGGAGTCGACGGACCCCGCGTCCGCACCCGCGTCATCGAAGGCGGCATGGTCTCCGACCACAAGGGCCTCAACCTCCCCGGCGTCGCCGTCTCCGTCCCCGCCCTCTCCGACAAGGACGAAGCCGACCTCCGCTGGGCCCTGCGCACCGGCGCCGACGTCATCGCGCTCTCCTTCGTCCGCAGCGGCCGCGACATCGAAGACGTCCACCGCATCATGAACGAGGAAGGCCGCCGCCTCCCCGTCATCGCCAAGGTCGAAAAGCCCCAAGCCGTCGACAACATCGACGACATCGTCGCCGCATTCGACGGCATCATGGTCGCCCGCGGCGACCTCGGCGTCGAAATGCCCCTCGAGCAAGTCCCGATCGTCCAAAAGCGCGCCATCAAGCTGGCGAAGCGCAACGCGAAGCCGGTCATCGTCGCAACACAAATGCTCGACTCGATGATCGAGAACTCGCGCCCGACGAGGGCCGAAGCGAGCGACGTCGCCAACGCGGTGATCGACGGCACGGACGCGGTCATGCTCTCGGGCGAAACCAGCGTTGGCAAGTACGCCATCGAAACGGTCAAGGTCATGGGCCGCATCGTCGAAGCCGCCGAGGAAGACATCCTCGCGAAGGGCCTCCCGCCCCTGACCGAACGCAACAAGCCCCGCACGCAGGGCGGCGCGGTCGCCCGCGCGGCGGCCGAAATGGGCGACTTCCTCGGCGCGAAATTCCTGGTCGCCTTCACGCAATCCGGCGACACGGTCAGGCGCCTGTCGAGGTATCGCTCCCCGATCCCGCTCCTCGCCTTCACCCCGGACTCGGCGACGCGCTCACAGCTCAACCTCACGTGGGGCGTGGAGACGTTCCTGGGCCCGCACGTCGACTCCACCGACGCGATGGTCGCCCAGGTCGACGAACAACTCCTGAAGATCGGCCGCTGCAAGAAGGGCGACATCGTCGTCATCACGGCGGGCTCCCCTCCGGGCGTCGCCGGCTCGACGAACCTGGTCCGCATCCACCACATCGGCGAGGACGACAGCCCCAAGTAGGGGTGGGCGGGTCAGTACTTGGGCCCGATGTGGGCGTCCATGAGGGCGACGTCCGGCTTACGGGCGACCGAGATGTTGTACGGGTTCCCGTGGCGGGTGCAGTGCGTCCACGTGACGCCGAGCCGGTCGAGTGTGTCGGTGTACAGCTCCCGGATGCAGTCCGACTTGTTGGTGAAGAAGTACCGCGGGTACTCATAGCGCTTCCGCTCACCACCGACGAGGCGTGTGGTCCAGTTCGTGATCCGGCATCCGTCGGAGTGGATGAGCCCTCGGACGAACTCCCAAGGGTGGGCATCGACGATCTCCCGCTGCCAGGGCGCGAGCGTGATCTTGCGATCGTGCTTCTTGCCGGGGCCGTGTTGAGGGAAAAGGCAGGGCCAGTGTTGGCTGTAGCCGACGACCGAGACGCAGCCAACGGCCTGGACGCGGTACACCTTGCCGCTCGGGTTGAGTGTCGCGACGGCGTCCGCGCAGGCCTGGATGAGGCCGGGATAGACGTTGGCGCAGGCGATGCGCAGGAAGTAGCCCGAGCGCACGCCGGCGCTGATGCAGCCGTCGCCGAGGTAGAGCCCCAGCAGGTAGCTGTACGCCGCTGCCTCGGCCGGCGGGCTGGGTGTCGGGGCGCATCGGACGCACGGCGTCGCTCGGCCGCCCTGTATCCACGGCGCCGGTTCGATCCGGGTCTGCCATTCGCGGATCGCGGCCCGAGAGACGCCGACTTCCTTGCTCACGGAGTTGAGGCTGCGTCCCTGCGCCACCAGCGCCAGCGCTTGCTTGCGTGTACCCATGTCGTACATGTGGTCACTGTGCGTGCCCGCGGTGTGCGACGCGCAGCAAAAAGCGGATGTTCACGGGAACGTGAACATCCGCTTTCTTTTTATGACCTTGGATTCCAAGGAAAAGTGCCCCGAGTCGGATTCGAACCGACGCTGTATGGGTTTTGAATCCACCGCCTCTACCGCTGGGCTACCGGGGCTCCCTGCGAAACGAAGGCTGACGGTCACCCGCCGTGGCACCACCATATCGCAGCTAGGTAGGCTCTTGTAAGCAGCACCCCCCGCCCTGCTTAACCAAGGAGCGCCCCCGTGACCGCCCCCGAGACGCCCGAGCCCGTAGACGCCGTCGACGACGACAAGTCGCACGTCCCGCCGCTGACGACCCGTGTCGTCATCGCCGAGGACGAGGCCCTGATCCGCCTCGACCTCAAGGAAATGCTTGAGGAAGAGGGCTACTCCGTCGTGGGCGAGGCCGGCGACGGTGAGCAGGCCGTCGAGCTGGCCCGTGAGCACAAGCCCGACCTGGTGATCCTCGACGTGAAGATGCCGAAGATGGACGGCATCAGTGCGGCGGAGAAGATCGCCGGTGAGTCGATCGCCCCGGTTCTGATGCTGACCGCGTTCTCGCAGCGCGACCTGGTCGAGCGGGCGCGTGACGCCGGCGCGATGGCGTACCTGGTGAAGCCGTTCAGCAAGAGCGATGTGGTGCCCGCCATCGAGATGGCCGTGTCGCGCTTCACGGAGCTGAAGACGCTGGAGAACGAGGTCGCGGACCTTACGCAGCGGCTTGAGACGCGGAAGCTGGTGGACCGGGCGAAGTCGGTTCTGCAAACGGAGTACGGGCTCACCGAACCCGCCGCGTTCCGTTGGATTCAGAAGACGTCGATGGATCGTCGGCTTTCGATGCAGCAGGTTGCTGAGGCGGTCATTCAGGACGCCGAGGAGAAGAAGGCGTCGAAGGGCTGACGTCGCCCGTTACGTGTGTGAGGCCCGCATCCCGGTCCAGGGGTGCGGGCCTCAGCCACATCCACGTAAAGCCAAAGCGATCAGTCCTCGCCGAGGTAGGCCTTCCGTACGGATTCGTCGTGGAGGAGGTCCTCGCCGCTGCCGGAGAGGACGATGGAGCCGACTTCCATGACGTGGCCCTGGTCGGCGAGCGACAGTGCCGCCTGCGCGTTCTGTTCGACGAGCAGGATCGTCGTGCCTTGGGCCTTGAGTTCGTTGATGGTCGACATGATCTTCTGCATCATGATCGGGGAGAGGCCCATGGAGGGCTCGTCCAGCATCAACAGCTTGGGCTGGGACATCAACGCCCGTCCCATGGCGAGCATTTGCTGTTCGCCGCCCGACAGCGTTCCCGCCGCCTGCTTCCTGCGCTCTCCGAGGATCGGGAACAGCTCGTATGCGCGTTGTATGTCCTTTTCGACGGCTGTCTGGTCGCGTCGGAGGAAGGCGCCGAGTTGCAGGTTTTCGGTGATGGTGAGGCGGGGGAAGATCTTTCGGCCTTCGGGGGAGTGGGCAAGCCCCATGGCGACGATTTTGTGCGCGGGTACGGAGGCCAGTGGCTGCCCGCCGAAGGTGATCTTGCCGGCGGACGGCTTCAGCAAGCCCGACAACGTTCGCAGCGTGGTCGTCTTGCCGGCGCCGTTGGTGCCGATGAGGGTGACGACCTGGCCCTCCTCCACGCTGAAGGAGATGCCTTTGACGGCTTCGATCTTGCCGTAGGCGACCTTGAGGTCTTCGACCTCGAGCAGTGCGGTCACTGGTCGTTTCCTTCCCCGCCGGCCTGGGCCTCCGCGGCCTGGACTTCTTCGATGGCGGTGTCTTCGGGGGCGCCTTCGAAGGGGGTGCCGAGGTAGGCGGCGATGACGCGTTCGTCGCCCTGGACCACCTCGCTGGTGCCCTCCACCAGCTTCTCGCCCTGTACGAGTACGGCCACTCGGTCGCAGAGGTTGAAGATGAAGCGCATGTCGTGCTCGATGACGAGGACGGCGACGCCTTGGTCGCGGATGGCGACGACCAACTCTTCGGTGGCGCGGGTTTCTTGGGGGTTCATGCCGGCTGTCGGCTCGTCGAGGAGCAGGAGTCCGGGTTCGCTCGCCAGTGCCCTCGCGATTTCCAGCTTGCGCTGTTCTCCGTAGGGGAGGTTGCGGGCGAGGTGGTCGCGTTTGTGGGAGAGGCCGATGAAGTCGAGGAGTTCCATGGCGCGTTCTTCGCTGCCGCGTTCGGCTTTGCGGAAGCCGGGGCCTCGTAGGAGGGCTGACCACAGGCCTTCTTTGGTCCTTGTGTGGCGACCCACCAGCACATTTTCAAGGACGGTCATGTTGGCGAACAGGCGGATGTTCTGGAAGGTGCGGGCGACGCCTGCCTGGGTGACGAGGTGGGGCTGGGGCGGGAGGGTGTTGCCTTGGTAGGAGACTTTGCCTTCGGTGGGGACGTAGAGGCCGGTGAGGCAGTTGAAGAAGGTGGTTTTTCCGGCGCCGTTGGGGCCGATGAGGCCGACGATTTCGCCTTGGTCGACGTGGAGGTCGACGTTTCGTACGGCGGTGAGGCCGCCGAAGCGCATGGTGACGCCGCTTGCCTGGAGCACTGTGGTCATGGTGGTCACGCTCCGGCCTTGGTGGGTGCCGTACTGGCGCCGGTGAGGCTTGTTTGTTCGGGGACGTCGAGTTGGCCGGTGTCGTGGAATTCGAGTTGCCGGCGTTTGTCGGCGACGAGGCCTTCGGGGCGGAAGCGCATGAGGAGGATCAACGCGATGCCGAAGAGGAGGAGTTGGTAGTCGCCGATGAACTGGAGTTTGGCGGGGATGAGGTAGAGCAGGGCCGCGCCGATGAGGGGGCCGCTGACTGTTCCCATGCCGCCGAGGATGACTGCGGCGAGCAGGAATGCGGAGTTGGGTGGTGCGTTCTCGACGAATTTGTACTGGTCGGGGGTGACCGAGTACTGGACGTGGGCCTGGACGCTGCCGGCCATGCCTGCGAGGGAGGCGCCGAGGGCGAAGGCGAGGAGTTTGAGGCGGAAGGCGTTGATGCCCATGGCGCGGGCGGCTGTTTCGTCTTCGCGGATGGCGACCCAGGCGCGGCCGATGCGGCTGGCGCTGGCGCGGCGGAAGACGGTCACGACGATGATCGTGAAGAAGAGCATCAGCAGGTAGTAGTTGGCGAAGCGGCCGAGGTCGACGCCGAGGACGGTGTGGGTTTCGCCGAGGTCGAAGCCGAAGATTTTGAGGTCGGGGATGTTGGGGATGCCGTTGGGGCCGTTGGTGACGTCGGGTCCCGAGTCGCCGTCGAGGTTGTTCATGGTGATGCGGAAGATTTCGCCGAAGCCGAGGGTGACGATGGCGAGGTAGTCGCCGCGGAGGCGGAGGGTGGGGGCTCCGATGGCGACGCCGAAGACGAGTGAGGCCGCTGCGCCGGTGAGTACGGCTGCCCAGAAGGGGAAGTGGACGCCGATGGTGGAGTCGGGGCTGCCGGAGACGAGGGCTGCGGCGTAGGCGCCGACGCCGAGGAAGGCTACGTAGCCGAGGTCGAGGAGTCCTGCGAGGCCGACGACGACGTTGAGGCCGAGGGCGACGGTGGCGAAGACGAGGATGTTGGCGGCGACGTTGGTGTAGGTGTCGTTGGTCTGGGTGAAGGGGAAGGCGGCCGCGGCGACGAAGGCGGCGGTGAGGCTGATGTTGCGGTGTTTGTTGGTGAGGCTGGTGATGCGGGCGAGGAGGCCGGCTTTGGCGAGGCCTGCTGCGCCGAAGGCGACGATGATGAGGTAGCCGACGAAGAGTTCGCCGTATTCGGTGTCGATGCCGTACGTGAAGACGTAGAGGGCGAGGCCGAAGGCGACGGCGATGAGGAGGATTTCGGTCCACGCGGGGAGCTTGATGGTGCTGGGGCGTGGGGGTGGGGCTTTGAGGGCGGCCCGGAAGCGGGTCCAGGGGTTGGTGGCTTCGGGGTCGGGGGTGTCGGCGGGGAGGCCGAGGGCGAGGAGGGTGGTGGCGAGGGCTGCGATGCCCGCGATCCAGGCTCCGGGTTCGAGGTTGGCGGTGCCGCCGAGTTTCGCGGAGATGGCGCCCATGGTGTAGCCGGTGGTGCCGAGGGTGCCGAGGGCGAGGAGGAGGGTGGGGGCGGTGGTGCCGCCGGGGGTGAGCCATTGGAGGCCGCGGGTGCCGAGTCCCGAGAGGGCGAGGAGCAGGGTGAGGAGTGCGCCGACGAGGGTGAGGACTTGGAGTCCGCCGGGGTAGCCGGTGACGGTGAGGTCGCCGGGGAATTCGGTTGTCCAGGTCCAGGCGAGGAAGGTGCTGGCGAGGGTGAGGAGGGCGCCTGCCGCGGTGCCGTAGCGGGCTGCCTTTTCGGGGAGCGGGAGGGCGGCGGTCTTGGCGCCGGCTGTGGTTGTGGCTGTGGTTGTCGTCATGGTGGTCACGCCCTGTCCGAGACGCGTTCGCCGAGTAGGCCTTGGGGCCTCAGCAGGAGGACGAGGATGAGGAGGGCGAAGGCCCAGACGTCCTTCCAGGCTCCGCCGCCGAAGAGTTCCATGCCGGGGATGTCCCCGATGTAGGCGGTGGCGAGGGCTTCGGCGAGGCCGAGGGTGAGGCCGCCGATCATGGCGCCGTAGATGTTGCCGATGCCGCCGAGTACGGCGGCGGTGAAGGCTTTGAGGCCGGCGATGAAGCCCATTTTGAAGCCGACTTGGCCGTATTTGAGGCCGTAGGCCATGGCGGCGACGGCTGCGAAGGCGCCGCCGATGGCGAAGGCGGTGACGACGATGCGGTCGGTGTTGATGCCCATGAGCTTGGCGGTGTCGGGGTCTTGGGAGGTGGCTTGCATGGCGCGGCCGGTGCGGGTCTTGGCGACGAAGTAGGCGAGGCCGGCCATGCAGAGGGGGGCGGCGATGATGAGGAAGAGGTCGCCGCGTTGGAGGGTGAAGGCTCCGAGGTCGATGGGGCCGCCCTCGAACTGGGGGAAGGTGCGGTCGGCCTTGGCGTCGGGGTAGAAGGCCCAGACTGCCTGCTGGAGGGCGATGGAGAGGCCGATGGCGGTGATGAGCGGGGCGAGGCGTGGGGCGTTTCTGAGGGGCCGGTAGGCGAAACGTTCCGCGCCGACGGCGATGAGGACGGAGCAGGCGATGCCCATCAGGAGCATGAGGGGCAGGGCGACGGTGAGGGATGTTCCGCCGGGGAGCCAGAGCCACATGGTGAGGGCGCCGAAGCCGCCGATCATGTAGATCTCGCCGTGGGCGAAGTTGATGAGCTGGATGATGCCGTAGACCATGGTGTAGCCGACGGCTATGAGGCCGTACAGGGCTCCGAGGATCAGGCCGTTGACCAGCTGTTGCGGCAGATCGTGCACCGCTGGGCCTCCGTGGGTGGTGGTGTCAAGTACAGGTGCGCGGGGGGCTGTTGGTGGGCCCCCCGCGCTTGCTGCGGCATTGGGGGAGTGTCCGGGGTGCCGGGCGCTCCCTGTTGGTTACTGCGTTTCCAGCTCGCCGGTCTTGACCGGGGTGTGCTCGCCGCCCTTGACCTGGTAGACGGTGAGGGTGCGGTTGGTGGTGTCGCCGTACTGGTCGAAGGAGACCTGGCCGGTGACGCCGTTGAAGGAGACCTTCTGGGTGGCTTCGCTGATCTTCTTGCGGGCTTCCTTGGGGTCGCTGGGAAGCTTGCCGTCGTTGTCGGCCATGACCTGCTTGACGGCCTGGATGATGGTCCAGGCGGCGTCGTAGGAGAGGGCGCCGTAGGTCTCGTAGGGCTCGTTGTAGCCGGCGGCCTTGTAGTCGGCGATGAACTTCTTGGCGGTGTCGAGCTTCGCGGGCGGGGCGCCGACGGAGGTGGCGAAGTCGCCTTCGGCGGCCTTGCCCGCGAGCTTGGTGTAGTCGGCGCTCTGGAGGGCGTCGCCGCCGATGACGGGGATCTTGGCTCCGGCGTCCTTGATCTGCTTGGACAGGGGCGCGCCGGCCGGGTATTCGCCGCCGTAGTAGACGAAGTCGGCCTTGGAGTTCTTGATCTTTGTGGCGATGGCGCCGAAGTCGCGGTCGTCGGGGTTGATGTGGTCGGTGGTGATGACCTTGCCGCCGAGCTTGGTGAATTCCTGGCGGAAGGTGCGGGCGAGGCCCGCTCCGTAGGTCTTCTTGTCGTCGACGGAGTAGACCGTCTTCAACTTGAGGGTGTTGTAGGCGTATTGGGCGGCGTAGGGGCCCTGCAGCGCGTCGGTGGTCGCGGTGCGGAAGTATGTGTCGAACTGGCGCGCCTTCTTGGTCGCGTACTTGGCGCCCTGGGTGAGTTCGGGTGCGGTGTTCGCGGGGGAGACCTGGACCAGGTTGGCGGAGGCGAAGGTCTTCTGCATCGACTGGGCGACGCTGGAGTTCAGCGGTCCGACGACGCCGAGGACGTCGTCCTCGCCGACGAGCTTGGTGGCGTTCTGTCCGCCGGTGGAGGGGTTGGCGACGTCGTCGAGCGGCTGGGTCTTGAAGGTGACGCCGTTGACTTCTTTGTTCTTGTTGGCGGTCTTCGCGGCCAGGTCGACGGAGTTCTTGATGCCGATACCGATGGCCGAGAGGTCGCCGCTGAGCGGGGCGTCGACGCCGATGACCACGGTGGTGTTGTCTCCGCCGCTGGACTTCTTGTCGTCGTCGCGCGAACCGCAGGCGGTGAGCGTGAGTGCTCCGGTGGTGAGCACGGAAGTGAGTATGAGCAAAGAACGGTGTCGCACGATCATTCCTCTCCCTGGCGCGGTCCCCTGGTCCAGGGGCCGTGTGTCTCGCCGGGCCGTACGGAGTGGTACAGGGGCCGTGCAAGTGGAGCGCCCGGCGGCGCGGTGACTGGCCGTGACTATAAGCGCAGGTGGCGGGGTGGGGCGTGGGTGCGGAAGAGGCTGTGACGTTCTTGTTATGCCGGGGTGTGCCGCTCGGGCGCGGCGGACCAAGATCACCTCAAGTCCCGCAGTGGAACGGGGTGTTCTCAAGATCGATACGGTCGCGTACGCCCCGTGAGCGTCGACAGGGCTACGCGGTGCGACGTTCGCATTGCTTCGTTGCGGCAGAGGTAACCGAGTGTTACCAGTGTGTGAGTTCGGCGCGGGGTTCTCGGCAGCGGGCGCGCAGCAGGGTGAGCAGGTCGTGCGGGTAGCGGTCGACGAAGATGAAGCTGTGGAGTTCCCTGGCGCGTCGGTTGGTCAGTATGAGGTCCAGGTAGGCCATGTCGAGGGCGCGGGGCAGGGCGGAGCAGTCGCGTACGTCGATTCGTACGGTGAGGGTGCGGCGAGTGTCAGGGGTGGCCTCGATCGGTGGGCGGGGCGTGGGGGTGAGCGTCAATCGCGGGTCGCCTGACCTCATCTGGCGGATCGTCACGGGCCCTCCGTGGTCGACGCGCACGGTGAACCGGAAGGTCTCGCCGTGCGCCCCTTCGTACTTCAGGTGGGTGACCTGGGCGGGCCAGGGGTCGGGTGGGGCGGGGGCGGGCCGTTCGGGGTGGGGGAGCAGGAGGGTGGCCGCGGCGGCGGTCGCGGTGACGATTGCGGCGAGGAGGAGGCGTCGTCTGCGTGGGGGCAGCGCGTTCCAACGCTCGTACGGGCGCGGGGAGTCGGCGTCGACGATGTCGCTGGGGTGCGGCGCGAGGGGGTGGCTGTCGGCGGCCGGTTCGTGCGGCTCGACGGGTCCGATGCCGGTCATGCTCGACGGTAGGGCGGAGGGTGTGGGTCCGCCAATGCCGTTGCGGGTCGGTGGAGTTGGTGAAGCCCTCTGGCCGGACGACGCGTGGCGCGGTGGAATACCTCACGTCACCTCCCGTCCCGTGAGTGAACTCCCCGAACGCGCCCTTGGAGGCCCGATGGTGAGATCCACCGGTAAGAGACGTTTCGGCCTGGCCCTGGTGTGTGCGCTGGTGGCGGCGGTGGCCGCCCCGTCCGCGTATGCCGTGCAACCCCCCGCACGGCAGGCGGAGTTGAAGATCGAGGATCGTGAGACGCAGCCCGTCTTCTCGCGCGCGGACGCCGTGTTGCAGAAGGTCGACGTCCAGACGGAGGCCGACAGTGACGGTGACGGGAAGCGCGACACCGTGCGTATGCGGATTCTGCGGCCCAAGGAGACGGAGACGGCGGGCCTGAAGGTCGCCACGATCGTCGAGGCGAGTCCGTACTGGGCGGGTGGCAACGATGTCCCGAACCATGTCGTCGATCTGGACGAGGACGGTCTTCCGGAGCCGGGCAAGCGATTCCAACAGGCGCCGGACAAGGCAGGGTTGACCGGTCCTGCCGTGGCGTACGGCGGGTACTACGACAACTACTTCCTGCCGCGCGGTTATGCCGTGGCCGAGGTCGACAGCCTCGGTACCGGTGGCTCCACCGGCTGTCCGACCTCGGGCGGTCGCAATGAGACGCTCGGCGCGAAGGCCGCGATCGACTGGCTGAACGGCCGGGCGAAGGGCTGGGACACCGACGGCGACCCGATCCGCGCCGACTGGTCGACCGGTGACTCCGCCATGATGGGCATCTCGTACAACGGCACCCTGCCGACCGCCGTCGCCAGTACGGGAGTCGAGGGCCTCAAGGCGATCGTGCCGATCTCCGGGATCTCCTCCTGGTACGACTACTACCGCGCGAACGGCGGTGTCGTGGCGCCCGGCACGTTCCAGGGCGAGGACACCGACGTGCTCGCCAGGTATGTGTACTCGCGGGCCGACCGGGAGATCTGCAAGCCGGTGCTCGACGCGCTGGAGCGTGATCAGGACCGGGTGAGCGGTGACTGGTCGCCGTACTGGCAGGAGCGCGACTATCTGAAGGACGCCGGCCGGATCAAGGCGGCGACGTTCGTCGTGCACGGCCTCAACGACTGGAACGTGAAGACGAAGAACGCCGGCCAGTTGTGGGAGGCGCTGAAGAAGAACCATGTGCCGCGGAAGCTGTGGCTGCACCAGGCCGGGCACGCCAATCCGATGCCGTTGCGCATGGAGGAGTGGCTGAGCCAGGTCCACCACTGGTTCGACCACTATCTGTACGGCGTCGACAACGGCGTCACCGCCGAGCCCCGGGTCGACGTCGAGCAGGCCGACTTCGGCTGGAAGCAGCAGAGCGACTGGCCGGCCGCCGGTACGCGCTCGACGACGCTTCGGATGCGCGCCGACGGCACGCTGGGGAGCAAGGCGGGCCCCAGGCGCGTGCAGTCGCTGACCGACGCGGGCCGGACGGTCGCCGCGGAGAAGCTCGTCACGTCGCCGGACGACGCGAACCCGAACCGGCTCGCGTACACGACGGGGGCGCTGGACAGGGACGTCCGGCTCAATGGTGTGCCCGAGGTCGATGTCCGGGCTTCGCTGGCCGGTACGTCGCCGTACGTGACGGCGCTGCTCGTCGACTACGGGCGGGACACCCGGGCCACGTCGGGCACGGTCACGGACACCTCGCAGCAGGTCTGCTACGGCGAGGGCGTGCCGGGGCTCGCAGGTGAGACGGGCTGCGCCTACCGCACGAAGCACCGCACGGAGACCGCCGACTACAAGATCGTGACGCGGGGCTGGCTGGATGCCAGGAACCGGACGTCGTACGAGCACCAGTCCAAGGTCGTGGAGGGCCGCGAGTACCGGCTGAAGTGGGACATGCAGCCCGAGGACTACGTCTTCAAGGCCGGGCACCGGCTCGGCGTCGTCCTGATCTCCACCGATTACGACTACACGCTGCGGTATCCGGCGGGCACGAGGATGACCGTGCGCGCCGGGGACAGCTCGGTGACGCTGCCGGTGGCGCCCACATCCAAGCGGTAGGCGCCGTGCCGCCTTCCGCTATGCGGTGGGCGCGTCCGGTACTTCCTTGAGCATGCAGGTCAGGCGGGCCGAGCAGACCCGTCTGTCCTGCTCATCGGTGATGACGATCTCGTACGTCGCCGTGGAGCGGCCGCGGTGCAGTGGTGTGGCGACGCCGGTGACGAGGCCGGAGCGGGCGCCGCGGTGGTGCGTGCAGTTCAGGTCGACGCCGACGGCGATCTTGCCGCTGCCGCCGTGCAGCATCGCGCCGACGGAGCCGAGGGTCTCGGCGAGGACGGCGGACGCGCCGCCGTGCAGCAGTCCGTAGGGCTGGGTGTTGCCCTCGACGGGCATGGTGCCGACGACGCGCTCGGCCGAGGCCTCCTTCATCTCGATGCCCATGCGCGTGCCGAGGTGTCCGGCGGAGAACAGGGCGACGAGGTCGATGCCGAGTGCCGCGTACTCGTCGATGACCTCTTGCGGGAACTGCGTGTGGTTCTGCTCGCCCATGGCGCCCGGCTCCGTTCGTGGTGTCTTGCTTGAGTCGTGTACGTGGCGTGAGGCTTCCACGTGGCTGAGCAAACGCTCAGTCGGTCCTGGATTGTTCCAGGCGGACCACGACGGACTTGCTGGCAGGTGTGTTGCTGGTGTCCGCGGTGGCGTCCAGCGGCACCAGCACGTTCGTCTCCGGGTAGTAGGCGGCCGCGCAGCCGCGGGCCGTCGGATAGTGCACGACACGGAAGCCGGGCGCGCGCCGCTCGACGCCGTCCTCCCACTCGCTTACGAGGTCTACGTAGGAGCCCTCGGCGAGGTCGAGGTCGCGTGCGTCGTCCGCGTTGACGAGGACGACGCGGCGGCCGTTCTTGATGCCGCGGTAGCGGTCGTCCAGGCCGTAGATCGTGGTGTTGTACTGGTCGTGCGAGCGCAGCGTCTGGAGGAGGAGGCGGCCCTCGGGTACGCGCGGGTACTCGACGGGAGCGGCCGTGAAGTTGGCCTTGCCGGTGGCGGTGGGGAAGCGGCGCTCGTCGCGGGGTGCGTGCGGGAGTGCGAAGCCGCTCGGGTCGGCCACGCGCGCGTTGAAGTCCTCGAAGCCGGGGATGACGTGTCCGATGCGGTCGCGGATCGTCGCGTAGTCCTTCTCGAACTCCTCCCAGGGCGTGGTCGATTCGGCGCCCAGGACGCGGCGGGCGAGGCGGGCGACGATGGCCGGCTCGGACAGCAGGTGCCGGCTCGCCGGGTCCAGGCGGCCGCGGGAGGCGTGCACCATGCCCATGGAGTCCTCGACGGTCACGAACTGCTCGCCGCTGCCCTGAAGATCGCGCTCCGTGCGGCCGAGTGTGGGCAGGATCAGCGCGCGGGCGCCGGTGACGGTGTGCGAGCGGTTCAGCTTCGTGGAGACGTGCACGGTGAGGCGGGCGCGGCGCATCGCCGACTCGGTGACGTCGGTGTCGGGGGACGCCGCCACGAAGTTGCCGCCCATGGCGAAGAAGACCTTGGCCTGCCCGTCGCGCAGGGCGCGGATGGCGCGCACGACGTCGAAGCCGTGCTCGCGCGGCGGGGCGAAGCCGAACTCCTTCTCCAGGGCGTCGAGAAACGCGGGGGCGGGGCGCTCGAAGATGCCCATGGTGCGGTCGCCCTGCACGTTGGAGTGGCCGCGCACGGGGCACACGCCGGCTCCGGGCCGTCCGATGTTGCCGCGCAGCAGCAGGAAGTTGACCACTTCGCGGATCGTCGGCACGGAGTGCTTGTGCTGGGTGAGGCCCATGGCCCAGCACACGACGGTGCGCTTGGAGGCGAGGACCATTTCCAGGGTGCGCTCGATGTCGGCGCGGGACAGGCCGGTCGCCGCGAGGGTCTCGTCCCAGTCGGCGGCGCGGGCGGCCTCGGTGAACTCCTCGTAGCCGTGGGTGTGCTCGGCGATGAAGGCGTCGTCGGTGGCGTCCTCTGTACCGAGGATCAGCTTGTTGAGGAGGCGGAAGAGGGCCTGGTCGCCGCCGAGCCGGATCTGCAGGAACAGGTCGTTGAGTGCGGCGCCCTTGGTGAGGCCCTTCGGGGTCTGCGGGTTCTTGAACTTCTCCAGGCCCGCCTCCGGCAGCGGGTTGATGGAGATGATCTTCGCGCCGCCCGCCTTCGCCTTCTCCAGGGCGGAGAGCATCCGCGGATGGTTCGTGCCCGGGTTCTGCCCGGCGACGATGATCAGATCCGACTTGTAGAGGTCCTCCAGGAGGACGCTGCCCTTGCCGACGCCGATCGTCTCCGTGAGCGCGGAGCCGGACGACTCGTGGCACATGTTCGAACAGTCGGGCAGATTGTTCGTGCCGAACTCGCGGGCGAACAGCTGGTAGAGGAACGCCGCCTCGTTGCTGGTGCGGCCCGATGTGTAGAAGACGGCCTCGTCGGGCGAGTCGAGCGCGGTCAGCTCGTCCGCGATCAGATCGAAGGCACGCTCCCACGTGACGGGCTCGTAGTGGCTGCCGCCCTCGTCCAAGAACATGGGGTGGGTGAGCCGGCCCTGCTGGCCAAGCCAGTACCCGGAGCGCGTCGCGAGGTCGGTGACCGGGTGCGCGGCGAAGAACTCCGGGGTCACCCGGCGCAGGGTGGCCTCCTCGGCGACCGCCTTCGCCCCGTTCTCACAGAATTCCGCCGCGTGCCGGTGCTCCGGCTCGGGCCAGGCGCACCCCGGGCAGTCGAAGCCGTCCTTCTGGTTGACGCGCAGCAGCGTCAGCGCGGTCCGCTTCACGCCCATCTGCTCGCGGGCCATCTTGAGCGAGTGCTTCACGGCGGGGAGCCCGGCGGCATGGTGCTGCGGCGCCGCTACCTGC
Source organism: Streptomyces sp. NPDC102360 (assembly GCF_044766085.1). Lineage (NCBI taxonomy): Bacteria > Bacillati > Actinomycetota > Actinomycetes > Kitasatosporales > Streptomycetaceae > Streptomyces > Streptomyces sp. NPDC102360. The sequence continues at coordinate 237,429 of NZ_JBIWLG010000006.1, read as the reverse complement.
GGCGCGTCCTGTACCGGGTCGGATGCGGGCGGCTTGCTTGCCATGGTTCGGCTCCCCTTTGAGCAGGTCCTGCGATGCTGCGACGCCGTGCTGTTTCGGTGCTGTGAGCTACGTCTCCGATCTTCGCACGGGGGTATGACAACGCCCGTGCCGGTCCGGGGTGGGCCGCGCTGTCAGTGGGGCGTGGCAGGATCGTGGGCGTGGCAGAGAAAGCAGCAGCGAGTACGCCAAAGACGAGGCAGAAGACGGTGGATCCGGTGGCGAAGGCAGCAGACAGCAGCTCGGGCGGGCGCCCCCGCCTGATGCTCATGGACGGGCACTCGCTGGCGTACCGGGCGTTCTTCGCGCTGCCGGCGGAGAATTTCACGACGGCCACGGGGCAGCCGACGAACGCGATCTACGGTTTCGCGTCGATGCTGGCGAACACGCTGCGCGACGAGGAGCCGACGCACTTCGCGGTGGCGTTCGACGTGTCGCGCAAGACGTGGCGCTCCGAGGAGTTCACCGAGTACAAGGCGAACCGCTCGAAGACGCCGGACGAGTTCAAGGGGCAGGTCGAGCTGATCGGCGAGCTGCTCGACGCGATGCACACGCCGCGCTTCGCGGTGGACGGCTTCGAGGCCGACGACGTCATCGCCACGCTCGCCACGCAGGCCGAGGCCGCGGGCTTCGAGGTCCTCATCGTCACCGGCGACCGGGACTCGTTCCAGCTGGTCTCGGAGAACGTGACGGTGCTGTACCCCACCAAGGGCGTCTCCGAGCTCACCCGCTTCACGCCGGAGAAGGTCGAGGAGAAGTACGGGCTCACACCGGCCCAGTACCCGGACTTCGCGGCGCTGCGCGGCGACCCGTCGGACAACCTGCCGGGCATCCCCGGGGTCGGTGAGAAGACGGCCGCGAAGTGGATCAACCAGTTCGGTTCGTTCGCCGAGTTGGTCGAGCGCGCCGAGGAGGTCAAGGGCAAGGCGGGGCAGAACTTCCGGGACCACATCGAGGCCGTGAAGCTGAACCGGCGGCTCACCGAGATGGTGCGTGACGTCGAGCTGCCGAAGACGGTCACCGACCTGGAGCGCGAGGCGTACGACCGTACGTCGATCGCGATGATCCTGGACACGCTGGAGATCCGTAACCCGTCGCTGCGCGAGCGCCTGTTCGCCGTCGACCCGGGGGCGGAGGAGGCCGAGGAGACCCCGGCCGAGCCGGGCGTCGAGCTTGACGGCACGGTGCTGGCGACGGGCGAGGTCGCGCCGTGGCTGGCCGAGCACGGCAAGGCGGTCCTGGGCCTGGCGTCCGTGGACACCTGGTCGCTCGGTACGGGCTCGGTCACCGAGGTCGCGCTGGCCGCCGCCGGGGGAGAGGCCGCCTGGTTCGACCCGTCGACGCTGGACGAGGCCGATGAGAAGGCGTTCGCCGCCTGGCTCGCCGACGTGAAGAAGCCGAAGGTGCTGCACAACGCGAAGAGCGTGATGCGGGTCTTCGCCGAGCACGGCTGGAGTGTCGAGGGCATCACCATGGACACGGCGCTCGCCGCGTACCTGGTCAAGCCGGGCCGCCGCTCCTTCGCGCTCGACGCCCTGTCCCTGGAGTACCTCGGTCGCGAGCTGGCCCCGGCCGGCGCGGCCGACGGTCAACTCGCGTTCGGTACCGACGAGGACGACCAGGCCGAGGCCGACGCGCTCATGGTGCAGGCCCGCGCGATCCTCGACCTCGGCGAGGCCTTCGGTACGCGTCTGAAGGAGGTCGGCGCGGCCGATCTGCTCACCGACATCGAGCTGCCCACGTCCACGCTCCTCGCCCGCCTGGAGCGGCACGGCATCGCCGCCGACCGCGCGCACCTGGAGTCGATGGAGCAGATGTTCGCGGGCGCCGTGCAGCAGGCGGTGAAGGAGGCGCACGCCTCCGTGGGCGAGGAGTTCAACCTCGGCTCCCCGAAGCAGCTCCAGGAAGTCTTCTTCAACAAGCTCGACCTCCCGAAGACGAAGAAGACCAAGACCGGTTACACGACGGACGCCGACGCGCTCGCCTGGCTGGCCACGCAGACCGACCACGAACTCCCCGTGATCATGCTGCGCCACCGTGAGCAGGCCAAGCTCCGCGTCACCGTCGAGGGCCTGATCAAGACGATCGCGGCGGACGGCCGCATCCACACCACGTTCAACCAGACGGTGGCGGCGACGGGCCGGTTGTCGTCCACGGACCCGAACCTCCAGAACATTCCGGTCCGCACCGATGAGGGTCGCGCCATTCGGCGCGGATTCGTGGTGGGTGACGGCTACGAGTCGCTGATGACGGCCGACTACAGCCAGATCGAACTGCGCGTCATGGCGCACCTTTCGGAGGACGAGGGCCTTCTGGAGGCGTTCAACTCCGGCGAGGACCTGCACACCACGGTGGCCTCGCAGGTCTTCGGCGTGGAGCGGGACGCGGTCGACGCGGAGATGCGCCGCAAGATCAAGGCGATGTCGTACGGGCTCGCGTACGGCCTCTCCGCCTTCGGCCTCTCCGGCCAGCTGGGCATCGACCCGGGCGAGGCGCGCGGCCTCATGGACACGTACTTCGAGCGGTTCGGCGGGGTGCGGGACTACCTTCGGCGGGCCGTCGACGAGGCGCGTGCCACCGGGTACACGGAGACGATGCTGGGGCGGCGCCGCTATCTGCCCGACCTGAACTCGGACAACCGGCAGCGGCGTGAGATGGCCGAGCGGATGGCTCTCAACGCGCCGATCCAGGGCACCGCAGCCGACATCGTGAAGATCGCGATGCTGAACGTCGACAAGGCGCTTACGGAGGCTGGGCTCCGGTCGCGGATGTTGCTCCAGGTGCACGATGAAGTTGTGCTGGAGATCGCGTCTGGGGAGGCTGCCGCGGCGGAGGAGTTGGTTCGCCGTGAGATGGCTGGTGCGGTGACGCTCCGCGCGCCGTTGGATGTGTCGGTGGGGCTTGGTGCGGACTGGGAGTCTGCGGCGCATTAGCCTCCGGCGGTCGGTGCGGGTTGCGTTGTCGCGGCCCGCACCGGGCCTACGTCGCGGGGCTCTGCCCCGGGCCCCGCTCCTCAATCGCCGGAAGGGCTTGATATGGCCGCACTCGCCGGTGGGGACTGAGCGGCCCGGGTGCGGGTCACCAGCGCGTACAGCACCACGCCCAGCGCGATGCCCGCGCCTGCGCCGAAGCACAGTGTCGGGACGAGCTCCCACGGCTGCCACGTGAGATCCGCCCCGTTCACGTACGAGAGCCAGCGTGCGACCCGGAGGGTGCCGGCCGCGCACGCGCAGCCCGCGATCAAGGTCCACGCGAGCCACCGGTTCCCTGCGGGCGGCGACGGCGGGGCGGGCTCCGCGCCCCGTACCGCCCACCACGCGAACGCGGCGAGCACGATGAGCGCGGCGGCCGAGCCTGCGTACTGGACGTACCAGTAGAGCGGGAAGCCGGCGAACGTCTCGGCGAGGACGGGGAAGAGGCGCAACCCCCAGCGCCCCGGGTGCGTGAAGGCGTCCCACACCACGTGGGTCGTGGCGCCGAGCGACGCGGAGACGTACCACCACAGCGGCCACCATCCGGTACGGGGCCGTGGCCGCACCACGGCCCCCAGACGCCCCCGCAGCCGCCCCGGTACGAGCCCGAGCACCGGCTCCCGGATCAGCCGCCACAGGGCCACCACGGCGAGCGCGAGCACCACGTCCACGGTGAACACGCCCGTGAACGAGTGCGTGAACGCGCCGAATTCCATGGCCCCCGGCACCGCCCCCGCCGCGTAGTACGTGAGATCGGGCGCGAACGACCCGGCGACGAGCAGTGCGGGAACGAGCGGCCCGCGCCCCGACCCGTCCCGCCGGACGAAGGGCAGCACGGCCGCGGCATGGCTGATGGTGAACGGCACGTGTCCCCCTGTTGTCCCGTACGTGCGAGCGTGGAAGCGTACGGCATCCGTAGTGGCGCAATCGTTCAATACCGGGCGCGAACGGGTGTCTGTGCGGCGGAAGTTGTCGTAGGGTCGGCGGGATCCGCGCGCTGGGGGAGCGTGGCGGGTCGGTACAGGCGACAAGGGGAGGGCTCGCGGCATGGCGGCGGTATTCGGCAGGCGACTGCGCAGAGGAGTCATGACGGCCGCGGTCGCCGCCGCGGCGGTGGCGGCCCTGTCGGCGTCCCAGGCACCCGGCGTGAGCCCTTCGCGCACGGACGGCGGCAATTCCGCGGCGGACCGCTCCGACGACAATCCGCCGGACACGGCGTCGGGCCCGGACTACTACACCGACCTGCCGCCGCTGGACAGCCCCACCGACGGCACCTCGCCCGGCACGGGCGGGAAGAGCGGCGACGACTCCGGCATACCCGCGACCGTCCTCGACGCGTACAAGAAGGCCGCCGCCGAGATAGGCACCACCAAGCCCGGCTGCAATCTGGACTGGCAGCTGCTCGCCGCGATCGGCAAGGTCGAGTCGGGGCAGGCCAACGGCGGCGACGTCGACGCGGACGGTACGACGATCAACGCGATCAAGGGCCCGCCCCTGGACGGCAACGGCTTCGCGAAGATCACCGACACCGACGGCGGCTCCTACGACGGCGACACGGTCCACGACCGTGCCGTGGGCCCCATGCAGTTCATCCCCTCCACCTGGGAGTGGGCGGGCCGCGACGGCAACGGCGACGGCAAGAAGGACCCGAACAACGTCTACGACGCCGCCCTCGCCGCGGGCCACTACCTGTGCCGCGCCGACCGCGATCTGTCGAACGCCGCGGACCTCAACAAGGCGATCCTCAGCTACAACAACTCCTCGGACTACCTCGCTACCGTCCTGAAGTGGCTCGAGCACTACCGCAAGAGCTCCCACTCGGTCCCCGACGGCACCGGTGTGCTGCCCAAGCACCCGAGCGGCGGCGGCACGGGCGGCGGCGCGAGCCCGTCGCCGAGCCCCACCGACCGGAACCGGAACTCCGCGGGCCCGTCGGACTCGCCGACCACGAAGCCGCCGTCCAAGAACCCGTCCAAGAACCCGCCCAAGACCCCGTCCGGCGGCGGCGGTTCGACCAGCCCCGGTGGAGGCGGCACCACCTCGCCGCCCACCACGAGCCCCACGCCCACCCCCACGCCCACCGAGTCCGTCACCAAGCTCTCCGACGCGGGCACCGGCAGCCTCGCCGCCCTGCAGGACGACTCCTTCAGCGAGCGGGTCAAGGTGAAGGCGAAGAACGCGGCGGGCTCCGCCGTCGGCTCCGCGAAGATCCGCTTCGCGATCGTCGGCGACACGGACGCCACGTTCACCGGCGGCATCACCAGTACCACCGTCACCACGAACAGCTCCGGCGTGGCCACCGCGCCCGCGGTCAAGGCGGGGAAGAAGACCGGCCAGTTCAAGGTCCGCGCCACCGTCGTCGGCCGCAACGTGGCCGGCGTCGACCACACGGCGACGGTCACCGCGCGCGCCGACAAACTGGAGCGGGTCGGCACCGACGCGCTGACCTGCGAGGCGGGCGGCACCTTCGACAAGGCCGTCGAACTGGCGGCCACGTACAAGGGCGCCGCGGCCGGCAACGTCGGCGCGACCGCGACTCTCGTCAAGTCCAAGGACGACGCGACCGAGGCGGGCAAGGGCCCCTACTTCAAGGACGCGGACGGCAATACGATCCGCTCCGTCAAGGGTCTGAAGGCCGACGCGGACGGACACTTCACGCTGCCGAAGCTGTACGCGGACGACACGACCGGCGAGTTCGTGCTGCGCGTCACCACGACGGGCGGCGCGACGCTCCCGGTGGAGCTGAAGGTGACCGAGGCCGCCGCCTCGTAACACGCCCCGCGCACCGCGCAGTTGAGCCCCCGACCCGGACGTGGTCGGGGGCTCAACTACGTCCCGTACAACGTGTTCTCATTCCCGCTCCGCGTTGCTACGGTGCACCGACCCAGAGGCCTGACGCCTCATCAGATTCCGTGTGCCGCAAGGCTGCAGGGAGGTCGGACATGCGTGCTCTCGTCGCCGCGGCCATCGGTCTCGCCGCGGCGCTCGCCCTGGTCCTCACCATGACCGCGGTCGGTGCCCCGCCGGGCGAGACGTCCCCGAAACCGCTGCTGCACTCAGTGCCCAAACACCCGTAAAAGCCCGTGTCACGCCCGTAGCTGAGGAGGGCCGCCGCGATGCGCCGCAAGGCCAGCCTGATCCTGCTCGCCTTCGCCGTTTTCTTCACGGCGATGTCCCCGCTGATGCGCTGGTACGCGTTCCCGCGCCTGGCGAAGATCCCGCCGAGCCAGTACCAGACGATGGTCCTGGAGGCGAAGAACGCGACCCTGATCGACTACGGGACCATGAAGGAGAAGAAGGTCCCCAAGCTCAGCATCGTCCAGACGCTGAAGGGCAACGTCGAGGCGTCGAACAAGGTGGAGAAGACCGCCGGGCGCGATGTCGTCGTCTGGGACGGCCTGACCTACGGCGTGGGACCCGACGGCAAGATGGTCACCGAGATCCCCGAGCGCTACATCTTCGACGCCCACAGTTCGGCGCCCGTGCACGACAAGAGCGAATCCGTCGACGGCGACCCGGTCAAGCGCGAGGGCATCGAGTTCAAGTGGCCCTTCCTTACGGAAGCGCGCGACTACGAGTACTTCGACGCGCGTGCCCGCGTCACCCGCCCCATCGAGTACAAGGGCACCGAGACCTTCCACGGCCTGAAGATCTACCGCTTCGAGCAGACCATCCCGTGGACGAAGGTTCCGTTCCCCAAGACGCTGCCCGTGAAGGGCATCACTCCGGAGTCCGTCGCCAAGACCGGCACCAAGATGTACTACTCGACGGTGCGCACCTTCCTGGTCGACCCGACCACCGGCGCCCCCGTCTACGGCGCGGAGAAGCACAAGGAAGAGATGCGCGGCGGCACCCTGCTCGCCGGGGACCCCGACAAGAAGGTCACCGCGTTCGCCGGCGACGTGAAGATGCGCCCCGACTTCATCGAGTCGACGGTCGACCTGGTCAAGTCCCAGCGCGTCCTGATCCTTCTCCTCACCTCCTACCTGCCGTGGGGCTTCCTGATCCTCGGCGGGCTGCTGCTCGCGCTCTCGCTGTGGCTGGAGGCCCGCAGCCGGCGCCCCGGCGAGCCGGAGGAGACGCCGGTGGCCGAGCCGGAGCCCGACCCGGTCAGCGTCTGAGGCGGGCGTTCGTGTGCCGCGTGGGCTCGGCGGCCGCCGGGTCCTCGGGCCACGGATGCTTGGGGTAGCGGCCGCGCAGATCGGCCCGTACGGAGCGGTAGCCGTCGCCCCAGAACGAGGCGAGGTCCGCGGTGACGGCGGCGGGCCGCCCCGCGGGCGACAGCAGATGCACGAGCACCGGGACCCCGGCCACCCGCGGCGTCTCCCGCAGCCCGAACATCTCCTGCAACTTCACCGCGAGCACAGGCTGTTCGGGATCCGAGTAGTCGAGCCGCACCCGCGACCCGCTCGGCACCTCGAGCCGCTCCGGCGCCAACTCCTCCAGACGCGCCGCCTGGCCCCCCGCCCACGGCAGCAGCCGCCTCAGCGCCTCCCCGGCGTCGATCCGCCCGAGGTCCGCCCGGCGCCGCGCCGCGCTCAACTCCGGCTCCAGCCACTCGTCCACGCGCGCGTGCAGCGCCTCGTCGCCCACGTCCGGCCACGGCTCCCCGACGTGCCGCCGCAGAAACGCAAGCCGCTGCCGCAGCGCCACGGCGTCCTTGCTCCACCGCAGCAGCCCGAGCCCTTCGCGCCGCAGCCCTTCGAGCAGGGCGTCCCTTACGAGGCCGGGGGCGGGGTTCTTGAGGGGACGTACGGCGAGTTCGACGGCGCCGAGCCGGGTGACGTGGCGGGCCACCAACTCGCCGTCCGCCCACGCCACTTCATCGCCCTCCTGGAAGAGCGACGCGGCGGCCCGCCGGGCGGCGTCCTCGTCCACGACCGCACCGAGCCGCACGCGCGCGTGACCGGCCCCCACGGGCCGGTCGGCGACGGCGACGGCGACCCACTCGGCGTCCCGCAGGGCGGATCCGTCGGGAACGTCGGCGCGGGTACCGGAGACCATGAGCAGCGAACCGCCACTGCGCCGGGCCACGCGTTCCGGGAAGGCAAGCGCGGCGACGACCCCGGTGGCCCGATCATCCCCACCGACTCCACCGACTCCACCGACTCCACCGACTCCACCGACCCCACCGGCCTGACCGGCCCCACCGGCCCCGCCGCGCTCACGGTCCCCGCCCACCCCGTTGCCGCTACCCGGGCCATCCGTTGCGGCGCTTCGGGTGGGTGGGAGGGTCACTCCCCGCGCCGCAGGCGCGGAACCGTCCACCAGGCGGGCCAGCCGCCGAACCTCAGCCGCCCACCGCGAGGCATACGCGTCACCCCCACGCCGAGCGGAGCGCAACGCCCCGCCCAGATCATCGCCGTAGGCCCTCGGCGGCTCCTCGCTCAGCAGCGCCACGACCTCCGCCGCCCGCTGCGCGCCCACCACGGGAGCCGCGTCCAGCAGGGCCCGCCCCAGCCGCGGGTGCACCCCGAGCCGGGCCAACCGCCCACCCCGCTCGGTGGCCCGGCCCGAACCCTCCTCGACCGCACCCACCACGGTCAGAGTGGCCCGCGCCGCCGCCATCGCCCCGGCCGGAGGCGCGTCGAGCAGCGCGAGACCCGACGCGTCCGGGTCGCCCCAGCACGCCACTTGCAGAGCGAACGCCGTCAGATCCGCCACCTTGATCTCGGGCGAGGGGAACCTGGGCAGCCGCCCGTCCTCCGCCTCGTCCCAGCACCGGTACACGACACCCGGCGCCTCACGCCCGGCCCGCCCCGCCCGCTGCGTCCCGGTCGCCCGGGAAGCCCGTACGGTCGTCAGCGCGCTCAACCCGCGCGCGTGGTCCACCCGCGGCTCCCGCGCGAGCCCCGCGTCCACGACGGCCCGCACCCCCGGCACGGTCAACGACGACTCGGCGACGGCCGTGGCCAGCACGACCCGCCGCCGCGCACCCGCCGAGAGCACCGCGTCCTGCACGGCGGCCGGCGCCCGCCCGTGCACCTGCAACACATCCACATCCGAGCCCAGGCCCCCCAACTGCCCGGCCACCCGCGCGATCTCCCCGACGCCCGGCAGGAAACACAGCACGTCCCCGTCTCGCTCGGCGAGCGCACGGCGGACCACGGACGCCACATGCGTGAGCAGCGCCGGATCCACCCGCATCCCGTGCGGCGGCCGCACCGGACGCGCGGGCGGCGCCCACACCACATCCACCGGGTACGAGACGCCCTCGGCCTCGACGACCGGAGCGCCCCCGAGCAGCGACGCCCAGCCTTCGGCGTCCGTCGTCGCGGACGCCGCGACCAGCTTCAGCTCCGGCCGCAGCGCCTCGCGTACGTCGCACAGAAAGGCGGCCACGGTGTCCGCGTCCAGGTGCCGCTCGTGCACCTCGTCCAGCATCACGGCATCGACGCCGGTCAACTCCTGGTCCCGCTGCAGCCGTTGCAGCAGCACACCCGTCGTGACCACCTCGACGCACGTACGCGGCCCGACGACGCGCTCGCCGCGCACCGTGTAACCGACCCGCTCCCCGACCTTCTCGCCGAGCAGCCAGGCCATCCGCCGGGCCGCCGCACGGGCCGCGATCCGCCGCGGCTCGGCGACCACGACACGGCGTACGGGAGCGTCCTCGTCGAGCAGTCCGGCGAGGACGAGCGGCACGAGCGTCGTCTTGCCGGTGCCGGGCGGCGCCACGAGCACCGCGGCCCCCGCATCGTCGAGCGCGGAGCGCAGCGCGGGCAGCGCGGACCGTACGGGAAGGGCTCGCAGCGCGTCGTCACGTACAGAAGAAGGGGGTGAGGTCACCCCTTCAGTTTCGCTCGCACACGAAGATCGACGTCCCCGGGATCAGGTTGCCGCGCAGCGGCGACCAGCCGCCCCACTCCTGTGTGTTCCACTCGGGCCACTCGGGCTCCACGATGTCGACGAGCCGGAAGCCGCCCGCCACCACGTCCCGCACCCGGTCCCCGATGGTCCGGTGGTGCTCTACGTAGACGGCCCGCCCGTCGTCGTCCTGCTCCACGTAAGGAGTGCGGTCGAAGTACGAGGCGGCGACGGACAGGCCCTCGGGGCCCGGCTCGTCGGGGAACGCCCAGCGGACCGGGTGCGTGACGGAGAAGACGAACCGGCCGCCGGGCCGCAGCACACGGTGCACCTCGCGCATCACCTGCACCTGGTCCGCGATGAAGGGGAGCGCCCCGTACGCGGAGCAGGCCAGGTCGAAGGAGCCGTCCTTGAAGGGGAGCACTCCGGCGTCCGCCTCCACGAGCGGCACCTTGCCGCCGTCGATGCGCAGCGCGTGCTGGAGCTGGCGGTGCGAGAGGTCGAGGGCGACGGGGCGTGCGCCCTGGTCGAGCAGCCAGCGCGAGCACTGCGCGGCGCCCGCCCCGATCTCCAGGATGTCCTTGCCTGCGAGGTCGTCGAGCGGGCCGAGCAGTTCGGCCTCCATCTCGTCGAGCCCCTCGGGGCACCACACGAAACGGTCGTCGCCCAGGAACGTGCCGTGCTCCACCTGGTAGTCGTCCGCGTTCCTGTCCCACCAGCCGCGGTTGGCCCGCGAGCTCTCCGTGGTGTCCGCGTCCCGCCGGGTCGCCGTCGAGTCGTCGTCGACGGTGGAGGGGGAGTCGTGCGCTTCCATTGGTCCGGACTCTTGGATGATCGGCTCCCTCGTAATAATGTGCGGGCTCTGCGGCGCCGGTGGCCTCGTGAGACAGGTTTTCTGCCGGGTATGCGGCGTTCCGCCCCCGGTGTGCGCCTTCGCGCATTGACCCTGTCGGGCTGCCCCCGTATGCTACAAGTTGCGCTGCGGGCCTGCGCACCTCAGACATAGCAGGCTGTGCTCGCATCTGTTGTATGTCCCCTCGGTTATCGAGGCGCCACCGGCTCTTCCGAGCCCGGATTTGGCGCTTCCTAGGCTGTCCGGCTTCTTCGGTGCGAAACAGGCTCCCGGCGTAGCAGTACCCCCCGACTTTCAATGTCCGCCGGAGCCCTTTCCCACATGACGAGCAGCACCGAGACCACCGCCACCACCCCGCAGGTTGCGGTCAACGACATCGGTAACGAGGAAGCATTCCTCGCCGCCATCGACGAGACGATCAAGTACTTCAACGATGGCGACATCGTCGACGGCGTCATCGTCAAGGTTGACCGGGACGAGGTTCTCCTCGACATCGGTTACAAGACCGAAGGTGTCATCCCGAGCCGTGAGCTCTCCATCAAGCACGACGTCGACCCCAATGAGGTCGTCGCCGTGGGCGATGAGATCGAGGCCCTCGTTCTCCAGAAGGAGGACAAGGAAGGCCGTCTGATCCTGTCCAAGAAGCGCGCTCAGTACGAGCGTGCCTGGGGCACGATCGAGAAGATCAAGGAAGAGGACGGGATCGTCACCGGTACCGTCATCGAGGTCGTCAAGGGTGGTCTCATCCTCGACATCGGCCTCCGTGGCTTCCTGCCGGCCTCCCTCGTCGAGATGCGCCGCGTTCGCGACCTTCAGCCTTACGTGGGCAAGGAGCTCGAGGCGAAGATCATCGAGCTGGACAAGAACCGCAACAACGTGGTCCTGTCCCGCCGTGCCTGGCTCGAGCAGACCCAGTCCGAGGTCCGCCAGACGTTCCTCACCACCCTGCAGAAGGGTCAGGTCCGCTCCGGCGTCGTTTCCTCGATCGTCAACTTCGGTGCCTTCGTGGACCTGGGTGGCGTCGACGGTCTCGTCCACGTCTCCGAGCTCTCCTGGAAGCACATCGACCACCCGTCCGAGGTTGTCGAGGTCGGCCAGGAAGTCACCGTCGAGGTTCTCGACGTCGACATGGACCGCGAGCGTGTCTCCCTGTCGCTGAAGGCGACGCAGGAAGACCCGTGGCAGCAGTTCGCCCGTACGCACCAGATCGGCCAGGTCGTTCCCGGCAAGGTCACGAAGCTGGTTCCGTTCGGTGCGTTCGTCCGCGTCGACGAGGGCATCGAGGGCCTGGTCCACATCTCCGAGCTGGCCGAGCGCCACGTGGAGATCCCGGAGCAGGTCGTCCAGGTCAACGACGAGATCTTCGTCAAGGTCATCGACATCGACCTCGAGCGCCGCCGCATCAGCCTCTCGCTGAAGCAGGCCAACGAGGCCTTCGGCGCCGACCCGTCGGTCGTCGAGTTCGACCCGACCCTGTACGGCATGGCCGCGTCGTACGACGACCAGGGCAACTACATCTACCCCGAGGGCTTCGACCCCGAGACCAACGACTGGCTCGAGGGCTTCGACACCCAGCGCGAGGCCTGGGAGACCCAGTACGCCGAGGCGCAGCAGCGCTTCGAGCAGCACCAGGCTCAGGTCATCAAGTCCCGCGAGGCCGACGCTCAGGCCGAGGCCGAGGGCGCTGCGGCTCCCGCCGGTGCCGCGGCTCCGGCCGCCTCCGGTGGCAGCGGTGGCGGCGGCGGTGGCGGCTCGTACTCCTCGGAGACGGCCGACAACTCCGGCGCGCTCGCCTCGGACGAGGCGCTCGCCGCGCTCCGCGAGAAGCTGGCGGGCGGCCAGAGCTGAAACGCTCTGCGCTAGCAGGTAGTTAGCGGTGGGGCTGCACCAATAGGTGCAGCCCCACCGTTTTTTTGCGCAGTTCCCCGCGCCCCCAGGGGGCGGCGTCGGTCCTTGGGCAAGAGAAACGTGGCGGATACACGAGTTGTGCGTGTGCCGTAACACGGTGTTGCCACCATCCCCGGATCAGTCGAGATCGAACGTGATCTGAGGGGAGCCGGACACATGGCAGCAAGTCGGCGGGCATTTCTGCGGAACGTGGGTGTCAGCGGCGGTGCCGGGGCCATGTTCGCGACCATGGGCGCCCTGGGGCTCGCGCCCACCGCGCAGGCCGCGCAGCGTGAATCGCCGTACCGTGCGCCGCGGTCGGGGGACTTCTCGCTGAGCGGGCGCGGCGCCGCGAAGGTCGTGATCGTGGGGGGTGGCATCGCCGGGCTCGCCACCGCGTACGAGCTGGGCAAGGCCGGCTACGACTGTACGGTCCTGGAGGCGAGAGGCCGGACCGGTGGGCGCAACTTCACCGTGCGGGGCGGGGATTCGACCGTCGACACGTATGGGAACCGGCAGACCGCGCGCTTCAGTGACGGGCAGTACATGAACGCCGGTCCTGCGAGACTTCCGCAGTGGATGGTGACGCTCGACTACTGCCGTGAACTCGGCGTTCCCATCGAGGTGTTCACGAACTCCAATGCCGACGCGTATCTCTTCAACGAGGGCGCCGGGATGACCAAGCCCGTGCGGTACCGGACCGCCAAGGCGGATGTGTACGGGTATGTGTCGGAGCTGCTCGCCAAGGCTTCCAACAAGGGAGCCCTGGACAGGGAGTTGAGCTCCGTGGACCAGGAGCGGCTCGTCGAGTTCCTGAAGGACTTCGGGGCACTGGGGGACAAGCTCGCCTACGAAGGGTGTGACCGGCGCGGGTACTCGACCGTGCCCGCCGCCACCGGGACGCCGGGCGTGGTGCTCGGGGACGTGCCCTCCGCGTCCGAGGTGTTCGCGAGCGGCGTCGGGCGCTACTTCTCCTTCGAGTTCGGCTTCGATCAGGCCATGCTGATGTTCCAGCCGGTCGGCGGGATGGATCGGATACCGAAGGCGCTGACGGGCGCGATAGGGGCTTCCCGGGTACGTACTGGGGCAGTCGTCAGCAGGATCACGGACAAGGGCGACGGGGTCGCCGTCACCTACGCGCAGGGTGGGCGGACCAGGGTCGTCGAGGCGGACTTCTGTGTCGGGGCGCTGCCGCCCAACATCCTCGCCAAGATCCCGCACAACCTCGGCTCCGGCGTGCAGAGCGCCCTGGAGGCCATCACGCCGCAGTCCGCGGGGAAGATCGGCCTGGAGTACCGGAGCCGGTGGTGGGAGACCGACCACCGGATCTACGGCGGCATCACCGAGACCGACATGGACCTCAGCCACATCTGGCACCCGTCGTACGGGTTCCACGGCGAGCGCGGCCTCATGATCGGCTACTACAACTACGACACCGATGCCGACGCGTACGCGAAGCTCACGCCCGAAAAGCGCGAGGCGCGGGCCGTGGCGCAGGGCGTGAAGATCTACGGCGAGAAGTACCGGACCGAGCTGGCCACCTCGTTCTCGCACCACTGGCGGCAGACGCCGCACCTGGAAGCGGCCTGGCACGACACCCCGGGCGGTCCCGACGATCCCCGCTACAAGCCGCTCAACGAGCCGACGGGCCGCGTCTATTTCGCCGGCGACTGGCTCAGCTACACCGACGCCTGGCAGCACGGGGCGTTCACGTCGGCGCGGCGGGCCGTGAGCAGGCTGCACGCGCGCGTACTGGCCGACTGACATGGACCGGCGTGGACCGACGCGCTGCTCATCTTCGTAAGAGACAGCTGAGAAAGGGTGCGGGCGGGAATGTCCGCGCCCGCTCCGCGCGTTCTTCTGGTGGAACACGAGGAGGAGCGGTCACTGTGCTTGATCCGCAGGATTTGTACTCATGGGAGCCGAAGGGGCTCGCCGCCGTGGACATGGCGCTTGCCCAGGAGTCGGCCGGGTTGGTCATGCTCTACCACTTCGACGGATACATCGACGCCGGTGAGACCGGCGACCAGATCGTCGAGCGGCTCATCGACCAGCTGCCGCACCAGGTGGTGGCCCGCTTCGACCACGACCGGCTCGTGGACTACCGGGCACGCCGCCCGCTGCTCACGTTCCGGCGCGACCGGTGGAGCGAGTACGAGGTGCCGGTGCTCGAGGTACGGCTGGTGCAGGATGCGACGGGGGCGCCGTTCCTGCTGCTCGCCGGGCCCGAGCCGGACGTCGAGTGGGAGCGTTTCGCGGCCGCCGTGCGGCAGATCGTGGAGCGTCTTGGGGTGCGCCTCTCGGTGAACTTCCACGGGATCCCGATGGGCGTCCCGCACACCCGCCCCGTCGGCCTCACGCCGCACGGCAACCGCACCGATCTGGTGCCGGGGCACCTCAGCCCGTTCGACGAGGCGCAGGTGCCGGGCAGCGCCGCGTCCCTCGTCGAGTACCGCCTCATGGAGGCCGGGCACGACGTCCTCGGCGTCGCGGCGCACGTCCCGCACTACATCGCGCGCTCCGCGTACCCGGACGCCGCGCTGACCGTCCTGGAGGCGATCACCGCGGCGACCGGCATGGTGCTTCCGGGCGTCGCGCACGGACTGCGCACGGACGCGCACCGTACGCAGACGGAGATCGACCGGCAGGTCCAGGAGGGCGACGAGGAACTGGTCTCGCTCGTCCAGGGACTTGAGCACCAGTACGACGCGGTCGCCGGAGCGGACCAGCGGGGCAACATGCTGGCGGAGCCGATGGACATCCCGTCGGCGGACGAGATCGGCAAGGAGTTCGAGAAGTTCCTGGCCGAACGCGAGGGCGACGCCTGAGCACGGGCTCGTCTTGATCACGAGCCCCGATTCCGCCGGACAGGCCCTAAGCTTCCGCTTATGTTGAAGGTGGGGCTGACCGGCGGAATTGGTGCCGGCAAGAGTGAGGTGTCACGGCTGCTCGTGGAGCGGGGGGCCGTACTGATCGACGCCGACAAGATCGCGCGGGAGGTCGTCGAGCCCGGAACCGATGGGCTCGCGGCCGTCGTCGAGGCGTTCGGTGACGGGGTGCTCGCACCGGACGGGAGCCTGGACCGGCCGAAGCTCGGCTCGGTCGTGTTCGCGGACGCCGACAAGCTGGCCACGCTCAACAAGATCGTGCACCCGCTGGTCGGCACCCGCTCCGCCGAGCTGGAGGCCACCGCGGGCGCCGACTCCGTGGTCATCCACGATGTGCCGCTGCTCACCGAGAACGGTCTTGCGCCGCTCTACGACCTGGTGATCGTCGTCGACGCGAGCCCCGAGACCCAACTGGACCGCCTGACCCGGCTGCGCGGCATGAGCGAGGAGGACGCGCGGGCCCGGATGTCCGCGCAGGCCACCCGCGAGAAGCGGCTGGAGATCGCGGACATCGTGATCGACAACGACGTACCGCTGGAGCGCCTGCGGGAGCGGGTCGACGAGGTCTGGGCGGAGCTGGCGCGCCGGGCGCGTGCCGCGACCGCGTGATCGTCCTCGCCGCCTGCACCGCGCTCGGCGGACTGGTGGCGCTGATCGCCGGTGCGTACGGACTGCAGCGCAGCCGTCGCGTGCAGGGTGCGGGGAACATCGCGCAGGCCCTCGTCAAACCGCCCAAGCCGGGGTCCGAGCGGCCGTTGCTCCAGTTCGAGACGGAGGACGGGCAGGTCGTGGAGGTCGTCTCGCCCGTGCCGCCCAGCAAGCGGCGTCCGCTGCCCGCCGGCGGGACCGTCAGCGTCGCGTACGACACCGAGGACCCGCGGGAGACCGTGCTGATCGGCGGCGAACGGCCCGGTGTGGACCGGACCTTCATGATCGCGGGAGCGTTTCTCGTGCTCGTGGGCATGGTGATCACGGTGTCCCTGAGCCGCTCGCGCTGATCGCACCGCGTGTTCTGCCGACGGGCCGTGGGAAGGAATAGCCCTTACGGTCCACGGTGTTGACCTTGTCGACACCAAGAGGAGGTTCGTCGTGCCCGAAGCCACGCCGGAGACACACGTCATCGACTATCGCGCCGCCGAGCAGCTCCTGGCCGCGCGCGATCCGCGCGGAGCGGTGAAGCTTCTGGACGACGTGCTGGCCCTCTACCCTGAGCACACGGCTGCCCGGCTGCTGAGGGCCCGCGCGTTTTTCGCCGCGGCACAACTGCGCGCGGCCGAGCTGGAGTTCACGATCGTCCTTGAGCGCGAGCCGGACAACGCGTTCGCGCATTTCGCGCTGGCCAGGACGTACGAGCGGTGGGCGCGCCCGCAGCAGGCCAGGCGGCACTTCCGGCTCGCCGCGGCGCTCGACCCGCAGCCGGAGTACCTGGCCGCTGCGCGCTTCGACGACTGAGGGCAGCTACCGGGGCTTGTGGTACGGCGGGACGTCCCGGCCCGGCTGGTAGTGCGGGCCCTGGCGGATGTGCCGCAGGATCATGAACAGGTCGACCGTCGTGATCAGCCACAGGATTCCGCAGGCCAGCGCCCACCACGGGCGGTGCGCGAGCAGAAACGCGACGGTGCCGAAGACCGTCCACACGAGCCCGAACAGCGCGAGGCCGAGCCGCAGGCGCAGTGGGCTGCGGGCGGTGACTGGCTCGTCACCGGTGCGGATGAAGTGCGCCGGATGCGGTGCGTGTGGCCCGTGTGGCCTCTGCGGCCCGTGTGTGTGATGCGGATGCGTGCGGTCCATCGGCACCATCCCCTCGGCGCGTGGGCGACGGGTGGGGGCGCCTGAGCACCCCTTTCGCGGCTTCCCTTCCAGAGTGCCACGCGGAATCCGTGGGCGGGGAACGGTGCGTGCGGGCGGTTCGTTGGGCTGGCATGGGTCTTGAGATGCGTACGGGATATGAGGGCACGGGTCCGGGCGCCATCACGCCGGACGGCTGTGCCGTGGAGCTGTACTCGCGGCTCGTGGTCGAGAACGAGCCGGATGTCGTCGCGGGCGCGGTGCCCGCCGGGGCGACCGTGTTGGAACTCGGTTGCGGGGTCGGCCGTGTGACGCACGCGCTCGTCGAGCGGGGGTTTCGGGTGACGGGGGTGGACGAGTCGCCGGAGATGCTGGAGCGGGTCCGGGGTGCGCGCACGGTGCGCGGTGCCATCGAGGGGCTCGACCTCGGCGAGACGTTCGACGTGGTGCTGCTCGGGTCCATCCTCATCCACACCGGGGACGCGGAGGTGCGTGCGGGGATGCTCGACACGTGTCGGCGTCATGTCGCCGAGGGGGGCCGGGTGTTGATCCAGCGGGAGCGGCCGGGGGCGCACGAGAACCTGCCGCGTGAGGTGACCGGGCCCGGTGGCGGGTTCACGATTCGCAAGCTGCACTCGGAGCCGGTTGGTGATGGCGTGCGCTCGGTGAAGGTCGAGTATGTGTTCCCTGACGTGGTGTGGACGCAGACGTATCGAGCCCGCCCGCTTGACCAGGAGGAGTTCGAACGGGCGTTGGCCGAGGCCGGTTTGAAGGTTGACCGGGTGCTGACGGAGGACGGGACGTGGGTGTCCGCGGTGCCGGTGTGATGGGGCGGCGCCGTCCCCACGCCACGGGGCTCCGCCCCGGACCCCGCGCCTCAAACGCCGGCGGGGCTGAATCGCCTCAATCGCCGGCGGGGCTTGATCCTGCAGACCCGCGGGGGTTGGGTTTTTCAAGCCCCTGCGGCGATTGAGCAGCGGGGTCCGGGGCGGAGCCCCGTGGCCGTAACGCCTCAGTCGTCGGCGGAGCCTGATTCGGCCCCCGGGCCCTGCCCGAAAGTGGCGCGGAGGCGTTCCAGTTCTCTGCGGTCGCGCTTGGTCGGGCGGCCTGCGCCGCGGTCGCGGATGCCGACCGGGGCGATCACCTCGCGCGGGGGCGGCGGCGGAGAGTTGTCGACGTAGGCCTCCGCGGCGACCGGCGCCCCGACCCGCTTGCGGATGAGGCGTTTGACCTCGACCAGGCGCTCACGATCGCCGGGCCTGCGCACCCGTACCTCGTCCCCGACGCGGAGCGCATGCGCGGGCTTGACGCTCGTCCCGTTGACCTTGACGTGCCCGCCCTTGCAGGCCGCCGCCCCCGCCGCGCGCGTCTTGACCAGGCGTACGGCCCAGATCCAGCTGTCGACCCGCACGCTTCCGCCGCCGCCCGACCCGTCCGGCGCCTGTGGTGTCCCCGGTGTCTGCGATGCCATGCGTCCGACGATAGCGCCGCGTGGGCCGCGCCCCGAACCCGTTGTCGCACCCCTCGGCGAGCCCCGGCCGAACCGCCCCCGCCCTCCCCGGATAATCCGGGCGAAACGAGCGTATTCGACAGCGAGGGGTGCATGAAGACATGGACGGCATGGATGCCATCGACCCACACGGCGACCCGCGGGCCGCGGTCGACCGGCTGATGGACGGGCTGCGGTCCGATCTGGAGCGGCTGGCCGCCATCCCCTCCATCGCTTTCCCCGGCTATCCGGCGGAGCCGGTGCGCGAGGCCCACGACCTGCTCGTCGGGCTGCTGCGGGACGCGGGCGTGGGGCACATCGAGACCCTCGACCTGCCCGACACCGCGCCGGTGATCTTCGGCGAGATCCCGCCGCCCACACCCGACGCCCCGACCGTCCTGCTCTACTCCCACTACGACGTGCAGCCGCCCGGTGACGAGAGTCTGTGGAAGTCGCCGCCGTTCACGCCGACCCCGATCGAGGGCGGGCTGCGGGCGCGCGGCATCGCGGACGACAAGTCGAACGTCATCGCGCACCTGGGGATGCTGCGCGCGTACCAGGGCCGCCCGCCGGTCGGCGTGAAGATCGTCTTCGAGGGGCAGGAGGAGTACGGCAGCCCCTTCGACGGCTACCCGCCCACCGACCCCGAGCGGTTCGCCTGCGATGCCATGGTCATCGCGGACCTCGGGAACCTCCGCCCCGGCACCCCCACCCTCACCACGGGCCTGCGCGGCGCCGCCGAGGTCACCGTCGAGGTCCGCACCCTCGAAGAGGCCCGCCACAGCGGAGAGTTCGGCGGCGCGGCCCCCGACGCGCTGCTCGTCCTCCTCAAAGCCCTCGCCACGCTCCACGACGTGCACGGGGACGTCGCCGTCGAAGGACTGCGGCGCGAGAAGTGGACCGGCGCCGGCTACACCGACGAGGAGTTCCGCGAGCTCGCCGGCGTCGAGGAGGGCCTCCCGCTCCTCGGCAGCGGCACCCTCGGCGAACGCCTCTGGAGCGGCCCCGCGATCACCGTCATCGGCCTCGACGCACCGACCGTGGCGGGCGCCGCCTCGGCCGTCGTCCCGCACGCCCGCGCCAAGCTGAACCTGCGTTTCCACCCCCAGCAGGACCCGAACGAGGCCCAGGACCTCCTCGTACGGCATCTGCGCTCGCTGCGCCCCTTCGGCGTCGCGCTCACCGTCACGCCCGGCGACACCGGGCCAGGCTACGAGGCGGACACCGGCGGCCCCGCCTACCGCGCCGCCCGCGCCGCGCTCAAGGAGGCCTGGGGCGCCGACGCCTCGTACGTCGCGACCGGCGGCTCCATCCCGCTGGTCAACGGCCTCGCACAGGCCGCACCGGGCGCCGAGGTGCTGCTCTTCGGCGCGCAGGACAACCTCTGCAACCTGCACGCTCCCAACGAACGCGTCCTGTTCTCCGAACTGCACGCGACGGTCGTCGCGATGTGCGCGTTCGTGCGGGAGTACGCGGCCGACTTCCGGAGCGGCGCATGAGCACCGCGAACACCACCGAGGCCCCCGAACAGCCCCCGTCGAAGAAGAAGTTCACCTTCCCCAGCGCCCTCACCGTCCTCGCCGTCGTCACGATCGCGATCTGGCTGCTCGCGTTCCTGATCCCGTCGGGGGCGTACGACAGGAACGGCGAGGGCGCGCCCGTCGAGGGCACGTACCAGCGCGTCGACTCCGGGCAGTCCTTCGTCGACCGCCTCAACGACCTGTTCCTCGCCCCGGTCAACGGCCTCTACGGCATCCAGGACCCGAAGACCGCCCTCGTCTCGCCCGACAACTCCGGTGATCTGTACGGCAGCGCGGGCGTCTTCCTGTTCGTGCTCGCCATCGGTGCCTTCATCACCGTCGTCTTCGCGACGGGCGCCCTCGACCGGGGCATCGGCCGTCTCGCCCACCGGCTGCGCGAGCGCGGGGCGCTGCTCATCGCGGGTGTCATGGCCGTCTTCTCCGTCCTCGGCACGGTCGAGGGCTTCGCCGAGGAGACGCTCGGGTTCTACGGTCTGATCGTGCCGCTGATGCTCGCGCTCGGCTAGGACCGGATGACGGCGGTCGGCGCGATCATCCTCGGCGCGGGCGTCGGCGTGCTGTGCTCGACCGTCAACCCGTTCGCGACCGGCGTCGCCTCCTCGGCCGCCGACATCTCGCTGGGCGACGGCATCGCGCTGCGGTTCGCGATGTGGATCGTGCTGACCGGGGTCACCATCGCGTACGTCATCCGCTACGCGAAGCGGGTGCGGAGCGACCCGGAGCGCTCGCTCTCGGGCTTCCTGCCGGGGGACCGGGACCTCGACGAGACGGCCACGGAGGCAGCCGAGGTCCCCGAACTGACCAGCCTGCACAAGGGTGTTCTGGTCGCCACGGCGCTGGTCTTCGCCTTCATGATCTTCTCGGTGGTGCCCTGGGCGAGCGCCCTGACCGGCGACGCCGACGCGACCCCGTACGACTTCGAACTCGACTGGTCCTTCCCGCAGTTGGCGGCGCTGTTCCTGGTCGCGGCCGTGCTCGTCGGGCTCGTCGCGCGGATGGGGGAGCAGAAGCTCAGCTCGACGATCGTCCAGGGTGCCGCCGACTTCGTCTCGCCCGCGCTCGTCATCCTGCTGGCCCGCGGTGTCACCGTGATCATGAACAACTCGAAGATCACGGACACGGTGCTGCACGCCATCGAGGGGGTCGTGAAGGGCACCTCGTCCGGCGTCTTCGCGATCATCGTCTTCCTCGTGAACCTGCCGCTCGCCCTCCTCATCCCGTCCACGTCCGGGCACGCCACCCTCGCCATGCCGATCCTCGCGCCGCTCGCCGACTTCGCGGGTGTCTCGCGCGCGGTCGTCGTCACCGCGTGGCAGGCGGCCAGCGGCTGGATGAACCTGTGGGTGCCGACGACCGCCGTGACCATCGGTGGCGTGGCCCTCGCCAAGGTCGGCTACGACAAGTACCTGCGGTTCGTGTGGCCGCTGCTGGCCATCTTGTCTGTGCTGATCTGCGCGTTCGTCGCGCTGGGGGCCGCGTTCACGTAGCCCCTATCGTCGGGTGCATGGACGGTCTCGATGAACTCGACGAGCGCATCGGCGACTGCAGGGCCTGCCCGCGGCTCGTCGAGTGGCGTGAAGAGGTCGCGCGCACCAAGCGCGCCGCCTTCGCCGACCAGGCGTACTGGGGGCGCCCGGTGCCCGGCTTCGGCCCGCACGACGCGTCGCTCCTGATCGTCGGCCTCGCGCCCGCCGCGCACGGCGCCAACCGCACGGGCCGCATGTTCACGGGCGACCGATCGGGCGACGTCCTCTACCGGGCCCTGTACGACATCGGGCTCGCGTCCCGGCCGGACGCCGTGAGCGCCGACGACGGGCTGACCCTGCACGGCGTCCGGATCACCTCGCCCGTGCACTGCGCGCCGCCCGCGAACAAGCCGACCCCGGCCGAGCGTGACACCTGCCGCCCCTGGCTGGTCCAGGAGCTGAACCTGCTGCGGCCCACCCTGCGCGCGGTCGTCGTGCTCGGCGCGTTCGGCTGGCAGGCGGCGCTGCCGGCGTTCGCCGAGGCGGGCTGGGCGGTGCCGCGCCCACGCCCCGTCTTCGCCCACGGTGCCCGCGTCGACCTCGAAGGGACCGAAAAGGCCGAACCACTGTCCCTCTTCGGCTGCTTCCACGTCAGCCAGCGCAACACGTTCACCGGCAGGCTCACTCCACGGATGCTGCGCGGCGTGCTGCGGGACGCGGCGGGCACGGCCGGGTTGCACCCGTTCGGTCCAACCCAGGGAGACCCGGACGCCCCCGCTTCCTAGCGTGGCGGTGTGGCAGCACTGACAGCGCAGGAGACGACACCCAAGCCGCCCGCGGCGGCCTATCGCAACCTCATCGTGGCGACCGTGGGCTTCGCGCTCACGTTCTGGGCATGGAACCTCATCGCCCCGCTCGGCAGTGCTTTCGGCGAGTCCCTGGGGCTCAGCTCGTTCGAGCAGTCCTTCCTGGTCGCCGTGCCGGTGATCGTCGGCTCGCTGGGCCGGATCCCGGTCGGCGCCCTGACCGACAAGTTCGGCGCCAAGACGATGTTCCCGCTGGTGACGGCGGCGACGATCATCCCCGTGCTCCTGGTGACGGTGGCCAGGGACTCGTACCTGGCCATGATCCTCGTCGGTTTCCTGCTGGGCCTCGGCGGCACCACGTTCGCCATCGGGGTCCCGCTGGTGAACTCCTGGTTCCCGCCCGCCAAGCGCGGCGCGGCGATCGGCATCTTCGGCATGGGCATGGGCGGCACCGCGCTGTCCGGCTACCTCACGCCCCGCATCGCCAAGCACGGCGAGAACCTGCCGTTCTACATCGTCGCGATCGCCCTCGCGGCCTACGTGGTGGTCGCCTGGTTCCTCATCAGCGACCACCCCGGCCGCACCATCCCGACGACCTCGCTCGGCCAGCGGCTCGGCGAGGCCGGGAAGCTGAAGGTGACCTGGGAGCTGTCCGCGCTCTACGCGATCGGCTTCGGCGGCATCGTCGCGTACGGCACCTATCTGCCCACGTACCTGAAGACCTGGTACGACCTCGACCCCATCGACGCGGGCACCAAGGCCGCCGGGTTCGCCCTCGTCACCGTCATCTTCCGGCCGATCGGCGGCTGGCTCTCCGACCGGATCCACCCGGCGGTCGTCACCGCCTGGGCGCTCGCCGTCGTCGCGGTCTTCGCCATCGTGCAGGCCTTCAATCCGCATCTGGCGCCCGGCGGCACCATCGACATGCTCGTCATGGGCGCGGGCCTCGGCACCGCGAGCGGCAGCGTCTTCGCCCTGGTCGCACAAGTCACCCCACCGTCCAAGGTCGGCTCGGTCACCGGCATCGTCGGCGCCATCGGCGGCCTCGGCGGCTTCGTCCCGCCCCTGGTCATGGGCGCGATCTACAGCGCGCAGAACTCGTACTCCATCGGCTTCATGCTGCTGTCCGACCTGGCGCTCGCGGGCTGTGTGTACGCGTACGGGCGGATGCGCAGCATCAAGGTCGATTAACCGGGAGGCGGTGCGCGGCGGGCCGGTAGTAGGTTCGCCGGATGCCTCTGTACCCGCCCCTCGAACCGTACGACCAGGGCCTCCTCGACGTCGGTGACGGCAACCGGATCCACTGGGAGACCTGCGGCAACCCGCACGGCAAGCCCGCCGTCGTGCTGCACGGCGGCCCCGGATCCGGGGCCACCCCCTTCACCCGGCGCCTGTTCGACCCGGAGCGCTACCGCATCGTGCTGCTCGACCAGCGCGGCGCGGGCCGCTCCACGCCGCCGGCGAGCGCGTACGACACCGACATGAGCGTCAATACGCTGCCGAAGCTGATGGCCGACCTGGAGCTGCTCCGCGCCCACCTCGGCATCGAGCGCTGGCTGGTGTGGGGCGTGTCCTTCGGGTCCGTCCTGGCCCTGCGGTACGCGCAGACGCACCGGGACGCCGTCTCCGAACTCGTCCTGACGGGCCTGGCGACGGGCAGCCAGGAAGAAGTCGACTTGTTGACGCGGGGGTTGGGGAAGGTGTTCCCGGAGGCGTTCGCGAAGTTCGTGGACGGAGTGCCGGAGGAGGACGGTTCCGGTGATCTCGCGGCGGCGTACAACCGGCTTCTCGAATCGCCCGACCCGGACGTACGCGCGCGGGCGGCGCTCGACTGGACCGACTGGGAGACCGCGGTGGCCTCGCAGCCGCCGCGCACGGTGCCCCGCTACCAGGACCCGGACTTCCGTTACGGATTCGCCAGAACTGTCACGCACTACTGGGGGCGCGACCACTTCCTGGATGGCCCGGACACGGTGTTGCGCGACCTTCCGCTGCTCAAGGGCGTTCCCGGGGTGATCGTGCAGGGAACGGTGGACCTCGGGAACCTGCTCGGTGTCCCGTGGCGGGTGGCGCGGGCCTGGCCGGACGCGGAGCTCGTCCTCGTGGACGATGCCGGGCACAACGCGGGCGCGCCCGGCATCACCGATGAGCTGGTCGCCGCTCTCGACCGGTTCAGCGGGAGCGGCGCCGCCTGACCCTTCCCCAAGCTCTCAACTACGTTCGAGCAGGGGTTCTCCTGGGTCCTACGTGACGTACATGAACTACGTGACTTACGTGGCGGGGTCGGTGTCGTCCTCGAAGAGGTGGCGCACGGTGGAACGGTAATTGGTGTGGACGTGGGCCAGCGTCACCGCCCGCGCCCGGTCCGCGTCCCCCTCGTACATCGCCTCGTACAACTCCCGGTGTTCGGCGAGCTGTTGGGCCCACTCCTCGTTGCGCCGGGTCAGCCAGCGGAGCCGCCCGCTGACGGGCTGCATCACGGACACGATGAGCTCATTGCGCGCCATCTCCAACAGCCGGTCGTGGAAACGGGAGTTGACGTCCGTGTTGGTCTCGGCGTCGCCCTCGCGCGTCGCACGCGTGGCGCGTTCGAGCAGCCCCGCCAGCTCCACCAGATCGTCCTTGGTGGCCCGCTCGGCCGCGAGCCCGGCGGCGTAGACCTCCAAGGCCTCGCGCAGCTCGTACAGTTCGGTGACATCGGTGCGGCTCAGGGTGCGCACGACGGCCCTGCGGGGCGTCTCGTACGTCACGAAGCCCTCGGCGAGCAGCGCCCGGATCGCCTCGCGGACGGGCACCCGGGACACGCCGAACCGCTCGGCGAGCTCCCGCTCGACGAGCCGGTCGCCCGGCCGCCGGCGCCCGCCGACGATGTCCTCGCGCAAGGCCGCGAGCACGCGCTCCCGCACCGCACCCAGGGGCTCCACCGATCCTGCCGTCGTCATGGGTCCATCTTCGTCGATGTCCGTGAGGGGCAGGGGGAGTGGGGTGGGTTTACGGAGATGTAACCGCACGGACATTGCCGGATGTGGTCGGCGGCGGGACGATCGCGCGGTATTGGTATACCAAACCTTGTCGCCGGAGGACCGCCATGTCCGTGGCCGAGCCAGTGCACTCCCAGTCCGCCGCCCCCGTGCCGCCCGACCCGCGCCTGACCAACGAGGATCTGGCGCCGGCCCGTGAGCGCAAATGGAAGGTCTACGACCTCTTCGCCCTGTGGATGTCCGACGTCCACAACCTCGGCAACTACACGTTCGCCGCAGGCCTGTTGGTGCTCGGCCTGAACGCCTGGCAGGTCTTCACCTCCTTGCTCATCGGCTTCGTCCTGATCTACATCGGCTGCAACGCGATGGGCCGCATCGGCCAGCGCCACGGCGTCCCGTTCCCGGTCGTCAGCCGGATCAGCTTCGGCGTCTGGGGAGCCAACATCCCGGCCCTCATCCGGGCCGTGATCGCCATCATGTGGTACGGAATCCAGACGTACCTGGCCTCGGTGGCGGTGAACGTGATGGTGCTCGCGGCGTTCCCGGGCGCGGAGCCCTGGACGCACCACTCGTTCCTCGGCCTGCACGCACTGGGCTGGTCGTCCTTCCTGCTGCTCTGGCTGGTGCAGTCCCTGATCATCACGCGTGGCATGGAATCGGTCCGCAAGTTCCAGGACTTCTGCGGCCCCGCGATCTGGGTGGTGATGCTCGCCCTCGCGATCTGGGTCTGGGCGAAGGCGGGCTGGACGATCTCGTTGACCTCGACGCCGCACCCGGTGTCGACGGGCGAACAGTTCCGCCAGTGGTTCGGCGCGATCGGCCTCATCCTGGCCACCTACGGCACGCTGATGCTCAACTTCTGCGACTTCTCCCGCTTCGCGCCGGACTACCGAACGGTGCGCCGCGGCAACTTCTGGGGCCTGCCGATCAACTCAACTGCCTTCGTGGTCCTGTCCGTCGTCGTCACGGCGGGCAGCGTCGAGGTCTTCGGTGAGGCGATCACCGACCCGGCGATGCTGGTGGCGAAGATCGGCAACACCTGGGTCCTGGTCTTCGGCGCCCTCACCTTCGCGATCGCCACGATGGGCGTGAACATCGTCGCCAACTTCGTCTCCCCGGCCTACGACCTGGCGAACGTCTGGCCGCAGAAGATCACGTTCAAGGTGGGCGGCGCGATCTCCACGGTCCTCGCCCTGCTGGTCACACCGTGGAACCTGTACTCGAACCCGGACGTCGTGAACTACTTCCTGGGCGGACTCGGCGCATTCCTCGGCCCCCTCTTCGGAATCCTGATGCTCGACTACTTCTGGGTGAAGCGGGGCCGGGTGGACACGGAGGCGCTCTTCGACGCGCGGCCGGGGTCCCGCTACTACTACCGGCACGGGGTGAACCCGAAGGCACTGGCCGCGTTCGTGCCGTCGGCGGCGCTGGCCGTGGTGCTGGCGTTGGTGCCGTACTTCGACTCGGTGGCGGCGTATTCGTGGTTCATCGGGACGGTTGTGGGGGCGGGGTTGTATGGGGTGGTGTGCCGGAAGGAGCGGACGGAGGGCGTGGCGTGATTGGTCATGCGGGCTCAGGCGAACGGTTGACCAGGGGCCGCGGCCCCGCCCTCGCAGGCTTGGGCGAACGAACACGCTCCGTTCGCGCAATCAGCCCTCAATAAGGCCAGATCTTCTTCCAGCTCATGGCCGACGAGGTGAGGGCGGGAGCCGGCCCGCATACAGAGCGCACTCGAAGCCCTGTGCGGTGTAGACGCAGCCGACCTGTCCAAAGCCGGCTGGGTCGGTGGCCCAGAGGGCGGCCGGCGGTGCCCCGCCTTCTTCGAGACCCAACAGCCGCGCCACCCAACGCAGACAGGAGTCACTGCCACCGCAGCGGAACTGCGTGTCCAGCGGTACGACGTGACATGACAGGTTCTGGCCTGCGCACCGGATGGGGGCGGCTGCCCCGGGCGTAGCGTGGGTGCATGCCCGAGTACACCGATGACGTCTTTCTCGACCGCCTCGCCGAACGGCTCGACGCCCTCCCCGGTGTGCACGCCGTGACCCTTGGCGGGTCGAGGGCCCAAGGGACGCACAGCGACGCGAGTGACTGGGACACCGCCGTGTACTACCGGGGGAGCGAGGGGCTGTTCGGGCCCCGGCACCTGCGGGACGTCGGGTGGGAAGGGGAGGTCTCCGAGATCGGAGGGTGGGGTGGCGGGGTGTTCAACGGCGGGGCCTGGCTGAGTGTCGACGGGCGGCGTGTCGATGTGCACTACCGGGATCTGGATGTCGTCGAGCATGAGCTGGGCGAGGCCGAGGCCGGGCGGTTTCGGGTCGAGCCGTTGATGTTTCACCTCGCCGGGATTCCGTCGTATCTCGTCGTCGCCGAGCTCGCCGTCAATCGGGTGCTGCGGGGTGAGACGCCCCGGCCCGACGGGTATCCGGCCGCCCTGCGCAAGGCCGCTCCCGAGGTGTGGTGGGGGCGCGCCTCGATCACCCTCGAGTACGCGAAGGGGAACAACGCGCCCCTCGGCGGGTGCACCGAGGTCGTGGGGGCGGTCGCCGGTGCGGCGATGCAGGCGGCCCATGCCGTGCTCGCCGCGCGCGGGGAGTGGGTGACCAACGAGAAGCGGTTGCTGGAGCGGGCCGGGTTGCGGGGGATCGACCGGGTGGTGGGGGATCTCTCGATTCCGCTCGGAGAAGTCGTCGACCGGGCGCGGGAGTTGATGACGAAGGCCGTCGCCGACGCTCAGTAGCCGGGGAGTCCCACGGGAACGCCCAGCGGGTACGTGCGGAGGTCGCGCCACCCCGTCCCCGCACCCTCCGTCACGATCAGCTTCACCGAGTCGACCCGGGCGTGGAGCGGCAGCGCGGACGTGAACTCCGTATCCGGGATGTCGTCCGTGCCCGTGCCGCTCGCCAGCGTCAGGTGGGGGTCCAGGCCGTCGTCGCCGAAGATTCCCCGGTACGGGACCGCCTCCGGCCAGCGCGACCGGACCGACTCCGTCAGGGCGCGGACGGCGTCGTCCGGGGTCGGGGGCAGGTAGAGGACGCCCGGCCAGCGGCGAGGCTCGGCGAAAGTGAGGGGGAGCGGGAGCGTCGCCGCGAACAGGGTGCGCAGCTCGTCGTCCGTGTCCGGCGTGATCCGGGCCAGCGGCAGGAACGGGTAGAGGACCGTGATGTGGGCCCTCGACGGGGTGCGGACCAAAGCGTCCGCCTCCGGGACGTGGATCGTCAGGGCCGTGTCGCCGGGCAGGTCCGGCCAGCCGCTGTGGTCCTGAGCAGTACGTCGTGTGGGCACGGCCAAGTGTCACATTCCGGAAACCTCGCCGTTTCCTCCCCTCCAACAACTCCGCTTACGCTTGGAGAACCAGTTCAGGCTGGCCGACGGCGCCCGGCACCCCTCCGTGTTCGTAAGACAGGAGTCTGCCCACCGTCATGCGCCGCCCCCATTCGCTTCCGCCCTGGCTGAGCCACGCCCTGCGCGCCCAGCGTGCGCCCGTGCCCTGGCCCGCCGTGGTGCGTGGGGCGCTGGCGGGTGGACCGCTGCTGCTCGTCGCCATCGCCGCCGGGCAGCCGTCCAGCGGGGTGCTGCTCGCGCTCGGGACGCTGCTCGCCGGGGTCAACGACCGGCCGGGGCCGCGGCTCGCCGCCGTCTCGCGGCTCGGCGGGCCCGCGCTCGCGGGTGCCCTGGGGATGACCGTCGGCAGCTTTGTCGGCGGTGCGCTGCCGACCGGTGCGCTCATCGCCTGCGTCTTCGCCGTGCTGGGGCTCGTGGGCGGTGCGTTCAGCGCCGTCGGGCCCGTCGCGTCCTCCGCAGGGACCCAGTTCCTCGTCACCGTCGCCATAGGCGCAGGGATGCCGCTGCCGGAGCCCGGATGGCAGCGGGCGCTGCTGTTCGCCGGGGGCGCCGCGTGGCTGATCCTGCTGCGGCTGCTGCTGCCCTCTCCCGTACGCACGAAGGGGCTCGGGTACCTCTACGACGGTGAGCGTGCCGCCGTCGCCTCCGTGTACGAGGCCGTGGCCCGGCTGCTCGACGCCGTCGGCGGGCCGGAGGCCCAGGCGCGCCGCGTCGCGCTGACCGCCGCGCTCGACCAGGCGCAGGACGCCCTGCGGCGCGGCCGCTCGCGGGCCACCCGGCGCCTGCGCCGCCAGTACTCCGCCGCCCTCCCGCTCGCCGAGGCCGCCACCGCGCTCGCCTGGGCCGGGCAGCCGGTGGCCGCGCGGGCCGGGGAGGGGCCGCGGCGGCTCGCCGCCGCTGTGCGGACTGGGGAGGCGGCCGGTGCGTTGCCTGCTCCTGTGCGGGCCGATGCGGGGCTGCGAGCTCTCGACGAGGCGTTGCTGCGGGCGGCCGAGGCGTTCGACGGGAGCGGTGCCCATCCGGGCGCGGCGGTTGAGCAGCGGAGCCCCGTGGCCGCGACACCGGCGCCGGGGCCGACGTCGCGGGGCTCTGCCCCGGACCCCGCGCCTCAAACGCCGGCGGGGCTGGAAGGATCGCCTCAATCGCCGGCGAGGTTTGATTGGCGCAGGGTGGTCGGGCCCGCCGGGCGTGAGTACGGGGTTCGGGTCGGGCTGTCCTTCGGGGCCAGCGCCGCCGTCGCCCAGGCCCTGCACCCGCTGCACTGGTACTGGCTGCCCGCCACCGCCGTCTTCCTCGTCAAGCCGGACCTCGGGCCGCTCGCCTCGCGCGCGCTGTGCCGGGCGGCCGGGACCGTCGCGGGCGCCGTCCTCTTCGCCGGGCTCGCCGCCGTGCTGCCCCACCCCCTCGGGCTCGTCGCGCTCGTCGCCGCCTGCGGGGCGCTGATTCCGGTCGCCACCCGGCACTTCGCCGCGCAGACCGCCGTCGTCACCGTCCTCGTACTGTCCCTGGTGATGGTGGGCGGGGAGCCGCAGGCGTCCTGGGGCCGGATCACCGAGACGCTGCTCGCCTGCGCCATCGTGCTGGTCGCCGGGCATCTGCCGCTGCCGGGCGGGCACCGCGGCGGCGGGGTGCGGGTGCGGCTCGCCGTCGCGCACGACGCCGCCCACGCCTACGTACGGCATGTAATGAGCGAGTCCGCACCGGGCGCCGAGGGGATCGACCGGCACGGCCGGTGGGCGCTGCGGCGCGAGGCGTACCGGACGCTCGCGCAGGCGCGGGCCGCCGTGGACCTCGCCGCCGCCGAACTGCCGGTGCTCGCGCGGCACTCGGACGGTTCGCGGCAGGTGACCGTCGTACTGGAGCGGCTCGTTGACGCGACGACCGCGTGCGCGGTGCAGGTCGACGACACGGGGCGGGTGCCCGAGCAGCACGCGCGCAGGATCGACGTGCTGCTCGCGGAACTCGCCGCGTAGGCCCCGGCCCGTAAGACGTAAGAAGGATCAGGGCCGTAGGTCGATCCATACGGGTGCGTGGTCCGACCCCGGCGCGTCCCGCCGCTCCTGCGGATCCGCGCCCACCGACGGCAGCGGTTCGAGCACGGCGTCCTCCCCGCGTGGCACGCCCGTCCCCGCGCGGACGACGTGGCCGAGCAGTTCGTGCGAGACGAAGATGTGGTCGATCAGCTCGCGGTGGCCCTCGTACACGCGGGAGTACCGCTGCTCCTCGGGGATCAGCGGCGCCACGTTCCACAGCCGCTTCGCGTCACCCTTGTCGGCGTGGTCGAAGCCGGGCGTGCCGATCTCGGAGCCGGGCGGGCCCTGGAGGATCTGGGTGGTCGCGGCGGACATCTCGTCGTTGAAGTCGCCCAGGACGGTGACGCGTTCACGGCGGCCGTCCTCTCCGATGAGGGTGTCCGCGAGGGCGCGTACGGTCGCCGCCTCCGCCGCGCGCCGCTCCAGCGCGTACGCCGCGTAGCGCGCCCGCTCGCCCTCGTCGCGCGGTACGAACCGGCCGCCCGGGTAGCCGAGCAGCTTCGACTTGAGGTGGCAGACGGCGGCCGTGAGCCAGGTCGCCCGCGTCGAGAAGTGCACGGCGAGCACGCCCCGGCCCGCCCGGTCCGTCGTCCTGCCGCCGCCGTCGTCCACCTGCACCGGTCGAACCGCCTCCGGGAACGCGGCCGTGTCCGCGACCACGCGCACGCCGACGTCGCCGAGGAAGCCGACCCGGATCCCGCGCTCGTCGGGGTACTGCGAAAGCGTCGCCGTGTAGTCGCCGTCGAGCAGCTGCACCAGATCGTCGAGCGCCGCCGGGTCACCGATCTCCTGCACGCCGAGCAGGGTGGGGCTCAGACTGTTCACGGTGGCGGCCAGCGAGGCCAGTTTCGCCTCGTACGTCGCCTTGTCGCGGGGGCCGTAGGGGCCGCCGGGGCGGTAGAGGTTCTCCAGGTTCCAGGTTCCGACGAGCATGGCGTGCTCCGTCCTCTGGCCGGCCCGGACGGGCCGGGGCGGCCAGCGTGCCAGCGGCTCCGCCGGGAGGACAGCACTCCTGCAGAAAATCAGGGCCCCTTCGGGGAACCGGGACCCCGTGAGAAAAACTTTCGCCGCAGCGATGAGTTCCGCTCTGCCCTCCGGTCACCCCTCACGAGAACACGACCGGAGGAGGAACCATGGGGCTGCCGAAGGTGGTCACGCGCGAGGAGTGGCGCGCCGCGCGCGAGGAACTGCTCACCCTGGAGAAGGCGGCGACCCGCGCGCGGGACGCGCTGAACACACGGCGGCGCGAGCTGCCCATGGTCGAGATCGACAAGTCGTACGTCTTCGAGGGCCCGGACGGGAAGTCGGAGCTGCTCGACCTGTTCGAGGGGCGCCCCCAACTCGTCGTCTACCACTTCATGTTCGCGCCCGACTGGGACGCCGGCTGCCGCAGCTGCTCCGGATTCCTCGACCAGATCGGGCACCTGGCGCATCTGCGGGCCCGTGGCACGGAGTTCGCGGCGGTGTCCCGCGCGCCGTTCACCCGGATCCTGCCGTTCAAGGCGCGGATGGGCTGGACGGTGCCCTGGTACTCGTCCCATCTCAGCGATTTCAACCAGGACTTCGGCGCCACGTTCGAGGGTGAGGACGGCACTCCTCAGGAGCAGCCCGCGATCAGCTGCTTCCTGCGCGAGGGGGAGCGGGTGTTCCATACGTACTCGACGTTCGCCCGCGGCATGGACCACATCGGGTTCACCACGAACCTCCTGGACCTCACCGCTCTCGGCCGCCAGGAGGAGTGGGAGAAACCGGAGGGGCGCGCGTCGGCTCTCGGGGCGCCCGCGGGCAGTGCGCGGGTGCGCTATCACGACGAATACGTCGACTGAGGCTCCGTGCACATGAGCTGACCTCGTATCAACTCGGTGTCATTCTCGTCACGTTGCGAGCCGGAACGGGCACTGTCAACGTTCTCCCTCATGAAGCGCCCGGACGCTCCGGGCGCCGCACATCGGCACGATCACGGGGGCAGGGACGAGCGATGATCAACGGACGAGTGGTGTTGCAACGATTCCCGGCGGGCGGGCCCCGAGGCTCCTGGCCCGCGGAGGAGTACGCGAACCGGCGCCGACAGGAGGGGCAACCGGTCGAGGTCGTCATGGACTTGGCGACGGACGCCTTCCTCGTGATCGCACGGGAGCCGGTCGCCGAACCCGTGGGCTGACGCCCGTGGAAGAAGCCGGAACTACGAGGCGCCGACCGACCGCGACCACACCGGCGTGGTCCCCGTGACCCGGCACAGCGCGAGGTACAGCGGGATCGGTGGCGTGTACGGCACCGAACCCTCCGGGCAGTGCACCAGGTCGGGCGCCCGCGGGGCGTCGAGCACCACGGCGCCCGCCGTGTAGCACGCGGGCGCGGGCCACTCCAGGGACACGTCGGAGTCCGACGGCACGAGCCACCACCAGTGCGCCTCGTCCGCGTACACACAGCCCATCCGCGGCAGGCGCTTCGCCATCGCCCGGCCGAACTCCTCGGGCACCGCGACGGCGTCGCACCCCAGCGGTGCGGTCATGCCCGCGGGCACGCTGAGCCGCACGGGCGGTGTGCGACCCGGAAGTGAAGCCTCCGCGTGCTCCGGGCGCCGGGGACGGCGTCTCCTGGCCAGTCCGGCCAGCGAGTTCAAGTGCATCGTCCGCTTGCCCGTTGTCACCACGCCCATCCGATCCCGTTTCGCACGTTCGTCGTTCCTCCGCCCGCCGTCCGGCAGTGGCGGACGTTCACCAGGCCCATCCGGCGCCGTCCGATGCGCCGGGTACGGGGCCCGGCGGCTGCGGGGCCAGTTCGTCGCGGGGCAGTTCGGCCCAGACGAGGAGGCCGGGGCCGGTCTCCTGGGCGCCCCACGCCGTG
This sequence comes from Streptomyces sp. NPDC102360, assembly GCF_044766085.1. Classification (NCBI taxonomy): domain Bacteria; kingdom Bacillati; phylum Actinomycetota; class Actinomycetes; order Kitasatosporales; family Streptomycetaceae; genus Streptomyces; species Streptomyces sp. NPDC102360. The sequence goes on along the minus strand of NZ_JBIWLG010000006.1, from coordinate 203,687 downwards.
GCGACCGCGGCCACGAGGAGGAGTCCTCTGCCATGCTCCTCCTCGGGTGCGACGCGGCCCGCGCGGGCGTCACCGGGGATGCAGCCCTCGTCCCTGACCGCTATGCGCAGCCGGTCGCCCGAGTCGTCGCGCAGCTCGCGAAGTTCGCAGTGGATGCGCCGGCTCGCGGTGTGCACGATCGCGTTCGTGACCAGTTCGGACACGACAAGGGCCGCCGCGTCACAGGTGTCCTCGCACGCGCCCCACGCACTGAGGTGGGTACGCGTCACGCGCCGGGCCTGAGCGGCGGAGCCCGGATGGGGAGCCAGTTCGAAACTGCTGCGACGGATCGCCGACGGGTGGGCCCCTGTCGGGGTACCCGAACGGTCACCGAACGTAGTTTCGCCGGCTTCTGTTCCTAAAGGCGCAGACGGAGTCACGCTTGCCACTATCTCCCCGCCATGAACACTTGGCAAGAGCCACTCTGAAAAGTGCAGAGTGGCGTATGCCGTGTGGAGTGGGCATGGCAGACTGCTCGCAGCAGCGCGCCACGCGGCCCCCGCCGGGGGTTGATCGCAGGGAAACGGCCGGTGAGGGACGTTTTTCGGACCTTTCCCCGCGATGAAGAATGGCGGGATTCAGACATTGGAACTACTGGGAGGTAGGGGGCGTGAGCGAACCTCGGTCCGCGCCGACGGTCGGCCAGGTCGTTCTCGGCCGCCGGCTGCAGGACCTTCGCGAGGGCGCCGGGCTCAAGCGCGAGGAGGCCGCGAAAGTACTCCGCGTGACCGCCGCGACGATCCGCCGCATGGAAACCGCCGAGGTCTCGCTGCGAATCCCGTACGTCCAGCTGCTCCTGAAGGCCTACGGCGTCGCGGACGAGGAGACCACGTCCTTCGTGCAGCTCGCGGAGGAGGCGAACAGGCCGGGCTGGTGGCAGCGGTACCACGACATCCTGCCCGGCTGGTTCTCCATGTACGTGAGCCTGGAGGGCGCGGCCCGGCTCATCAGGTCGTACGACCCGCACTTCGTGCCCGGCCTGCTGCAGACCGAGGACTACGCGCGCGGGGTGCTGCATTCCGGCGCGATAGGGCGGGCGCTCGCCGAGGACCCGGACGTCGTCGAGCGGCACGTCGCCCTGCGGATGCGGCGCCAGGCCCTGCTCACCCGCGAGGACGCGCCCCGACTCTGGGTCGTGATGGACGAGACCGCCCTGCGCCGCCCGGTCGGCGACGCGGACGTGATGCGCGCCCAGATCGACCGGCTGCTCGAAGCGATGGAGCTGCCGAACGTGACGCTTCAGGTCGCGGAGTTCGCCGCGGGCCCGCACCCGGGCACGTACGGACCCTTCGTCCTGTTCCGATTTGCCATGTCAGAACTGCCGGACATGGTCTACAGCGAGTACCTGACAGGCGCGGTCTACCTCGACGCGCGCCCCGAGGTGGCCACCCACCTCGAAGTCATGGACCGCATGGCGGCGCATGCCGCGACGGCGCAACGCACAAAGGAGATCCTCCGCGATCTCCGCAAGGAGCTGTGAATGGACTCGATCAAGGACCGAATACGAGGCGTCGACGGCGAGCCGATCTACAACGGCATGCCCGCGCGCGAGCTCGGCAGCGAAGGCTGGCACAAGCCGTGGAGTGGCGGCAACGGAGGCAACTGCCTCGAAGCCATGAAGCTGGCCGACGGGCGCGTCGCCGTACGTCAGTCGTCGGACCCGGACGGGCCCGCGCTGATCTACACCATTGGTGAGATCACCGCGTTCATCGAGGGAGCGAAGACGGGGGCCGCTGACTTTCTGCTGTCGTGACGTGCCGCGGATCGTTCGCGTTCGGGCGGGCGGTCCTCCCGGCCGTTCAGACGGCCGTTCAGGCGGTCGTCGGGCGGTCGTGTCAGACGGTCATCGGGCGGTCGTGCGCCCCGATCGGCTCCGGCAGCAGCGTCCGGCCCGTCAGCCAGCGGTCGACCGCGGCGGCCGCCGCCCTTCCCTCGGCGATCGCCCACACCACGAGCGAAGCGCCCCGCCCCGCGTCGCCCGCGACGAACACGCCCGGAACGCCCGTCGAGAAGGCGGCGTCCCGCGCGAGACGGCCCCGCTCATCGACGCCGAGGCCCAACTGGTCGATGAGGCCGCCGGTTTGGCGCTCCGGCCCGTGGGAGCCGAGCGCGAGCAGCACCAGATCGGCGGGCAGCGTCCGCCCCGTTCCCGGTAGCGGCCTGCGCGCCGCGTCCACCTCCACGAGGTGCAGCGCACGCACATGCCCCGCGGCGTCCCCCGTGAAGCGCAGCGTGGAGGCGGCGAAGAGCCGGGCGTCCGCGTCGGCCGCCGGGGCCGTGCGCAACTCACCGGCCTCCTCGTGCGCGGCGGAGAGCCGGTACAGCTTCGGGTACGTCGGCCAGGGCTCGACGTCCTCGTCGCGCGCCTCGCCCGGCCTGTCGTAGATGTCCAATTGCGTGACGGACGCGGCCCGTTCGCGCACCGCCGTGCCCAGGCAGTCGGCGCCGGTGTCGCCGCCGCCGACGATGACGACGTGTTTGCCGGTGGCGGTGAGCGGTGACTCTTGTGTCTCCGGTGGTGGGTTGAGTGGTGTGGTCTTCTCGTTCTCGTACGTGCGGTTGGCCCATGGCAGGTACTCCATCGCCTGCTCGATGCCTGTCAACTCCCGTCCGGGGACGTCGAGTTCGCGCCAGGCCGTGGCCCCGGTCGCGATCACCACGGCGTCGTGCCGGGCCCGCAGGTCGGCGGCCGTGAGGTCCCGGCCGATCTCCGTCGACATACGGAACCGCACGCCCTCCTTGGCCAACTGGTCGAGTCGGCGGTCCAGTTGGTGCTTCTCCATCTTGAAAGCGGGGATCCCGTAGCGCAGCAGCCCGCCCGGCTGGTCGTCCCGCTCGTACACGACGACCGTGTGCCCGGCCCGCGTCAGCTGCTGCGCGGCCGCGAGCCCGGCGGGGCCCGAGCCGACGACGGCGACGGTCAGACCGCTGTGCCGCTCGGGCGGCTGTGCGGCCACGAAGCCCTCGTCCCAGGCCCGGTCGGCGATGGCGACCTCTACGTTCTTGATGGTGACTGGAGCAGGAGGGGCGGCCCGAAGGGCCTCGGTTGAGGGTGGTGGTGGGAGACGGGCGGGATGGTTGATGGCGAGGACGCAGCCCGCCTCGCAGGGGGCCGGGCACAGGCGGCCGGTGAACTCCGGGAAGTTGTTCGTGGCGTGCAGACGCTCGCTCGCGGCCCGCCAGTCGTCCCGCGAGACCAGCTCGTTCCACTCGGGGATCAGGTTCCCCAACGGGCACGCCTCGTGGCAGAACGGGATTCCGCAGTCCATGCAGCGGTCGGCCTGCGCTTCGATGATCGGCAGCAGGCCGCCGGGGACGTACACCTCGTCCCAGTCGCGGACCCGCTCGCCGACCGGGCGGCGCGGCGCCTCCCGGCGGGGTGTGGTGAGGAAGCCCTTGGGGTCGGCCATGGCCGTCTCCCTACGCCGTGACAGCTGGCTCTGGCTCTTTTGTCACGATACGTCGGGTGGGAGCGGGGCGCCCCGGCTCAGGTCAGGGCGAGTACGAACAACAGCGAGGTGACAGCTCCCGTCGCAGCCCTTACGTGGTTCCACCGCACCCACTCGACGAGATACGCCCGCCACTGCGCGGCGCTGCTCTCGGTCTCCTCGTCGCCGGAGAGGCCTGCGAGCGCCGCGTTGCGCGGCACGTTCGCCAGGACCGTCACGCCGAAGGAACCCACCAGGTACAGCGCGCAGCCGAGCAGCAGCTCGACGGTGCCCGCTTCGGGCCAGAGCACGAACGTCACCACCGCGATCACCGCGCACAGCACCGCCGCGCCGAGGAATACGGCCATGAACGGCGGCGTGAGAGCGGCGATGTTGACGGCGTTCATCGCGGCGATCCCCTGTGCGGCGGGCAGTGCGCCCAGTCCGCGCATCACGAACGTGGAGAACGCGATGAACACCCCCGAGCTCACCCCGCACCAGACCGCCCCCAGCACGACCAGCACGAAATACGGACCTTCGATCATGCGCTCCCCCCATCAAGACGGATCATGCCGCAGTTTGTCGGTTGTGGACAGTGATTTCACGATTACATTGAGCGAACGGTGCCGGTTGTGGTGGTTGTGTGGAGTTCCTGCCAGTCGTCCAGTACCGCCGCCACGGCCTCGGTCACCCGCGAGCGGGCCTCCCCGCGGGGTACGCCCTCCATCAGCAACCGGTCGTACGGCGTGTCCACATGGCGCACGGCGGCCCGCACCGCGGCCGCGACCGCGCCCTCCGAGAACGCGCGCCCCGCCGCACTCCGGCCCACCCGCCCGCTCCCGCGCGCCCCGGCATGCGCGGCGATCGCCGCCGCCCGGCCCTCGGGGCAACCGGGAAACAGCCGCCGGATCCGCGCCGCGAACTCCGCCACGAACACCGCGTCCTGCGCCGCCTGCCGCGCCGCGTCCCGCGCCCGCCGCCTGGCCCGCGCCTCCGCGTCCGCCAGGCAGCGCGCCTCGGCCCGCGCGAGCGCCGGCTCCTCGACGAGCACGCCCTGCCGCTCGTACCGCCCGCGCCGCCGGTGGAAGCGCACGACGACGGCTGAGAGCCCGCTCTCCTCGCGCGCCCTGCGGGTCAGCGCCGTGTCCCCGCGCGGCAGGAACACGAGGTGCCCCAGGTCGGCGCAGTCCAGGCAGCGGGGCCGGCCGCCCTCCAGGGTGAGGAGCCCGAGCGGCCCCCGGCGACAGGCACCGCACCGCTTGCGCTTGACCGGCTGGAAGACGAGCGGGCTGAGCGGGCTGCGTGTGGCGGCTCCGGCCGGGGGCGGGGTGGCTCTGGTCATACGGGTGTGATGCCCGTCCGGGCGGGCTCTGCATCGTGGAGTGCGTGCCCTGCATCATGGAGTGCGTGCGACTCGAAGCGATCACCTGGGAACGGCTCGGCGACGCCCTCGCCGAGCGGCTGCTCGACCTGAAGCCGGCCGACGGCGGCCCGTGGGTGAAGGTCGCCCTCGACGGGGCGCCGGCCGCTCGCCCCGGCGAGCTCGCGGCGCTCGTCTCCGAGGCCCTGCGCACCCGCGGCCGGTCTTCGCTCGCGGTCGGCACCGAGGGCTTTCTGCGCCCGGCCTCGCTCCGGTTCGAGTACGGGCACCGGGACGTCGAGGCGTACTACAGCGGCTGGTTCGACACGGGCGCCCTGTGGCGTGAGGTGTTCGGACCGCTCGAACCGGACGGCACGGGCCGCGTCCTGCCCGACCTGTGGGACCCGGTCACGGACCGGGCGACCCGCAGTGGCTACGTCGAACTCCCTCCCGGTGGCGTGCTGCTGATGCACGGCCCGCTGCTCCTGCACCACTGGTTCCCCTTCGATCTGGCCGTGCACGTGAGCCTGTCGCAGGGCGCGCTGCGGCGACGTACCCCCGAGTCCGAGCGGTGGACGCTCCCGGCCTTCGAGCGCTATGACTCCGAGACCGGACCCGCGGCGAACGCCGACGTCGTCATCCGCGCGGACGACCCGCGCCACCCCGCGTGGAGCGGGTGACGGCTCGGCTCTGTGCGGGGTGGCGCGGGTCGACCGCGTGGCTCACAGCCAGCCGTTGCGCTTGAACCCCCGGTACACCACGAAACAGATCGTCGCTATCACGGACATCATCAGCGGATAGCCGAACCGCCAGTGCAGCTCCGGCATGTTCTCGAAGTTCATGCCGTAGACGCCGCAGCCCATCGTCGGCACGGCCACGATGGCGGCCCACGCGGTGATCTTGCGCATGTCCTCGTTCTGCGCGACCGTCACCTGTGCCAGATGGGCCTGCAGGATCGAGTTGAGCAGTTCGTCGAAGGCCGCTATCTGCTCCGCCGCCCGCAGCAAGTGGTCCGACACATCGCGGAAGTACGCCTGTATCTCGGGCGGTACGGCGGGGAAGGGGCGCCCCGAGAGCTCCTGTATCGGCCGGGACAGCGGCACCACGGCCCGCTTCAACTCGAGCAGCTCACGCTTGAGTTGATAGATCCGGCCGGGGTCGGCCTTCGCGCCGTTCTGCGCGAAGACGTCCGCCTCGACCTCGTCGATGTCCGCCTGGACCTCGTCGATCACCGTCAGGTAATCGTCGACGACGCTGTCCGCGATCGCGTGCAGCACCGCCGCCGGGCCCTTCGCCAACTGCTCCGTGTCCGCTTCGATGCGCTCGCGCACGGGGCCGAGCGAGCCGTGCCGGCCGTGCCGCACCGTGATCACGAAGTCCTGGCCGAGGAACACCATGATCTCGCCGGTGTCCACCACCTCGCTGGTCGCGGTGAGCTCCGCGTGGTCGACGTAGCAGACCGTCTTCAGTACCGCGAAGAGCGTCTGTCCGTACCGCTCCACCTTGGGTCGCTGGTGCGCGTGCACCGCGTCCTCGACGGCCAGGGGGTGCAGGTCGAACAGCTCGGCGATGTCCGCGAACTCCAGCTCCGACGGCTCGTGCAGCCCCAGCCAGACGAACCCGTCCGCCGCCTTGCGCACCGCGCGCACCGACTCGACGAGACCGCTGTCGCCCGACTCGCGCACGCCCTCCCGGTAGGTCACGCAGTTCACCACCGCGGAGCCCAGCGGGGAGCGTGCCGGGTGGCTCAGGTCGACCTTGGGCGTGCGCCGCGCGAGCCGCGCGACCCTGCGCAGGCTGCCCACCCTGCGCAGACCGCCGACCTTCCGCAGATTGCCCGCCATCGACATGCTCGGCCCCTCCCGTTTTCCCTCCGCTTCCGTCGCGAAGATGACGTGTGGGCCAGTCTGCCAGCGGCCACCGACAGTGCGTCCACCCCTGTGGGAACGGAAGGCTCCGCTCCGCTGTGCAATGTCCCGTATCCAACGATTGGGCTGGGATGATCGGTTCATGATGCGATCAGGCGAGCACGCGTACCTCCTCGACAACCAGCAGCCCGAGGCCGGGCGGCGCTTCGACGCCTTCTCGGTCCTCTTCGACCCCACGACGTTCCGGCACATCGAGCGTCTCGGTATCGGTTCCGGCTGGCGCTGCTGGGAGGTCGGGGCCGGTGGTACGTCGGTGGTCTCGTGGCTCGCGCGGAAGGTCGGCCCGACCGGCCGGGTCCTCGCCACCGACATCGACACGTCCTGGCAGACCGCCACGCCCCGCACGCCCGTCGAGGTGCGACGCCACGACATCGGCGTCGACGAGCCGCCCGCGGAGAGTTTCGACCTGGTGCACGCGCGGCTCGTCCTTGTCCATGTCCCGGACCGGGAGCGGGCGTTGGCGTCGATGATCCGTGCGCTGCGCCCCGGCGGCCGGCTGCTCATCGAGGACGCCGACCCCGCGCTCCAGCCCCTGCTCTGCCCGGACGAGGCGGGTCCCGCGCAGGAGCTGGCCAACCGCCTGCGGCACGGGTTCCGTTCCCTCCTCGCGGAGCGCGGCGCCGATCTGTCGTACGGCCGCAAGCTGCCCGGGCTGCTTCGGGCGGCGGGGCTGCGTCAGGTCGAGGCGGACGCGTACTTTCCGCTGGCGTCGCCGGCTTGCACGGCGCTGGAGACGGCGACGGTCGGGCAGATCCGCGCGCAGCTCGTGACGGCGGGCCTGGCGACGGACGACGAGATCGACCAGCACCTGGCGAATGTCGCCGACGGGACCATGGACCTGGCGACGGCGCCGCTGATCTCGGCGTGGGGGCGGAAGTAGGCGCATTGCGGTCGACGTTCCCTACGGCGCGGGGCTCTGCCCCGGACCCCGCTGCTCAATCTCCCCCAGCTACCGCTGGGAGGTGCCCCCTGCAGAGGCTTGATTGCCCCAGCCGACCGGAAGGTGGCTCCACGCGCGCGTGGAGCCACCATCCCTCAGACCGGTCGGGCGCCGTTCAACGCGCCGTGCGGGTCGAGGACGTACTTACGGCTCGCGCCCTGGTCGAACTCCGCGTAGCCGCGCGGCGCGTCCTCGATGCCGATCACGGTCGCGTTGACGGCCTTCGCGATGTGCACGCGCTCGTGCAGGATCGCCATCATCAGGCCCCGGTTGTACTGCATCACCGGGCACTGCCCCGTCGTGAGCTGGTGACTCTTCGCCCAGCCGAGGCCGAGCCGCACCTTCAGTGTTCCGGTGCGCGCGTCCTGGTCGACGCCGCCCGGATCGTCGGTGACGTACAGGCCGGGGATGCCGAGCGCGCCCCCGGCGGTCGTGAGACCCATCAGGGAGTTGAGGACCGTCGCCGGGGCCTCGGGCGCGTCCGGGCCGTGTGCGCGGGCCTCGAAGCCGACCGCGTCCACGGCCGCGTCCACCTCGGGGACGCCGAGGATCTCGGCGACCTGCTCCTCCACCGTGCCGCGCGTGAGGTCGACCGTCTCGCAGCCGAAACTCCGTGCCTGCGCGAGCCGTTCGGCGTTCATGTCCCCGACGATCACGACGGCCGCGCCGAGGAGCTGCGCCGATGCCGCCGCCGCGAGCCCGACGGGCCCGGCCCCGGCCACGTACACCGTCGAACCGACCTTCGTGCCCGCCGTCACCGCGCCGTGGAAGCCGGTGGGGAAGATGTCGGAGAGCATGGTCAGGTCGAGGAGCTTCTCGCGCGCCTGGTCGGCGTCGGGGAAGCGCAGCGCGTTGAAGTCCGCGTAGGGGATCATCGCGTACTCGGCCTGACCGCCGACCCAGCCGCCCATGTCGACATAGCCGTAAGCCGCCCCGGGCCGTGCCGGGTTGACGTTCAGACAGATGCCGGTCTTGCGCTCCTTGCAGTTGCGGCAGCGCCCGCAGGCGATGTTGAACGGCACGGAGACGATGTCCCCGACATCCAGGAACTCGACGTCCGGGCCCTTCTCCACGATCTCACCGGTGATCTCGTGGCCCAGGACGAGGCCCTCGGGTGCCGTGGTGCGGCCGCGCACCATGTGCTGGTCGCTGCCGCAGATGTTGGTGGCGAGCACCTTGAGGATCACGCCGTGCCGACAGGTCCGGCCCACGTTCGCCGAGGCCACCCCCGGCCCGTCCTTCAGCTCGAGCGTCGGGTGCTCGATGGTCCTGACCTCCACCGCTCCCGGCTTGAGATATGCGACTGCCCTGTTTCCGCTCATGCCTGATCGCCGTCCCTTCGGCTCCGTGACTCGCTCTGCGGGATGCTCCGGCTGTGCGCATGGCGGAGTCTGCTACCGAAACGGCGTTCTGAGGAGCCTTCCGGCCGGAGTTGTTGAAGCCTCGACGAGCCGTCCAGTCCGCGCGGCTGGTACGGCACAGGCCGTCCAGTGAGAGGAGGGGCGCAGGTCATCTACGGTGACTGGCCATGACCACGAATGATCGATCCGCAACCGCCCTGGGTTCCTTCGCCGTCCGCGTCCCGGACGTGGACCTCGAACCCGAGCCGCTCGACCCCGCACAGATCGTCTCCGGCGCCCCCGAGGTGACCGGCAAGGTGCTGTGGGAGTCGGCCGACGGCAAGCAGCTGCGCGGCATCTGGCAGATCACGCCCGGCGTGGTCACCGACACCGAGGCGAACGAGCTGTTCGTGGTCGTCAGCGGCCGCGCCACCGTCGCGGTCGAGGGCGGCGACACCCTGGAACTCGGCCCGGGTACGGCCGCCGTGCTGCGCGAGGGCGACCGGACGACGTGGACCGTGCACGAGACTCTGCGCAAGGCGTACCACATCACCCTGGGCTGATCCGCGTACGAACATCCGCTCCCGCTACGGGTGTTGGGTCCGCCGCGTGAACAGCGCCAGCGCCCCGAGCGGGAGCAGCAGGCACGCCGCGGCCAGGTTCAGCCACGCGTAGCTCGCCGTCGCCACCACGATGCCCGCCGCCGCGCCGCCGATGCCCGCCGACAGACTCGTCGTCAGGTCGGAGAGGCCCTGCGCGGCGGCCCGCGCGGCCTGCGGCACGGAGTCGGTGAGCAGCGCGGAGCCCGCGACGAGCCCGGCCGACCAGCCGAGCCCGAGCAGGAACAGCGCCGCCGCGCTCTGCCCGTGGCTGCCGCCCGCGGTCCCGGCGAGCAGCGCCGCACATGCGAGCAGCCCCACCGCGAGCCCGATCACCGTGAGCCGTCCGAACTTGTCGGCGAGGCGCCCCATCACCGGCGAGAACGCGTACATGCCGGCGATGTGCCCGCTGATCACCAGCCCGATCAACTCGATGCCCGCGCCGTGGTGTTCGAGGTCCACCGGGGTCATCGACATGACGGACACCATCGCCGTGTGCGACACCGCGACCGTCACCAGCGCGAGCCGGGCACGCGGAGAGGCGGACACGGCCGCGAACCCCGCCCGGATGGAACGCGCGGCGGGCGACTGCTCCTCGGCGGGAGCCAGGGACCGCGCGGTCAGCAGCGGGTCGGGGCGCAGCGTCACGTGCACCACGACCGCCGATATCAGGAACACCCCGGCCGCCCACACGAACGGCCCGGCCTCCGCCGGTATGCCGAGCCCGGAGACGCTGCGGCCCGCGGGCGCCGCGATGTTCGGTCCGAGGACGGCGCCGATGGTGGTGGCCCACACGACCGTCGAGATGGCGCGGGCCCGCCGGTCGGGCGCTGCCAGGTCGGCGGCCGCGTACCGGGCCTGGAGGTTGGCGGAGGACGCCGCGCCGAAGCCCATAAGCCCGATGAGCAGCAGCGGAAACGTGCCGATCACCGCGGCGACGACGGTCACCACGGCCCCGATCGTGCCGATCAGATAGGCCAGTACGAGGCCGGCCCGCCGCCCACGGGCGTTCATCAGCGCGGCCAACGGCACCGAGAGCACCGCGGTCCCCGCGACGCTCGCCGTGGACGCGAGGCCGGAGAGCGCCTCGTCCCCGCTGACCTTCTTGGCGAGTACGGCGGCCAGCGCGATCCCGGTCGCGGTCCCGAGCCCGCCCAGTATCTGCGAGGCGACAAGCACCCGCTGCGTACGGTGCTGCAGCGCCTCCGTCCCCGGCTCGACGTCCACGGCCCGCCCGACCGGGTCGGCGCGCTCGTCCTCCGGGGGTACATCCTCCGGCCGCCGCAGTCGCTCCTCATCCGTGCTCAACGCACGCCCCCGCCCCGATCAACCCGGCGGACTCCACGCATCCGCCCCCGCCCCCGGACCGTCTCAGAACAACGGCTCGGGCAACACCCCTTCCAGCGCGAGCAGCTTCCGCTTCGTCTCGAGTCCGCCCCCGAAGCCGCCGATCCCGCCGTCACGCTCCACGACCCGGTGGCACGGCACCACGACCGGCAGCGGATTCGACCCCATCGCCAGGCCCACGGCCTGCGCGGCTCCCGGTTGCCCGACCCGGTGGGCCAGGTCCCCGTACCCGACGACCGCCCCGTACGGCACCCCGGCGAACAGCTCGCGCAGCACCTCCCGGTTGAACCCGGTGATCAGAGACCAGTCGAGCGGCACCTCGAACTCGCGCCGGCGCCCGGCGAAGTACTCCGCGAGCTGCGGTATCGCCTCGGCGAGCAGGGGCGATCCGGGCGCTTCGACGGGCTCGGCCCCGAGCCGGGAGCCGAGCCGGTCGAGTGCCTTGTCCCGCACCGCGTCGGTGGCGTGGAAGACCACGTTCACCAGACCGGTGTCCGTCGCGGCCAGCAGCAGTGGGCCGATGTCGCTGCGCACGACGGCCCACACGGCTTGCCCCGGCGCGGCGGGACCGGTCTCGCTTGCTCCAGTGGCGTTCATGCCGACCACGCTACGGCCGGGCACTGACAACGCCGTGCGGGTCAGCCGCCGAGGGCCGCCCGCACCACGTCAGGGGCGTTGCTGATGATCCCGTCGATGCCGAAGCCGTCGACCTGCTGCGCGGTCTTCGCGTCGTTGACGGTCCAGGTGTAGGCCTCGAGCGGCTTGCCGTGCGGGCCCTTGAGCGCGTGCACCGCCTTGACGTAGTCCGCCGAGATCGTCGTGTGCGAGGGATTGATCTGGTCGGCGAACTTCGCGTAGGCGGGCAGCTCGGACGTCTTGGGCGTGCCGAGGAAGCCCGTCTTGATGTCCGGGCGCCGCGCGTGCACGGTCCGGATGCTGTCCGCGTTGAAGCTCTGGATGATCAGCCGGTGCTTGATGTCCCAGGAGTCCAGCCAGCCGTCCGTGCGCAGCTGGCGCAGGATCTGCTTCTCGATGCCCGGATACAACTCGGGCGACTTGATCTCCATGAGCAGCTTCTGGTGGTTGCGGTCGACGCGCCGCAGGTAGTCGTGGAGCGTCGGGATCCGGGCGCCCGTGTACTCGACGCCCTTCCAGCTGCCCGCGTCCAGCTTGGCGATCTCGCCCGAGGTGAAGTCCGCCACGTTCCACGGGGAGCGGTCGGGATAGACCTGCTCGACGTTGGTGGTGCGGGCCAGCGTGGTGTCGTGGAGGACCACCAGGGCGCCGTCCTTGGTGCGCTGCACGTCGTTCTCGACCCAGGTGATCCCCAGGGCGCGCGCCCGGTCGATCGCTGCCAGCGTGTTCTCGGGCGCGTACGCGGAGGCACCGCGGTGGGCGACGACCGTGGTTCTGTTGTGCGCGGGGGCGGCTTGTGCGGTGGTGGGCAGGACCAGGACACCGGTGACGACGGAGCCCGCCACTGCGGTCAGGGCGGCTGCTGTGCGTCCGTACACGTGTGCTCCTCATGTGTCGTGGAATCACGGACTGTACGAGATTGACAGCAGAGAGCGAACGAAGAGTAGGCGCAGGATGGTCAGGAGTTGAACGGAGTCACTCAACTGCGGTCGACCCCCGTGTCGTGCGACCGGTTTCTTTGCCGGAAAATCGTTCGGACGTTCCCATGTGCGCTTTAATTTCTGCCTCACCCGCGGTCGCCCCGGGCGCCGCGCGCGAAGGGACGAGCTGCACATCTCACAGAAACCAGGCGGAAGGGCTGCCGCACATGCAGGGTTCGGTCGACGGCTTCAGTTACGGGCTCGTCACACCGGTGGTGGCGTACCTCATGGCCTGCCTCGGAGGCGCCCTGGGGCTGCGCTGCACCACCAGATCCCTGCTCGTCGCGCACACCTGGCGGGTGGGATGGCTCGCGCTGGGCTCCGCGGCGATCGGCTCCGGGATCTGGACCATGCACTTCATCGCGATGATGGGCTTCAGCGTGGAGGGCATGCCGATCCGCTACGACCCGCTGACGACGTTCGCGAGTCTCGGTGTGGCCATCCTCATGGTCGGCATCGGCGTCTTCATCGTCGGCTACAAGGGCGCGACCGGCACCGCTCTGTTCACCGGAGGCACCATCACGGGCCTCGGAGTGGCGTCCATGCACTACCTCGGAATGGCCGGAATGCGTCTTCACGGGACGGTCGGTTACAACACGTTCACCGTGGTCGCCTCCGTGATCATCGCCATGGCGGCGGCGACCGCGGCCCTGTGGGCGGCCGTCCAGGTACGGGGCATCCTGTGGAGCCTCGGCGCGAGTCTGGTCATGGGGCTCGCCGTCTCGGGGATGCACTACATGGCGATGGCGGGGGTCAGCGTCCATGCGCACACCGATGCCGTCGGTTCCCCCGGAGGGGACTCGGCCACCGCCATCCTCGGGCCCATGCTGATCGGCCCGCTGAGCTTCCTGCTCCTGGCCGGCGTGGTCGTCGTGTTCGACCCGATGCTGGTCACGGGCCGCCCCGACTGGCGGGACAGCCGAGCGGCACAGGACCGGCTCGGGACCCCCGCGCCGGCCGTCACGCGCCTGCGCCGCCCCCTGCGCCGGTCGGCTTCGCGCGCACCGCAGGACTGGTGACCGGGAGCCCCTGAAGGCCGGGCCCGACAGTGGTTCGGGCCCGGTTGTCAGTGGTGGGTCGTACGGTGGATTCCATGCGGCCCGTATCCAAGATCGAACGCACGGTGGCACCCTTCGAGGTCGTCAGCCCGTACCAGCCCAGCGGTGACCAGCCCGCGGCCATCGCCGAGCTGGAGAAGCGCGTGACGGGAGGCGAGAAGGACGTCGTCCTGCTCGGCGCGACCGGCACCGGCAAGTCCGCCACCACGGCGTGGATGATCGAGAAGCTCCAGCGGCCCACGCTCGTGATGGCGCCGAACAAAACGCTGGCCGCACAGCTGGCCAACGAGTTCCGCGAGCTCCTGCCGAACAATGCGGTCGAGTACTTCGTCTCGTACTACGACTACTACCAACCCGAGGCGTACGTGCCGCAGTCGGACACGTACATCGAGAAGGACTCCTCGATCAACGAGGAGGTGGAGCGCCTGCGCCACTCCGCGACGAACTCGCTGCTGACCCGCAGGGACGTCGTCGTGGTCGCCTCCGTCTCCTGCATCTACGGTCTCGGTACTCCGCAGGAGTACGTGGACCGCATGGTCCCCCTGAAGGTCGGGGACGAGATCGACAGGGACGACCTGCTGCGCCGCTTCGTGGACATCCAGTACACGCGCAACGACGTGGCGTTCCAGCGCGGCACCTTCCGGGTGCGCGGCGACACCATCGAGATCTTCCCCGTCTACGAAGAGCTCGCGGTCCGCATCGAGATGTTCGGTGACGAGATCGAGTCGCTCTCCACGCTCCACCCCCTCACCGGCGAGGTCATCAGCGACGACGACTCGCTGTACATCTTCCCGGCGACCCACTACGTGGCCGGCCCCGAGCGCCTGGAGCGCGCGGCCAACGACATCGAGAAGGAGCTGGAGGAGCGCCTCGCCGAGCTCGAGAAGCAGGGCAAGATGCTCGAGGCCCAGCGCCTTCGCATGCGGACCACGTACGACCTCGAGATGCTCCGCCAGATCGGCTCCTGCTCCGGCGTGGAGAACTACTCGATGCACTTCGACGGCCGCGAGCCCGGCTCCGCGCCGAACACGCTGCTCGACTACTTCCCGGACGACTTCCTGCTGGTGATCGACGAGTCGCACGTCACCGTGCCGCAGATCGGTGCCATGTACGAGGGCGACGCCTCCCGCAAACGCACCCTCGTGGACCACGGTTTCCGCCTGCCCTCCGCGCTCGACAACCGACCCCTGAAGTGGGAGGAGTTCCAGGAGCGCATCGGCCAGACCGTCTATCTGTCGGCGACCCCCGGCAAGTACGAGCTCTCGCGCGGGGACGGGCACGTCGAGCAGATCATCCGCCCCACCGGTCTCATCGACCCGGAAGTCGTCGTGAAGCCCACGGAGGGCCAGATCGACGACCTGGTGCACGAGATCCGTACGCGCACGGAGAAGGACGAGCGCGTCCTGGTCACCACGCTCACCAAGAAGATGGCCGAGGACCTCACGGACTACTTCATCGAGCTCGGCATCCAGGTGCGCTATCTGCACAGCGACGTCGACACGCTGCGCCGCGTCGAGCTGCTGCGCGAGCTGCGCGCGGGCGAGTTCGACGTGCTGGTCGGCATCAACCTGCTGCGGGAGGGCCTCGACCTGCCCGAGGTGTCCCTGGTCGCGATCCTCGACGCCGACAAGGAGGGCTTCCTGCGCTCCGGCACGTCGCTGATCCAGACGATCGGCCGCGCGGCGCGAAACGTCTCGGGGCAGGTCCACATGTACGCCGACAAGATCACCCCGGCGATGGAGAAGGCCATCGACGAGACCAACCGCCGCCGGGAGAAGCAGGTCGCGTACAACGAGGCGAACGGGATCGACCCCCAGCCGCTGCGCAAGAAGATCAACGACATCGTGGCGTCCATCGCGCGCGAGGACGTCGATACGGAGGCGCTGCTCGGCACCGGGTACCGCAAGGGCGGCAAGGACGGAAAGGGTGCCAAGGCCCCCGTTCCCTCGGCCGGGAAGGCGGACAAGGCGCCGGCCAAGAAGAAGCGCGGCAAGGCGGACGAGACGGTTCCCACCGACCGTCCCGCGGCCGAGCTGTCCGAGCAGATCGAGGAGCTGACCGAGCGGATGCGGGCCGCCGCCGGTGACCTTCAGTTCGAGGTCGCGGCGCGGCTGCGCGACGAGGTGTCGGAGATGAAGAAGGAGCTGCGCCAGATGAAGGAGGCGGGCATCGCCTGACCTGCCACGCGGGGCGGGGTGCCGGGGCGTGTCGCAGGACCGCCACAAACCCCGTCCACGGCGGCGGCGTTGTCAGTACCGCCCTCTAGGGTTTGGCCCAGCCACGCACATGGCGCGGCAACAGGGGACGGTTCGAGAGGGGACAGCGCGTGGGCATCGACTTGACCAAGGGTCAGGCCATCAGTCTGGAGAAGCAGGGCGGGGGCACCCTCACCGCCGTACGGATGGGACTCGGCTGGCGGGCGGCTCCTCGGCGCGGCCTGTTCGGCACCCGCACGCGCCAGATCGACCTGGACGCGTCAGCGGTTCTCTTCGCCGACAAGCAGCCCGTCGACGTGGTCTTCTTCCGCCACCTCATCAGCGACGACGGCTCGGTGCGGCACACCGGGGACAATCTGGTCGGCGGTGCGGGACAGGGCGGCGACGACGAGTCGATCGTCGTCGATCTGCAGAGCGTCCCGGCCCACATCGACCAGATCGTCTTCACGGTCAACTCCTTCACGGGGCAGACCTTCCAGGAGGTGCAGAACGCGTTCTGCCGCCTGGTCGACGAGACGAACGGTCAGGAGCTGGCCCGCTACACGCTCGACGGCGGCGGAAAGTACACGGCGCAGATCATGGCGAAGGTGCACCGGGCCGGCAGCGGCTGGAAGATGACGGCCCTGGGCGCGCCCTCCAACGGCCGAACCTTCCAGGACCTGATGCCCGCGATCCTGCCCAGTCTGTAGCGGACCCACGACGGCAGCTGAACGGGAAGGGGTCTTTGGCGGGCCTCTGACGGACCTTCGACCTGCGGACTTGGTGAATACTTTACCTTTCCCTTTACCTTTCATGGGTGTTTCGAGTACGCTCCTTGACGCGGAGGGGAGTACTCCAACGCGGCGTTCCCGTCAATACGGACGACAGGCCCGAAGGCCTTCGATCCCGGGGCGTCGGCTCGAGACGCGCTCAGGCGCTCGGGTGGAAGAGACCTCCGGCAGCGACGACGCTGATCAGTAGCCGTACGACGCCGGAGGCGCAGTAGTGGACGTATCAATGAGTGTGTGGGTGCTGACCGTTCTCGGTCTATGCGCCCTGATCGCGGTCGATTTCTTCATCGGGCGAAAGCCCCACGACGTATCGATCAAGGAAGCGGGCATCTGGACGGTCGTCTGGATCGTGCTCGCCGCGCTGTTCGGCGTGGGCCTCATGGTCTGGGGCAGCGGCCAGGCCGGCGGCGAGTTCTTCGCGGGCTTCATCACCGAGAAGTCGCTCAGTGTGGACAACCTCTTCGTCTTCATCCTGATCATGGCGAAGTTCTCGGTCCCCACCCAGTTGCAGCAGCGCGTGCTGCTCTTCGGTGTGCTCATCGCGCTCGTACTGCGGGCGATCTTCATCGCGGCGGGCGCCGCGGTCATCGCCAACTTCTCGTGGGTCTTCTACATCTTCGGCGCGTTCCTCATCTACACCGCGTGGAAGCTCATCAAGGAGGCCATGACCGACGAGGAGGACGAGGAGTTCGAGGAGAACCGCGTCCTTAAGTCGATCGAAAAGAAGTTCGGCGTCGCGGACCAGTACCACGGCACCAAGCTGTTCATCCAGCAGCACGGCAAGAAGGTCATGACGCCGCTCCTGGTCGTCATGCTCGCCATCGGCATGACCGACGTGCTGTTCGCGATGGACTCGATCCCGGCGATCTTCGGCCTGACCCAGGACCCGTACGTCGTCTTCACGGCGAACGCGTTCGCGCTGATGGGGCTGCGCCAGCTGTACTTCCTCATCGGCGGCCTGCTCAAGAAGCTGGTGCACCTCAGCTACGGCCTGTCGGTGATCCTCGCCTTCATCGGCGTGAAGCTGGTCCTGCACGCGCTGCACGAGTCCGGAGTGCACGTACCGGAGATCTCCATCCCGGTCTCGCTCTCCGTCATCTGCGGCGTCCTGATCATCACGACGATCACCAGCCTCATCGCCTCGAAGAAGCAGGCCGAGAAGGACGCGGCCGAGGCGGCTAAGAAGGACAGCATCGAGGCCTGACGGCGTCGGGCGTAGGAATTACCAGCACCGGGAGCGGTGCGCGGCCGATTGCCGCGGGCCCCTCCCGGTGCTTCTTTGTGCCCTGAGCGCGTCCCGCGGGGGCGCGAGGGCACGACGGGGGAGGACCCCATGAAGTTCGTCCAGATCATCGACTTCGAGTCCCAGCGGTTCGGCGAGATGAGGGAGCTGCTCGACGCCTTCGAGCAGCGGATGCAGGGCACTCCGGGCGGTCCCACGCACCGGATGATGCTCAAGGACCGGGACACCACTGGCCGCTATCTCGCGATCATCGAGTTCGAGTCCTACGACGACGCGATGCGCAGCAACGAACACCCCGAGGTGGCCGAACTCAACCGGCAGCTCTCGGCCCTGTGCACCCGCCCGCCGGCCTTCACCAACTGCGACCTCAAGGACGTGCGCGAGCTCAAGTGACGGGACGCGCGCGACGCCCTGCGCCCGCCGGGCGCCGCGCGCGTGAAGTCGCGACCCCACCCGGCCGCGGGCACCATCGATGAATGATCACCAGAGTGCGGGCGCTGAGTACGCAGTGGACCGTGGTGGTGCCACTGATCGCGATCGTGCTGCTCGCGTTCACGTGGGGACGCGAGCTGCCGGGTGCCGTGGTCGCCGTCGTCGCGGTGGTCCTCGCGGCCTCCGTGCTCGCGGCCGTGCACCACGCGGAAGTCGTCGCCCACCGCGTCGGGGAACCCTTCGGTTCGCTGGTGCTCGCCGTGGCCGTGACGATCATCGAGGTCGCGCTGATCGTCACCTTGATGGCCGACGGCGGGGCCAAGAGTTCCACGCTCGCCCGCGACACCGTGTTCGCCGCCGTCATGATCACCTGCAACGGCATCGTCGGCGTCAGCCTGCTCGCGGCCGCGCTGCGGCACCGCGTGGCGATCTTCCAGTCCGAGGGCACCGGGGGAGCCCTCGCGACCGTGGCCACGCTCGCGACGCTCTGCCTGGTCCTGCCGACCTTCACCACCAGCAAGCTCGGCCCGGAGTTCTCCACCTCCCAGTTGGTCTTCTCGGCCGTCGCCGCGCTCGTCCTGTACGGCCTCTTCGTCGCGACGCAGACCGTGCGCCACCGCGACTACTTCCTGCCGATCACCAAGCACGGCGAGGTGATCGACGCCGACGACCACGCCGAAGTGCCGAGTACCCGGACCGCCCTGTTCAGCCTCGGACTGCTCGCGCTCGCCCTGGTCGCCGTCGTCGGACTCACCAAGGGCGTCTCGAAGACGATCGAGCGGGGCGTGGAGGCGGCCGGCATGCCGCATGCGGTGGTTGGCGTGATCATCGCGCTGCTGGTGCTGCTGCCCGAGACCATCGCGGCGCTCCGGGCGGCCCGCAGGGACCGGGTGCAGACCAGCCTCAACCTCGCGCTCGGCTCGTCCATGGCCAGCATCGGCCTCACGGTGCCGGCCGTCGCCATCGCCTCGATCTGGCTGACCGGGCCGCTCGTCCTCGGGCTCGGCGCCACGCACATGGTGCTGCTCGCGCTGACCATGGTGGTCGCGACCCTCACCATCGTTCCGGGCCGTGCGACACCGTTGCAGGGCGGCGTCCATCTGGTGATCCTCGCCGCGTACATCGAACTCGCCGTCACGCCCTGACCGCGCTGTACCCACCGCCCTTCGGGCGGTAGTGGCGCCGTGATTACCCTCAAGGAGCAAACGCTCTTCTACGGAGGTCTCCTGTGCCGCGCACCCTCGCCAACGCCCCGATCATGGTTCTCAACGGCCCGAACCTGAACCTGCTCGGCAAGCGCCAGCCGGAGATCTACGGGCGCGACACCCTCGCCGACGTCGAGGCCCTGTGCGTGAAGGCGGCTGCCGCGCACGGCGCCACCGTGGACTTCCGGCAGTCCAACCACGAGGGCGAGCTCGTCGACTGGATCCATGAGGCGCGCGAGAACCACGTGGGCGTCGTCATCAACCCTGCCGCCTACTCGCACACTTCAGTGGCGATCCTGGACGCGCTCAACACCTGTGACGGCATGCCGGTGGTGGAGGTCCACATCTCCAACATCCACCAGCGCGAGGAGTTCCGGCACCACTCCTACGTGTCGCTGCGCGCCGACGGCGTGATCGCCGGGTGCGGCGTGCAGGGATACGCGTTCGGGGTGGAGCGGGTGGCGGCGCTCGCCGCGCCGGGGACGGCGCAGGCGTAACGACGCCTACAGGGCGGGCCGAGACGTACAGGGCGGGCCGAGACGGGAAAGCCCGCCTACAGGTCACCAGCCCCGCTCGCGCCACTCCTGGACGTGGGGACGCTCGGCGCCCAGCGACGTGTCGTTCCCGTGTCCCGGGTAGACCCACGTCTCGTCCGGCAGCGTGCCGAAGATCTTCGTCTCCACGTCGTCGATGAGGCTCGCGAAGGCCTCGGGGTCCTTCCACGTGTTGCCCACGCCGCCCGGGAACAGGCAGTCACCCGTGAAGACGTGCGGGTGGCCGTGCGGGTCGTCGTAGACCAGGGCGATCGAGCCGGGCGTGTGGCCGACCAAGTGGCGGGCCGTGAGCGTGATGTGGCCGAACTCGATCGTGTCCCCGTCGTCGACGGCGACGTCGGTCGCCACCGGGATCCCCTCGGCGTCCTCGCGCCCCGCGTACGTGCGCGCGCCGGTCGCCTCCACGACCTCCTGCAGGGCCTGCCAGTGGTCGCCGTGCCGGTGTGTGGTGACGACGGCCGCGATGCCGTCCTCACCGATGAGGTTCCGCAGCGTCCGCGGCTCGTTCGCCGCGTCGATCAGGAGCTGCTGATCGGTCGCGCGGCAGCGCAACAAGTAGGCGTTGTTGTCCATCGGTCCGACCGCGACCTTGGAGATCATCAGGTCCTGCAGCTCGTGCACATCCGCCGGGCCGCCGACCTTCACCGTTCCGCTGTACGTCATGGATTCAGCCTATAGCGGGGGCAGGGGCGGCAGGGAGCCCCGGTCGACGGTGAGAGCGCTGCCGTCCCTGCGGCCCGCGAGCCAGCCCAGGAGGTCCGCCTGGCGGCCCTTGACGACGATGCCGAGCTCGGGGCCCGGGCCCTCGCCGGCCTTGAGCTCCTCGACGGTGAGCGCCTGCACGGCTCCCGTGGAGATCATCCGGCCGTCGTCCTGCTTGATCAGCAGGGGCGGCAGGCCGGGGTGGTCGCGGAAGCGCTTCGCGAGGAAGTTGATCTCCCGCTGGGTGAACTCGGCCGAGAGATCCTCCAGTTCGTATCCGATCCCGAGGTCCACGTGGTGCAGCTCGACCTCGGCCCAGCGCCGGAACGGCACGTTCGACGCGAGATCCTTCACACCGTTGCGCAGCTCCACCGTGCGGGCCCAGTCGGCGTCCTCGGTCCCCAGGCGGCGGAAGCGCTCGGCGCTGTCCTGTACGTCGCCGAGCTGCTCGCGCAGTCCGCGCGGGGCGTCCCGTTCGATGCCGGCGTCGCGGGACCGGGCGCTCTCGTACATGGGGCGGCCCGCGAGGACGTTGCCGAGCGCGTCCGCGTTGCGGGCCAGGTGGGCGAGAACGTGCCCGCGGCTCCACCCCGGGAGCCGTGACGGCTCGGCCACGGCGGCGTTGTCCAGGGTGCCGACCGCGGCGAGCAGCCGGTCGGTCGCTTCGCGTACTGACGCCAGGTCGCGCACATGATCACTCATGGCGCCGACGATAGCCCTGCCACACGTTCGGGTGAAGGTGGCCTACGATCCGCATGAATCGAATGTACGTGCTATATGGTCGAGGGCGACGTCGGGCATGCTTGGTGGTCCGGGTTTGTTACCAACCAGGGAATCCGACCGGCGTTGTCAGTGGCTCCCTCTAGTCTTCGAAGGACAGCCTTCTCAGGGCCGCTCCGCCTCGATCGCGGCGTGAGCGCCCTCGAGAGTCAGACCGCGAGAGACGGGGGCCCGCCCCTGTCACTTATCTCCAGAAAGGTGCGGACCGGCGTGGCCGACCGTCTCATCGTCCGTGGCGCGCGCGAGCACAATCTTCGGAATGTCTCGCTCGACCTCCCGCGCGACTCCCTCATCGTCTTCACCGGTCTGTCCGGCTCCGGTAAGTCCTCCCTCGCGTTCGACACGATCTTCGCCGAGGGCCAGCGCCGGTACGTCGAGTCGCTGTCGTCGTACGCCCGCCAGTTCCTCGGCCAGATGGACAAGCCGGACGTCGACTTCATCGAGGGCCTCTCCCCGGCCGTCTCGATCGACCAGAAGTCCACATCGCGCAACCCGCGCTCCACGGTCGGCACCATCACCGAGGTCTACGACTACCTGCGCCTGCTCTTCGCGCGCGTGGGCAAGCCGCACTGCCCCCAGTGCGGCCGGCCCATCGCCCGCCAGTCGCCGCAGGCCATCGTCGACAAGGTCCTGGAGCTGCCCGAAGGCAGCCGCTTCCAGGTCCTGTCGCCGCTCGTGCGCGAGCGCAAGGGCGAGTTCGTCGACCTCTTCAGCGACCTGCAGACCAAGGGCTACTCCCGCGCGCGCGTGGACGGGCAGACGATCCAGCTGTCCGAGCCGCCGACGCTGAAGAAGCAGGAGAAGCACACGATCGAGGTGGTCGTCGACCGCCTCACCGTGAAGAGCTCCGCCAAGCGCCGCCTGACCGACTCCGTGGAGACCGCGCTCGGCCTCTCCGGCGGCATGGTCGTGCTCGACTTCGTCGACCTCCCCGAGGGCGACCCGGAGCGCGAGCGCATGTACTCGGAGCACCTGTACTGCACATACGACGACCTGTCCTTCGAAGAGCTGGAGCCGCGCTCCTTCTCCTTCAACTCGCCCTTCGGCGCCTGCCCCGACTGCAGCGGCATCGGCACGCGCATGGAGGTCGACCCCGAGCTGATCGTCCCCGACGAGGACAAGTCGCTCGACGAGGGCGCCATCCACCCGTGGTCGCACGGCCACACGAAGGACTACTTCGGCCGCCTCATCGGCGCCCTCGCGGACGCGCTCGGCTTCCGTACGGACATCCCCTTCGCCGGCCTCCCGCAGCGCGCCAAGAAGGCGCTCCTGAACGGTCACAAGACGCAGATCGAGGTCCGCTACCGCAACCGGTACGGGCGCGAGCGCCGGTACACGACGCCGTTCGAGGGCGCCGTCCCGTTCGTGAAGCGCCGCCACAGCGAGGCCGAGTCGGACACGAGCCGCGAGCGCTTCGAGGGCTACATGCGCGAGGTGCCCTGCCCGACCTGTGAGGGCACGCGGCTGAAGCCGCTCATCCTGGCCGTCACGGTCCTGGGTAAGTCGATCGCCGAGGTCTCGGCCATGTCCATCAGCGACTGCGCCGACTTCCTGAGCGAGATGAAGCTGAACGCGCGCGACAAGAAGATCGCCGAGCGCGTCCTGAAGGAGGTCAACGAGCGGCTGCGATTCCTGGTCGACGTCGGCCTCGACTACCTGTCGCTCAACCGCGCGGCGGGCACCCTCTCCGGCGGCGAGGCCCAGCGCATCCGGCTCGCCACGCAGATCGGTTCCGGCCTCGTCGGCGTCCTGTACGTGCTCGACGAGCCGTCCATCGGCCTGCACCAGCGCGACAACCACCGGCTCATCGAGACGCTCGTCCGGCTCCGCGACATGGGCAACACGCTCATCGTGGTGGAGCACGACGAGGACACCATCAAGGTCGCCGACTGGATCGTCGACATCGGCCCCGGCGCGGGCGAGCACGGCGGCAAGGTCGTGCACAGCGGTCCGTTGAAGGGGCTGCTGGAGAACCCCGAGTCGATGACCGGCCAGTACCTGGCGGGCAAGAAGGCCATCGAGATGCCGGACATCCGCCGGCCCGTGGACCCCGGACGCCGCCTCACCGTGCACGGCGCCAAGGAGAACAACCTGCGGGACATCGACGTGTCCTTCCCGCTGGGCGTCCTCACCGCCGTCACCGGAGTCTCCGGATCCGGCAAGTCGACGCTGGTGAACGACATCCTGTACACGCACCTGGCAAGGGAGTTGAACGGGGCGCGCTCCGTCCCCGGCCGGCACACGCGCGTGGACGGCGACGACCTCGTCGACAAGGTCGTGCACGTCGACCAGTCGCCCATCGGCCGCACGCCGCGGTCGAACCCGGCGACGTACACCGGAGTCTTCGACAACGTCCGCAAGCTGTTCGCCGAGACGACAGAGGCGAAGGTGCGCGGCTACCTGCCGGGCCGTTTCTCCTTCAACGTCAAGGGCGGCCGCTGCGAGAACTGCTCGGGTGACGGCACGATCAAGATCGAGATGAACTTCCTGCCGGACGTGTACGTCCCGTGCGAGGTCTGCCACGGCGCGCGCTACAACCGGGAGACGCTGGAGGTCCACTACAAGGGCAAGTCCATCTCCGAGGTCCTGGACATGCCGATCGAGGAGGCGCACAGCTTCTTCGAGGCCGTCCCTGCGATCGCCCGCCACCTCAAGACGCTCAACGATGTGGGCCTCGGCTACGTCCGGCTCGGGCAGCCCGCGCCGACGCTCTCCGGTGGTGAGGCGCAGCGTGTGAAGCTCGCCAGTGAGCTGCAGAAGCGTTCCACGGGCCGCACGGTGTACGTGCTCGACGAGCCGACGACCGGTCTGCACTTCGAGGACATCAGCAAGCTCATCACGGTGCTCTCGGGCCTCGTCGACAAGGGCAACACGGTCATCGTCATCGAGCACAACCTCGACGTCATCAAGACCGCCGACTGGGTCGTCGACATGGGCCCCGAGGGTGGTAACGGCGGCGGACTCGTCGTCGCGGAGGGCACTCCGGAGGAGGTCGCGGCCGTCCCGACGAGCCACACCGGCAAGTTCCTGCGCGACGTCCTCGGTGCCGACCGGGTCAGCGACGCGGCCGTGCCCGTGGCGCGCCCCCGCAAGGCGGCGAAGAAGACCGTGGCGGCGACGAAGGCCCCGGCCAAGAAGACGGCCGCGGTGAAGGCGACCGCCAAGACGACGGCCAAGTCGACCGCCAAGACGGCCGCGAAGAAGCCCGCGGCCAAGAAGGCGACCGGGAAGGCCCGTAAGGCCTGACACACGTCCGGTCCCGGCGAGGGACGAGCGACGGCGCCCCGTGGGAACTCCCCGCGGGGCGCCGCGCGTTCAGGGCCGGCCGGCCCCTACGGAGCAGGTCCTGCCGAGGCCGGTCCTCACCACGCCGGGCCTGCCAGTTCGGTGGCGTACGGCGGCTCCGCGCCCGCCCGTGAGCAGGTGACCGCCGCCGCCCGCGCGGCGAACCTCAGCAGCCGGGACCAGTCGTCGCCGCCGAGCCCGGCGATGGCGGCGGGGGAGAGGGCGTCCTGGCGCGAAAGCCCGTGCAGCAGCGCGGCGTTGACGGTGTCACCGGCGCCGATCGTGTCCACGACGTCGATCCGCTCGCCCGGCACCGAGTACTCGCCCCCGTCCCGTGTGAGCACCGTGAGCCCCTCCCCGCCGCGCGTGATCACGACGGCGGCGGGCCCCGCGGCCAGCCACTCCTGCGGTGTGCCGCCCAGCCACTCGGCGTCGTCCTCGGAGAGCTTCAATAGCGTCGTCGACGCCAGCCAGTTCTTGAAGCGGGCCCGGTAGGCGTCCGCGTCCGGGATCAGGCCGGCCCGGATGTTCGGGTCGAGTGCCGTGCAGACGCCCTGCGCGGCGGCCGAGCGCATCACGTCCTCGTACGCGGTGGCGCCCGGTTCGAGCGCCAGCGAGCAGGTGCCGAACGACATCGCGCGCGTGCCCGCCGGTAGCGCCTCGGGCACCGCGAAGAGCCGGTCGGCGGTCCCCTCCACGTAGAAGGAGTACCCGGCGGAGCCGTCGGCGCCGATCGAGGCCACGGCGAGCGTCGTCGGTTCGTCGCCCCGCTGCACCGGGGACACATCCACCCCGGCCGCCCGCAGACCGCCGAGCAGCGACTCCCCGAAGGCGTCCCGCGAAACCCGCGAGCAGAACGCCACGGACGAGCCGAGGCGGCCGAGCGCCACCGCCGTGTTGTACGGGCCGCCGCCGAGCCGCGGGGCGAGGGCGGGCAGCTCGCTACCAGGCCCGCCAGGCCCGCCCGGTCCGCCGTCGGTGGGCACGCCCTGGGGGACGAGGTCGATCAGTGCCTCTCCGGCGACGACAATCACGGTGTTTCCTCTCAAGCGGGCGAGCGAGCGGGCGCGGGCAGGCGGTGGGGTCCGCCGGCACCGCCGACGCTAGAGCCTCGCACCGAGCGCGGCACCCGCCTCACCCGAACCGGGCACGCGCGCCGCACACCCGGGCACGTACGCCCCGGATCCGGGCACGGTCACTCCCAGTCCCACCCGATGCCCACCAGCCCCGCCCGCACCTGCGGCTCCACCATGTGCGCCGACCGGTGCGTGCCGCTCAGCGCGAGTTCGTGGCGGCCGTCGCGCGGGCCCGCGGCCGACCGCTGCGCGAAGCGGTGGCAGCGCACGGGCAGCGCGTCGTCCGCGAACCGGACCTGGAGCGCGTACTGCCCTCCGGCGAAGCCGAATCCGCGGACGTACTCGGTGGCGGGACCGGCCGTCCCGTCCTCGAAGCCGTAGTGGAACAGATGCGTGTCGCCCGCCCGGAGCCGCGCGTCGAACAGCAGTTCCGCGACCAGGACGCCTGCCTCGTCGTCCCAGCGCACCCGCCCCGTACGGCAGTTCTCCATGGCGCGGACCGCCACATCCGCCGGGGAACACCCCGGATCGCCATGGTGGACGGCCACATAACGGTCCACGCCGTCGCGGTGCGCCCGCACGATCTGCTGCGAATCCCTGCCGAGGAGCTGCCGGCGCGCGCCGATCCGCACCCGCTCGTGGTGCCCGACGGTGTGCACTCCGCCGTCCAGCGGGGACTCCAGCTCCGCGAGCAGCCGCTCGACGGCCCCGGACGCCTCGATGGGCGACCGGTACGGGCGGGCCGCGGGACGCTCGGGCACGGCCGTCCCGGGCACCGGACCGAGCAGCCGGATCAGCGATTCCTCGGGCAGTTCGAGGATCTCCTCCAGGGCGCGCACGGCCCGCATCGACTCGGGGCGCTGCGGCCTCCGTGCGCCGTGCTGCCAGTAACTCAGGCTGGTGACACCGATGGTGACGCCCCGGCGGGCCAGGTGGTGGCGCACACGGTGCAGGGGCAGCTGCCGGGCGGCGATCGCGGCCCGCAGGGCGCTGTGGAACGGCCCGGAGCGCAGCACCGCCTCCAGGTTCGGCGCTCGGGCCGCTTGTGTCCGTCGTTCGTCGAGCCGCATCCCACCGCCTCAAGTCACCCGGCATTGAAGCGTGTTGGCCCGCGCCCGACAAGCCTCGATACGCACCACACTCAACGCCACCGGACGACCACGCTCAGGCGTCGGACGCCGCGGGCGGCCGCGTGCCCCCGGGAGCGCGGCGCCACCACCGTCGGGCACCCCGAACTGTCACACCCCGCCAGTAGGGTGTCTGACATGGCCGACCCCTCCAGCTACCGCCCCAAGCCGGGACAGATCCCCGACTCCCCAGGGGTGTACAGGTTCCGCGACGAGCACCGCCGGGTGATCTACGTCGGGAAGGCGAAGAGCCTGCGCCAGCGCCTGGCGAGCTACTTCCAGGACCTGGCGAACCTGCACCCCCGTACGCGCACGATGGTCACCACGGCCGCGTCCGTGGAGTGGACGGTGGTGTCCACGGAGGTCGAGGCGCTGCAGCTGGAGTACTCCTGGATCAAGGAGTACGACCCCCGGTTCAACGTCAAGTACCGCGACGACAAGAGCTACCCGTACCTCGCGGTGACCATGAACGAGGAGTTCCCGCGGGTCCAGGTGATGCGCGGCCAGAAGAAGAAGGGCGTGCGCTACTTCGGTCCCTACGGGCACGCGTGGGCGATCCGCGACACCGTGGACCTGCTCCTGCGCGTCTTCCCCGTACGCACCTGTTCCAAGGGCGTGTTCAACAACGCGGAGCGCACGGGCCGGCCCTGTCTGCTCGGCTACATCGGCAAGTGCTCGGCGCCCTGCGTGAGCCGCGTCACGCCCGAGGAGCACCGCGAACTGGCCGAGGAGTTCTGCGACTTCATGGCGGGGCGTACGGGGACGTACATCCGGCGCCTGGAGAAGGACATGGCCGCGGCCGCCGACGAGATGGAGTACGAGCGGGCGGCCCGCCTGCGCGACGACGTCGAGGCGCTCAAGAAGGCCATGGAGAAGAGCGCGGTCGTCCTCGCCGACGCCACCGACGCCGATCTCGTCGCCCTGGCGGAGGACGAGCTGGAGGCGGCCGTCCAGATCTTCCACGTGCGCGGCGGACGCGTGCGCGGCCAGCGCGGCTGGGTCACCGACAAGGTCGAGGCGGTCACCAGCGGTGACCTCGTCGAGCACGCGCTGCAGCAGCTCTACGGGGAGGAGACCGGGGACGCCGTACCCAAGGAGGTCCTCGTCCCCGCGCTGCCCGAGCCCCTGGAGCCCGTCCAGGCCTGGCTCACCGAGCGCCGCGGGTCGAACGTGTCGTTGCGCATCCCGCAGCGCGGCGACAAGAAGGCGCTCATGGAGACGGTCCACAGGAACGCGCAGCAGGCACTCGTCCTGCACAAGACGAAGCGCGCCTCCGACCTCACCACGCGCTCGCGCGCGCTGGAGGAGATCGCCGCGGCCCTCGACCTGGACAGCGCTCCGCTGCGCATCGAGTGCTACGACATCTCGCACCTCCAGGGCGACGACGTCGTGGCCTCCATGGTCGTCTTCGAGGACGGCCTCGCCCGCAAGAGCGAGTACCGGCGCTTCCAGATCAAGGGCTTCGAGGGCCAGGACGACGTCCGGTCCATGCACGAGGTCATCACCCGCCGCTTCAAGCGCTACCTCTCCGCACAGGACCAGTCGCGCGACTGGTCGGACGAGGAGCCGGACTCGGCCGACAGGGCCGAAGGGGGCGAGGAGCCGGTGGTCGAGGAGTCGCGCCTCACGGAGGACGACGGCCGGCCCAAGCGGTTCGCCTACCCGCCGCAGCTCGTCGTGGTCGACGGCGGACAGCCGCAGGTCGCGGCGGCCAAGCGGGCCCTGGACGAGCTCGGCATCGACGACATCGCGGTGTGCGGCCTCGCCAAGCGCCTCGAAGAGGTCTGGGTGCCGGACGAGGAGGACCCGGTGGTCCTTCCCCGCACCAGCGAGGGGCTCTACCTGCTCCAGCGCGTGCGGGACGAGGCGCACCGCTTCGCGATCACCTACCAGCGCACCAAGCGGGCCAAGCGCTTCAGGTCGGGCCCGCTGGACGATGTGCAGGGTCTCGGGGACTCGCGCAAGCAGACGCTGCTCAAGCACTTCGGGTCGGTGAAGCGGCTGCGGGCCGCCACCATCGACCAGATCTGCGAGGTCCCCGGCATAGGCCGCAAGACGGCCGAGGCCATCGTGGTGGCCTTCGCCAAGGCCGAGCCCGCCGCGCCCGCGGTGAACACGGCCACCGGAGAGATCATTGAGTACGAAGACGAAGCGGCCGGCACGACGGACGTGCCGGCCGGCGGGAACCCCGTCAGTGCGGGCGCCCCGGAGGAACGACGGGGGCAGGAGTCATGAGCGAGCAGGACCACGAGAGCAGTGACAGCAGCGGTACGCCACAGGGCCCCGCACCACAGGAACAACCGCAACCACAGCACGGAGCACACGTGAGCACGGGCACCGGATCAGGGACAGGACCAGGTACGGACCCGGACGCGGGCGCGGACCGGGACACCGCGGCGGGAGCGGGCAAGCCCGCCGAGGCGCCGGGCGTCCCCGACACCGCCATCCCCGAACTCGTGATCATCTCCGGGATGTCGGGCGCGGGCCGCTCCACGGCGGCGAAGTGCCTGGAGGACCTCGGCTGGTTCGTCGTCGACAACCTGCCGCCCGCGCTGATCCCCACCATGGTGGAGCTCGGCGCCCGCTCGCAGGGCAACGTGGCGCGGATCGCGGTCGTCGTCGACGTACGGGGACGGCGCTTCTTCGACAACCTCCGGCAGTCCCTCGCGGACCTGGAGGCCAAGCACGTCACGCGCCGCATCGTCTTCCTGGAGTCCTCCGACGAGGCACTGGTGCGCCGCTTCGAGTCCGTGCGCCGGCCGCACCCCCTCCAGGGCGACGGCCGCATCGTCGACGGCATCGACGCCGAGCGCGAGCTGCTGCGCGAGCTGCGCGGCGACGCGGACCTGGTCATCGACACCTCCAGCCTCAACGTCCACGAACTGCGCGCCAAGATGGACGCCCAGTTCGCCGGCGACGAGGAGCCCGAGCTGCGGGCCACCGTCATGTCGTTCGGCTTCAAGTACGGCCTGCCGGTCGACGCCGACCTGGTGGTCGACATGCGCTTCCTGCCGAACCCGCACTGGGTCCCCGAGCTGCGCCCCTTCACCGGCCTGAACGAGGAGGTGTCGAACTACGTCTTCTCGCAGCCCAGCGCCAAGGAATTCCTCGACCGCTACACCGAGCTGCTCCAGCTGATCGCCGCCGGCTACCGCCGGGAGGGCAAGCGCTATGTGACCATCGCCGTCGGCTGTACGGGCGGCAAGCACCGCTCCGTCGCCACGTCGGAGAAGCTCGCCGCCCGCCTCGCCGCGCAAGGCGTCGAGACCGTGATCGTCCATCGCGACATGGGACGGGAATGACGGGACGTACCCTGCGGCTCACCAGCAGGATCCGCCGCCGAACCTCGCCCGTGAAGCCGGGCAGGGGCACCACACCCAAGGTCGTCGCCCTCGGCGGCGGCATGGGTCTTTCGGCGTCCCTGGCCGCGCTGCGCCGCATCACGAACAACCTCACCGCCGTCGTCACCGTCGCCGACGACGGGGGCTCCAGCGGCCGCCTGCGCGACGAACTGGGCGTGCTGCCGCCCGGTGATCTGCGCAAGGCCCTCGCGGCCCTGTGCGGGGACGACGACTGGGGCCAGACCTGGGCCCGCGTCATCCAGCACCGCTTCCAGTCCAAGGGCGAGCTGCACGAGCACGCGGTCGGCAATCTGCTGATCGTCGCCCTGTGGGAGCAGCTCGGCGATCATGTGCAGGCCCTGGACCTGGTCGGCAAGCTGCTCGGCGCGCAGGGGCGGGTGCTGCCCATGTCCGCCGTCCCGCTGGAGCTCCAGGCCCTGGTGAAGGGGCACGATCCGACACGCCCGGACGACATCGAGACGGTGCGAGGTCAGGCGACGGTCGCGCTCACCCGCGGTGAGGTCCAGTCCGTCCATGTGGTGCCGCGCGATCCGCCGGCCGTTCCGGAGGCGGTCGCCGCGGTGCTCGACGCGGACTGGGTGGTGCTGGGCCCGGGCTCCTGGTTCTCCTCCGTGATTCCGCATCTGCTGGTCCCTGAGCTGCTCGACGCGCTGGTCGAGACGAAGGCCCGGACGGTCCTCTCGCTCAACCTCGCGCCGCAACCCGGAGAAACTGAGGGGTTCTCCCCGCAGCGTCATTTGGAAGTTTTGGGACGACACGCACCTAAACTCGCCCTGGACGTGGTTTTGGCCGATGAGGCCGCCGTGCCCGATCGTGAGTCCCTGACCGAAACCGCGCGTGAGCGTTTCGGTGCCGCGGTCGAGCTGGCGCCGGTGGCCAGGCCCGACGGCACTCCGAGGCACGACCCGGAGCTGTTGGCCGCCGCGTACGACCGTATTTTTCGGATGCATGGAAGGATCGGCCCATGGCGATGACGGCAGCGGTGAAGGACGAGATCTCCCGGCTCCCCGTCACCCGGACCTGCTGCAGGAAGGCCGAGGTATCGGCCATTCTGCGGTTTGCGGGCGGCCTTCACCTGGTGAGCGGCCGCATCGTGATCGAGGCGGAGCTGGACACCGCGATGGCCGCACGGCGGCTCAAGCGGGACATTCTCGAGATCTTCGGGCACAGCTCGGAGCTGATCGTGATGGCGCCCGGCGGGCTGCGCCGCGGCTCGCGGTTCGTTGTACGAGTGGTGGCGGGCGGCGACCAGCTGGCCCGCCAGACGGGCCTGGTGGACGGCCGCGGCCGGCCGATCCGGGGCCTGCCGCCGCAGGTGGTCTCGGGGGCCACCTGCGACGCCGAGGCGGCCTGGCGCGGCGCGTTCCTGGCGCACGGCTCACTCACCGAGCCGGGGCGCTCCAGCTCGCTCGAGGTGACGTGCCCGGGCCCCGAGGCGGCGCTCGCCCTGGTCGGCGCCGCCCGCAGGCTGCAGATCGCGGGCAAGGCCCGTGAGGTGCGCGGTGTGGACCGCGTGGTGGTGCGGGACGGCGACGCGATCGGCGCCCTGCTCACCCGTATGGGGGCGCACGAGTCGGTGCTCGCCTGGGAGGAGCGGCGGATGCGCCGCGAGGTGCGCGCCACGGCGAACCGCCTCGCGAACTTCGACGATGCGAACCTGCGCCGCTCCGCCCGCGCCGCGGTCGCGGCCGGCGCCCGGGTGCAGCGCGCCCTGGAGATCCTCGCCGACGACGTGCCCGAGCACCTCGCCGCGGCGGGCCGCCTGCGCATGGACCACAAGCAGGCGTCCCTGGAGGAGCTGGGCGCGCTCGCCGACCCGCCGCTGACCAAGGACGCCGTCGCGGGCCGCATCCGCCGCCTGCTGGCCATGGCGGACAAGCGGGCCCAGGACCTCGGCATCCCCAGCACGGAGTCCAACATCACGGAGGACATGGCGGAGGAGCTGACGGAGGAGATGGCGGAGAGCCTCGCGGAGAACCTGGCGGGCTGACTCGCAGCACCTCTTCGACGAGCCGGTGGCGGCGCCCCTCGCGGGCGCCGCCACCGGCTTTTCCGTGCGCCCGAAGCGGAGGCGTAGCCCCCGCCGAAGGACGTTTGAAGCCCCCTTGACTTGACCATGAACGGTCATGATTCTGGCGTTTGTTCGCTTCTGCGGCATCACGCCACAACCGTGGCAGACAACTGCAAGGGGGGCTCATGCGTCGAAGAGCGGGACGAAGAGCGAGATCGATCCTCGCTGTCGGAGCGCTTGTTCTGGGGGTGGGAGGCGCCGCACTGGCGCCCGTCGCCCACGCGGACAACGGCCCGGCGAAGGAAAGTTCCGGCGCGGACGCCGTCAAGGTGTTCCGCGCCGAGGTGTCGAAGGAGCAGATACCGCTGCTCCTCCAGGCCGGCCAGGACGGCCACGAACTCGGCGAGCAGGCACCCGACAAGGGCACTTCGAAGGTCGAGGTCTACCTCACCGACAAGCAGGCCGACAGCCTTCGCAAGAAGGGCGTCGAGCTCACCGAGCACAAGCTGAGCACCAGGGCCACGGCCCGCGTCGAGGCCGCCGGTGACGGAGTCTTCCGCCCGTACAGCGGCAAGGGCGGCCTCCAGGAAGAGGTCCTGCGCACTGCCCAGGAGCATCCCGACCTGACCAAGGTCGTCTCCATCGGCAAGACGCTCCAGGGCCAGGACATCCTCGCGCTCAAGCTCAGCAAGGGCGCCAAGAAGGTCAAGGACGGCGCGAAGCCGTCCGTGCTCTACATGTCGAACCAGCACGCGCGCGAGTGGATCACCCCGGAGATGACCCGCCGACTGATGCACCACTACGTGGACAACTACTCCAAGGACGCGCGCGTCAAGAAGCTCGTCGACTCCACGGAGATGTGGTTCGTCCTCTCCGCCAACCCCGACGGCTACGACTGGACGTTCAAGGACGCGGCCAACCGCCAGTGGCGCAAGAACCTGCGCGACAACAACGGCGACGGCAAGTACACCACCGGCGACGGCGTCGACCTCAACCGCAACTTCGCCTACAAGTGGGGCTACGACGACGAGGGTTCGTCACCCGAACCCGCCAACCAGACCTACCGCGGCGCCGGCCCGAACTCCGAGCCGGAGACCAAGGCCCTCGACTCCTTCGAGAAGCGCGTCGGCTTCGACTACGCCATCAACTACCACTCCGCCGCCGAACTGCTGCTCTACGGAGTGGGCTGGCAGGTCGCCACGCCGACCCCGGACGACGTGCTCTACAAGGCGCTCGCCGGCACCCCGGAGAAGTCCGCGATCCCCGGCTACCACCCGCAGGTCTCCTCGGAGCTGTACACGACGAACGGCGAGGCCGACGGGCACGCCGGCAACGTCAACGGCGTCTCGATGTTCACGCCCGAGATGAGCACCTGCCAGACTGCGTCGAACGCCGACCCGGGCGACGCGTGGAACGCGGCCGACTGCGCGTCGGTCTTCACGTTCCCGGACGACGAGAAGCTCATCCAGGCCGAGTTCGAGAAGAACGTCCCCTTCGCGATGTCGGTCGCCGAGACCGCCTCGCACCCGGACCAGCCGTCGTCCTCGGTCGGCATGGAGGCACCCGACTTCACCCCGGCGAAGTTCACGACTTCGTACGCGCGCGGTGGTGACCAGGAAGTCTCCGTGACCGCGCGGAAGTCGGTGCGCGACAAGGAGCTGAACTACCGCGTCAATGGCGGCCGTTCGCACGATGAGGAATTGCGCGCCTGGAAGGGCGGCGAGACCTACGGAGGCGACGACAATCTGCACTTCGACGCCTATCGGGCGAAGGTCGAGGACGCCGATGTCGGCGACAAGGTAGAGGTGTGGTTCACGGGACGGACGAAATCCGGAAAGAGCACAAGCAGCGAGCACTTCACCTACACCGTCGCCGCACGCGACAAGGGCGACACTCTTGTCGTCGCGGAGAACGACTCCGCCGGTGTGCAAACGGCTGCCTACGTAGACGCGCTCAAGGCCGCGGGCCGCTCCCCGGTCGTCTGGAACGTCGCCAAGCAGGGCGCTCCCGACCCCCTCGCCGTGCTCGGCCACTTCAAGGCGGTCGTCCACTACACGAGCGCCGACCGGCCGGCCCTCGCCACCCAACTGGCCATACGCGACTACCTGAACGAGGGCGGCAAGCTCGTCGAGGCGGGCGAGAAGGCGGGCGGCTCCGTCGACATCGGTGACACCACGACGAACGACTTCAGCCAGTACTACCTGGGCGCCTACTCGCGCACGGCCTCCCCGGTGGCGACCCGCTTCGACGGTTCCGGCGCCCTCGACGGGATCGCCGCGTCCCTCGGAGACGCCCCCGGCAACCCGCTGAACGGCGCGGGCCTGTACGAGGCGACCTCCGCCACGCTGCCGAAGTTCACCAGCGCGGGAGCGGGCCAGTACGAAGGTGCGGGCATGGCGGCCGCCGTCCACACGGACGACGCGTACAAGCGCCTGACCCGCACCATCGACCTCAGCGGAGTCGCCGCGGCCCAGCAGCCGTTCCTGCGGATGCAGCTCCTGTGGGACACCGAACCGGGCTACGACCACGTACTCCTGGAGGCGCACACGACCGGTGCGGAGGACTGGACGACGCTGCCCGACAGGGACGGCTACACCTCGAACAAGGTGCCCACGGAGTGCGAGGCAGGGTTCTTCATCCAGGACCACCCGGCGCTCACCCGCTACCTGACGCCGGACGGCGCCGCCTGCGGCAACACCGGCACCTCCGGCCAGTGGAACAGCCTCACCGGCTCCTCGGACGACTGGAAGACGGTCACGTACGACCTGAGCGCCTACGCCGGGAAGTCCGTCGAGGTGTCCCTGAGTTACGTGAGCGACCCCGGCACCGGCGGCGAGGGCGTGCGCGCCGACAACGCCTCCGTCGTCATCCAGGGACAGGCCACCGAGACCGAGGACTTCGAGACGTCCCTGGGCGTCTGGAGCGTCCCCGGGCCGCCCGCGGGCAGCCCGCCCGCCGTGAAGGACTGGGCGCTCGCCAAGGACCTGTTCACGACGTACGGCGCGATCAGCACGCCGGACACGGTGCTGCTCGGATTCGGCCTGGAACACGTGACCATGGCCGCCGACAGAAATGCGCTCATCCGAAAGGCCCTGCGCTCAATTAGCGACTGATCGGGGCCTGAATTACCCGCGAAATACACGGCGGCCCGTACGTTACTCATGAGTACGGGCCGCTGTGTCCTGCACGGAGTCGTTCGATGTCACCCCAAGCCTTTATGGGAGGTAGGGTCGGAGGCGGTCGGGGACATCCCAAATAAATCTCGCCGGCGTCGATACTCCGGCGTACCAACGAGGAGATCGGTTCGTGACGATCCGCGTAGGCATCAACGGCTTTGGCCGCATCGGTCGCAATTATTTCCGCGCCCTTCTTGACCAGGGTGCAGACATCGAGATCGTTGCTGTCAACGACCTGGGTGACACCGCGACCACCGCACACCTTCTTAAGTACGACACCATCCTGGGCCGACTCAAGGCCGAGGTGTCGCACACCGAGGACACCATCACGGTCGACGGCCACACCATCAAGGTGCTGTCCGAGCGCAACCCCGCCGACATTCCGTGGGGCCAGCTGGGTGTCGACGTGGTGATCGAGTCCACGGGCATCTTCACGAAGAAGGCGGACGCCGAGAAGCACATCGCCGGCGGCGCCAAGAAGGTCCTCATCTCGGCTCCGGCCAAGGACGAGGACATCACCATCGTGATGGGCGTCAACCAGGACCAGTACGACCCGGCGAACCACCACGTCATCTCGAACGCGTCGTGCACCACCAACTGTGTGGCGCCGATGGCGAAGGTGCTCGACGAGAACTTCGGCATCGTCCGTGGCCTGATGACGACGGTTCACGCGTACACGAACGACCAGCGCATCCTGGACTTCCCGCACAGCGACCTGCGCCGCGCGCGTGCCGCCGCGGAGAACATCATTCCGACCACGACGGGCGCCGCCAAGGCCACCGCCCTGGTCCTCCCGCAGCTCAAGGGCAAGCTCGACGGCATCGCGATGCGCGTCCCGGTCCCGACCGGCTCGGCCACCGACCTGGTCGTGGAGCTGCAGCGCGAGACCACCAAGGACGAGGTCAACGCCGCGTTCAAGAAGGCCGCGGACGGCGAGCTCAAGGGCATCGTGTACTACACCGAGGACCCGATCGTGTCCTCGGACATCGTCGGCGAGCCGGCCTCCTGCACCTTCGACTCCTCCCTGACCATGGTCCAGGAGGGCAACTCGGTGAAGATCCTCGGCTGGTACGACAACGAGTGGGGCTACTCCAACCGTCTCGTCGACCTCACGGTCTTCGTCGGCGGTCAGCTCTGAACCTCTAAGGTTCTGGAGCAGCAAGGCACTCAGATGTGAGCGAAGGGTCCGGACCCGCGCGATGCCGCGCGACAGTCCGGACCCTTCGCGCGTCGGCCTCCATGGCTCAGCCTCCCCGGCTCGGCCTTCGAGGCCCGCCCTTCTCAAGAACGTGCACGACCAGCCCTCTCAAGGAGCCCATCCATGAAGACGATTGAGGAACTTCTCGCCGAAGGGGTCGACGGGAAGCGGGTGTTCGTCCGCGCCGACCTCAACGTGCCGCTGGCCGACGGCCTCATCACCGACGACGGCCGCATCCGTGCCGTCCTGCCCACCGTGCAGGCCCTGGCCGGCGCGGGCGCCAAGGTGATCGTCGCCTCCCACCTGGGCCGGCCCAAGGGCGCCCCGGACCCGCAGTTCTCGCTGCTGCCCGCCGCCGAGCGCCTCGCCGAGCTGCTGGGCAAGCCGGTCGCGTTCGCCCAGGACACGGTCGGCCCCGCGGCCAACGAGGCCGTGGACGGCCTTGAGCCCGGCCAGGTCGCCGTCATCGAGAACCTGCGCTTCAACGCCGGCGAGACGAGCAAGGACGACGCCGAGCGCGGCGACTTCGCCGAACAGCTCGCCAACCTCGCGGACATCTACGTAGGCGACGGTTTCGGCGCGGTGCACCGCAAGCACGCCTCCGTGTACGACCTGCCGAAGCGGCTGCCGCACTACGCGGGCTACCTCATCGCCACCGAGGTCGGCGTCCTGAAGAAGCTCACCGACGACGTCAAGCGCCCCTACGTGGTCGCGCTCGGCGGCGCAAAGGTCTCCGACAAGCTGGCCGTCATCGACCAGCTGCTCGGCAAGGCCGACCGCCTCCTCATCGGCGGCGGCATGGCGTACACGTTCCTCAAGGCCAAGGGCTACGAGGTCGGCATCTCGCTGCTCCAGGAGGACCAGCTGGCGACCGTCACGGAGTACATGGAGCGCGCCGAGAAGAACGGCGTGGAGCTCGTGCTCCCGGTCGATGTCCTGGTCTCGCCGGAGTTCCCCGACCTCAAGGGCAAGACCCCGGCCAACCCCACCACCGTCGCCGCGGACGCCATCCCGGCCGACCAGGAGGGCCTGGACATCGGTCCGGAGACCCGCAAGCTGTACGCCTCGAAGCTCGCCGACGCGGAGACCGTGTTCTGGAACGGCCCGATGGGCGTCTTCGAGCACCCCGACTACGCCGAGGGCACCAAGGCGGTAGCCCAGGCCCTCATCGACGCTCCCGGCTTCACCGTGGTGGGTGGCGGAGACTCCGCCGCGGCGGTCCGTACGCTGGGCTTCGACGAGAAGGCATTCGGCCACATCTCGACCGGCGGTGGCGCCTCCCTCGAGTACCTCGAGGGCAAGACGCTGCCCGGTCTCGCCGCACTGGAGGACTGACCCCGCATGACTGCTCCCGTACAGGGCCGCACGCCGCTGATGGCGGGCAACTGGAAGATGAACCTCAACCACCTCGAGGCCATCGCGCACGTCCAGAAGCTCGCTTTCGCTCTCGCGGACAAGGACTACGACGCCGTCGAGGTCGCCGTTCTGCCGCCGTTCACCGACCTGCGCTCCGTGCAGACGCTGGTCGACGGCGACAAGCTCAAGATCAAGTACGGCGCCCAGGACCTCTCGGCGCACGACTCCGGCGCGTACACCGGCGAGATCTCCGGCCCGATGCTCGCCAAGCTCAAGTGCACCTTCGTGGCGATCGGCCACTCGGAGCGCCGGCAGTACCACGACGAGACCGACGAGGTCGTCAACGGCAAGGTGAAGGCCGCGTACAAGCACGGCCTGACGCCGATCCTGTGTGTCGGTGAGGAGCTGGACGTCCGCGAGGCGGGCGACCACGTCTCCCACACGCTCGGCCAGGTCGAGGGCGGCCTCAAGGATCTGCCCGCCGAGCAGGCCGAGACGATCGTCATCGCCTACGAGCCCGTGTGGGCCATCGGCACCGGCAAGGTGTGCGGCGCCGACGACGCGCAGGAGGTCTGCGCGGCCATCCGCGGCAAGCTCGCCGATCTGTACTCGCAGGACGTCGCCGACAAGATCCGCATCCAGTACGGCGGCTCGGTGAAGTCCGGCAACGTCGCGGAGATCATGTCCAAGCCCGACATCGACGGCGCGCTGATCGGTGGCGCCTCGCTGGACGCCGACGAGTTCGTGAAGATCGTTCGCTTCCACGAGCAGTGACACGAGCAGCGAGTAGGCGCTAGCCGCCATACGTCGTACCCTTGCGGGGCCGATGCTCTTACCGAGCTTCGGCCCCGTCGTCCGAAAAGTTCCGAGGAAGTTGGTCCAGCCGTGGTTATGGGGTTCTCGATCGCCCTGATCGTCTTCAGCCTGCTGCTGATGCTCCTGGTGCTGATGCACAAGGGAAAGGGCGGCGGCCTCTCCGACATGTTCGGTGGCGGCATGCAGTCCTCCGTCGGCGGCTCCTCGGTCGCCGAGCGCAACCTCGACCGGATCACGATCGTGACCGGTCTCCTGTGGTTCGCGTGCATCGTGGTGCTCGGCATTCTGATGAAGATCAACAACTGACTTTCGGGCTCCGGTCCCTGGGACCGGCCCGCCACAACCGCATATCTCTTACGTAAAGCCCCATGTTCGGTACGCGCTCAACAACGCGGCCTATCATGGGGCTTGCGTCTGGGGAGCGATGTAACTCCAAGCACTGGACGCGCGTTGGGCCTTACGTAGACTGAGGCGCTCCGCGGCGAAGCGCGAACGCCGACACGCTTCGCGGCACCATCACGCAGGGAGTTACGACCGTGGCAAGTGGCAACGCGATCCGAGGAAGTCGGGTCGGGGCGGGGCCGATGGGCGAGGCCGAGCGCGGCGAGTCCGCGCCGCGCCTGCGCATCTCCTTCTGGTGCTCGAACGGGCACGAGACGCAGCCGAGCTTCGCCTCCGACGCGCAGGTGCCGGAGACCTGGGACTGTCCGCGCTGCGGCTTCCCGGCCGGGCAGGACCGGGACAGCCCGCCGGCCCCGCCGCGTACGGAGCCGTACAAGACGCATCTGGCCTACGTGCGGGAGCGGCGCAGCGATGCGGACGGCGAGGCGATCCTCGCCGAGGCGCTCGCGAAACTGCGGGGCGAGATCTGACCCATGAAAGGGCCGGGCACCTGAGAAGGTGCCCGGCCCTTTCTCGTCCCTCTTTCGTGTGGCCGCGGAAAGGCCCGATTCACCCTGATCAATTAGGTTGGACGGCAGCAGCGGGGCACCGTACGTACGCAGGTACGAGAGAAGGCTGAAGTTCGAGATGAACGCGTCCGACAAGCAGACAGCACTCACGCAGACGCCCGAATGGCAGGCGCTCGTCAAG
This sequence comes from Streptomyces sp. NPDC102360, assembly GCF_044766085.1. Classification (NCBI taxonomy): domain Bacteria; kingdom Bacillati; phylum Actinomycetota; class Actinomycetes; order Kitasatosporales; family Streptomycetaceae; genus Streptomyces; species Streptomyces sp. NPDC102360. The sequence goes on along the minus strand of NZ_JBIWLG010000006.1, from coordinate 163,631 downwards.
CACCGCGAGCAGCTGGGCGACGTACAGCTGCGGGATTTGTTCGAGGCCGATCCCGCGCGCGGGTCCGGTTGGGCGCTGCGGGTCGGTGACCTGCACGTCGATTACTCCAAGCACCTGGTCACCGAGGAGACGCTGCGGCTGCTGCGCGAGCTGGCCGCCGCGACCGACGTGTTCGGCCTGCGCGACGCCATGTTCCGCGGCGACAAGATCAACACGACCGAGGACCGGGCGGTCCTGCACACCGCGCTGCGTGCTCCGCGTGACGCCGTGATCGAGGTCGACGGTGAGAACGTGGTGCCGGGCGTGCACGCCGTGCTCGACAAGATGGCCGCCTTCGCCGACCGGGTCAGGTCGGGGGAGTGGACCGGGCACACCGGCAAGCGGATCCGCAACGTCGTGAACATCGGCATCGGCGGCTCCGACCTCGGCCCCGCGATGGCGTACGAGGTGCTGCGCTCCTTCGCCGACCGCGAGCTGACCGTCCGCTTCGTGTCGAACGTCGACGGGGCGGACCTGCACGAGGCCGTCCGCGACCTCGACCCGGCCGAGACGCTGTTCGTCATCGCCTCGAAGACCTTCACCACCATCGAGACGATCACCAACGCGACGTCCGCGCGCAACTGGCTGCTCACCGAGCTGAAGGCCCCTCAGGAAGCCGTCGCCAAGCACTTCGTGGCGCTTTCGACGAACGCCGAGAAGGTGTCGGAGTTCGGCATCGACACGGCCAACATGTTCGAGTTCTGGGACTGGGTCGGCGGACGTTATTCGTATGACTCGGCGATCGGGTTGTCGCTGATGATCGCCATCGGCCCGGCCGCGTTCCGCGAGATGCTCGACGGGTTCCACCTCGTCGACGAGCACTTCCGCACCGCACCCGCCGAGTCCAACGTCCCATTGCTGATGGGGCTGTTGGGCATCTGGTACGGCAACTTCCACGACGCGCAGTCGCACGCCGTGCTGCCGTACTCGCACTACCTCTCCAAGTTCACGGCGTACCTCCAGCAGCTCGACATGGAGTCGAACGGCAAGTACGTGCAGCGCAACGGCGAGGAGGTCGGCTGGCAGACCGGCCCCGTGGTGTGGGGCACGCCCGGCACGAACGGGCAGCACGCCTACTACCAACTCATCCACCAGGGAACGAAGTTGATTCCGGCGGACTTCATCGGTTTCGCCGAACCCGTCGCCGATCTGCTGCCGGGGCTCGTCGCCCAGCACGACCTCCTCATGGCCAACTTCTTCGCGCAGACCCAGGCGCTGGCGTTCGGCAAGACGCCCGACGAGGTGCGTGCCGAGGGGGTGCCCGAGGAGCTGGTGCCGCACAAGACGTTCAAGGGCAACCACCCGACGACCACGATCCTCGCGAAGGACCTCACGCCGTCCGTGCTCGGGCAGTTGGTCGCCCTCTACGAGCACAAGGTGTTCGTGCAGGGTGCCGTCTGGAACATCGACTCCTTCGACCAGTGGGGCGTCGAGCTCGGCAAGGTGCTCGCCAAGCGCGTGGAGCCGGCGCTCACCGAGGGGGCGCAGGTGCCGGGGCTCGACACGTCGACGCAGGCGCTGGTCGCGAAGTACCGCGAGCTGCGGGGACGTTAATCATTATTGGGGTGCGCAAAGACCTTCCGGCGGGTGAGACTGCCCGTCCGTGACCCTGCCGGGAGGCACCCTGTGGATCAGCTCATGTCGGCGCTCGCCGACCCCGAACGACTCAGGCTTTACGCGCGTATCGTCCTCGACGACCTGCCGCCGCGCGAGGCCGACTCCCCGGTGGCCCGCAAGCACCTGGGCAAGCTGATCGGCGCCGGCCTCGTCGAGCGCCTCGACGACGGCTCGTTGCGGGCGGGACCCGAGGTCTTCCGTCGCCACCGGACCCCCGAGCCCACCACGGGCGTCCCGCGTCACCTCACGGGGTTCTTCTCGCGGGGCCGCCTGACGGCCATACCGGTGCGACCCACCGTCCGCCACGAGCTTCTCGTGCACCTCACGGGCACCCTCTTCGACACCGAGCGCTCGTACAGCGAGCGCGAGGTCAACGCGGCGCTGCGCACCGTCCACGACGACACGGCCGCGCTGCGCCGCTACTGCGTCATCGACGGCCTCCTCGTACGCGAGAAGGACGGGTCGGACTACCGGGTGCCGCAGCACGCGTAGGGCCCCACTTCTTTAAGAAGCGGGGCCCACGTGCCTACGTAGGGCGTCGTTACGCGATCGCCGGCGGATACAACTCCGGCGGCAGCTGCGACGCCGCGGCCGCGTCCAGCAGCCACAGCGTGCGCGAGCGGCCGTACGCGCCCGCGGCGGGGGCCTGGATCTCGCCCGCGCCGGACAGTGCGATCGCGGCGGCCCTCGCCTTGTCCTCGCCCGCGGCCAGCAGCCACACCTCGCGCGCGGCCCGGATCGCCGGAAGCGTGAGCGTGGTGCGGGTGGGCGGGGGCTTGGGTGCGCCGTGCACGCCGACGACCGTGCGCTCCGTCTCGCGGACCGCCGGGAGCTCAGGGAAGAGCGACGCGACGTGCGTGTCGGGGCCGACGCCGAGCATCAGGACGTCGAAGGTCGGCACGGGGCCGTGGTCCTCGGGCCCCGCGGCGTTCGCGAGCTCGGCCGCGTACGCCTCGGCCGCGGCGTCCGCCTCGAAGGGACCGTCCGACGCGGGCATGGGGTGCACGCGCGTGGGGTCGAGTGGCACCGCGTCGAGCAGGGCCTCCTTCGCCTGTGTGTAGTTGCGCTCGGGGTCGCCGTCCGGCAGGAAGCGCTCGTCGCCCCACCACAGGTCGAGGCGCCCCCAGTCGACCGCGTCCCTGGCGGGGGCCGCGTGCAGCGCGGCCAGCAGACCGTTGCCGTTGCGGCCGCCCGTCAGGACGACGGAGGCGGAGCCGCGGGCGGACTGGGCGTCGACGATCTTGGTGATCAGCCGGGCCGCGGCCGCCTGCGCCATCAGCTCCTTGTCGCGGTGGACGACGAGTTGGGGTGCTGCACTCACTTGTCTGCGCTCACTTCGTCGTTGTCTTCCTGGCCGGGGCCTTCTTGGCGGAGGCCTTCTTGGCCGGCGCCTTCTTCGCGGCCGCCTTCTGGGCGGGCGCCGCCGCGGGAGCGGCCGAGGCTGCCGACGACACCGACTCCGGCACCGTCTTCTGGTCCTCGGGCTCGCCAAGCCGGTCCACGCCGAACCGCAGCGCGGCCGCGTACGTGTCGTCCGGGTCGAGCCGGCGCAGCTCCTCCGCGATCAGCTCGGACGTCTCGCGGCGCTTGAGCGCGACCGCGCGGTCCGGCTGGCCCTGGATGGAGAGCGTGGCGAGGGTGCCGTCGGCCCGGTCGAGGACGATCGGGCCGCAGGTGGACTCCAGGCGTACGCCGGTCAGGCCGGGGCCAGCCGACAGACTGCGCCGCACCGGGACGTCGAGCCGGTCCGCGAGCCACATCGCGAGCAGCTCGCAGCTCGGGTTGAACTCCTCGCCCTCGACCTCGACCGAGGTGACGTCGCAGGTCACCTGGTCGAGCGCGGCGGCCAGCATCGAGCGCCACGGCGTGATCCGGGTCCACGACAGATCGGTGTCGCCGGGGGCGTAGGACTCGGCCCTCGCCTCCAGCTCGTGGACCGGCTGCTCGGCCGCGTACGTGTCCGTGACGCGGCGCTGGGCCAGTGCGCCGAGCGGGTCGTTCGCGGGGTCCAGAGGCGCGTCCACGGGCCACCAGACGACCGTCGGGGCGTCGGGCAGCAGCAGCGGGAGCACGACCGACTGGGCGTGGTTGATCACCTCGCCGTACAGGCGCAGCACGACGGTCTCGCCGGTGCCCGCCTCGGCGCCGACCCGTACCTCGGCGTCGAGCCGGGACTTCGTGCGGTCGCGAGGAGAGCGCGAGACGCGCTTGATGACCACGAGGGTGCGCGAGGGGTGCTCGCGCGAGGCCTCGTTGGCGGCCTTCAGGGCGTCGTAGGCGTTCTCCTCGTCGGTGACGATGACGAGGGTCAGCACCATGCCGACGGCGGGTGTGCCGATGGCGCGGCGGCCCTTGACGAGCGCTTTGTTGATCTTGCTGGACGTGGTGTCCGTCAGGTCGATCTTCATGGCCGGCGCCAGCTCCGTCCGTCTCGTGCGAGCATTTCGTCCGCCTCGGCGGGCCCCCACGTGCCTGACGGGTACTGCGCGGGCTTGCCGTGCTTGTCCCAGTAGCCCTCGATCGGGTCGAGGATGTTCCAGGACAGCTCGACCTCCTCCGTGCGCGGGAAGAGGTTGGCGTCGCCCAACAGGACGTCCAGGATGAGCCGTTCGTACGCCTCGGGGCTCGACTCCGTGAAGGACTCGCCGTACGCGAAGTCCATCGACACGTCCCGGATCTCCATCGACGTGCCCGGCACCTTCGAGCCGAAGCGGACCGTGATGCCCTCGTCCGGCTGGACGCGGATCACGATCGCGTTCTGCCCCAGCTCCTCCGTCGCCGTGTGGTCGAAGGGGGAGTGCGGCGCCCGCTGGAAGACGACGGCGATCTCGGTGACCCTGCGGCCGAGACGCTTGCCCGTACGCAGGTAGAAGGGCACGCCCGCCCAGCGGCGGTTGTCCACCTCCAGCTTGACGGCCGCGTACGTGTCGGTCTTCGACTTCGGGTCGATGCCGTCTTCCTGGAGGTAGCCGACGGCCTTCTCGCCGCCCTGCCACCCGGCCGCGTACTGCGCGAACACCGTGTCCTTGCCGATGTCCTTCGGCAGCTTCACGGCGCCGAGCACCTTGGCCTTCTCGGCGACGAGCGCGTCCGCGTCGAAGGAGGCGGGCTCCTCCATCGCGGTCAGCGCCATCAACTGGAGGAGGTGGTTCTGGATGACGTCACGGGCGGCGCCGATGCCGTCGTAGTAGCCGGCGCGGCCGCCGATGCCGATGTCCTCGGCCATCGTGATCTGGATGTGGTCGACGTACGACCGGTTCCAGATCGGCTCGAACATCTGGTTGGCGAAGCGCAGCGCCAGGATGTTCTGGACGGTCTCCTTGCCGAGGTAGTGGTCGATCCGGAACACCTGGTCCGGGTCGAACACCTCGTGCACGATCGCGTTGAGGTCCTTGGCGGAGGCGAGGTCGTGGCCGAAGGGCTTCTCGATGACGGCGCGCCGCCAGGATCCTTCGGGGGCGTCCGCGAGGCCGTGCTTCTTGAGCTGCTGGACCACGTTCGGGAAGAACTTCGGCGGTACGGACAGGTAGAACGCGAAGTTGCCGCCCGTGCCCTGCGACTTGTCCAGGTCGTTGATGGTCGCCTTGAGCTGCTCGAACGCGTCGTCGTCGTCGAAGTTGCCCTGGACGAAGCGCATCCCCTGGATGAGCTGCTGCCAGACCTCCTCGCGGAACGGCGTGCGCGCGTGCTGCTTGACCGCGTCGTGCACTTCCTGCGCGAAGTCCTCGTCCTGCCACTCGCGGCGGGCGAACCCGATCAGCGAGAAGCCGGGCGGGAGCAGACCCCGGTTCGCGAGGTCGTAAACCGCGGGCATCAGCTTCTTACGTGACAAATCGCCCGTAACGCCGAAAATCACCAGGCCCGACGGCCCCGCGATACGCGGGAGCCGTCGGTCGGCGGCGTCACGGAGCGGATTGCTGTTCGCTCCGTGTGCGGTCAAGGGATCAGCCCTCCGAGGGGGCGAGGCGCTTGAGCTCCGCCTCGGTCGACTTCAGCAGGTCGTTCCAGGACGCCTCGAACTTCTCGACGCCCTCGTCCTCCAGGAGCTGCACGACCTCGTCGTACGAGATCCCCAGCTTCTCGACGGCCTCGATCTCCTTGCGGGACTGGTCGTACGTGCCCGCGATCGTGTTCCCGGAGATCTGGCCGTGGTCGGCCGTCGCCTCCAGGGTGGCCTCCGGCATGGTGTTCACCGTGCCGGGAGCGACCAGGTCGTCGACGTACAGGGTGTCCTTGTACGCCTTGTCCTTGACGCCCGTCGAGGCCCACAGCGGGCGCTGCTTGTTGGCCTGCGCCTTGTCGAGCGCGGCCCAGCGGTCGCTGCCGAACACCTCTTCGTACGCCTCGTAGGCGAGCCGGGCGTTGGCGAGGGCGGCCTTGCCGCGCGCCGCCTTCGCGTCGTCCGTCCCGAGGGCGTCGATCCGCTTGTCGATCTCGGCGTCCACGCGGGACACGAAGAACGAGGCGACCGAGTGGATCGTCGACAGGTCGAGGCCCTTGGCCTTGGCCTTCTCCAGGCCGGCGAGGTAGGCGTCCATGACCTCGCGGTAGCGCTCGAGGGAGAAGATCAGCGTGACGTTGACGCTGATGCCGTTGCCGATCGTCTCGGTGATCGCGGGCAGACCGCCCTTGGTCGCCGGGATCTTGATCAGCGTGTTCGGCCGGTCCACCAGCCACGCGAGCTGGCGGGCCTCGGCGACCGTCGCCCTGGTGTTGTGCGCCAGGCGCGGGTCGACCTCGATCGACACGCGGCCGTCCTGGCCGCCCGTCGCGTCGAAGACCGGGCGCAGGATGTCGGCGGCGTCGCGGACGTCCGCCGTCGTGATCATGCGGATGGCTTCTTCCACGGTGACCTTGCGGGCGGCGAGGTCGGCGAGCTGCTGCTCGTAACCGTCACCGCTGGAGATCGCCTTCTGGAAGATCGACGGGTTGGTGGTGACGCCCACGACGTGCTGCTCGTCGATCAGTTCGGCGAGGTTGCCGGACGTGATCCGCTTGCGCGACAGGTCGTCCAGCCAGATCGCGACGCCTTCCTCGGAGAGGCGCTTCAGTGCGTCTGTCATGGAAATTGCATCTCCTATGTCGTGTACGAAGGCGTCAGCGCTTGGCCGCGGCGAGAGATTCCTTCGCCTTGGCGGCGACGTTCTCGGCAGTGAAGCCGAACTCCTTGAAGAGGACCTTGCCGTCCGCGGACGCACCGAAGTGCTCCAGCGAAACGATGCGGCCGGCGTCCCCGACGAAGCGGTGCCAGGTCAGACCGATCCCGGCCTCGACGGCGACGCGCGCCTTCACGGCCGGCGGCAGGACGCTGTCCCGGTACCCCTGGTCCTGGCCCTCGAACCACTCGACGCACGGCATCGAGACGACGCGGGTGGCGATGCCCTCGGACTCCAGCTGCTCGCGGGCCTCGACGGCCAGGTGCACCTCGGAGCCGGTGGCGATCAGGATCAGGTCCGGCGTCGCCTTGGAGGCCTCGACGAGGACGTAGCCGCCCTTGGCGGTGTCCTCGTTCGCCTCGTACGTCGGCACGCCCTGGCGGGTCAGCGACAGGCCGTGCGGGTGCGAGACGCCGTACTCCTTCTTGCCGCGGCGCAGGATCTCGCGCCAGGCGATCGCCGTCTCGTTGGCGTCCGCGGGGCGGACGACGTTGAGGCCGGGGATGGCGCGCAGCGACGCGAGGTGCTCGACCGGCTGGTGCGTCGGGCCGTCCTCGCCGAGGCCGATGGAGTCGTGCGTCCACACGTAGGTGACGGGCAGCGACATGAGTGCGGACAGACGCACGGCGTTGCGCATGTAGTCGGAGAACACCAGGAAGGTGCCGCCGTAGATGCGCGTGTGGCCGTGCAGCGCGATGCCGTTCATCTCCGCGGCCATGGAGTGCTCGCGGATACCGAAGTGGATCGTGCGGCCGTACGGGTCGGCCTCCGGCAGCGGGTTGCCCTTCGGCAGGAACGACGACGTCTTGTCGATCGTCGTGTTGTTCGAGCCGGCGAGGTCGGCGGAGCCGCCCCACAGCTCGGGGATCACACCGCCGAGCGCCTGGAGCACCTTGCCGGAGGCGGCGCGGGTGGCGACGCCCTTGCCGGTCTCGAAGACGGGGAGCTTCTCCTCCCAGCCGGCCGGCAGCTCGCCCGCGTTGATGCGGTCGAACTCGGCGGCGCGCTCCGGGTTGGCGGAGCGCCACTCGGCGAGCTGCTTCTCCCACTCGGCCTTGGCCTGCGCGCCGCGCTCCAGGGCGCCGCGCGTGTGGTTGATGACCTCGTCGGAGACCTCGAAGGACTTCTCCGGGTCGAAGCCGAGGACGCGCTTGGTGGCGGCCACCTCGTCGTCGCCGAGCGCCGAGCCGTGCGCGGCCTCGGTGTTCTGCGCGTTCGGGGCGGGCCAGGCGATGATCGAGCGCAGGGCGATGAAGGACGGCTTGTCCGTCACGGCCTTGGCGGCCTCGATGGCGTTGTGGACCGCCTCGGGGTCCAGGTCGCCGTCCGCCTTCGGCTCGACGCGCTGGACGTGCCAGCCGTACGCCTCGTAGCGCTTGCAGGTGTCCTCGGAGACCGCGGTCTCGGTGTCGCCCTCGATCGAGATGTGGTTGTCGTCCCACAGCAGGATCAGGTTGCCGAGCTGCTGGTGCCCGGCCATGGACGAGGCCTCGGAGGAGATGCCCTCCTGGAGGCAGCCGTCACCGGCGATCGCGAAGATGTAGTGGTCGAAGGGGCTCTCGCCCGCGGCGGCCTCGGGGTCGAACAGGCCGCGCTCGTAGCGGGCGGCCATGGCCATGCCCACCGCGTTGGCGACACCCTGGCCGAGCGGGCCCGTGGTGGTCTCCACACCGGTGGTGTGCCCGTACTCCGGGTGGCCCGGCGTCTGGGAGCCCCAGGTGCGGAACGCCTTCAGGTCGTCCAGCTCCAGGCCGAAGCCGGCCAGGTAGAGCTGGATGTAGAGGGTCAGTGAGGAGTGGCCCGCGGACAGGACGAAACGGTCCCGGCCGGGCCAGTCGGCGTCCGCCGGGTCGTGTCGCATCACCTTCTGGAAGAGGGTGTACGCGGCCGGGGCCAGGCTCATCGCCGTACCGGGATGGCCGTTGCCGACCTTCTGTACGGCGTCGGCGGCCAGGACGCGAGCGGTGTCAACGGCCCGCTGGTCCACATCGGTCCACTCGAAGTCTGTGGTGGTCGGCTTGGTGCTCACCCTGGGTCAGGGCTCCTCTCCACATGTCTCATGCCGGTGACGTCTGTCACCAGCCGGTGTCGAGCCTACCTTCGCTGGAACGTGCTTTTTTTCGAGTCATTCCAGACTGCCGGGAGTCTGTCGGATCCGCCTCCTGACGGGGATCGGCGTGCTTTCGACACGTGAATACGCGGCCGCTCAGATGGGGGCTCATCCGTGACCCGAAATGCTCATCCGGACGGGCGCCGACGAGGGGCGCGAGAGGGCGTTACGGCATGCGGGCCGACACGGCCCACCCCCGCGAAGGGCTGAGTGTGGGCAACGTCTAAAGTGGCGTGGTAAGCGCGAGCCGTTACCGGGACTTCACATCAAGTGGTCCGCACCGGGGGCTCGCTGGAGTCTCTGTCAGGGGTGTGCGTGACGGCCGTCGAATCCCGTCCAGCGGGAGCGCTGACGAGCAGCAGTCGGGGCCAGCGGCCGTTCGGGGCCCGCATCAAGGCGTTCGTGGCGCTGACCAAGCCACGGATCATCGAACTGCTCCTCATCACCACCGTTCCGGTGATGTTCCTTGCCGAACAGGGTGTGCCCGACCTCTGGCTCGTGCTGATCACCTGCCTCGGCGGTTATCTGTCCGCGGGCGGCGCCAATGCCCTGAACATGTGGTACGACCGCGACATCGACGCGCTCATGGAGCGCACGTCGCAGCGTCCGCTGGTCACCGGCATGGTCAGTCCCAACGAGTGCCTGGCCTTCGGCATCGCCCTCGCGGTGATCTCGACGCTGCTGTTCGGCTTCGCGGTGAACTGGTTGTCCGCCTGGCTGTCCCTGGGCGCACTGCTCTTCTACGTAGTCGTCTACACGATGATCCTGAAGCGTCGTACGGCGCAGAACATCGTGTGGGGCGGCATCGCGGGCTGCCTGCCCGTCCTCATCGGCTGGTCGTCGGTCACGAACTCCATGTCGTGGGCGCCGGTCATCCTCTTCGGGGTCATGTTCTTCTGGACGCCGCCGCACTACTGGCCGCTCTCCATGAAGGTGAAGGACGACTACGCGCGCGCGGGCGTTCCGATGCTTCCGGTCCTCGCCTCCAACAAGGTCGTGGCCAAGCAGATCGTCGCCTACAGCTGGGTGATGGTGGCGGTGTCGCTGCTGCTCCAGCCGCTCGGTTACACGGGCTGGTTCTACACGGCGGTCGCGCTGCTCGCCGGCGGGTTCTGGCTGTGGGAGGCGCACGGGCTGCAGAACCGCGCGAAGGCCGAGGTCCAGGGCGCGAAGCTCAAGGAGATGCGGCTGTTCCACTGGTCCATCACCTATGTGTCGCTGGTGTTCGTGGCGATCGCGGTGGATCCGTTCCTGCGCTGAACTTCATAAGAAGTCCTCGATAAGTGGGGTGGGGGGGGGCGGGCCCCCCCCCCCCCCCCCGGGGGGTTTTTTTAGTAGGGGGCTGGAGCAGGGACTATGCCACCAAAAAACAGGTTTGGGGGCCCCCCCCGGCGGCCCCCGCCGGGCGGGCCCGGG
>NZ_JBIWLG010000006.1:0-153283 GCF_044766085.1 Streptomyces sp. NPDC102360 | reverse complement strand
GTTTTCCATTGCTACAATTTATTTGGTTTGGGGGGGGTGGGTGGGTTGGGGGGGGGAGCCTTCCGGGGCTTAAAATCATAACCATGCCGGGGGGCGGGGGGGGGGGGGCCCCCCCCCCCCCACCCCACTTATCGCTTGTTTGACTACTCGTCGGTAGCATCCTGTCCATGGCAGAGACTCAAACGGTTGAGGCGCCCCGCAGGGCGGCCAAGGACGAGCGTCGCGCGGCCAAGCTGGCCAAGGAGATCGGCGCGTTCGCCAAGGCGCACGGCGGCGTCGAGGGACAGCTCGCGTACATCGGGGAGCACGGCACGCGCATCGTGCTCGTCGGCGAGGACGGAGGCTGGGGAGACCTGGTGGCGTCGACGTACGAGGTCGCGCAGAAGGCCGTCGAGAAGGCGGGCATCACCGTCCACGAGGACTTCGACGGCGACTTCGCGGCCAAGGTCGAGACGGGCCCGTACGAATGGAAGCGGATGGCGGGCATCCAGCTCGGCGGCTGAATCGGGCGTTTGTGCGGGGCCGATGTCGAGCAACACCAGGTGCCCGTTCACCCGTTAGGACTGTAGAAGCACGGTCCACATACGGGGAGCCCGGATGATCGAAACGCCGTCCCTCGTGGATCAGTACTGCCATGGGGTGCTGCGTACGGAGCTGGGCCTCGGCACGTTCGAGGCCCACCTCGGCCGGGGCGAGGGGCCGCCCGCTCCCGGCACCACGTTCTTCGACACCCAGACCGGGTTCGCGGTGCGCCGCTGGTGCCCGCCGCTGCTCGGTCTGGAACCCCACTGTCCGCCCGCCCGCTATCTGGCCAGGCGCCGCGAGCTGGGCGTCGTCGAGGCCGGGCGCAGACTGCTGCGCGGCAGCGGCATCACCACGTATCTCGTGGACACGGGGCTCGCCGACGATCTGACCGGGCCCGCCGAGCTGGCCTCAGCGGCCCAGGGCGAGGCCCACGAGATCGTCCGCCTCGAACTCCTCGCGGAGCAGGTCGCGGACACCTCGGGGACCGTCGACTCCCTCCTCGCCAACCTCGCCGAATCGGTGCACGCCGCGGCCTCCGGCGCGGTCGCCTTCACCTCGGTCGCCGGCGTACGCCACGGGCTCGCGCTCGACCCGCGGCCGCCGGGGCCCGGCGAGGTGCGGGGCGCGGCGGGGCGGTGGCTGGCGGGGCGACAGGTCGGCGGCGCGCTGACGGACCCGGTGCTCCTTCGCCACCTGCTGTGGATCGCGGTCGCCTCGGGCCGTCCGCTGCAACTGCGCTGGGGGCACCTCGACCACACCGACCCGGCGGTGCTCGTGGAGTTCGCCCGCGCCACGGCGGGGCTCGGCACGGACGTGGTGCTGCTGCACGGCTACCCGTACCACCGGCACGCGGCGCATCTGGCGGGCGTCTTCTCGCACGTCTACGCGGACCTGGGGCCCGCGCTCGCCCGGACGGGGGCGCGGGCGGCGGGGCTGCTCGCGGAATTCCTGGAGCTGGCGCCGTTCGGGAAGCTGCTGTTCTCGACGGGCGCGCAGGGGCTGCCCGAGCTGCACGTCGTGGGCGCGCGGCTGTTCCGGCAGGCGCTCGGGCGGGTGCTCGGGGAGTGGGTCGCCGACGGGGCGTGGTCGCTGAGCGACGCGCAGCGGGTGGCCGGGATGATCGCGTCGGGGACGGCGCGGCGGGTGTACGGGCTCGGGTGACCGAAGCTCGCGGGCCTCGTTGGAGCGAGTGACGTGTGCCGCCCTGCGGGGTTGGCCCCTACTGGACGTATCCGATGAGGCCTTGCGCCAGCTGCTCCCCGACCTGCGGCACACGTCTTATCGGCTGGCCGCGCCCTCGAACCGGTCGGTCGCGGCAGGAGCCGGGATGGCCGAGTCAGCGACAGGGCGCTCGCGCAGCGACAGCAGGACGCGCAGCACGCCGATCCAAACCAGGGCCGAGCCCAGCATGTGGACGCCGACCAGGATTTCCGGCAGATCCGTGAAGTACTGGATGTAGCCCACCGCCCCCTGCGCGAGCAGGATCAGGAACAGGTCGCGGGTGCGGTGCAGCGGGCCCTTGGGGGCGTCGACCGCCTTCAGGACGAACCACAGTGCGAAGGTCAGCGTCACCACGATCCAGGCCAGGACCGCGTGCGCCTTCGCCACGGTCTCCCAGTCGAGCGGCATCCGGTGCACGTCGCTGGAGTCGCCCGCGTGCGGGCCCGCGCCGGTCACCACCGTGCCGACGAGGATCAGCAGCGCCGCCGCCGCGACCAGGGCCCAGACCAGCTGCTTGATGGCCTTGCCGACCAGCGGGCGCGGCTCGGCGTCGCCCTCACGGGTGCGCTGCCACATCAGGACGGCGACCGTGAGCAGAGCGGTGGTCAGGACGAAGTGGGCGGCCACCGTGTACGGGTTGAGGCCGACCAGGACGACGATGCCGCCGAGGACCGCGTTGCCCATGACGATCCAGAACTGGGCCCAGCCGAGCCGGGTCACCGTGCGCCGCCACGGCTTCTGCGAGCGGGCGGCGATGATCGCCCAGCCGACCGCGGCGCACAGCACGTAGGTGAGCATGCGGTTGCCGAACTCGATGGCTCCGTGGAAGCCCATCTCGCTCGTCGCGGTCAGCGACTGATCGGTGCACTTGGGCCAGGTCGGGCAGCCGAGGCCCGAGCCCGTCAGGCGCACGGCGCCGCCGGTGCAGACGATGAGCACCGTCATGACGACGGCGGACATGGCCGCGCGCTGGACGGTCCGCTGAGTGGGAGTCCAGTACTCGGCGATGAAGGCGAGCGGATTGCGCAGCGCCCGCGCGGCGTCGGTGGGGGTCAGCTTTGGCACGGGCCCATCGTAGGCCGCCGCTTGTGCACGGCTTCACGAGGGGGACGTAACTGGGCCATCTGTGACGCGTGTTACGCCCCCGTACGTGTCCGGGCACTCACTCCCAGCGGAAGAAGCGCCCCGCCGCGCCGAGCCCCACGACCGCCCACACCGCCAGGATCCCCAGGTCGCCCCACGGCATCGCCGCGCCGTGCTGCAGCACGTCCCGCAGGCCGTCGGAGAGCGCCGAGATGGGCAGCAGGCCGAGCACCGACTGGGCCGCGTCGGGGAATTTGTCGAGCGGCACGATGACGCCGCCGCCGACCAGGAGGAGCAGAAAGACGAGGTTGGCCGCGGCCAGCGTGGCCTCCGCCTTGAGGGTGCCCGCCATGAGGAGACCGAGACCGGAGAACGCCGCCGTGCCGAACACCAGGAGGAGGAGAACGGCGAACGGGTTCCCGTGCGGGGACCAGCCGAGCGCGAACGCGATGACGGTGAGGAGGACGACCTGGAGGATCTCCGTCACCAGGACCGACAGCGTCTTCGCCGTCATCAGCGCCCAGCGCGGCAGCGGGGAGGCGCCGAGCCGCTTCAGCACCCCGTAGCGCCGCTCGAAGCCGGTGGCGATGGCCTGGCCGGTGAAGGCCGTGGACATCACGGCCAGCGCGAGGATGCCGGGGGCGAGGAAGTCGACGGCCTTGCCGGAGCCTGTGTCGACGATGTCGACCGCCGAGAACAGCACCAGCAGCAGTGTCGGGATGACGACCGTGAGCAGCAGCTGTTCGCCGTTGCGCAGCAGCATCTTCGTCTCGAGCGCGGCCTGGGTCGCGATCATGCGGGGGAGCGGCGCGGCTCCCGGGGCGGGGGCGTACGTACCGGCGCCGCGGTGCGTTTCGGTGGCGCTCATCCGCGCAGCTCCTTGCCGGTCATTTCCAGGAACACGTCTTCGAGGGTGTGCCGCTCCACGGAGATCCGGTCCGGCATCACGCCGTGCTGGGCGCACCAGGAGGTGACCGTCGCGAGGAGCTGGGGGTCGACCTTGCCGCTGACGCGGTAGGAGCCCGGGGTGAGCTCGACGGCCGCGGCGTCGGCGGGCAGGGCCTTGAGGAGCGAGGCCACGTCGAGGCCGGGGCGCCCGGAGAAGCGGAGCGTGTTCTCGGCGCCGCCCTTGCACAGCTGCTCCGGGGAGCCCTGCGTGATGACCTTGCCGGCGTCGACGATCGCCACGTCGTCGGCGAGCTGCTCCGCCTCGTCCATGTAGTGCGTGGTGAGGATGACGGAGACGCCGTCGGCGCGCAGGTCCCGCACCAGGTCCCAGGTGGCGTGCCGGGCCTGCGGGTCGAGGCCCGCGGTCGGCTCGTCGAGGAAGACCAGTTCGGGGCGGCCGACCACGGCCATGGCGAGCGCCAGCCGCTGCTGCTGGCCGCCGGAGAGCCGCCGGTATGTGGTGCGGCCGCAGCTGCCGAGGCCGAGCCGCTCGATGAGGGCGTCCACGTCGAGCGGGTGGGCGTGCAGCTTGGCGATGTGGCGGAGCATTTCGTCGGCGCGGGCGCCGGAGTAGACGCCGCCGGACTGCAGCATGACGCCGATCCGGGGGCGCAGCGCGGAGGCCTGCTTGACCGGATCGAGGCCGAGGACGCGGACGGTGCCGGAGTCCGGCCTGCGGTAGCCCTCGCAGGTCTCGATGGTGGTGGTCTTGCCCGCGCCGTTGGGGCCGAGGACGGCCGTGATGCCGGGGGCCGCCGTGAGGTCGAGGCCGTCGACCGCGGTCTTGGTTCCGTACCGCTTCACCAGACCGGTGATGTGGACGACTGGCTCACTTCGCATGGTGCGCAAGTCTAAGGACGCGGCGCGGGCCCCGGACGCCCGGGGCGGCAGAACCGTCACGCAATGGCGGGGCGGTGCACCGGGAGCCACTTCTCCGCGTACGCCACGGCTTCGGCGACCCCGAAGAGGCGGGATTCGGCGGCGCCGACGCGGCCGCGGAGGACCGGGGTGTCGCGCTCGAAGGCGGCGCCCAGCTCGTCGAACCGGTCGCTGTCGATGGCCACCTCGCTCACGTGCTCCCACCCGTCCGGCCCCGGCCGCCCGGCGTCCTCGGCGCGCCCCGGGATCCGGTACTCGGCCAGGTGGAAGCTGGTGCACGCCTCGTATCCGGCGCCGAGGAGGAGTACGCGCGCGTGCCGTTCCTCCAGACGGGCCAGCGGGCTGTGCTCGCCGAGTCGGCAGTCGACGGCGTGCCCGTCGGTCACCTTGGCCGCGTGCGCACCGAGCGCCGCGAACGACGTCTGCGGGTGCGCGCTGCGCAGGGCGCCCGGCCACCTGCGCACGGTCTCCGGGAGGACGCCGACGCCGCGCGTGGGCGTGGTCGCCGGGTCGTACGCGGGCATGGTCGCCCGGATCGTCTCCCACCACTCCTGTGGGACGGGCGGAGCGCTCCACTGGGCCGGGTCCGAAAGCTCCGAGGACTGGCTCGGGACGACGAGTGTGCCGTCGGTTCCGAGCGCGTCGAGGAGGGCGCGGACGACCGTGACCGGGCCGCCGTTCACCCAGCCGAGGCTGCTGAGAGAGGTGTGCACGAGGAGGGTGTCGCCCGTTCGGACGCCGAGGAGACGAAGGTCCGACGCGAGGGTCGCGCGGGTGACGAGTGGGCCGGTCGGAGGGGGTGTGGGCATGGGGGCGAGTGTCCTCGTGAGGGGCGTCGGGCGCCATGGGATGAGGCGCTGAGCCGAGGGTCGCGGCACCGGCGTCCTGATCGATCAAAGATCGTTTCCGCAGGTCACGCCGCGTGTCTACTTAGGTTTACCTAAGTGATGCACCGCACGGTGGGGCGATCACCGCCGCGCTTGTCAGGGTCTGAGGAATTACGCAACAATGGCGTTGTGAAAAACGTCGGCGAGGTCCCAGAGGAGCTCACGACCGGGGAGCGGTCAACGCGCAACCGGGTCGCGCGCTCCATCCTGGACCACGGCCCGTCCACCGTCGCCGAGCTGGCGGGGCGCCTCGGCCTCACCCAGGCCGCCGTCCGCCGCCACCTCGACGCACTCGGCGGGGACAATGTCGTGGAGCCCAGGGATCAGCGCGTCTACGGAGCCCGCACCCGCGGCCGCCCCGCCAAGGTGTTCGCGCTGACCGACTGCGGTCGGGACGCCTTCGACCAGTCCTACGACAAGCTCGCCGCGGAAGCGCTCCGCTGGATCAAGGAGCAGGCCGGCGGCGACGAGGCGCTCGTCTCCTTCGCCCGCGCGCGGATCGCCGCGCAGGCCGGTCCCTACCGGGCGGCGATAGAGGCGGCAGCCCCCGAGGAGCGCGCCCAGGCCCTGGCGAGGGCCTTGAGTGCGGACGGGTACGCTGCTACGGCGCGTAGCGCACCGGTCGGTGAGCAGCTCTGCCAGCACCACTGCCCAGTCGCCCACGTAGCCGAGCAGTTCCCGCAACTGTGCGAGGCCGAGACCGAAATGTTCTCGCAACTGCTGGGCACACACGTACAGCGACTGGCCACCATCGCCCACGGCGACGGGGTCTGCACGACGTTCATCCCCAAGAACACCCCCAACACGACCACCAACGCATCTGCAAGCACGGCCGGGAGGAACCCCGCATGACTCTCCCCATCGAGGAGACTGCCCACCCTGAGCTCGAGGGCCTGGGCAAGTACGAATACGGCTGGGCGGACTCCGACGAGGCCGGTGCCTCTGCCAAGCGCGGCATCAACGAGGACGTTGTCAAGGACATCTCCTCCAAGAAGTCCGAGCCGGAGTGGATGACCAAGCTCCGCCTCAAGGGCCTGAAGCTGTTCGGCAAGAAGCCCATGCCGAACTGGGGCTCGGACCTCTCGGGCATCGACTTCGACAACATCAAGTACTTCGTGCGCTCCACGGAGAAGCAGGCGGAGTCCTGGGAGGACCTGCCCGAGGACATCAAGGCGACGTACGACAAGCTCGGCATCCCGGAGGCGGAGAAGCAGCGCCTCGTCGCGGGCGTCGCGGCCCAGTACGAGTCCGAGGTCGTGTACCACCAGATCCGTGAGGACCTGGAGGAGCAGGGTGTCATCTTCATGGACACCGACACGGCCCTGAAGGAGCACCCGGAGCTCTTCAAGGAGTACTTCGGCACCGTCATCCCGGTCGGCGACAACAAGTTCGCGTCGCTGAACACGGCCGTGTGGTCCGGTGGCTCCTTCATCTACGTGCCGAAGGGCGTGCACGTCGAGATCCCGCTCCAGGCCTACTTCCGTATCAACACGGAGAACATGGGCCAGTTCGAGCGGACGCTGATCATCGTTGATGAGGACGCGTACGTGCACTACGTAGAGGGCTGCACCGCGCCCATCTACAAGAGCGACTCCCTGCACAGCGCCGTCGTCGAGATCATCGTCAAGAAGGGCGCGCGCTGCCGCTACACGACCATCCAGAACTGGTCGAACAACGTCTACAACCTGGTCACCAAGCGCGCCGTGGCGTACGAGGGCGCGACCATGGAGTGGGTCGACGGCAACATCGGCTCCAAGGTCACCATGAAGTACCCGGCCGTCTACCTGATGGGCGAGCACGCCAAGGGCGAGACGCTGTCCATCGCCTTCGCGGGCGAGGGCCAGCACCAGGACGCCGGCGCGAAGATGGTGCACATGGCGCCGAACACGTCGTCCAACATCGTCTCGAAGTCCGTGGCGCGCGGCGGTGGCCGCACCTCCTACCGCGGCCTCATCGAGATCGGCGAGGGTGCCCCCGGCGCCAAGTCGAACGTGCTCTGCGACGCCCTGCTCGTCGACCAGATCTCGCGCTCCGACACGTACCCGTACGTGGACGTCCGCGAGGACGACGTGTCCATGGGCCACGAGGCGACCGTCTCCAAGGTCTCCGAGGACCAGCTCTTCTACCTGATGAGCCGCGGCATGACCGAGTTCGAGGCCATGGCGATGATCGTGCGCGGCTTCGTCGAGCCGATCGCCAAGGAGCTGCCCATGGAGTACGCGCTCGAGCTCAACCGGCTGATCGAGCTGCAGATGGAAGGCTCGGTCGGCTAACCGCCAACTGTCGCCGCCATCAAGTCACTTACGTAATGAAAGCGAGCACTACGACAGCCATGGCTGAGGCTCCCACCACCATCCCGGCAGGCTCGACGACCGCGGGCGCCGTCGCGGTCGCCGCCGAGTCGACCGTCGCCACGCGCATGAGCGCGCCCCCCTCCTACGACGTGCGGGACTTCCCGGTCCCGCACGGCCGCGAGGAGGAGTGGCGGTTCACGCCGCTGGAGCGGCTGCGCGGCCTGCACGACGGCACCGCCACCGCCACCGGTGACGGCGTGAAGGTCGACGTCGAGGCCCCGGCGGGCGTCAACGTCGAGCTGGTCGGCCGCGACGACGCGCGCGTCGGCAAGGCCGGCAAGCCCGTCGACCGCGTCGCCGCGCAGGCGTACTCGGCGTTCGAGAAGGCGTCCGTCGTCTCCGTGCCCAAGGAGACGGTCCTCACCGAGCCGATCCGCATCGCGGTGCACGGCGAGGGCGGCACCGCCTACGGCCACCAGGTCATCGAGCTGGGCGCCTTCGCCGAGGCCGTCGTCGTCATCGACCACACCGGTGACGCGGTGCTCGCCGCCAACGTCGACTACCTGCTGGGCGACGGCGCGAAGCTGACCGTCGTCTCCGTGCAGGACTGGGACGACAAGGCCGTGCACGTGGCGCAGCACAACGCGCTCGTCGGCCGCGACGCCTCCTTCAAGTCGGTCGTCGTGACCTTCGGCGGCGACGTCGTCCGCCTCAACCCGCGCGTCAACTACGCGGGCACCGGCGGCGAGGCCGAGCTGTTCGGCCTGTACTTCACCGACGCGGGCCAGCACCAGGAGCACCGCCTCCTGGTCGACCACAACACCCCGCACTGCAAGTCGAACGTCGTCTACAAGGGCGCGCTCCAGGGCGACAACGCGCACGCCGTGTGGATCGGTGACGTCCTCATCGAGGCCGCGGCCGAGGGCACGGACACGTACGAGATGAACCGGAACCTGGTTCTGACCGACGGTGCCCGCGTCGACTCGGTGCCGAACCTGGAGATCGAGACCGGCGAGATCGTCGGCGCGGGTCACGCCTCCGCGACCGGCCGCTTCGACGACGAGCAGCTCTTCTACCTGATGTCCCGCGGCATCCCGGCCGAGGACGCGCGCCGCCTCGTCGTGCGCGGCTTCTTCGCCGAGCTGGTCCAGCAGATCGGTGTCCCGGACATCGAGGAGCGTCTGCTCGAGAAGATCGAGACCGAGCTGGAGATCGTGTCGTGACTGGGCCGATGACCCCGGCCTTCGTGCGCGCCTGTGGACTCGCCGAGCTGGAGACCGACACCCCGAAGCGGGTGGAGATCGACGGCACGCCCGTGTCCATCGTGAGCACCGAGGGCGAGGTGTTCGCGATCAACGACATCTGCTCGCACGCGAACGTCTCGCTCTCCGAGGGCGAGGTCGAGGACTGCCAGATCGAGTGCTGGCTGCACGGGTCCGCGTTCGACCTGCGCACCGGCAAGCCCTCCGGCCTTCCGGCCACCCGCCCCGTGCCCGTATACCCCGTGAAGATCGAAGGGGGCGATGTTCTCGTAGACGTCTCCGCCTCCCTCACCCAGGAGAACTGAAGTCCCCATGGCTACGCTTGAAATCAAGGACCTGCACGTCACCGTCGAGGCGGACAACGCCACGAAGGAGATCCTCAAGGGCGTCGACCTGACCGTGAAGCAGGGCGAGACCCACGCGATCATGGGTCCGAACGGCTCCGGCAAGTCGACCCTCGCCTACTCCCTCGCGGGTCACCCCAAGTACACGATCACCAGCGGCACCGTCACCCTCGACGGCGAGGACGTCCTCGAGATGTCCGTCGACGAGCGTGCCCGCGCCGGCCTGTTCCTCGCCATGCAGTACCCGGTCGAGGTTCCGGGTGTCTCGGTGTCGAACTTCCTGCGCACCTCGGCCACCGCCATCCGCGGCGAGGCCCCCAAGCTGCGCACCTGGGTGAAGGAGGTCAAGGAGGCCATGGAGAAGCTCTCCATGGACCCGTCCTTCGCCGAGCGCAACGTGAACGAGGGCTTCTCCGGCGGTGAGAAGAAGCGCCACGAGATCCTCCAGCTGGAGCTCCTCAAGCCGAAGATCGCGGTGCTCGACGAGACCGACTCCGGCCTCGACGTCGACGCCCTGCGCATCGTCTCCGAGGGCATCAACCGCGTCCGTGAGAACGGCGAGGTCGGCACCCTCCTGGTGACCCACTACACGCGCATCCTGCGCTACATCAAGCCCGACCACGTGCACGTGTTCGCGGGCGGCCGCATCGTCGAGTCCGGCGGCGCCGAGCTCGCCGACCAGCTCGAGGCCGAGGGCTACGACAAGTACGTGAAGGGTGGCGCATCCGCGTGACACAGCTGCCGGGCCTCCTCGACACCGAGGCGATCCGCAAGGACTTCCCGATCCTCGACCGGGTGCTGCACGACGGCAAGAAGCTCGTGTACCTGGACAACGCGGCGACCTCGCAGACGCCGCGCCAGGTCCTCGACGCCATCACGGAGTACTACGAGCAGCACAACGCCAACGTCCACCGCGGCGTGCACGTGCTGGCCGAGGAGGCCACGGCGCTGTACGAGGGCGCGCGCGACAAGGTCGCCGCGTTCATCAACGCGCCGAGCCGCGACGAGGTCATCTTCACGAAGAACGCCTCGGAGTCGCTCAACCTCGTTGCCAACATGCTCGGTTGGGCCGACGAGCCGTACAAGGTCGATCACGAGACCGAGATCGTGATCACGGAGATGGAGCACCACTCCAACATCGTTCCGTGGCAGCTGCTCTCGCAGCGCACCGGCGCGAAGCTGAAGTGGTTCGGTCTGACGGACGACGGCCGTCTTGACCTGAGCAACATCAACGAGGTCATCACGGAGAAGACGAAGATCGTCTCCTTCGTGCTCGTGTCGAACATCCTCGGCACCCACAACCCGGTCGAGGCCATCGTGCGCCGCGCCCAGGAGGTGGGCGCCCTCGTCCTCATCGACGCCTCGCAGGCGGCGCCGCACATGCCGATCGACGTGCAGGCGCTGCAGGCCGACTTCGTGGCCTTCACGGGGCACAAGATGTGCGGCCCGACCGGCATCGGCGTGCTGTGGGGCCGCCAGGAGCTCCTTGAGGACCTGCCGCCGTTCCTCGGTGGCGGCGAGATGATCGAGACCGTGTCGATGCACTCGTCGACGTACGCTCCCGCTCCGCACAAGTTCGAGGCCGGCACGCCGCCGATCGCCGAGGCCGTCGCGCTCGGTGCGGCGATCGACTACCTGAACTCGATCGGCATGGACAAGATCCTCCAGCACGAGCAGGCGCTCACCGAGTACGCGGTGAAGCGGCTCCAGGAGGTCCCCGACCTGAAGATCATCGGCCCGGCCACGGCCGAGGACCGGGGCGCCGCGATCTCCTTCACGCTCGGCGACATCCACCCGCACGACGTGGGCCAGGTCCTCGACGAGCAGGGCATCGCTGTCCGGGTCGGTCACCACTGCGCACGGCCGGTCTGCCTGCGGTACGGAATTCCTGCGACCACGCGAGCGTCGTTCTATCTGTACTCCACGCCGGCCGAGATCGACGCTCTGGTCGACGGCCTGGAGCACGTACGGAACTTTTTCGGTTAGACCAACACGGCGGTTGAGGGGTTGGCGAGGAATCGCATGAAGCTGGATTCGATGTACCAGGAAGTCATCCTGGACCACTACAAGCACCCGCACGGCCGGGGCTTGCGGGATGGCGACGCCGAGGTGCACCACGTCAACCCGACGTGCGGCGACGAGATCACGCTGCGCGTGAAGTACGACGGCGAGAAGATCGAGGACGTGTCGTACGAGGGGCAGGGCTGTTCCATCAGCCAGGCCTCGGCGTCCGTCCTGAACGATCTACTCGTCGGCAAGGAGCTGTCCGACGCGCGCCGGATCCAGGAGACCTTCCTGGAACTGATGCAGTCGAAGGGTCAGATCGAGCCGGACGACTCGATGGAGGAGATCCTGGAGGACGCCGTCGCGTTCGCCGGGGTCTCCAAGTACCCGGCACGAGTCAAGTGCGCCCTCCTGAGCTGGATGGCGTGGAAGGAAGCGACGGCCCAGGCCCTCGCGGAGGAGGCGAAGACGGCATGAGTGACAGCACGGCAGTGGAGATGAAGCCGGCTTCCGAAGAGGAGGTCCGCGAGGCGCTGTACGACGTCGTCGACCCCGAGCTGGGCATCGACGTCGTCAACCTGGGCCTGATCTACGGCATCCACGTCGACGACGCGAACATCGCGACGATCGACATGACGCTGACGTCGGCGGCCTGTCCGCTCACGGACGTCATCGAGGACCAGGCGAAGTCCGCGACCGACGGCATCGTCAACGAGCTGCGGATCAACTGGGTCTGGATGCCGCCGTGGGGCCCGGACAAGATCACGGATGACGGCCGCGAGCAGCTGAGGGCGCTCGGCTTCAACGTGTGAGCAACTCAAGCCCCGCCGGCGATTGAGGCGCGGGGTCCGGGGCAGAGCCCCGCGACCGCAACCCCGATTCTCCTCAATCGCCGGCGGGGCTTTTTCGTTGCCGCCGTTATGTACACTCGTACACATGGGATACGTGCTGCTGGCCGGCGCCATAGCCGCCGAGGTGGGGGCCACCACCGCCATGAAGTACAGCGAGGGGTTCAGCAGGCTTTGGCCCTCGCTGCTCACCGTCGCCGGCTACATCGTCGCGTTCGCGCTGCTCGCGCAGACGCTGAAGACCGTGCAGATCGGCACCGCCTACGCGATCTGGGCGGGCACCGGCACGGCGATCATCGCCGCGATCGGCATGCTGTTCCTGGGCGAGGGCCTGACGCTCGCCAAGGTCGGCGGGATCGTCCTCGTCATCGGCGGCGTCGTACTGCTGAATCTGGGCGGGGCGCACTGATGGGCACGCGTCGCTACGATCCCGAGCGCCGCCAGCGGATCATCGACGCCGCGATCCGGGTCGTCGGGTCGAAGGGCATCGCGGGGCTCAGCCACCGCACCGTCGCCGCCGAGGCGGACGTGCCGCTGGGCTCCACCACGTACCACTTCAAGACGCTCGACGAGCTGATGGTGGCCGCGCTGCGGCAGGCCAACGAGGGCTTCGCGAAGGTCGTCGCCGGGCACCACGCCATCCAGGACCCGGACAGCGATCTGCCCGCCGAGCTCGCCGCGCTGCTCGGCGAGTGGCTCGCCGGGGACCGGGAGGGCGTGGAGCTGGAGTACGAGCTGTATCTGGCCGCCCTGCGCAGGCCAGCGCTGCGGCCCGTCGCCGCCGAGTGGTGCGAGGAGCTCGCCGTGGTCGTCGCCCGGCGCACCGATCCGGTCACCGCGCGGGCGATGGTCGCGCTGATGGACGGGATCTCGCTGCAAATGCTGCTGACGGGCGGCGAGTACGACGCCGGGTACACGCGGGAGATGCTGGCGCGGCTGATCCCCTGAGCGCGGCTTGTCCGGGTACGGGACGGTGGGCGCCCGGCACGTGAGACGGGGGCGTGGACCGGTTCGCCTCCGTGGGCCGCCGCCGATTAGGTTTGGGGCATGACCGACACCACTGCCTCTCGCTCCACCGGCGCCGTCGCCGCCGGCCTCGCCACCCTCACGTCCGACGGCACCGTGCTCGACACCTGGTTCCCCGCTCCCCGGCTCGTCGCCGAGCCGGGTCCGGCCGGGACCGAGAAGCTCTCCGCCGAGCAGGCCGTCGAGCTGCTCGGTGCGGGCGCGGCGAAGGCGATCGGCCCCGACGCCCGCCGTGGCGTGGAGATCGTCGCCGTCCGCACGGTCATCGCGTCCCTCGACGACAAGCCGCTCGACGCGCACGACGCGTACCTGCGTCTGCACCTGCTCAGCCACCGCCTGGTCAAGCCGCACGGCGTGAACCTGGACGGCCAGTTCGCCTTCCTCGCCAACGTCGCCTGGACCTCGCTCGGCCCGGTCGCCGTCGACGACCTGGAGACGGTGCGCCTGAACGCCCGCGCCGAGGGCCTGCACCTCCAGGTGACGTCCGTGGACAAGTTCCCGCGCATGACGGACTACGTCGCCCCCAAGGGCGTGCGCATCGCCGACGCGGACCGCGTCCGCCTGGGTGCGCACCTCGCCGAGGGCACCACGGTCATGCACGAGGGCTTCGTGAACTTCAACGCCGGCACGCTCGGTACGTCGATGGTCGAGGGCCGCATCTCCGCCGGCGTCGTCGTCGGCGACGGCTCCGACATCGGCGGCGGCGCCTCCACGATGGGCACCCTCTCCGGCGGCGGCAACGTCCGCATCGTCATCGGCGAGCGCTGCCTCGTCGGCGCCGAGGCGGGCGTGGGCATCGCGCTCGGCGACGAGTGCGTCGTCGAGGCGGGCCTGTACGTCACGGCCGGCACCCGCGTCACGATGCCCGACGGCCAGGTCGTCAAGGCCCGCGAGCTCAACGGCGCCTCGAACATCCTCTTCCGCCGCAACTCGGTGACCGGCACGGTCGAGGCCCGCCCGAACAACGCGGTGTGGGGCGGCCTCAACGAGGTGCTGCACAGCCACAACTAGCCTGCGGCAGCCGGTACAGGCGAGCGCCCTCCCGTGACTCACGGGAGGGCGCTCGTGCGTTCGCGGAGGGTGTCAGGCGACGCGGCCGATGCGGCGGCGGCCGCGAAGGGCCTCCAAGGTCGCGCCGAGGGCCAGGGACTGGAGGAGGGCGCTCGCGGCGATGCCGGTGGCGAGGAGCCACATGGGCGCGTCCAGGCCGCCGACCGCGCCGATGATCCCCATCGCGAGCAGGGACGTCGGGGCGGTGAAGAAGAAGGGCCAGACCCCGACGAAGCCCGGGTCCGAGGACGTCAGCACCACGACGCCGGTGAACACGACGGACGCGCCGACGAGGCCGAGGTAGATCGCCGACGCGGGGTTGGTGACGGTCAGGCGCAGCAGGGTGCGGGCATTCATCGGTCGTCTCCCCGTGGGTGATGGTGCCGTTCTACTGCCATGGTCACGCCGGGCGGCCGCCGCCGTCATGAGTATCCGTACCTGGTTCGTCCCCTCAGAGCAGGCCACACGGAAGAATTCCCGCCCGGCAGGCATAGCGGCCCACGGCCGCGCGCGTCATTACGGGTGACAGCGGGACAGCCGGGGGCAGCCCGGGGGGAGCCCGGGGAGGGGGAGGGCGTCGATGAATGCGGTCCGGAAAGAGCACAGCGTGGGCGCGGAGACGTTCAGGGAGTTCGTGGCGGAGCGGTCGTCCGTGCTGTTGAAGACGGCCGTGCTGCTCAGCGGAGGCGACCGGCACGCGGGCGAGGATCTGCTGCAGAGCGTGCTGATCAAGGTGGCCGGGCGGTGGGACCGGATCGAGGACCCGGAGGCGTATGTGCGCCAGGCCCTCTACCGGCAGCAGATCAGCCGGTGGCGGCTGAAGTGGCCGAAGCGGGAGGTCAGCTACGGGAGGGTGCCGGACGGGGCCGCGGCGGGGGACGGAACGGCCGACGCCGAACTGCGCGTCGTGCTGCGCGCCGCGCTCTCCCGGCTCACCGCGCGGCAGCGCACCGTGCTCGTACTCAGGTACTTCGAGGACCTGCCGGAGGGCGATGTCGCCCGGGAGCTCGGCGTGTCCGTGGGGACCGTGCGCTCCACCACCCACCGCGCGCTCGCCAAGCTGCGCGGGCTCGCTCCCGAACTGGCACAGGACGGCGACGACCGGCCGCCGTCCTCCCGTGACTACGCGCCGGCGGAGGTGCGCCCGTGAACGTCGACATCGTGCTCAAGGAGGCGCTGCGCGAGCAGGCCGACGGCGTCGGGCCCGCGCCCGTCGACCTCGCCGACCGGGTCCTGGCCGCGCGGCGCAGGCGTCGTACCGGCACGGCCGTGGCCGCGTTCGTGGCCGCCACGGCGGTGGTCGCCGCCGCCGTGCTGGTGCCGCGGATGGACGAGGGGGAGGACGCCCCGCCCGCGAAGGTGACCGGCTCCGCCGACGTCATCGCGCACCCGGACCAGTCGCCGCCCAAGGACGTCATCGCGGCGGGACGCACGGCGCTCGCCTCGTTCGCCACGTACAAGCGGGTCAAGTACGCGGACGGGGACGGGAAGTTGGTCCGCACGTACGGGGTGTTCGACCCGACCACCAAGACCTATCGGAAGACCACGGCATGGTCCTGGCTCACCGTCGCTCCGGGCCTGCGCACCGCCGCCGTCCTGGAGAAGAAGCTCCCGGCCAAGCGGGTCGGCATCCTCGACCTGGCCACGAACAAGGTGACGCGCTGGATTCCGGTGGCGCAGGGAGCGGCCGGGGCCGAGTTCTCGGCGGACGGCAGCAAGCTCGTCGTCACGACCTACAAGACCGACCCGGACCATCTGTACAAGGACCGGCCGATGAGCGACGGCAGCGGCCCGGAGGAGCCGAGCGCCGGGCACCCGTCCAGGACCGGGTTCTCCGTCATCGACGTGAAGAGCGGGAAGGGCACGTGGGCCGCGGTGCCGCTGACGGGCGGGGAGTTCGACCACAACGCCCGTGAGGACTTCCGGTTCGCGCCCGGTGGCGACCTGGTGGTCACGGCCTCGATGACCGACGGCGGACCGCAGGTCCGCACGCTCGACGGCAAGAAGGTGCCGACGCCCGCGAAGCTGCGGCACTGGCTGATGTACTCCGAGGCCGGACTCTCGCCGGGCGGGAAGCTCGCGGGCGGGGACTTCGCCGGCAAGGGCGACAAGATCGCCGTCGCCGTGAACGACGCGCGGACCGGCGAACTCGTCGACAAGCTGCCCGCGCAGCAGCTGCTCGCCTGGGCCGACGACAAGCGGCTCGTCGCCTGGGGCTGCGACCCCAGGAAGTGCGGTGGCGGGGGCGAGTTCCGCAACCAGTTGCTGCTGGTGACGGTCGGCAGCGACAAGGTCGTCCAGCTGAGCGACTTCCGCAAGGCGTCGGCCGACTACCCGGGACGCTGGGCGCCCCAGTTCACGACGCGCTGAGCAGCTTCTCCAGCGCCACCCGCAGCCCGTCGGCCGTCTCCTGGCCGGCGGGCCGCAGGGGTGCGCGGACCGGGCCGCCGAGGAGGGCCTTCACGGTGACCGTGCCCGGCAGGCCCGCGTTCATCATCAACTGGGTGAGGGGAACGGTGAGTTGCTGGCGGCGCGCGGCCTCCGCGGTGTCGCCCGCGTCGTACGCGTCGATGATGGCGCGGAAGGCGGCGGGCGCCACGTTCGAGACCGTCGATACGTAGCCCGCGCCGCCCAGTGCGTACAGCGCCAGGACGTACTCGTCGCAGCCCGTGTAGTACGCCAAGTCCGTTTCTGACATCACCCGTTGGGTGCCGAGGAGGTCGTACGCGCAGTCCTTCACGGCGACGATCCGGGCGTGGCCCGCGAGCCGGATCATCGTCTCCGGCTCGATGCGGGTGCCGGTGCGGCCGGGGATGTCGTACAGCATCAGGGGGAGGTCCGCGGCGTCGGCGATCGCGCGGAAGTGCGCCTCGATCGCGTCCTGCGGTGGACGGCTGTAGTACGGGGTGACGACCAACAGGCCGTCGGCGCCCGCCTGTTGGGCCTGTTGGGCGAGGTCGACGGTGTGGCGGGTATCGGACGTGCCGATGCCGGCGACGACCTTCGCGCGGCCGTCGACCGCCTCGCGCACCGCCCGTACGAGGTCCGTCTTCTCCGCGTCCGTCGTGGTCGGCGACTCCCCGGTCGTGCCGGAGAGGACGAGGCCTTCGCAGCCCTCGGTGACCAGCTGGTCGGCCAGCTTCTGGGCTGCGGGCAGGTCGAGCGCGCCCGTCCGTGTGAAGGGCGTGACCATGGCGCACAGGGCGCGGTTGAAGGGGGAGGGGCGTGGGGTTGCGTCGGCCATGAGGGGAGTGTCGGCCCGGGCACGGTGCAGCTCCACTTAATTCTGCTACGAGGTGGTGCGAAGCACTGCTGAAGTGTTCAGGCGAAATCGGGGCAGCAGGGCGTGAATGCGTCGTTCCGTGTCCGGTTTGGCTGAGATGTGCGCTTCAGGTGGCGTGGCGGGAACCCGATGAACCGCAGTGAAGATGCTGGTCCGTTCGCGAGGTGCGTGTGGTGCGAGACATGGTGATGGCGCTTGCCGCGCCCACGGTGATGTGTGCGAGTGGGCTCTACGCGGCGTGCGCCGTGTGGTGGAGGCGCAGGCGCCCGGTGCCCGCGCCCTGGTCGCAGGCCGGGCTGCGGCTCGCGGGGGAGCGGGCGGTGGCCGTGGCCGAGGCCGTGGTGGCCGACGAGCATGCCCTGCTCGTGCAGGATGCCGAACGCACCGGTGCCGAATCGGGCCGGATGCGCCACCATGAGAGGCCGGTGACCGGCAACCGGGTCACCGAAGGCCGTTCAGGGGAGGCACCATGAGGCTGGGCAGGGCACTCGCCACCGGAATCGCCGAAGAAACGCCGCGGGAGACCGAGCGTCCCGAAGTGGACGACGAGGCCAAGGAGTTGACGGCCGAGGCCACCGTGCGCGCTGAGACCACCGTGCGCACTGAGGCCGTCGTGCGCGAGGTCGCACCGGAGCCCGCCGAGGTCCCGGCCGCGCGATGAGGCTGCGGCTCCCTCAGGAGCGTCCGACGGAGCCGCCCACCGGTTACAAAATCGCCCATCCCGTGCTCGCCGCGGACGGTGGGAGCGCCGGTTTTCTGGGCGTCTCGCTCGGCGCCGCCGCGCCCTACAAGGTGCTCGACGAGGCGCGCTGCGTGTACGGGCGGCGGCACGGCGCACCGCACCGGCGCTGCGACTGCGGATTCCACTGCGTACACGAACGCCGGTGCGCGGAAGGGCTGTTGGTCGAGGCCGGGCACCGTAGGGCGGTGCTGCTCGAAGTCGCCGTCCTCGGGCCCTACATCCGGTTCGAGCGCGGGTTCCGCTACGGGCGCCAGCGGGTGCGGACCGCCACCGTCGGGCCGTGCCCGTGCGGTACCGAGGCGGCCGTGCTCGCCGACGCGGGGTGGGGGCGCGCCGGTCGGCTCGTGCTGGAGGCGGCGTGCGCCGGGTGCGTGGGCGGGAGGCCGCGCTGGGCCCTGGAGGCGTTCGCCCGGCTCGCGGGCGACGGGCTGCGGGTGCGCGCCGCACCGGGAGTGGGGCCGCGGGGGCCCGTCCCCCAGATGCCCGAACTGGCGGCGGAGGCGGCACTGCTCCAGGCCCGACTCGACTGGTTCCAGGGGCAGTTGGCGCGCCTGGGGCGGGCGATGGGAAGCGGCGGGTAGCCACGCGGGGCGGGCTCGGCCGACCTGTGGGACCGTGAGTCCATGCGACGGAGTCGGCGGTCATGAGCGGGTCACGTGGCGGCGGAAAGCCGTTCGAGATCCCACGCGAGTTCGAGGTCGGCGTCGGCCCCCAGCAGGTGTGGGACGCCGTCACCAAGGGGTCCGGCGGCTGGCTGTGGCCCATGGAGTACGAGCCCAAGGAGGGCGGCGAGGGCCCCTTCCACTCCGTACTGACCGTGTGGGACCCGCCGCGCCGGCTCACAGTCCGCTCCGACGACCCGGCGGCCCTGCCGCCCGGCCAGCCGCTGAACCAGCTCGACTGGACCATCGAGCCGCGCGACGGCGGCGGCCGGTCCCGGGTCCGCTACGTCCACAGCGGCGTCTTCACCGAGCACTGGGACGACCTCTTCGACGGCGCCGACAAGCACACGGACTTCTACCTGCACACGCTGCGCCAGTACGTGACGCACTTCGCGGGCCGCCCGATCGCCTTCGCCACGCTCGACGGGCCCGGCACCTCGGCGAACCGCGAGGCGCTCACCGCCGTCGGCCGCGCGCTCGGCCTGCCCGCCGACGCGACGGAGGGCGCGCGGGTCCGCGTCCAGGGCCCGGCCGGGCAGACCCTGGACGCCGTGCTCGACTACCGCAACGCCTGTTTCCTCGGGCTGCGCACCGAGGACGCCCTGTACCGCTTCTTCGGGCGCGGCCACTGGGGTGCGCCCGTCGGCGTCAGCGTCCACGACTTCGCGGAGGACGCGGACGCCGCGCGGAACGAGGCCGAGTGGGGCGACTGGCTGGCGCAGATCTTCGCGTAACCCCGGCTCGGACCTCGTCGACCGGCGGTCAGGGGCGGAAGCGCAGTACCTGTGGGTCGTGATCGCTGATCTGGTCGTGGAACTCGCTGTTGATGTGCACGCTGTCGTACGTGAACGCGTCCTTCGCCCTGATCGACGGGCTGATCAGGATCTGGTCGAGGACCTGGCTGTTGCCCTGGTAGTCATACGTATAACGCTCGTGCTTCGGCAGGGACTTGATCGCCGACCAGAGCGCACCCCCCGCCTCCAGGCGCTGAGCGGTTCCGGAGAACTCGAAGTCGTTGATGTCGCCGAGCGTGATCACATCCGCGTCCGGCTGCGCCTTCAGGATGTCCTTGGCGAAGGTGTTCACCACCGTCGCCTGCGCGTGCCGCTGCGTCTCCGAGGAGCGCGCGGGCGGTTGGTACTGGGAGGGCAGGCCCTGGTCGCCGCCCTTGGACGCGAAGTGGTTGGCGATCACGAAGACCGGCTTGCCGCGGAACGTGAACTCGCCGGCCAGCGGCTTGCGGCTGTTCGCCCACGCGGCGTCGCCGGGTGCCACACGGCCGGGTGACGCGGTGAGCGCCGCCCTGCCGTTCTCGCTGGTCACGCCCACCGGTGTGGTGGCGTCGCCGCCGGGGCGGTCGGTGAAGGAGACGCGGTCCGGGTTGAACAGGAAGACCTGGCGGATGTTTCCGCCCGGCTCGCCGCCGTCCTTGTTGTTCTCCGGGTCGATCGAACGCCAGTCGTAGCGGGGCCCGCCCGCGGCGGCGATCGCGTCGATCAGCTTGCGCATCGTCGCGTCCGCCGCGACCGTCCCGTCGTTCTTCGCGCCGTTGTTGTCCTGGATCTCCTCCAGGGACACGATGTCGGGCGAGCGCAGGTGGTCGACGATCGCGGCGGCATGAGCGTCGAAGGTGGCGTCGGACGGGTCGAGGTTCTCGACGTTGTACGTCGCCACGGCCAGCTCGCCCGACTTCTGCTCGCGGGTCGTCTCACGCTGAAGTCCGGACTGCTTCAGGCCCCCCAACTCCCGTGCCACCAGCGTGTATCCGCCGTATTGATTGAAGTCGAGCGGGCCCTCGGTGGCGCCGGTCAGGACGTCGCCGACGTCGGCCGCGGGGAAGTCCGCGAGCGCGCCGAGCGACTGGATCTGTAGGCGCCCGCCGTTCTGGTCCGCGTACGAGGCGTAGCGGGTGCCGCCGCGCTTCGTGCGGTTCTCGTGCGGCTTCACGGTGACCCACAGCTCGCCGAACGCGTCGGACGCGGTGACGACCCGCGAGGAGCCGACGCGCACGTTCTGGCCCTCCAGCGACTCGTAGTAGTCGAGGGCGTACGCGCGCGGGCGCAGCGGCAGCTTGTTGACCGAGCCGTTCGCCGCCGGGTCGCCCTGCGGCGCGTACGCGCGCGGGACCGACTTGTCGCTGATCGTCGTGACCGGCACCCGGTTGCCCGACGAGTTCACGGTCACGGTCGGCTTCGTCAGCTCGGTGAGCGACTGGTTGCCGGACGAGGCGCCGCCGGGCACGTACTCGGAGACCGTTCCGGAGACGGTGACGGAGTCGCCGGCCCGCACGGTGGGAGTGGAACTCGTGAAGACGAAGACGCCCTCGCTGGTGGCCGGGTCGGCGTCGGGCGCGGTGTCCTGGAACCAGAAGCCGCGGGACGAGCCGTACGTTCTGACGCCCGTCACCACCCCCGTCAC
Source organism: Streptomyces sp. NPDC102360 (assembly GCF_044766085.1). NCBI lineage: Bacteria > Bacillati > Actinomycetota > Actinomycetes > Kitasatosporales > Streptomycetaceae > Streptomyces > Streptomyces sp. NPDC102360. Next base: position 131,807 of record NZ_JBIWLG010000006.1, on the reverse strand, counting down.
GCCCGTGACCTGCTGTCCGGCGAGCGGGGATATGCGGGTGGCGCCCTGGATGTCGTGGATGGCGACGTCGGCGGCCGCCGCCGGGTGGGCGGGGAGCGTGGCGAGGGTGCCGGACACCGCCGCGCAGGCGACGGACAGCGCGGCGAGGCGCGACCGGGACAGCACGTACTTGCTCGGCTTCATGTTCGACTCCTTGTTGGGAGAGGCGTGCGACGCCTTCTACGCGCGTCAATTTCCGTCCTGCGCACGCGAGTTGTCAAGGTTTCGGGGATGTCGGGGACATGAGGAGAAGCCGACCGGTCCGTGAACCCGGCAGCATGGGTGTAAATCCGTCTAGGCTGGGCGGTCGCAACGCAACGTAGGCCCCCCGCACGTCCCCCTAGGAGAACCAGCCGATGTCAGACAGCTCCCCCCTGCCGCCGGTGCGGCTGCCCGCCGAAGCGGAGCTGGCGCGGGACGCGCTCGCCACCCCCCTGCTGTCCCGCGCGGTGAAGCTCGCCCGCTGGGCCGGTCCGGAGACCCGGGTCGGCGCGGGCGGTGAACTCGTCGAGGAGCAGCTGCCCGCCGCCGCGGCAGAGCTGGCGCTCACCGATGCCGTCGACGAGGCCGACGCCGCCGCGTACGCGAGCGAGGCCTGGCGCATCGCCGTCGACACGGGCCTCGTGGAGGTCGTCGACGAGGAGGAGGGCACCGTCACGGTCGGCGAGGAGCTCGGCACGCTCACCTCCGGCGGCCCCTCCGACGTGCTCGCGGTGTGGCTGGGCGCGCTCGACACCGTGCTCGCCGACGCGAGCGTGCCCGACCTCGACGACCTGGTCGGTGCCATCGAGGAGGGCGGCGACATCGACTTCTCGCAGCTCGACTGGGACCCCGAGGCGGAGTCCGAGTTCCTGGAGGGCGTGCTCGGCAACCTCTACCTGCTGACCGTCAGCGAGGGCGGCGCCGGCGAGGAGGCCGTGCCGCTGCCCGCGCTCGCCGCGTCGATGATCGTGCCCGACGACATGGGCGAGCCCACGGACGACGTGCTGGAGCAGGTGTCCGACGCGATGATGCGGCTCGACGACCAGTTCCGGCTGCTGGATCCTGTGGGGCTCGTGGAGTTCCAGCCGGTCGACGAGGCGCTCATGGCCGACGCCGACGAGTCGGTCGCCGAGCCGGCCGACGACTCCGACGTCTCCCGCTACGGAATGGTCCGGCTCACCCCGCTCGGCCTGTACGGGATCCGGGCCCGGATGCTCGACGCGGGCCTGGACGCCCCGGCCGTCGGCGACCTCGCCGACAAGGGTGCCGACGCGCTGCTCGACGGCACCGCCGGGTTCCCCGAGGCCGCGGCTCAGGTCGAGATCGAGCAGTGGCTCGCGCGGCGTGAACCGCTCGCCGCGGCGCGGGAGTTGCTGGGTGCGGCGCGTGGCGGCGACGAGTGGGGGCCGCTCAGGCGGCTGCGGTGCCAGCAGGCGCTTTCGTTGGTCGGCGTGGAGGCGGAGCCGGCGCTGCGTGAGGTGCTCGACGATGCGGAGCTGGGTGGTCTCGCCCGGGTGTGGCTGGCCGAGCACGGGTTCGGGGATGTGCCGGCGCCGTCGCAGGACCTGGTGTTCTGGCTGACCGTCGACACGATCGCCGCGCAGCTTTCCATCGAGGGGAACTCGGAGGAGTTGCAGGCGTTGGTGGAGGGGCTCGCGGCGCAGCACAGCGGGTTTTTCGCGGCGGCGTGGCGGGTGGAGCATCCCGCTACCGCGGATGTGTTGGAGGCGATGGGGCGGTTGCACCCGGACAAGAAGGTGGCCAAGGAGGCGCGGAAGGCGGCGTTCAAGGCGCGGTCCGCCAACGGGAGTTGAGGGTGCGCGGCACCGTGGTTGCGGTCGCGGGGCGCTGCCCCGGACCCCGCGCCTCAATCGCCGGCGGGGCTTGAAATGTGCCCGGTCGCGCTTGGACGCGCCGGCGGGGCTTGAAATGTGCCCGGCCGTCGCTTGGGCGCGCCGGCGGGGCTTGAAATGCGACATGCGCCCGGTCGCCGCTTGGATGCGGCGGCCGGGCGCTGTGCGCACTAGCAGAGATACCGCGTCGTGTGCTTGAACGACGAGGACGCGCCGTCGAAGCCGTATGTGCCGCGGTATGACGGTGGGTTCTGGAATTCGCCGACCAGTGTGATCGTTGAGGCGCACGAACCCTGGCCCGCCCGCTTCGCGTCCAGGCGGATGGTGTCGCCGATGAAGCCGCCCGTGATGTCCCACGGGGCTCCGCAGATGCCCGAGGTGATCTGGCCGCCGGTCACCACGAACGGGTGCGTGTTCGGGTTTATCTTCGCGGTGATGGCGAAGGTGACCGAACCGTTGTTCAACTCCAGCTTGCAGTCGACCGTCAGCGCCTCCGCGGACACCTCGCGTTGCGTGGCGAACGCCTCGTCGCGGGTCTTGACCTCCGCGCCCTGCGGGTTGTGGAAGCGGTGTTCCGAGCGGGTCTGGCTCTTGCCCTTGCGTGACTGAGTGGTCATGGCGTTTCCGTCACCTCCTATGCCAGTTGCTCGGCGATCTCGACGCGCAGCAGGGTGCGCACGTTCTCGATGTGGTTCTCGACCGTGACCGTCGTCGAACCGGCGAACAGCAGGCCGACCGCCACGTTGTCGTAGGACGTCACGAGCGAACCGGAGTCGCCGCCCGCGGACATGCTGGTGGTGAGGATCTGGTCCTTGAAGCGGGCCGTGCCCGCCGTGCCGTAGTTGACGTCGATGGTGGCGTCGACCGAGACGATCCGGCCGAAGGACACGTTCGTCGTACGGCCCGTCTTCTTCACCAGGTCGCCGACGGCGACGTTCGCCTTGCGGCGCCAGGCGCGCGGCGGTCCGCTGAAGTACTGGTCGCGCGTGGCGTCCTGGAACTGGACCTCGGCGAGCGCGCAGTCGACCACGTTGTTCTGCCGCTCAAGCGGCGTCTGCGGGGCGAACTGGATGGTGATGAAGCGGGACAGCGTGGCGATGCGGTCCGCGGGGTCCGTGCCGCCGTCGAACCGGCCGGGCTGCACGATGGCGCTGCCCAGCTGGGCCCGGTTGGAGTCGGCGAGGACGTGGTTGTTGGAGAGGACGTAGAACTTCGCCGGGGTGCCGAGTCCTGGCCCCGGCGGGTCCACGGTCGCGCCCGGCAGGAAGTCGTAGACCACGCTGCCGAGGGTGCCCGCGGTGATGGCGACGTTGCCGACCGAGAAGCCGGAGGGGCACGGCCGCATCCGGCGTACGAGCTGCTGCGGCTCGAAGCCCTGGAGCCCGCCAAGCTCTTCGAGCAGTGGCTGGCCGTGGCCGGAGAACTGCTGGGGGATACCGCCGTCGGGGCCGTACACGACCTCTTCGGAGCGGGCTCCGGAGGGGCGGCTCTGCCGGCGCTGGGCGGAGATGTGGCCGACGGCCACGATGTCGGTCGGGGTGCCGTCATCCATCTGACGTGGAATCACATCCCGCTCGGGCAGCAGGGATTCGGGCACCTTCTGGGTCACGAAGACGAGGACGGCCTCCTCGCCCGTCGGCTCGCCGTTCGACCATTTCACGCCGTGGCCGAAGCCGACCACATTGGCAAGGGGCGCCTCGCGCCGCAGGAAATCACTGGTCGCTTGCTGCCGGGAGCTGTCGCTGAGCTGCCCTCCGGCGGGTCCGCGCATCAATTCGGGCTGGCGCACGCCAGACCACCTCTATTCCCCTGACTTACCGCTGAAGTGCGGGGGACCCCTCACCGCTCGTCGTCCTGGGCGTGCACGTCGCCGATCGCGAGCACACGCACCGGTACCCCGTCGAGCGTCTTGGGGACGATGTCCTCCGCACGGAGCCGGTCGCGGGGCACTTTGCGGGTCACGAAGACGACGATGACGTCCTCGCCCGAGTGCTCGTCCTTCCCGGTTCCGACTCCGGTGACATTGGCCAGCCTCATCAGCCGGCTCTCATGGAGGCCGCGTGCCTGGCGTACGTCCATTCGGCTCGCCACCCCCCGAACTGTCTTCTGTCGCCTGTCTATTGCCGCACGGCAGACCGGTCAAGGTGTACTGCGCGAATACGGAGACGTCACGTACGCAGGTACGAGGCGCCGTTCAGGTCGAGGACGGTGCCGGAGGCCCACTGTGAGGCCGGTGAGGCGAGCCACAGGACGGCATCGGCGATCTCCTCGGCCGAGGCCACGCGGCCGAACGGGCTCTGCGCGCGCACCTCGTCGGTCAGCCGGTGCGCCACCCGCTCCGTCTCGATGAAGCCGGGCGCCACCGACGCCACCCCGATCCCGTGCGGCGCGAGCGCCACCGCGAGGGACTGGCCGAGGGCGTGCACGGCGGCCTTCGTCGCCCCGTACGCCGGGTGGTCGGGCTCGCCCTTGAACGCGCCGCGCGAGCCGATGTTGACGATCCGGCCCGCCGTGCCCTGCCCGATCATGCGCTGCGCGGCGAGGTGGCTGAGGTTCGCGGTGCCGAGCAGGTTCACGGAGACATGGTTCTGCCACTGCCGCACCCACTCCTCGTACGGGGTGGTGGCAGGAGGGTGCGGGGTGTTCACGGCCGCGTTGTTGACCAGGACGTCGATGCCGCCGAGGCCTTCGGCCGCCCGCTCGGCGACGGACTTCGCGCCCTCGGGGTCGGAGATGTCGCCGCCGACGAGGACGTGCCCGGCACCCGTGAGCGAGTCGAGCGTGGCCCGCGCCTCGTCCTCCCGCGAGCCGTAGTGCACCGCGACCCGGTCGCCGTTCGCCGCGAAGGCACGGGCCAGTGCCCGGCCGAGGCCGCGCGAGGCCCCGGAGACGAGGACGCGGCGGTCGGACGGTTCCAGGTTCACGGAAGTCATGTAAGCGGGCCCCTTGGCGTTGGACGGTGTTCAACCGCCGTTTATACGCGAGCGAGAACGTATGGCCGAAAACAGGGCCCGTTCACTCTCATCGATCACCACGGGAGACAGCCACCATGTCGCTCACTCGCAGGGACTTCACCAGACGATCCGCGGCCACCGGCGCCGGCATCGCGCTCGCCGGGTCCGTCGGCTCCCTGGCCACCGCGCCGAACGCCCTCGCGGCCACCGACGACGCCACCGTCGACGTACTCAAGGGCAAGGACAAGGGCGTCGGCTACGGCCCGCTGATCGACGACCCGGACGGCATCCTCGCGCTGCCCGAGGGCTTCTCGTACAAGGTCATCACGTACTGCGGGAAGACCAGGCTGGAGTCCGGCGAGTTCACGCCCTCCAACCACGACGGCACCGCCACCTTCGCGGGCCCGCGCGGCGCCACGCTGCTCGTCAACAACCACGAGCTGGCGGGCGCCCGCGCCGACTGGCCGCACCCGGTGCCGCTGACCGAGGGCCTCGTCTACGACCCGAAGGCGGCCGGCGGCTGCACCGTCGTGGAGGTCCGCCGGAGCGGCGAGGTCGCCGAGTGGGTCGGCATCGCCGGCACCGCCACCAACTGCGCGGGCGGGCACACCCCGTGGAACACCTGGCTGACCTGCGAGGAGACCGAGGACAAGGCCGGTTCCAAGGGCTTCACCAAGGACCACGGCTACGTCTTCGAGGTCGACCCGGCGGACCACCGTGCCAACCGGTCCCCGAAGCCCATCAAGGCGTTCGGCCGCTACGCGCACGAGGCCGTCGTCATCGACCCCAAGCGCGGCCACGCCTACCTCACCGAGGACGCCTCGGGCCCGAACGGCCTGCTCTACCGCTGGGTTCCGCCGAAGGGCTTCGAGCACGGCCGCGGCAAGCTGCGCACCCTCGCCGACGACGCGGGCGTGCTGCAGGCGACCCGGTGCTTCGACTCGGGCGGCCGCTTCGTCGACGACCTGTCCCGTGCCACGAAGATCGGCACGACGTACGGCGTCGACTGGGTCGACGTCCCCGACCGCGACGCCAAGTCCGTCTCCACGCGCAAGCAGTTCAAGGACGGCGAGATCACCCGCGCCCGCAAGCTCGAAGGCATGTGGTGGGGCGACGGCGGCGCCTACGTCGTCTCCTCGTACGCCCGCGAGGAGAGCCCCGTCGCGCACGACGGACAGGTCTGGTTCTACGACCCCAAGCGCCGCACGCTGACGCTGAAGGTGCTGCTCGGTGTGAACCCGGACCCGTCGAAGGACGGCGCCCTGGACGGCCCGGACAACATCACCGTCTCCCCGTACGGCGGTCTGGTCATCTCCGAGGACGGCGAGGGCATCCAGCACCTGTTCGGGGCGACCGAGCGGGGCCGTACCTACCCGATCGCGCGCAATGATCTCAACATCGGGACCGCGGCGGAGCCGGAGTACAGCGAGATGACGGGCGTGACCTTCTCGCCCGACGGCTCGACCCTCTACGCCAACATCCAGAACCCCGGCATCATGCTGGCGATCAAGGGCCCCTGGAAGCGACAGGGCTGAGGGCTCACTGGAGCGGGTCCACCGGCGGCGCCTCGCGCTCCGCGGCGATCCGGTGGACCCGCCCCCGCACCGCGTACCAGCCGATCGTCAGACACACCGCGATCGGGATCAGCATCAGCACCGTGTCGCGGCCCGCGCCGTCCTTGTCGAACCACATCATCACGATCACGCCGAGCAGGAACGCGATGGTGGTCAGCTCGATCCACGGCGAGGCCCACAGCCGGAACGCGGGCCGGCGCACGGCGCCCTCCCGCGCCCGCCGCACGAACACCAGGTGACAGAGCATGATCATCACCCAGGTGGAGATGACGCCGAGCGAGGAGACGTTGGTGACGATGGCGAACGCGTCGTCCGGGAGCCACGCGTTGAGCGCGACCCCGAACATCGCCACCGTCGCCGTCAGCAGGATCCCGCCGTACGGGACATGGCTGCCGCTCATCCGGGCCGTGAAGGACGGGGCCGAGCCCGCCATCGACATCGAGCGCAGGATGCGGCCCGTGGTGTAGAGCCCGGAGTTGAGCGAGGACATGGCGGCGGTCAGCACCACCAGGTTCATGATCCCGCCCGCCGACGGCACCCCGATCTTCGAGAGGACCGTCACGAACGGGCTCTCGTTCGCCGAGTACGCCGTCCAGGGCAGCAGCAGCGTCAGCATCACGACCGAGCCGACGTAGAAGATGCCGACACGCCACATGATCGAGTTCACGGCCTTCGGCACGACCTTCTCCGGCTCCGCGGTCTCGCCGGCCGTCACACCGACCATCTCGACCGCCGCGTACGCGAAGACCACGGTCTGTGTGATGAGGACGACCGGCAGCACGCCCAGCGGGAAGAAACCGCCGTTGTCGCTGATGAGCGAGACACCCGGGTCGTAATTTCCGTCCACAGGCTTCCCCGTCACCAGGAAGAAGATCCCGATCAGCAGGAACAGCACCAGGGCCGCCACCTTCACGATGGCGAACCAGAACTCCATCTCACCGAAGCTCTTCACGGAGATGAGGTTGATGGTCAGCACGATCGCGAGGGCGACCGCGGCCAGCGCCCACTGCGGGATCGTCGTGAACATCGACCAGTAGTGCACGTACAGGGCGACGGCGGTGATGTCGGCCATCCCGGCCGACGACCAGTTCAGTACGTACATCCAGCCGGCCACGAACGCGCCGCGCTCGCCGAGGAACTCGCGCGCGTAGCTGACGAAGGAGCCGGAGGAGGGCCGGTGGACGACCAGTTCGCCCAGTGCCCGCACCACGAAGAACGCGAACATGCCGCAGATCGCGTAGGCGAACGCGAGGGCGGGTCCCGCCTTCGCGAGGTTGCCGCCCGCACCGAGGAAGAGTCCCGTACCGATCGCCCCACCGATCGCGATCATGCTGATGTGGCGGGGCTGGAGGCTCTTGCTGTACCCGAGGTCACCGGCGTCGGCGACCCCTTCGGCGGTGGTCGGGTCGTCCAGGTGGGGGTCTTCACCCGCCGGTCCGGTTTGGTGGCCTTTGTGCATGTTCACGACGGGCACTCTCGCAAATTAAGTGCCCGGCGTCGCAGCTACGCGCCGCAGGCGTGCCGGGGCGAGAAAAGTCCCCCGCGAAAGTCCCGGGTAAGGGAACGGTAAAGCGGGGTCGATCGTTACCCCAGGCATGACCGCAATGACTCCCGGCTCGAACATCCCGCTCACCGTGCAGCGCGTGGCGGTTGACGTCACGGCGCCCGTGCGGCTCGACGTATCGGGCCTGCTGCTCACCGCCGACGGCAAGGTGCGCTCGGACGACGACTTCATCTTCTACAACCAGCCCTCGGGACCCGGCGTGACGTACACGTCGGGCGGCGGCTCCGCGCCCGACTCCATCACGGTGGACACGTCCGCAGTGCCGCCGGGCATCGAGAAGATCGTCGTCACCGCGAGCCCCGACGCCGCGGGCCAGTCGTTCCAGGGCGTCGAGCCGACGGCCACGATCCGCGGCGCGGACGACGGCTCGGTCCTCGCCACGTTCACGCCGCCGCAGCTCGGTGCGGAGACGGCGCTGGTGGTCATGGAGGTGTACCTGAGGAACGGCGCGTGGAAGGCACGCGCGGTGGGCCAGGGGTATGCAAACGGGCTCGCGGGGATCGCCACGGACTTCGGTGTGTCGGTGGAGGAGCCGGCGACCCCGGCCGCTGCTCCGGCCCCGGCCCCGCAGGCTCCGCCCGCCCCGCCGGCCGCGATGCCCGCGCCGACGCCGCCGCCGGTGGACCCGCGGACGACTCCGGCCCCGCCGGCCGCCGCGCCTGCCGCCGCCGCGCCCGCCCCGGCGCCCGGCTCCGGGAAGATCAACCTCGACAAGGGGCGCGTCTCCCTCCAGAAGAACCAGACGGTGTCCCTGGTCAAGGGCGGCAAGCCGCTGCTCTCGCAGGTCAAGATGGGCCTCGGTTGGGAGCCCGCCTACCGCGGCAAGGACATCGACCTGGACGCGTCGGTCATCGCGTACGGGCCGCAGCGCAACCACGTCGACAGCTGCTACTTCGGCAAGCTCTCGATCGTGGGCGGCGCGATCAAGCACTCCGGCGACAACCTCACGGGCGAGGGCGGCGGTGACGACGAGGTGATCGTCGTGGACCTGGGCCGCATCCCGCAGGAGGTCACGGGCCTGGTCTTCACGGTGAACTCGTTCACGGGTCAGAAGTTCACCGAGGTCGCCAAGGCGTACTGCCGCCTCGTCGACGCGGCGACGGACGAGGAGCTGGTCCGCTTCGACCTCACGAACGCCGAGGCGCAGACGGGCGTGATGATGGCGAAGCTCATCAAGCAGTTCTCCGGCGAGTGGGAGATGACGGCGATCGGCGAGTTCGTGAAGTCACGGACGGTGCGCGGAATGGTGAAGCCGGCGGCGAAGGCGCTGTAGCAGCACGCGGGCTGTTGTCATCGCCAACTGTTCACCCGGATGGCGGCACTCGGCGTATTCGGCCCGGGCGTGCCGGCGGCCCTCCATGGGGCCGCAAAGGCTCTCCTACCAGGCGTTACGGCTACGCCGAGTGAAGTCCCTTGTTGCGAACTCCCCAGGTCCGGCGCGCGATGGACCTGAGGCACATGGCCCAAGCGGCGGCCACCAGCCGCCTCCATGTCCCGAAGGGAGTGATCACGCATGACGCAGAGCGAGATCAACAACCCCGATGCCCTTGTGGGGCTCACCGCCTATGACCGCACTGGGGAGAAGATCGGCAGCGTTGAGCGGGTCTACCTCGATGACAGGACAGGCAACGCCGATTGGGTGACGGTCAAGACGGGCCTCTTCGGCATGAAGGAGACCTTCGTGCCGCTGATGGGGGCCACGCACGACAGTGACCGGCTCAACGTGCGGTACACCAAGGAAGCGGTCAAGGACGCGCCGCGGGTCGACGCCGATCAGCACCTCGACGAGTCCGAGAAGAACGAGCTGTACACGCACTACGGCATGACGCGCCCCTCGGCGGACGCCGCCGGCACTCAGCCCCAGCGACCGGCCCAGACCGACACGGGGCGGATGGGGGCGGCGGGCACGGCGGGCACAGCGGGTGCCGCGGGCGCGGCCGGTGCCATGGGCGCCGGAGCCGGCGCACGGTCGGACTCCGGGCGGCACGCGGCTGCCGGTGCGGGTGCCGGTGCGGGTGCCGGCGCACGGGAGCCTGCCATGCGCTCCGGAGCCGGCGCCGACGGCGACCGCAAGGCCGACGAGATGATCCGCTCCGAGGAGCGCCTGCGCGTGGGCGTCGAGGAGCAGGAAGTCGGCCACGCGCACCTGCGCAAGACGGTGGAGACGGAGAACGTCACCACGTCGGTGCCCGTGTCCCACGAAGAGGTCCGCGTCGTGCGCGAACCGATCCGTGAGGGCGATGGCGGGAAGGCCACGATCGGCGAGGGCGAGACCGAGGTGACGCTGCACGCGGAGCGCGCGGTCGTCCGGAAGGAGACCGTTCCGGTCGAGCGCGTTCGGCTTGAGACCGAGAAGGTCACGGAGACGAAGGAGGTCTCCGACACCGTCCGCAAGGAGAAGATCGAGTTCGACGAGCCGAAGGACGACGGCATGCCCGGCGAGGGCCGGGGCCGCCGCGGGCCGCGCCACTGACCGCAGCAGGAAGCGTGCGGGCCCGCCGGGAAGACGGGCCCGCACCGCTGTGTGTCAGGGCACCACGACGATCTTCCGGCCCACGCCCGAGGCGAACTGGTCGAGCGCCTGCGGGTAGTTGGCGAGCGGCAGCCGGTCGCTGATGAAGACGGACGGGTCCAGGACACCGCCCGCGAAGAGCTCCGCCGCCCGCTCGTAACTGTGCAGGACCGCCATCGAGCCGGTGATGGTGATCTCCTGGTTGTAGATGCGGTACGGGTCGATGGTCACGCGTGTCGCGTAGTCGGCCACGCCGAACTGGAGGAACGTGCCCGCCTTGGAGACACGGCCGAGGCCGTCCTGGATCGCCGCCGCGTTGCCGGTCGCGTCGATGACGACGTCCCAGCCGGTGGGGCGGTCCAGCTCGTCCGGGTTCGCCGCGGACGCCGAGACACCGAGGCGCTGGGCCGTCTTGAGGCGGTCCGGATTGAGGTCCACCACCTCCACGCTCGCCGCGCCGGTCCGCTTGGCCAGCTCCAGCATCATCAGGCCCATCGTGCCCGAGCCGTAGATCAGGACGTGTGAGCCGAGCCGTGACTGCAGGACGTCGTAGCCGCGCACCGCGCAGGACAGCGGTTCGATGAGCGCCGCGTCCTGGGTCTGTACGTGGTCGGGGAGCGGGACGCAGTTGGCGACCGGCGCGACGGCGTACTGGGCCGCGCCGCCCGCCGTCGACACCCCGATCGCCGCCCACCGCTCGCACAGATTGCCCCGCCCGGCCCGGCAGTAGCGGCACTCGTGGCAGTGCAGGGAGGGGTCCACCGCCACCCGGTCGCCGACCCTCAACTCCGTTACCTGAGAGCCCACTTCGGCGATCGTGCCCGCGAACTCGTGACCCGGGACCACCGGCAGCGTAGGGGCGAACTCGCCCTGCAGGATGTGCAGATCGGTGCCGCAGAGCCCGCAGGCCGCGACCTCGACGATCACGTCGCGGGGGCCCGGTGTCGGATCCGGCACCTCGCCGACGACGACCTTGCCCACCGATTCGACGATCGCGGCCTTCATGTACAACCTCCAAAGCACGTACGGGAGTTGTGGCAGTGCTGCACTCGGTTCACTTCACCGCGCCGAGGGACAGGCCCTGGACGAGCTTGTCCTGGGCGGCGAACCCTGCCGCGAGCACCGGCAGGGAGATCACGAGGGACGCGGCGCACACCTTCGCCAGGAACAGGCCCTGGCTGGTGATGAAGCCGGTCAGGAAGACGGGTGCGGTCTGGGCGACGACGCCGGTCAGCACCCGCGCGAAGAGGAGTTCGTTCCAGGAGAAGATGAAGCAGATCAGGGCCGTCGCCGCGATGCCGGGCAGGGCGATCGGGGCGACCACCCGGGTCAGGACCGTCGGAAGCCGCGCCCCGTCGATCTGCGCCGCCTCGATCACCGCGACCGGCACCTCGGCCAGGAACGACTGCATCATCCACACCGCGATCGGCAGGTTCATCGACGTGTAGAGGATGACCAGGAGCCAGATGTTGTCGAGGAAGCCGGTGTTCTTCGCGAAGAGGTAGATCGGCAGCAGGCCCGCCACCACCGGCAGCATCTTTGTGGAGAGGAAGAAGAACAGGACGTCGGTCCACTTGCGGACCCGGCGGATCGACAGCGCGTACGCCGCGGGGAGCGCGAGCAGCAGCACGAGCAGCGTCGCGACCAGCGAGGCCACCGTCGAGTTGATGAGTGCGGGCCAGGGGCTCGCGCCGCCGCCCGCGCCGAAGAAGTCGCGGTAGCCGTCGAGGGTGAGCGAGGCGGCGAAGGACGGCGGGTTGGTGGCCGCGTCCGACTCCGAGTGGAAGGACGTCAGGGCCATCCAGGCGATCGGCAGGAAGAAGACGATGCCGGCCAGCCAGGCGAGCAGTCCAAGTCCCTTGCCGCGCAGAAAAGTTGAGAACGTCATCAGCGTGACCCCTCCTCGCGGAACAGCGACGACACGACGCGCAGCGCGAACGTCGCGATGATGATCGAGCCGATGACGACCAGCACGCCGGCCGCCGAGGCGAGACCGTTCTCGTGGGCCTGGTAGAAGGACTGGTAGACGGTGTACGGCAGGTTGGCGGTGCCGAGGCCGCCGGACGTGATGGTGAAGACGGCGTCGAAGTTCTGCACGATGTAGATCGAGCCGAGCAGCGCGCCCAGCTCCAGATACCTGCGCAGGTGGGGAAGGGTCAGGTACCGGAAGGTCTGCCACGGGCCCGCGCCGTCCACGCGGGCGGCCTCGAGGTGTTCGGGGGAGCGCGACTGGAGCCCCGCGAGCAGGATCAGCATCATGAACGGCGTCCACTGCCAGACGAGGGAGAGCTCCACCGCGAGCAGCGGCGTGTTCGAGATCCAGTCGGGCTGGGGGCCGCCCACGTAGTGCAACAGCCCGTTGAGCAGGCCGTATTCGGGGTTGTAGAGGACGTGCTTCCACAGTAGTGCCGCGGCGACCGGGACGATCAGGAACGGTGCGATCAGCAGCGTACGGACCAGGCCGCGGCCCTTGAAGCGCCGGTCGAGCAGCAGTGCGAGGGCGAGGCCGATCACCAGGCTGGCCACGACCACCGACACCGTCAGGACGATCGTGGTGAGGACGGACTTGCGCAGGTCCGGGTCGGTGAGGACCTCGGAGTAGTTGCCGAAGCCGGTGAAGTGGCGGGCGTCCGGGTACAGCGCGTTCCAGTCGAAGAACGAGATCACGAGCGTGGCCACGAACGGGAGTTGGGTGACCACGATCATGAAGACCAGGGCGGGCAGCAGTGGTGCGCGGGTCGCCCAGGCGCGCAGTCTGCTCGGGGTGTTCGGGACGACCGGCGTGGGAGTGGGGCGGGTCGCGGGAGCGGTGGTCGTGGTGGTCATCGGCCCTCGTACTCCTTCGCGATCTCGGCGGCGAGCTTCTGGGACTTGGCCAGGGCCGAATCGACCGACTGGCGTCCGGCGACGGCCGCGCTGATCTCCTGCGAGACCTTGGTGCCGAGGTCGGTGAACTCGGGGATGCCGACGAACTGGATGCCGGGCGCGGGCCGCGGCTGCACGCCCGGATCGCTTGGCCGCGCGCTCTCGATGGCGGCCTGCGTCTGGGCCTGGAAGGGGGCCGCCTCCTCGCGGTACTGCGGGATGTCGTACGTGGAGGCGCGCTTGCCGGCCGGCACGTTGGCCCAGCCGAACTTCTCGCCGACGAGCTTCTCGTACTCCTTGCCGGAGGCCCAGGAGATGAACTTCCAGGCCTTGTCGGGGTTGGGGGAGGCCTTCTGGAGGCCCCAGGCCCAGGTGTAGAGCCAGCCGCTGGACTTCGTCTTCTCGGTGGGCGCGGCGACGTAGCCGATCTTGCCCTTGACCGGGGACTTGGCCGCTTCGAGCGAGCCCGCGGCGGAGGTCGCGTCGTACCACATGGCGGTCTTGCCCTGGGTGAGGTTGTTGAGGCACTCGGCGAAGCCGGCCTGGGCGGCGCCGGACTCTCCGTGCTTGCGCACCAGGTCGACGTAGAACTTGGTCGCTTCCTTGAAGCCCTTGTCGTCGAGGCGGGCCTTCCAGTCCTTGTCGAACCAGGTGCCGCCGAAGGTGTTCACGACCGTGGTCAGCGGCGCCATCGACTCGCCCCAGCCGGGCAGCCCGCGCAGGCAGATGCCCTTCATGCCCTTCTCGGCGCCGTCGGCCTTGGCCGAGAGGTCCGCGACCTGCTGCCAGGTCGGGTGCTCGGGCATCTTCAGGCCCTTCTTGGCGAAGACGTCCTTGCGGTACATCAGGAAGGACGACTCGCCGTAGAACGGTTCGCCGTAGAGCTTCCCGTCGTCGCCGGTGAGCGACTCGCGCATGGGGGCGAGGATGTCCTTCTGGTCGAAGCCCTTGTCCTTGCTCACGTAGGGGCCGAGCGAGCGCAGCCAGCCGTTGCGGGCGTAGATCGGGATCTCGTAGTTGGAGAGGGTCGCGACGTCGTACTGGCCCGCCTGGTTGGCGAAGTCCTGGCTGATCTTGTCGCGGACGTCGTTCTCCGGCAGCACCGTGAAGTTCACCTTGATGCCGGTCTCCTGCGTGAAGTGCTTGGCCGTGAGCTTCTGCAGCTCGACCATCTGCGGGTTGTTGACCATCAGGACGTTGAGGGAGTCACCGCCGCTGCCGAGCCCGCCGGCGCCGGCCCAACAGCCGGACAGGAGGGGGGTGGTGAGCAGCGCCCCTGCGGCGGCCATCACGAGCAGGGGGCCCGGTGGCCTGCGTCGGCTCTGGGTTCGCATCGATGCTCCTGGGGTTGTGGGTGTTCACACGCGGATGACCTGAGGCCCCAGCAGCGAGTAGCGGTGGGCCTCGGACATGGGTAGCTGAGTGCTGGTGACGATCGCTTCCAAGGCGCCTACCGGGGCGAAGCGGCAGAAGCTGGTCGCGCCGAACTTGGTGTGCACGCCCGCGAAGACCGTGCGCCGCGCCGCCCGGATCGCCTGCGACTTCACCTCGCTGACGGCCGGGTCGGGGGTGGTCAGGCCGTGGTCGCGGGAGATGCCGTTGGCGCCGATGTAGGCGAGGTCGACGACGAACCCGGCGAGCATCTTCGACGTCCAGTGGTCCACGGTCGCGAGCGTGCCCGCGCGGACCCGGCCGCCGAGCAGCAGCACGGTCGTGTTGTCGTTCCCGGCGAGCGCGCCGGCGGTGGCGAGGGAGGCGGTGACGACGGTCAACGGCCGCTCGCGCGGCAGCGCCTCGGCGATCAGCTGCGGCGTGAAGCCCTCGTCGACGAAGACCGTCTCGGCGTCGCCGAGCAGCTCCGCCGCGGCCGCGGCGATCCGCCGCTTCTCCGGCACGTGCATCGTCGTGCGGAACGCCAGCGTCGTCTCGAACCCGGCGCTCTCCACCGGATACGCCCCGCCGTGCGTACGCCGCACCAGGCCGTGGTCCTCCAGGGCCCGCAGGTCGCGGCGCACGGTCTCCTTCGCGACACCGAGCGCGGCCGCGAGTTCGGTGACGTCGACGGAGCCGGAGTGCCGCGCCGTCCGCACGATCTCCCGCTGTCGTTCCTCCGCGCTCATGCCCGCCGACCTCCGTACCTGTCACTGCCCGTGCACTGCCCGTTCGGGCTTTTCGGGCCCGGAAGGACCCGCACCGGAAGTTGTACCGGGGGTACGCCGAGGTGAACAGGCCCCCAGCGGGCCCGATGCCGCCCGTTCCTGCCCGTTTCGCGGGGCGCGCGGTCCGGCCCGGACCTGCGGGGGAGCGGGGAATCATGTGGGTTCGGGCGGGGCGGATGCCCGAACAAGGCGGCGGGCGGGCCCGTTAGGTGCCCGCCCGCCGCTCCGTCCTACGGAAAACGTGTGCTCAGTACGGCCAGATCGGCGGGTCGTTGATGAAGCGGCCGCCCATGTAGCGATGCGCGGGGTTGTCGTCGCTGAGCGGGCCGTGCTCGGCAAGGAGCTTCTCCGCGTACGCCTCCGAGTCGTCCTGCGGCTCGTAGCCGAGGGCGCGGGCGCTGGAGAGGTCCCACCACAGGCGGGTGTTGTCGGACGAGCCGTAGACGACGGTGTGGCCGACCTTCTCGGCGGTCAGCGCCGCGTGGAAGAGCCGGGCGCCGTCCTGGGGGCTCATCCACACCGACATCATGCGGACGTCCGTGGGCTCCTTGAAGCAGGAGCCGATGCGTACGGAGACGGTCTCCAGGCCGTGCTCGTCCCAGTAGAACTGGGCGAGGTCCTCGCCGAACGACTTCGACAGGCCGTAGTACGTGTCGGGGCGGCGCAGCGTCTCGACCGGGACCAGCGGCGCGCCGTCCTCCACGTGCGGGCGCGGCGTGTAGCCGATCGCGTGGTTGGAGGAGGCGAAGACGATGCGGGGGGCCGTGCCGTCCGTGCGGGACGCGGCCTCCTCGCGTACGGCCTCGTAGAGGTGGTAGGTGCCCTTGATGTTCGAGTCGAGGATCTTCTCGAAGGTCGACTCCAGGCTGATGCCGGCGAGGTGCAGCACGCCGTCGACGTCGCGCACCGCCTCGCGCAGTGCCTCCGTGTCGCTGAGATCGGCGATGATCGCGTCGGGCGCGTTCTCGACCGGGCGCACGTCGAGCAGGCGGAGCTCGTAACCGTGCTGGGGCAGCAGCTCCCGCATCAGGGTGCCGAGTCCGCCGGCCGCGCCGGTGAGCAGGAGGGTGCGGGGCATGCGTGTGATCTCCGTGTCTGTGAGCCGTGTGTCCGTGAGCCGTTCACATTCGTGGATGCAGGGAAACGCTATGGAGTGGTGTCGTACCCGTCAAGAGAGCTGCACGGGAGGTGAGTTCGGGCGCTTGACCGCGCTCAAAGGGGCGTCCTACCGTGGATGTTCAGAAATGTAAACGCGAATCATAACCGTGCACGTATGGCCGTGCATCAGCTCAGGGAGAGCCCGTGACGCCACCTTCGCTCGCCGCCCGACTCCGTGACCCCCGAGGGCCGCTGTTCTTCCCCGTCACCGCGTACGGGCCCGACGGATCCGTCGACCTCGACACCTACCGCACCCATGTCCGGCGCGGCGTCGAGGCCGGGGCCGCCGCCGTGTTCGCCTGCTGCGGCACAGGGGAGTTCCACGCCCTCACGCCCGAGGAGTTCGAGGACTGCGTCGCGGCCGCGGTCGAGGCGACGGCGGGCCGGGTGCCCGTCGTCGCGGGCGCCGGATACGGCACCGCGCTCGCGGTCCGCTACGCGCAGGCGGCCGAACGGGCGGGCGCGGACGGCCTGTTGGCGATGCCGCCCTATCTCGTCGTCGCCGGTCAGGAGGGGCTGCTGCGGCACTACGCCGAGCTGGCCGACGCGACCTCCCTCGACACCATCGTCTACCAGCGCGACAACGCGGTCTTCACCCCGGAGACCGTCGTCGCGCTCTCCCGTCACCCCAAGGTGATCGGGCTCAAGGACGGGCTCGGCGACCTGGACCTGATGCAGCGGATCGTGAGCGCCGTACGGACGGAAGGGCCGGAGGATTTCCTTTACTTCAACGGGCTGCCCACGGCCGAACTCACCGGGCTCGCCTACCGCGGCATCGGCGTCACCCTCTACTCCTCCGCCGTCTTCGCCTTCGCGCCCGAGCTCGCGCAGGCCTTCCACAAGGCGCTGAACGCGGGCGACGACATCACGGTGAACCGGCTGCTCGACGGCTTCTACCGGCCCCTCGTCGAGCTCCGCAACCAGGGGCGCGGGTACGCGGTCTCGCTCGTGAAGGCGGGGGTGCGGCTCGGCGGGCTCGACGTCGGCGGGGTGCGGCCGCCGCTGCACGAGCCGCGCGCGGAACACATCGAGCGGCTTACCGAACTCATCGAACAGGGCGCCAAGTTGCTGGAAGGAGCCGACGCATGAGGGCCTCCACCTTCGTCTACCCCTGGGACGTCAACGGCGACCCGGACGCCGCCCGCCGCATCGCCGACCTCGGCGTCCAGCAGGTCACCCTCGCCGCCGCGTACCACTCCACGCGCGCGCTGACGCCCCGCCATCCGCGCCACCGCATCGTGACGGCGGAGCACGCGGCCGTGCTGTACCCCGTCGATGAACATCGCTGGCAGGGACGGGAGTTGGTGCCGTACGAGGCCGGGGACTGGGCCCCGGGTGATGCCTACGGAGAGGCCGCCGAGGCCCTCGCGGACGCCGGACTCGACGTCCACACGTGGGTTGTGCTCGCCCACAACTCCCGGATGGGCGCCGAGCATCCGCACACCTCCGTCGTCAACGCCTACGGCGACCGCTACCCCTGGGCGCCGTGCATCGCGCAGCCCGCCACGCGCGCCTACCTCGTCGACCTGGCGGCGGAGGCGGCGACGCGCCCCGGCGCGCGCGGCACCGAACTCGAATCGCTCG
The DNA here is from genome assembly GCF_044766085.1 of Streptomyces sp. NPDC102360. Taxonomy (NCBI): domain Bacteria; kingdom Bacillati; phylum Actinomycetota; class Actinomycetes; order Kitasatosporales; family Streptomycetaceae; genus Streptomyces; species Streptomyces sp. NPDC102360. The sequence continues at coordinate 113,563 of NZ_JBIWLG010000006.1, read as the reverse complement.
GCTGGTACGGCCTCGCGCATCTGCACGCCCACGACAAGACCGGCGGCGTCGGTCTCGGCGAGGCCGGGCAGTACCTGATGTCGCTGTGCTTCTGCGCATCCTGCCGCGAGGGATACGGTCAACACGGTCTGGATCCGGTCGAGTTGGCGGTATCCGTTCGGTCCGCCCTGGACCCCGTATGGCGGGGGAAGGCGTCGGACGACGGCTGGGCGACGGTCGAGAAGCTGCTCGGCGCCGAGACCGCGGCCGCCACGCGCGCGTACCGCGACACCACGGCCCGCACCCTCCAGCAGGCGGCTGTCGCGGCGGTACGGGCCGCGGCACCCGCCGATTTCCAGGTGCTGCTGCACGCCGACCCGGTGTCGTACCACTGCGGGGCCAACGCCGGCGTCGACCCGGAGCACATCCTCTCCGTCGCCGACGGCGTCGTCGTGCCCTGCACGGGCGGTGCGGGCCTGGTGCGCCCGTTCGCGGAACAGGGCGGGGGTGTCGTCGCCGCGAACCTCACCGTCGTACGCGGCATGGGTGGCAGCCCGGACAGCCTCGCGCAGGACGCGCGCGCGGCACGGGAGCTGGGCGCAACACAACTCCGGCTGTACCACGCGGGGCTGGCGTCGGACGGGGACCTCTCCGCGGTGGCGGGGGCGCTCGCAGAGCTCTGACGGGCGAGGCGGCGAGGGGCAGCGGGTGATCAACTTCCATATGGTTCATGGAAGTTGTGTGAACTTCTTTTGCCGGAAGCGTTGACGAAACACAGTCGCCCTTCTAGCTTCAACGCGTCGTACTTCGTACGTCATATATGAGACGCGATACGCCATACGAGAGGCCCGCATGACCTCTGTGCCCACGCCGATCCCCTCCCGTACCCAGTACGTCCTGGAGGAGATCAAGCGCCGCATCCTGACCGGGCGGCTGCGCCCCGGTCAGGCCCTGGTGGAGACCGATGTGGCCGCCCAGTTCGGGGTCTCCAAGACCCCGGTGCGCGAGGCGCTCAAGACCCTCGCCGGGACCGGGCTCGTCGTGATGAGCCAGTACAAGGGCGTCACGGTGCGCATGGTGGACGCCGACATGGCCCGCGAGGTCTACGACGTGCGGCTGCTGCTCGAACCGGAGGCGCTGCGCCGCACCGTGTGCCGCCGCGCCTCCCTCGACGCCGCCCGCGACGCGCTGCACAGCGCCGCCACCGCGAGCGACACGGCCCAGCGCTCGCTCGCCAACCGGGAGTTCCACCGCGCCCTGTACCTCCCCTGCGGCAACCCGCTGCTCGGCAGGATGCTCGACGAGGTCCGCGACCAGGCCGCCCTCGTGTCCGCCGTGGCGTGGGCCGCCGACCCCTCGTGGGACCGGGAGGCCGCCGAGCACCGGGAGATCCTGGAGCTCGCCCTCGCCGGTGACGCCCAGGGGGCCTCGCGTGCGCTGCGTGACCACATCGCGTCGTTCGTCGAGCGGGCCTTCCCCGAAGTGCGGGAAGACCGGGAAGAAGAGGGTGAGCAGCACTCATGAGAGTCACACCAGCCAAGTTCGAGACCCAGCGCGCCGCGCTCGCCGATGTGGTCGCGATCCCGGTGACCCCGTTCGCCGAGGACGGATCCGTCGACGAGGGCCAGTACAGGGCCCTGCTGCGGCGCCTGCTCGACAGCGGGGTGCGCACCCTCACGCCGAACGGGAACACCGGCGAGTTCTACGCCCTCGGCCCCGAAGAGCGCCGCCTCGTCACGGAGTTGACCCTCGACGAGGTGGGGGAGCGGGGCATCGTCCTCGTAGGCGTCGGCCATGACGTGCCGACCGCGATCGAGGCCGCCCGGCACGCCGGCGAGCACGGCGCCCACATGGTGATGGTCCACCAGCCCGTGCACCCCTACGTGTCCGAGGTCGGCTGGGTCGACTACCACCGGGCGATCGCGCGGGCCGTGCCCGAACTCGGCGTCGTCCCGTACCTCAGGAACGCGGCGCTCCCCGGCGCCCGGCTCGCCGAACTCGGCGCGGCCTGCCCGAACGTGATCGGCGTGAAGTACGCGGTCCCGGACGCCGCGCGCTTCGCCGGATTCGCCCGGGACGCGGGCCTCGACCGGTTCGTCTGGGTGGCCGGGCTCGCCGAGCCGTACGCGCCCGCCTACTTCTCCGCGGGCGCCACCGGCTTCACCTCGGGGCTCGTGAACGTCGCGCCGAGCGTCTCGCTGTCCATGATCGAAGCGCTTCGATCGGGCGACTACCCCGCCGCCATGAAGGTGTGGGAGCAGATCCGCCGCTTCGAGGAACTGCGCGGCGCCGACGCCTCCGCCAACAACGTCACCGTCGTCAAGGAGGCCCTCGCCTCCCTCGGCCTGTGCCGCCGCGACGTCCGCCCGCCGAGCAAGGAACTGCCTGAGACGGAGCGCGCAGAGGTCGCCGAGATCGCGGCGGGGTGGTCCATATGACCGCCCCGGACCGGAGACTCGAGCCCGAACAGCTCCGCTCACACCAGTGGTACGGCACCGAGGGCCAGTTGCGCACCTGGTCGCACAACGCCCGGATGCGCCAACTCGGGTACGAGGCCGAGGAGTACAAGGGTCGCCCGGTCATCGCCGTCCTCAACACGTGGTCCGACATCAACCCCTGCCACGTACACCTGCGCGAGCGCGCCGAGGCCGTGAAGCGCGGTGTGTGGCAGGCGGGCGGCTTCCCGCTGGAGTTCCCCGTGGCCACGCTCTCGGAGACGTACCAGAAGCCGACCCCGATGCTCTACCGCAACCTGCTCGCGATGGAGACCGAGGAGCTGCTGCGCTCCTACCCGGTCGACGCGGCGGTGCTGCTCGGCGGCTGCGACAAGTCGACACCCGCCCTGCTCATGGGCGCGGCCTCCGCGGACGTGCCGGCGATCTTCGTGCCGGCCGGTCCGATGCTGCCCGGTCACTGGCGCGGCGAGACCCTCGGCTCCGGCACCGACATGTGGAAGTACTGGGACGAGCACCGGGCAGGCAACCTCACCGACTGCGAACTCCGGGAACTCCAGGGCGGGTTGGCGAGGTCGCCCGGTCACTGCATGACCATGGGGACCGCGTCCACCATGACCGCGGCGGCCGAGACCCTCGGTATGACGCTGCCGGGTGCCTCCTCGATCCCGGCCGTCGACTCCGCGCACGAGCGGATGGCCGCCGCCTCCGGGCGCCGCGCCGTCGACCTCGCGTGGACAGGGCTCAAGCCGTCCGAGATCCTCACCCCCGAGGCCTTCGAGGACGCCGTCACCACGGTGCTCGGACTCGGCGGCTCCACCAACGCCGTCATCCACCTCATCGCCATGGCGGGGCGGGCCGGAGTGCCGCTCACGCTCGACGACTTCGACCGCGTGGCGCGCACCGTTCCCGTGCTCGCGAACGTGCGGCCGGGCGGACGGACGTACCTGATGGAGGACTTCTACTTCGCCGGTGGCCTGCCCGCGTTCCACTCCCGGATCACCGACCTGCTGCACCTCGAACGGCCCACGGTCAGCGGGCGGTTCGGCGATCAGGTCGAAGGCGTCGAGGTCCACGACGACGACGTGATCCGCGCCCGTACGAACCCGGTCGCGGTCGAGGGCGGTGTCGCCGTCCTGCGCGGCAACCTCTGCCCCGACGGCGCCGTCATCAAGCACATCGCCGCCGAGCCGGGGCTGCTCAAGCACACCGGCACGGCAGTCGTCTTCGACGACTACAAGACCATGCAACGCACCATCAACGACCCGGAGTTGGGCATCACCGCCGACAGCGTCCTGGTGCTGCGCGGCTCGGGCCCCAAGGGTGGGCCCGGCATGCCCGAGTACGGGATGCTGCCCATCCCCGACCATCTGCTCAAGCAGGGTGTGCGCGACATGGTGCGGCTCTCCGACGCGCGGATGAGCGGCACGAGTTACGGGGCGTGCGTCCTGCACATCGCCCCCGAGTCGCACGTCGGGGGACCGCTCGCGCTGGTCCGCGGCGGGGACACCATCACCCTCGACGTCGCCGCCCGGTCCCTCCAACTCAATGTGAGCGACGAGGAGTTGGAGGGGCGGAGGGACGCGTGGACGCCACCCGCCGAGCGTCATCAGCGCGGCTACGGCGTGCTCTACAACGAGCAGATCACCCAGGCCGACACCGGCTGCGACTTCGCGTTCCTGGCGGGGCCCGGCGCGGTCCCGGACCCGTACGCGAGCTGAGTCACCGCGCACCACCTCGCACCACAGTCCGTAGGAAGCGCTTCGATACGTGCCACGTGCAAGCGCTTTCTACGGCCCCGTACACCCCGTACAGAAGCAAGAAGCACCGACCTGAGCCACCGAGAACGGAGTTCCCGTCATGGCCCAAGCCGCAGCCGTGGCCAAAGCACCGCAGGGCGCGTCGCCGCCCCGGCGCCGCAAGTCAGCCACCCCGCGCAGGCTCCCGTATCTGCTGATCGCGCCCGCCGGGCTGCTGATGCTGGGCTTCATCGCGTATCCCGTCATCAGCGTCTTCTACTACAGCGTGCAGCACTTCAACCCGACCAAGCCGTGGCGCAACGGGTTCGCGGGGCTCGACAACTTCGTCACCGCGTTCACCAACGACCCGGACTTCTGGCGGACACTGGGCTTCAGCCTCCAGTGGGTCGTCGTCCAGGTGGTGCTGCAACTGCTGCTCGGCCTCGGGCTCGCGCTCGTCGTCAACCAGACCTTCGTCGGCCGCGGCATGGCCCGCGCCCTCGTCTTCTCGCCCTGGGCCGTCTCCGGCGTGCTGACCTCCGCCGTCTGGATGCTGCTCTACAACTCCCAGACGGGCATCACGCGTTACCTCGCGGACATGGGGATCGGCACGTACGGCACGTCCTGGCTGTCGGACACCGCGACCGTCTTCCCGGCCGTCGTCACCGCCGAACTCTGGCGCGGCGTCCCCTTCTTCGCGATCCTCATCCTCGCCGACCTGCAGTCCGTTTCGAAGGATCTGTACGAGGCCGCCGAGGTCGACGGGGCGAGCCGGCTGCGCCAGTTCTTCCACATCACACTGCCGCACCTCAAGGACGCGATCATCCTGTCCACGCTGCTGCGCGCGGTCTGGGAGTTCAACAACGTCGACCTGCTCTACACCCTCACCGGCGGCGGACCCGCGGGTGAGACGACCACCCTGCCGCTGCGCATCGCCTCCATCGCCGTCGACAGCCACGACTTCGGCTACGCGTCCGCGCTGACGTCCATCGCCTTCGTGATCCTCCTGTTCTGCTCGATGATCTATCTCCGCCTGAGCAAGTTCGGGGGCGAGGACAAGTGACCGTCAAGGAAGCCGAATTGACCGCCACCACGACAGCGCCCGCCACCACGACGGCCGGCGGCCGGCACCGCGCCGCCCTCCGGCCCTCCAAGAAGGGCCGCTCAGGACCCTCCTGGGAAGACGTTCCGCGCTGGCAGATCTACGTACCGCTCGGCGTCTACCTCCTCTTCACGCTCATCCCGTTCTACTGGATGCTGCTGTTCGCGTTCCGGCCCACCGGGTCCACGTCCCTCGTGCCGTGGCCGCTCACCTTCGAGCACTTCGACAAGGTGTGGAACGAGCGGTCGTTCGCGATCTTCTTCCAGAACAGCCTGCTCGTCGGCCTCGCCTCGATGCTGATGACGACGGTCGTGGCACTGGCCGGCGGCTACGCGCTCGCCCGCTTCAACTTCCGCATCAAGCAGGGCTTCATGCTCGCGCTGCTGTGCTCGCAGTTCATTCCGGGCGCCCTGATGCTGGTCCCGCTGTTCCAGATCTTCGCCAACCTGCGGCTGATCAACTCGCTCGGCAGCGTCATCATCGCCGAGACCGTCTTCCAGCTGCCGCTCACGATGATCCTCATCAGCGGCTTCATCAAGAACGTGCCGTACTCGCTCGAAGAGGCCGCCTGGGTCGACGGCTGCGGACGCTTCCGCGCCTTCTGCGCCGTCGTCCTCCCTCTTCTGCGACCGGGGCTCATCGCGGTCGGCTCCTTCGCCTTCGTGCACAGCTGGAACCACTTCCTGTTCGCCCTCATGTTCCTCTCCAACCAGGACAAGCAGACGATCCCGGTCGGCCTCGCCACCCTCATGGGCGCCGACTCCGTCGACCTGGGCGCGCTCGCCGCCGGCGGCGTCGTGGCCGCGCTGCCCGTGGTGATCGTCTTCGCCTTCATTCAGAAATGGCTCGTCACGGGGTTCAGCGCGGGGGCGGTGAAGGGATGACAACCACTATGAAGATCAAGTCGATCATGCAGACAGACAACGGCAGCCCGGTGCGCGAGCCCGTTCCCGTCGTCCTCGCGGGCGCGCGCGGACACGGACGCTGGCACCTGAACAACCTGCGCGGCCTCGCGGAGGCGGGACGCGTGCAGCTCGTCGGGGTGTGCGAGCTGAAGCCGCTGGACGCGGCGGAGCTCGACGGATTCGAGGCCGACGACGTCGTGCAGTCCGCCGACTTCGGGGAGCTGCTCGACCGCACCGGCGCCCGGATCGCGATCATCTGCACCCCGATCCCGACCCACACGGAGCTGGCCCTGGTCGCCGCCGAGCGGGGCGTGCACCTGCTCCTGGAGAAGCCGCCCGCGCCGTCATATACGGAATACGAGCGGATGGCGGCCGGGGTGGCCGCGGCGGGGATCGCCTGCCAGGTGGGCTTCCAGTCGCTCGGCTCGCATGCGGTGTCCCATATACGAGATCTCGTACGTGACGGCGCCATCGGCGAGCCCCTCGGCATCGGAGCCGCCGGGGCCTGGGCCCGCGACGAGGCCTACTACCGGCGCGCCCCCTGGGCCGGGCGCCGCAGCCTCTCCGTCGACGGCGGGACCGGCAGCGGCACGGGCCGCACCGTCGATGTCGTCGACGGAGTCCTCACCAACCCCCTCGCCCACGCCGTCGCCACCTCCCTCGCCCTCGACGGCGCGACCGGCGGCGACGACCTCACCGCGATCCGCACCGAGCTGTACCGCGCCAACGACATCGAGGCGGACGACACCTCGTGCGTCGAGCTGACCACCCGTACCGGATCGCGCGTCACCGTCGCCGCGACCCTGTGCGCCGAGCTGCCCGACGAGCCGTACGTCATCGTGCACGGCAGCCACGGCCGGATCACGTTCTGGTACAAGCAGGACCGCGTCCTCGTGCAGCGCGCGGGCCACGGCCCGGAGGAGACCGTGCACGGGCGCACCGACCTCCTGGCGAACCTCGTCGAGCACCTCGCCACCGACGGGGAGACGCCGCTGCTCGTGCCGCCCGCCTCCGTCGGCGCGTTCATGCGCGTGGTCGAGGCGATCCGGCGGGCGCCCGCGCCGCTGGCGCTGCCCGCCGACGCGTGGAGCGAGATGCCCGCCGACCGGCCGGGCACCGTACGCCGGGTGGTGCACGGCGCCGACGGGCTCGTCGCCGCGAGCGCCGACGGACTCACCGGTTTCGCCCGGCTCGGCGCGTCCTGGGCCCGCTCCGGAGTGGAGGCCTCGTCGTGACCCGAACCATGAACGGTCTTGTCACCGCCCCGCTGACGCTGAGCTGCGCGGGCCGCCCCGTCGCCCGCTACGAGATCCGTCCGTACGCCGGGGAAGACGCGCGGCGCCTCTCGCCGCGCCCCTTCCTGCACCCGGTGACGACGCTCGCCGGCACCCCGGTCACCGAGTCCGCGCCCGCCGACCACCCGCACCACCTCGGGGTGGGCGTCGCCGTGCCGGACGTCGCGGGGCGCAACTTCTGGGGTGGGCGCACCTACGTCGAGGGCCGGGGGCCGACCGAGCTCGACAACCACGGCGAGCAGCGGCACCGCGAGTTCAAGCTGTGCGACCCGGACGGGTTCGTGGAGGACCTGGACTGGATCGCGGACGGCTGCGTGCCGCTCCTGCGCGAGCGCCGCACCGTGGCCGCCACCCAACTGGCCGACGACGCCTGGGCGTTGGACTTCACGTTCTCGCTCACCAACCCGTCGGGCGACGGGCTGAGCATCGGCAGCCCCGCGACCAACGGCCGTCCCGGAGCCGCGTACGGAGGCTTCTTCTGGCGGGCGCCGAAGGAGAGCGCACCGCCGGCCGTGTTCAGCTCGAACGGCCCCTCTTCCGGCCGGGGGCCCGGGGGTTGCCCCCCGGGAGAACACAGCACGGGGGCCGCCGAGGGCGAGTCCGCGGTCCACGGCCGCCCCGCCGACTGGCTGGCCATGGCCGGCGACGGCTGGACCCTCGTCTTCGCGGGTGCCACCGCGCAGACCCGCCACGACCCGTGGTTCGTCCGCGCCGACGAGTACCCGGGCGTCAGCTCCTCGCTCGCCTCCGCCGCCCGGCTGCCCATCGGCCCCGGTGACACCGCCGTACGCCGCGTGGTCACGGTCGTCGCCGACGGCACGCTCGACCGGAAGCGGGCCGCGGCACTCGTCCGCAAGGCGGTGGCCGCATGAGCCGCGCGCCGGGCAGAACCGGTGACCTGGGCGACGGCACGTACCGCAACCCGGTGCTCGCCGCCGACTGGTCCGACCCCGACGTGGTCCGCGTCGGCGAGGACTTCTACCTGACCGCGTCCAGCTTCGGCCGCGTCCCCGGGCTTCCGCTGCTGCACTCCCGCGACCTCGTCAACTGGACGCTCGTCGGGCACGCCCTCGACCGACTCGAACCCGCCGAGGCGTTCACCACCCCACGCCACGACTGCGGCGTGTGGGCCCCGTCGATCCGCCACCACGACGACCGCTTCTGGATCTTCTGGGGCGACCCCGACCACGGCGTGTACCAGGTCAACTCACCTGAAATCAGTGGGCCTTGGAGTGCTCCGCACCTTCTCAAGGCAGGCAAGGGCCTCATCGACGCCTGCCCGCTGTGGGACGAGGAGACCGGCGAGGCGTACCTCGTGCACGCCTACGCCAAATCCCGCGCCGGCATCAAGAACCGCCTCACCGGACACCGCATGGCGCCCGACGGCAGCGAACTCCTCGACGAGGGAACGGTGTTGATCGACGGGGACCGCATCCCCGGCTGGTTCACCCTGGAGGGCCCCAAGGTCTACCGGCACGACGGCTGGTACTGGATCCTCGCCCCGGCGGGCAGCGTGGAGACCGGCTGGCAGGGCGCCTTCCGCTCCCGCTCGTTCTTCGGCCCCTACGAGGAGCGGGTCGTGCTCGAACAGGGCGACACCGACGTCAACGGCCCCCACCAGGGCGGATGGGTGCGCACGGCGGCGGGCGATGACTGGTTCCTGCACTTCCAGCAGCGCGGCGCGTACGGCCGTGTAGTGCACCTCCAGCCGATGCGCTGGGACGCCTCCGGGTGGCCGGTGATCGGCGACGACGGCGCCCCCGTCGACGTACACGAGAAGCCCGCGCTGCCGCCGCGGCCGGTGACGGCGCTCGCGACGGACGACACCTTCCCGGACGGGAGCTTCGGGCCGCAGTGGCAGTGGACGGCCAACTCCGCGCCGGACTGGACGAGTCCGCGCGACGGGGACGGCTTGCGGCTCGCCTGCGTGCGCTCCGCCGACGGGGTGCGCGACCTGCGCCGCGTACCGCACCTGCTGACCCAGCGGCTGCCGCTCCTGCCGAGTCGCGTGGAGGTCGACCTGCGACTCGACGCCACAACTCCCGGGGCCCGCGCCGGACTTGCGGTGCTCGGCGACGCGTACACGTGGATCGGCCTCGAACGCGGGGCGGACGGAGCGGCCCACGTGGTGCACCGGTTCGCCGAGACCACCGCCGACGCGGAACGGGACGCGGCGCATCCCCGCGGGGCGCCCGACGCGACGGCGCGCCTGCGCGTCGACATCGCCGACGGGGCCCGCTGCCGCCTCTACGTCGACACCGGAGACGGCTTCCGGCGCTCGGGCCAGGTGTTCACCGCGCAGCCCTGGCGCTGGGTCGGCGCCCTGCTCGGCCTGTTCGCGGCGGCGCCGCCGGGCGGTCAGGCGCCCGGCGGTCAGACACCCGGCGGTCAGGCCGCCGGCACCGCCCGGTTCACGGACTTTCGCAGCACCACCCTCCAGTTGGATCCAGAAGAAGAGAGCCGATCATGACCATCAGTGCACGCAGAGGAACCCGCAGCGGCATCCGCAGATCCGCACTGCGCACCGGCACCGCCCTCGCCATCAGCACCGTCCTCGCCCTGACCGCCACCGCGTGCGGCGACGACGGCAGCGGGGCCGGCGGCGACAAGGGGGACGAGGGTTCGGGCAAGGGCGAGATCACCTTCTGGGACAACAACACGGCCGTGCGCCGCGACGTCTGGATGGAGATCATCAAGGACTTCGAGAAGAAGAACCCGAACATCAAGGTCAAGTACGTCGGCATCCCCGCCGAGAACGTGCAGTCCAAGTACGACACCGCCATCCAGGGCGGCGGCCTGCCCGACGTCGGCGGCGTGGGCACCGCGATGCTCGCCGGCATCGCCGCGCAGGGCGCCCTCGAACCGCTCGACGAGCGGATAGCGACGAGCCCGCTCAACGGGAAGCTCAACGACGCCTTCATGGAGTCGGTGAAGTCCGCGGGCGCGGGCGACAAGCTCTACGAACTGCCGACGTCCGCCAACAACGGCGTCCTCTACTACCGCACCGACCTGTTCAAGAAGGCGGGCCTGGAAGCGCCCGAGACCTGGGACACGTTCTTCGACGCGGCGGCCAAGCTCACCAACACCGGCAAGAACGAGTTCGGTTACACCATCCGCGGCGGCGAGGGTTCCATCGCGCAGGCCCTCGACGTGACGTACGGGCAGAGCGGCATCACGTCGTTCTGGGACAAGAGCAACGAGAAGACCACGGTCAACGACCCGAAGAACGTCGCCGCGTTGGCGAAGTACGCCGCCCTCTACAAGAAGGCGACGCCGTCCGCCGACGTCAACAACGACTTCACGAAGATGGTCGCGCAGTACGACAGCGGCAAGATCGGCATGCTGAGCCACAACCTCGGCTCGTACGGCGACCACGTGAAGGCATTCGGCACCAAGTTCCGCGGCATTCCCAACCCGACGGGCCCGAACGGCACCCGCGTCCAGGTCTCCAACCCGGTGGACGGGCTCGGCCTGTTCAAGGCGAGCAAGAACAAGCAGGCCGCCTGGAAGTTCATGGAGTTCGCCGCCTCGCACGCGGAGAACAGCAAGTGGAACGAGTCGGCGAAGCAGATCCCGGCCAACACCGAAGCCGCCAAGGACGGTTGGGTGCAGGAGTCCGAGCCGACGAAGCTCGCCGCGGAGGCTCTGCAGTCCGGCTCCACGAAGATCGTGCAGCTGCCGTACTACCTGCCCGACTGGAACACCATCTCCAAGGCCGACAACGAGGACGACTTCCAGAAGGTCATGCTCGGCAAGATGACGGCGAAGGCCTTCCTGGACGCGCTCGCCGACCAGCTCAACAAGGCGCAGGCCGAATGGAAGCAGCAGGCCAACTAGCCGCCGCTGTAAGCCTGTTGTTCCACCTTGACCGGGCCGGCGGCAGGACGCCCGTGCCCCGCGGCTCCCGCCGCCGGCCCCACCACACACCACCCATCACCTTCATGAAGCACGCTCATGAAAGGACGGCACACCGACGTGTCGACCACCCGAAGAGCCGCCCTGACCGCCCTCGCGTCCCTGCCGCTCGCGGTGGCCCTCGCCGCTCCCGCGCAGGCGGCCACCACTCGGAACGACCGGCGGACCCTCTTCATCGCGGGCGACTCCACCGCCGCCCAGAAGTACCTCGACGCCAAGCCCGAGACCGGCTGGGGCATGGCCCTCCCGTTCTTCCTCTCCGACCGCGTCCGGGTCGCCAACCACGCGGTCAACGGCCGCAGTTCGAAGAGCTTCGTCGACGAGGGCCGCCTCGACACCATCCTCGCGGCGATCCGCCCCGGCGACCTCCTCCTGATCCAGTTCGCGCACAACGACGAGAAGAGCGCCGACCCCACGCGCTACACCGAGCCCTGGTCGACGTACCAGGAGTACCTGAAGCTGTACGTCGACGGGGCACGGGCCAGGGGAGCCTGCCCAGTGCTCGCCACCTCCGTAGAACGCAGAAAGTTCGACGCAACCGGCAACTCCCTGCCCACCCACGGCGACTACCCGGCGGCGATGCGCGCCCTCGCCGAGCGGGAGGGCGTCGCTCTCCTCGACGTCCAGGCGTTGTCCCTCGCCCTGTGGCGGAAGCTCGGCGTCGAGGACACGAAGACGTACTTCAACTGGACCGCGACCGAGCAGGACAACACGCACTTCAACCCGCCGGGCGCGATCGCGGTGGCCCGCCTCGTGGCCACCGAACTGCTCGGCCGCAAGGCGCTGCCCGCCCGGGACGTGCGCCGGATCGGCGACGGGAAAGACGCCGTCGACGAACTCGACCCGGCATGGCAGTCCCGCCTGACCTGGCTCACCGGAACCACTCCCGCCTGAGACCCCGCCTGAGACCCCCGACACCGTCCTCCAGGAGCCGCACAGTGAGAGCACACAGGAAGAGCAAGCAGCAGAGCAAGCAGCAGAGCAAGCAGAGGAGATACGCGGTCGTCGCCGCCGGCTGCACGGCCGTCGTCCTCGCCGTCACCGGCACGCTCACCACCGCGTCCGCCGCCCAGACCCACGGCCGCGACCTCGCCCGGCAGACCCTCGCCAAGGGCGACGGCTGGGGCTCGGCCACCACCGGCACCACGGGCGGCGCCGCGGCCGACAGGGCACACACCTACACCGTGACGACCTGGGCCGAGCTGAAGGCGGCCTTCGTCGCCGGCGGCACCGCGCCCAAGATCGTCAAGATCAAGGGCACCCTCGACGCGGACGGCGCGACCTGCTCCGAATTCGCCGCGCCCGGCTACGACTTCGACCGGTACCTCGCCGATTACGACCCGAAGGTCTGGGGTTACGACAACGAGGTGTCCGGCGAACAGGAGGACCTGCGCGCCGCGTCCGCCACCGCCCAGGCCAAGGCCATCAAGGCGAACGTCCCCGCCAACACCACGATCATCGGCGTCGGAAAGAACCCCGGCATCGTCGGTGGCAGCCTCCAGATCAACGGCGTCGACAACGTCATCGTGCGCGGCCTCACCCTGGAGTCCCCGCTCGACTGCTTCCCGCAGTGGGACCCGACGGACGGCGACACCGGAAACTGGAACTCCGAGTACGACGCGGCGGTCGTCTACAACGCGACCCATGTCTGGCTGGACCACAACGAGTTCACCGACGGCGCCCACCCGGACTCGACCCTCCCCAGCTACTACGGCCGCATCTACCAGCAGCACGACGGCGAGCTCGACATCGTCAAGGGCGCGGACCTGGTGACCGCCTCCTGGAACGTCTTCGCCGACCACGACAAGACCCTGATGATCGGCAACAGCGACGGCGCGGCCGCCACGGACCGCGGCAAGCTGCGCGTGACCCTGCACCACAACCTCTTCAAGAACCTCGTCGAGCGTGCCCCGCGCGTCCGGTTCGGACAGGTCGACGTCTACAACAACTCGTACGTCGGCAACGCCGATTACGCCTACTCGTTCGGCATCGGCTTCGAGTCGCAGCTCTACGCGGAGAAGAACGCGTTCACGCTGCCGCGGGGTACGGGGGCGGACACCGTCCTGCACCGCTGGAACGACTATCCCCTGACGACCACCGACAACCAGGTCAACGGCAAGCCGGTCGACCTGGTCGCCGCCTACAACACAACCCACGCGGACACCCCCCTCCGCGCAGGGGCAGGCTGGAAGCCGACCCTGCGGGGGCACGTCGACCCGGCGAAGTCGGTACCACGGGTGGTGACACGGGACGCGGGCCCGGACCGGCTGCGATAACCACCACTCCGGCACGCATCGGCGCGAGTTGAGCAAATCAAGCCCCGCCGGCGATTGAGGCGCGGGGTCCGGGGCGGAGCCCCGTGACGTGTGCCTCAATCGCCGCCCCGCCCCACCCCTCCCAGGAGCCGCCGCATGCACACCCGCCTCGCCAGACGCACCTTCCTCGCCGGCACGGCCCTCGCGCTGACCGCCACCACCACCCCTGCACTCGCCGCACCCCACCGGCACCCTTTCGGCCGCTACGGCTCACCCAAATCCCGCCTCACCCCCACCACCCTCTACGTCCACCCCCACGGCGCCGGCGACCACCGCACCGTCCAAGCCGCCGCATCCGCGGCAACCACCCCCGGCCACACCCTCGTCATCGCCCCCGGCACCTACCGGGAAACGGTGACCGTCCCGGCCACGGCCACCGGCACCACGTGGATCGGCACCACCGACTACCCCCGCGACACCGTCATCGTGTACGACAACGCCGCCGGCACCCCGAAGCCCGACGGCTCCGGCACCTACGGCACCACCGGCAGCGCCACCGTCACCCTGCGCCCCGACGGCTTCACCGCGCACCACCTCACCTTCGCCAACGACTGGCTGCGCGCGGACCACCCGGAGTACACCGGAACGCAGGCCGTCGCGGTCAAGGTCATGGGCGACCGCTCGGCGTTCTTCCGGTGCCGCTTCCTCGGCCACCAGGACACCCTGTACGCCGACTCGACCGCGCTCACCGCCTTCGCCCGCCAGTACTTCCGCGACTGCTACGTCGAGGGCGACGTCGACTTCGTCTTCGGACGCGGCACCGCGGTCCTGGAACGCTGCCACTTCCGGGCGCTCGACCGCACGGACCTCGCCTCGTCCCCGTACGGCTTCGTCTTCGCACCGTCCACGGCGGGCGCCAACCCGCTCGGCTTCCTGGTCACCCGCTGCCGGATCGACACCACCGCGCCGGACGCGTACTACAAGCTGGCCCGCCCCTGGGTGCCCAGCTCCGACACGACGGCAAGGCCCGCCCTCGTCGTCCGCGAATCGCACCTCGGCCACGGCATCGACGCGGCCGCGCCCTACGCCAACATGTCGGACAGCTTCCCCTGGCAGAGCCAGCGGTTCGCGGAGTACCGGAACACCGGACCCGGCGCCGGGACGCCGATCCCGGAGAACCGCCCGCAACTCACCGCGAAGCAGGCGGCCACGCACACACGGGAGACGTATCTGGGGGAGTGGCGCCCGTGGGCGTGAGGTGCGCCGCTCGTCAGCCGAGGTGCCACAAGGCGTAGGTCACGAACAGCAGCACCAGGCCCGCGAGGGTCAGCGCGCCGCCCAGGACGCGGAGGTAGCCCACGGGGGCCAGGCCGCGGAGATCGAAAGCCCAGCTCAGACCGGCCGCCATGGCGATGACGCCGCCCACGGCGAAGAAGCCGAGGAGGACCGGTGAGGTGGCGCGGTCGCCGGCGGCGAGGGGAAGAAGACTCGTCGGGGTCACGGTCACGGTGGGGCCTGCATTCTGTGGATCGAGCGCTTCCTCCGAGCCTAGAAGGGGCCCCTTCAAGGCACGGTCAACCAGGCACCATGCCGGAGCAATGGTGCGGCCATATCGGCGTCGGGTATCGATCGGGTAAAGCCGGTCGCGGGGGCCATGTGATGCGCGTAGACATGCATTCACCTGCACGAAGTCTCCCGTCCCCGACGGCTGTCACGGCCGTCACGGCCAGAATTGGATCACGTCACCGATGCGTAAGCGCCATCTCGCCGCCGCCACAGCGACGGTCGCTTCCCTCGTACTCGCCGGCGTCGTCACCGCCGGCTCCGCCGACGCGGGCGGAGCGAACGACAAGACCACCGCGGAACCGCACAACATCGGCCTCCTCACCAAGGAGATCGACTCCTACTACGGAGCGAAGCAGGACGCCGACGGCGTCTGGCAGGCCTCGCCCGACAGCCCGTACGCCCAGGACCTCGCCCGGATCGAGAAGGGCGCGAAGCGGCAGATCGCCGCGGCGGCGCGGCAGCACCACGGCAAGGGCGACAAGCCCGCGATCATCTTCGACATCGACGACACGCTGCTGCTCAGCCTCGACTACGAGAAGAAGACCAACTACGTCTACAACGGCGCCAGTTGGAAGCAGTACGTGGGCCGGGCGAACCGCCCCGCCGTCTTCGGCACGCCCGCGCTCATCCGGTACGCGGAGTCCAAGGGCGTCGAGGTCTTCTACAACTCGGGGCTCGGTGAGACGCAGCGCTCCGCCGCCGTGGAGAACCTGAAGAAGGTCGGCATCGACGTCAACCTCGACGCGGACCACGTCTTCCTCAAGGACAAGGCCGACCCGCCCGCGTACCTGGCCGGCTGCGCCACGGCCGCCGCCTGGAACTGCACGACGGTGCAGTACAAGGCGGGGACGCGGAAGCACATCGAGTCCCGTGGCTACGACATCGTCGGCAACTTCGGCGACCAGTACTCGGACCTGGAGGGCGGGTACGCGGACAAGACGTACAAGCTCCCGAACCCGACGTACTACGTGGAGTGACACCGGCGGCTCAGGGAACGTGGTCACCCATGGCGACCACGTTCCCGGCCGCCTCCGCTCAGTCGTACGTCAGATCCGAGGCGCTGTACTTGCAGTACGTGCCGTCCGGGCCGCTGCCGACTTCCTTCGGCTCGGCGCCCGAGCTGTTGCCCTCGTAGCGGATGCAGGGCTTGATCTTCTTGCTGCTGTCGCCGTGGATGCGCACGTTGCGCAGGGTCGCGGTGTCGCCGTAGTTCGAGTTGATTCCGGCGATCGACTTGCCCGGCGCCGTCACGTCGACGTCGTTGATGGTGATGTTGCGGTTCTTGTACTGCGTCGAGCAGTTGCCGCAGGAGCGGACGAGCTTGCCGAAGTCGGAGACCTGGAACTTGGTGACGGTGAGCTTGCCCGCGCCGTTGAACTGGAAGACCTTGTCGTCGGCCTTCTTCGCGCCGCCGCCGGTCACCGTGTACACGGAGGACGTCGACTTGCCCTTGAAGGTGGCCGCGTCCTCGCCGACGTCCTCCCACCACACGTTCTGCAGCGTGCAACTGCCCGCGCAGTGCAGGCCGTCGGCGGCCGGCGAGCCGATGATCACGTTCTTGAGGACGGCGCCGTCCTTCAGGTTGAAGATCGGGTCCTGGCCCTCCTCCTGCCCGTCCCCGCCGAGGTCCCCGGAGCCGTAGAACCGCTTGGTCCCGCCGTCGTACGTACCCGAGACGGAGATCGTGCTGCTGACGGCCTTGGTGCCGGTGGGCGTGGGCCAGGCGGACGCGGCCCCCGCCGTCCCGAGCATGCCGCTCGCCATGAGGGCGCCCCCGGTGAGCGTGAGCGCACCGATCCCCCCGAGCAGGGCTCTGCGACGGTTCGTCCGACGGCGATGAGTGTGTCGTGTTGTGTTGGTCATGCCCTTCAGTCGCCATGACAGAAGAGAAGGTTGCCGCCGATTAAGCCCCGCTCTTGTGACGAGAGCCCGCGGGGTCCGGGGCAGAGCCCCGTGACGCCAACCACGGCGACCCGCAACCTAGGCGAAGTCCCCACCCACGGACACCCGTTGCCCACCACCGTCCCGCCCACTCACGGCATACCGATCCGCGGACGCGTCCCGCCCACCCTCGGCATGGTTGTACTGCCCCGCAAACACATGCTCCCCCACCGGCACCGTCCGCCCCGCCCTCAACACCCACCGGTACACAAGGAATCCGCCCCGCTCGGTCACGGACTCCGTGAAGTCGGAGGCCGGCAGGGACCGCCAGTGCCCCGTGCTGTTGACCTTCCCGGTCTGCGCCACCCGCAACTCGACCGTGAGCGCGGTCAGTTCGCTCTTTGTCTTGAACGTGACGTTGGACTGGGCCCAGTACGCATTGGAGCCCGGGTCCACCGACCCGTCCGCCCACAGCGACGATGACGGGGCCGGTGACACAGCGACCTGCTGCTGCCGCGGCGCCGGATCGGACCGCAGCGCGGAGCCGACCGCGAAGCCGCCCACGGCAAGCGCCCCCACGACCCCCGCGGTGATCCCGGCGATCCGCACCCAGCCCACCGCGGGCCGCCGCCCGGGTTCGTCCGAGGCGGGCCGCTCGTGCATGCCGCGCTCGACGCGGGCGAGCATCCGCGCACGGTCGGGCCGGTGCGCGTCGGCGGCCGAACGCAGGCGCTGCCGAAGGTCGTCCTCGGTCATCCGCGCCCCCCTTCAGTGGCGTCGAGTGCGGCGCCGACCGAGCGTACGCGCCCGGGCGTCCGGCCGTCCGGTTCGCCGTGGCCAAGGCGTCGTTCCAGCTCGGCCATGCCCTTCGAGGTCTGGCTCTTCACCGTACCGACCGAGACGCCGAGCGTGAGCGCGGTGTCCTTCTCCGACAGGTCGAAGGCGTGCCGGAGCACCACGCAGGCCCGTTTACGGAACGGGAGTTCGCGCAGCGCGCCCTGCATGTCGACGACCGCCGGCACGTCGGGTCCCTCGGTGCGGTCCTGTCGCCCTGACCAGAAGAGGGCCACGCGCCGCCGCTCGCGCACCGCGCTGCGGATCCGGGTGCGGGCGAGGTTGGCGACGACGCCGCGCGCGTACGCCACCGGGTGCTCGGCGTCCCGCACCCGGTCCCAGCGGTGCCAGAGCGCGAGCAGGGCGTCCGCGGCGAGGTCGTCGGCGGCGTCCGCCTCGCCCGTCAACAGGTGGGCGAGGCGGGCGAGTTCGCGGTGGTGCCGTTCGAAGAAGGCATGGAACTCGGCGGAAGCGGAATCGTCCCGGGTGTCCACAACCGTGCTCACGCGATCCCTCCCTCACAGTGGCGGCCCGATGGGGAGGCGTGAGCGTACCAGCGTTGCGTACGACGCACCGAAGGGTGTCCGTGATATCGGACACCCTTCGGTGGAACTGTGCTTGATGAGGCGTCAGTTCTTCAGTGCCGCCTCCATCATCGCCTTGGCGACAGGACCCGCGAGGCCGCTGCCGCTGACCTCGGCGCGGGCGGCGTTCGACTGCTCGACGAGCACCGCCACGGCGACCTTCTTGCCGGTCGAGTCGTCCTTCGCGTAGGAGGTGAACCAGGCGTACGGGGTCTCGCTGTTGTTCTCGCCGTGCTGCGCCGTACCGGTCTTGCCGCCGACCGTCGCGCCGTCCATCTGCGCGACCGTGGCCGTGCCCTTGGAGACCACGGTCTGCATCGCGGACTGCAGCTGCGAGGCCGTCGACTCGCTGATCACGCGGGTGTCGTCGCCGTCCTCGAAGGACTTGACCGCGTCGCCGTCGGCGTTCGTCACCTGCGACACCATGTGCGGGGACGCCTGCTCGCCGCCGTTGGCGATGGTCGCGGAGACCATAGCGATCTGCAGCGGCGTGGCCGTCACGTCGAACTGGCCGATGCCGGACAGGGCCGTCTGTGCGTCGTCCATCTTCGACGGATAGGTGCTCTTGGCGGCCCGCACCGGAACGTCCTTCTTCTCGTCGTTGAAGCCGAACTTCTCGGCCATCGCCCTGACCTTGTCCTGGCCCAGTTCGGCGGCGAGCTTTCCGAAGACGGTGTTGCACGAGTACTGGAGCGCCGTGCGGACCGAGGCGTTCTCGCAGGGCATCGAGGTGGTCTCGTTCTTCAGGTACGTGCTCGTGCCCGGCAGCTTGTACGGGTTCGGGGTGTTCGTCTTGTCGTCGATCGACGACACCAGACCGTCCTCCAGCGCCGCCGCGGCGACCACCAGCTTGAACGTCGAACCGGGCGGCAGCGCCTGCTTGAGCGCCCGGTTCGTGGTCGGTGTGTCCTCGTCCTTCGACAGCTTCTTCCACGCGGCCGCGTCCGAGGAGCCCGAGCCGCTGATCTTCGACGGGTCGAACGAAGGCGTCGAGACCATGCCGAGGATCTTGCCGCTGTCCGGGTCGATGGCGACGGCGGCGCCCTTCTTGTCGCCGAGCGCGCTGTACGCGGCCTTCTGTACGCCCGGGTCGACCGTCGTGATCACGTCACCGGGGTCGGTGCTCTTGCCGGTGAGCGTGTCCAGCGGATTCTTCAGCTGCGTGTCGGTGCCGTCGAGCACGCTCTGGTAGATCCCCTCGAGCTGCGTGGCGCCGTACACCTGCGAGGTGTAGCCGGTCACCGCCGAGTACAGCGAGCCGTCCGTATACGTCCGCTTGTACTTCAGATCGCTGGAGCCGCCTGCCTTCGCCGAGCCGGTCACCGCCTTTCCGCCCACGATGATGTCGCCGAGCGGATTCGCGTACTGCGAGATCGTTTTCCGTCGGTTGTCGTCGCTGTTGGCGAGGGCCTGGCCGTCGTAGAACTGCACCCACGTCGCCCTGACCAGCAGGGCGAACACGAGGAGCAGTGTGAAGACGGAGGCGCGCCTGATCGTCTTGTTCATTGCGTACGAAAAGACGAGTGGCCCGGCGGGATTCGTTCCTGCTGGTGCGATTTCTCACCGTACGTTCATGTGGGAACCGGACGGCCGGCCCGGTCAGCCGAGCCGCAGCACGACCTCTTCGATCTCCTCGCCCCGCGCGTGCGCGAAGCCCCGGTCGTGCCCGGTGACGACGAACCCGCACTTCTCCAGGACGCGGATCGAGCCCTTGTTGTCGGCCGCGGCACGGGCGTGCAGGGGACGCTCGGTGACCTCCGCGAGCAGCGCCCGCAGCGCCGCCGTCGCCACGCCGCGACCCCAGTGCGCGCGGTCGATCCAGTACGTGACCTCCAGCTCGCCGGGTTCGCCGTAGACCGACGCGCTGCCGGCCACCTCGCCGTCGAGCAGCACGGTCCGTACGACGTACTCCTCGACGATCCGGTGCCAGTGCGCCTCGAACAGGTCCCGGTCCGCCGACTTCGGCGAGACGAAAGCGGCAGTGCGCATCGACTCGGGGTCATTGTGCTGACGGAAGAGGGCCGGCAGGTCGCCGGGGAGGACGGGGCGCAGGGCCAGATCCATCAGAGCCTCCGTGTCGCGAGCGTCAGCCGGTCGCGGGCGTCGAAGAGCGCGTCCTTGACCATCTGCTCATGGGCCGCCGTGAGCCGCGCCACCGGCACCGAGCAGGAGATCGCGTCACGGGAGGGCGTGCGATACGGAACCGCCACGCCGAAGCACCGCAGCCCCAGCGTGTTCTCCTCGCGGTCGACCGCGAACCCCTGCTCCCGGATCTGGTGCAGCTCCTCGATGAGCTTCTCCCGATCGGTGATCGTGTGCTCGGTCAGCGACGGGAGCGTCTCCGGAAGGAGCTTGCGGACCTGCTCGTCGGTGTGGGTGGCGAGCAGCGCCTTGCCCAGCGACGTGGAGTGCGCGGGCAGCCGCCGCCCGACACGGGTGAAGGGGCGCAGATAGTGCTGCGACTGGCGGGTGGCGAGGTAGACGACGTTCGTGCCGTCGAGCCGGGCCAGGTGGATGGTCTCCGTCGTGTCGTCGGAGAGGCGGTCGAGGGTGGGGCGGGCCGCCGCCACGACCTCGTCGCCGTCGATGTACGAAGTGCCGACGAGGAGGGCGCGCACCCCGATGCCGTACCGCGTGCCCGTCGCGTCCGTCTCCACCCAGCCGAGGTCGACGAGCGTGCGCAGCAGCATGTAGAGGCTGGATTTCGGGTACCCGACGGCCTCCTGGACCGCGGCCAGGGAGTGCATCCCGGGGCGGCCCGCGAAGTATTCGAGCAATTCCACGGTCCGCACCGCGGACTTGACCTGCCCGCCGCCCGCCGCGGCCCCCGTCTCGTCTGCCGACATCGCGCTTGACCCCTTCGTTGGACGAGAAATAGTCTCGGTGAGTAGTTCATCATCAGAGACAGCGTTCAGTATATCGAACGATCCTCGTTGCTCACCCTGGTGCGCGGCGAGAAAAGCTGGAGGAATGTGCCGTGGCAGCAACACCAGTCTGGAGTGTCGACCCCCGAACCGGGAAGCAGCGGGAGCAGGTCGCGGACGAGGCCACGGCGCAGGAAGTGGACGAGGCGGTGCGCGCCGCGCAGGGCGCCCGTGCCGCCCTCGCCGACCGCGCCGTCCGTGCCGCGTTCCTGCGCACCGCGGCCGACCGCCTGGAAGAGGCCAGGGACCACCTCGTCGAGGCGGCGGACGCGGAGACCGCGCTCGGCCCGGTCCGGCTCACCGGCGAACTCACCCGCAGCTGCTTCCAGTTGAGGAAGTTCGCGGACATCGTCGACGAGGGCGCCTTCCTCGGCGTCGTCATCGACCACCCCGACGACACGGCGACGCCGCCCATCCCGGACCTGCGCCGCTACAAGATCCCGCTCGGCGTCGTCGCGGTCTACGCGGCCTCGAACTTCCCGTTCGCCTTCTCCGTGCCCGGCGGTGACACGTCGAGCGCGCTCGCGGCCGGCTGCCCGGTCGTCGTCAAGGCGCACCCCGACCACCCGGCCACCTCCGAGCTGGTCGCCGCCACCATCCGGCGGGCCGCCGCCGAGCACGGCATCCCGGAGGGCGTGCTGGGCCTGGTGCACGGCTTCGACGCCGGCGTCGAGCTGGTCAAGCACCCGCTGGTGTCCGCGGCCGGCTTCACCGGTTCCGTACGCGGCGGGCGCGCGCTCTTCGACGCCGCCTCCTCGCGCCCGGTGCCGATCCCGTTCCACGGCGAGTTGGGCTCGCTGAACCCGGTCGTGATCACCGAGTCCGCGGCCGCCGAGCGCGCCGACCAGATCGGCACGGGGCTCGCCGGTTCGATGACGCTGGGCGTCGGCCAGTTCTGCGTGAAGCCGGGTCTCGTCTTCGCGCCGAAGGGCGAGGCGGGCGACACGCTCGTCAAGTCCCTCACGGCCGCCGTCAGCAACACCGATGCCGGTGTGCTGCTCGACCACCGCATGCGCGACAACTTCATCGCCGGTGTCGCCGAGCGGGCCGAACTCCCGGACGTGGACGCCCCGGTCACCCCCGGCGCAGGCAGCGAGCACACGGTGGCGCCCGGCTTCCTCACGGTCCCGGCCACGAAGCTCGCCGTCGAGGGCGGGGCCCACGACCTCCTCCTGGAGGAGTGCTTCGGCCCGGTGACGGTCGTTGCCCGCTACGAGACGGCCGACGAGATCACGGCCGTCCTCTCCCGCCTCCCCGGCAACCTCACGGCGACGGTCCAGCTGTCGTCCGGCGAGGCCGCCGGTGAGGGCCGCGGCGCCGAGATCCTCGCCGAGCTGACGCCCATCGCGGGCCGCGTCCTCGTCAACGGCTGGCCGACCGGTGTCGCGGTCGCGCCCGCGCAGCACCACGGCGGCCCGTACCCGGCGACGACGTCGACGTCCACGTCGGTGGGCGGCACCGCGATCGAGCGCTGGCTGCGCCCGGTCTCGTACCAGACGACGCCGGAGGCGCTCCTCCCGCAGGAGCTGCGCGACGACAACCCGCTGGGCCTGCCGCGCCGCTTCAACGGCCGCCTGGAGAACTGACGGGACGGGGTCCGCGGCCCCGCGGACCCCTGCGAGACTGACGGTATGGATCTCGAAATACCGCCCCTGCCCTTCCCGTTGCGCACGTACGGACCCGACGGCCACTGGTCGTACGAGGACGGGGTGCTCACCGGGTGGGCGGGGCCCCGCCAGGACCGCTTCGTGCCGCCGACCGGTTCCTCGCTCGAACCGGCGTCGGACGCGCCGCGCCTGCTCGGAGCTCCCGACGGGGACTTCCAGCTGATCGCCCGCGTCACGGTCGGCTTCGCCGCGGCCTTCGACGCCGGGGTGCTCTACGTTCATGTGGGCGACCGGGAGTGGGCCAAGCTCTGCTTCGAGCGGTCCCCGGACGAGCCCACCATCTGTACGGTCGTCACCCGCGGCCACTCCGACGACGCGAACGCCTTCGTGGTGCCGGGCTCCTCGGTGTGGCTGCGCGTCAGCCGCACGGGTTCGGCCTTCGCCTTCCACGCCTCGACCGACGGCGAGACGTGGACGTTCATCCGCATCTTCTCCCTGGGCGACGAGAAGTCCGCGTCGGCGGCCCTGGTCGGCTTCCTGGCCCAGTCCCCGGTCGGGGAGGGCTGCGTGGTCACGTACGACCACATCGAATACCGCCCGACGTGGCCCGAGGGCCTGCGGGACGGCTCATGATCCGTACCGCCGTCGCCGCCGACGCCCCCACCCTCGCCGCCCTGCACCGCAGGGCCCGCGCCACGTACTACCGGGAGGGATTCCCGGACGACGGGGACCCGGGCGCGTGGGTCGAGCGGTGGGAGGTGGCCATCGCCCGGCCGCACGGGCACGTACTCGTCTGCGTCAGGGACGGCGTGGTCGTCGGCCTCGCCTCCTTCCGGCGGCCCGACGAGGCCCCGGCCGACGCGTCCGTGCTGTACCAGTTCCAGGTCGACCCCGACCACTGGAGCCGCGGCATCGGCACGGAGCTGCACGCCGCCTGCGTCGAGCAGTGGCGGGTCGACGACGTCGCCGAGGTCCATCTCATCGTGCAGAGGGACAACACCCGCGCCCAGGCCTTCTACGCCCGGCACGGCTGGGTCGACGAGGGGCCGGAGGGCGGCGGGAGCTCGCACCGCCGGATGCGGTTCACGCCGGGCGGGGAATGAGCGGAGGGTTCGTCCGGTTGTAGCGGTGCGCAGGGGCAGACCTCTGCGCACCCGTGGACGAGAGACCGAGAGACCCATGCGCGTCGAGATCTGGACCGACATCAACTGCCCGTTCTGCTACATCGGCAAGGCCCGCTTCGAGGAGGCGCTCGACGGGTTCGCGCACAAGGACGACGTAGAGGTCGTGCACCGGTCCTTCGAGCTCGACCCGAACGCCAAGCCGGGGGAGACCGGCCTCGTGGTCCCGTACATCGCCAAGAAGTACGGCATCAGCGAGGCCCAGGCCGCCGCCAACGAGCAGGGCCTCGGACAGCAGGCCGGCGCGCTCGGCCTGCCGTACCTCACCGAGGGCCGCGACTTCGGCAACAGCTTCGACCTGCACCGCCTGCTTCACCTCGCCAAGGACAAGGGCGTACAGGACGCGATGATCGACGCCCTGTACCGGGGCAACTTCGCCGAGGAGTCCTCCGTCTTCGCCGACGAGGAGACCGTCGTGCGGCTCGCCGTCGACGCAGGCCTCGACGAGACCGAGGTCCGGGCGGTGCTCGCCGACCCCGACGCGTACGCGGACGAGGTGCGCGCCGACGAGCGGGAGGCCGCCGAGCTCGGCGCGAACGGCGTGCCGTTCTTCGTTCTCGACCGCAAGTTCGGCGTCTCCGGCGCCCAGCCCGCCGAGGTGTTCACGCAGGCACTGACCCAGGCGTGGGCCGACCGCTCCCCGCTCACCGTCATCGACAGCGCGACCGACGCCGACGCCTGCGGCCCCGACGGCTGCGCCGTGCCCCAGCCCTGACCTGCGCAAATAAGCGTCGCTTAGGCGTACTCCACAGAGATTCGCAATAGACGGGCAGGTGGCCGCGCGGCACAGTGGGCCCATGCAGACTTCCGGTGCGCACCAGGTCGTCCCCCAGGTCCTCGACGCGGAGCTGGTCCGCGCGCAGTACAGCCCCGCCGCCACCTACCTGAACACCGCGAGCACGGGCCTCCTCCCGGCCCGCGCCGTGGCCGCCGTCCGCGACGCGGTCGCCGGCATGGCCGAGGGCCGGGCGAACGACTCCCTCTTCGGGGACGTGGAGGAGGCGCGCGCGGCCTTCGCACGGATCGCGGGCGTCCCGGTGAGCCGCGTCGCGACCGGCTCGTCCGTCGCGACCTACACCGGGCTGATCGCCGCTTCGCTGCCCGCGGGGGCCGAAGTCCTCACGGCGGAGGGCGAGTTCAGCTCCACCGTGAACCCCTTCCACGTACGGCGCGACCTCAAGGTGCGCACCGTCCCGCTGGAGGCGCTGCCCGACGCCGTACGCCCGTCGACCGCGCTCGTCGCGGTGAGCGCCGCCCAGTCGGCCGACGGCAGGGTGGCTGACGTCGCCGCCCTGCGCGCGGTCACGCGTGAGCACGGCGCCCGGCTCTACGTCGACGTCTCGCAGGCGGCCGGCTGGTACCCGCTCGCCGCGCACGCCGCCGAGGCCGACTTCCTGGCCTCCGTCGCCTTCAAGTGGCTGACCTGTCCACGCGGCGTCGCCTTCTTCGTCTGCCCGGCGGACCGGGAGGGCTTCGACGCGCTCACGCCAGCCTTCGCCGGCTGGGTCGCGGGGGAGAACCCCTGGGACAGTTGCTACGGCCCCGTCGCCGAACTCGCCCACTCCGCCCGCCGGTTCGACGAGAGCCAGGGCCTCGTCGCGTACGCCGGGGCCCGGCACGCCCTCGCGGTGATCGAGGAGTTGGGCCCGGACGCCATCCGCGCCCACGACCTGGCGCTCGCCGCCCGGTTCCGCGCGGGTCTCGCCGGACTCGGCCACGAACCCGTCCCCGCACCGGACTCGCCGATCGTCTCCGTCCCTGGACTAGGCGCGAAACAGCCGGAGTTGGAGAAGATCGGGCTCCAACTCTCCGACCGGGCCGGGAACCTGCGGGCCTCCTTCCACCTCTACAACACCCCCGCCGATGTCGACCGCCTCCTGGACGCACTCTCCGGCTGAGGTCTGGCGCGGGGCCGCGCAGGGCACTAGGAAGGCACTACGAGGTGGTGGTGCCGGTGGCCCGTACGGATGCGTACGACCCCAAGAACCGGGCCGCGGCCGACGCCGAGCTGCACCGACGTCTCGTCTACGGTGACGAGACCGCGCTCTCCGAGGCGTACGACGTGTACAGCGGGCTCGTCCGTGGCGTCGCCGTGCGGGTGACCCGCACGGCGGGGGCGGCGGACGACGTGGCACAAGAGGTCTTCGCGCAGCTGTGGGCGCGGCCCTACGCCTTCGACGCGCGGCGCGGCTCGCTCCGCACCTGGCTCACCGTGCTGGCGCACCGCCGCGCGGTCGACTGGGTGCGCAGCGAGGCCCGGCACCGCAAGGCCCACGCCGCGGACGACGCGGCGCTGCACGCCATCCCGGCCTCCGAACCGGGGCCCGACGAGCGGGTCGTCGACCGTGAGCGCGCGCTGCTCCTGCACTCGGCGCTGGCCCAACTCCCGCTGCCGCAACGTCAGGTGGTGCACCTGGCGTACTTCGCGGGCCGGACGTACCGTCAGGCGGCGGCGGAACTCGGCATCCCGGAAGGGACCGCCAAGACCCGCCTGCGCACCGCACTGCACCGCCTGGCCGAAACCCTGGCGGAGCCGGACTACGAGGCTCACGAAAGGGGCGCCTGATGGCCACGGACGCGCGCGACCACGGATCAGTGAGCGAACTCCTGGGCGCCTGGGCCCTGAACGCCCTCCCCGCCGACGAACAGCGCGCCGTTCCCGCACACTTGGCGGACTGCGAGGAGTGCGCGGCCGAGGCG
This sequence comes from Streptomyces sp. NPDC102360, assembly GCF_044766085.1. Taxonomy (NCBI): domain Bacteria; kingdom Bacillati; phylum Actinomycetota; class Actinomycetes; order Kitasatosporales; family Streptomycetaceae; genus Streptomyces; species Streptomyces sp. NPDC102360. The sequence continues at coordinate 86,643 of NZ_JBIWLG010000006.1, read as the reverse complement.
GAACGCCTGAGGGCGACGGTCCGGACCTTGAACGTCCCACCCGGCCCGGACTCGAACGGCCCCGGAAACGGCTCGACCGGCCACGGTACGGCCGACGGGGCCGACCTCCCGCTGCACACCAGCGGTGCGCCGCAGGGGAACGCGCCCGACCTCCCGGTCCACGCCGACGGCCCGCCGCGGCGCGACCCGGTCGGTCATCCGCTGCACACCAGCGGTGCGCCGCAGGGGAACGCGCCCGACCTCCCGGTCCACGCCGACGGCCCGTCGCGGCGCGACCCGGCCGGTCATCCGCTGCACACCGGCGGTGCGCCGCAGGTCGACGCTGAGGGGCACCCGCCGCTTCACACCGGCAACCCCGCGGCCGACCTCCCGCTGCACGCCGACGGCCCGCCGCGGCGCGACCCGGCCGGGGCTCCCGTCCGCGGCACCGGCCCCCTCGCCGCCGCCCTGGCGCACCGACCGCCCGCACCTCGCGGCCCCGGCGCCACCGCCCCGCACGCCCAGCCCTACGCGGCCACCGTCGCCGCCCTCCAGGCGCTGCTCGCCGAGGCGGACGGCGCATGGTCCACGGAGGTGGTGCACGGCTGGACGGTGCGCGACACGGTCGCGCACCTCATCGCCGCCGACGAACCGCTGGCCGTCCACCTCGGCCTGCCGGCCCACGAACCGCCCGCCGGCGCGGTGGAGGGCAGCGACTGGCGCACGGTCTGGGAGGCCCGCACCCGCACCGTCATCGCCCACGAACGCGCGCGTGACCCGCACGCCACCGTTGCCGTCTGGCACGCGCGGGCCGCCGAGCTGCTCGCCGCCCCCGCCGCCCGCGACCCCGAACTCGCCGCGCAGGCGGCTACGTTGATGGGGGCGCGGCTGCCCGTCGCCGAGCACTTCCTGGTCCGCGCCTTCGAGACGTGGATCCACAGCCACGACATCGGCCGCGCCCTGGACCGCCCCGTGCCCCCGCCGCCCGCCGGCCACCTGTGGCGCCTGGTGCGCCTCGCGGTGCGGCTCCTCGGCCGGGCGCTCGGCCCGCAGGCCCCGCCCGTCGCCCTCACCGTCACGGACGCGAGCCGCACCACGGAGTGGGTCCTCGGCTCCGAGGACGAGCCGGTCAGGGCCGAACTCGCCCTGGACCCGGTCGACTTCTGTCTCCTCATCGGTGGCCGCACCGCCCCCGACACCCTCCCGCCGGGAACCGGCGACCCGGCGGCGGCCCGCACCCTCCTGGACCGGGCGGTTCAACTGGCGTGGCTGTGAAGGGCCGGGGGCCCACCAGCACCTGACCCCTACGGGCAGTCCTCCGCCCTGGCCTCCGCGCACAGATTGCCCTCGACCAGCGCCAGCAGCCGCGCGAACTCCGCCCGGTCCCGCTCGGAGAGCCCCGCCAGGGTCTGCTCCTCCAGCGTTCCCCACACCCCGGCCACGTCCTCCAGGAGCCCGCAGCTGCGCTCCGTCGCTTCGACGAGTGAGGCGCGGCGGTCGCCCGGATCGGGGGTCCGGCGCACGTGCCCGGACTGCTCCAGGCGTTGCAGCATCTTCGTGACCGTGGACGGATCCAGGTCGAGCGTCTTGATCAGCTCGGACTGACGGACGGGCCCCTTGTCCCACAGGTGCATCATCACGAACTCCTGCCCCGGATAGAGCCCGAGCCCGCGCAGCCGCTGCCCGGCGGCGATCCGGTGCAGCCGGGCGACGCGGGAGAGAGCGAGGCTGACGGGGCCGCCGCGGGCGGCGACCGGGATCCGACCGGTACAGGCGGGGTCCTCGGCGGTGGGGGACATGGGGGCTCCTCTCGATGTCTCCCGAGATTACCTTGGCCGGCCAATTAATGCGTTACAGTGAAGGCGGCTCGATTGATTGGCCGACCAATGATTTATTGCGGTCCTGTGTCATTCCTGTGGCGCCCTGTGTCGCCCGCTGCCGCAACCCGTTGAACGGAGTAGCCATGACCACCGCTTTCGACCCCATCGACCTCCCCGGCACCCGCCTGGCCAACCGCATAGCCATGGCCCCCATGACCCGCAGCCGGGCCGGCGAGGGCGGCACCGCCACCGCCCTGACCGCCGAGTACTACGCGCAGCGCGCCTCCGCGGGGCTCATCGTCACCGAGGGGATCCAGCCCTCGGCCGTGGGTCAGGGCTATGCCTGGACGCCGGGCCTGCACACGGCGGAGCAGATCGATTCCTGGCGCCCGGTCACCGACGCCGTGCACGCCAAGGGCGGCAAGATCTTCGCCCAGGTGATGCACGCGGGCCGGATCGGCCACCCGTCGCTGCAGCCGGACGGCGGCGCGCCGGTCGCCCCCTCCGCCGTCGCCCCGGAGGGCCAGGCCTTCACGAACGAGGGCTTCCAGGACTTCACGACCCCGCGCGAGCTGACCTCGGACGAGGTCCGCGCGACCGTGGCCGACTTCGCCGAGGCCGCCCGCGGCGCCGTGGCGGCCGGCTTCGACGGCGTCGAACTGCACGGGGCCAACGGCTACTTGATCCACCAGTTCCTCTCGCCCGGCACGAATCTGCGCACCGACGAGTGGGGCGGCAGCGTGGCGAACCGGATCCGGTTCGCCGTGGAAGCCGTCAGGGCCGTCGCCGAGGCCATCGGCGCCGAGCGCACCGCCATCCGCCTCTCGCCCGGCAACCCGTACAACTCCATGGGGGACCACGACACGGTCGAGACCTACACCGCGCTCGTGGACGCCCTGGAGCCGCTGGGCCTCGGCTACCTGCACGTACTGGAAGTGGGCGAGCCCAGCCGCGAGGTGACCGTCGACCTGCGCAAGCGGTTCAGCGGCCCCTTCGTGCTCAACGCGCACACCGAGGGGCCGACCGACCACAGGTCCCTCGGCCTGGTCGAGGAAGGAGTCGCCGACATCCTCAGCTTCGGCGCCCTCTTCCTCGCCAACCCGGACCTGCCGGACCGCCTCAGGAGCGCGGGCCCGTACAACGCCCCGGACCCGGCGTCCTTCTTCGGCGGCACCGAGAAGGGCTACACGGACTACCCCACCCGGTAACCCGTAACGGAAACAGAAGTTGGGGCGGGACCGAAGACGGTCCCGCCCCAACTCACGTTCGTACGAGGATCACTTCACCGGCGTGAAGTCGCGCGCCCCGATGTACTCAGGACGCCGCACCGGCGCCGCGAACGGCTCCACCGCCGTGTTCTCCACGCTGTTGAACACGATGAACACGTTCGAGCGCGGGTACGGGGTGATGTTGTCGCCGGATCCGTGCATGGCGTTGCAGTCGAACCACGTCGCCGAGCCGGGGCTGCCGGTGAACAGCTGGATGCCGTGCGCGTCCGCGAACTTGCTCAGCGACTCGTCCGAGGGCAGGCCGGCGTCCTGCATCTGCAGCGACCGCTTGTAGTTGTCCTTCGGCGTCTCACCCGCGCAGCCGAGGAACGTCTTGTGCGAGCCGGGCATGATCATGAGCCCGCCGTTGGTGTCGTAGTTCTCCGTCAGAGCGATGGAGACGGACACCGTCCGCATGTTCGGCAGGCCGTCCTCGGCGTGCCAGGTCTCGAAGTCCGAGTGCCAGTAGAAGCCTCGCGCCCCGAAACCGGGCTTGACGTTGATCCGCGACTGGTGGACGTAGACGTCCGAACCGAGGATCTGACGGGCCCGCTCGACGATGCGCTCGTCACGCACCAGACCGGCGAAGACCTCGCTGATCTTGTGGATCTCGAAGACCGACCGGATCTCCTGCGACTGCTTCTCGACGATGGCGCGCTCGTCGGCGCGCATCGTCGGATCGGTCACCAGACGGTTCAACTCGGCCTGGTAGATGCCGATTTCGTCCGGGCCGATCAGCTCGTCGATGGCGAGGAAACCGTCCCGCTCGAAGGAAGCGAGGTCCGACTGGCGGATCGGCCCTCGCGCTCCCTCCGCAGACCAGACGACCGGGTCGACACGCGGCGTGGCCACCTCGGAGGCGCCTCGCGTCGGGTACAGGTCCGTGATGTCGGGTGCGGTCGTCATCGGGATCAGGCCTCCTCGTCCTCTGTCAGCAGCGGGTAGACGCCGTTCTCGTCGTGGTCCTCCCGTCCGGTCACCGGAGGGTTGAACACGCAGACGCAGCGGAAGTCGGTCTTCGGGCGCATGGTGTGCTTCTCATGACCGTCCAGGAGGTACATCGTCCCCGGCTCGATCCAATGCGTCTCACCGGTCTCCCGGTTGGTGAGCTCGGCCTCGCCCTCCACGCACAGTACGGCCTCGATGTGGTTGGCGTACCACATGTCGGTCTCGGTCCCCGCGTACAGGATCGTCTCGTGCAGAGAGAAGCCGACCTTCTCCTTCGCAAGCACGATGCGCTTGCTCTCCCAGGTGCCGGTCGCCGACTTCACATGCCGGTCGGTGTTCTCGATCTCCTTGAACGAACGGACAATCACGGTGAGTTGCTGCCTTTCCTCGTAACTTTGTTGTGCTGGTCAGGCGGTCTCGCGCACGGCTCGGGTGAGCGTGCGAAGCCCCTCGTCCAGCTCTTCGCGTGTGATCGTCAGTGCCGGAAGCAGCTTGACGACCTCGCTCTCGGGGCCGGAGGTCTCGATGAGCAGGCCCAGCTCGAAGGCCCGCTTGGCGACCCTGCCGGCCCGGTCCTTGTCACGGAACTCGATGCCCCAGACCAGGCCGCGGCCGCGGTATTCGACGATCTCGTCGTGGTACTCCGTGCGCAGCGCGCCGAGGACCTCGTCGACCTGCTCGCCGCGCTCCAGGGTCTGCTTCTCCATGGCCGCGCCGTCGGTCCAGTACGTCTCCAGGGCAGCGGACGCCGTCACGAACGCCGGGTTGTTGCCGCGGAACGTGCCGTTGTGCTCGCCCGGCTCCCAGACGTCGAGCTCCGGCTTGAACATGCACAGCGACATGGGGAGCCCGTACCCGCTGATGGACTTCGAAACGGTCACGATGTCCGGCGTGATGCCCGCCTCCTCGAAGGAGAAGAAGGCACCGGTGCGGCCGCAGCCCATCTGAATGTCGTCGACGATCAGGAGCATGTCCCAACGTTCGCAGACATCCGCCAGTTTGCGCAGCCACTCGGCGCGGGCGACATTGATGCCGCCCTCGCCCTGGACCGTCTCGACGATCACGGCGGCCGGGGTGTTCAGGCCGGAGCCGGAGTCCTCGAGGAGGCGCTCGAACCAGATGAAGTCCGGCGTCTGCCCGTCGAGGTAGTTGTCGAACGGCATCGGCGTGCCGTGCACCAGCGGGATGCCGGCGCCCGCGCGCTTGAACGCGTTGCCGGTCACCGCGAGCGCGCCGAGCGACATTCCGTGGAAGGCGTTGGTGAAGGACACGATCGACTCGCGGCCCTTGACCTTGCGGGCCAGCTTCAGCGCGGCCTCGACGGCGTTGGTGCCCGTCGGACCCGGGAACATGACCTTGTAGGGCAGGTCGCGCGGGCGCAGGATGATGTTCTGGAAGGACTCCAGGAAGTTGCGCTTGGCCGAGGTCGACATGTCGAGCCCGTGCACGACGCTGTCGCGCTCCAGGTAGTCGATCAGGGCGCGTTTCAGGACCGGGTTGTTGTGGCCGTAGTTCAGCGATCCGGCACCGGCGAAGAAGTCCAGGTACTCGTGGCCGTCCTCGTCGTACATACGGCTGCCCTGGGCCCGGTCGAAGACGGTGGGCCAGCTGCGGCAGTAGCTGCGCACCTCCGACTCAAGGGTCTCGAAGACGCTCAGGTCCGGCTGGGTGATGGTCACAGCGAAAACTCCTCTAGGGAGGGGAAGTTCAGGGGGGTTCGGGATGAGTGGGGCGAGGGCGGACTCAGGCCAGCGGGCCTATGCGGTACAGCTCCTCGGGCAGGTGCCCGTCGTCCGGGAACAGGCCGGCGTCGAACAGCACCGTCCGGGCCACACCGACGCCGTGCCGGCGGGCGAACGAGGTGAACAGGGCCTGGGAGGCGGCGTTGTCGGGCGTGATGGTCGTCTCCAGCGTGGTGACCGGACGCGCCGCCGCGACCCGCGCGGCCAGCCCGTCGAGCAGTGCGGCGGCGAGGCCGCGCCCGCGCTGCGCAGCGTCCACGGCGACCTGCCACACCACGAGGATGTCGGGTCGGTCGGGACGTACGTAACCGGTGATGAAACCGGCCACCTCACCCTTCTCGTCGCGGGCGATCACCGACGTGGCGGCGAAGTCGCGACACCACAGCAGGTAGCTGTAGGAGGAGTTGAGGTCGAGCACCTTCGAGTCGCGGGCGATACGCCAGATCGCGGCTCCGTCGGCCACCTCGGGGTGGACGATCTTCAGTCCGTCGGGGACCGGGGCCACTTCGGCGACTTCCAGGAATTGCGCTTGTGCGGCGGTCATGCAAATTGAATTTACCGAGCAATTTGCGGGATTGCACCCGCGGATGGGGTTACGGAACGCGGGGTTGTGTGTTATCGCGCGCAGGTGGGCGCGCGCACGAAATCGCGGTGCTATGTCCCGGTTTGAGTGGGGCAAAACGGTCGTATCTAAATTAGTGTGGAGTACGTCACAGCGTCGTAATCGCCACGAGACGCGTCCGAATTACGACGGTTCCCGTTGATGAAATCTCTGCGTTTACGTCGCCGGAGAGCGGGCAGAAGCAGAACAGGAAGCCTCGCCTGATGCCCCTGATAAAGTGCGGGACAATTCTGCCTGAACAATTCTTGGATAAAAACAAAGGCGCCGCCCCGAAAAGGAGCGACGCCCAGAGGCGAGTGCGCCGGTTCGTGCGCCGGGGCGCCTATTCCCAGGCGGCCGCGATCGCCTTTCGCGCCCCTTCCAGATCCACCTCGAACCCGGCCTCCGCGAGCGCCCCGCCGAGCGCGGCGAGCGAGGACTGCACGACGCCTCGGGTCGCCTGCGGACCGTAGTGGTTGACCCGGATCATCTCCTGCGCGAGCGCGCCGCCCCCCGCGACCAGCGGAAGGACCGGGTCCACTGCCAGCGCCCTCGCCACCAGTTCGCGGGCGTCCGTGCCGGCGGGCGCGCGCAGTGTAGTGGCGACAGGGGCGGCGTCGCGGGCTTCGTGGACGTATGGCTCAAGTCCACCGCCCAGCGCGAGCGTTCCGGCGCGGGTGGCCGCGGCGGCCGACGCGTGCCGCGCCATCAGGGCGTCCAGGTCCTCGCCCTCGATGCGCTCCACGCACGCCTCCAGGGCGAGCATCTCCAGCTGCGCAGGCGCGTGCAGCAGCGCCTTGCGCCCGCCGTCCACCCACCGCTGCTTCCAGTCGAGGAGCGAGAGGTAGGAGTGGCGCGGCGCGTTCGGATTGGCGGCCATCCGCTCCCAGGCCCGCGCGCTGACGGAGACGGCCGAGACACCGGCCGGGCCGCCCATCGCCTTCTGGGCGCCGATCACGCACAGGTCCACGCCCCACGCGTCGGGGAGCACCGGCTCGGCGGCGATCGACGCGACGGCGTCCAGGTAGAACAACGCGCCGTGCCTGCTCACCACTTCACCGATCTCGGCGACCGGGTTGGTGTTCCCCGTCGCGGCCTCCGCGTGCACCAGCGACACGAAGTCGATCTCCGGGTGCTCGGCGAGCGCCTGCCCGACCTGCTCGGCGGTGACGGCCGTGTGGAAGGGCACCGCGAGGTCGTGCACCGTGGCGCCGCAGTCCCGCAGCCAGTCGCCGAAGGTCTGCCCGTACGGACCGGTGATCACGTTCAGCGCCACCGTGCCGGGGCCCGCGGCCCCGCGGATCGCGCCCTCCAGCGGAAGCAGCGCCTCACCCTGCATGATCACGACATCCTGCGAGGTGTCCATCAGCCGGGCCACCCGGTCCTCGATGGAGGCGAAATGCTCGGCGCTCAACGGGGCCAGGTCGAGAAACGGATGCGTCACGGTGGTGCTCTCTTCGCTCACGGGTTCGTACGGGTGCCGGTGTCGAGCGTACCGACCGCCTCATAGGCTGCGCGCATGAGTATGGGCGGGGTACTGCACGTGAAGGGCCGGGTCCTCGTCGGACCCGACGACGTACGCGACGAACTGTGGGTGGTCGACGGCCGGATCGCATACCAACGACCGGTGACGGCGGGCCTCGACGTCACCACCGTCGAGGGCTGGGCGCTGCCCGGCCTCGTCGACGCGCACTGCCACGTCGGGCTCGGCACGCACGGCCCCGTCGACGCCGAGACCGCGGAGAAGCAGGCCCTGACCGACCGCGACCACGGCACACTGCTGCTGCGCGACGCGGGCTCCCCGTCCGACACCCGCTGGGTCGACGACCGCGAGGACCTGCCGCGCATCATCCGCGCCGGCCGGCACATCGCCCGCACCCGCCGTTACATTCGCAACTTCGCGCACGAGATCGAGCCCGAGGAACTCGTCGCGTACGTCGCCCAGGAGGCGCGGCGAGGCGACGGCTGGGTCAAGCTCGTCGGCGACTGGATCGACCGGGCGACGGGCGACCTCGGCGCCTGCTGGCCGCGTGACGCGGTCGAGGCGGCGATCGCCGAGGCGCACCGCCTCGGCGCGCGTGTGACCGCCCACTGCTTCGCGGAGGACTCCCTCCGCGACCTCGTCGAGGCGGGCATCGACTGCATCGAGCACGCCACGGGACTGACCGACGACACCATCCCGCTGTTCGCGGAGCGCGGTGTCGCGATCGTCCCGACCCTCGTCAACATCGCCACGTTCCCGCAGCTCGCGGCGGGCGGCGAGAGCAAGTTCCCCGAGTGGTCCGCGCACATGCGCCGCCTCTACGACCGCCGCTACGACACGGTCCGCAACGCCTACGACGCCGGGGTCCCGGTCTACGTCGGCACGGACGCGGGCGGCTCCCTCGCGCACGGCCTGGTGGCGGGCGAGGTCGAGGAGCTGGTGAAGGCCGGCATCCCGCCCGTCGAGGCGCTCTCGGCGACGGCGTGGGGCGCGCGGTCCTGGCTCGGCCGCCCCGCCCTGGAGGAGGGCGCGTCCGCGGACCTCGTGGTCTACGGCGCGGATCCACGCGAGGACGTGCGGGTGCTGGCGGCGCCGCGCCGGATCGTGCTGCGGGGCACCGTGGTCGGCTGAGCGGGTTGACGCGGCGGGACCGATGGGACGTACGGGCCACGTGATTCGAAGGCGTGCACGGAAACGCCACTTTGGAGTGAACTCGATGAACGTGGCCGCCCGTTCACTCTCAGTGCGTAAAGATTCCCTTACCGATGACCAGTCGAGGCGGTTCCGTCCCGTTCCGTCTCGTTCCGTCTCGTTCCGTCTGTTTCCGTCTGTTTCCGTCCCGGCCTGTTCCGTGCAGTCCCGTCACGCACGGTCCCGGCTCGTACTTGGGGGTCCCACCGCCATGCCCAGCTCCACCCTGACCACCGTCCTGCGCACGCCCGCCCGCCGCGTCGCCGCGACCGCCGCGGCCACCGCGCTCGCCCTCGGCCCCACCGTGCTCGCGACCGCGGGCCCGGCCGCGGCCACCGAGCACAGCGGGGGCAAGGCCGGCGCCGTCGTGCTCCGCACAGGACTCGACGTATCGCTCCTCAACAAGACCGTGAACGTCCCGCTCAAGGTCTCGCTGAACGAGGTGCAGGCACCCAAGAGCGCCGACAAGACCGCGCTGACCGCGACGTTGGACGGGGTCGACGACGGGCAGCCGTTCAGCGTGCTGCGCGCGGACGTGGCGAAGGCGAGGGCCACGGTCGAGGGGGCGAAGGCGGAGGGCCTCACGCAGCTCGCCCACGCCAAGGTCCACGTCCCCGGCCTGCCGCTGCTCTCCCTCATCGAGGTCGACCAGGTCACGTCCAAGGCGCTGTGCGTCGCGGGGGAGAAGCCGGTCGCCGAGTCGAACCTGCTGGGCGGCGTCACCATCCTCGGCAAGAAGATCACGCTGTCGACCGGCGGCACGACGTCCATCAAGGTCCCGGAGGTCGGCGAGGTGACGCTCGGCCTCTCCAACCGTTCCACTACGGACACCACGGCCGCCGCCTCCGCCCTCCAACTCAAGGTCCACGTCAACCCGTTGAACCTCAACGTCGCCGAGGTCGACGGCGAGGTCACGCTCGCGGAGGCCACCTGCGAGACGCCGAAGGCGGCGGAGGCGCCTGCGCCCGCGCCGAAGCCTCAGGGGGAGCAGGCCGACGCCCCGGTCCAGAAGCCGGCGTCCGACAAGCAGGACCTCGCGGAGACGGGCGGCAACGACATGACTCCGTACATCGTGGGCGGCGCGATCGTGCTGCTCGTCGCCGGCGGCGGCGCGGTGGCCATGGCACGGCGGGGCCGCACTCGGGCGTAGCTGCCCGGGTCACCTGCGGCAATTCAAGCCCCTGCGGCGATTGAGCAGCGGGGTATGGGGCAGAGCCCCAGTCTTTTGAGCCCCTGCGGCGCCGGGGCTTCGGGGCTCCGCCCCGGACCCCGCTGCTCAATCGCCACAGGGGCTCAAATGTGCCTCATTCGCCGCCGATGCGTGAGAGAAGCACTTCCCGCAACGCCCCCACGACCCCCTCACTCGTCGCCCGCCCCCGGACGGCAACCCGCACCCAGTCCGCCCCGAGCCCCGGAAACGTGTCGCCGCGCCGCACCGCGAACCCGGCCGAACGCAACCGCTCCCGCACCACACCCGCATCCGGGACCCGGACGAGGACGAACGGCCCCTCCGCCGGCCCGGCCACCGACACCCCGTACGGCCCCAACTCCCGGAGCAGCCCCACCAGATACTCCCGGTCCGCCGCGACGGCAACCGCCGCGTCCGCCGCCTCCGCGACCCCGCGCGCCGACACGCACGCCTGCGCAGCCGCCAGCGCGGGCGAGGACACCGGCCACAGCGGCTGCGCCCGTTCCAGCTCCGCCACGACCTCCGGCTCCGCCACCACGTACCCGACCCGCAGCCCCGCCAGGCCCCACGTCTTCGTCAGGCTCCGCAGCACCACGAGCCCCGGCACGTCGGTCCGCCCGGCCAGCGACTCCCGCTCGCCCGGCACGGCGTCCATGAACGCCTCGTCGACGACGAGGAACCGTCCGGGTCGTGCCAACTGCCGCAGCACATCCGCCGGGTGCAGCACCGAGGTCGGGTTCGTCGGGTTCCCCACGACCACCAGATCCGCGTCGGGCGGCACGAGCGCCGGATCGAGCCCGAACCCGTCCTCCGCCCGCAGCAGTACCCTCCCCACCGCGTGCCCGGCATCCTCCAACGCGGCCTCGGGCTCGGTGAACTGCGGATGCACGACGACGGGTCTGCGCACCCGCAGCGCCCGCGCGAGCAGCACGAACGCCTCCGCCGCACCGGCCGTCAGCAGCACCCGCTCCACCGGCACCCCGTGGTGCGCCGCCACCGCGGCCCGCGCGGCCCGCCCGTCCGGATACGCCGCGAGCCCGTCCAGGGACCCGGCGATGTGCTCCCGCAGCCACGACGGCGGCGTGCCCGTGCGCACGTTCACCGCGAGATCCGTCAACTTCTCGCCGTCGTCGCGAACTTCGGCGTCCCCGTGGTGCCGCAGATCGGGCCCACCGGCCGGATCCGCCACGACGGGGGCGGCCGCGCAGCGCACGTCGACCTCCGGATGCGCCGCGGCCCACCCCACGGCCTGCGCGTGGCACCGCTGCGAGGACAGGGTTCCGTAGGGCAGCACGACGACCCGCCGCGCGCCGAGCGCCGCACACCGGTCGAGCCCCGCGGGCACGTCGGGAGCCGCCGACACATACGCCGACTCCACGCCCGCGTAGCCGCTGCCCTCCCACAACAGCCGTGCGGCTGCGGCGAGTTCGGCGTTGGCGGCGGAGTCGGCCGAACCGTTCCCGACGAGCAGCACGGTCACATCGGCCCGGTCGCGCGGTCTGCGGGGGCCGCCGCCCAGAACGTCGTCGAGCCGTTGCTCCAGGGCGGCGAGCAGGGCCGGGGGAGGGGTGCGCATGGGGACGGGCTCCTTGCAGGAGGTCGAGAGGGGGGGGAATCCAGAGGGCCAGGGGGGAAGGACAAGCCGGGCCGGTCCCTACCCGGGCCGGGCCACCGCACACGTCACCCGGCCCGGACCCCCGGCCGCCCTGGCCGACGTCCGCTTCGGGACGAGCAGTTCACCACCGCGTACGAGCGCGGCGGCCTCGGCGACGGAAGGGGTGCCCACGGCGGCGCGGGCCCGCGGGGACGGATGCGGCACGGGGACGGCGGCGAGCCGCTCGGCGTCGTACGTCTCCAGGGGCACGCCCAGCGCCCGCGCCGCCGCGACGATGCCGGGCTCCCGGCCCTTCGCGTCGACCGTCGCGAGCGCCAGGACGTCCGTCGCGCCCGCCTCGGCCAGCACGGCCCGGACGAGCCCGAGCACTTCGTCCGCCGAGACCCCGGACCGGGCGCCGACACCGACGACCACACCACCCAGGATGTGCGGACAGGCCCCCGGATGGGTTAGCAAGGGGCCATGGCCGTGATCGTGGCGCTGAGCGCCTTCCTGATGACTTTGGTCGGCGGCTGGACCGCGCAGCGGGTCACCGACCGGCGCCACCTGGTGCTCGGCCTCGCCGGTGGTCTCATGCTCGGCGTGGTCGGCCTCGACCTGCTGCCCGAGGCGCTGGAGGCGGCGGGCGGCGAGGTGCACGGGGTGCCGGCGGCGCTGCTGCTGTTCGTGGCCGGGTTCCTCGGGGCGCACATCATGGAGCACCTGCTGGCCCGCCGCCAGGCCGCCCACGGGGCGGAGGAGGGGGCGTCGGGCGGCCGGGCCCCCGAAGTGGGGATCACGGCGGCGTCCGCGATGGTCGGGCACAGCCTGATGGACGGCATGGCGATCGGCGCCGCGTTCCAGATCGGCGGCGGCATGGGCACGGCCGTGGCGCTCGCCGTGGTCGCCCACGACTTCGCCGACGGCTTCAACACGTACACGATCACCCGCCTCTACGGGAACGCCCGCCGCAAGGCGCTGATCATGCTGTTCGCGGACGCCGCGGCCCCCGTCGTGGGCGCCGCGTCCACGCTCCTGTTCACCATTCCGGAGCAATTGCTCGGCGGCTATCTCGGCTTCTTCGGCGGCGTTCTGCTCTACCTGGCCGCCGCCGAGATCCTCCCGGAGGCCCACCACGATCACCCGGCCCGCTCGACGCTGCTGTGCACCGTCGCCGGCGCGGCCTTCATCTGGCTCGTGGTGGGCATCGCGGGCTGACCCGTTCACCGTGCGCCGCTCCACTGGACCAGGCGGTGCGCGATGTCCGGCCGCGCCGCCCAGTGCGTGTGCAGATAGCTGGCGTGCACGCCGCCCTGCACGAACCCCTCGACGCGCCGCGTCGGCAGCCGCATGCCCCAGGCGGGGGTGGGGCCGGCACCCGGCTCCAGCACGGTCCTGTGGAACTCGTGCCCGCGCAGCCGGGCCCCTGCCGGGGTGAGCGGGCTGTCGGACAGGGCCACGGCGTCCCGGTAGCCGAGGGTCAGCCGGCCGGACATCTTCGCGTCCGCGTCGAGCACCCCGCACATCGGCTGTCCGTCGAGCGAACGGGACAGGTACAGCAGGCCGGCACACTCGGCGATCACGGGAGCACCGGAACGCGCCAACTCCGCCACGGCCTTGCGCAGCGGTTCATTGGCGGAGAGCTCAGGAGCGTAGACCTCCGGAAACCCCCCACCGATCACGACAGCCGCGGTGTTCTCGGGCAGCTGCTCGTCGTGCAGCGGATCGAACGTGACGACCTCGGCCCCGGCCGCCCGCAGCAACTCCGTGTGCTCGGCATACGAGAAGGTGAACGCCGCCCCTCCGGCGACCGCCACGACAATTCCAGCCGGGTCGGCACATTCAGCCCCTCCGGCGATTGAGGAGCGGGGCCCGGGGCGGAGCCCCGCGACCTCAACCCCATCGCCGCCCACCGCTCCCGCCCCACCGGGACCCCACACATCCGTACGGAGAGCCGGCGCGCTGCGGGCAAGCCCCAGCAACCCCTCCAGATCACACCCCTCCCGCACCATCGCCGCCGCGGCCCGAACCGAGTCCACCGCCCCCGCACTCCGCTCGGCCACCGGCACCAGCCCCAGGTGCCGCGCAGGCGTCGCCACCTGCGGAGTCCGCCGCAGCGCCCCGTACACCGGAACCCCGACCTCCTCCATCGCCTCGCGCAAAAGCTCCTCATGACGGTCGGAGCCGACCTTGTTGAGGATGACGCCCGCGAGCCGCACCTCCGGGTCGAACGAGGCGAAACCGTGCACGAGCGCCGCCACCGACCGCGACTGCGACGACGCGTCGACGACAAGCACGACAGGCGCCTTCAGCAGCTTCGCGACATGCGCCGTCGAGGCCAGCTCGCCCTCTCCCGACGCCCCGTCAAAGAGCCCCATCACGCCTTCCACGACGGCGAGTTCACACCCCGCTGCCCCGTGCGCGAACAGCGGCGCGACGAGCTCCGGCCCGCACATGTACGCGTCGAGGTTCCGCCCGGGACGCCCGGTCGCGAGCGCGTGGTAGCCGGGGTCGATGTAGTCGGGCCCCACCTTGTGCGGCGACACGGCGAGCCCGCGCTCGGCGAACGCCGCCATCAGACCCGTCGCCACCGTCGTCTTGCCGGTTCCGGAGGCCGGGGCGGCGACCACCAGGCGGGGCACATCCACGGCCTGCGTAGTCTGCGGACCTACCATTCGATGCCCCGCTGGCCCTTCTGGCCCTCGTCCATCGGGTGCTTCACCTTCGACATGTCGGTGACGAGATCCGCGAACTCGACCAGCTTTTCAGGGGCGTTGCGGCCGGTGATGACGACGTGCTGCTGCCCGGGACGGCTGCGCAGCGTCTCGACGACATCGTCGACGTCGATCCAGCCCCAGTGCATCGGATAGGCGAACTCATCGAGTACGTACAGCTTGTACGTCTCGTTGGCCAGGTCCCGCTTGACCTGCTCCCACCCCTCGCGCGCCTTCTCCTCGTTGTCCGCCTGATCGTCGCGCTGCACCCACGACCAGCCCTCGCCCATCTTGTGCCAGGCCACGGTGCCGCCCTCGCCGCTCGCGCCGAGCGTCTTGAGCGCGTTCTCCTCGCCGACCTTCCACTTCGCCGACTTGACGAACTGGAACACCCCGATCGGCCAGCCCTGGTTCCAGGCGCGCAGCGCGAGCCCGAACGCGGCCGTCGACTTGCCCTTGCCGATGCCCGTGTGCACGAACACCAGCGGGCGGTTGCGGCGCTGACGTGTCGTCAGCCCGTCGTTCGGTACGACGCTCGGCTGTCCCTGCGGCATTTAAGCGGCCCTCCTGATGGTGTTCTGCGTTCCAGTGACGTCCTTCACGAGCCCGGCGATCGAATCCGCCCGCAGCTCGTCCAGCGTGACGGCGGTGCCGCCGAGCCGTCCGGCCAGCTCCCCGGCGAGCCCGAGCCGCACCATGCCGGTCTCGCAGTCGACGACGACGCTCGCCGTCCCCTCGGCGGCGTGCAGCCCGGCCGCACGCCCCGCCAGCTGCACGGGCTCCGGTCCACCCGTCGCCCGCCCGTCGGTCACGACGACCATCAGCGGCCGCCGCGCCGGATCCCGCAGCCGCTCCACACGCAGTACGTCGTGCGCCTTCAGGAGGCCGGCCGCCAGCGGGGTGCGCCCGCCGGTCGGCAGCGACTCCAGGCGGCTCGCCGCGGCGTCCACGCTCGACGTGGGCGGCAGCGCGACCTCGGCAGCCGACTTCCGGAAGGTCACGAGCCCCACCTTGTCCCGCCGCTGGTACGCGTCGAGCAGCAGCGACAGCACGGCGCCCTTCACGGCGGTCATCCGCTGCCGCGCCGCCATCGACCCGGAGGCGTCGACCACGAACAGGACGAGGTTCCCCTCGCGCCCCTCGCGGGTCGCCTGCCGCAGGTCGTCGCGGCGTACGACGAGCCCCCGGCCCGAGCGGCCGCGTGCCCGCTGGTGCGGGGCGGCAGCCTGCACGGTCGCCGCCAGGTGCAGCTTCGTCAGGGCGCCACGGGGCCGCGTCGCCCCCGTGGTGCGACCGTGCTCGGTGCGCGCCCGCGACCGCCGCCCCGCCGCGCCCTCGCCGAGGCCGGGAACGCTCAGCATCTTCGTACGAAAGGGCTCACCGGCCGCCACGGGCTTCTGCTCGCGGGCTCCGCCGCCGGCTGCCGGGGCGGCGGCGGGCTCCTCGGCCTCGGGGGAGTCCTCCCGGTCGTCACCGGCCGGGGCGTCCTGCGGGTCCTGCGTCTCCCCGGCCTCCTGAGGGGCGTCGTGCGGCCCGTCCTGCGGCGGCACACCGCCACCGGGGCCGCCGCCGTCGGGACCACCTCCGGGGCCGTCCGGATCGTCATCAGGGTCCGAGTCCGGATCCGGCTCCGGCTCGTCCTCGGGACCGAACTCGTCCAGGGTCTCGTCGAGCTTGTCCTCGTCGAGTCCCGGCGCGTCGAACGGGTTCCGGCGCCTGCGGTGCGGGAGCGCGAGCAGCGCGGCCTGCCGCACGTCCTCCGCCAGCACGTCCTCACGCCCCGCCCAGGCGGCGAGCGCGGTGGCCGTACGCGCCATCACGATGTCGGCGCGCATGCCGTCCACCTCGAAGGCCGCGCACGTCGCCGCGATCTGCGTCAACGCCCGGTCACCGAGCCGTACTTGGGGCAGCAGCTCACGCGCGGCGACGATCCGCGCCCGTACGTCGGCCTCTTCGTCGGCCCACGTTCCCGCGAACCCCTCGGGGTCGTCGTCATAGGCGAGCCGCCGCTTGACGACCGCCACCCGCTGCTCCGGCTCACGCGAGGCCGCGACCTCCACGGTCAGTCCGAACCGGTCGAGCAACTGCGGCCGCAGCTCGCCCTCTTCGGGGTTCATCGTCCCTACGAGAAGGAAGCGCGCGGCATGCCGTACGGAGACGCCCTCGCGCTCGACGTACGAGGCGCCCATGGCGGCGGCGTCGAGCAGCAGATCAACAAGGTGGTCATGCAGCAGATTGACTTCATCCACGTACAGAATCCCGCGATGCGCATCGGCGAGCAGCCCCGGCTCAAAGGCCTTCACGCCCTCGGAGAGCGCCCGCTCGATGTCGAGCGCGCCCACGAGCCGGTCCTCGGAGGCCCCGACCGGCAACTCGACCATCCGCGCGTCCCGCTGGGAGCCGGGGGTGTCGGCATGCGGCCCGTCGGGGCACTGCGGATCGGGCGCCGCCGGATCACACGAGAACCGGCAGCCGGCGACGACGTCGACGTCCGGCATGAGCGTGGACAGAGCACGTACGGCGGTGGACTTGGCGGTCCCCTTCTCCCCCCGCACGAGCACACCCCCCACGGCGGGCGACACGGCATTCAACAACAACGCAAGCCGCAAATCGTCCTGCCCGACGACGGCAGTGAACGGAAAGGGGGTGCTCATCGAAAACGAACCTCCACGATTAGGGGCGCGGGGCTGTGCCTACATGCGGCTCCGCCGCGGGGCGCAATCTTTTGGGGGGCGAGGGGGCGCAGCCCCCAGGGACGGGACGGGAAGGGGCGGCGGGGGCGACATCTCACGACGGCGCCCCGGGAGCCACGAACGGCAACCCCGCCGGGGCACCCCCCTCGATCAACCGCCAGAGCGCCCCCGTATCGGCATGCCTCTCAATCAGATCCCCGAGCCGATCCAGCTGCTCCTCCCGCAACGCCTCGAACGACGTATCCGCCGCCGGCACGAACCGCCTCCCGGCCGCATCGGCCACCGCCCGCAAAAACGCCCTCCGAAACCCATCCGACTCCAACGACCCGTGCCAATGCGTCCCCCACACACCCCCGACCCGACACCCGTCCAAGAACGCTTCGCCGCCCAGCACTTCGGCGACCCCGTGATGAATCTCGTATCCCTCGACGTACTCGCCGAGCGCCTCACCGACCGGCCGCGCAAGTGTCTTCCCGGTCTCGAACCGCACACGTACAGGAAGCAGCCCAAGCCCATCGACAACCCCGGCCCGTGACTCCACCTCGTCCTCGATGGACTCGCCGAGCAACTGGAACCCACCGCAAATACCGAGCACGGGCCGCCCCTCGGCAGCCCGCCGCGCAAGGGCATCGGCAAGCCCCCGCTCGCGCAGCCACTCAAGCGCCTTCACCGTGCCGCGCGTCCCCGGCACCACGACGAGATCCGCGTCGACGAGCTCCTCGGCCCGGTCCACGAACCGCACCACGACCCCCGGCTCGGCGGCCAGCGCGTCCACATCGGTGAAGTTCGACATCAAAGGCACCGCACACACGGCGACCCGCAGCACGTCCGCACCCACAGGCGGGGCGACAACCGACTCCCGTACGGCGCCCCGCAGGGACACCCGAAGCCCGTCCTCCTCGTCGATGCCGAGCCCGTGCTGGAACGGCAGCACTCCGTAAGTCTCCCGCCCCGTAAGGGACTTGAGCATGTCGAGCCCGGGCTCCAGCAGGCTCACATCGCCCCGGAACTTGTTCACCAGATACCCGGCGAGCAGCTCCTGGTCCTCGGGCGCGAGCAACGCCGTCGTCCCGAAGAACGACGCGAAGACCCCGCCCCGGTCGATGTCGCCCACCACGAGCACCGGCAGCCGCGCCGCCCGCGCAAGCCCCATGTTCACGATGTCCGTCCGCCGCAGATTGATCTCCGCGGGCGACCCGGCCCCTTCACAGATGACGGCGTCATGGGTGGCCCGCAGCTCCTCCAGACACCCCACCACGGTGTCGAGCAGCGCCGCCTGACGCCCTCCGTGATAGCCCCGCGCACTCAACTCGCCGACTGGCTTGCCCATGAGCACGACCTGACTGCTCCGGTCGCTGCCCGGCTTGAGCAGCACCGGATTCATCAGCGCGCTCGGCTCCACCCTCGCGGCCTGCGCCTGCATGGCCTGCGCCCGCCCGATCTCGGCGCCCTCCCTGGTCACGAACGAGTTCAGGGACATGTTCTGCCCCTTGAACGGCGCGACCTTCACGCCCTGCCGCACCAGCCACCGGCAGATCCCGGCGGTGACGACACTCTTCCCGGCGTCGGAGGTGGTCCCCGCGACGAGCAGCCCTCCGCCCGTCATCGCCGACCCCGCGCTCGTACCAGTCGCGCACCCACACAGACTCGCGCACCCACACAGACTCCCAACGCCAACAGAGACACCCGCCGTGACAACCGCACGGCCCGATCCACATCACGCACCTCGACGGCGCGCCCCGGCGCGTTCAGCACCGGCCGGTGCTCGACCCGGCCGCCGTACGCCAAGGTGCCGCCGAGGCGTACCCCGAGGGCCCCCGCGAAGGAGGACTCGACGACACCGGCGTTCGGGCTCGGATGCCGCCCGGCGTCCGCCCGCCACGCGTCCAGTGCCTCTCGGGGCCTGCCACCGGCGAGGACGGCGAGCACACCGGTCAGCCGGGCCCCCGGCCAGCCGGCCACGTCGTCGAGGCGGGCCGAGGCCCAGCCGAACCGCCGGTACTTCACGGACTTGTGCCCGACCATCGCGTCGAGCGTGTTCACGGCGCGGAAGGCGACCAGGCCCGGCACGCCGCCGAGCGCGCCCCACACGAGGGCTCCCACGACGGCGTCGGAGGTGTTCTCGGCGACGGACTCGACCACGCCGCGCGCGATCCCGTCGGCGTCGAGCCCCTGCGGATCACGGCCGCACAGCCGGGGCAGCAGCTCCCGCGCCAGCTCCACGTCCCCGGCCTCCAGGGCGGACTCCACACCGCGGGCCTCGCGGCCCAGCGAGGTGCCGCCGACGACGGCCCAGGTGGCGGCGGCCGTCAACGCGACGGAGGCGGCGGGGGAGTCGCGTACGACACGGGAGGCGACAGCGGCGAGAGCGGCGGCGCCACCGGCACACACCACGGTGTGCAGGGCGCCCGCGCCACGGTGGTCCCGCCACAGCCCACGCTCGACGGTCGCGGCGGCGCGCCCGAATCCGGCGACGGGGTGCCCGCGGCGCGGATCGCCGAGCAGCAGGTCGGCGAAGATCCCGGCGGCGGCACCGCACGCATACACGCGCTCGCGCCGCCAGTTGCCGCGTGGGGCAAGCATGGCGGTAGGTGTCCTCACTCAGGGTGTCCACGCCCTGGTTCGACGAGACCGGCAGCGAGAGTTCCTGGCTCGCCCCTTTGGAGGAGGGGGCTCACAGTGGCGGGACCGCGCCGGATTCGCACCGGCTTCCTAAACTGCTGCCGTATATGGCGGGGGAAGTCCACCACGCTCCGAGTTGGCACGTCAACTTGCTGTTGAGGCGTACGCGCGAAGGCGGGGTGCGGGACGCCGAACGCCCCGCACCCCGCCTTCGCAGGCCCTGTGCCCTGTGCCGGGTCAGGCCACGATCAGATGGATCCCGTAGGCGACGGCCGCCGCGCACAGCGCGAAGCAGACATACGCCCCGGAGGTCGCGACCGCGGCCGAACCACCGTCACGCGCCGCCGACTCCCGCTTGGAGAGGCCCACGATGCCGAGGGTGAACAGGCCGACGAGGGCCACGGTGACGACGAGAGAGACACCGAACACGGAGCCGAGGGCCGCCCAGTCGATCTTCATTCCTGCCCTGCTTCCTTCTGAGCTACAGCGCTGACTACAGCGTGGCGCCGGCGGGGCGCGCGGGATCGTTCACCGCACCGGCCTTCGGGCGGTCGGGGACCTTCGCCTCGGACTCGGCCGACTCGACCGTGCCCGCCGGCGGCGGTGTGACCGCGGCGATCGCGGTCGTGACGACGCCCGGGGCCTCCTGCGCTTCCTGCGCGGGGGCGGCGTGCGGCTCGTCCGCCGTGACGTTGGTGTGGTCGATGGAGTTGCGACGCGAGAGCTTCCAGATGATCCCCGAGCCGGTCACGAGCAGCGCGGCGGTGAGGCCGATGCCCCACGGGCCCTGCTTGGTCAGGAACTCGGCGCCCGCGCCCACCAGGCCCGCGGCCGGCAGGGTCAGACCCCACGCGATGAACATCCGGGAGGCGGTCGACCAGCGGACGACGCCGCCCTTGCGGCCGAGGCCCGCGCCCATCACACCGCCGGAGCAGACCTGCGTGGTGGAGAGCGAGAAGCCCAGGTGCGAGGAGGCGAGGATCGCGGTCGCCGCACTGGTCTGCGCCGCGAAGCCCTGCTGCGGCGCGAGTTCGGTGAGGCCCTTGCCCATGGTGCGGATGATGCGCCAGCCGCCCAGGTACGTGCCCATCGCGATGGCGATACCGGCCGAGACGATGACCCACAGCGGCGGGTCGGCGTGCGGCGCGATGACGCCGCCGGTGATCAGCGCGAGGGTGATGATGCCCATCGTCTTCTGCGCGTCGTTCGTGCCGTGCGCGAGGGAGACGAGCCCGGCGGAGGCGATCTGCCCGGCGCGGTACCCCTTCGCGGTCGCCTTCTGGTCCGTCTTCTTGCTGATGCGGTACGTCAGGCGGGTGGCCAGCAGCGAGGCGATGCCGGCGACGAGCGGCGCGGCCACCGCGGGCAGCAGCACCTTGGTGACGACGGTCCCGCCGTTCACGGACGACCAGCCCATCGACATGACGGCGGCGCCGATGAGCCCGCCGAACAGCGCGTGCGAGGAACTGGACGGCAGCCCGACCAGCCAGGTCAGCAGATTCCAGAGGATGGCGCCCACCAGCGCCGCGAAGATGACCTCTGTCTTGAGGCCGTCCTCATTGACGATGCCGCCGGAGATGGTTTTCGCGACTTCGACGGAGAGGAACGCTCCGACGAGGTTCAGCACGGCGGACATGGCCACCGCCGTCTTCGGCTTGAGAGCGCCGGTCGAGATGGTCGTAGCCATCGCGTTGGCGGTGTCGTGGAAACCGTTGGTGAAATCAAAGACCAGCGCGGTAACGATCACGATCGCTAGGAGCAGCGTGATGTGTTCCATTTACCCAGGCTTCGGTTGGACGTCAGTGGCACTTGGAACGTAAAGAGCCCGAGTGAACGGAAGATGAACTGGGCCGGGCGCCCCGGTGACCCGATCCGGAGGGGTTCCGCTCCGCTTGCCACGAGGCGGCACCGCCGGTTCCGGTTCGAGGCGCTCTCGGCCCCGGAACCAGGGGCTCCGGGGACCTTCGTCCGTGCCTTTCGGCTACCCCCGCGCGAACCGCTTGAGCTGGGCCATTGAGCCGTTGAAGAGATTCTGGTCACCCGGCAGCCGGCCGCTGTCGTCGTACTGCCAGAACGTCCAGTAGGTCCAGCCCGCCGGTAGTGCGCCCGCGCGCTGGTCGTACCGGGCGAGCCACAACGCGTGGTTGGAGGCGAACGCCCCGCTGTTGCCGGTGCACTGCTTCCACCACCGCGCGTTGGTGTAGATGACCGGACGGCGCCCGGTCTTGCGCACGATCTCGTTGCTGAAGGACTTGATCCAGGACACCAGCGTCGACTTCCGCAGCCCGTAGCAGGGGTGCTTGCCCTTGCCGTACGGGTTGTACTCGATGTCGAGCGCGGGCGGCAGCGTCCAGCCGTCGCGCCGCCACGCCCCGCCGTTGCGCACGAAGTACGAGGCCTGCGCCTTCCCGGAGGACTTGTGCGGCACTGCGAAGTGGTAGGCGCCGCGGATGATGCCCGCGTTCCGGGCGCCCTTGTACTGCCGGGAGAAGTAGGGATTGCGGTAGTTCGTCGACTCGGTCGCCTTGACGTAGGCGAACCGGGCGCCCTTGCTCTTCGCCTTCTGCCAGTTCACGTTCTTCTGGTGCGACGAGACGTCGTGCCCGCGCGGCTTGCCCGCGCCGTTGGCCGGCAGCTCCGCGAGCAGGGTGCCGCCGAGGGTCAGCGCGGCGACGGACGTGAGCGCGGCGGCGCGGCGGCGACGCGGGGACGCGGCGGTGCGGCTGAGAGCCATGAATACCCCCGAAAGTGACGACGTGCATGACAAATCCCCAGGGAACTCCCAGAGAGTAGCGAGAGATCACTAATTACCCGGCCAAGCCCAGCCAAATAACATCAGAGAGTATTCAATCCCCATATGGGGCATTCCGGAGGATCGGGCTCCGTACCGATCTGCACCGGTCGCACCGTCAGGCGGCTGGCAGGATGCGCGCCATGACACAGCTTCAGGAACTCGGGGCGGCATGGCAGGACCTGGTGGCGACGGCCCGTCGGACGGTGGCGGACGGGCTGGTCGTCGGGACCTCGGGCAATGTCTCGGTGCGGGTCGGCGACACCGTGCTCGTGACGCCCACCGGTGTTCCGTACGAGGAGCTCGGCCCGGACGATCTCCTCGCCGTCGGCCTCGACGGCGAGCGGCGGGCCGGCACCCTGAAGCCGACCAGCGAACTCCCCATGCACCTGGCGGTCTACCGGCACACCGACGCCCGCGCCGTCGTGCACACCCACGCCGTGCACGCCACCGCGGTCTCCACGCTCGTGCCCGAACTCCCGCCCGTGCACTACATGACGGCGGCGCTCGGCGGTCCCGTCCGGGTCGCCCCTTACGCCACGTACGGAACCCGAGAGTTGGCCGAGAACATGCTGCTCGCGCTGGCCGACCGCACGGGATGTCTGCTCCAGAACCATGGCGCCCTCACATACGGAGCCACCCTCGCCGCCGCCTACGACCGCACCGCCCAACTGGAGTGGATGTGCCGCCTGTGGCTCACCGCCCACTCCGTCCCCGGCCGCACCCCGTCGCTGCTGACCGGGGGGCAGCTGCGCGAGGTGGGGGAGCGGCTGAGCGGGTACGGGCAGCAGGGGCCGACCGAAACGTCACCCTGAATCGTCGTCCCACTGGCCGGGGCGGGCGCGGGCCAGGACACTGGACGGGTGCGCACCGCCAACGCGACGGCCGCTGCCGTCACCGCCGTCCTAGGGGCCTCGGCCGCCGCGATTGCCGTGGGCCGCCTGGCCAGCGACGCCGCGCTCAAGGCGCCCGCAGGCCGCCCGCTGCCCACCGAGCCGAGGCTCACCGTGCACGCCACCGCCGCGGGCCAGGTCACCCTGACCCGCGACCTGGCCTCGCTGCGCCCCGGTACGTACGGGCTGCAGGGCGACGGCTACCACGCGGTGGTCGGCCCGGTCGTCGAATCGGCCACGACCTCCGCCGACACCGTCGTACGCCGCCTGGAGCGGGTCACCCACGGCACGCTGGAACCCGGCGCCAAGGCCTGGCTGACACCCCAGGTGCACATCGGTGACCCCAAGGCGGCGCTCGGCCTCGACCACGCGGACGTCGACGTGCCGGGTGAACTCGGCGCGCTGCCCGCGTGGTTCGTGCCCGGCACCCGGGACACGTGGGTGATCACCGTGCACGGCCTCGGCACCACCCGCGAGCACCCCATGAACCTCATGGGGTTCCTGCACCACCACCAGTTCCCGGTGCTCGACCTCGCCTACCGCGGCGACCTCGGCGCGCCCCGCTCCCCGGACGGCCTCGGCCACCTCGGTGAGACGGAGTGGCGCGACCTCGACGCGGCGATCCGCTACGCCGTGCGGTACGGCGCCCGCGACGTCATCGTGCTCGGCTTCTCGACCGGCGCCGCGATGGCCCTGCACGCAACGGCCCACTCGGCGCTGCGCGACCGGATCAAGGGCCTGGTCCTGGACTCGCCGGTGCTCAGCTGGGAGGCGACGCTGCGCGCCCTGGCCCGCGCCCGGCGCACCCCGGGCCCGCTGCTCCCGCTCGCGGTCCGCGCCGCGCAGGGCCGCACGGGCCTGCGCGGCGACCGCCTCGCGCAGGCCGCCGACCCGCGCGTCCTCAAGGTCCCCACGCTCCTGGTCCACGGCCCCGGCGACGAGGTGTCCCCGTGGGCGCTCTCCCGCCGCCTGGCGGACCGCCGCCCGGACCTGGTGACCCTCCACGAGGTCGACGAGGCCCCGCACAACGCGATGTGGAACGCGGATCCGAAGGGCTACGAGGAGGCGCTGAGAAGGTTCCTGACGCCGTTGATGTAACGGCTTCAGGGGGCGCCCGTTTGGGAATTGGCGGGGTCAACCGAGAGACTGCCCTTCGTGACGTCCCGTACCCCGCGCGACTCCCGGCTCCGACTCGTCAGCCCGCGCCGCCAGCCCCTGGCCGCCCCGACCCCGCGGCCGGTCGCCGCACGCCGTCCGGCACCCCGCCCACCGGAGGGCAC
Source organism: Streptomyces sp. NPDC102360 (assembly GCF_044766085.1). Taxonomy (NCBI): domain Bacteria; kingdom Bacillati; phylum Actinomycetota; class Actinomycetes; order Kitasatosporales; family Streptomycetaceae; genus Streptomyces; species Streptomyces sp. NPDC102360. Next base: position 61,835 of record NZ_JBIWLG010000006.1, on the reverse strand, counting down.
TCCACCGCCCGCGGAGCTCGCCCGCGCCGCGCGCCGCGACCTCGCCGACGCCGTCCGCGTGGCCCGCTGGGCGGACGCCAGGATCGGCCCCGGCAACAACATGGCCGCCCGTGACGGCAAGGGCACACTCTCCGACGAGACCGCCCTGCGTGCCGCGGACGAGCTTGAACTGACGGTCGGTCAGGTCCGTGCCGACTGGGACACGGCCCGCCTCGCGGGACTCGTCGAGGTGCACGGAGCCAGCGCCCGGCCCGGCTGGCGGCTGCGTGCCTGGGACCGCGACGACACCGCCGTACTGCGCGGCTGGGTCGCCCTGTTCGACGCCTGGTCGCTGGTCCACCCGGCGCCCGACGAGACCGACCCCGCCGCGGTGGCCGAGGTCGTCGAGGCGGTGCCGCAACTGCTGAGCTTCCTCCAGCTGATGGCGGACCGGGTCGCGGCGGCCCAGCTCCTGGACCTCCTCGACCAGCGCGTCACGGAACTGCGCACGGAACGTTGCGAGATCCCCTTCGGGCCCCAGCCTGCACCGACCCCTCCGCAGGACACCCCGCTCCTCCCGCTGCTCGACTGGTCCCTGCACGGCCTCGCCGCCGTGGGCGCGCTCACGTACGACGACGGGCACGCCACGCTCACCCCGCTGGGCAGCTGGGCGGTGTGGGTCAAGCTGGAGCAGATCTGCGTCGCCGCCCAGTCCCCGGCCGGGAACATCGAGGTGTCCGCCGAGGACATGCTGCGCGGCTGCGCGCGGCTGCGCCCGAAGGCGGCGCGCGACGAGTACCGGGCCTGGCTCGCCGCCCGTGACATCGGCACAGCCGTCACCGACCTCCTCGACGCCGCCCGCGGCGAGGACGCCCTGCTGCGCGGCCTCGCCTTCGAGGCGCTGCGCGTCGTCGGCGCCCCTGCCGAGCCCGAGGTCCGCCGCGCCGCCGACGACTCGCATCTGCGCCCCTACGCCCTGCTGTGGCTCGCCGAGTACGAGGGCGCCGACCCCGAGGACGTGCACACGGTGCTCAGCCGCGAGGAGGCGACCTGGCTGTGGGTCGACACCGCCGCCGCGGTCGCCGACCACGGCGAAGCCCCCCTCCTCGTACGGCACTTGGAGGCCGCGGTGCAGCCGACGGTGCCGGCGCTGATCGAGGAGGTGCGCGCCGTCGGGCATCCGCGCACGGTGCAGGTGCTCGTGGCGCTCGCCGCCGCGCATCCCGACCCGGCGCTCGCCAAGGCGGTGCGCAGGGCGGCCTTCCAGGTGCACACCGGCGGCGCGTAGAGCGTCAGCGGCCCGTGCTCACCGGAAGGTGTTGCACTGGGCCATGTCGCCGCTCTCGAAGCCCCGGTAGAACCACTGCTGGCGCTGCTGCGCCGAGCCGTGCGTCCAGGTCTCGGGCGTCACCCGGCCCTGGTACCGCTCCTGGATCCGGTCGTCGCCGACCGCCGCGGCGGCGTCCAGGCCGTCGCGGATGTCCGCGTCGGTCAGGCTCGTGATCAGCGGCCTGCCGGTGGACTCGGTGGGCGTGCGCGTCGCGTGCCGCGCCCATACGCCCCCGTAGCAGTCGGCCTGCAGCTCGACCTTCACCGCGTTGCTGTTCTCGCCCGTACGCCCGTCCTGGGAGCGGGTCAGGGTGCCCATCAGGTTCTGTACGTGGTGCCCGTACTCGTGCGCCACGACGTACGCCTGCGCGAAGGGCCCGCCGCTCGAACCGAACTTCGTGCGCAGCTCGTCGAAGAAGCCGAGGTCGAGATAGACCCGCCGGTCGCCGGGGCAGTAGAAGGGGCCGACCGAAGAGGTCGCCGAGCCGCACGCGGTGGCGACCTGGTTGGTGAAGAACACCGTCGATGCGGGCGTGTACGTGGCGCTCCTGCGCCCGAACTCCGCGCTCCAGAAATCCTGCACGCTGTTGACCACGGCGACCGTCCGGCAGTCCTGCCTGCTGTTCGCGTCCGAGCCCGTGCGGCACTGCTCCTGGACCTGCGCCTCGCTGGACATCTGCGCGGCCGGGGCGCCGGTGGTCCCGTCGGAGAGCCCGAACTGGTCCGTGCCGAAGAGCAGCCCGAGGACGAGCGCGATGACCCCCGCGAAACCGCCCCCCATGGCCGCTCTCCCGCCGGGAAGCCGGCTGCCGCGTACGTCCTGGACCTCTGAGGTGTCCAGACGCGCGTCGTCGTCGAACTGCATGCGCACCGCCTTCTCGCCGGTCATCGACCTCCTCATCCTGTTACGTCCCTGGTCAGCGGCGCCGGATCCGAGGGCCGAACGGGGGACGGGGCACGCCTGGGAAAAGCGTTTGCACGACACCGGTAAACTGGTTCGTATGACGTTCCTTCTCTGGGTGCATTAGCGGCGCTGATTGGCCCCCGCCCTGTCAACCAGCCGTTAATCCTGTCCTGGAGTACCTCCCTTGATCACCGCATCCGGCATCGAACTGCGCGCGGGCGCGCGCATGCTCATCGAGAACGCCAACTTCCGTATCGCCAAGGGCGACCGCATCGGCCTGGTCGGCCGCAACGGAGCGGGCAAGACGACCCTCACGAAGTGCCTGGCCGGTGAGGGCATCCCGGCCGGCGGCACCATCAGCCGCTCCGGCGAGGTCGGCTACCTCCCGCAGGACCCGCGCACCGGCGACCTCGACGTGCTGGCCCGCGACCGCATCCTGTCCGCCCGCGGCCTGGACACCCTGATCCGCAAGATGCGCGAGAACGAGCAGCGCATCGCGAACGGCTCGGGTGCCACGCAGGCCAAGGCCCTGCGGCAGTACGAGCGCCAGGAGACGGAGTTCCTGACCAAGGGCGGGTACGCCGCCGAGGCCGAGGCCGCCACCATCGCCGCCGCGCTGAACCTCCCCGACCGCGTGCTCGGCCAGCCCCTGCACACGCTCTCCGGTGGTCAGCGCCGTCGTATCGAACTGGCCCGCATCCTCTTCTCGGACGCGGACACCTTGCTCCTCGACGAGCCCACGAACCACCTGGACGCGGACTCGATCGCCTGGCTGCGCGACTACCTCAAGACGTACAGCGGCGGCTTCATCGTCATCTCCCACGATGTCGAGCTGATGGAGACGGTCGTCAACAAGGTCTTCTACCTGGACGCCAACCGTTCCCAGATCGACGTCTACAACATGGGCTGGAAGCTCTACCAGCAGCAGCGCGAGGACGACGAGAAGCGCCGCAAGCGCGAGCGGCAGAACGCCGAGAAGAAGGCCTCCACGCTGCACGCGCAGGCCGACAAGATGCGCGCCAAGGCCACCAAGACGGTCGCCGCGCAGAACATGGCCAAGCGCGCCGACAAGCTCCTCGCCGGGCTCGAAGAGGTCCGCCAGTCCGACAAGGTCGCCAAGCTGCGCTTCCCCGAGCCCTCGCCGTGCGGCAAGACGCCGCTCATGGCCGAGGGTCTGTCGAAGTCGTACGGCTCCCTGGAGATCTTCACGGACGTCGACCTGGCCATCGACAAGGGCTCGCGCGTCGTCATCCTCGGCCTCAACGGCGCGGGCAAGACGACGCTGCTCAAGCTCCTCGGCGGCGCAGAGAAGCCCGACACGGGGCAGGTCATCGAGGGCCACGGCCTCAAGCTCGGCTACTACGCGCAGGAGCACGAGACCCTCGACCCGGAGCGCACGGTCCTGGAGAACATGCGCTCCGCGGCCCCCGACCTCGACCTGATCCAGGTGCGCAAGACGCTCGGCTCGTTCCTGTTCTCCGGCGACGACGTCGACAAGCCGGCCGGGGTCCTCTCGGGCGGCGAGAAGACCCGCCTGGCGCTCGCCACGCTCGTCGTGTCGTCGGCGAACGTGCTGCTCCTCGACGAGCCCACGAACAACCTCGACCCGGCCAGCCGCGAGGAGATCCTCGGCGCGCTGCGCACGTACAAGGGCGCCGTCGTCCTCGTCACGCACGACGAGGGCGCGGTGGACGCCCTGCAGCCGGAGCGGATCATTCTGCTTCCGGACGGAATCGAGGACCTGTGGGGCCAGACATACGCGGATCTCGTGGCGCTCGCATGAGCCACTCGATGAGCCACTGGGTGATCGACTCGGTGGTCACCGGCTGATCCACTGAATGATCCACTCCGTCTGGATCATTCGGCCGATCCGTGATCCTTCATCTGGGTGAGATCGCCTCGTACCCAGGTGTGTCGTGCATGGAATTCCGGGCCGCGTCGTGCATGGCGCCCTTGCAGCGCCTGGGCCGTGGCTGACCTGCCACTTCTGTCGTGGGGGCCCTTTTCGGGGCCGTGAAACCCCGCCGGAATTCCAGATTCCACTCGTGTGGATCCCCGTCGTACCCGGAATTGGGGATCCATGGACCTTGCCGAATGGGTGGCCAGGAAGCCCGCAAGGGGTGATCATGGGAAATCCAGAGCGCACTTCCCACGAGGAGGCACGGGTGGCCGAGACTCTGAAGAAGGGCAGCCGGGTAACCGGCGCCGCGCGCGACAAGCTCGCGGCAGACCTGAAGAAAAAGTACGACTCCGGTGCGAGCATTCGGGCATTGGCCGAGGAAACCGGCCGCTCGTATGGCTTCGTGCATCGGATGCTGAGCGAATCCGGGGTCACGCTGCGGGGACGCGGCGGGGCCACGCGAGGCAAAAAGGCCACGTCGGCCTGACCCTCGTCGGGCTCGTCCGGCTCACTGGCTCCAACTGACCACCCGGTCGGTCCGCTGTCCGGCCGGGTGGTTACTGTGCAGTCACTTACGTACGGCTGCGCAGACCCGGAGGCCCAGATGAACCTGCCCGCACCGCTGCTCGACAAGGACGGCGTCCGGCTCACCGTCGACGATGCGATCGCCACGGTCAGTCTGACCAACCCGGACAAGCGCAACGTCCAGAGTCCCGCTCTGTGGCGGGCGTTGGGCGAGGCCGGGCGTGCCCTGCCGGGGTCCGTGCGGGTCGTCGTGGTGCGCGGTGAGGGCAAGTCCTTCTCCGCGGGCCTCGACCGGCAGGCCTTCACGCCCGAGGGCTTCGACGGTGAGCCGTCCTTCCTCGACCTGGCGCGCGGCGACGACCACGTCCTCGACGCGACGATCGCCGAGTACCAGGACGGGTTCACGTGGCTGCGGCGCAGCGACATCCTGTCGGTCGCCGCGGTGCAGGGGCATGCCATCGGAGCCGGGTTCCAGCTCGCCCTCTCCTGCGATCTGCGCGCCGTCGCCGACGACGTGCAGTTCTCCATGCGCGAGACCAGTCTCGGCCTGGTGCCTGACCTGACGGGTACGCATCCGCTCGTCTCGCTGGTCGGTTACGCGCGCGCCCTCGAAATCTGCGTCACCGGGCGCTACGTCCACGCCGACGAGGCGGTACGCAGCGGCCTGGCCAACGTGTCCGTCCCCGCGGGTGAGCTCGCGGACGCGACCCAGGACCTGGTCGCGGCCCTCATGGCCGCGCCCCGCGACGCCGTGATCGAGACGAAGGCCCTGCTCCAGGGAGCGGCCGACCGCACCCTCGACGCCCAGCGCACCGCGGAACGAGCAGCCCAGTCCCGCCGCCTCCGCGACCTGGCCGGCCTGGGCGACTAGACACCACTCCAGCCCGTCCGGCGCTTCATTCCAGCCCGTCCGGCGATTGAGGACAGGGGGTCTGGGGGCGTAGCCCCCAGGGACGGGAAGGGGCGGCGGGGGCGACCTACGTGGCGATCTCCGTGACCAGCACCGCGACGGTGGGCCCGTCCGGCAGGGCCGTGGCCACGGCTCTGCGGACCGCCCCGGTCACCTCGATGGGCCGAACGCCCGCGGACACCGCCACCTCCACACGCACATGCCGCCGCGCCGGCGCCACCTCACCGGACGCCTGCTCCTCGATGTGGATCGCCCGACCCAGACCACCGAGCGCCCCGGTCAACCGCGCCACCCCCGGCACCCCGAGCGCGGCCTCCGCGGCCCGCCCCACGTCCCCGGAGGAAGCGGCCGACTTCGAGGCGTCGGGTCCCGGATCATCGGCGGAACCGGTATCCACATCCCCGTCCGCCACCTGATCGGCCTCATCGAGCAGCGTCGTGACCTGGAGGTCGACCTCCGCCACCACCAGGCCGACCCACTCCGCCGCCCCCGCGAGCGCCTCCCTCAGCCGATCGGCGGCAACCGGCAACGGTTCGTCCGCCGTCGCCGCACACTCCGCCGTGAGCCGCAACGCCCCCGGTGGCAGCGCGCTCGGCGGGGCCTGCACCGCGGGCTCCGCCGCCGTGTCGGGGTCGGCGAGACCGAGCCGCAGCGCACCGAGACGTACGCCGCGCAGCCCTTGAACCGCACGGCGCAGCGCCTGCGCCGCCGCCGGTTCCGTGAGCCACGCGCCGTCCTGCGCACCGCCGAGCGGCAGCAGTCGGCCGAGCCCCAGCTGCGTACGCACTGCCTCTGTCCATCGATCACCCGTCATTGCCCCAGGCTGCCCCATACCGAGCGCGCCTTCCGGTAACTGGACCTAATGTGGGCAAAAGAAAGCAGCACTTCACCGAGATCCCACCTCACCGAGGGGACGGCCCGATGAGTGACACCGCGCAGAAGCCGGGCGAGACGCCCGGTTCGGCCGCAGCCAAGACCAATGTGACCAAGCGGGGCGGCGGCGACCCCGCCGCCCGGGGGCGGACGACCATCGCCGACGGCGTCGTCGAGAAGATCGCGGGCCTCGCGGCACGCGACGTCGACGGCGTCCATGCCATGGGCAGCGGCATCTCCCGCACGTTCGGCGCGGTGCGCGACCGGGTCCCCGGCGGCGCCAAGTCCGTGTCGCGCGGGGTGAAGGCAGAGGTCGGCGAGGTACAGACGGCGCTCGATCTGGAGATCGTCGTCGAGTACGGCGTGTCGATCGCGGACACCGCGCGCGCCGTCAGGGAGAACGTGATCGTCGCCGTCGAGCGCATGACCGGGCTCGAGGTCGTCGAGGTCAACATCGCCGTCAGCGACGTGAAGCTGCCGGACGAGGAGGACGAAGAGCCGGAGTCACGGCTCCAATGACATCCGCCGGCGTAGCTACGGGCTTCCCTAGGAGGAGCGCACGATGAATCTGGCCGTGGTCGGCATGATCGCCGGCATGGCCCTCGGATTCGCCGGATACTTCGGCGGCTTCGGGGCCTTCCTGCTGGTGGCGGCGCTCGGCGCCATCGGTTTCGTCGCGGGCCGGTTCCTGGAAGGGGACCTGGAAGTCGGCGAGTTCTTCCGTTCGCGCGGCGATCGGCGGGGGTGACCGATGGCGGCACAGGTCGCGCCGGCCGAGCGCGGCGCGACCCGGATCGCCGACCGGGTCGTCGCGAAGATCGCCGCGCACGCGGCACGAGAGGCACTCGACCGGATCCCCGAGGACGGGGCGGCGCCCAACGCCACGGTCACCGTACGGCAGGACAGTGCGCGGGTCCGGATCAGTCTTGAGCTGGAGTATCCGACGGACATCGGCCGCCAGTGCGGTGCCGTGCGTCGTCAAGTGTCGCAGCGGGTAAGGGAGTTGGCGGGAATGGAAGTGCCCGAGGTGGCCGTGCAGGTCGAGCGGCTGCACTCGGCGCACACCCGTGGGACGGACCGGGGGAGGATCCGATGAGCGAACCCACCCGGCCGATTCCGGTGGTCGAGCGGGACGGGAGCAGCGAGCTCGACCAGTCGGCGTCCGCCGCCTCGTACGAGCCGCATCCCACGCTGGAGAGCGAGCCGAAGGCGAGCCGTTTCTGGTCGGGGCGGCGCGTCCCGGCGGCGCTCGTGGCCCTGGTGATCCTGGCCGCCGCCGGGCTGCTGCTCTACGACGTGGCCGCGGTGCGGGCGGGGCGCGAGTCCATGCAGTGGCGGCAGACGCTCGCGGACGAGCTCTCCACACGGACCCTCGACGACACCGCCGTCCTCATCGGCGCGGGCGTCGCGGCCGCGCTCGGCCTGTGGCTGATCGTGCTGGCGGCGACGCCGGGGCTGCGTGCCCTGCTGCCGATGCGCCGCACGCACTCCGAGGTCCGCGCGGTGCTGCACCGGGACGCCGCGGCGATGGTGCTGCGCGACCGGGCCATGGAGGTGTCGGGCGTGCAGTCCGTACGCGTCCGTATGAAGCGCTCCAAGGTGGACGTGCGGGCGCTCTCGCACTTCCGTGAACTCGACGACGTACGGACCGACTTGGACGCCACGCTCGGTGACGGGATCAAGCAGCTGGGGCTCGGCAAGGCGCCGGGCCTGTCCGTGCGTGTCGCACGGCCGGGGAAGAAGGGATGAGCGGCGTGCTCAGGACCGTCAACCGGATCGTGCTAGGCCTGCTGGGGCTCGTCCTCGTACTCGGCGGCGGCTCGGTGCTCGCCGTCGGGCTCGGGGTGAAGGCGCCGTCGTGGTGGATCCACGACGGCCCGGACGACGTGCTGGTCAGCGATGCCGACCGGGCGCGCTGGCACGACGAGGGCTGGTTCTGGCCCACCGTGATCGCCGTGCTCGGCGTCGTCGTGCTGTTCGCCCTGTGGTGGCTGGTGGCCCAGCTGCGGCGCCGCAGGCTCGCCGAGGTGCTGGTCGACAGCGGCGACGGCGAAGGGGCGCTGCTGCGGGGCCGGGCCCTGGAGAACGTCCTCGCGAGCGGCGCGGAGTCCCTGGACGGGGTCGACCGGGCCGGCGTGCGGCTGACCGGCCGCCGCTCCACCCCGCAGGCGCGCGCGACCCTCACCCTGGAGCCGCACGCGGTTCCCGGCGAGGCGCTGCGACTGCTGAGCGAGGACTCCCTGAGGCAGGCGAGGGACTCGGCGGGCCTGGCGGAACTCCCGACGGAGGTCCGCCTGCGCGCGGTCAAGCACAGGGCGGAACGGGTGAGCTGAGCACTCACCCGGCCCCTCAGAACCCGTGCCGGAAGCCCCCGTCCACCGGCAGCATCACGCCGGTGAGGTAGGACGCGGCGGGTGACAGGAAGAACGCCGCCGCCCGCCCGAACTCCTGAGGAGTCCCGTACCGCCGCAGCGGGATCCGGGACTCCTGCGCCGTCCGGGCCGCCTCCGGATCCGCCGCCAGACCGTCCAGCTCGCGCACCCGGTCCGTGTCGATCCGCGCGGGCAGCAGCCCCACGACACGAATGCCGCGCGGCCCCAGCTCGTCCGCGAGGGACTTGGCGAAACCGGCGAGCCCGGGCCGCAGCCCGTTCGAGATGGTCAGGCCGGGGATCGGCTCGTGCACGGAGCCGGAGAGCACGAACCCGATGACGCCGCCCTCCTCCAGCTGCGCCGCGGCCGCCCGGGCGAGCCGCACCGCCCCGAGGAACACGGACTCGAACGCGGCCGTCCACTGCTCGTCCGTGTTGTCGGCGACGAAGCCGGGCGGGGGCCCGCCGACGCTCACCAGGATCCCGTCGAAGGAGCCGAACTGCTCGCGGGCCGCCCCGATGAGGTGCTCGGCGACGTCCGGGTCGGAGTTGTCGGCGGCGACGCCGAACGCGTTCGGGCCGAGTGCGGCCGCCGCCTCCTTGGCCTTCTGCTCGTCGCGCCCGCTGATGACGACCTTCGCGCCGTCGGCGACCAGCTCGCGCGCGGCCGCGTTGCCGAGGCCCCGCGTCGCGCCGGTGACTACGTACACACGGTCCTTCAGTCCAAGATCCATGGCCCTATCCTCCCTCTCCCTCGGACGGCGCGGCGAACAGGGTCAGCGCCGTGCCCACGAGGCCGATGTGGCTGAACGCCTGCGGGAAGTTGCCGAGCAGGCGGCCCGCCACGGGGTCGTACTCCTCGGCGAGCAGCCCCACGTCGTTGCGCAGCGCCACGAGCCGTTCGAACAGCTCGCGCGCCTCCTTCGTGCGCCCCGTCATGTGCAGCGCGTCCGCGAGCCAGAACGAGCAGACAAGGAACGTGCCCTCCTGGCCGGGCAGCCCGTCCACGACGGTCTCGTCGGTGCTGTAGCGGCGCAGGAAGCCCTGGTGCGTCAGCTCGTCGCGGACCGCGTCGACCGTGCCGATCACGCGCGGGTCGTCGGGTGGCAGAAAGCCGACGCGGGGCAGGAGCAGGAGCGAGGCGTCGAGTGCGGACGAGCCGTAGAACTGGGTGAACGTGCCGCGCTCGGCGTCGAAGCCGCGCTCGCACACCTCCCGGTGGACGGCGTCGCGCAGCTTGCGCAGCCGGTCGATGTCGCCGGGCAGCTCCGGGTCGTCCTCCATGGAGCGCACGGTGCGGTCGGCGGCGACCCACACCATCACCTTCGAGTGCACGAAGTGCCGGCGCGGACCGCGAACCTCCCACAGTCCTTCGTCGGGCTCGCGCCACGCCTCCTCCAGGAAGTCGAGCAGCGCCAACTGCAGCCGCCAGGCGTGCGGTTGGGCTTTCAGGCCCTCGCGGCGGGCGAGCGCGAGGGAGTCGACGACCTCGCCGTACACGTCCAGCTGGAGCTGGTGGGCGGCGTCGTTGCCCGCGCGCACGGGGCGGGAGTCGCGGTAGCCGCTCAGCCAGCCGAGCTCCTGCTCGGGCAGGCGCCGCTCGCCCGCGAGGCCGTACATGATCTGCAGTTCGGCCGGATCGCCCGCGGCGGCCCGCAGCAGCCAGTCGCGCCAGGCCTCGGCCTCGTCGAGATAGCCGGCGGAGAGCAGCGCGCCGAGCGTCAGGGTCGAATCGCGCAGCCAGCAGTACCGGTAGTCCCAGTTCCGTACGCCGCCGATCTCCTCGGGGAGCGAGGAGGTGGGGGCGGCCACGATGCCGCCGGTCGGCGCGAAGATCAGGGCCTTCAGCGTGAGGAGGGAGCGGAGCACGGCCTCCCGGTGCGGCCCCTGGTAGCGGCAGCGGTCCGCCCACGCCTGCCAGTCCTCCAGGCTGTGCCGCAGCGACTCGTGCGGGTCGATCAGCGGCGGGCGCTTCTCGTGCGAGGGATGCCAGGTCAGGACGAAGGCGACGGTCTCCCCGGCCTCGACCGTGAACTCCGAGTGGGTGCCGAAGTCCTCGCCCCACGTGTGGACGTCCGGTTCGCTGCGCAGCCATGCCGAGTCCGGTCCTGCGACAGCGACCCGGTGCCCGTCGGAGCGGCGCATCCACGGCACGACGGAGCCGTAGTCGAAGCGCAGACGCAGCGTGCCGCGCAGGGTGACGCGTCCGCTGAGGCCCTCGACGATGCGGACGACGTCCGGGGCCTCGTCGCGCTGCGGCATGAAGTCGGTGACGCGGACGCTGCCGTCCGGCGTCTCCCACTCGGTGTCGAGCACGAGGGAGCCGGGGCGGTACGCACGCGTGGTGCGGTGTCCGGCGGTTCCGGCCCCTTCGGGGGCTTTGGGGGCGAGCCGCCAGTGACCGTTCTCCTCGCCGCCGAGCAGCGCGGCGAAACAGGCGGGGGAGTCGAAGCGGGGCAGGCACAGCCAGTCGATCGACCCGTCCCTGCCGACGAGCGCGGCGGTCTGGTGGTCACCGATGAGGGCGTAATCCTCGATATGTGGGCGCACACGGCATGGGTTCCCCGTGAGGGGCGAGGTGCTGCATGTGAATTTCTGCCGCGCCCGGTGGGCCCGGTGGGGCGGCGTCGGTCAGCCGACGGCGGCCGGCGCCTCGGCCTCGGCCGTGGACGTCTCTTCCTTACGGCGCCGCTCCCGCAGCTCGCGACGCACCAGCACCACCCAGCCCACGGGGACCGCGGCGGCGAACAGCCACCACTGGATCGCGTACGCGTAGTTCAGCGCGGAGTCCTCCTTGCCAGGGGCTCCGACCAGTTCGGGGGTGGAGCCCTTCGGCTCGGGCGCGATCTGGGCGACGTAGCCGCCGAGTACCGTCTTGCCGAGGCGCTCGGCCTCCTGCTTGCTGTTGATCAGCATGACCTGCCGGTCGGGCAGGTCCTTGAGGTCCTTGATACCGCTGGCCTCGGTCGTCTCGTTGGGCATCAGACGGCCGGTGACCGTGGTCTCGCCGCGCGGCGGGGCGGGGACCTTCGGGAAGGAGGTCTGTGCTCCGTTCGCCGGGATCCAGCCGCGGTTGACCAGCAGGACCTTGCCGTCCTTCAGGACGAACGGGGTCAGGACGTGATAGCCGACCTCTTCGTTGGTGTTGACGCGGCGCCGCACCACGACCTCGTCGGCGGTGTCGAAGCGGCCCTTCGCGACCACCGAGCGGTACCGCTCGTCGCTGGTGACGGTGTGGTCGACGGACGCCAGGTCCTCCACGGGGACGGGCTTCGCGTTGAGCGCGTCGGTGACCAGCTGGTTCCTGGCGTCGCGCTCGTGGTAGCGGTCCATCTGCCAGATGCCCAGCCGGATCATCGTGGGGATGAGGACGAGGGCGACCAGGGTGAGGATCACCCACTGCCGGGTCAACAGGAAGCGGTACACCCCATGACCGTACAGCGGCGGGCATGGGGTGCTTTCAGTGGGGTGCGCCCGATTGTGGCGGGCGTGTGCCGAAGGGTTCAGACGTTGTCGACGATGCCCACCTTCCCCTCCGCGCGGGAGCAGTGCGCCCCGCAGAACCAGTGCCCGTCGACCTCGACGCCCTGCCCGATGATGCGGCACCGGCAGTGCTCGCAGATCGGCGCCATGCGGTGGATGGCGCAGCTGAAGCAGTCGAAGACGTGGACTGCTCCCTGGGCATGGACCTCAAAGGACATGCCGTAGTCGTTTCCGCAGACTTCACAACGTGCCATGCGCCACAGGGTGGGTGCCCGAAGCGGCGCCGGGCGAGCGGTCGCGGGGCGAGTCGCCCCGCGTTCACCCGTCTGCCAGGGGCGGTGCCCTACGCGCCGTCCGCCGGTGTGACGTCCTGCAACAGCTGTCCGAACGCCGCCTCGTCCATGACCGGCGTCCCGAACTGCTTCGCCTTCACGACCTTCGAGGTGTACGAGTCCGGGTCATTGGTCACGAGGAGGCTGGTGAGCCGGGACAGGCTCGTCGCGACATGGAGGCCCGCCTCGACGGCCCGGTCCTCCAGGAGTTCGCGGTCGACCGAGGTGTCCCCGGAGAACGCCACCCGCATGCCCTGCTTGAGCTGCTTGCCCGGCTCGTAGCGGCCCGGGTTCGGGTACGGGCAGCTGGGGCGCTTGCGCGAGGCGCGCCAGGTGCCCCCGCCGCCTCCGCCTCCCCGGTAGGAGGAGGATCCGGGCTGACGCGGCACCGACCCCTCCGACCACTCGGTGAGCGGGCGGCATTCGAGCAGTGGCAGCCGTACGTTCCCCGCCGCGGCCGTGCGCAGGCTCGGGCGGAACGCCTCCGCGAGCACGCGCGCGTCGTCGAGCGCGTTGTGCGCGTGCTCCTGTATGACGCCGAAGTGCGCCGCGAGGGATTCGAGCTTGTGGTTGGGCAGCGGCAGGCCCAGTTCCTTGGAGAGCGCGATGGTGCACAGGCGCTGGCGGACCGGGGCGGTGCGCTGGGCGCGCGCGTACTCGCGGGCGATCATCGACCAGTCGAAGACCGCGTTGTGCGCGACCAGGACGCGGTCGTCGAGGCGGGCGGCGAACTCCTCGGCGATGTCCGGGAACAGCGGCGCCGCCGTGAGCACGTCGGCCGTCAGGCCGTGGATCCACACGGGTCCTGGGTCGCGCTGCGGGTTGACCAGCGTGTACCAGTGATCCTCGACATCGCCCCGCGCGTCCAGGCGGTAGACGGCGGCGGAGATGATCCGGTCGTCCCGGGACAGGCCGGTGGTCTCCACGTCGACGACCGCGTATCCCTTCGGATACGCGGCCGGCCAGGAGGCTGCGGACGCTGCGGTCGGATGGTCTTCGAGCATGGTCCCAGAGGATACGGGCCGGGACTGACACTCCGGTCGCCGCCTTCCCCACAAGCCGTGTCACGGATCACGTGCGGCTCAAGTGGGTGGCTCAAGTGGGCGGGTCCAGGAGCGACTTCACCAGGGCGCGTACGGATGTGGTGAAGATCCGCTCCGGATCGGCGGGTGCGGCGAGCGCGCGGGCCAGCACCCGGTCCTCCTCCGCCGTGCCCGCGCCCCAGAGTTCCTCCTCGCGCGGGTGCTGGGCCGGGGCCCGCTCCCGGTTCCGCTCGACGAGGACGTGGCCGACGACCTGGAAGAGGACCGCCCGTACGGCGTCCGCGGCGCGCGTCCCGCGCAGTCCCGCGGCATGCACCTCGTGCACCAGGGCCTGCTGTGCGGGCAGGAACATCCGCTCGGTGAGGCCGCGTTCATGGACCATCGCGATCAGATGCGGGTGGGCGCGCAGCCGGCGGCGCAGCGTGCGGGCGACGGACAGGACGCGGTCCTGTGGTGTGGCCCCGCGTGGCCGGAAGCCGCCGAGGTCGGCGACGGTGCGTTCCACGAGGGCGTCGAGCAGCGACTCGCGGTTGCCGACGTGCCAGTAGATCGACGTGACGGCCGTGCCCAGTTCGGCCGCGAGCTTTCGCATGGTCAGCGCCTGCGGGCCGTGCTGCTTGACGAGGTCGGCGGCGACGGCGACGACCTCCTCGCGGGTGAGCGGTGCGCGTGCCGTCACTTTCCACCTCCCCGTCCCTGTCCCGTGCGTATGTCTTTACCCTTCATCGCCGCCGGTGTAACTGTGTTACAGGCACCGGCACCTCGCGAACGACCCCCATCACGTCTCGTACGAAGGGTGGTACGACATGGCACGCGTACGGTACGGAGCGCGCAGTGAGGCGGAGATCGCCGCTTCGCGCTCGGCGAGCAGCAAGCTTCCCGACATCTGGTCCACCGGTGTGGTGGCCGTGTGGGAATCCGATCCGGACGCGGTGGCCGCGGTGCTGCCGCCGCCGCTGAAGCCCACCGGGCGGCCCCTGGTGCGGGCCAACATCAGCAAGGTCGACCTGCCGGGCTATCCGCTGGGTGCGGGCTCGGTGGCCGTCGCCGCCGAGCACGGGGGAGTGCAGGGCTGGTATCCGCTCGTCATGCCGATGACGCACGAGCGGGCGCTGATCGGCGGGCGCGAGGTCTTCGGCGAACCGAAGAAGCTCGGCGAGGTCACGGTGGAGCGCGAAGGGCTCGTCGTGACCGCGGCGCTCGCGCGGCACGGCATCGCCTTCGTGGAGGTGCGCGGCGCGATCAGCGGCGACCTGCCGCTCCCCGAGCCCTCGCAGAAGACGGACTTCTACTTCAAGTTCCTTCCAGGGGTGGACGGTTCGGGCTTCGACGCGGAGCCGGTCCTGGTGCACTGCCTGCGCAACGAGAAGGTCAGGAAGCTGGAGCGGATCACCGGGGACGTCGTCCTGCGGGAGTCCATGTACGACCCGGTGGCCGACCTTCCGGTGCGGTCCCTGGTGGAGCTCACCATCGGCGAGAAGACCACCGACCAGAAGGGCAAGGTCGTCGAGCGGGTCAGCGCCGAGGCCCTGCTGCCGTACATCCATCAGCGCTACGACGACCCGCAGCAGATCCACGACGGCCCGCCCGAGGGGAGCGCCTGACATGGAGTTGCGAGAGGGACAGGTCGCCGTCGTCACGGGCGCGGCGAGCGGGATCGGGCTCGCCATGGCGCGGCGGTTCGCGGCGGACGGCCTGAAGGTGGTCCTCGCCGACGTCGAGAAGGGGGCGCTGGAGAGCGTCGCCGAGGAACTGCGGCGCACCGGCGCGACCGTGCACGCGCGCGTGGTCGACGTCGGCGAGCGCGAGCAGGTCATGGACCTGGCCGCGGACACGTACGCGACGTTCGGCGCCTGCCACGTGCTGTGCAACAACGCGGGTGTCGGCTCGGGTGCCGAGGGCCGCATGTGGCAGCACGAACCGAACGACTGGAAGTGGGCGTTCAACGTCAACGTGTGGGGTGTCTTCCACGGCATCCAGGCCTTCGTACCGCGCATGATCGAGGGCGGCGAGCCCGGCCACATCGTCAACACGTCCTCCGGGGACGGCGGCATCGCGCCGCTGCCGACGGCGTCCGTGTACGCGGTGACGAAGGCGGCCGTCGTGACCATGACCGAGTCGCTGTACGCGCACCTGAAGGCTGAGCACGCACGCGTGGGCGCGTCCGTGCTGTTCCCCGGCCCCCACATGCTGCGTACAGGCCTGTGGGAGTCGCACCGCAACCGGCCCGACCGGTTCGCGAAGGAGCGTCCTCGTAAGACGCCGTACCGCAGCCTCGACCAGTGGGAGGCCGCCATGAAGGAGGCCGGGAACGAGGTCGCGTTCACGCCCGTGGAGGAGGTCGCCGACTTCGTCGCGGAGGGCATCGCGGCGGACCGGTTCTGGCTGCTCCCCGACAGCGAGCACAGCGACAAGCAGATCCGGGCGCGGTCGCGGTCGATGCTGGACCGGGCGAATCCGGCGTATCTGGAGAGCTTCATTCTCGACTGAGCCCGAGTGACCTTCCCTTCCCGAGTGACCTTCCCTTAAGGAGGGACGCACGATGAGCAATCAGGACAACCAGGACCCCTATCTGATCATCTCCTCCGACTGCCACGCCGGGCTGCCCACCGAGGAGTACCGGCCCTACCTGGACAGTCGTTTCCACCGCGACTTCGACGAGTTCCTCGGCGAGCGGGACAAGCGCCGTGAGGAGGCGACCCGGCTCGGCATCCGCAACGACGCGTTCGCCGCCAAGTGGTTCGAGGACAACGAAGAGGGTCTGCGCGGCGGCTGGGACAGCGCACAGCGCCTCAAGGAGCTCGACGGCGACGGGGTGGCCGCCGAGGTCGTCTTCCCCGACGCGGACGCCGTGGACAGCCAGACGGCGGCGCCCTTCGGCGTCGGCCTCGGCCTCTCCGGCGACCAGGACCCCGAGCTCGGCATGGCGGGCGCGCAGGCCCACAACCGCTGGCTCGCCGAGTTCGTCGGGCAGAACCCCGAACGGCACTGCGGCGTCGCCCTGTTGCCCATCACGGCCGATCCCGACAAGGTCGTCGCCGAGGTGCACCGCGCCAAGGAGTCCGGGCTCGGCGCCCTGATGATCCCCGCCATGTGGGTCGACAAGGAGCCGTACCACTCCCGGCGCTACGACCCCGTGTGGGCGGCGGCGGCCGAGTGCGAGATGCCGATCGTGACGCACTCGGGGGCCGCTCCGCGCCACGAGTACGGCGACCATCTGGGCATCTACGTAAGCGAAGTGACGTGGTGGCCGTCCCGCCCGCTGGCGTTCCTGCTCTGGTCGGGCGTCTTCGAGCGGCATCCGGGGCTGAAGTTCGGCGTCGCCGAGTCGGGCTGCTGGTGGCTGCCGAACCTCCTGTGGTTCATGGACCGCCTCTACCTGGGCGCGCACGGCGGCAAGAAGCTGTCACCGTTCGCCGAGCTGAAGCGCTCCCCGGCGGAGTACCTGGACCGGCAGGTCTTCGTCTGCGCCACCAACACCAAGCGCCGCGAGCTCGCCCAGCGCTACGAGATCGGCGTCGACAACATCCTGTGGGGCAGCGACTTCCCGCACCCCGAAGGGACCTGGCCCGACACGCGCGCGTGGTTGAAGAAGACCTTCCACGACATCCCCGTCTCCGAGACCCGGCGGATGCTCGGCCTGTCCGCCGCCGAGGTCTTCGGCTTCGACACCGCCGAGCTGGCGCCGCTCGCGGCCCGTATCGGCCCGACCCCGGCCGACCTCGGCCAGTCCGTCGACGAGGCAGCCCAGAGCGCCGTGGAGGCGTCCTGGGCGCGCTCGCGCGAGGTGGGCAGGCACTGGCTGACCGAGCACGACTTCCCGAACATCGGGGTGACCCCATGACTGCCGCAGCTTCTTCCGAAGACCGGTACACCGTCATCTCGGCGGACTGCCACGCGGGCGCCGATCTCCTCGACTACAAGCCGTACTTGGAGGCGCGGCACCACGACGCGTTCGACGCGTGGGCGGCCGGCTACGTGAACCCGTACGCGGACCTGCTCGCCGACACCGCCGACCGGAACTGGAACTCCGAGAGGCGTGTCGAGGAGCTGGAGCGGGACGGGATCGTCGCCGAGGTCGTCTTCCCGAACACCATCCCGCCGTTCTTCCCGTCCGCCTCGCTCATGGCGCCCGCGCCCACCCGCGAGGAGTTCGAGCAGCGCTGGGCCGGTCTGCGCGCCCACAACCGGTGGCTGGCGGACTTCTGCGCCGCCGCCCCGGGCCGCAGGGCGGGCGTCTTCCAGATCCTCCTCAACGACGTCGACGAAGCCGTCAAGGAGATCCGCTGGGCGGCCGAAGCGGGCCTCCAGGGCGGCCTGTTGCTGCCCGGCACACCGCCCGGCTCGGGCCTGCCGGAGCTCTACTCGTCGACGTACGACCCGATCTGGCGGACCTGCGCCGAGCTCGGCGTCCCGGTCAACCACCACGCGGGTTCGGCGTCCCCGCCGCTCGGCGAGGAACCGGCCGCCCGCGCGGTCTTCATGGTCGAGACGACGTGGTTCTCGCACCGTGCCCTGTGGCACCTCGTCTTCGGCGGCGCGTTCCGTAAGCACCCCGACCTGAGGCTCGTCCTCACGGAGCAGGGTTCCGGGTGGATCCCCGGGGTGCTCGACATGCTGGACTACTACCACGCGCGCCTGGTGAAGGCCGCCACGCGCGCGAACACCGCGGAGTCCAAGTTCGGTGCGGGTCTCGCCGATTCGATGGGCAAGGGCCCCTCTACCGTGTGGCGCGAGAACTGCTACGTAGGCGCGAGTTTCATGCGGCCCCACGAAGTGCCCCTGCGGGACCGGATCGGCCTCGACAAGATCATGTGGGGCAGCGACTATCCGCACGACGAGGGCACGCACCCGTACACGCGCGAGGGCCTGCGCATCGCCTACGCGGGGCTCCCGAAGGACGAGATCGCCGCGATGGTCGGCGGCAACGCGGCCCGGGTCTACGGGTTCGACCTCGGCCTCCTCGACCCCATCGCGGCCCGCGTGGGCCCCACGGTCGCGGAGATCGACGAACCGCTCAAGGAGCCGCCCGCGGACGCGACGAGCCCGGTGTTCGCACCAGGGGCGTCGGTACGCGTGTGGTGACGCGCCCGGTGGCACGCTCACCGCGTGACGGAACCCGGAGCGCAACCCACCCATGACGAGTCCCACGGCGGCGCGCTCGGCTCGCGGCTCGACTGGCCGCGCGCCGCCGTGTTGGGTTACCGGGGGTATTACTTGTCGGTAACTGCCTCTAGCCGGGGTCCGTGTCCGGCGCTTACGGTGCAGACATGCCGACCCCGAACCTGCCCGATGCCGTGCTGTGGTCGATCCCCGCCTTCGTGCTGCTCACGGTCGTCGAGATCGTCAGTGTGCGCATCCACCCCGATGAGGATGCCGCCGGCTACGAGACCAAGGACGCGGCGACCAGCGTCACCATGGGGCTCGGAAGCCTGGTCTTCGACCTCCTGTGGAAGATCCCGATCGTCGCGATCTACACGGCGGTCTACGAACTGACACCGCTGCGCGTGCCCGTCCTGTGGTGGACGATCCCGCTGATGCTGCTCGGCCAGGACTTCTTCTACTACTGGTCGCACCGTGGGCACCACGTGATCCGCATCCTGTGGGCGTGTCACGTGGTGCACCACTCCAGTCGCAGGTTCAACCTCACCACGGCGCTCCGGCAGCCCTGGACGAGCCTGACCGTGTGGCCGTTCTACCTGCCGCTCATCGCGCTTGGCGTGCACCCGGCGGCGCTCGCGTTCTGCTCGTCGGTCAACCTCGTGTACCAGTTCTGGATCCACACCGAGCGCATCGACAAGATGTGGCGGCCCTTCGAGTTCGTCTTCAACACTCCCTCCCACCACCGCGTCCACCACGCCTCCCAAGGCGGCTACCTCGACCGGAACTTCGGCGGGATCCTCATCCTCTGGGACCGGATCTTCGGGTCGTGGGTGGCGGAGGTCGAGCGCCCCGAGTTCGGGCTCACCAAGAACATCAGCACGTACAACCCGCTGCGCGTCGCCACCCACGAGTACGCGGCCATCGCCAAGGACCTGCGGGCCGCCGCCGGTTGGCGCGAGCGGGCCGGGAGGGTCTTCCGGGGGCCGGGGTGGCAGCCGGAGCCCACCGGCGCCCCGAACGCCCCGCAGAAGGTCACCGAGGGCGCCGCGTGAGGCCTGCCGCACCGATGTGGCGCGCCGCGTTCTTCGGGGCGTGCGCAGCCGACCTCGTCGCGCTGCTCGTGGGCGCGGAAGGCGCGCACGTCGTCCTCAAGCCCCTGCTCATGCCGCTGCTCGCGGCCTACGTGATCGCGTGCCGCGGCCCCCGGCTGCTCTGCGCCGCCCTGCTGCTGGGATGGTGCGGCGACGTGCTGCTGCTGTTCGACCAGGACACCGTGTTCCTCGCCGGGATGGGCGCCTTCGCCGTCGGGCACGTCTGCTACCTGGTGCTGTTCAAGCGGCACGGGACGGTACGCGCGCGTGGTGCGCTGCTCGCGGCCGCGTACGGCGTCGCGCTCGTCGTGACGGTGGCCCTGCTGTGGCCCGATCTGCCGGCGGACATGCGCGGGCCCGTCGCCGCGTACAGCGTGCTGCTGACCTGCATGGCCTTCACGTCCTCCCGGCTCGGGGCGGCGGCGGGCCTGGGCGGCGCCCTGTTCCTGCTCTCGGACTCGCTCATCGCCACGGGTGTCGCCCACTGGCCGGCCCTGCCGCGCCCCGACTTCTGGGTCATGGGCACTTACGTAGCGGCGCAGTACCTGCTCGCCCGTGGCGTGCTCGGGGAGCGGGCGGCGCCCCCTTCGGCGTACCGTGAAAGGCGCGCCGAAACCCGGCGCATCGCTCACTGACCTGCGTCGATCCGCATCGATCGCGGGACCTGCACGAAGGAACACCCCCATGCGCGCCACCACCATCCACGCCCCGTACGACATGCGCGTGGAGGACGTTCCCGACGCGGCGGTCGTGCTGCCCACGGACGCCGTGGTGCGTGTCCTGCGCGCCTGTATCTGCGGCAGCGACCTGTGGGCCTACCGGGGCGAGGCCGCGCGACAGCCCGGACAGCGCATCGGGCACGAGTTCCTCGGCGTCGTCGAGGAGACCGGCTCCGAGGTGTCCGTCTTCAAGCGCGGAGACCTGGTCGTCGCGCCCTTCATGTGGTCCGACGGGGTGTGCGACTACTGCCGCGAGGGCCTGACCACGTCGTGCGAACACGGCGGGTTCTGGGGCGCGGTCGGCTACGACGGAGGCCAGGGCGAGGCCGTGCGCGTCCCGTACGCCGACGGCACGCTCGTCGCGCTGCCGGCCGACGCCGCCTCCGACGACCGGCTGCTGACCGCCCTCCTGACGCTCTCCGACGTGCTGGGCACCGGCCACCACGCGGCGCTCGGCGCGGGCGTGCGCAAGGGCGCGACCGTCGCCGTCGTCGGAGACGGCGCCGTGGGCCTGTGCGGAGTCCTCGCGGCCCACCGGCTCGGCGCCGAGCGGATCATCGCGCTCGGCCGCCACCAGGTGCGTACGGACATCGCACGGAGCTTCGGCGCCACCGACGTCGTCGCGGAGCGCGGCGAGGCGGCGGTCGCGGCGGTCCGCGAACTCACTCGCGGCCAGGGCGCGCACGCCGTGATCGAGGCGGTCGGCACCGAGCAGTCCATGACCACCGCCGTGAACATCACCCGCGACGGCGGTGCCATCGGCTTCGTCGGTGTCCCGCACGGCAGCGGCGGCGGAGTCGACCTGCGCGTCATGTTCGACCACAACATCGCGCTGCGCGGCGGCGTCGCCCCTGTCCGCACGTACATCCCCGAGCTGCTGCCCGACGTCCTGGACGGGACCATCGACCCGTCGCCCGTCTTCGACATGACGGTCGACATCGAGGGCGTGCCCGGCGGCTACAAGGCGATGGACGAGCGCGCCGCCCTCAAGGTGATGGTCGCCAACTAGGCCTGGCGTTCCTGTCGTTCCTGGCGTTCCGGTCGGTTGGTGACGCGGATCTTGGACTGGCCGTGCTTCAGTTCCTCCCAGTCGTCCATGAAGCGCGCACTCAGCCCGTGGTCCGCGGCCAGGGCGGTCAGCGTCTGCGTGCGGTAGTAGAAGTCCTCCCGCAGCACGTGGTGCTCCTCGCCCTCGGTGCGGTCGAAGGTGAAGTCGAACCAGCCGCCCGGCGCCAGCAGCCGGCCCACGTGCGCGAAGCACTCCTCGATCACCGACAGCGGGGAGTGCGAGAACACGCTGTGCGCGTGCACCACGTCGAAGCGGCCCTCCGGCAGGAACCCCAGGGCCAGATCGCGTACCGGCGTCAGCGTCGGCACCCGCTCCTGGAGCCCCTGGTCCCGCAGGGTGTCCTGGGCGGCGAACAGGATGTCGGGGGAGATGTCGACGCCGTAGTAGTGGCCCGGTTCGAGGTAGTCGATGAAGCGCCATCCCGCGCGCAGATTGCCGCAGCCGATCTCCAGCATCCGGTGCTCCGGACGCAGCCCGTGCCGCACCAGGTAGTCGAACTGCATCGCCCCCAGCGCCAGCCAGCGCTCCCGGCTGCGCCCGCCCACCGCCGCGTCGGGATCGCGCCGGGCGTCGGACCGCATGACCGCCCGGTAGTACGCCACGTGGTCCGCAGAGCGATGGCGCAGCCACGCGTCACGGGCCGCGCGGCGCAGATGACGCGGCACACGACCGGGGTTGCGCAGCGCGTAGCCGACGCGGTGCGTGAGGGCGGCGCGGTTGGCGGTGAGGCTCTTCGGCATGGCGAACTCGATCTCCGTAGGGGCCGGTTACCCGCAGTCTCACGGTCGCCGCACCCCCGCCTCTTCGGACGTGCGGCTGCCCCGAGGGGCCCCGCCGGGCCGTGCCGATGTCAGCCGATCGGATGATGCCCTCGCCCGGGACGCCGGATATACGTGGTCGGACGGCACGGGCGAGGCGATGGGACAGCGGTGGAACGAGCGGACACGCGACCGGACCCCGGCCCGCGATGGCTGACCGCCGCCCTGCACACCGCGTTCGCCCTGCTGCTCGCCGGCGGTATCGCGCGCGTGCTGACCCACGGCCCGCCGAGCGGACGCACGGGCTGGGTGCTCGCCCTGTTCCTCGTCTTCGGAGCGCTCTACGCGGCCGGGCAGGTCCGGGCGCCCGCGCCCCCGCACGGTGCCCGGCCCGACGCCCGCCATCTGCTGTGGCTGGGCGCCGTCCTCGCCGTCTGGCTGGTGCTGCTCGTCCTGGAGCCGAGCGCCACCTGGTGCACCATGCCGCTGCTCTTCATGGGGCTGCACCGGCTCCCGGTGCGGATCGCGGTGCCACTCGCCGCCGTCCTCGTCGCGCTCGTCGTCGCCACCGAACTCCGGGTGGCCACCGGCGGGTTCAACCCCAACCTGGTGCTCGCCCCGGTGGCCCTCGGCACCGTCGCCACCGCCGTCCTGGTCGACGCCAGGCGGCTGACCGACCGGCAGCGCCTGCTCATCGACGACCTGGTGCGCACCCGCGGCGAACTGGCCGCCACCGAACGGCACGCGGGCGTCCTCGCGGAGCGCCAGCGGCTCTCGGCGGAGATCCACGACATCCTCGCCCAGAGCCTGTCCAGCCAGCGGATGCTGCTCCAGGCCGCCGAGCGGCACTGGCACACCGACCAGGACACCGCGCACGCCCACATGCGGGACGCCGCCGCCACGGCCGACCGCGCGCTCGCCGAGGTCCGCCGGTTCGTCCGCGACCTCACCCCGCTCGACCTCGCCGGAAGCACGCTCGTGCAGGCGCTGTGCGAACTGGCCGAATCCCCGGGCCCGTCCGAATCCCAGGGCCCGTCCGAACCCCCGGGTTTGGCCGTCGAGTTCCGCCTCGACGCCGATCCCGGCGCCCCCGGGCCGCTGCCCGCCCGCGCGGAAACCGCGCTGCTGCGGGTGACCCAGCAGGCCCTGGCCAACGTGCGGGAGCACGCCGGGGCGCGGCGGGCCGTCGTCACCCTGACCTGCCTGGAGGACCGGATCACCGTGGACATCGCCGACGACGGACGTGGCTTCGACCCGTCCAGGCCGCCCCGCCGCGGCCGCTCCGGGACACGGGGGCACGGCCTCACGGGCATGCGCAACCGGGCGCGGCAGGCGGGCGGCAGGCTCGACGTGGAGTCGACGCCCGGTGAGGGAACCGTGGTGACGATGACGGTGCCGTTCCCCGAGCGGGCCGTGCCACCGACCGACGCAAGGAGTACCGCGTGAACGCTGCCGTACGGGTCCTGCTCTGCGACGACCACGCCGTCGTCCGCGCCGGGCTGCGCGCCCTGCTGTCCAGCACCGACGGCATCGAGGTGGTCGGCGAGGCGGGCAGCGGCGCCGACGCCCTCGCGATGGCCGGGGCGCTGCGCCCGGACGTCGTCCTCATGGACCTGCAACTGGGCAGCGGCATGGACGGCGTCGAGGCCACCCGCCGGCTGACCGCGTCCGACAGCGATGCGGCCCCGCGTGTGCTCGTCCTCACCATGTTCGACACCGACGCGGACATCGCCCGCGCCGTCGCCGCGGGCGCCGCCGGCTATCTGCTCAAGGCCGAACCGCCGGAGCGGCTGTTCGCGGCCGTCCGGGACGCCGCCGCCGGACGCACCGCCCTGTCGCGCGCGGTCACCGACCGGGTGGTGTCCCGGCTGCGCGCCCCCGGACCCGCCCTCACCGAACGCGAACGCGACGTCCTGGCCCGGCTGGCCGAGGGGATGGGCAACCGGGAGATCGCCCGCACCCTGTTCCTCAGCGAGGCCACCGTCAAGACCCACCTGGGTCGCGTCTACGACAAGCTCGGGGTACGCACCCGGGCGGGCGCGGTGGCGGCAGCGGCCCGGCACCGCCTGCTGCCGTGACCCCCGGTCCGGACCGCCGGCGCGATCACCAGCGGATCGGTACCGGCAGCGCCGTCAGTGCCGCCGACACCGCCACCACGACCGCCAGGATCACGACCTCCGCGCGCGCGGGTGCGTAGGCGCTCTTGTGGTCCGGGGCGCGGCGCAGCCGCAGCCGCGCCGCCAGGGCGAGGACGGAGACGACGGCGACGAGGAGCACCTTCGCGAGCAGCACGCGCCCGTACGCCGTCGTCGTCAACTGGTCGAGGACCGTGCCCGGCGGCATCCGGCGCAAGGTGCTGCACACGCCCGTCGCGGTGATCACCACGAGCAGTGCCGCGGCCACGCGCGCGTAGAGGCCGAGCAGCGCCGTGCCCGCCTCGGGGGCGGTCGTGCGCCAGGCGTGCGTCGTGCGCAGCACGTACAGCAGTCCGCCCACCCAGAGGGCGGCGCAGGTCAGATGGACCAGGGTGAGACCCGAGCCGAGCAGCGCGCCGTCCTCGGCCGCCGGGTGCGCCCGCAGCGCCTCCGCGACGGCCACGGCGGCCAGGGGGAGGAGCGCCGTCGCGGGACGCCGCCGACGGGCGCACAGGCCCGCGAGCAGAAAGCCGTTGACCTCCACCAGGGCGAGCGTGCCGTCACGTGTCCCGCCCAGGCCGCCGATGTCCAGCGCCGCGACGCTGTGCGGAATCAGGTTCCCCGAGGCCACCACGGACGCGAGCCCGAGCGCGGCCGCGAACCCGGCCCACGGCGCGTACGCCGACCAGGTGCGGGGCGGCTCAGGCGACGGGTCCACCCTGCGCGCGAGGAACCCTGCGAACACCTCGCCCGCATGGACGCAGAGCGCCGCGAACAGGACCGTGCGCAGGAGCGCGATCACGCCGACGCCCGGCGCCGATGCCTCACCCGTGCCGTCGAGCGCGGCGCGCGGCCCGAGGAGCGGGATCAGCGCGGCCACGGCCACGAGTACGAGCACGGCGACGGCGCGCCCCGTGCCGGGTCTGCGCAGGGAGACGTCGGCCCCGACGGAAACGGGAGCCTCGGTGGGCGGCGGTATGGAACTCACCACTGGATCTTCACCAGGCGGCCCGGATTCCGGCAAGCGCAGACCAACAAGTGGGGCATGCGCATCCGGACCGTGCGAGGCCGGGTCCGGTGCGGCGCTGCGTCGGTTCACAACTACGTAGGACGCGATTTCGCGTTCCCGTGGTTCACCCTGCCGGCAGCCACCCGGCCTCGTCCTTGCCCCAACATCCGGGAGGGCGCGCCCAGTTCGCGGGGCCGCCGCCGAACGCCAGGGGCGGCAGGGCGTGCCGAAGGCGCCCGATCGGGCTGTCCGCCTCGGTCAGCCAGGCGGCAGGGTCGTCCGCCTCGTACGGCTCCGCGCGCTCGCCGTACCCGCTCGGGCGGGCCCCTTGCACGAGCCAGGCAGCCGTCTGCGCGAGTGCGAGCCGCACCACCCGTGAACCGCCCTGCGCCGTCTGCTCGGTGAGCGCGCGCAGCACCGCCGCCGCCAGCAGATAGCCCGTACCGTGGTCGAGCGCCTGCGCGGGCAGCGCTCCGGGGCGCGCGGCGGAGCCCTCAGCCGCCGCGATGCCCGCCGCCACCTGGACGAGGCTGTCGAAGCCGCGCCGCCCGCTCCACGGGCCGTAGCCGCCCCAGGCCGACAGCGCCGCCACCACGAGCCCCGGCCGCCGCTCGGCGAGCGCCTCCGGAGCGAGCCCGAACCGGTCGAGTGCACCGGGCCGGTACCCCGTGACCACCACGTCCGCGCCCGCGAGCAGCTCGTCGAACGTGCGCCGGTCCGCCGCGCCCGTCAGGTCGAGCCGGGTCGAGCGCTTGCCGAAGCCGGTGTCGGCGTGCGCGTCCGCCGCCTCCGGCAGCTGCGGCGCGTCCACCCGCAGCACGTCCGCGCCGAGCAGCGCCAGGGTGCGCGTCGCGACAGGACCCGCGATGACGCGGGTGAGGTCGAGGACCCGGATCCCGGCCGCGGGCGAGAGCACCCCGCGCGACAGCGTTCGGACCGGCGCCGTGCCGACCCGGTCGAGCGTCAGGAGCGGGTGGGCCGCCACCTGGGCGCCCTGCGGATGCGCCGCCCACTCCTCGGGCGTGCGCAGCGCGACGGCCAGGCCCCCGGCCGCGTACACCGTCTCCTCGACCTCCGGTGCGGAGCGCTCCGCGAGCAGCGGCGCCACCTCGTCCACGGTCGCGTCCACGCCGACCCCGAGGGCAGCGCACAGCCGCGCCCGGTGGTGCGGATAGTTGGCGTGGGTGCGCAGCCAGCCGTCCTGCGTGCGCCAGAACCTCGACAGCGGGGCGAAGGTGACCGGCGCGCGCCCGTCGATCAGCAGGTGCCGCTCGCTGGTGAACGCGGTGGCCACCGCGCCGTCGTCGACGCGCACCCGGATGGCGCCGACGGAGTGCCTCGCGCGCGTGGCGGCCAGTTCGGCGGCGGCGAGGGAGCAGCAGCCGACACAGGACCTGGCCAGGTCGACGACGGGGAGGCGGGCGGGCAGCGCACCCGCGCGCGTGCGGTACGAAACGCGGGCGAGCAGGGCGGGGTCGCCGCCGAGCGCCGCCCACGCGGCCCGGGTGTCGACCGGTGCATGGGGCGCATGTGTCATGTCCGCACTATCGCGCAGCACTTGGCCATGCACACGGTCGGCACACGCAGGGGCCGGGTGGCGTGCGCCACCCGGCCCTGTTCACGTGCGCCTTACAGAGAGGGCTACTTGACCGCCTTCAGCGCGTCGACGATCCCGTATCCGTAGAAGCCGTTGCGCCGCTCGGGGCCCTCGCAGACGGCGTCGACCGTGCCGTCGCCGTCGCCGTCGTACGCGGTCGGGCACGCCTCCTTGTCGGCCTGCGCCTTCATCAGGGACTGCAACTGCGCCGGAGTGGCCTTCGGATGCGTCGACTTGAGGAGCGCGGCGACGCCCGCGGCGTGCGGCGAGGCCATCGACGTGCCCTGCAGCCAGCCGTACTGGTTGCCCGGCAGTGTGGACAGGATGCGGCCGTCCTTCGACGGGGTGTCGGCCGGCTTCTTGTACTTGTCGCCGCCCGGTGCGGCGATGTCGATGACACCGTTGCCGTACGTCGAGTAGTACGACTTGGCCTTGGTCACGCCCGTCGCGCTCACCGTGACGACACCCGGCAGCTGGGTGGGGATGTCGAAGCAGGTGTGCGGGTCGATCGTGCGGTTCACCGGCGTCGAGTCGTCGGGGCTCGAGTCGTCCACGATCGCGTCGGAGTCGAGGTCGTGGTTGGAGTTGCCCGCGGACGCCAGATTCAGGGTGCCCTTCTTCTGGGCGTACAGCTGGGCCCGGTTCACCGCGTCGACGATGGCCCGCTGGTCGGGGTCGTCCATGCAGTTGTAGAGCCACGGGTCCACGTAGTAGCTGTTGTTGGTGACCTCGATGCCGTGGTCCGCGGCGAACACGAAGGCGCAGACCACGCTCTCCGGGTAGAACAGCTCGCTGACCGGGTCGGCCACCTTGATACCCGCGACCTTCACGCCCGGCGCGACACCGGCGACGCCGATCCCGTTGCGCGCGGCGGCGATCTCACCGGCGACGTGCGTGCCGTGGTAGTGGTCCGGGTTCGCGGGCCGCCAGGCGCCCGGCGAGGTGTCCGCCTTGCCGCCGACACAGTTCGCGGACTGCGACGCGGAGAAGTTCGGGGCGAGGTCGGGGTGGGTGTCGTCCACGCCGGTGTCGATGACGCCGACGGTGACCTTCCTGCTGCCCGGGTTGATCTTCGCCGCCTTGTCGGCGCCCATCGCCCGCAGGTCCCACTGGTCGGCCTCGAGCGGCTCCTGGGCGGAACCGGCCTGCGCGGCAACGGACTTGGCGTCCGCCTTCGACAGCTTCTGGACGGCGCCCTCTTCGGTGGTGCCGGCCAGGCTGAGCGGCGCCGTGCGGGTCGCGCCCGCCGTGGCCACTCCCTTCGCCGCGCGCAACTGCTTGCCGAAGTCGGCGTTCGACGACTGCACGACGAAGACGCCGATCTTCGCGTACGTCGCGACTATGGAGCCGTCCGCCGCGGATATCGCCTCGCCCACCGAGGAGATCGTGCGGGCATCGGTGCCGCGCGTGTTCACCACGTACGTGAGCGAGGAGCCCGAACTGGCCGTCACCGAGGGCGAGTCGGCGACGGGGGTCGCCGCCGCGGACGGCAGGAAGCCGAAGGACGCCGTCAGTGCGATACCGACCGGCAGAGCGAGGGCCAGGCGGCGCCGGGACGACAGGCGTCTGGCGGGCAGGCGTCTGGAAGGCAGATGAGCCATGGGGTCTCCACATCATCCGTCGTTTATGGAAATGCCCGGTACACGAGTGGGTTCCGGGCAGGTACATGACGCGTGGTGCGGTGTGAACGTATCTCTGGCCGCCGCAGGTCATCAATGATTTCCGAAAGAAGTTCCGAAAGAACAAGACGAGTTGAACCGCGTCGACCGTGCTCCCGTGCCGTTGTGCAGGGGGTCGGGGCGCTCTACCATCGCGACCCGGCCCACGTGATCCAGATCACGTCGAGGTTAGAGAGACAGCACCCCCATCACGAGGAGAGTCCGTGGCCACCGACGCACCACCACCGCAGCAGGGCAGCCCGCACGACGGGCCCGCGCTGCCCTCCACCGAGAAGTTCATCGAGGTGCAGGAGGGCGCGGAGTTCGGTGAACTGCGCCGCACGCACCGCTCGTTCGCCTTCCCGCTGACCATCGCGTTCATCGCGTGGTACCTCGTGTACGTGCTGCTGTCGAGCTATGCGGGCGACTTCATGGGCACCAAGCTGTTCGGCAACATCAACGTCGCCCTCGTCCTCGGGCTCGCCCAGTTCCTGACCACGTTCCTCATCGCCTGGTGGTACTCGCGGCACGCCGCCGCGAAGCTCGACCCCAAGGCCGAGGCCATCAAGTCCCGTCTGGAGGGCGGCGCATGAGTCCCGCACTGCACGTACTCGCCGCCGGTGAGGCCAGCGAGCACCGGCCGCTGATCATCAGCCTGTTCGCGGTGTTCGTCGTCGCGACCCTCGTCATCACCGTCTGGGCGGGCCGCCAGACCAAGAGCGCCTCCGACTTCTACGCGGGCGGCCGCCAGTTCACCGCCTTCCAGAACGGTCTCGCGGTCTCCGGCGACTACATGTCCGCCGCGTCCTTCCTCGGCATCGCCGGCGCCATCGCCCTCTTCGGCTACGACGGCTTCCTCTACTCGATCGGCTTCCTGGTCGCCTGGCTCGTCGCCCTGCTCCTGGTCGCCGAACCGCTGCGCAACTCCGGCCGCTACACGATGGGCGACGTCCTCGCCTACCGGATGCGCCAGCGCCCGGTGCGCACGGCGGCCGGCGTCTCGACGATCGTCGTCTCGATCTTCTACCTGCTCGCGCAGATGGCGGGCGCCGGTGTCCTCGTCTCGCTGCTGCTCGGCATCACCACGGACGCGGGCAAGATCCTCATCGTCGCGCTCGTCGGCGTCCTGATGATCGTGTACGTCACCATCGGCGGCATGAAGGGCACCACCTGGGTGCAGATGGTCAAGGCGGTGCTCCTCATCGCGGGCACGATCCTGCTGACCTTCCTCGTCCTGCTGAAGTTCGACTTCAACATCTCGGACCTGCTGGGCACGGCGGCGGAGAACAGCGGCAAGGGTTCGGCGTTCCTGGAGCCCGGACTGAAGTACGGCCTCACTTCCACGTCGAAGATCGACTTCATCTCGCTCGGTATCGCGCTCGTGCTCGGCACGGCGGGGCTGCCGCACATCCTGATCCGCTTCTACACGGTGCCCACCGCCAAGGCGGCCCGTAAGTCGGTCAACTGGGCGATCGGCATCATCGGCGCCTTCTACCTGATGACGATCGCGCTCGGCTTCGGCGCGGCCGCGCTCATCAAGCCGGACGAGATCATCGCCTCCAACCCGGCGGGCAATACGGCGGCGCCCCTGCTGGCGCTCCATCTGGGCGGCGTCGATTCCAGCTGGGGCGCGATCCTGCTCGCCTCGATCTCGGCGGTCGCCTTCGCCACGATCCTCGCGGTCGTCGCGGGCCTGACCCTCGCCTCGTCCTCCTCGTTCGCGCACGACATCTACGCGAACGTCATCAAGCGGGGGCAGGCCTCCGAGAAGCAGGAGATGAAGGCGGCCCGCTGGGCCACGGTCTTCATCGGCATCGTCTCGATCGCCCTCGGCGCGCTCGCCCGCGATCTGAATGTGGCGGGCCTCGTCGCCCTGGCCTTCGCGGTCGCGGCCTCCGCGAACCTGCCGACGATCCTGTACTCCCTCTTCTGGAAGCGGTTCAACACCAACGGCGCGCTGTGGTCGATCTACGGCGGCCTGTTCACGGCGGTCTTCCTGGTCTTCTTCTCGCCCGTCGTCTCGGGCAACCCGAAGACCTCCATGTTCAAGGGCGTCGACTTCCACTGGTTCCCGCTGGAGAACCCGGGCATCATCTCGATCCCGGTCGGCTTCCTGCTGGGCGTCATCGGTACCTACGTCGCCAAGGAGAAGGCCGACAAGGGCAAGTACGCGGAGCTCGAGGTCCGCTCCCTGACGGGCACCGGAGCCCACTGACCCGCTCCGTCCCCGTGTGCCGTGCCCCGCGTCGTAGATCCCTACGAGGCGGGGCACGGCACACTCGTCGGTTTGCAGGCCTGCCACTGTCAGTGCAGTCACGTAGGCTCGGGATCAGTACGCAAGAACACGCTGAGGGAGGGGGCCCACGTGCTCATCGACACTTTCGGCCGAGTGGCAACCGACCTGCGGGTCTCGCTGACCGACAGGTGCAATCTGCGGTGTACGTACTGCATGCCCGAGGAGGGGCTGCAGTGGCTGGCCAAGCCCGATCTGTTGAGCGATGACGAGATCGTCCGCCTCATCCGCATCGCGGTCACCGACCTCGGCATCACCGACGTCCGTTTCACCGGCGGCGAGCCCCTGCTCCGGCCCGGTCTGGTCGGCATCGTCGAGCGGGTCGCGGCCCTGGAGAACCGCCCGAAGATGTCCCTGACGACGAACGGGATCGGGCTGAAGCGCACGGCGCAGGCGCTCAAGGAGGCGGGCCTCGACCGGGTCAACGTGTCGCTGGACACGCTCCGCCCCGATGTCTTCAAGACCCTCACCCGCCGCAACCGGCACAAGGACGTCATCGAGGGCCTCGAAGCGGCGCGCGACGCGGGCCTGACCCCGGTGAAGGTCAACTCGGTCCTGATGCCGGGGCTGAACGAGGACGAGGCCCCGGACCTCCTCGCCTGGGCGGTCGAGCACGACTACGAGCTGCGCTTCATCGAGCAGATGCCGCTCGACGCCCAGCACGGCTGGAAGCGCGAGGGCATGATCACCGCGGGCGACATCCTGGCCTCGCTGCGTACGCGCTTCGAGCTCACCGAGGAAGGGTCAGGGGAGCGGGGCTCCGCGCCGGCCGAGCGCTGGATCGTGGACGGAGGGCCGCACCGGGTGGGTGTCATCGCCTCGGTGACCCGCCCGTTCTGCTCGGCCTGCGACCGCACGCGGCTCACGGCGGACGGCCAGGTCCGCACCTGCCTGTTCGCCACGGAGGAGACGGATCTGCGGGCGGCCCTGCGCTCCGACATGCCGGACGAGGAGCTGGCCGCCATATGGAAGCGCGCCATGTGGGGCAAGAAGGCGGGCTCGGGTCTCGACGACCCGTCGTTCCTGCAGCCGGACCGCCCGATGTCGGCGATCGGCGGCTGAGGCCGAGACTGAGGCCGAGGCTGGGGCCGAGTCCTCAGCCCTCGGTCCCGGGGGCCTCCCACTCCGCCAGCGCCACGACATCCTTCAGGAACCCGCGCACGCCGAGGAACTTGGTCAGGTGCTCGCGGTGCTCGTCGCACGCCAGCCACGTCTTGCGGCGCTCCGGAGTGTGCAGCTTCGGGTTGTTCCACGCGAGCACCCACACCGCGTCGGTGCGACAGCCCTTGGCCGAGCACTGGGGAGTTTCGGGCGACGGTCCGGAGAGGTTCGCGAGGTTCACGCGTCAACCTTAAACGCCCCGGAAATGGCGACGCCGAGCAGCCACGGGGGGAGCTGCCCGGCGTCGGTCCGTCGCTCCGACGGGGGATGCGGAGCGCTCACGCAGTATGTCACGGGGGACCCGCCGCCCGGCACCGGAACAACATGATTGATCTGAGCTTTTCTTGAGCTTTGTCGACCGATTGTGCACCGGAGCGGGCCCACGCTCAGGCCCGGTCCTCCGGGACGGATTCCGTGGGATCGGCGGACGGCACCGGGGAGATCATGGGGCGCGAGGGCGCGGGCACGAAGGTCGACGGAAGCCCGGGGGCGTTCTCCCGGCCCGCGTTGGCGAAGACCACGGCGACGTAGGGGAGGAGCACGCCGAGCACCAGCGTCACGATGGCGACGTGCCGCTCCACGTTCCACAGCACTGCGGTGAGAATCACGGAAACGGTGCGGACGGACATCGAGATGATGTATCGGCGCTGCCGGCCGCGGACATCGTCGGCGAGCCCCTGCCGGGCGCCCGTGATCCGGAAAACCTCTGCTCCGCCGTTGTCCTTGCGCTTGCGCATCACACTCCACCACCCGCCAGCTCGCCGGACTCTCCCCGGACCGGACTGCGTCCACGGTACGCCCGGTATGCGTCGGCTACGAGACCGGGGGCGGGCCCGACCTGGGAGACCGGCCTGCGACATACCACGTACGGAGCTGTCCGACATGCGCCGTATGGCGTACGCGGTGAGACTGATCGCGCGGGTAACCGTTCGGCGTCCCGCACCGCGCGAGGAGGCGACGACATGAGCTGGTTGTGGGCGATCATCGTGGGCTTGGTGCTTGGCCTGATCGCGAAGGCGATCCTGCCCGGCAAACAGCAGATCCCTCTGTGGCTGACGGTGGTCTTCGGCATCATCGGCAGCGTCCTGGGCAACTGGGCGGCTACGGGGATGGGCGTCAACGACACCAAGGGCATCGACTGGATCCGCCATCTGCTGCAGCTGATCGGAGCGGTGGTCGTGGTCGGCGTGGGCGACCGGCTGTGGGTGGCGCTGCGCGGAAACAAGAGCAAGGCCTAGAGCCTGTCGACGGGAGCGAGGCCCGGAAACGGCTGAAGGCCCGGCACCGCCTGAGGGGCGGGGCCGGGCCTTCCGGGTGTGCGGGCGGGTGCGCGGGGCGAGAGCCCTACGCGCCCTTGACCTCCACGGCCGCGAGGTTCTTCTTGCCGCGCCGCAGCACCAGCCACCGCCCGTGCAGCAGCTCATCCGCGCCCGGCACGAAGTCCTCGGCGGCGACCTTGACGTTGTTCACGTACGCGCCGCCCTCCTTCACCGTGCGGCGCGCGGCCGACTTGCTGGCGACGAGGCCGACCTCGGCGAACAGGTCGACGACCGGGCCGAGTTCGGCGACCTCGGCCTTCGGCAGCTCGGAGAGCGCCGCGGCGAGCGTCGCCTCGTCCAGGTCCGCCAGGTTCCCGTCGCCCTGACCGAACAGCGCCTTCGACGCGGAGATCACGGCCGCCGTCTGGTCGGCGCCGTGCACCAGCGTCGTCAGCTCCTCGGCCAGCGCGCGCTGCGCGGCGCGAGCCTGCGGCCGCTCCTCGGTCTGCCGCTCCAGCTCCTCCAGCTCCGCAGGGGACTTGAAGGACAGGATGCGCATGTACTTCGAGATGTCCCGGTCGTCCGTGTTCAGCCAGAACTGGTAGAACGCGTACGGCGTCGTCATCTGCGGGTCGAGCCAGATGGCACCGCCCTCGGACTTGCCGAACTTGGTGCCGTCCGCCTTCACCATCAGCGGCGTCGCGACGCAGTGCGCCACCGCGTCAGGCTCCAGGCGGTGGATGAGGTCGAGGCCTGCCGTGAGGTTGCCCCACTGGTCGGAGCCGCCCTGCTGGAGCGTGCAGCCGTAGCGGCGGTACAGCTCCAGGAAGTCCATGCCCTGGAGGAGCTGGTAGCTGAACTCCGTGTAACTGATGCCCTCTTGGGACTCCAGGCGGCGGGCCACGGAGTCCTTCGTCAGCATCTTGTTGACCCGGAAGTGCTTGCCGATGTCGCGCAGGAACTCGATCGCGGACATCCCGGCGGTCCAGTCCAGGTTGTTCACCATCGTCGCCGCGTTCTCACCCTCGAAGTCGAGGAACGGCTCGATCTGCGAGCGCAGCCGGGAGACCCAGAGCGCGATCGTCTCCGGATCGTTCAGCGTGCGCTCCGCCGTCGGACGCGGGTCGCCGATCTGGCCAGTGGCCCCGCCCACCAGGGCGAGCGGGCGCAGGCCCGCCTGCTGGAGCCGACGCATGGTGAGGACCTGCACCAGGTGCCCGACGTGCAGGGAGGCCGCGGTCGGGTCGAAGCCGCAATAGAACGTGACCGGACCGTCCGCGAGCGCCTTGCGCAGTGCGTCCTCGTCAGTGGACTGGGCCCACAGGCCACGCCACTTCAGCTCGTCGACGATGTCGGTCACGGTTCTTGGTCTCCTTGAACAGATCTGCTGGAACCCTGCCAGTCTATGGGCGCCCACCGACACCGCCGTACGGCGCCGGTCTCAGACGCCCTGGCTGACCGAGCTCATGTTGAAGTCCGGCACCCGCAGTGCGGGCATCGCAGCCCGAGTGAACCAGTCGCCCCACTCCCTGGGCAGCGTCTTTTCCGTCCGCCCCGCCTCCGTGGCCCGGCCGAGCAGGCCGACCGGCGACTCGTTGAACCGGAAGTTGTTCACCTCGCCCACGACCTCGCCGTTCTCCACGAGGTACACGCCGTCGCGGGTGAGACCGGTGAGCAGCAGCGTCGCCGGGTCGACCTCGCGGATGTACCAGAGGCAGGTGAGCAGCAGCCCGCGGCCGGTGCCCGCGACCATCTCGTCCAGGGACTTCGCGCCGCCGCCGTCGAGGATCAGGTTGTCGATCGCCGGGGCGACGGGCTGCCCGGTGAGCGCGGCGCTGTGCCGGGTCGTCGTGAGGCGCTTGAGCTCCCCATCGGAGATCCAGTCGGTGGCGTCGACCGGCAGCCCGTTGTCGAACACCGACGACGCGTCGCTGGAGGCGTGCGCGAGGACGAACGGGGCCGATTCGAGCCCCGGCGCGTGCGGATCGCTGCGCAGGGTCAGCGGCAGCTCGCTGAGCCGCTCGCCCACCCGCGTACCGCCGCCGGGCTTGGAGAACACGGTGCGGCCCTCCGTCGCGTCCCGCGCCCCCGACGACCACATCTGGTAGATCAGCAGATCCGCCACGGCGGTCGGCGGCAGCAGCGTCTCGTAGCGACCCGCGGGCAGGTCGATACGCCGCTGGGCCCACCCGAGCCGGGTCGCGAGCTCCGCGTCCATCGCCGCCGGGTCGACGTCCTTGAAGTCCCGCGTGGAGCGCCCCGCCCACGCGGACCGCCTGCGCCCGTGCGACTTGGCGTTCAGCTCAAGCGTCCCGTTGGGCTGGTCGTGACGCAGCCGCAGCCCCGCGGACGTACCGAGGTAGCTGCTGGTCAGCTCGTGGTTGGCGAACCCGTACAGCTCGCGTCCACCGGCACGCGCGCGTGCGAACGCCTCGCCGAGCGCCGGCGCGAAGTCGGCGAAGACGGCGGACGAGGTCTCGGCGGGCGCGTCCGTGAAGTCGGGGGAGTGCGGTACGTCGCCGATCAGCGGCTGCGCGTCCTCGGCGGGCCCGGCCTTGGCGGCGGCCTCCTCCGCGGCCCGTACCAGCGATTCCAGGTCGTCCGCGGTCACGGCCGACCGGGACACGACGCCGGACGCTGTGCCCTCCTTGCCGTCGACCGTCGCGACGACGGTGAGCGTGCGCCCGCGCGTGACGCCGTTCGTGGTGAGCGCGTTGCCCGCCCAGCGGAGATTGGCGGTGGACGTCTCGTCGGCGATGACCACACAGCCGTCGGCCCGCGACAGCTCAAGGGCACGCTCGACGATCTCGTACGGCTTGCTGGCACGCGGACTCATCGACCGGCCTCCTGCGTCGTGTTCAGACTGTGCTTTCCCGGGGGACAACCCCCGGACCCCCGGCCGGTTCCGTGCGCGGCGCTCATCGACCGGCCTCCTGCGTCGTGTTCAGAATGTTGACGCCCTTGAAAAGCGCGCTCGGGCAGCCGTGCGAGACGGAGGCGACCTGGCCCGGCTGCGCCTTGCCGCAGTTGAAGGCGCCGCCGAGGACATACGTCTGCGGGCCGCCGACCGCCGCCATGGAGCCCCAGAAGTCGGTCGTCGTCGCCTGGTACGCGAAGTCCCGCACCTGCCCGGCGAGCTTCCCGCCCCGGATCGCGTACGCGCGCTGCGCCGTGAACTGGAAGTTGTAGCGCTGCATGTCGATGGACCACGACCGGTCACCCACCAGGTAGAGGCCGCGCTCCACCCCCGAGATCAGGTCCTCCGTAGCGAGCCCGCCCGGATCCGGCTGCAGCGACACATTCGCCATCCGCTGTACGGGGACGTGCTCGGGGGAGTCCGCGTAGGCGCAGCCGTTGGAGCGCTCGAAGCCGGTCAACCGGGCGATGCGCCGGTCGAGTTGATACCCGGCGAGGGTTCCGTCCTTCACCAGGTCCCAGGACTGCCCCGCCACGCCCTCGTCGTCGTACCCGATGGTGGCGAGCCCGTGCTCGGCCGTCCGGTCGCCGGTCACGTTCATGATCTCGGAGCCGTACTTGAGCTTCCCGAGCTGGTCGAAGGTGGCGAAGGAGGTGCCCGCGTATGCCGCCTCGTAGCCGAGCGCACGGTCCAGTTCGGTCGCGTGCCCGATGGACTCGTGGATGGTCAGCCAGAGGTTGGACGGGTCCACGACCAGGTCGTACGCGCCCGCCCTGACGCTCGGCGCGCGCATCTTCTCGGCGAGCAGCTCGGGGATCTCGGCGAGCTCCCGGTCCCAGTCCCAGCCGGTCCCTGTGAGGTACTCCCAGCCGCGACCCACCGGCGGCGCGACGGTGCGCATGGAGTCGAACTCGCCACTGGAACCGTCCACGGCGACCGCAGTCAGCTCCGGGTGCAGCCGCACCCGCTGCTGGGTCGTGACGGTCCCCGCCGTGTCCGCATAGAACTTGTTCTCATGGACGCAGTACAGCGAGGCGTCCACATGGGACACCCCGTCCGCCGAGAGCAGCCGAGCGCTCCAGTCGGCGAGCAGCCCGGAGCGCTCCTCTTCGGGGACGCTGAAGGGATCGATCTCGTACGAGGAGATCCAGGTCTTGTCCGCGTGCACCGGCTCATCGGCCAGCTCCACGCGCTCGTCGGACCCGGCCGCCTTGATGACCTGCGCGCTCAGCTTCGCCATCGCCACGGCCTGCGAGGCCACCCGCGCCGCGCCGCCCATCGTCAGATCGACACCGGAGGCGAACCCCCAGGTCCCGCCGTGCACCACGCGGACCGCGTAGCCCAGGTCCGTGCTGTCGGATGACCCCGACGGCCTGGCGTCCCGCAGCCGCACGGAAGCGCCGCGCACCCGCTCCAGACGGAAGTCCGCGTGTTCCGCTCCCAGCGCGCGTGCGCGCGCGAGGGCGGCGTCGGCGAGTGCCCTCAGGGGCAGTGCGAGGAACGACTGATCGATCTCGTGGGCCATGGGCGGCTTCCCCTTCTGTCGCGGCACAGTGCGTGTGAGTGAACCACGACACGCGCTGTCTGTGGGAACCCCACAGACAGCACCCCCTCGCCCTGTCGTCCCCGGATTCGGCACCCGGTGCCGCGGCCGGATAGGTTCAGGACGTACCTGACCGCCGAAACGAAAGGGTGATCCGTTGAGCCGCTCGGTTCTCGTCACCGGGGGAAACCGGGGCATCGGCCTCGCCATCGCCCAGGCCTTCCTGGAGCAGGGCGACAAGGTGGCCTTCACCTACCGCTCCGGAGAGCCCCCCAAGGAGCTCGTCGACGCCGGTGCCCTCGGTGTCCGCTGCGACATCACGGACTCCCAGCAGGTGGACGCCGCCTACAAGGAGATCGAGGAGAAGCACGGCAACGTCGAGGTCCTCGTCGCCAACGCGGGCGTCACCAAGGACCAGCTCCTCATGCGCATGTCCGAGGAGGACTTCACGTCCGTCCTCGACACCAACCTCACCGGCACCTTCCGTGTCGTGAAGCGTGCCAACCGCGGCATGCTGCGCGCCAAGAAGGGCCGCGTCGTGCTGATCTCCTCCGTGGTCGGGCTGCTCGGCTCGGCGGGGCAGGCGAACTACGCCGCTTCGAAGGCGGGTCTGGTCGGTTTCGCTCGCTCGCTCGCCCGTGAGCTCGGGTCGCGCAACATCACCTTCAACGTCGTCGCCCCCGGTTTCGTGGACACCGACATGACCCAGGCGCTCACCGACGAGCAGCGCAAGGGCATCGTGTCGCAGGTGCCGCTCGGCCGGTACGCGCAGGTCGAGGAGATCGCCGGAGTGGTGAAGTTCCTGACCTCCGACGACGCCGCGTACATCACTGGAGCCGTCATCCCGGTTGACGGCGGACTGGGAATGGGTCACTGAACCATGGCTGGAATCCTCGAGGGCAAGAAGATCCTCATCACCGGTGTGCTGATGGAGTCCTCCATCGCCTTCCACACCGCGAAGCTGGCCCAGGAGCAGGGTGCGGAGATCATCCTCACCGCCTGGCCGCGGCCGACGCTCACCGAGCGCATCGCCAAGAAGCTCCCTGAGCCCGACAAGGTCAAGGTCCTGGAGCTCGACGTCTCGAACGACGAGCACCTCGCCCGCCTCGAGGGCCAGGTCCGCGAGCAGCTCGGCGACCGGCTCGACGGCGTCGTGCACTCCATCGGCTTCGCGCCGCAGGACGCCCTCGGCGGCAACTTCCTGAACACGCCGTTCGAGTCCGTCTCCACGGCCATGCACGTCTCCGCCTTCTCCCTGAAGTCGCTGACGATGGCGCTGCTGCCGCTGATGAGCGAGGGCGGTTCCGTCGTGGGTCTGACCTTCGACGCGAAGTTCGCCTGGCCGCAGTACGACTGGATGGGCCCGGCCAAGGCCGCCCTTGAGGCCACCAGCCGCTACATGGCCCGCGACCTCGGCAAGCAGAACATCCGCTGCAACCTGGTCTCCGCGGGCCCGCTCGGCTCCATGGCCGCGAAGTCCATCCCCGGCTTCAGCGAGCTGGCGTCTGTGTGGGACTCCCGCGCTCCGCTGGAGTGGAAGCTCGAGGACCCGGAGCCGGCGGGCAAGGGCATCGTCGCGCTGCTCTCGGACTGGTTCCCGAAGACGACGGGCGAGATCGTGCACGTCGACGGCGGTCTGCACGCCATCGGCGCCTGACACCCAGGGGCTGTAGCTCACTCGTTCGGCCCACCGGCCGGGCGGGCCGTGGGGACCTCCACGCACGCTGGTGCGAGGAGGTCCCTACGTGCGTCTGCACCCCCGTTTCACCGCCGCCGTCGTCCTGCTGATATCGCTGCCGTACCTCGCCGCGTGCACCCCCGCGCAGGGGGCGACAGCCGAAAAGGACGGCCACGCGCGCGTGGCCGACAAGAAGCGGGAGCGTTCCGGCGCCGCGTGCCGGATCGACATCGACCGCGACCTCGTGAGCGCCACCTGCCACAACCCGTACCCCACGATCGACCGCGTCGCCCTGCACATCGAGTGCGCGACGTGGTGGGACATCGACACGGACGCACGCCCGAAGGCGGTCTTCCCGGCCGGGACGCTACGGATGGACGGCCG
The DNA here is from genome assembly GCF_044766085.1 of Streptomyces sp. NPDC102360. Taxonomy (NCBI): domain Bacteria; kingdom Bacillati; phylum Actinomycetota; class Actinomycetes; order Kitasatosporales; family Streptomycetaceae; genus Streptomyces; species Streptomyces sp. NPDC102360. The sequence continues at coordinate 21,812 of NZ_JBIWLG010000006.1, read as the reverse complement.
GTGCTGGAAGAGCGTGCGGACCGCCTGGGTCAGTCACCACGTACCGGCGCCGTGAGGCGCCCGGGGCGGCAGTCGAACGGATAGCGCGCGGCCTCTTTGGCGGCGGCCTCGGCGTCGCCGACCCGGATCGCGTCGACGAGTGTGGCGTGGTCCATGTGGTTCTCCGCGGTGAGCCGCTCGCCCACGTCCTCGCGCAGCCAGTCCCGCATGACCTCGCCCAGGTCCGCGTACATCGCCGTCAGTACGTCGTTGTGGGACGCGGCCACCACGGCCAGGTGGAACGTCGCGTCCGCCGACACGAACGCCTCCGTGTCCCCGGACGACCAGGCCTCCTCGCGCCGCACGAGCAGCGCGTCCAGCTGCTTCAGGTCCCGCTCGGTGCGCCGCTCCGCCGCGAACTTCGCCGCGCTCGACTCCAGCGTGGCGCGCAGCTCCGCGATGTCCTGCGGGGCGGCCTCCGCGAACCGCCGCTGCATGACACCCGCCAGCTCACTCGTCGCCACGACGTACGTGCCCGAACCCTGGCGGATGTCCAGCAGGCCGTTGTGCGCGAGGGCGCGCACCGCCTCCCGCACCGTGTTCCTGGCCACACCCAGCTGTTCCACGAGCTCGGGCTCCGTCGGAATGCGGGAGCCCACCGGCCACTCGCCCGTGGAGATCTGGGCGCGCAGGGCGGAGATGACCTGCTCGGACAGGGCCGAGCGCTGGGGCGAGGTCAGCGGCATGACATTCCTTCGTGCGGGCGGGGTCGTGCGGACGGAGTCGTGCGGGCGGTGTCGTACGGTAGCGAACCGATTGGACAACCAATCATCCCATGATTCTAAGATGGCCTCATGGCTAGCGAGGAAACCCCGACGATGGCACCACCGGGCGCCGACCCCGAGACCCCCCTGCGGACCGAGAAGCACGCCCCGCGCGCGTGGGTGGTCCGGCTGGTCATGGTCGGCATCGTGCTCGCCGCGGTGAACCTGCGGCCTGCCATCACCAGCCTCGGCGCGCTCCTCGAAGAGGTTCGCGACGGGCTCGGGATGAGCGGCAGCGTCGCCGGTCTCCTCACCTCCGTACCGCCGCTCTGCTTCGCCGTCTTCGGCGTGATGGCGCCCCGGCTCGCCAAGCGCTTCGGCCCGAGCGCCGTCGTCTGCGCCGGCATGTTCGCCATCGCCGCGGGCCTCGTCATCCGCCCGTTCACCGGCGGCACCGCGGGCTTCCTCGTGGCCAGCGCGCTCGCCCTGATGGGCATAGCCGTCAGCAACGTGCTGATGCCGGTCATCGTCAAGCGCTGGTTCCCCGACAAGGTCGGCACCATGACCGGCCTGTACTCGATGGCCCTCGCGCTCGGCACCTCCACCGCGGCCGCCGCGACGGTGCCGGTGACCTCGGCGCTCGGCGGGAGCTGGCAGGCCGGGCTCGCGGTGTGGACGGTGCTCGCCGTCGCGGCGGCTCTGGCCTGGCTGCCGCTCGTGGGCAAGAAGGACACGGCCACCCTGGCGGCCGCCGCCTCGCCCGCCGCGGAGTCCGCGGCGGCCTCCGAAGGCAGCGGTCTGCGCATCGCCCGCAGCCGTACCGCCTGGGCGCTCGCCGTCTTCTTCGGGCTCCAGGCCACGGCCGCGTACATCACGATGGGGTGGATGGCGCAGATCTTCCGCGACTCGGGAGTCTCCGCCTCGACCGCGGGTCTGCTGCTCGCCGTCACCATGGCGATGGGCATCCCGCTCGGCTTCGTCATCCCGCGCATGGCCGCCCGGCTGCCCAGCCAGGGGCCGATGGTGATCGCCCTCGGCGTCTGCGGTCTCGCCGGTTACGCGGGCCTGTACTTCGCCCCGGCCTCCGGCGCCTGGGCGTGGGCGCTGCTGCTCGGCATCTCCAACTGCGCCTTCCCGCTCGCGCTCACCATGGTCGGGATGCGGGCCCGCACGGGTGCGGGAGTCGCCAAGCTGTCCGCCTTCGCGCAGTCCACCGGCTACCTGATCTCGATCCCCGGACCGCTGCTCGTCGGCGTCCTCTACCAGCACAGCGGGGGCTGGGGCGCGCCGATCGCGCTCATGGCCGCGCTGATGGTGCCGCAGATCGTGGTCGGCGTGTTCGCGGGCCGGCGCCGCACCGTCGAGGACGAGGCGGGCCCGGCCTGATCCGAACGACAGGCCCAAGGCGGCCCCGGCATCCTGAGCGGCGGGGACAGGTGCGACACTTGGCGCATGTCGCCTGTGCTCGAGCCGAATCCCCAGAACGGCCAGAAGAAGCTGCTCCTCGTGCTCGGCGCGATGCTGGCCATCACCGTCGTGGTCGGCATCATCGCGTCCATCGCCGCGCCCTGACGCCATGGTGGGGCTTTCCCCACCATCCCTTAGGGGGACAGTGTCAGGGTGAAGTGGGTGGATCACCGGATGGGACCGAGGCCCCCGGTTCCGTACCTTCGAAGTGTCGCCGAGATCGTCGGCACACCGGACGAAGCGCATACGGAACACGGACCTCGGAGGCAGCAGCCATGTCGATGTCAGCCCCCACGTACTCCCAGCCCCGAGCGGCAGCCCCGGGTCGCGTCGACATCCGGCTGCCGTGGTGGGCGATCGTGCTCCCGGCCGTGGCCTTCGTGGCACTGCTCCTGCTGATCCTCAACCCGGCCGACGCCCAGGCCGTCGCGGGCGAACCGAGCCTGGTCCACATCCTGGGACGCGCCAAGGACCTGGTGCTCCGCTAGGGCCTGCGTACGTCGTTCACTCGTGCCGGGCGACCCCGTCAACTCCCTGCGCCCGGCGAAGGGTTTCATGCGAAGCTGGGACGCATGAGCGTCGCAGAACCCCGCAGGATTGTCCTTTTCCGGCATGCCAAGGCGGACTGGCCCCAGGTCTCCGATCATGAGCGGCCGCTCGCCGAGCGGGGCCGCAGGGACGCCCCCGTCGCCGGCCGCAAGCTGGCCGACGCAGGCATCTCCTTCGACCTGGCCCTGTGTTCGACCGCCACGCGTACCCGAGAGACCTGGAAGCTCGCCGTGCAGGAGATGCCGGAGCGACCGAAGACCGTGTACGAGGAGCGGATCTACGAAGCGTCCCCCGGCGAACTGATCGCCGTGCTGAACGAGACACCCGACGACGTGCACAATGCCGTGCTGATCGGCCACAACCCCGGCGTGCAGGCCCTCTCCGAGATCCTCGCCGCGGACGCCGAGGGCGACGCCCGGCAGCGGCTGAACCGACGTGGCTTCCCGACCGCCGCGTTCTCCGTGCTCACGTTCACCGGACCGTGGAAGAGCCTGGAGCCCGGCACCGCCACGCTCGCCGACTACTGGGCACCGAGCGAGTAACCGCCACTGCCCGTCCGTCATACGTACGACGTGGGGCCCGGTACCGACGATCGGTACCGGGCCCCACGCATGACGTCTACGCGCCCTGCGCGTCCGCGGCCTCGACCTCTTCGCGCGTGACGCCCAGCAGATACAGCACCGTGTCGAGGAACGGCACGTTCACCGCGGTGTGCGCGGCCTCGCGCACGACCGGCTTGGCATTGAAGGCGACACCGAGCCCGGCCGCGTTCAGCATGTCCAGGTCGTTCGCGCCGTCACCGATCGCCACGGTCTGCTCGAGCGGCACCCCCGCCTCGGTGGCGAACCGCCGCAGCAGACGCGCCTTGCCCGCGCGGTCCACGATCTCGCCCGTGACCCTGCCGGTCAGCTTGCCGTCGACGATCTCCAGGGTGTTCGCCTGCGCGAAATCGAGCCCGAGGCGCTCCTTCAGGTCGTCCGTGACCTGCGTGAATCCGCCGGATACGACACCCACTTGGTAACCGAGACGCTTGAGCGTACGGATCAGGGTGCGCGCGCCCGACGTCAGCTGGACCTCGCTGCGCACCTTCTCCACGACCGAGGCGTCGAGGCCCGCGAGCAGCGCCACGCGCGCGTGCAGCGACTGCTCGAAGTCGAGCTCGCCGCGCATCGCCGCCGCGGTCACCTCCGCGACCTCGTCCTCGCAGCCCGCGTGCGCCGCGAACAGCTCGATCACCTCGTCCTGGATGAGCGTCGAGTCGACATCCATCACGACGAGGCGCTGCGCACGCCGGTACAGCCCGGCAGAGACGACCGCCACGTCCACGCCCAGCCTCGCGGCCTCTATGGCGAGGACCGTGCGCAGCTCCTCCGTCGCGGTGCCGGACACCGCGAACTCGACCGCCGTCACGGGGTACTTCGCGAGCCGGAAGATGCGGTCGATGTTGCCGCCGGTGCCGGTGATGGAGGCCGCTATCGACGCGGTCGACTCGGCGGTGAGCGGGTGACCGAGGACGGTGACGTGGGAGCGGCCCGTGCCGCGCGGACGGTTGTCGCCGATGCCGGAGATGATCTCCGCCTGCATCTTCATCGACTCCGCCCAGCTGTGGACGGTCGACCGCAGGTCCCCCTCGAGCCCGGCCGGCGGCTGGGTGACCAGGGCGCACAGGACGATGCGGCCACGCGTGACGACCTGCTCGATGTCGACGACATCCACGGAGTAGGCGGCGAGGGTGTCGAAGAGCCCGGCGGTGATGCCGGGCCGGTCCTTGCCGAAGATCTTGACCAGAAGAGTGGGGACGTCCGCCGGAACGTCCACGGAAGGGGCATCAGCGGTGGGCTGGGGCTGCGAAGCGCTCATGATGAGGTCTACGTTATCGGTCCTTTGTACGGCCACCGCAATCAAGGTCCACCCCTCAAGCCCCGCCGGCGTGTGAGGCGCGGGGCCCGGGGCAGCACCCCGATCCTTCAAGCCCCGCTCTTGTGACGAGAGCCCGCGGGGCCCGGAGCAGCGCCCCGCGACCGTTCCACGGGCCACCCTCACGGTTCGTACGGCCGCAGATACGGATTCGTATCCGGATCGGCCGGCCGATAGGGCCGACTGGGCTGATACGGCCCGGCCGCCCCGGACGGCCCGTCGCCCTGCGGCCGCACCGAACGAGCCGCCCCGGTCGCATACGCCAGCACCGCCCCAATCGCACCCGCCCCCGCCCCCCACACGGCCCCCAGCAACACCGCCGTCCCGACCCGCCCGTGCAACTCGACCCCCGCCCCGAACGCGTCGAACCCGAGGACCGACAGCGAGGCCCCCGCCGACACATCGGTGAGCCACACCAGGAGCGGCAGCGCGAGCGCCGTCACGCCCCCCAGCCGCAACGCGCACCGCCCCGCGAACCCCCAGACGCCCCGCGTCACGGGCGAACGCACCGCCGCCAGCACCCCGGCGAGCAGCATCATCACGGCCACCCCGACGCCCAACAGCCACACCCTGCCGTCGAGTTCCGCGAGCCGCCCCAGCGTCACCGGCTCGTTCGCCGACGCCTTGAGCAGTTCGTCCAGCGGATCCGGCAGCAGCTTCGCGAGCTCACCCGTCGCCTTGCCGTCCCAGGGCACGAAGAGACCGAGGGGGATGCCGAGCCACACCCCGTTGGGCGCCCCGAGCAGCGCGGCGCCCGCGATCCGCTTCGGATGATCGTCGCCGATCATCGCGTACGCGGCCGCTGCCAGGCCCGCGACAACCGCCATCAGCAGCACCGCCACGAGCGCCGACGCGGCCGGGCGGACGGTCCGGTGCAGCGGGGCGAGCGCGCGCGGCAGCGGAGTGCGCCGCGACGCGAGCAGGGCGATCACCAGGACGCCCACCACGAACGCCGCGCCGCCGAGCAGCGAAGGGACCGTCTCCACGGTGAACCCGACGGAGGCCTTCGCGTCGACCAGATCGCCGACCTTGTCGGGCAGCAACCCGCCGATCCCTCCCGGCAGTTTGTCCGAGATGCCCTCCGGCAGCCCCTTCCCGCCGCCCGTGATGTCGTCGAGCCCCAACTGCGATCCGTCGATCGTGATGATGTCGTGACCGGCCCAGATGAGGCCGCCCATCATCGCCACGAAGAGCGCCACCACTGCGCCGGCGCGCGCGAGGAGCTCCCTGGGCGACACCTCAACTCCCGCCGCCCGCAAGGAGCGTAGAAAGAACCAGCCCAGTGCGAGCGCCCCCACCAGGCCCACGCCGAGTGGCCAGATGTCGATCGAGGTGTCCGCCTGCGCGCCCTTGAGCCCGAAGGCCGAGACGTCGCCGGACGGCGTCACGTGCCCGCCCGCGCCGAGCGCCACCACCGCTGCCGTCATCGGCCCGAGCGAAGCGACCGTGTCGGCGTCCAGCAAGTGCAGGCCGAGCGCCGCGACTCCGGCCATGGCGATGAACGCCCAGCTCACCGCGGCGACGGCGGACAGCAGGACATCGCCGACGGGCAGGCGTGCGCGCCGCTTCGCTTCGTGGCCGCTCTCCGCCATGGCCATCAAGGACCCCCCGATCCGCCCCGCCTCGCCCCTGAGATCCCATTTGTGCGTGATCCATGGGGAGTTGTGGGCTCTTACCACTCTCCGGGGCCGCATCCGTACCGTCAACGGGGCGGGTGCCAAGGGGCGTACAGGAGGTGCGAACGGGCTCGGCGCAAGGCCCGCCTTTCGGTCACGGAGTGCTTCCTGAAATAGTTCCTCACGATGTTCGACATCCCTAGACTCCCCATGTCGGGGGAAAAACTCGGGGGACAACTCAGTGGGGCATGGAGTGCCTGATCTCGTACTGGAATTGAATGGCAGGACCTGGACGCTCGACGCGTCCAGGCCGTACACCCTCGGACGTGATCCGCAGGGTGACATCGTGCTCGACGACGCCCGGGTGTCCTGGCGTCACGCCACGATCAGCTGGGGCGGCCGCAGTTGGGTCATCGAGGACCACGGCTCGACCAACGGCACCTTCGTGCAGGGGCAGCGGATCCACCAGATGGAGATCGGCCCCGGCTCGTCCGTGCACCTGGGCAACTCCACCGACGGCCCGTGCCTGACCGCGCAGGGCAGTGCCCGCGCCGCCGCCGTGGCCTCACCGCACCAGGCTCAGCAGCAGGCCGCCGGCCTCGCACAGCAGCCGCCACCGCAGCAGTACCAGCAGCAGCCGAGCTGGTCCCAACAGGCTTCCCAGCAAGCGCCCCAGCAGCGCGAGGCGCCGGGGCAGCAGTGGCAGCAGCAGCCACCGGCGCAGAGGGTGCCGCAGCAGCACGGCGCCGGCGGGGTCGCGGGGGCCCCGCCCGTGTACGGCGACCGCAGCCCCACCACGTTCCACCAGCTGGCACTCGGCCGCGTCATGCGCATCGGCCGCTCCCTGGAGAACGAGCTGGTCGTCTCCGACCTCCAGGTCTCGCGGCTGCACGCCGAGTTCCACGCGTCGCCCGACGGCCGCTTCGAGATCCACGACCTGGGCTCGCACAACGGCACGTACGTCAACGGCCAGCCGATCCCCAAGGGCGGCACGGCACTGCTCGGCGCCACCGACATCGTGGGCGTAGGACACTCCACGTTCCGCCTGGTCGGCGACCGGCTCGAGGAGTTCGTCGACACCGGTGACGTCTCGTTCTCCGCGCGCCATCTGACGGTCACCGTCGACGGCGGCAAGCAGATCCTCAAGGACGTCTCGTTCGGTGTCCCGGAGAAGTCGCTGATCGCCGTCATCGGCCCGTCGGGTTCCGGCAAGTCGACGCTGCTCAAGGCGCTCACGGGCTACCGCCCCGCCAACCAGGGCGATGTCCTCTACGACAACCGGAACCTCTACAAGCAGTTCGCCGAGCTGCGCCAGCGCATCGGTCTGGTCCCGCAGGACGACATCCTGCACAAGGAACTCACCGTCAAGAAGGCGCTCAAGTACGCCGCCAAGCTGCGCTTCCCCGCGGACACCAGCGAGCAGGAGCGCCAGCAGCGCATCGACGAGGTGCTGCGCGAACTCAAGCTGGACATCCACAAGGAGAAGAAGGTCACCTCCCTCTCCGGAGGCCAGCGCAAGCGCGTCTCCGTGGCCCTGGAGCTGCTGACCAAGCCGTCGCTGATCTTCCTGGACGAGCCCACATCGGGCCTCGACCCGGGCATGGACCGCGATGTCATGCAGCTGCTGCGCGGACTGTGCGACGACGGCCGCACGGTCCTCGTCGTCACCCACTCGGTGGCCGAACTGGCACTCTGCGACAAGCTGCTCGTGCTGGCGCCGGGCGGCGCCGTCGCGTACTTCGGCCCGCCGGAGGAAGCTCTCAACTTCTTCGGCTACAAGACGTGGGCCGACGTGTTCTCGGCGTTCGAGAACTACCGCGACTACGACTGGGCGGGCCGCTGGAAGGGCTCGCAGCACTACCAGATGTACGCGGCCGACATCGACGCCGTCGCCGCGCAGTCGGACCCGGTGGCGCCGCCCGCAGCGATCAAGGCGCCCAAGACACAGCCCTGGGGCTCCCAGCTGATCACGCTGATCCGCCGCTACTGCTCGGTGATCGCCTCGGACAAGGGCTTCATGGGCCTGATGGTGATCCTGCCCGCGGTGCTCGGCATCGTCTCGGTGGTCATCCCGGCCGATTTCGGTCTGGGCCCGCCCAAGCCGCCGGCCAAGTTCAATGGCGACGCCGGCACGATCATGCTGATCATCGCGGTCGGCATGTGCTTCTCCGCGGCGGCCAACTCGGTCCGTGAGCTGATCAAGGAGCGGGTCATCTACGAGCGCGAACGGGCCACCGGCCTGTCCCGCTCCGCGTACCTGATGTCCAAGGTCATCGTCCTCGGCGTGATCACGGCCGTGCAGGGCGTCATCATCTGCGCCATCGGCTTCTCGACACGTGACCTTCCGAAGGAAGGTCTTGTGCTGCCGCCGGCCGCCGAACTGTGCATCTCGATCATCGCGCTCGGCTTCGCGTCGATGATGTTCGGGCTCGTCATCTCCTCGCTGGTGAAGACCTCCGAGAAGACGATGCCGCTGCTCGTCATGTTCGCGATCGTCCAGGTCGTGTTCACCGGCGTGCTCTTCCAGATCTACGGCACCGTGGGCCTGGAACAGTTCGCCTGGCTGATGCCGTCCCGCTGGGCGGTCGGCGCCGCGGGCGCCACCCTGGACCTCGGTCACCTGATGCCGCCGTGGGACCCGCAGAAGCCGAACGACCTCGACCCGCTGTGGGAGCACTCGGTCACCCAGTGGGGCATCAACCTCACGGTCCTGATCGTGCTCGGCGTCATCTGCGGCATCGCGGTCGCGCGCCTGCTGCGCCGGCACGAGCCCGAGGTCATGCGCAAGTAGGCGACCCACCGCGGACACACCTGCGGACACACGAAGGGCGGCACCCTGTGGGTGCCGCCCTTCGTGCCGTGGGGGTTCAGCGTGTGCCGGACCTGGAGGTCCCGACTACAGGATCAGTACGCGCTGTCCACGTTGTCGATGGAGCCGTACTTGTCGGCCGCGTAGTTGGCCGCGGCCACCAGGTTGGCGACCGGGTCGGTCAGGCTGTTCGCGGTGCCGTCGACGTGGTAGGTGTCGAAGGTCGGCTGGATGACCTGCAGCAGGCCCTTGGACGGCGTGCCGTTCACCGCGTTGACGTCCGTGTTGTTCTGCGCGTTCGGGTCACCGCCGGACTCACGCATGATGTTGCGGTGCAGGCCCTCGTACGAACCCGGAATGCCCTTGTCCTTCATGATCGCGAGGGCGTGCTTGATCCAGCCGTCCAGGTTGTTGGCGTAGACGGGCTTGCGGGCGGCGGCACGCGCGGCGGCCTCCTGGGCCTCGCGCTCCTTCTTCGCCTGCTCCTCGGCCTTCGCCTTGGCCTCGGCCTGGGCCTTCTTCTCGGCCTCGGCCTTCTTCTTCGCCGCGGCTTCCTGGCGGGCCTTCGCCTTCGCCTCGGCCTGCTTGGCCTTCTCGCTGGCGGCGGCCTGCTGGTCGGTGACGCTGGCGTGGACGTCCTTGATCTGCTTCGCACCGGCGTCGGTGGTGAACGCGACCGGGGCGGCGGCGACCGTCGCGTCCTTCGCCTGGGCCTGGGTGTCCTGACCCGGCACCAGCGTCACCGCGAGGGCGGCGGCACCGAGAGCGGCGACACCGGCGAGCGAGAACTTGTGGGCTCGGGTCAGCTGACTATGGCCGGCGTTGGAGCTGTGCTTGGACATGAGACGGGGACCTCTCTAAGAACGGAAGTCGCTCGCAGACCGGGGGACCGGACGGTCGTGTTTAGGACACGAACCCCACGGGTAGGACCCCGCGGCGCCGAACAACGATGGACATTCTTAGCGGCCGCAAAATGCCGAGGCAAAGGTGTGATCTACGAAGCCGGGTAGTGGGCCGAGGGGGCACGAAAAGGGACAGGAAGCCGATGTCCGACTTCCTGTCCCAGTGCAGCAACGGGACCAAGGTCCCGTACCTATCCACTACGGACCTTCGTACGTGACGTGGACCCTATGCGCGGCGTCACACGCACCCCCTCCCGAACTCACCGATAGTTGCCACTGCAACGCACAGCGTGAGGGCCCTCCTCCGGCAGGATGAGGTGCACGTCGCCGAACTCGTGCCACAGGTAGCGGCCCCTCAGCGCCTCCTCATACGCACGGTCCACCGCGGCCCGCCCCGCCACCGCCTCCAGCATCAGAAGATGGGAGGCCTCCGGCTCGTGCAGCCCCGTCAGCAGCCCGTCCACCACCCGCACCCCGCGCTCGGGCGTCACGACGAGACCCGTCCAGCCACGCGCCGCCCGCACGACCCCGTCGGCGTCGACGGCGGACTCCACGGCCCGCACCGCGGTGGTCCCCACGGCGATGACGTTCTGTCCGGCGGCCCGCGCGGCGTTGATCAGGCGGGCCGAAGCCTCGGGCACCTCGAAACGCTCCGCATAAGGAGGCTCGTGGGACTCGGTGGACGCCACACCCGTATGCAGCGTGATCGGCGCGAACTGCACACCGCGGCTCACGAGCCGCGACACGATCGACTCCGTGAAGGGCCGCGCCGCACTCGGCATCTCCGCACTGCCCGCCCCGGCGGGGTACGGCAACGCGAACACCGTCTGGTAGGCGGCCAGCGGCTGGTCCCGCTCCGTGTAGGAGTAGCGGATGGGCCGCCCCCGCCGGCCGAGCAGCGCGGGCACGCCCCCGGTCGCCCGCACCCACCACAGCCGCTCGCTCCCGGCCGCCAGGGGCTCCTCATAGGTGAGGCGTACGCCGCCGGGGAGCTCGATCACGGACCCCACTGGTCCGCCGGCGCGCGCCCGCGTCGTGCCCCGGCCGTCCGGGTCCCGCAGCTCGACCGCCCAGCGCCCGTCGTCGCCGCGCGTCGAGAAATGCACGACCACGCGTGCGTGCCCCAGCGTTCCGTCCACGGCGGCCGCCAACGTAGGAGACGTGTTGACGACGAGCAGATCCCCGGCCCGCAGCACGGACGGCAGCTCGGGGAACCGGTGATGGGTGGCCTCCGTGCCGCGCGACACCAAAAGGTGTACGGACGATCTGTCCCGCCCCGGCCCCCGCTGCTCGGCCGGGACCCGCGCCGACAGTTCCTCGGGCACCCGCAGCGCCAGCGCCATCACGCCTCCAGGAGGGACGGGGCCGAGTACCGGCCGCTCGCGGGACGTCGGTCCATGAGGCTCAGGAAGGCGGGGACCACGTCCTCGGGGCGCGGCACCTCGCTCAGATCCTCGTCCGGCTCGGCCGCCGCCAGCATGTCCGTCCGCATCCCGCCCGGATCCACCGCCCACACCCGCAGGCCGGGCTCCTCCACCCCGAGCACGGCGGAGAGCTGATCGAGGGCGGCCTTCGTGGAGCCGTAGCCACCCCAGGTGCCGTACGCCTCCGTGGCCGCGTCGGAACTCATGTTGATCACCGTCCCGGCGGGCGACTCGCGCAGCAGCGGAAGTGCCTCCTGGAGCAGGCCCAGCGGGGCCACCACATTGACCTCCAGGGCCGCCCGGAACGCGTCGAGGTCGTGCACGTCCAGCGGTTGCAGTGGCGTCACACCGAGCACGCTCGCGTTGTTCACGAGCAGGTCGAGCCCGCCCAACTCCCATGCCGCCGCGATCAGTTCGACGCGGTGCGCGAGGTCGGACACATCGCCCGGCACGGCCTTCACCGCCCCGCCGTGCTTGCGCAGCAGCTCCGCCACGTCCTCCAGCGGCCCCGCGGAGCGTGCGTCGAGCACCAGATCCCAGCCCCGCTCGGCCAGCGCCGCCGCGAGCGCCCTCCCGAACCCCCGCGAGGCCCCAGTGATGATCGCTACCGTCATGACAACCGTCCCCTTGAGTACGTCATCCGTTGTGCGTCGTGACCTCAACGTAGGAACGCGGCGGCCCTCGGCGCCTCGTACGCGAGCAGCAACAACGCAGGGCCCTTCGCCCTACGCCGACCGACCTAGGCGGGGGACTCCTCCGGTCCGATCCGACTGTCGGACCCCGCCGGTACGGTGAGGTCATGAGTCATGGTCACGGGGAAGAGGGGGGCGGGCCCGCCGGGCCCTCGGTCAAGGGCGGTGGTGGGCGACGGGAGGGCTTGGCGGCGGTGAGCGCCGCGCTCCTCGCCATGAGCAGGCATCTCGAGGTGCGCGACGTCCTCAAGACGATCGTCGCCTCGGCCCGCGAGCTGCTCGACGCCGAGTACGCGGCACTCGGCGTGCCCGACGACCACGGGGGCTTCGCCCAGTTCGTCGTCGACGGCGTCAGCGACGCGCAGTGGAAGGCCATCGGCCCGCTGCCGCGCCAGCACGGCATCCTCGCCGCGATGCTCCACGACGCGAAGACCGAGCGCCTCGCCGATGTCCGCAAGGACCCCCGGTTCGAGGGCTGGCCCTCCGCCCACCCGGACATGTCGGACTTCCTCGGCCTGCCGATCAAGGACGGCGAGGAGACGATCGGCGCGCTCTTCCTCGCGAACAAGAACTGCCCCAAGCCAGAAGGCGGTTGCGGCTTCACCCAGGACGACGAGGAACTGCTCGGCATCCTCGCCCAGCACGCGGCCATCGCGCTCACGAACGCCCGCCTGTACGAGCGCAGCCGCGAGCTCACCATCGCCGAGGAGCGCTCCCGCCTCGCCCACGAACTGCACGACGCGGTGAGCCAGAAGCTCTTCTCGCTGCGCCTGACCGCACAGGCCGCCGCGACCCTGATGGACCGTGACCTGGAGCGCGCCAAGGGGGAGTTGGCGCACGTGGCGGAGCTCGCGGCGGAGGCGGCCGACGAACTGCGCGCGGCCGTGGTCGAGTTGCGCCCCGCCGCCCTCGACGACGACGGCCTGGTGGCCACGCTCCGTACACAGATCCAGGTCCTCGACCGCGCCCACTCGGCGCACGTCACGTTCACCACCGGCGGCATAAAGGCGCTGCCCGCGGCCCAGGAAGAGGCGATGCTGCGCGTCGCTCAGGAGGCGCTGCACAACGCGCTGCGCCACTCCGGAGCGGAGAAGGTGCGGGTCACGCTCGACAAGCACGGCCAGGGCGCCGTGTTGCGCGTCACCGACGAGGGGGCGGGCTTCGACCCGAAGGCGATCCGCAGTGCGGGCCGCCACCTGGGCCTCGTCTCCATGCGGGACCGGTCGAGCGGCGTCGGCGGCAGGCTCACAGTGGAATCGGAGCCCGGCAAGGGCACCACGATCGAGATGGAGGTCCCCGGTGGCTGACCCGATCAAGGTACTGCTGGTCGACGATCACCAGGTCGTCCGCCGGGGCCTGCGCACCTTCCTGGAGGTGCAGGGCGACATCGAAGTCGTCGGCGAGGCTGCGGACGGCGCCGAAGGGGTCGCCCGCGCCGAGGAGCTGAAGCCCGACGTCGTCCTGATGGACGTCAAGATGCCGGGCATGGACGGAGTCGACGCCCTGCGCCGGCTCCGTGAACTCGACAATCCCGCCAAGGTGTTGATCGTCACCAGCTTCACCGAGCAGCGCACCGTCGTCCCCGCCCTGCGCGCGGGGGCCGCCGGTTACGTCTACAAGGACGTGGACCCGGACGCCCTGGCCGGCGCCATCCGTTCCGTGCACGCGGGCCACATCCTGCTCCAGCCGGAGGTGGCGGGCGCACTGCTCGCCCAGGATGAGGGCAACAACGGGCAGGGGAGGGGCGGTTCACTCACGGAGCGCGAGCGCCAGGTGCTCGGACTGATCGCCGACGGCCGCTCGAACCGGGAGATCGCCCGCGCCCTCGTCCTCTCCGAGAAGACGGTGAAGACCCATGTCTCGAACATCCTTATGAAGCTCGATCTGTCGGACCGTACCCAGGCCGCCCTGTGGGCCGTGCGGCACGGCGTCACGGGCTGAGGGCACGCGCGGGCGCCCTGGTGGGGCGGCAACGGGCGGCAATGGGCGGCAACACGGAGCGTCGCACTCCGTTCTGGAATTCATACCGTCGTGTAGATGTCCCTCGGACGGCGTATCCCTTCCGGCGGTGCCGCGTTCTTCAATGCGTGCTGCGGCGGTCGTGTCGCGGCGACCGCTAGGAGGACCCAGAAGTGAAGAACCTGAAGAAGGCCGCGGCCGTCACCCTCGTGGCCGGTGGCCTTGTCGCCGCCGGTGCGGGACTCGCCTCCGCCACCGACGGTGCGCAGGCCCACGGCCACGCCGTGAAGTCCCCGGGCGTCGGCTCGGGCAACCTGGTGCAGGTCCCGGTCCACGTTCCGGTGAACGCCGTGGGCAACACCGCCACGGTGATCGGCGCCCTCAACCCGGCGTTCGCGAACGACGGCTACAACGGCTGACGCGCGCTCAGGCTTCGCCGGCCCCCGGGGTGTTCCCCGTGGGGCCGGTCTGCTTTCGCGGGCGGCTCTCCTGTTCGATAGCGCGACTGGTCGATTCGTCGGCCTATTGATCCAATCGGGCGGTTCGCGCGTTCGCCCCGTGTCTGCCGCGCGCCCCGCGCGTTTCTCAGCGTGCGACCCCGCGGCTGGGGTCGGACCGCAATATCTGGAGGAACGCTTCTCATGAACATCGCCAAGAGGGCCGCCGTGGCCGTCGCTGTCGCCGGTATCGCTGCGGGTGCCGGCGCCGGTGCCGCCTTCGCCGACTCGAACGCCGACGGTGTGGCCGCGAACTCCCCGGGCGTCGGCTCGGGCAACAACGTGGGCGTCCCGGTCCACGTCCCGGTCAACGTCGACGGCAACTCCGTCAACGTGATCGGCCTGCTGAACCCGGCGTTCGGCAACACCGCGGCGAACAACTGAGTCTCGCCGCCCCTGAGGCACAGGAAGGCCCCCACGGACCCGGTCCGTGGGGGCCTTCCCTCCTTTCCCGACCCTGCCCTCAGCCTCGCTCCCGCTCCTCCACGAACGCGTTGTACGCGGCCACCTGCGCGCGCCGGGCCGTCCGCTCCACCGGGCGCAGCGCGAGTGCCCGCGCCCCCATCTCCGACGCGCTCACCGCGCCACCGTGCCCGCTCTCGTACGCCACGGAGACCAGCAGCCCCACTCGCTGCGCCAGCTCCAACACCCGCACGGCACGCCCCGGATACCCCGGCGCCAGCGCCTCGCGCCCCCGCTCGGCCCGCGCCCGGTACGCGTCCACGGCGGCCTCGGACACCGGCCCGGACCCGGCCACGTCGAGCCGCGTCAGCACCTCGGTCGCGTCCCGCAGCGCCTCCGCCAGCTCCCGCTCCGCCTCGCCGAGCGAGGGCACATCCGCCGGCGGCGCCTCCCGCACCGGCAGGCAGTGCCACATCACCTGGGCATGCACATCGCCCTCGGGACCGACCTCGTGCACCTCCGGGACGAACCCGAGCGCGGCGCCGTGACAGACCACCGCCTCCTCGGCCTCCAGAGCCCGCGCGTTGAACTCCGGCGGACCGCTGAGGCCCAGCGGATGGCCCGGCGCGGGCAGTGCCACGCGCAGTCCGCCGACGCCGAGTGCCCGCAGGCGGCCGAGCGCCAGCGTCAGGCCGACGGGCCCGGCCTCGCCCGGAAGCCCCGCCACGCGGTGCGATGTGTCCTCGCCGACAATCGCGAGCGCCGCGTCATCGGGTGCGACAAATCCACCAAGAAGGGCATTTCCCCAGGCCGCGAGGCGTCCGGAGCGTGGTTCAGTGAGCATGCGCTCCACCTTAGGAGCCCGCAAAGGCGTCAAAAGCCCGACCGATGGAATGGACCGCTGGGGCGGTGGCGTAAGTTTTCCCTGGGGGCCGTGCCGAGCAGGAACTATGCGAAGGCATGACGGACGCGGCGAACAGACGAGACTGCAATGGGAGACAACGCGCTCATGAGCGATGTACTGGAGCTGGAGGACGTATCCGTGGTCCGCGAGGGCCGGGCTCTGGTGGACCAGGTCTCCTGGTCGGTGAAGGAGGGGGAGCGCTGGGTCATCCTCGGACCCAACGGCGCGGGCAAGACCACCCTCCTGAACCTCGCCTCGAGCTACCTCTTCCCGAGCGGCGGCACCGCCACCATCCTCGGTGAGACCCTCGGCAAGCCCGGTACGGACGTCTTCGAACTGCGCCCGCGCATCGGCGTCGCCGGCATCGCGCTCGCCGACAAGCTGCCCAAGCGGCAGACCGTCCTGCAGACCGTGCTCACCGCCGCGTACGGCATGACGGCCGGCTGGCAGGAGGAGTACGAGGACGTGGACGAGCGGCGCGCCCGCGCGTTCCTCGACCGCCTCGGCATGAGCGAGTACCTGGACCGCAAGTTCGGGACGCTCTCCGAAGGAGAGCGCAAGCGCACGCTGATCGCCCGCGCCCTGATGACCGACCCCGAGCTGCTGCTCCTCGACGAGCCCGCGGCGGGGCTCGACCTCGGCGGCCGCGAGGACCTGGTCCGCCGCCTGGGCCGCCTCGCCCGCGACCCGATCGCCCCCTCGATGATCATGGTGACGCACCACGTCGAGGAGATCGCCCCCGGCTTCACGCACGTCCTGATGATCCGCCAGGGCCAGATCCTCGCCGCGGGCCCGATCGAGCTCGAACTCACCTCCCGCAACCTCTCCAAGTGCTTCGGCCTCCCGCTGGTCGTCGAGGAGAACAACGGCCGCTGGACTGCCACCGGTCTGCCCCTGAGCTGACCCTTCGCGCCCCCGCGCGGACCGGATGGCCCCTGTCCGCGCGGCAGTTGCGGATCTACCATGGCCCTGTGGCAGACATCGACGCAGACGCATGGGTGTGGTGGCTGATCGGGGCGGCCGCACTCGGAATCTTCCTCGTCATCACCGCCATGCCCGAACTGGGCATGCTGGCCGTCGGCGCCGTCGCGGGCGCCGTCATGGCGGGCATGGGCGGCGGTGCCGTCCTCCAAGTGGTGGTCTTCGCCGCCGTGTCGTGCGCCCTCATCGTGGTCGTACGCCCCATCGCCAGGCGCCAGCGCGCGGAACCGCCCCAACTGGCCACCGGCGTGGACGCCTTGAAGGGCAAGCAGGCCGTCGTCGTCGAGCGCGTCGACGGACAGGCGGGCGGACGGATCAAGCTCGGCGGCGAGATCTGGTCGGCCCGCGCCCTCGACGCGGAGGCGACGTTCGAGCCGGGCCGCCAGGTCGACGTGGTCGAGATCGAGGGGGCCACGGCGATCGTCATGTGAACCGATATGTGGCCCGAACCAGCCCCGCCACGTGGGCAGTTCTGACACACTCGACTGCGCAAGACCTCATGATCTTCCGGCGCGAGGGCGCCGGGACCACGACGGTACGAACGGTACGAGGGGCACGGGAGACTCGATGTCAGCGATCATCATCGTCCTGATCATTCTGGTGGTGTTGGTCTTCATCGCGCTGATCAAGACCATCCAGGTCATCCCGCAGGCCAGCGCCGCCATCGTCGAGCGCTTCGGCCGCTACACACGCACGCTGAACGCGGGCCTGAACATCGTCGTCCCGTTCATCGACTCGATCCGCAACCGCATCGACCTCCGCGAGCAGGTCGTGCCGTTCCCGCCGCAACCGGTGATCACCCAGGACAACCTGGTCGTCAACATCGACACCGTCATCTATTACCAGGTGACGGACGCGAGGGCGGCCACGTACGAGGTCGCCAGCTACATCCAGGCCATCGAGCAGCTCACCGTCACCACCCTGCGAAACATCATCGGTGGCATGGACCTGGAGCGGACCCTGACGTCCCGCGAGGAGATCAACGCGGCGTTGCGCGGCGTCCTCGACGAGGCCACCGGCAAGTGGGGCATCCGTGTCAACCGCGTCGAACTCAAGGCGATCGAGCCGCCCACCTCCATCCAGGACTCGATGGAGAAGCAGATGCGCGCCGACCGTGACAAGCGTGCCGCGATCCTCACCGCCGAAGGTATCCGCCAGTCCCAGATCCTCACCGCCGAAGGTGAGAAGCAGTCCGCGATCCTCAGGGCCGAGGGTGAGGCGAAGGCCGCGGCCCTGCGCGCGGAGGGCGAGGCCCAGGCCATCCGCACGGTCTTCGAGTCCATCCACGCCGGAGACCCGGACCAGAAGCTGCTCTCGTACCAGTACCTGCAGATGCTCCCGAAGATCGCCGAGGGCGACGCCAACAAGCTCTGGATCGTCCCCAGCGAGATCGGCGACGCCCTCAAGGGACTCTCGGGCGCCTTCGGCAACTTCGGCTCGCCGAGCGGCGGCAGCGACGCGAAAACCCCGCCGGTGATGCCGACACCGCCCGCGCCGCGCCGCGAACAGCCGCCGATCGACTAGAGCTCGCCGTTCGTACACGACGAGGGCCCGCCGACCATGCGGTCGGCGGGCCCTCGCGTCATGTCCCTATGCGGCGGTCCGCGCCAGCCAGTCCGGCAGCCCGGTCCGCCCGCCGGCCCCCAGCGACAGCAGCATCGCATCGGCGGGTGTCGGCTCGAACGGCTGTCGCAGCAGCGGCATCCCCGCCTGCTCGGGCGTCCGGTTCGCCTTGCGGTGGTTGTCGGCGGCGCAGGACGCCACCGTGTTCAACCACGAATCAGCACCGCCGTGCGACCGCGGCACCACGTGGTCGACCGTCGTCGCCCGCCTGCCGCAGTACGCGCACCGGTGCTGATCCCGTACGAGCACGCCCCGCCTGGACCACGGCGCGCGTCTTCGGAACGGCACCCGGACATACCTGCACAGCCTGATCACCCGGGGCACCGGAATATCGATCGCGGCACCGCGCATGCGCAGCTCGGGGTGGACCTGCTCGACGACGGCCTTGTCCTGCAGCACCAACACGACGGCTCGATTGAGCGTCACCGTGGAGAGCGGCTCGAAGCTCGCGTTCAGCACCAGTGTGTCCCGCACCCTGTCCACCTCCCGTACGCAGCGGATCGCCCCTCGGCGTCCGTGCGTCAACTCTGGCCGTGCACGCCAAGATGGACAACGCAATAAGTGCGGCCTCACACAGAAAATGCCCGCCCCTGATCAATTCCATGACCAGAGGCGGGCAAACGTTCAGTGAACGCCGGGCTGGGAATCAGCCCTCGGCGGGCGCCCCGTACTCGGCGACGACCTGGGCCCGGGCAATCGTGTGAAACCGCAGGTTGAACCCGACGAAAGCGGGAGAAGCATCCGAATCCGGGCCGAGCTTCTCCTGATCGACCGCGTACACGGTGAACACATAACGGTGGGCGGGGTCCCCGGGAGGCGGTGCGGCGCCCCCGAATTCCTTCGTCCCGTAGTCGTTGCGCACCTGTACGGCGCCCTCAGGAAGCCCCTCGAACTTGCCGCTGCCGGCACCCACCGGCAACTCGGTCACCGAGGCCGGGATGTCGAACACGCTCCAGTGCCAGAACCCGCTGCCGGTCGGCGCGTCCGGGTCGAAGCACGACACGGCGAAGCTCTTGGCCTCCGCCGGGAAACCCTCCCACCGCAGGTGCGGCGACGTGTTCCCGGCCGCGTACACCTGCGCATCGTCCAGCGTCCCGCCCGGCTCGAAGTCCTGGCTCACGACGGTGAACGACGGCACCTGCGGATGAAAGTCATGAGGAAGCGACGCCCTCTGGGGCTGCTCGGTCACAACGACACCTCCTGAATCTCTACGGAAACACTGGTCCCACAGAGCCTTGTCGACCCTGCTCCTGAAACCCTAGAACCAGTTTCTCTTGCTGCCGACCTCGGACAGCCACTGGTGCAGATACGCCGACCAGTCCGTCCCCTGGAAGTCGTGGTGCCCGGCGACGAACGACCGGAACGTGTCGCTGCCCTCGCTGAACAGCCCCGGCTTCTTGTCCATCTCCAGTACGACGTCCATCTCCCGGTCGTCGGCCACGAAGCTCAACTCGACCTGGTTGAGTCCCCGGTACTGCTGCGGCGGGTGGAACTCGATCTCCTGGTAGAAGGGCAGCTTCTGCCGCGTATTCCGGATGTGCCCGCGCTCCATGTCCGCGCTCTTGAACCGGAAGCCGATGCGGATGAAGGCGTCGAGGATCGCCTGCTGGGACGGCAGGGGGTGCACATTGATCGGGTCGAGGTCACTCGAGTCGATGGCCCGGGCGATCTCCAGCTCGGTCGTCACCCCGATGTTCATGCCACGCAGCTGCTGCCCGTCGATCGTCGTAACGGGCGTCTCCCACGGAATCTCGAGCCCAAACGGAACGGCGTGCACGGCCTGCGCCTTCAGCTCGAACGCCCCCCCGAGCCGCACCTTGGTGAACTCGATGTCCTGCTTCGTCTCCTGGTCGTTGCCCTCGACCTCGACCCGCGCCTGCAGACCGACGGAAAGCCCCTCGATCTCCTGGTCGACGGACCCACCTTGGATCCGCACCTCTCCCTGAACGACACCACCGGGCACGACATTGACCTCGGTGAGCACCGTCTCCACGGACGCCCCGCCCGCGCCCAGACTCGCCAACAGCCGCTTGAACCCCATGCCTCGATCTCCTCCGTGTGCGAATCACTGCTGATACTGCTGACTACAAACGCGGGACACCCGCGCCCGGTTCCGCGAGCGCCTGTCCCACCCGCTCCACTACCCTCGGAGAGCATGATCGCGGCCCCTGACCGTACGCCCCTGGCACGTGACTTCTTCGACCGACCTGTACTGGAAGTCGCCCCCGACCTACTCGGGCGCACGCTGGTCCGGCACACCCCCGACGGCCCGATCGAGCTCCGCCTCACAGAGGTCGAGGCGTACGACGGCGCGAACGACCCCGGGTCCCACGCCTACAGAGGCCAGACCGCCCGCAACAACGTGATGTTCGGGCGCCCCGGACACGTGTACGTCTACTTCACCTACGGCATGTGGCACTGCATGAACCTGGTCTGCGGCGAGGAGGGCAGGGCGAGCGCCGTGCTGCTCCGCGCCGGCGAGATCACCGAAGGCGTCGAACTGGCCCGCAAGCGTCGACTATCGGCCCGGCATGACAAGGAACTGGCCAAAGGCCCGGCCCGCATGGCTACGGCCCTCGGAGTGGACCGTTCCTTGGACGGCACCGACGCCTGCGTCCGCGGGGACTCCCCGTTGAGTGTTCTGCATGGCACCCCTGTACCCGCTGACCAGGTGCGCAACGGCCCACGTACGGGCGTTTCCGGCGAGGGCGGCGTCCACCCCTGGCGCTTCTGGGTCGCCAACGACCCGACGGTGAGCCCTTATCGGGCCCATACGCCGCGCCGCCGCTCAACTTGACGCGCCCTTGCGGGATCCGTAATGTGGCCCGAGCCGCTGAACCCGGGTCTGGCTCTCAGCCAACCACCGGAAGCGGCCAAACCACTCATTGCGACTACCCTTCGCGGGGGTCTTTTCGGCGTGCCTGCATGCCGAAATTCGAATCCGCGAAACTCGATTATGAGTTGCCGGGAGATTCGGCTAATGTGGTGGACACGCCGAAAGGCAAAGGCCCCCAACGGCCACCGGAATTGAAATCCGAACCGGAAACGGAACGGAAAACGGATCTGGTAGAGTTGGAAACGCAAGAACAGCAGGACCGAAGGGAAGCGCCCGGAGGAAAGCCTCAGCAAATGTTGCTGTGGGTGAGTACAAAGGAAGCGTCCGTTCCTTGAGAACTCAACAGCGTGCCAAAAATCAACGCCAAAATTTGTTGATACCCCGTCTCCAGCATCTGCTGGGACGAGGTTCCTTTGAAAAGTCCTGCCGGTCATTTGATGGGCAGGCGCACAGCGAGGACGCTGTGAACGGTCGGATTATTCCTCCGACTG
>NZ_JBIWLG010000005.1:499729-533421 GCF_044766085.1 Streptomyces sp. NPDC102360 | reverse complement strand
CGGTTACATTCCGAACCCGGAAGCTAAGCCTCACAGCGCCGATGGTACTGCAGGGGGGACCCTGTGGGAGAGTAGGACGCCGCCGAACTAATTTTGAGAGGACCCTTGGTCCCGGCACACATGCTGGGACCAAGGGTCCTTTTTGTATTTCCAGAGCTTTTCTCGGAGCGCGCCGGCACCCCGGTTGCGCGAGAATGACTGCGGTACCGAAGACAGGAGTCAACCGATGGCCACCAACTCGCCCGACGAGCGACCGGAGCGCGATCAGCGCCGACGGGACAGTGGTGACCGGGGGGACCGTGGAGGGTTCCGCGGCAACAGCGGCGCTCCGCGTCGGGACACTCGGGACCGTCGGGATGGCGACCGGGAGCGTCCTCCCTTCCGCCGGGACGACCGTCGCGATGACCGTTCGCAGGGTGACCGGGACCGTGGGCCCCGTTGGGACGACAACCGTGGTGGCGGCTTCCGTCGGGACGACCGTGACCGTGGGCCGCGTCGCGACGACAACCGTGGCGGTGGCTTCCGTCGCGATGACCGGCGCGACGACAACCGGCGCGACGACAACCGGCGTGACGACAACCGTGGTGGCGGTTTCCGCCGTGATGACCGTCGGGACGACCGTGACCGTGGGCCGCGTCGTGACGACCGGCGCGACGACAACCGCGGGGGTGGTTTCCGCCGCGACGACCGTGACCGTGATCGCGCGCCGCGTCGTGATGACCGTCGTGACGACAACCGTGGTGGCGGCTTCCGTCGTGACGACAACCGTGGCGGTGGCTTCCGTCGCGATGACCGGCGCGACGACAACCGGCGTGACGACAATCGTGGTGGCGGTTTCCGCCGTGATGACCGTCGGGACGACCGTGACCGTGGGCCGCGTCGTGACGACCGGCGCGACGACAATCGTGGTGGCGGTTTCCGCCGTGACGACCGGCGCGATGACCGTTCGTACGGTGATCGGGACCGTGACCGTGGGCCGCGTCGTGATGACCGTCGTGACGACAACCGCGGTGGCGGCTTCCGCCGCGATGACCGTCGCGATGATCGGCGTGATGACAACCGTCGGGACGACAACCGTGGCGGTGGCTTCCGCCGCGATGATCGGCGCGATGACAATCGCGGTGGCGGTTTCCGGCGCGACGACCGTGACCGTGACCGTGACCGTGGGCCGCGTCGTGATGACCGGGGCGGGCGGCCCGGTGGGTTCCGTGGGCGGGACGACCGTGGGCCGCGTCGTGATGACCGGCGTGATGACAATCGCGGTGGCGGCTTCCGCCGGGATGACCGGGAGCGGGACCGGGAGCCGATCAAGCGGCTGCCGATTCCGGATGACGTCTCCGGTGCCGAGCTCGACAAGAGCGTGCAGCAGGAGCTTCAGTCCCTGCCGAGGGGGCTCGCCGAGGACGTCGCGATGAACCTCGTGATGGTGGCCCGGCTGATCGACGAGGACCCGGAGCGCGCGTACGCGTACTCCCGGATCGCGCTGCGTCTCGCGTCGCGGGTCGCCGCCGTGCGGGAGGCCGCCGGATTCGCCGCGTACGCGAACCAGAAGTACAGCGAGGCGCTCGCCGAGTTCCGGGCCGCGCGGCGGATGACCGGGAGCGCGGAGCTGTGGCCGCTCATGGCCGACTGCGAGCGCGGGCTCGGGCGTCCCGAGAAGGCGCTGGACATGGCCGGCGCCCCCGAGGTGTCGAAGCTGGACAAGGCCGGGCAGGTCGAGATGCGGCTCGTGGCCGCGGGCGCGCGGCGCGACATGGGGCAGCTGGATGCCGCGATCGTGACGCTGCAGAGCCCCGAGCTCGCGTCGAACTCCGCACATCCGTGGACCGCGCGTCTGCGCTACGCGTACGCCGACGCACTGCTGGAGGCCGGGCGCGAGGGCGAGGCGCGGGAGTGGTTCGCCAAGGCCGTCGAGTCCGACAAGGACGGCAGCACGGACGCGTCCGACCGGCTCGCCGAGTTGGACGGCGTCGAGTTCGTGGACGCCTTTGACGACAGCGACGAGGACGGCGCCCCGGCGCCCGAGGGCGAGAGCGCCGGCGTCGAGCGTGAAGGACGCGACGAGCGGTAGAGCGTGATGACATGACGAACGGGCGGGCTCCTCAGGGGGCCCGCCCGTTCGTCGTTGTGGCGAGAGTTGAAACTCAGTCTTCCGTCAGTGTGCGCAGCACCAGGCCCGTGGCCGGCTTCGGGCCGAACGACGTGGACTTGCGGGGCATCGTCACGCCCTGGCGGGCCAGCTCGCGGACGACCTCCTCGCGGACCGGGTGCATCAGGACCGCCGTGCCGCCGTCGTGGCGCGCCTTGTCGACCGTCGCCTGCGTGTCGTGGATGTACGAGACGTCGGCGGGGGAGTCCTCCGGGATGCCCCAGACGTCACCGAGGAGCGTGGAGTGCAGCACCGTGGCGTCGAGGGTGCGCCAGGCCTCGGGGCGGTCGGCCGGAATCGTACGGTCCAGGAGCGCCGGGTCGGGGCGGTCCAGGAGGTGGTACGTGTCCTCGGTGCCGGTGAGGAGGAAGGCGTTGCCGTGGGACGCCGCCTGCGCCAGGGCCTCCATCGCGTGCGGGAGCGGGCCCGTGACCTCGCGTACGCGGAAGTGGGGGCGGGCCGCCGCCAGTGCCCGGTCGAGGGGGAGGCGGCCCAGCAGGCGGTGGATGGCGCGGACCCGGAGGGGGTAGCGGGCCGTGTCGACCAGGAGGACCAGGCCGTAGTCCCAGGGGGTGCGGCCCGGCGCCGTGTGTTCGGTGCGCAGGCGCAGGTAGGTGGCCCAGCGGTGGTGGCCGTCCGCGATCAGTGCCTGGTGGGCGGCGAGACCGCCTTGGACCTGGCGCTGGTCGGCGGGGTCCGTGAGGGCCCAGAGGCGGTGGCTGTAGCCGTCCTCGGTGGTCGTGGCGAGGAGCGGGGGGCGCTGGACCGTGCGTTCGATGACGGCGGTGGCGCCGGTCGCGTTGCCGTTGCCCCGGTAGGTCAGCAGGAGCGGTTCGAGGTTCGCGGCCGTCGTGCGCATCAGGCCTGCCCGGTCCTCGACCACATGAGGCATGACGTCCTCGTGGGGCAGGACCACACCTTCCGAGGCCTCGGAGAGGTGGAGGGCGCCGATGATGCCGCGTTGCAGCATGTCGCCGTTCCGCTGTTCGTATACGTAGAAGGCGGGTTCGGCGTCGGGGGCGAGGACGCCCTCGGCGAGCCAGCGGTGCAGGGTGGCGGCCGCCAGTTCGTTGCGGGCCTGGGGCGCCACGGCCTGCGGGAGGATCAGGCGGACGATGTTGTGCGGGTCCGCGTTCTCCAGGTGGTGCAGTCCGTCGGGCCGTACGACCACGTCGTACGGGGGTGAGGTCACGGCGGCGAGGCTGCCGACCTGTTCGGGGACGTAGCGGACGCCCCTGAACGGGATCAGGTCCAGGCCGTTGCTGCCCGACTGTGCCGTGCGACCTGCAGTCTTCATCCCCGCATCGTACGAGTGTCAGTGCCGTGGGGGATGATCGGGGGAGTGGGATCGAGCGAGGAGAGATGCGGAATGAGCCAGGTCCACGGTGCGAGCGGGACGGCCGACGGCGGGGCCCGGGTGCGGCCCGGTGACAGTGCGCGGGCGTTGCACGAGGCGTACGACACCGCGCTGCTGGATCTCGACGGGGTCGTGTACGCGGGCGGACTTGCCATCGCGCATGCCGTCGAGTCGCTGGCCGTGGCGCGCGACGGCGGGATGGGGCTCGCGTACGTCACGAACAACGCGCTGCGCACGCCGGACGCCGTGGCCGAGCATCTGACCGAGCTCGGGATCCCGACCGGGGCCGCCGATGTCATCACGTCGGCGCAGGCCGTCGCGCGGCTCATCAGCGAGCAAGTGCCCGAAGGGGCGCGGGTGTTGGTGATCGGCGGTGAGGGTCTGCGGGTGGCGTTGCGGGAGCGCGGGCTCGTGCCGGTGGACTCCGCCGACGAGGACCCGGCCGCCGTGGCGCAGGGGTACGGCGGGCCCGACATGGCGTGGGGGCGGTTCGCGGAGGCCTGCTACGCCATCGCGCGCGGGGTGCCGTGGTTCGCATCCAATACCGACCTGACGATTCCGAGTGCGCGTGGGATCGCGCCGGGGAACGGGGCGGCGGTGGAGGTCGTCCGGATCGCGACGGGTGCGGAGCCGCAGGTCGCGGGGAAGCCGTTGCCTCCGATGCACCGGGAGACGATTCTGCGGACCGGGGCGAAGACTCCGCTGGTGGTGGGGGACCGGCTCGACACGGACATCGAGGGGGCGTTCAACGGGGGTGTGGATTCGCTGCTTGTGCTGACCGGTGTCACCGATGCCGCGCAGTTGCTCGCCGCGCCGCCGCAGCATCGGCCCACGTATGTGGACGTGGATCTGCGGGGGCTGCTCACCGGGCAGCCGGAGGTCGAGGAGCTTCAGGGCGGGGACGGTGGGTTCCGGTGTGGGGGCTGGACCGCGGTTGCCGGGGGCGGGGAGTTGCGTGTCGAGGGGGACGGTGAGGCGATCGACGGGTTGCGGGCGCTGTGTGGGGCGGCGTGGGGTGTGGCCGGGGAGGGTGTGTGTGAGCTGGATGCGGGGAAGGCGGTGGCACGGTTGGGGCTGTAGCGCGCCGATGCTTGGCCGGGCTGCGCTGGGGTTGGGGCCCGGAGTGTGCTCGCCCCGCACCGGGGTGCCGCCTTGCCCACCCTGCCGCCCTTGGCGGCAGATTGCCCAAGGCGGCGGGGGGGGACGGGACCGTGATGTCGTGAAGTTGCAGGGTAGGCTAACCTAACTTCGTGTTGGTCGACAGTCCTCCCGAAGCCAGCGCGGTGACCGCTCCCGCGCCCCCCGACCGTCGTGCGGCGATACGCACCGTCGGGCTGCTCGCGTCTGTCCTCGTGCTGGTGGCCGTCCTTGTGGCGAGCATCGCCGTGGGCGCCAAACCGCTCTCGCTCGACCAGGTCTGGCACGGCCTGTTCGAGGACACCGGGAACTATGCGGATGTGGTCGTCGGTGAGCGTGTGTCGCGCACCCTGCTCGGCCTGTTGGCCGGAATCGCGCTCGGCCTCGCCGGCGCCGTCCTGCAGGCGCTGACCCGCAACCCCCTCGCGGACCCCGGCATCCTCGGCATCAACATGGGCGCGTCGGCCGCCGTCGTCTCCGCCATCAGTTTCTTCGGGGTGACCTCACTCACCGGCTACGTATGGTTCGCCTTCGCGGGCGCCGCCGCCGTGGGCGTCCTCGTCTACGCGCTCGGCGGCACCCGCAATGCGACGCCCGTGCGGCTCGCGCTCGCCGGTACCGCGATCAACGCGGCGCTCTCCGGCTATCTCTACGCGGTGATGATCACCGACGACATGGCCCTCAACCGGATGCGGTTCTGGCAGGTCGGCTCGCTGGCCACGTCCACCATGCACACCGTCCAGCAGGTGTGGCCCTTCATCGTCGTCGGCGCCGTGCTCGCGCTGCTGCTCTCCCGCCCGCTCAACGCCATGGCCATGGGCGACGACACCGCCCGCGCGCTCGGCGCCCACCTCGGCCGCACCCGCGCCCTGAGCATGATCGCCGCGACGCTGCTGTGCGGCGCGGCCACCGCGGCCTGCGGACCGATCGCCTTCGTCGGCCTCATGGTGCCGCACATGGTGCGCTCGTTCACCGGGCCCGACATGCGCTGGATCATGCCGTACGCGGCGGTCCTCTCGCCCGTGCTGCTGCTCGGCGCCGATGTCATCGGCCGGCTCGTGGCCCGCCCCTCCGAGCTCCAGGTCGGCATCGTCACGGCCGTCATCGGCGCACCGGTCTTCATCGTGCTCGTACGTCGCCGAAGGATGGCCCAGCTGTGAACGCGACCAAGACCCCCGCGCAGACCGGGCGGAAGAAGACCAAGGCGATACGCACCCCGGGCGGCCTCTCCTTCCGGCTCGACGTCCGCTCGCTCCTCGTCGTCGCGGTCCTTCTCGTCGCGGCGCTCGCCGCGAGCGTCTTCCTCATCGGCACCGGCGACTTCCCGATCCCGGTCCCCGACGTGCTGCGCACCCTCGCGGGCAACGGCAACGCCGGCCAGGAATTCATCATCAACGACCTGCGGCTCCCGCGGGTCCTCGTCGGCCTGCTCGTCGGCGCCGCGCTCGGCCTGTCCGGCGCGCTCTTCCAGTCCGTCTCCCGCAACCCGCTGGGCAGCCCCGATGTGCTCGGCCTCGGCCAGGGCTCGACGGCCGGCGCGCTCGTGATGATCGTGATCTTCGGGGGCAGCGCCACGCAGGTCGCCCTCGGCGCACTTGTCGGCGGTCTCGTCACCGGCGTCGCCATCTACGTACTCGCCTGGAAGCGGGGCGTGCACGGCTACCGGCTCGTCCTCGTCGGCATCGGTGTCTCCGCCTTCGTGACCGCGATCAACGGGTATCTGCTCACGAAGGCCGACTTCGTGGACGCCGCCCGCGCCACCGTGTGGATGACCGGCTCGCTCAACGGCCGCGACTGGGCGCAGGTCTGGCCGCTGCTGATCATGTTCGTGGTGCTGATCCCGCTCGTCGCCGCGTCCGCGCGTCCGCTGCGGATGCTGGAGATGGGCGACGACGCGGCGGGCGGCCTCGGCGTGCGTGTCGAGCGCACCCGGCTGCTGCTCCTCACGGCCTCCGTCGTGCTGACCGCCGCCGCCACCGCGGCCGCGGGCCCGGTCACCTTCGTCGCGCTGACCGCGCCGCAGATCGCCCGGCGGCTGACCAAGTCGCCGGGGCCGAACCTGGCGGCGTCGACGATCCTGGGCGCGGCCCTGCTGATCGTCGCCGACCTGGTCTCGCAGCGGGCCTTCGGCGCCGACCAGCTGCCCGTCGGCGTGGTCACCGGCGTCGTCGGCGGTATCTATCTGCTGTGGCTGCTGGTCACCGAGCGCAAGGCGGGCCGGATATGAGCGAGCGCGGAACACGCAGGCCCGATGACTCTCGTACGAACCAAAGGAGCACCGCAGTGAACAGGCTGATAGCCGACGACGTGACCCTCGGATACGACCAGCGCGTCATCGCCGAGAAGCTGTCGGTGGAGATCCCCGACAACTCGTTCACGGTGATCGTCGGCCCGAACGCCTGCGGCAAGTCCACGCTGCTGCGCGCCCTGTCGCGGATGCTCAAGCCGAGCGCGGGCCGCGTCCTGCTCGACGGCGGCGTCATCCAGTCGATGCCCGCCAAGAAGGTCGCCAAGACGCTCGGCCTGCTGCCGCAGTCGTCGACGGCGCCCGACGGCATCACCGTCGGCGACCTCGTGGCCCGCGGCCGCTACCCGCACCAGGGGCTGCTGCGCCAGTGGTCGTCCGACGACGAGCGGATCGTCCAGGAGTCGATGGGTTCCACCGGCGTCGCCGAGCTCGCCGAGCGGTACGTCGACGAGCTCTCCGGCGGCCAGC
Source organism: Streptomyces sp. NPDC102360 (assembly GCF_044766085.1). Taxonomy (NCBI): domain Bacteria; kingdom Bacillati; phylum Actinomycetota; class Actinomycetes; order Kitasatosporales; family Streptomycetaceae; genus Streptomyces; species Streptomyces sp. NPDC102360. Next base: position 526,062 of record NZ_JBIWLG010000005.1, on the reverse strand, counting down.
GCCAGCGCGTGTGGATCGCGATGGCGCTCGCCCAGCAGACGCCGCTGCTGCTGCTCGACGAGCCGACGACGTACCTCGACATCCAGCACCAGATCGACGTGCTCGACCTCTGTGCCGAGCTGCACGAGGAGCAGGGGCGCACGCTCGTCGCCGTCCTGCACGACCTCAACCACGCGGCCCGCTACGCCACCCACCTCATCGCCCTGCGCGAGGGCGAGGTGATCGCGGAGGGTGCGCCCAAGGACATCGTCACGGCCGAGCTCGTCGAGCGGCTCTTCGGCATGAAGTGCCAGGTCATCGACGACCCGGAGACGGGGACCCCGCTGGTGGTGCCGGCCGCGCGCAAGGCGCGTCGCAAGGAGATCGCTACAGCAGCGTCCTGAGCCGCAGGAGGTCGCGGAAGGACGCCTCGAGCTTGACGCGTCCCGCCGCCCAGGCCTTCGCGAAGTTCAGCTCGCCGTCGACCATCGCCACCAGGTCGTCCCCGGTCAGCGCGAGCCGGATCTGCGCCTTCTCGGCGGGCGGTCCGGAGCGGGTGTCGAGGACCTCGATCCGGCCGTCCTTGAGTCGGCCGGAAAACGTCACGTCGAGGTCGGTGATGCGGCAGCTCAGCGAGCGGTCCAGGGCCGCGGCCGTGCGCACGTCCCCGTCGGCCCCCGCCATGTTGTCCGAGAGTTTGTCGAGCGCCGCCCGGCACTCCTCCATCGTCGCCATCGTGATCGACGGTACACCGGCGCTTCGGGGTAGCGTCGGGGCATGAGCGAGACGCCCACCGACCCCACCGACGTGCCGGAACCCGCGGCGGAGCCCTCGTACGACCCCGCGGCACCCGCCCCGCTCGGCATCGGGCGCACCCCCACCGGCAACGCCGAGGTGGACGCGCAGCTGGAGCGGCTCGGCGATGTGGACCACCTCGCCGCGGACGGGCACGCCGAGGTGTACGAGGATGTACACCAGGGGCTGCGGAACGCGCTGACCGCGCTGGATGCCGCCCCCACCTCTCCGTCTCCGCACGACAACAGGAGCTGAACCACCGTGGCAGGTGTGGCACGTCGCCGCCTCGACGCCGAACTCGTCAACCGCAAACTGGCGCGCTCGCGCGAGCACGCGAGCCAGCTGATCGCCGCGGGCCGGGTCAGCGTTTCCAAGATCGTCGCGACCAAGCCCGCGACACAGGTGAACGAGGGCGTGTCGATCGTCGTCACGGCGGACAGCAGCGACCCCGACTACGTCTCGCGCGGCGGGCACAAGCTCGCGGGCGCGCTGGAGGCGTTCGGTCCGCAGGGGCTCGTGGTCAAGGGGCGCAGGGCATTGGACGCGGGCGCGTCCACCGGTGGCTTCACCGATGTGCTGCTCCGGGCCGGGGTCGCGCACGTCGTCGCCGTCGACGTCGGCTACGGGCAACTCGCGTGGTCGCTGCAGAGCGATGAACGCGTCACCGTCAAGGACCGTACGAACGTACGCGAATTGACGTTGGAGGCGATCGATGGAGTGCCTGTTGATGTGGTCGTCGGTGACCTGTCCTTCATTCCGCTCGGGCTCGTACTGCCCGCCCTCGTGCGCTGCGCGGCACCGGAGGCGGATCTCGTGCTGATGGTCAAGCCGCAGTTCGAGGTGGGCAAGGAGCGGCTCGGCAGCGGGGGCGTCGTGCGCAGCCCCGAAATGCGGGCCGACGCGGTGCGCGGGGTCGCCGAGCAGGCATGGAAGCTCGGGTACGGCGTGCGCGGGGTGACCGCGAGCCCCCTGCCGGGACCGTCCGGGAACGTCGAGTACTTTCTGTGGCTGCGTGCCGGGGCGGATCAGCTCGACCCGGCCGACGTGGATCGCGCAGTGGCGGAGGGACCCCGTTGACCAAGCCGAATCAGCTGCCGCAGACCCGGGCTCGTACGGTTTTCCTGCTCGCCCACACGGGCCGGCCCGCCGCGATCCGCAGCGCCGAACTCGTCGTGCAGGGGCTGCTGCGCAGCGGCCTCGGGGTGCGGGTCCTGGCGTCGGAGGCCGAGGACCTGCCACTGCCCGACACCGTGGAACTGGTGAAGGAGTCCGAGGCGACGCCCGCCTGCCTCGACGGCTGTGAGCTGCTCATCGTGCTCGGCGGGGACGGGACGCTGCTGCGCGGCGCCGAGTTCGCGCGGGCGTCCGGGGTGCCGATGCTCGGGGTGAACCTGGGCCGCGTCGGCTTCCTCGCGGAGGCGGAGCGGGACGACCTGGACAAGGTCGTCGACCGCGTCGTCACCAAGGAGTACGAGGTCGAGGAGCGCATGACGATCGACGTCGCCGTGCACCGCAACGGCGACGTCGTACACCGGGACTGGGCGCTCAACGAGGCGGCCGTCCAGAAGATCGAGCCCGAGCGGATGCTCGAGGTCGTCCTTGAGATCGACGGTCGGCCGGTCACCGGGTTCGGGTGCGACGGGATCGTGTGCGCGACCCCGACCGGGTCCACCGCGTACGCGTTCTCGGCCGGCGGCCCCGTGGTGTGGCCCGAGGTCGAGGCGCTGCTCATGGTGCCGATCAGCGCGCACGCCCTGTTCGCGAAGCCGCTCATCACCTCGCCCGATTCGGTGCTCGCCGTCGAGGTGCAGCAGCACACGCCGCACGGCGTGCTCTGGTGCGACGGGCGGCGGACCGTGGAGCTGCCGCCGGGCGCGCGGATCGAGGTGCGCCGCGGCGAGGTGCCGGTCCGGCTCGCGCGGCTGCACCACGCGGTCTTCACCGACCGGCTCGTGGCCAAGTTCGCGCTCCCGGTCGCCGGGTGGCGCGGCGCCCCGCAGTGAGCGGCACGTTCGAGTGACGGCGGCGTGAAGGTTTGTCACCGGAAGTCCCCTTCCACCTGCGGAATCGGGGGAGGGGACCGGGGTCCGTCGCACGGACGGCCTTCGACCTCGTAAGGTCAGAGGCGTGTTGGAGGAGATGCGGATACGGTCGCTCGGAGTCATCGACGACGCCGTGGTCGAGCTTTCGCCCGGCTTCACGGCGGTCACCGGTGAGACGGGCGCGGGCAAGACCATGGTCGTCACCAGTCTCGGTTTGCTGCTCGGCGGGCGCGCCGACGCCGCGCTCGTACGGATCGGGGCGAAGAACGCGGTGGTCGAGGGGCGCATCGCCGTGCCCGCCGACTCGGGCGCGCGTGGGCGGGCCGAGGAAGCAGGGGCCGAGCTCGAGGACGGGGTGCTGCTGCTCAGCCGCACCGTGTCCGCCGAGGGGCGCTCCCGGGCGCACCTGGGCGGGCGGTCTGTGCCGGTGGGTGTGCTGAGCGAGCTGGCGGACGACCTGGTCGCCGTGCACGGCCAGACCGACCAGCAGGGACTGCTGAAGCTCGGCCGGCAGCGGCAGGCGCTCGACCGGTACGCGGGGGACGCCGTGGCGGCGCCGCTCGCCAAGTACGGGACCGTCTACAGGCGGCTGAGGGCCGTCGGCGCCGAGCTGGACGAGATCACCACGCGCGCGCGTGAGCGGGCGCAGGAGGCGGATCTGCTGCGCTTCGGGCTCGACGAGATCGGTGCCGTGGAGCCCAGGGCGGGCGAGGACGTGGAGCTGGCCGATGAGGCCTCCCGGCTCGGCCACGCGGAGGCGCTCGCCTCGGCGGCGGCCGCCGCGCACGCCGCGCTCGCCGGGAACCCCGAGGACCCGGAGGGCGTCGACGCGCAGACGCTGGTCGGTGGCGCGCACCGGGCCCTGGAGGCCGTGCGCTCCCACGACTCGGCGCTCGGTACGCTCGCGGAGCGGATCGGCGAGGTCCAGATCCTGCTCACCGATGTCGCCGCCGAACTGGCCGGTTACGCCGACGACTTGGATGCCGACCCGCTGCGGCTGTCCGCGGTGGAGGAGCGGCGTGCGGCGCTCACGGCGCTCACCCGCAAGTACGGCGAGGACGTGACGGCGGTGCTGGCCTGGGCCGAGACGAGCTCCGCGCGCCTTCTCGAGCTCGACGGCGACGACGAGCGGATCGGCGAGCTGACCTCGGAACGCGAGTCGCTGCGCGGCGAACTCGGCGTGCTGGCACAGGAATTGACGCACGCGCGCGTGGAGGCGGCCGACCGGTTCGCGGCCGCGGTGACCGAGGAGCTCTCCTCGCTCGCGATGCCGCACGCCCGGGTCTCCTTCGACATCCGGCAGGCCGAGACGGACGCGGCCGACGGTGTCGAGGTCGACGGCAGGAACGTGGCCTGCGGCCCCAGCGGCGTCGACGAGGTGGAGCTGCTGCTCGCCCCGCACCCCGGTGCGCCGCCCCGGCCCATCGCCAAGGGCGCGTCCGGCGGTGAGCTGTCGCGCGTGATGCTCGCGGTGGAGGTCGTCTTCGCGGGCAACGATCCGGTACCTACGTATCTCTTCGACGAGGTCGACGCGGGTGTGGGTGGCAAGGCCGCCGTGGAGATCGGCCGACGTCTGGCCAAGCTCGCCAGGTCGGCGCAGGTCGTGGTCGTCACGCACCTGCCGCAGGTCGCCGCGTTCGCCGACCGGCAGCTCCTGGTCGAGAAGACCCATGACGGCTCCGTGACGAGTTCCGGCGTGACGGTGCTCGAAGGCGAGGACCGGGTGCGGGAGCTGTCCCGGATGCTGGCGGGCCAGGAGGACTCGGAGACGGCGCGGGCCCATGCGGAGGAGTTGTTGGCTGCGGCCAAATCGAGCCCCTGCGGCGATTGAGCAGCGGGGTCCGGGGCGGAGCCCCGAGGCCGCAACCGCGCCGGGGCCGGGGCCTGTGAATCGGTGCGCGGCACCGGGGCGCCGCCTTGCCCACCCTGCCGCCCAAGGCGGCAGATTGCCCAAGGCGGGGGCGGCCTAGGGTGAGGGCATGATCGACGTCAATCGTGCCCTGCGCTCCGCCGCACTCGCCGCCGGTGTCACCGGCGCCGTCCGTACGGTGCTGCGCCGCACCAAGCCGGGCGGTGACTGGGACCGCAAGAATTACGCCGGGCGGACCGTCGACCTGTGTCCCGGGCCCGCTGTCACCGTGGGTGCGGCGGCGGGAGCACTCGTCGCAGGGCCGGAGGCGAGAGGCGCCGCGGTGCTTGCCACGGTCGTGGCCGGGGCCTGCGGGGCGTACGACGACGTGGCGGGGGCCGATGATCCACGGCGCGGCTTCCGGGCCCATCTGGGCGCGCTGCGGGACGGCGAACTCACCAGCGGTGCCGTGAAGTTGTTCGGGATCTCGGCGGCGGGGCTCGTCGCGGGCGGGCTGCTCAAGGAGCGGTTTGTCGACAAGGTGCTCGCCGGTGTCGTCATCGCAGGCACCGCGCACCTCGTCAACCTCGTCGACGTACGGCCGGGACGCGCGGCCCAAGTGACCCTCGCCCTGGGCGTTCCCGGCCTGCTGCGCGGCTCGCTCGCCGCCGCGCCGATGGGCGCCGCAGCCGCCGTACTGCCCGACGATCTCGCCGAGCGCGGGATGCTCGGCGATGCGGGCGCGCACGCGCTGGGGGCCGCCGTCGGTGTCGCCATCGTCGCGGGCAACGGGCGGCCCGGCCTCGTGGCGCACGCCGCCGGGCTCGTCGCCGCGACCGTGTGCGGGGACCGGGTGAGCGCGCTGGCCCAGCGCCCGCTTACGTAAGCATCGGTCCCCTCAACTCACCCATGTGGGTGGTCCGGTGTGCCGTGTTGCCCAGGCCTGGGCGGTGCGGGAGGGCGTCCGGTGCTGGAACGTCGGTACGGGCTGGCATCCTGGGAGACCGACGGTATACGTATCCCTGAGCCCGTACTCTCCGTATACCTAACCCCTTCCGTACCTACCGAGTTCGCCGACACCCCTCAGGAGCCCGGCCGCGTGAGCCACCCCAGCAGCCCGTCAGCGCACGGAAAGCCGACGCTGCGCACCGTGCAGGTGCTGGGCGGCGGCAGTGCGGGCAGCAGCGCCCATGTCCGGTCCCTGACCGCGGGGTTGGTGGCCCGCGGGGTGCGCGTCACGGTGTGCGCGCCGATGGCGGCCGAGCGGGCGTACGGGTTCGCGGACGCGGGCGCGCACCACCTTCCGGTGCCGCGCCGCGGCGACCCGGCGTCCGTCGCCGCGCTCCGCGTCGCCTGCACCGACGCCGACCTCGTGCACGCGCACGGGCTGCACGCCGGGCTGCGGGCCGCCCTGGCGCTCAGCGGCCGCCGCGTCCCGCTCGTCGTCACCTGGCACACCCGCTCGTACGCCGAGGGCGCCCGCGCCCACCTGTTGCGCGCGCTGGAGCGGCGTGTGGCCAGGGCGGCGGCCGTCGTCCTCGGCACCTCATCCGACCTGGTGGACCGGGCGCGGGCGCGCGGCGCGCGGGACGCCCGGCTCGCCGCGGTGTCCTTCCCGGCGCCACGCGGACCGCTCCCGGAGGGCGAGGAGGCCGAGCGCACCCGCAGCAAGACGCGGGCCGAACTCGGCTGCGTGGACCGCCCGTTGCTGATGGCCGTCGGCAGCCTGGAGCGGCATCGCGGTTACGACGTGCTGCTCGACGCCGCGCACGCGCTGCTCGGGCTCGACCCCGTGCCCCTGCTGGTGATCGCGGGGGAGGGGCCCGAGCGGCCGGCGCTCCAGCGGCGCATCGAGATCGAGGGCCTGCCGGTGCGGCTCGCGGGGCGCCGCGACGACGTCGCCGAACTGCTGCACGCGGCCGATGTCGCCGTGCTGCCCAGCAGTTGGGAGTCCCGCTCACTGCTCGCGCAGGAGGCGCTGCACGCGCGCGTACCGCTCGTGGCGACGGATGTCGGCGGCATCCCCGAACTGGTCGGGGACGGTGCGGAGTTGGTCCCCTACGGAGACGCTCCCGCGCTCGCCCGCGCCGTGGCGGGGATCCTGGCCGACCCCCGGCGGCGCGAGCAGCTCAGGGAACGCGGCGCCGCGCAGGCCGCGTCCTGGCCGACCGAGGACGCGACGGTCGCCCAAGTGCTCAGTGTCTACGACGAGTTGACGGGCTTTCACTGAGCCTTCGGCAAGGAACTGGCGATCCGTCAAGAGGGATTGGCGTGCCGGCGGGCCCGCAGCGCCAGGCTCAGCGCGAGCACCGTCTGCGGATCGTCCAGGTCCGTGCCTAGCAACTCGCCGATGCGCGCGAGGCGGTTGTAGAGCGTCTGCCGGTTCAGATGGAGTTCGCGCGCCGTCTCCGCCTTGCGGCCCGCGTGCGCCAAGTAGGTCTGGAGCGTGGGCAGCAGCGGCGGCTTCGCCCGTCTGTCGTGCTCCTGGAGGGGGCCGATCGCCCGCTCCACGAACGCCGCCAGGTCCGGATGGTCCCGCAGCCGCCACAGCAGCAGGTCGATGTCGAGGCGCCGCGCGTCGAACCACGGCCGGTCGTCCAGGCCCTGCGCCGCCGTCGCCGTCTCCGCCGCGTGCCGCAGCCCTGCCGCCGCCGCGGCCCAGCCACCTGCCCCGCCGACCACCACGACCGGCGGCAGCGCGCCCGCCCGCTGCATTCCGGCCCGCGCCACGCCCGCCCGCAGCGCCGCCGCGACCCGGTCCGCGACCGCGGCCCGCTCCGACTCCGAGCGGAGCCCGAGCAGCAGCGGCACCCGCCCCTCCACAGGGCGCACGCCGAGCAGCGACGGCACCCCGACCGAGGCAAGCTCCTCGGACACGGCCCGCGCGAGCACCGCCCAGCCGCCGCCCGGCGACAGTCCCATCGGGGTCTCCGGCGTGCCCGGCAGCCGCATCACGACGGGCAGCAGCGGCCCGCTCCCGGTCGGCTTGAAGCCGAGGACGCGGGCCTGCGCCGGGGCGTCGTCCGGCGCGATCCGGCCCTCAGCGAGATCGGTGAGGAAGTCGCCGCGCCCGCGCGCGGCCAGCTCCTCCTCCTGGCGGGCCTGCATCAGCACCACGGCGAGCGACCCGGCGGCCCGCTCCGCGGCGATCCGGTGCACGGGCGCGAGCGTCCCCGACACGGGCAGCAGCACGAGCCTGGCCCGTACGGAACCCGCTCCGGGGCCGCCGCCCGGCACATCCACGAGAACGGCGCCGCCCGGCGGCTCGTCCTGGTGCGTGCCGCGCATGCCCTCCCACACCTGGAGCGGATCGGTGATGTCGTCCTCGGCCCCGGCCGCGTAGAGCAGCTGGCCGTCGGCGGTCTCCAGGAAGACCGGGTTCCCGCTGAACTCGGCGAGGATACGCAGGACTTGAGGGACTCCGCCGCCGCCGAGCAGGGCGTCCGTGCAGCGCCGGTGGACCTCCTCCGCCCGCTGCAGCAGCGCGTAGTGACCGTTGACGATCTCGGTGTGGATCTCCTCCGTCACCGTCACGAACGGCACTTCGCGGTGCAGTTGCACCAGCGGAAGGCCCGCCGCCCGCGCCGTCTCCACGAGGGCCGCGGGCAGCCGCGCGAACCGCTGGCCCAGCTCGATGACGAGCGCGGCGATGCCCCGCTCGGCCAGCTTGCGCACGAAGGCGCGCTGTTCGGCGGGGCGCGTCCCGACGCCGTAGCCGGTGGTCAGCAGCAGTTCGCCGCCCTTGAGCAGCGACGCGATGTTCGGCACCTCACCGGCGTGCACCCAGCGCACGGTCCGCTGCAGCCGCTCCCCGCCCGCCACCACCTCGGGAAGCCCGCTGCGCAGCCCGGGCAGTTCCAGGGCGCGCCGCACGGTGATGCCGCCGGGGGAGGAGAAGGCGGAGAACTCGGGCGAGGTGCTGTCCATGACACGGACGCTACCGGCGCACACGCGCGCGGGGCACCTCCGCCCCCGCCCTTCCCGCGTTCTACCCTCCGTACGCGCCCGAAGCCGTCAGCCGCAGTGCCGTGTCGATCAGTGGCACGTGGCTGAACGCCTGCGGGAAGTTCCCGACCTGGCGCTGCAGCCGCGGATCCCACTCCTCGGCGAGCAGGCCCAGGTCGTTGCGGAGCGCGAGCAGCTTCTCGAACAGCTTGCGGGCCTCGTCGACCCGGCCGATCATCGCGAGGTCGTCCGCCATCCAGAACGAGCAGGCGAGGAACGCCCCTTCGTCGCCCGGAAGACCGTCGACACCGGCGTCGTCGCCGTCCGTCGGGTACCGCATGATGAAGCCGTCCGGCGTCGACAGCTCCCGCTGGATCGCCTCGATGGTGCCGATGACCCGCTTGTCGTCGGGCGGCAGGAAGCCCATCTGCGGAATCAGCAGCAGCGACGCGTCCAGCTCCTTGCTGCCGTACGACTGCGTGAAGGTGTTGCGCTCCTTGTCGTAGCCCTTCTCGCAGACGTCCCGGTGGATGTCGTCGCGCAGGTCGCGCCACTTCTCCAGCGGGCCGTCCGCGTCCCCGGACTCGATGAGCTTGATGGTGCGGTCCACGGCCACCCACGCCATGACCTTCGAGTGCACGAAGTGCCGGCGCGGACCGCGCACCTCCCAGATGCCCTCGTCCGGCTCGTCCCAGTGGCCTTCGAGGTACCGGATGAGCTTGAGCTGGAGCAGCGAGGCGTAGTCGTTCCTCGCGAGACCCGTCATGTGCGCGAGGTGCAGCGCCTCGGTGACCTCGCCGTACACATCGAGCTGGAGCTGGCCCGCCGCCCCGTTGCCGACCCGGACGGGACCGGAGTTCTCGTACCCGGGCAGCCAGTCCAGCTCCGCCTCGCCGAGTTCGCGCTCGCCCGCGATGCCGTACATGATCTGCAGGTTCTCCGGGTCGCCCGCGACCGCCCGCAGCAGCCACTCGCGCCAGGCCCGCGCCTCCTCCCGGTACCCGGTGCGCAGCAGGGAGGAGAGGGTGATGGCGGCGTCCCGCAGCCACGTGTACCGGTAGTCCCAGTTCCGGACGCCGCCGATCTCCTCGGGCAGCGAGGTCGTCGGCGCGGCGACGATGCCGCCGGTCGGCGCGTAGGTCAGGGCCTTGAGGGTGATGAGCGAGCGGACGACGGCCTCGCGGTACGGCCCGTGGTACGTGCCGTGCTCCACCCACTGCTGCCAGAACTCCTCCGTCGCCGCGAGGGCGGACTCGGGGTCGGGCACCGGCGGCTGCTCCTTGTGCGAGGGCTGCCACTGGATGGTGAAGGCGACCCGGTCACCGGGCGCCACCGTGAAGTCCGAGTACGTCGTCAGGTTCTTGCCGTACGTCTCCGTGGACGCGTCCAGCCACACGGAGTCGGGCCCGGCCACGGCGACCGTACGGCCGTCCACCTTGTGCACCCAGGGAGTGATCCGGCCGTAGCTGAAGCGCATGCGCAGCGCCGAACGCATCGGCACGCGCCCGCTCACGCCCTCCACGATCCGGGTCAGTTGGGGTGCGCCGTCGCGCGGCGGCATGAAGTCGGTGACCCGGACCGTGCCGCGCGGCGTGTCCCACTCCGACTCCAGGACGAGCGTGTCGCCGCGGTATCCGCGCCGCGCCGCTCTCGGTGGCTCGGTATCGGACGCGTGGGCGGGTCCCAGGCGCCAGAAGCCGTGGTCCTCGGTGCCGAGCAACCCGGCGAAAATGGCATGCGAGTCGAAGCGGGGCAGGCACAGCCAGTCGACTGTGCCGTCCCGGCAGACCAGGGCGGCGGTCTGCATGTCTCCGATGAGTGCGTAATCCTCGATGCGCCCGGCCACGTGCATCTCCAGTCGAACGGCCACGGTTGCAGGAAAAGGTGGAGCGAAAGGTTGGGGGTGGGGGGATGAGACGACGGATCGTGTTGACGTGTTGTTCCGTTGATACGCCGTCCGGATACGTCGTTGTCAAACGACCTGACGAGCCGGTTGTTCCGGGTGGGGATCGCGGCGAACGGACGGAGTGCTCCGATGAACGGTGGGGTACGGGCGGGGGTGTTGCCGTCGTGACGCCGTATTCCGTTGTGACTCGCCAGCCGAGTGTCCGAGCAGGATACGACGCGCTCAAGTGATCCGCGTGCCGCTCACTGCATCGCGTTTCGGCCGTACGGGTGAGTGCCCGCGCCTGGTCCCACCTGCGTGGTGGGCTGTGTGCGGAGCGTGGCCGGAAGCAGCCTCGTCTCGTCGCTGATACCCTGGTAGCCCGTGAGCCGGTGGTCATAGAACCCCCGAACCGCAGCGACGGCGCCTCCCGAAAACTCGGGCGAGCGCGTCGGACCGCACCCCACGACCGCGACCACGGGAGCCCCCTCTTGGCCATGCAGCCGAAATCCTCGACGACCAAGCACATCTTCGTCACTGGGGGTGTCGCCTCGTCCCTCGGTAAGGGCCTCACCGCCTCCAGCCTCGGCATGCTGCTCAAGGCCCGTGGCCTCCGCGTCGTCATGCAGAAGCTCGACCCTTATCTGAACGTCGACCCCGGCACGATGAACCCCTTCCAGCACGGCGAGGTGTTCGTCACCAACGACGGCGCCGAGACCGACCTGGACATCGGCCACTACGAGCGCTTCCTCGACATCGACTTCGACGGCTCGGCCAACGTGACCACCGGCCAGGTGTACTCGCAGGTCATCGCCAAGGAGCGGCGTGGCGAGTACCTGGGCGACACCGTCCAGGTCATCCCGCACATCACGAACGAGATCAAGCACCGCATCCGCCGCATGGCGACGGACGAGGTCGACGTCGTGATCACCGAGGTCGGCGGCACCGTCGGCGACATCGAGTCGCTGCCGTTCCTGGAGACCGTCCGCCAGGTCCGCCACGAGGTCGGCCGTGACAACGTGCTGGTCGTCCACATTTCCCTCCTGCCGTACATCGGTCCGTCGGGTGAGTTGAAGACGAAGCCGACCCAGCACTCGGTTGCGGCGCTGCGCAACATCGGTATCCAGCCGGACGCCATCGTGCTGCGCTGCGACCGTGAGGTCCCGACCGCGATCAAGCGCAAGATCAGCCTGATGTGCGACGTCGACGAGGCCGCGGTCGTCGCCTGCCCCGACGCACCCTCGATCTACGACATCCCGAAGGTCGTGCACAGCGAGGGCCTGGACGCGTACGCCGTCCGCAAGCTCGACCTGCCGTTCCGTGACGTGGACTGGACGCAGTGGGACGACCTGCTCGGCCGCGTCCACAAGCCGGACCACGAGATCGTCATGGCCTTGGTCGGCAAGTACATCGACCTGCCCGACGCCTATCTGTCGGTGACCGAGGCGCTGCGCGCGGGCGGCTTCGCCAACCGCGCCAAGGTCAAGATCAAGTGGGTCACGTCGGACGACTGCAAGACGCCGGCCGGCGCCAAGAAGACGCTCGGCGACGTCGACGCGATCTGCATCCCCGGTGGCTTCGGCGACCGCGGCGTGGCCGGCAAGGTCGGCGCGATCCAGTTCGCCCGCGAGAACAAGATCCCGCTGCTCGGTCTCTGCCTGGGCCTGCAGTGCACGGTGATCGAGGCGGCGCGGAATCTCGCCGATATTCCCGATGCGAACTCGACGGAGTTCGACGCGGCTACCGCGCACCCCGTCATCTCGACCATGGCCGAGCAGCTCGACATCGTCGCCGGTGAGGGCGACATGGGCGGCACCATGCGGCTCGGCATGTACCCGGCGAAGCTCGCCGAGGGCTCCATCGTGCGCGAGGTGTACGACAACAAGGAGTACGTCGAGGAGCGCCACCGCCACCGCTACGAGGTGAACAACGCCTACCGCGCGGAGCTGGAGAAGAAGGCGGGCCTGCAGTTCTCCGGTCTGTCGCCCGACGGCAAGCTCGTCGAGTACGTCGAGTACCCGCGCGAGGTCCACCCGTACCTGGTCGCCACGCAGGCGCACCCGGAGCTGCGCTCGCGTCCGACGCGTCCGCACCCGCTGTTCGCCGGTCTGGTGAAGGCGGCCGTGGAGCGCAAGGTGAAGGCCGGGCAGGGCGGTTCCGCGGGGGCCAAGAAGGCCAAGTAAGGGCTCTGCGGGGCCTGTCGCACAAGCGATGTACGGTTACCGGGGTGTACGCCTTTTGCGGCGTGCGCCCCGGTTTCTTATGAGTACCGCTCATGCGTACGTAGGAGGGCTTTCGGTATGACGGCCAACACGCCGCTCGTGGACACCGCCGAGGAGTGGGAGGTCCGGGCGACCGACACCCCCTTCGTCGGGAACAAGACCTCCGTGCGCACGGACGACGTCGTGATGCCGGACGGCTCCGTCGCCCGGCGCGACTACCAGGTGCACCCCGGCTCGGTGGCCGTGGTGGCCCTCGACGACCAGGACCGGGTGCTCCTCCTCAAGCAGTACCGGCACCCCGTGAGCATGAAGCTCTGGGAGATCCCGGCGGGCCTGCTCGACATCCCCGGTGAGAATCCGCTGCACGCGGCGCAGCGCGAGCTGTACGAAGAGGTGCACGTCAAGGCGGAGGACTGGCGGGTCCTCACGGACGTCTACACGACGCCGGGCGGCTGCTCCGAGGCCGTACGCATCTTCCTCGCGCGGGACCTCTCCGAGGCGGACGGTGAACGGTTCGAGGTGGAGGAGGAAGAGGCGGACATGGAGTTCGCGCGCGTCCCTGTCGCGGAGCTCGTCCGGGGTGTGCTCGCGGGTGAGCTGCACAACAACTGCCTTGTGGTCGGTGCGCTTTCGCTGGCCGCTGCGTTGGCGGGGGACGGCCTCGACGCGCTCCGCCCGGCGCTGGCGGAGTGGCCGGCGCGGCCCTTCGAGGCGTAACGGCCGCGGGGCTCCGCCCCGGACCCCGCGCCTCAAACGCCGGCGGGGCTTGAAAGATCGCCTCAATCGCCGGCGGGGCTTGATACATCAAGCCCCGCTCTTGTGACGAGAGCCAGCGGAGCCCCGAGGGCGTAACCAGGTTTCAGGTCACATGATCGGCTGATCCGATCGGGCGACATGGGCGCGGCGTCCGCCAAGGTCACCCGCACCCCCTCAACTAGGCTCGGGAACGCCCCCTGCCGACCCCCGGAGGGGATGGGTGAGACGGAGCGTGGCCCGTGACGGATCAGGCGGTCGAGTCGGACGACGTGACGGAGGTCGATTCGGCCCCCGGGCGGTCCCGCAAGCGGCGTCGCACCCGTCGGGGACAAGAGGTGGCGGAGCGTCAGTTCCTGGGGCGCAAGCGGGAGTTGGCGCAGCTCCGGTCCGACATCGAGCGGGCCGGGCTCGACACGCTCTCGGGGCGCAAGACGCCGCGTGCCCGGGTACTCCTGATCGCCGGGCGGCCGGGCACGGGACGTACCGCCCTCGCCGAGGAGCTGTTGCGGGACGTCCGTGAGCAGTACCCGGACGGCACCCTGCAGGCCCGCCTCACCGCCCCCGACGGCACCCCCGTACCCACCGAACGTGTCCTGCGCGACCTGCTGGACGCCCTCGAACTCCCCGCCCCGCCCGGCGAGACCGCCGACGACCTGTCCGAGCGGCTGCGCGAGGGCCTCGCGGTGCGCCGCGTGGTGCTGCTGCTCGACGACGCGGGCAGCGCCGAACAGGTCGACCCGCTGCTCCCCGACACCCCGGACTGCCTCGCCGTGGCCGTCGCCGAGGGCCCGCTGACCGGCATCCCGGACGTGCGGCCCTGCACGCTCGGCGGGCTCGACACCAAGGCCGCGCTCGAACTCCTCACCCGGCACACCGGCTCGGTCCGTGTCACCTGCGACCCCCGCTCGGCCGAGTCCCTGGTGGAGCTGTGCGGCGCGGGACCCGCCGCCCTGAACATCGCCGGCGGCTGGCTCGCCGCGCGCCCCAAGGAGTCCGTCGCCGACCTGGCCAAGCAACTGCACGCCCTGGAGCCGGACGGCTCGGCCCTCGCCCGTGTCTTCCGCTTCGCCTACGAGTCGCTGCCGGGCCCCGCCGCCCGGATACTGCGCTACCTGAGCCTCGCCCCCGAGGCATGCGTCGACCCGCACACCGCGTCGGCGCTCGCCGGCTGCTCGGTCGCGGCGGCCCACTCCACCCTCGACGCCTTCGTCACGCTCGGCCTGGTCCGCGCCGTGGACTCCGAGCTGCCGCAGTACGAGGTGCCGGGCTGCATCGCGCCGTTCCTGCGCGGCCTCACCGAGACGGTCGACCGGCCCGCCGAGGTGCAGCTGGCCCGCGCCCGGATGCTGGAGCGGACCGTGCGGCTGCTCACCTCGTGCCGCGCCGTCACCGAACCCTTCGACTCCCCGGCCCGCAAGAAGCTCGCGGGGCTGCCGAGCGCCCTGCGCTTCGCCGACCGGGAAGCGGCCGCCGAGTGGCTGCGCGCGCGGCAGCCCGCACTGCTCGCCGCGGCCCGGCTGGCCGTCGCCGACGGGGAGCTGGACACCCTCGCACGGCGCCTCCTGGCCGCTCTCGTACGGGCGATGGTGGTGCACCGGGGTACCGAGGACGCGGCGGCCGAGCTGTACGGGATCCACCGGCTGGTGCTCGATGTCGCCGAGCGCAGGAACCTGCCGAGGGAGAAGGCCGCGGCCCTGCTCAACCTCGCCGACCTCGACGCCAGGACCGGCCGCACGCACGAGGCGCTGGCCCGCTACCGGGCCGCTCTCGACGCGGGGCGCGCCGCGCAGGACCCGTACGCGACGGGCCGCGCGATGGAATCCGTAGGCGGCGCCCACCAGTCGCTCGGGGACTGGCAGCGGGCCGCCGACTGGTACGGCCGGGCCCTCGCCCAGCGGCTCACGCGCGGCGAGCGGGCCGACGCCGCGCGCCTCCATGGACGTATCGCGGGAGTCCACACGTACGCGGGCCGCTACGGCGAAGCGCAGCGGTCCCTGCGCTCGGCCGTCGCCGGGTACCGCAAGGAGGGCGATGTGCCCGCGCAGGCACGGGCGTTGAGCGAACTGGCGCGGGTGCTCGAATACGCCGGCCGGCCCGAGGAGTCGCTGCACACCTGCCAGGAGGCGGTCGAGTGGGCGCGTCGGGCGGGGGACGTACGGCTGCAGGCCGCGCTCCAGCTGCGCCTCGCCGACACGCTGGACCGGCTCGGCGACCCCGCGGCCGCCAAGCTGCACCGGGGTGCGGCCGAGCGCATGCTGGGAGAGGAGCTCACCGGTCCGGACGGACCGGAAGCAAACCCTTCGGAACAAGCCGCTAACACCTGCGAAATCCGTAGCGCATCCGCAGAAGATTGATGCATCGAAAGGCTAGACAGCTCAATAACCTTCATTAGACTGGCTCTGCCGCGGTCATCCGTGGCGTCTCCCGGTGCGTCCTGTGATGTGCCGGTATGTAGTGCATTGCCCGTTAAATCCCTGAGCCAAGGACCGTGATCGACGATGAAGGTCGGCATCCCCCGCGAGGTCAAGAACAACGAGTTCCGGGTGGCCATCACCCCCGCCGGCGTCCATGAGCTGGTACGCCACGGCCACCAGGTCTTCGTCGAGCAGAACGCCGGTGTGGGCTCCTCGATCACGGACGACGAGTACGTCTCGGCCGGTGCGCGGATCCTCGGCACGGCCGACGAGGTCTGGGCCACGGCGGACCTGCTGCTGAAGGTCAAGGAGCCGATCGCGGAGGAGTACCACCGCCTCCGCAAGGACCAGACGCTCTTCACGTACCTGCACCTGGCCGCGTCCAAGGAGTGCACGGACGCGCTCCTGGAGTCGGGCACGACCGCCATCGCGTACGAGACGGTCGAGACCGCGAACCGCCAGCTGCCGCTGCTCGCCCCGATGTCCGAGGTCGCGGGCCGTCTCGCCCCGCAGGTCGGCGCCTACCACCTGCTGGCCGCCAACGGTGGCCGCGGTGTGCTGCCCGGCGGTGTGCCCGGTGTGCACGCGGGCAAGGCCGTCGTCATCGGCGGTGGCGTCTCCGGCTGGAACGCCGCGACGATCGCCATCGGCATGGGCTTCCACGTGACCCTGCTCGACCGGGACATCAACAAGCTCAAGGAAGCCGACAAGATCTTCGGTACGAAGATCCAGACGGTCATGTCGAACGCCTTCGAGCTCGAGAAGGCCTGCCTGGAGGCCGACCTCGTCATCGGCGCCGTCCTGATCCCCGGCGCCAAGGCGCCGAAGCTGGTCACCAACGAGCTCGTGTCCCGCATGAAGCCCGGAAGTGTCCTTGTCGACATCGCGATCGACCAGGGCGGCTGCTTCGAGGACTCGCACGCGACCACGCACGCCGAGCCGACCTTCAAGGTGCACAATTCGGTCTTCTACTGCGTCGCCAACATGCCCGGCGCGGTGCCGAACACCTCGACGCACGCGCTGACCAACGCCACGCTCCCGTACATCGTTGAGCTGGCCAACCGCGGCTGGGCCGAGGCCCTGCGCCGCGACGCGGCCCTCGCCCTGGGCCTCAACACCCATGACGGCAAGGTCGTTTACAAGGAGGTCGCCGAGGCGCACGGACTCGAGCACCTCGAGCTCGAGAGCCTCCTCGGCTGACCCACATCGAGGGCGACGTCAACAAAAGTCGTCAATCTCACGCCTACGGCCGGACCTTGCGAGGGGTCCGGCCGTACGTGTAGTGGAACGGTACGGGTCCGGACATGGTCAACTCGCCTTGAACGTAACCCTTTACCCGATTCGCACGGCGACGAAATGCACCGAAGAGCCGTCGTACGCCCTTGACATGAGGGTGTTTCGTTACCGACACATCGTGCCGGGTCCGGCGGATTGTGTTGCTGCGGAGTGGTGACACGCCATAGAGTCGCCAACCGTCGGCATGGTGCCACGCTGACCTATCGATAAATGTTCCTGGCTACATCCAAGGAGGTAAGACGACTTGTGAATGAGTCGACATTTACTCCCGGAGATGGCCGGCCAGGCGGACAGGTTCCCGCGGGGCTTCAGGCTGTCGGCCCCGTCGCTGTGCGTACCTTCACTGCCCAACAGAGCAGTTATCAGGGCATCCCCCAGCAGACGCCGACGCAGACAGCACACCAGAGCATGGATGGCCATCACGTGAACGCCATGGCCGGCGACCGAAGTGGCGATACACAAAGTCACTTCGCCGACTACGACGCCCTGCCCGAGGGGTCGTTCTACGACCCCGACGCCGAATACGAGCCGGACCCCGAGTACGCGGCCACGCTCGCACCCGACGCTGCCCGCCAGCGCCGCGAGCGCGTCGGCCCCACCGGGCGTCCACTGCCGTACTTCCCGATTCCAGGACCGCTGACGGACCACGGCCCGGCGAAGATCATCGCGATGTGCAACCAGAAGGGCGGCGTCGGCAAGACCACGTCGACCATCAACCTGGGTGCCGCGCTCGCCGAGTACGGCCGCCGGGTCCTGCTCGTCGACTTCGACCCGCAGGGTGCCCTGTCGGTCGGCCTCGGCGTGAACCCGATGGAGCTCGACCTCACGGTCTACAACCTGCTCATGGAGCGGGGGATGGCCGCGGACGAGGTCCTGCTGAAGACCGCCGTTCCGAACATGGACCTGCTCCCCAGCAATATCGACTTGTCCGCTGCCGAGGTGCAGTTGGTCAGCGAGGTGGCGCGCGAGTCCACGCTGCAGCGGGCGCTCAAGCCGCTGATGGCCGACTACGACTACATCGTGATCGACTGTCAGCCCTCGCTCGGCCTGCTGACCGTGAACGCGCTGACGGCCGCTCACAAGGTCATCGTCCCGCTGGAGTGCGAGTTCTTCGCGCTGCGTGGTGTGGCCCTGCTGACCGAGACGATCGAGAAGGTCCAGGAGCGGCTCAACCCGGACCTGGAGCTCGACGGGATCCTCGCCACCATGTACGACTCGCGGACCGTGCACAGCCGTGAGGTGCTCGCGCGCGTGGTCGAGGCGTTCGACAACAACGTCTACCACACGGTGATCGGCAGAACCGTTCGCTTCCCGGAGACCACGGTCGCCGGTGAGCCGATCACCACGTACGCCTCGAACTCGGTCGGTGCCGCGGCCTATCGCCAGCTCGCCAGGGAGGTGCTCGCCCGGTGTCACGCCGAGTGAGTCTGCCGGGGGCCGACGAACTGTTCCGTACGACCGGTGGCATGGGGCTGCAGGCCTCGTCCCCGAGACGCTCGGCGAACGGGGAGACGCGTGTCCCCCCGCCCGCCGGGGAGAGCGACGAGGCGGCCGCCGCCTCCGACGGTGACGCGGAGGCGGCTCCCGCCTCCTCCGGTTCCGGAGAGCACTCCGCCGCCGAGGCCGAGTCGGACGCCGGGTCGCGGACCCGCGCCGGCGCCGCGGAGGGCGCGGAGAAGGCGGGGCGCAGGGCCTCCGGCGGGGCGCAGGAAGGTTCCGGTGGGCGGGGTTCCACCGCTTCGGCGCGGAAGCGGGCGCGGGCGGCCAATCGGCGGCCCAGTGGGCGTGAGCGGCACGACGAGAAGATCACCGTGTACGTCTCCGCCGAGGAGCTGATGGACCTCGAGCACGCGCGGCTCGTGCTGCGCGGTGAGCACGGGCTCGCGGTCGACCGGGGGCGCATCGTGCGCGAGGCGGTCGCCGTGGTCCTGGCCGACCTGGAGTCCCGTGGGGACGCGAGCATTCTTGTACGTCGGCTGCGGGGGCGCTAGGCGCTGGCGCTGTAGCGTCGGGCGGTGATGTCCGTGAACGAACCGTCTGTGCCCGCTGGTCGTCGGCGTGCGCTCGGCCGTGGTGCGCTCCCCGAGCCGGAGCCGGCGCCTCCCGCAGCTGTGGGCGGCGACGGGGGCCGCCTTGCCCACCCTGCCGCCCAAGGCGGCAGCTTGCCCAAGGCGGCGGCCGAGGCGGTTGCGGAGCCCAAGGCGGGGGCGGAGGCGGACGTTGACGTCGACCAGCCGGACGAGGTCGATGACGGGAAGTTCAAGGTTCGGCTCGATAATTTCGAGGGGCCGTTCGATCTTCTGCTGGGGCTCATCTCCAAGCACAAGCTCGACGTCACCGAGGTCGCGCTGTCCAAGGTCACCGATGAGTTCATGGCCCACATTCGGGCCATGGGGACCGACTGGGACCTCGACCAGACGACGGAGTTCCTCGTCGTCGCCGCGACGCTGCTCGATCTGAAGGCCGCCCGCCTGCTGCCCGCCGCAGAGGTGGAGGACGAGGCCGATCTGGCCCTCCTGGAGGCGCGGGACCTGCTGTTCGCGCGGCTCCTCCAGTACCGCGCGTACAAACAGATCGCCGACGTCTTCAGCGGGCGGATGGAGGACGAGGCGCGGCGTTATCCGCGGACCGTCGGCCTCGAACCGCACCACGCCGAGCTGCTGCCCGACGTCGTCATCAACATCGGCGCGGAGGGGTTCGCCAAGCTGGCCGTGAAGGCGATGCAGCCGAAGCCCGAGCCGCAGGTGTACGTCGAGCACATCCACGCGCCGCTGGTGAGCGTGCAGGAGCAGGCCCAGTACGTGGTGGCCCGGCTGAAGGAGGTCGGCGAGGCCCCGTTCCGGGAGCTCGTGGCCGACACCGATGACACGCTCACCGTCGTCGCCCGGTTCCTCGCGCTGCTCGAGCTGTACCGGGAGAAGGCGGTGGGGCTCGAGCAGGAGACCGCGCTCGGGGAGCTGATCGTGCGCTGGACCGGCGGCGACGCCGACGCCGAGCCCGTGGTCACGGACGAGTTCGACCGGGCGCCAGAGGTGCCAGAGGAGCCCGAGCGGAAGGAGGCTGCCACGTGAGCGAGCAGGACCCCGGCGGAGTGGCGGAGCTTGACCTCAAGCCCGCCCTGGAAGCCGTACTCATGGTGGTCGACGAGCCCGCCACCGAGGAGCATCTGGCGAAGATCCTGCAGCGGCCCAGGAGGGCCGTGAGCGACTCGCTGCGGGAACTGGCCGACGAGTACCGCGTGCAGGGGCGCGGCTTCGAGCTGCGGCTCGTGGCGGGCGGCTGGCGGTTCTACACCCGGCCCGAGTACGCCGCCGCCGTCGAGGGCTTCGTGCTCGACGGGCAGGTGGCAAGGCTCACCCAGGCGGCCCTGGAGACCCTTGCCGTCGTCGCGTACCGGCAGCCGGTCAGCCGTTCCCGGGTCTCCGCGGTGCGCGGAGTGAACTGCGACGGGGTCATGAGGACCCTGTTGCAGCGGGGTCTGGTGGAGGAGGCGGGCGCGGAACCCGAAACAGGTGCGATCCTGTACAGGACGACGAACTACTTTCTGGAGCGGATGGGCCTGCGTGGCCTGGACGAGCTGCCGGAACTCGCGCCCTTCCTCCCCGAGGCGGACGCGATCGAGGGCGATACGCAGGAAGGGATCCCGTCGTTCGACCCGGACGCACCCGATGCGCCGGGTTCGCAGTCCATCGAGCAGACAGCCGACTAACGGAAATTTGATGCGAAGCAGCAGCGGCAGGAACAGCAGCGGAAACAACGGCGGGAGCCGTGGTGGCAACAGCAGCGGCCGCGGCGGTAACAGCGGGGGCCGCGGCAGCCAGCGCGGCGCCGGCAACAACCGCGACGACAGGCGCGGCGGCAGCAGCAACCGCGACGACAAGCGCGACGACAAGCGCGACGAGAAGCGTGACGACAGGCCCGCGCGCCCGAAGCGGCCGCGTCCCGAGGAGCGGCTCTACGACGTAGGCCCGCACGCCTCGAAGGAGGGCTCGAAGTCGGGCCGCGGTGCCTCCGCGCGCGGCGGTGCCAAGGGCGGCCCCAAGCGCGGCCAGCAGCAGCCCACGGGCCGGGCCGGGCGTACGGCTCCCTCCCGTTCGCGTGAGTACGAGACGCGGACCGAGGAGCGCAACCGCGAGCGGTACGCGGGCAAGCCGGCGGCCAAGCTCCCGAAGACCTTCCCCGGCGCCGAGCAGGAGGGCGAGCGGCTGCAGAAGGTGCTGGCCCGTGCCGGTTACGGTTCGCGGCGCGCCTGCGAGGAGCTGGTCGACGAGTCCCGTGTCGAGGTCAACGGCGAGATCGTGGTCGAGCAGGGGCTGCGTGTCGACACGGAGAAGGACGAGATCAAGGTCGACGGTCTGACCGTGGCCACGCAGTCGTACCAGTTCTTCGCGCTGAACAAGCCGGTCGGTGTCGTCTCCACCATGGAGGACAACGAGGGGCGGCAGTGCCTCGGCGACTACACGAACAACCGTGAGACGCGGCTCTTCCACGTCGGCCGGCTCGACACCGAGACCGAGGGCGTCATCCTCCTCACCAACCACGGTGAGCTGGCCCACCGCCTCACGCACCCGAAGTACGGCGTGAAGAAGGTCTACCTCGCGCACCTCGTGGGCCCGATCCCGCGCGACCTGGGCAAGCGGCTCAAGGACGGCATCGAGCTCGAGGACGGGTACGCGCGTGCGGACCACTTCCGCATCGTCGAGCAGACCGGCAAGAACTACCTGGTCGAGGTCACCCTGCACGAGGGTCGCAAGCACATCGTGCGCCGGATGCTGGCCGAGGCCGGCTTCCCGGTCGACAAGCTGGTGCGGGTCGCCTTCGGTCCGATCACGCTGGGCGACCAGAAGTCGGGATGGCTGCGGCGGCTCTCGAACACCGAGGTCGGCATGCTGATGCAGGAGGTCGACCTGTAGGTCGTACCTTCGCGGGTCTTGTGTGCGGCGACCCCCTCCTTTTAGAGTCCATTGGACCAATAAGGGAGGGGGTCTCCGCATGTCCGACAACGGTCTGCCCGGCACTGGCCCAGTGGCGGGTTACGACAAGCACGCCTACGAGCCCTTCGCCGTCACCGTCGACCTGGCCGTGTTCACGCTCCGGGCGGGACGGCTGCACATCCTGCTCGTCGAGCGCGGTCACGAGCCGTACGCGGGGCGCTGGGCGCTGCCCGGCGGGTTCCTGGAGCCGCACGAGGCCGCGGAGGACGCGGCGCGGCGCGAGCTCGCGGAGGAGACCGGGCTCGCCGACGTCGCCGGGCTGCATCTCGAACAGCTGCGTACGTACAGCGAACCGGGGCGTGATCCCCGGATGCGCGTGGTGTCCGTCGCGTTCACCGCGCTCGTGCCGGACGCCCCGCAGGCGCACGGCGGCGGGGACGCGGCGCGGGCCGCCTGGCTGCCGTACGGAACGCAGGGCCCGCTCGCGTTCGATCACGACCGGATCCTCGCCGACGCCCAGATCCGGATCGGCGGGAAGCTGGAGTACACCTGCCTGGCCACCGCGTTCTGCCCACCCGAGTTCACGCTCGGCGAGCTGCGGCAGGTCTACGAGGTGGTGTGGGGGACCGACCTCGACCCGGCGAACTTCCGGCGCAAGGTGCTCGCGACGCCCGGCTTCGTCGAGCAGATCCCCGGCGCGTCCCGGCTCACCGGCGGGCGCGGCAAACCCGCGGCGCTGTACCGGGCCGGCGACGCCACGTCCTTGCACCCACCGTTGCTGCGCCCCGCGCACGAGCCCTCGGAAGGAACCCGCCGATGACGAAGACCGCCGCCACCGGATCGCTGCTCGGCCTCGCCCTCGGGGACGCGCTCGGCTTTCCGACCGAGTTCAACGACGTACCGGCGATCCTCGCCAAGTGCGGGCCCTGGCGGGAGATGGAGCTGCCGGGACACCCCGTCGCGTACATCACCGACGACACACAGATGGCGCTCACCGTCGCGCGGGCGCTGCGCACGAGCGGACCGTCCCTCGCGCCGGAGCGCTTCGAGCGGCCGCTGCGCGAGGAGTTCGTCGACTGGTACCGCTCGCCCGACAACAACCGCGCGCCCGGCAACACCTGCCTGCGCGCGTGCGCCCTCCTGGAGACCGGGAGCCGGCCCTGGCAGGAGGCCAGCCAGCCGCACAGCAAGGGCTGCGGGGCCAATATGCGCGTCACCCCGCTCGGACTCGCCCCCGGCCTGACCGACGAACAGCGGGCGGGCGGCGCCCAGTTGCAGGCCGGGCTCACCCACGGCCACCCCACGGGCCTCGCCGCCGCCGACCTCACCGCGCACGCCGTACGCCTCCTCGCCGAGGGCACGGAGCCGACGGGCCTGGTCGGCATGCTCCGCTCCTATGCCTACGAGAACCGCGAGACGTACCACGAGGCCTGGCTCGGCGACCTGTGGCGGCGTGGCGAGGAAGCGACGCCGCAGAGCTTCATCGCGCACGGCTGGGACGAGTGCCTCGGCGTCCTCGACCGGCTGCGGGACGCGCTGCGCGAGCCGTCCCCCGAGACCGACCCGTGCCTCGCCACGGGCGCCGGCTGGATCGCGGAGGAGGCCCTGGCCACGGCCCTGCTGTGTTTCCTGATGTTCGTCGACGAACCGGTCCCGGCCCTGCGCCGCGCCGCCTGCACCTCCGGCGACTCGGACTCGATCGCGGCCCTGGCCGGGGCCTTCGCGGGCGCCCACCTCGGCGCCGACGCGTGGCCGAAGGAGTGGGTCGAACGCATCGAGCACCGGGACGAGCTGCTGGAGTTCGGAGCGGGGTGGGACGCGCCGTAACCGCGGCGGGTCAGGCCAGCGTGATCGAGTCTCCGGTGACCTTGATCTGCCGGGTGTCCAGGGGGCGGGGGGCCGGGCCGCCCGCCACCGAGGCGTCGGCGACCTTGAACTTCGAGCCGTGGCAGGGGCAGTTGATGGTGCCGCCGGAGACGTCCTTGACCGTGCAGCCCTGATGCGTGCAGACCGCAGAGAAGGCCTTGAAGTCGCCCTTGGCCGGCTGGGTCACCACGACCTTCTCGGCGGGGAAGACCTTGCCGCCGCCGACCGGGATGGCGGAGGTCTTCGTCAACTCGTCGGCCGCGGGCGGCTTCTGGGAGCCGCCGCCCGTCGATTTCGAACCCGTGGCGGCGGGCTCGGACGTGGCGGACGTCTGCGCACTCCCGCCACCCTGGCCCCCGCCACCGCTCTGGTCCTCGTCGCCGTACTTGCTGCAGCCCGCAGCCAGGGCCGCCGCGCCCGCGACCAGGACGCTCCTGCGGGACGCGGTGCGCCTCATGTCGTCACTCCCACCGTCCGGAAGAACCACAGTGCCGACGTCAACCACAGCAGCGTCAGGACCGCGAACGCAAGACCGCCCACCACCGGCAGCAGCCAGCCCGGCAGCCGCTCCGTGCGCAGCAGCAGCATCTTGGCGCTGAACGCCCCGAAGAAGAAGCAGCCCAGGAGCGAGTGCCACATGACCCGCGTCGAGTACGTCTGATAGCCGAGCGCGTAGAGGCAGTGCACCGCCACCGGGACCGCGAGCAGGAACGCGATCCGGCCCGACCAGCGGTGCAGCGCGGGCGCCCAGGACGGGCCGCGCAGCTTCCCGTAGACCATGAACGCCGAGACGATCTGGACGAGCGCGAAGGCGAAGGCCGCCGTCGCCAGCCAGGACTTCACCGCGCTCGTGCTGGAGAAGCCGGCGATGTTGAACGCGGTGCCCTCCGGGTCGTGCACCTTGCCGTACGCGCCGAGCGCCACGGCCACCACCGCCGCGACGAGGGCGGGGGCCAGGTAGCGGGCCGCGGACGGGCGGCGGTGGTCGGGGTTCGGGAAGCTCTGGGTGGCGGCGTTCGGGTCGACGGTCATGGGAACCCTCTCTGAACGGCTCGGCGTGTGCTGCTCAGGGGACGACCGGGCGGGCCGTCAGGCGGTCGCCGTCGACCGTTACCGCCCCCGAATCCGGGTCGATGCGCGGCGCGGCGGACGGCTTGTCGTCACGGCGCACGATGCCCACCTGGCGGCCGTCGGGCAGCACGATCCAGCCGCCGTCGATCTTCGCGCCGCGCACCTCGGTGGTCGCCCGGTACAGGCCGGACGGCTTGACGGCCTTCTTCGCCGTGAAGCCGTAGGGGTGCTTGTCGATGGTCGTGGTGCCGCGCACCTGACCGCCGGCGAGCCTGCCGTCCAGCTTCGCGCCGTGCTTGCCGGACAGCTTCATCGCGCCGTTGTCCTCGACGTTCCCCTTCAGCCACGACTCCTTGGAGCGGCCGTCGCAGAAGTAGGCGATCGCCTTGTCGCCGCGTACGGATATGGAGACCGCGGACGTGTCGTCGTCGGTGCGGCCCGCGTAACTCGTCTTGGGACGGGCCGACCGCGTCGGGCTCGCCTTCGAAGGTTTCGAGGGCGACGGGCGCGCCTTCGAGGGCGACGCGGAGGCGGACGGCGTGACCGTCGCCGCGGGAGCCTCCCCGTACGACGAAGTGCCCTCGCCCGTCGTCGCGTTGAGCGACAGCATGAACAGGCCGAGGGCCAGTCCGGCGAGCAAAGTGAACAGCGGGCCCGAGCGCTTCATGACCGGGCCTCCCCCCGAGGCGGCAGCGGTTGCGCCTCCATGCAAGCAGCTCCGGCCGGGTGGCGACAGGGGGTGGTTCGGGTGACATTGAGGTGGTCCGGGTTTCCTCGCAGGCGAATGTCCCGAAAGGCGCGTGACCATGGCCGGTAACGATCTCGGCGGCCTGCTCGGCGGCGTCCTTGAGATGATCATGAAGTCGGGCCTTGTCGAGAAGGGGCAGCTCGACTCGTGGGTCGGCACGGGCGACAACCAGGCGCTCAGCCCCGAGCGGGTCAAGCAGGCCGTGCCCGACGAGACCCTGGACAAGGTCGCCTCGGAGGCGGGCGTCAGCCGCGACGAGGCCGCCGCGCAGGTGGCCCGGGAACTGCCGCAGGTCGTCGACAAGCTCACCCCCGAGGGCCAGGTGCCCTCGTCCGGGTCCCTGGAGGACCTCATCAAGCAGCAGAAGCTCTGACCCGGTGGCGGGGGGGGGGGGGGGGGGGGGGGGGGGGGGGGGGGCGGCCCCCCCCCCCCCCCCCGCCCGGGCGCCGCGGGGGCACAAACGCGGGGGGCTCGCCCCCATCCCCCGCGGCACACGCGCCGCAGGGGCTTGAATTGCCGCAGGTGACCCGG
>NZ_JBIWLG010000005.1:378598-499719 GCF_044766085.1 Streptomyces sp. NPDC102360 | reverse complement strand
GGGCCCCTGGCCCCCGGGCGGGGGCCCGGCGGCCCCCCCCCCCCCCCCCGCCCCCCCCCCCCGGGGGGGGGGGGGGGGGGGGGCCCGGCGGGCCCCCGGGGCCCCCCACACCCGCGTCTCCCACCTTGATTACGCTGGGCTCCTAGCAAATCGCGTGTACGTGGAAGACCAGCAAAGGGGCAGTGACGTGGCGGTACGAGCGGTCAGGGGCGCCGTCCAACTCGAACGGGACGAGGCCGGACACATGGACGAGCAGGTGAGTGAGCTGCTCACCGCCGTCCTTGAGCGGAACGAGCTGACCGCCGACGACCTGATCTCCATCTGGTTCACGGCCACCCCCGATCTGCACTCCGACTTCCCGGCGGCCGCCGCCCGCAAGCTCGGCATCGTCGACGTGCCCCTGATCTGCGCGCAGGAACTCGACATCGCAGGCGCCCTGCCGCGCGTCGTCCGGATCCTCGCGCACATCGAGACCGAGCGGCCCAAGGCCGAGGTCGCGCACGTCTACCTCGGCGCGGCGGCCACCCTCCGCAAGGACATCGCCCAGTGAGAACCGCACTCGTCATCGGCACCGGCCTGATCGGCACCTCCGCCGCCCTGGCCCTCGCCTCGCGCGGCGTCACCGTGCACCTCGCCGACCACGACCCCGGGCAGGCCCGCACCGCCGCCGCGCTCGGCGCCGGCACCGACGAGGCGCCCGAGGGGCCCGTCGACCTGTGCATCGTCGCCGTGCCGCCCGCGCACGTCGCCGCATCGCTCGCCGACGCGATGCGTCGCGGCCTCGCCCGTGCCTACATCGACGTCGCCAGCGTCAAGGGCGGCCCGCGCCGCGAACTGGAGGAGCTGGGCCTCGACCTCGCCCCGTACATCGGTACGCACCCGATGTCGGGCCGTGAGCGCAGCGGCCCGCTCGCGGCCGACGCCGACCTCTTCGAGGGACGGCCGTGGGTCCTGACCCCGACCCGCGACACGGACACCGAGGTCCTGAACCTCGCCCTGGAACTGGTCGCCCTGTGCCGCGCCGTTCCGGTCGTCATGGACGCCGACGCCCACGACCGGGCCGTCGCGCTCGTCTCGCACATGCCGCACCTGGTCTCCAGCATGGTCGCGGCCCGCCTGGAGAACGCCGAGGAGGCCGCCGTACGGCTGTGCGGGCAGGGCATCCGCGACGTGACGCGGATCGCGGCCTCGGACCCGCGGATGTGGATCGACATCCTCTCCGCGAACCCGGGCCCCGTCGCCGATCTGCTCTCCGCAGTGGCGGGCGATCTGGAGGAGACGGTGCAGGCCCTGCGCCACCTTCAGTCCTCCGACGACGCCAAGCGCCGCGAGGGCGTGGACGGCGTCGAGACGATGCTGCGGCGCGGCAACGTCGGCCGGTCCCGGGTCCCCGGCAAGCACGGCGCGGCCCCGGCGGCGTACGAGATCGTGGCCGTCCTCATCTCCGACCAGCCGGGCGAGCTGGCCCGGATCTTCTCCGACGCGGGCGCCGCCGGCGTCAACATCGAGGACGTGCGGATCGAGCACGCGACCGGGCAGCAGGCCGGTTTCGTCCAGCTCATGGTGCAGCCGGCGCAGGCGCCGAAGCTGGGCGCCGCGCTGCGCGAGCGCGGCTGGGCGATGCGTCAGTAGCAGTGTCGGCAGGGGCGCCGGTGGAGGCACGTAAGAAGGGGTCTTCCGGAGCCAGTAACCTTGTGCGGGGCGCTTCCGCGCCCCGCACCCATGCCCCCGTGCACTGAGAAAGGTGTCCGTCACCTATGGAAACCGCCGCGACCGCCGCCGCAGCAGTGATCGTCGCCATCGACGGACCCTCCGGCACGGGCAAGTCGAGCACCTCCAAGGCCGTCGCCGCCCAGCTCGGCCTGAGCTACCTGGACACCGGCGCCCAGTACCGGGCGATCACCTGGTGGATGGTGAACAACGGCATCGAGCTCGACGACCCGTCCGCGATCGCCGCCGTCGCCGGCAAGGCCGACATCGTCTCCGGCACCGACCCGGCCGCCCCCACCATCACGGTGGACGGCACGGACGTCGCCGCCGCGATCCGCACCGGCGAGGTCACCTCCAAGGTCAGCGCCGTCAGCGCCGTCCCCGAGGTGCGCGCCAGGATCACCGAGCTGCAGCGCACCATCGCGCTCGGCGCCGAGAAGGGCATCGTCGTCGAGGGCCGTGACATCGGGACGACCGTGCTGCCCGACGCCGACCTGAAGATCTTCCTCACCGCCTCGCCCGAGGCCCGCGCCGCCCGCCGCTCCGGTGAGCTCAAGGGCTCCGACGTGAAGGCCACGCAGGAGGCTCTCGTCGCCCGCGACAAGGCCGACTCGAGCCGCAAGACGTCGCCGCTGGCCAAGGCCGGCGACGCCGTCGAGGTCGACACGAGCGACCTCACGCTGCAGCAGGTCATCGAGTGCGTGGTCACCCTGGTCGAGGAGAAGCGAGCTTCCAAGTGACCCAAGCGCCCTCCGAGCGAGGCGCCGAAGTAGGCCGGCGCATCGGCGTCGGCCTCATGTACGGGCTGTGGAAGCCGCGGGTCCTGGGATCCTGGCGGGTCCCGGCGGCCGGTCCGGTGGTCCTCGCGGTGAACCACTCCCACAACATCGACGGCCCCATGGTCATGGGCGTCGCCCCGCGCCCGACGCACTTCCTGATCAAGCAGGAGGCGTTCGTCGGACCGCTCGGCCCGTTCCTGGAGGGGATCGGCCAGGTGAAGGTCGACCGGACCTCCGCCGACCGTACGGCCATCACCCGCGCGCTCGACGTGCTCAAGGACGGCGGCGTCCTCGGTATCTTCCCCGAGGGCACGCGGGGCGAGGGCGACTTCGCGTCGCTGCGGGCCGGACTCGCGTACTTCGCGGTGCGCAGCGGGGCGCCGATCGTCCCGGTCGCCGTCCTGGGAAGCACGGAGCGGTCCGGACGGTTGATAAAGAGGCTGCCCCCGCTCAGGAGCCGGGTCGACGTCGTCTTCGGCGACCCCTTCGAAGCGGGCGACGGCAGCGGACGGCGTACGCGCAAGGCCCTCGACGAGGCCACCGTGCGCATCCAGGAGCGGCTCAGCAGCCACCTGGAGAACGCCAGGCGCCTGACCGGGCGCTGAGAGAGACTTTCAGTAGTGCACCTGCTTTCTGTACGAGACGGGCGCACCGATCACCACGAATGAACGACGAGGTACGGACTTCATGAACGACCAGATCCAGCCCGAGGGATCCCCGGAGCACGAGCACGGGGAGCTCGGCGACGCTGAGTACGCGGAGTTCATGGAGCTCGCCGCGGAGGAGGGCTTCGACCTCGAGGACGTCGACGGCGCGCTCGACGCGGCGGGCCACGGTCCGCTGCCCGTCCTCGCCGTTGTCGGCCGCCCGAATGTCGGCAAGTCGACCCTGGTGAACCGCATCATCGGGCGCCGCGAGGCCGTCGTCGAGGACAAGCCGGGCGTCACGCGGGACCGCGTCACCTATGAGGCCGAGTGGGCGGGCCGCCGTTTCAAGCTCGTCGACACCGGCGGCTGGGAGCAGGACGTCCT
This sequence comes from Streptomyces sp. NPDC102360, assembly GCF_044766085.1. NCBI lineage: Bacteria > Bacillati > Actinomycetota > Actinomycetes > Kitasatosporales > Streptomycetaceae > Streptomyces > Streptomyces sp. NPDC102360. Next base: position 496,199 of record NZ_JBIWLG010000005.1, on the reverse strand, counting down.
GGGCATCGACGCGTCCGTGGCCGCGCAGGCCGAGTACGCGATCGAGGCCGCCGACGCCGTCGTCTTCGTCGTCGACGCCAAGGTCGGTGTCACCGACACCGACGAGGCCGTCGTGCGCCTGCTGCGCAAGGCCAACAAGCCCGTCGTGCTCTGTGCCAACAAGGTCGACGGCCCGAGCGGCGAGGCGGACGCCTCGTACCTGTGGTCCCTCGGCATCGGCGAGCCGCACCCGGTCTCCTCGCTGCACGGCCGCGGCACCGGCGACATGCTCGACGCCGTCATCGAGGCGCTCCCCGAGGCCCCGATGCAGACCTTCGGCGGTGCGGGGCTCGGCGGACCGCGCCGGATCGCCCTGATCGGCCGCCCGAACGTCGGCAAGTCCTCGCTCCTGAACAAGGTGGCCGACGAGGACCGCGTCGTCGTCAACGAGCTGGCGGGCACCACCCGCGACCCGGTCGACGAGCTGATCGAACTCGGCGGCGTCACCTGGAAGTTCATCGACACGGCGGGCATCCGCAAGCGCGTCCACCTCCAGCAGGGCGCCGACTACTACGCCTCGCTGCGCACCGCCGCCGCCGTGGAGAAGGCGGAGGTCGCGGTCATCCTGATCGACGCCTCCGAGTCGATCTCCATCCAGGACCAGCGGATCGTGACGATGGCGGTCGAGGCGGGCCGCGCGATCGTCCTCGCGTTCAACAAGTGGGACACCCTCGACGAGGAGCGTCGCTACTACCTGGAGCGCGAGATCGAGACCGAGCTCGGCCAGGTCGCCTGGGCGCCCCGGGTGAACGTGTCGGCGCATACGGGCCGCCACATGGAGAAGCTGGTCCCCGCGATCGAGACGGCCCTGGAGGGCTGGGAGACGCGCATCCCGACGGGCCGGCTCAACGCCTTCCTCGGTGAGCTCGTCGCCTCCCACCCGCACCCGGTCCGCGGCGGCAAGCAGCCCCGCATCCTGTTCGGCACGCAGGCCGCCTCCAAGCCGCCCCGGTTCGTGCTCTTCGCCTCCGGCTTCATCGAGCACGGCTACCGCCGCTTCGTGGAGCGCCGCCTGCGTGAGGAGTTCGGCTTCGAGGGCACGCCGATCCATATCTCCGTACGCGTGCGTGAGAAGCGCGGCAGGAAGAAGTAGCGGTAACGCTGTTCGGACGAACGCCGCCGGTGGGGACATCCACTCGGCGGCGTTTCGCTGTGCGGGCGCGGGGAGGTCAGTACTCCCGGCGCGGCCCCGGCGGCAGCGCCGGGAAGTGCCGTCCCGTGGTGTGCTGCTGCGGGTGCGGCTGCCAGCGCGGCGGATGGTGCGGGCGCGGGCCGTGCAGTGGGTCGAAGCCCCTGAACCCCAGGTCGTCCTCGCCGCTGCGGTCGCCGGGCAGCGTACGGAAGGACCGGCGCCACTCCGCGAACAGGGCGTCGTAGATGGGGGTCACCGAGGGGCCGCCCCCCGCGTGGCCACCCCCGGTGTGGCCGCCCGGCTGGTCCTCCGCGGGGCGCATCGACGGGATCGGGTTCTGATACGGCTGGTGCCGTCGGGACGAAGGGGTGGAACCGGGCGCGGGGGATGAGGTCGGGTCGTATGGGTGCACGTATGTGCCAACGAACCGGGCCCCCGACGGATGCGCCCTTGGCCTGCGCTGTTGCGGGCTGTCAGCGGTGTGACCGGCGCATTCGTGGGGGCCCACGGGGTGTGGCCCGGGTGGCTCAGGTGCCGGCGAGCGGCATGGCGGCGGCCACGAGCCGTCCGTTCGCCGCTGCCTTGTCGAGGGCCTGGCGGAGCAGGTCCTCGCGCGGCTGGTGGCCGATCGAACCGGCGGAGGCGGCGAAGAGAAGCACCGTCTGCGTCTTGTTCGCCGCGGTCCGCCAGGGTTCCGTGACCAGGAGCGGCTGGTGCGCCTGCCACCAGGCGACCTGGGCGGCGGAGCCTCCGGTGCCGGGCTGCAGGATCGCGTGCAGCTGGCCCATGGCGAGCAGCACCGACCAGCCGCCGAGGACCGAGGGGACCCCGTCCAGCGTGGTGGCAGGCATGAAGCCCTGCTCGATCAGGAGCGGCAGGAAGTCGTCCCCGTCCGTGGTCGTGCCGGGGCGGGCGATGGGGCCCGTCGGCTCGACGACGAGGGCGGGGTGCGTCGTGTCGCCGATCAGTACGAGGCCGCTGGTCACGCCGAGCACGGCCTGCGAGGGCGCGGCCGGGCTGCCGTCCGGCTGCGCGGCGGCGTCCTGTCCGCCGACGGACTGCACGGCGCCCTGCAGCTGGTCCTCGGCGACCTGGACGACCTGCGAGGGCAGGCAGGTGGCATGGGCGAAGGCGAGCACGGCGGTCTCGTCGCCGACGAACAGGACGGTGCTGGTCGGCTGCTGCTGCGAGTCGCCCGGGGTGCGGCAGGAGGTGCAGTCGTAGCTGCCGGGGGCGTTGTCACCGGCCATCAGCCGGTCGGCTTCTTCGTCGCCGATCTCGGCGCGTACGTCGTTGCTGACGTCGAGCAAGCGAGGCACGGGGACTCCTCAGGGATCTGTTGGGCCGATCGGGATGATCGGTCACGGTCAGGCGAGTGCTTATGAAGGACAACGGACGATCTGTGTCCTCGGTCACGCCTGGATCGGAACGGAATCGTCTCATCCGGCGCACACCGTGAACGACCGCCCGGAATCCGTCACTCCCCGCCAACTTGTGGGATTTCCAAGGAAGTTGGACCGGTGAGGTGGGTCACAGATCACCAGGGCGACAGGTCGACAAATACTGAAATCGTCGTATGTATCGGCTGGCTTGAAATCGCCGGTACCCCGGGTAACGGCGAACTGGCCTGGCGGGACAAGCCGTTGGTTGCCGTGGCCGTCGTGGGCTGCATAGATTCCACCGCCGTCCGCAACGAGCAGTCCACGAGAGGGATTCTCATGTCCGCGCCGATTCGTACGGCTCGCACGACAACGGCACGCACGACAGCGGTCCTCGCCGGGGTGGCACTCGCCGCCCCACTCGGTCTCCTCGCCCTCGCAGGGCCCGCCCCAGCGGCGGGCGGTGGCGTCTGGGACCGCATCGCACGCTGCGAGAGCGGCGGCAACTGGCAGATCAACACCGGGAACGGCTACTACGGAGGGCTCCAGTTCTCGGCCGGCACCTGGCGCGCGTACGGCGGCGGGGCCTACGCGGCGACCGCCGACCGGGCCTCCAGGTCCCAGCAGATCGCCGTCGCGACCAAGGTGCAGCGCGCGCAGGGCTGGGGCGCCTGGCCCACATGTGCGGCACGGGCCGGGGCGTACGGCAGCGCGCCCGGCGTGCAGTCGGCCCCCAAGGCGGCTCCCAAGGCCGCACCGAAGCCGGCTCCCAAGGCCGCGCCACAGCAGCGCGGTTCAGGCCACACCAACCGCGGCGCCGCCCGGAGTGGCGGCTACGTCGTCCGCGGTGGCGACACCCTGGGTCGCATCGCCGCGGCCCACGGCGCCACCTGGCAGCGCCTGTACGCCACGAACCGGGCGGTGATCGGCGGTGACCCCGACCTGATCATGCCGGGACAGCGGCTGCGGCTGCGCTGATCGCGTGTGCGCCACGCGGCCCCACCCGGTCCGCCGACCGGGTGGGGCCGCGCGGCGGGCGCGGCGCGGCACGACGGGCGGCCGTGCGCCGGCTGCTTAGCGTCCGCGCCATGGATCTGATCGCTACGTTCCCGAAGGCGCACGGCCCGCGGCGGTGGGCGGCGGCCCTGCTGGGCGTGCTGCTCGCACTGGCCGCGCTTCCGGCTCTCGCCGCAAGGGCGGATGCCGCCGAGCCGTCCGACTGCGCCAAGACGGAGTGGCCGTGGTCCTGCCTCGCGGAGTGCGAGAGCGGCAACGACTGGGACGAGAACACCGGCAACTCCTTCTACGGGGGCCTCCAGTTCAAGCAGTCCACCTGGGAGGAGCACGGCGGCCTCGAGTACGCGCCGCGCGCCGACCTCGCGACCCGTGCCGAGCAGATCAAGGTCGCGGAGGAGGTGTTGCGCACCCAGGGCTGGGAGGCGTGGCCGGTCTGCTCCAAGCGGTACGGCCTTGAGGGCCGCGTCCATGTGGTGCAGCGCGGCGACACGCTGGCGTCCGTCGCGCGGCGCTTCGAGGTGGAGGGCGGCGCGCAGGCGCTCTACAAGGCCAACCGTGACGTGATCGGGGACCACCCGGACCGGCTCGAGGAGGGGATGACGCTGGTCATTCCCGACCCGGGGAAGGCGTAGGGGCCGGAGGGTTCGGCGGGTTCGGAGTGGTCGGCGGGAGTTCGGCGGCCTCGCCCCGGAACACGACCGTGCCGCGCCCGAGTTCGTACACGAATACGGGCGCCCCGCCGGGCACCCCGCGCAGGCCGGACGGCAGACGCTGCTCGGCGAGGACCACGCAGGCGTCGAGTTCGCGCAGCAGGGCGTACGTGCGGGTGGCGACCGGCGGGGCCATGCCCTGAGTGGGCTCGTCGACGAGGACGACGCGGGCGGGGGCGAGCAGGGCGCGGGAGACGGCGAGCATCCGCTGCTCACCGCCGGAGAGGGTGCCGGCGCGGCGGGCCAGGAGGGGGCGCAGTTCGGGGTAGGCGTCGAGGGCCGCTGTGACGTCGCCCGTGCCCGTGGCCAGTCGGAGGTTCTCGGTGACGGTGAGGTCGGCGAAGACGGCCTGTCGGTCGGGTACGAAGCGCAGGCCTGCCGCGGCGCGGGCGTGCGCGGTGCGCCGGGTGACGTCGGCTCCGTCCCACACCACGGAGCCGGCCGTGAGCCGTACGGTGCCGGCGAGGGCGCGCAGGGCGGTGGTGCGGCCGGATCCGTTCGGCCCGAGCAGGACCGTGATCGCGTGGGCGGGGGCGGCGAGGGTGACGCCGTGGAGCGCTTCCAGGGGGCCGTAGCGGACGCGGGCGTCGCGCAGTTGGATACCGCCGCTGCCGGGTCCGGACGTCATGAGCGCTCAGGGGTGCGGTCGAGGACGGAGGCTGGGGCGCCCGAGCTCACGATGCGGCCCGCCGCCATCACGTGCACGGTGTCCGCGAGTTCGGCGACGAGGTCCAGATCGTGTTCGACGACGAGCACGGCGGTGCCGTCGGCGGCGAGTGCCTTCAGCAGGCGTGCGAGGGCGGTGACCTCGGCGGGGTCGAGGCCTGCGGTCGGTTCGTCGAGCAGGAGTACGTGCGGGGCGCCGGCCAGGGCGCGGGCCAGTTCGACGCGGCGCAAGGTTCCTGTGGGGAGGCCGGGCGTTTCCTGCTCGGCCCGCAGTCCGAACAGCCGCGTCATTCGTTCCGTGGCCGCCGGGTCCCGTACGTGGCCCTGCTCGGCGCCGATTCGAATGTTCTCGGCCACGGTCAACGAGGGGAAGACGACGAGTTGTTGGAAGGTGCGGGCGATTCCGAGGCGCGTGCGTGCGTGGGCCGGGAGGCGGGTCACGTCGTGCGGTCCGAGGTGGACGTGGCCCGTGTCGGGGCGGACGGTGCCGGCGAGGCAGTGGAAGAGGGTGCTCTTGCCGGCGCCGTTGGGGCCTGTGACGGCGGTTATCTTGCCGGTGGGGAGTCGAATGCTGATGTCCTGGAGGACGGGGCGGGTGGCGTAGGTGACGGTGAGGTGGGTGGCGGTGAGTACCGGGGGCCGTCTTGTTGCGGTGGGCCGTCCCGACGTCACGGGGCTCCGCCCCGGACCCCGCTGCTCAATCGCCGCAGGGGCTTGATTTGGCTTGCCTGCCGCCGGGGTTTGAAAGGCCTGCTCAAGCGCCGCAGGGGCTTGAGATGCGTGGCTTCGTGTGCCGCGTCGACTTGGGCAATCTGCCGCCTTGGGCGGCAGGGTGGGCAAGGCGGCCCCCGGTGCCGCGCGACGGAGCGGATGGCCCAGGGTGCGGACCAGCAGGACCGCGAGGGCGCCGACCGCCAGTGCCGCCACTCCGCCCCGGGCCCCCGCGTCCAGGCCCACCAGCAGACCCGCCCCCACCAACGCGCCGAACGGGCTGTCCGCGCCCAGGACCACCACCGCCGCGAACCACAGCAGGCCCCGCACCGGGTCGTACGCCGACGGGTCGAAGGAGCCCAGGCCGAACGTCAGCAGCCCGCCCCCCAGCGCCGCGAGCCCCGCCCCCACCACGAACACCGCGACCTTCAGGCCCGGCACCCCGACCCCCGCCGCCGACGCCCCCGCCTCATGGTCCCGGACCGCCGCGAGCGCCCGGCCCGTCCGCCCCCGCCGCAGACCCGCCACGACCGCCAACGCCCCGCCCAGCAGGGCTAGTTCGAGTACGTAGAACACCCGGTCGTCCGCGAAACCCGCGGGCCGCGACGGCGTGAGGCCCGACGCCGCGTACGGCTGCGCGAACACGAACCGGCTCACCCCGACCCCCACCGCGAACGTCGCCAACGCCAGCGCGAGACCGTGCCGCCGGATCGCGGGCGCGGCGGTCAGCAGCCCCAGGGGTGCCACCATCGCCACGGCCAGGAAGAGGGCGGGCAGTCCAGGGAGTTGGGGGAGGCCAGGGAAGCTGCCCGTGGTGAGTAGCGACGCGAACAGGGCACCCAGGCCTGCGAATGCGCCCTGACCGAGGGCGAGTTGGCCCGCCCTCCCCGTCACCACCACCAACGACAGCAGGATCAACGCCAGCGCCGGCACCTGGATCGACGTCCGCAGGTCCGAACCCGCGAACCCGAGCGGCAGCAGGAACAGCACCCCCACCACCAGCCACGCCTCCCGCGGAGCGGCCCGCACCGGACGCGTCACCGCCGTCGGCAGCGCCCCCTTCCCGCCCACCCCCGGCAGCGCGAGCGCCGCGACCAGCAGCGCCACCACGAACAGATTCGCCCCCACCGCCTGGACGAGCGGCTCGGCCCACCCGCGCGGATGCAGCCGCGTCAACTGGCTCTGTGCGACCCCGATCGCGAGCGCCGCCCCCACCGCCACCCCGAGCCGCCGCATCCCCGCCACGACCGCCACCGCCACGACCTCCATCACCAACAACGGCAGGCCGTACGGGTCGAGGCGTACGTAGGGGGCCAGGAGTACGCCCGTCAGGCCCGCGGTGAACGTGCCGAACGCCCAGCCCGCCGCCGCGACCCGGTCCGCGTCGATCCCGCCGAGCACGGCCAACCGCCGGTTGTCGACGACCGCCCGCAGCTCACCGCCGAACCGCGTCCAGCGGGTCACCGCCCACACCGCGCCCCCGATCGCGCAGACCACCGCGAGCTGCCCCCACGGCTCCCCGGGGAGCAGCCTCGGCGCGTCCTCCTGCGCGCCCGTGCCCCACAGCAGCGCCGCCGCCCCGACCAGGAGGACGAAGACGCCGATCGAGGCGACCAGGGTGCGCGCCGGGGCGTCGCCGCCCGACAGGGTCAGGGGCCTGAACACCCAGCGTTCCAGGGCGAGTCCGAACCCCGGCGCCACCACCAGGAGCACCAGCGCCGCGGCCGCCCACAGCGGTACGTCCCACACGACCACCAGCTGCCGCAGCAGATACGCGCAGAGCATCGCGATCGCGCCGTGCGCGAAGTTGAGGACACCCGTCGCCCGGTAGGTGACGATCAGGCCGATCCCGGTGAGTGCCGCCGCCGCTCCCACCGAGAGACCGGCGAGCGTGAGGTCGTACGTGAGGGACGACACCACCCCGCCCCCTCAACTCCCGGTGGGCGGTTCGCAGATGGGGCACGGGTCGAGGCCCGCCTCCGTGATCGCGCCCGCGTCCGCGGGTACGGCCTGCGGCTTGCCCTCGACGAGCGGGCAGTCGGCGCGGTGCCACAGTGTGCCGCCGGGCACCATCAGAAGCCTGCCGCTGGAGGCGAGCGGGGGTGCGGGATCCGGGGTGCCGGGCGCCGGATCGGCCGTGGCCGGCAGCTCGTAGAGGCGCTCCACGCGCGACGCGGCGAGCGTGCTCCTGCCGTGTGTGAGGAGCACCGCGCCCGCGATGATCAGGGCCGCGCCCGGCACCGTGCAGGAGGCCAGATAGGGGAGCTGGCGCTCGGCGAAGCGTTCGCCCGACATGCCGTACCAGCCGACCACGCAGAGCACCGCTCCGACCGCGAGCGCCGCGGGGCCCGCCCACAGGGCGGGGTGCACAGAACGTAGTCGGGCAGTCCGCATCGCCGGCCCCCACTGGTGCGCGCGTGTGTCTGGCCTTGTCAGCCGATCGCTTGCACTATGCCTTCTGGAGTCCAACTCGGAAAGCTCCGGGGACAGTTGGCCGACTGCTTCGATCCTGTCGGCCCCGCCCGGACCGACACCCGGCGGTGAGCCTGATGGTTTTCGGGAGCACACCTCGTACACCTCGTACACCTCGCACACGACCGGGAGTGGCGCTCGCGCTCGCCCTGTCCCTGGTTCTCGGCCCCGCACTGGCGGCCTGCGGCGACGACAGCGGCGGTGACGACAGCGCCCCGCCGACGCCGGGCTCGAAGGCGCCCACGAGCAAGGAGCCGACGAGTGCGGAGCCCTCGTCGCAGCGGCCGAGCGACCGCGCGCCCGAGGACCGGGCCGCCGCCGAGAAGGAGATCAAGGCCAACTGGAAGAAGTTCTTCGACCCGAAGGTGTCGACGAAGGAGAAGCAGGCTGTCCTTGAGGACGGCGCCAAGATGGGGCCCGTCCTGAAGAGCTTCAGCGGCGACAAGCGCGGCGGTCAGGTGGAGGCCACCGTCACCAAGGTCGCCTTCACCTCGGGCAGCGAGGCGGACGTGACGTACGCGCTCGCCCTCAAGGGCGCCACCGTGCTGCCCGACGCCAAGGGGACGTCCGTCGAGCAGGACGGCACCTGGAGGGTGTCCGTGAACACCCTGTGCGCGCTGGTGCAGTTGAGCGGCAATGCGTCGCCGGGCCCGGGCTGCTGAGGTACTCGCCGGGAGCCTGACGGGTCTGGTCCTGGTGGCCGTCGCGGCCTGCGGGTCCCGGCTTCCGGAGAGTGACTTCGAGGACCGCTCCGCGCCCGCGCCGCGCTCCACCGCGCCCCTCCGTGTCGGCATCATCACCAGCGCCACCAGCCCCGTCGGCGGCGCTACCTTCACCGACACCCGCGACGGCGCACAGGCGTACTTCCGGAACCTGAACCGCCAAGGCGGCATCCAGGGGCGCCGCGTCGAGGTGCATCTGTGCGACGACGGCGGCAGCGGCGTCGGCAACACCTCCTGCGTGCACAAGCTCGTCGACGAGCAGAAGGTCGTCGCCCTGGTGGCCACCACATCGCTGGACTACGCGGGCGCGGAACGCGTCTCCCACGCGCGCGTGCCCGACATCGGCGGCCAGCCGATCGGCGCGGCCTACGACACGTATCCGCATCTGTACGGGATCTACGGCAGCCTCGCGCCGCGTCAGGGGAAACCGGGCTGGGACGGGAAGCTGTACGGCGGCACCGAGGTCTACCGCTACTTCAAGCGCGAGCACGGCGCCCGCACCGCCGCCGTCGTCTCCTACAACCAGGCCGCCTCGGCCGCGTACGCCCGTCTGGTGACGCGCGGCCTCAAGGCGGAGGGCTACAAGGTGATCACCGAGCAGCTCGATTTCGCGCTGCCGAACTTCCGGGCCGCGGCCGCCGACCTGAAGGACGCGAAGGTCGACCTCGTCTTCGACGCCGTCGACGCGCACGGCAACGCGCGGCTCTGCGAGGCCATGGACCAGGTCGGCGCCCGCGTCACCGCGAAGGTCACGAACGTACAGAACTGGACCTCGTCCGTCCGGTCCGCCTACAAGGACGCGCCGCACTGCCGCGCCTCCCTGTGGGCCACCGGCGCGAGCCGCAACTACGAGGACACCGGGCACCCCGCCGTCCGTGCCTTCCGCGCCGCCACGAAGCACCTGAAGACGCACTCGCAGTGGCAACTGGAGGGCTGGGCCGCCGCCATGTGGTTCACGGACGCCGCCCGCTCCTGCCGGGCGGTCACGCGCGCGTGCGTCGACCGTTTCATGGAGCGCCGCGCACGGTACTCGGCCGATGGCCTGCTGCTTCCCGTGACGTTCGAGAGGCTCGCGGAGCCGCCGAGAACTCGAGAGACGTGCCTGTCCGTCGCGCGCTGGACCGACGCGGAAGGCTGGGTCACCCAGAACGGTGACATGACGCACACCTGTTCTGATGTCCCGCAGCTCTCCTACCAGCCATGAAGTGACGACTGATGCGTGATGTGGCGAGTTGGTTCCCGAAAACGCCTACCAATCAGGCATCCGTTCAGGAACAACATGATGATGAGGAACAACCCTCGCCAGGTCATCTCCGTCTAACTACCCGGTAGGCGGAGAAGGCGGACTGTTCAGACAGATACGAGGGCGCATGCAGATTTCTTTCCTGATTCACAATGCGTACGGGATCGGAGGGACGATCCGCACCACGTACAACCTTGCCAGCGCGCTTGCCGACCACCACGACGTGGAGGTCGTGTCCGTCTTCCGGCACCGCGACGAGCCGGTGTTCTCGCCTGACCCGCGCGTACGGGTGCGCCACCTGGTCGACCTGCGCAAGGGCGCCGCCGGGTACGAGGGCGACGACCCGGAGTTCCAGCGCTCCGCCACGGTCTTCCCGCGCAGCGAGGGGCGCTACGAGCAGTACAGCGCGCTCACCGACCGGCGGATCGCCGAGCACCTCGGTTCCCTGGACGCCGATGTCGTCGTCGGCACCCGGCCCGGGCTCAATGTGCACCTCGCCCGGGACACCAGGCGCGGAGTGCTGCGCGTCGGCCAGGAGCACCTCACCCTCGGCACGCACTCCACTGAACTCCGCCGTGAACTGCGCGGCAGCTATCCGCGCCTCGACGCGCTGACCACGACCACGGAGGCCGACGCCCACGCCTACCGCGAGCAGCTGCGGCTGCCCGGCGTACGCATAGAGGCGATGCCCAACCCGGTACCGGAGCCCGGCATCGCGCCCGCCGACGGCAGCGGCAAATGGGTCGTGGCGGCCGGCAGGCTCGCACCCGTGAAGCGCTACGACCTGCTGGTGCGCGCCTTCGACCAGGTGCGCGCCGAGCGGCCCGACTGGCGCCTGCGCATCTACGGGGGCGGCAAGCAGAAGGACAAGCTGCGCACGCTCATCGACGAGCTCGGCCTCTACAACCACGTGTACCTCATGGGGCCCGCCCACCCCATAGAGCCGGAGTGGGCGAAAGGTTCCCTCGCCGCGGTGACGTCGAGGTTCGAGTCCTTCGGCATGACGATCGTCGAGGCGATGCGCTGCGGTCTGCCGGTGGTCGCCACCGACTGCCCGCACGGCCCCGGCGAGATCATCGAGAACGGCGTCGACGGCCGGCTCGTCAAGGTCGGCAGCGTCGAGGCCATCTCCGGCGGCCTGCTCGAACTCATCAACAACGACGCGCTGCGCCAGGAGATGAGCGCCCGCGCCCTCAGCCGTTCCGAGCGCTTCGACCCCGCGCGGATCGCCGAGCGCTACGAGGACCTGTTCGGCTCGCTCACCGCGCGCGGCGGCTCCGTCGGCCTGCTGCACCGGGCCCGCGGCTCGCTCCTCGGCGGCGCCTACGCGGTGCGCGACGCCCTACGACCGCAGCGGAAGGGACACCCCGCATGACAGCCCCCACGGCCCCGCCTCCGCCGTGCCCCGAAGACAGCGACAGGAGCGTCCGCATGCCGCCCCGAGCCGACTGCATCGCCGACTCCGCCGGCGGGCTCACCTTCGACGTCACCGACCACGGGTCGCCCGACCCGGCCAGCCTGGTGCTCGTCGACCGGGCCTCGGGGCACACGGTGCGGCTGCCGCTCACGCCGACGGGCGAGGGGCGGCTGCGCGCGTCGCTGCCGATAAGCGTCTCCCTCGAGGAGGGCCGCTGGGACGCGTACGCGCAGGTCGCGGGGGACGAGCCGGTGCGGCTCATGCCGGGGGTCAACGATCTGCGCTCCCTGGTGGACCGGGCGCCGAGCGGCTCGCGCGGCTATGTCGCCGTACGCATCCCGTACGTCACCAAGAACGGCAACCTCACCGTGCGCAGCTGGCTGCGGGCGCCGCACGCGGAGTCCGGTGAACTGCTCATCGCCGACGGCGAGCTGACCGTGCACGGGCGGGTCTACGGCGCCGCCTTCACGGCGAAGGCGTACGCCGAGATCCGCTCCCGCGCGGTGCGCGGCCCCGTACTGCGTGGCGAACTGGACTGGGACGGACCGCGGTTCACGCTCCGCATCGGCTACGACGAGCTGCGCGAGGGCCGTTGGGACCTGTGGCTGCGGCCCGCGGGGGACGACGGCCCCCGGGTGCGGCTCGCCCGGCTGCTCGACGACATCGCCGACAAGAAGCCGATCTTCACGTACCCGGTGGCGCGAGTGACGGTCGCGGGCCGCGGCGAACTGACCGCGGAGGCCTACTACACGGGCGCCAACGACCTTTCGGTGCAGGTGAGCGCGGTCCAGAGCTAGGGCCTGTCGTTTGGATCAGGGCCTAGTTCAGTCCTTGTGACCGGACTCCAGCGGCCGGTCCTCGAAGGCCGCGAACTCCGGGTGGTGCAGGTCGAACGCCGGGGACTCCGAGCGGATCCTCGGCAGCGTGACGAAGTTGTGGCGCGGCGGCGGGCAGGCCGTCGCCCACTCCAGCGAACGGCCGTACCCCCACGGGTCGTCGACCTCGACCTTCACGCCGTACTTCGCCGTCCGCCAGACGTTGTAGAGGAACGGCAGCGTGGAGAGGCCGAGCAGGAACGCGCCGATCGACGAGAGGGTGTTGAGCGCCGTGAAGCCGTCCGCCGCCAGGTAGTCCGCGTACCGGCGCGGCATGCCCTCCGCGCCCAGCCAGTGCTGGACCAGGAACGTCGTGTGGAAGCCGATGAACAGCGTCCAGAAGTGGATCTTGCCGAGCCGCTCGTCGAGCAGCTTCCCCGTCAGCTTCGGCCACCAGAAGTAGAAGCCGGCGAAGGTCGCGAAGACGACCGTGCCGAACACCACGTAGTGGAAGTGCGCGACGACGAAGTACGAGTCCGAGACGTGGAAGTCCATCGGTGGCGAGGCCAGGATCACGCCGGTCAGTCCGCCGAAGAGGAACGTGACCAGGAAGCCGATCGACCAGAGCATCGGCGTCTCGAAGGACAGTGAGCCCTTCAGCATCGTTCCGATCCAGTTGAAGAACTTCACGCCGGTCGGCACGGCGATCAGGAACGTCATGAAGGAGAAGAACGGCAGCAGCACCCCGCCGGTGGTGAACATGTGGTGCGCCCACACGACCACCGACAGGCCCGTGATCGCCATCGTCGCGCCGACCAGCATCGTGTAGCCCCAGATCGGCTTGCGGCTGAAGACCGGCAGGATCTCGCTGATGATCCCGAAGAACGGCAGCGCGATGATGTAGACCTCCGGATGCCCGAAGAACCAGAAGAGGTGCTGCCACAGCAGCGCACCCCCGTACTGGGCCTCGAACACCACGGAGCCGAACCGCCGGTCCGCCTCCAGGCAGAGCAGCGCGGCCGCGAGCACCGGGAACGCGAGCAGTACCAGGATCGACGTGAACAGCGTGTTCCACGTGAAGATCGGCATCCGGAACATCGTCATGCCGGGCGCCCGCATCCCGATGATCGTGGTCAGGAAGTTCACCGAGCCGAGGATCGTGCCGAACCCGGCGAGCGCGAGCCCCATGATCCACATGTCGGCGCCGACGCCCGGGGAGCGGGTCAGGCTGTTCAGCGGCGCGTACGCGAACCAGCCGAAGTCCGCGGCCCCGCCCGGCACCACGAGCGAGCCGAGCACGATCAGGCCGCCGAAGAGGAACAGCCAGTACGAGAACATGTTGAGGCGCGGGAACGCGACGTCGGGCGAGCCGATCTGCAGCGGCATGATCTCGTTGGCGAAGCCCGCGAAGGTCGGCGTCGCGAACAGCAGCAGCATGATCGTGCCGTGCATCGTGAACAGCTGGTTGTACTCCTCGTTGGAGAGCACCTGCAGTCCGGGGCGGGCGAGTTCGGCCCGCATGAGCAGGGCCATGACCCCGCCGATCAGGAAGAAGCCGAACGACGTGACCAGGTAGAGGTGGCCGATCTTCTTGTGGTCGGTCGTGGTCAGCCAGTCCACGACGATCCGCCCCGGCCGCCGCTCGCGCGGCGCCCCCGCCGTCGCAGGCCCGGCCTGCACCCCGGTCGTACCCATCGCTTGCCCCCTCGCTGCTCGGCTGCGCGCCTCGGGCCTGCTGCGGACTCACGACATGATGCGCGCGTCCACCCCCGTGGCGACAGAGGGCGTACCCCTGTTTCTGGCATGGACAGACAATTCCCGGACGGCCTCAACTCGCCCGCGCGGCCGTTGGATTCGGAATGCGCGGGGAATTGGGTAAAGGGCTCGCGTGGCCGCACGGAATTCCGGCGCGGCACCCTGGGGAATGCGGAAAGTAAGAAGCGAGTAAGAGCCGGAGAGTGCCCGATCGTGTGAGGGAATCTTAAAAACAACTGTCGTGATCTTGTGACAAAAGCGTGACCCGCGGCCTACCGTGGCCGCATGGCACCCATCCCCACCCCGCCGGCGGAACCACAGGACAATCCGGACGCGTATGTCGGGCTCGACGCGCACAGCGCCGAGTCGCGGGCGGGCGCGCGTGGCTGGTCCACCGTCAGGCAGCTGCCGCCGGGCGCGATCATCACCATGGAGTACCTGGCAGGGCGGCTCAACTTCGAGGTCACCGAGGGCAAGGTGACGCGCTGCTGGAAGGGCTGAGGCGCCGAGCCGACAGCCCCCGGAACGTGCGAAGGCCCCCGAACCTGAATGAGGTTCGGGGGCCTTCGCGGTGCGGGGCTTGGCTGTGCGTACCGGGCCCCGCCGTCTGGTGGGCGCGCTCAGGACACCGTTCTCGTCGACGGCGTCGCGCGCGTGACTCTCTCCGTGGCCGGCCGGCGGCTGCCCGCCGGGGTGATCGGCGTGCGCTCCCCGCGTGGGGTGTGCGGCCCCTGCGGAAGCAGCTGACGGTTCGATCTGGTGGCGCCGACGGGCTCGCGCGCGCGGGCCGGGGTCATCGCGGGGGCCGGGACGGGATCGGACTCCGGTTGTGGCAGCCGGGCGCCGGGGCGGCGGCTGAGCAGGCGGTCGCGCCACGAGAGGATCCACGCCTCGGCGCGGGCCACCAGCGGCTCGCACCAGGGCAGTGCGAGCAGGATCAGCAGGCCCGCGGCCCAGCCGAGCAGTACATCGCTCAGCCAGTGCGTACCGAGATAGACCGTGGTCAGGCCGACGCTCAGGGAGATCACCGCGGAGACCGCGGACAGCCAGCGCCTGGCCCGCGGGGTGGAGGCGAGGTAGGCGAGGATGCCCCAGGTCACCACCGCGTTCGCGGTGTGGCCCGAGGGAAATATGTCGCCGCCCTGCCACATCTCGCTCGCCCCGATGGTGGTGGCGTAGTGCGGGCCCGCGCGGCCCATGCCGTACTTGGCGGCGCCCACCGTCACGTTCAGCAGCAGCAGCGCCGTGCCGAACATCAGCAGCGGCCGCAGCGTGTGCTGCCGCCAGGACCGCCAGCCCAGCCAGGCCGTCACCATCACGGCCGTCGGACCGCGCTGGCCGAGGACGACCCAGTAGTCGAGGAAGGCGTGGATGTCGGGCCACTGCTGGTACGGCCGGAAGAACATGACCTGCCAGTCGACCGCGACGAGCCACGACGTGGTGAGCACCGCCACCACGATCGTGAGGTAGAAGGACAGGGTCAGCCCGAAGAGCACGACCCGGTGCCGGCTCATGTGGGGCATGTCCACTTGAGCCGGTCGTTCGGGCTCGCGATCGAGCCTGGCGAAGACCCGCTCCACACGGCGGGTCACGTTTCGTTCGGTACGCACCCAATCGACGCTACAGCGGCCGACAGGTGGACCGACGCGAATCAGGGGCTTTGTGATGACGATGTGATGTGGGATTGATCTCAGATGGCCGATTATTCCCACGATTTCGGCTACCCGGAAGGAAAGATTCCCGAATTCAAAGATCGTTTCCGGGGCTCATTATATGACGCTTATGAATGCGTTCACCTGATACCCGTGCGGAATTGGCCGTTCACTCACCGTTCATGGCGGCCCCGACCCGTTCAACCAGAACGCTCCGTAGACCGCCGACAACACTGCGAGACCGCCGACCACCCATGCCGACCTGGCCGTACGCCACCGGGCGAGCGCCACCGCGAGCGGCAGCAGCAGCGGGAACGCCGGCAGCAGCAGCCGCGGCTTCGAGCCGAAGTACCCCGAGGCGCACAGCGCGAGCACGACCACGATGCCGGTGTAGACGAGCACCGGCACCGGCTGGTGCTGCCGCACACCGGCGACATACAGCCAGATCACCAGCGCGACCCCGACGATCAGGCCCACCCCGGCGAGCGCGCCCAGCGGTGACGTGAACTGATCGGCGACGAACCCGGCGAAGGCCGCGCCCCCGTCGAAGCCGTTGCCCCACTGCGCCTGCACGTCGAGATAGCCGAAGAGCCCGCCACCGGTCCGCTGCCCGACCCACAGCACGTACGCCGCGGCGCCCGCCGGGGCGAGCAGCACCCCGAGCACGAGCCGCCACGACGCCCGCCGCTCCCGCGCGATCCACAGCGCCGCCGCCACCCACACCGCGACCACGACGGCCGCCCCGATCGGCCGGGTCAGGCCCGCGAGCGCCGCGAGCGCCCCCGCGTACACCCAGTGCCGGCGCAGCACCGCGTACAGACCCCACGCCGCGAGCGCCGTGAACAGCGCCTCGCTGTACGCCATCGACGCCACGATCCCGACGGGCAGCGCACCCCACAGCACGGCGAGCCAGACCCCGGCGGCCCGCCCGTGCAGCAGATCCCCGACGGCGAAGATCCCCCACGCCGCCGCGAGCGAGGCGAGCAGGCTCACCACGAGGCCCGCGTCCGCGTACGAGAGAGGGCTGATCGCCGAGACGGCACGTTCGAGCCACGGAAGCAGTGGGAAGAACGCGAGGTTCGAGTGCACGGTGCCGTCGGGCAGCGTCACCGACCAGCCGTAGCCGTGCTCGGCGATCCGCGTGTACCAGAGCGAGTCCCAGCGGGCCGTGAGCAGCGTGTGCGCGCTCTTGCCCGTCGCCGCGCTCCACACCCAGAGCACCAGCAGGCCGAGCGCCCGCACCGCGGCGTATCCGAGCAGGGCGGGCGCGGCGTGCCGCGGCGAGGGTCGATGTCGTTGGTCCACGTCCGTCACGGCCCCGATTATCGGCGTCCGCCCCATCAGCCCCACCAGCAGGCCCCTTTCCCTCAAGTGGTGCACGCCACACCCGCGTGCGGATGCCATGAGAGGTCCGCCACGTGTCATTGGCGAGAACTCGCGTACGCTGACGGCTTACTCGCCATGTCGCCGCGGGGCCGGGAGGCCGCTCCTTCCGAGCCGAAGACCGAGGACGTCCCCAGTTCTGGGATCCGCCGAACGCGAGGACCACTGGGAGGTACGTACATGTCCGGGACGAACACGGCCTCCGGGCGCGCGCTCGGACGCCTGGCCGCCATGGGCACCCGCCCCCACCGCTGGGTCGTCCTCGTCGTCCTGTGTACGAGCCTCCTCCTGGTCGCCCTCGACTCGACCATCCTCTACGTCGCGCTGCCCGCGGTCACCGAGGACCTCAAGCCCACGTCCGTCGAGCTGCTGTGGATCGGCGACGCGTATCCGTTGGTGTGCGCCTCGCTGCTGATCCTGTTCGGCACGCTGGGCGACAGAGTGGGCCGCCGGAAGATTCTGCTGCTCGGCTACGCCCTGTTCGGCGCGGCCTCCGCGCTCGCCGTGTTCTCCGACACCGCGCAGGTGCTCATCGTGGCCCGCGCGATCCTCGGCATCGGCGGCGCGATGATCATGCCCGCGACGCTCTCGATCCTGCGTGACGTCTTCCCCGACCGGCACGAGCGGGCCGTCGCGATCGGCGTGTGGACCGCGGTCGCCGCGGTCGGCGCCGCCACCGGACCCGTACTCGGCGGCTTCCTCGTCGAGCACTTCTGGTGGGGCTCCGTCTTCCTGATCAACATCCCGCTGATGTTGATCATGCTGCCGCTGTGCCGGGTCCTCGTGCCCGAGTCCAAGGGGCGCAGCGACGGTCCGTGGGACCTGTTCGGCGCGCTGCTCGCCGCGCTCGGCGTGCTCGGTGTCGTCTACGGCATCAAGGAGCTGGGCACCAAGCGCGATCTGCTCGACGCCGAGGCCGTGCTGCCATTCGTCGCCGGCGTCGTGCTGCTCTTCCTCTTCGTGCGCCGCCAGCGCCGCCGCGAGCACCCGCTCATCGACATGAAGCTGTTCTCGCGGGTCGCGTTCTCCACGTCCGTCGGCTGCATCGTCATCGCGATGCTCGCCCTCGTCGGCCTCGAACTGATCGCGGTCCAGTACCTCCAGCTGGTGCTCGACCTCAGCCCGCTCGAGACCGGCCTGCGGATGCTGCCGCTGACCTTCGCCGCGATGACCGCGGGCGTCCTGGGATCGGCGCTCCTGCGCCGCTTCGGCCCGCGCGCCATGGTGTCGTCCGGCTTCGCGCTGACCGCCTGCGCCGTGCTGATGCTCTGCGCGATGGGCCAGCAGGACAAGCCGTGGCTGCTCGGCTTCGGTTTCGTCCTGCTCGGTTTCGGCTTCCAGAGCACGCTGTTCGGGGCCTACGAGTCGATGCTCACGGAAGCGCCCGCGGACGATGCCGGAGGCGCGGCCGCGATCGGCGAGACCTCGTACCAGCTGGGCGCCGGCATGGGCATCGCGCTGCTCGGCTCCGTGATGAACGCGGCGTACGCGCCCGGACTCGGCAATGTGCCGGGGGTCTCGGACGGCACGTCGACGGCCGCCGGGCACTCTCTGGGGGAGGCGTACCAGATCGCGGCGCGGCTCGGGCGCACGGCGGGGGACGCGCTGCGGGAGGCCGCGCGCGCCGCGTTCGTGCACGGTCTGCACGTCACGCTGATCGTCAGCGGGGTGCTGCTGTTCCTCGGGGCACTCGCCGCGCTGCGGCTGCCCCGGCGGATGGAGTGCGAGGCCCCCGCGGCGGACGACGCGGACGTGGCGGCGCCGCGGCGGGCTTCGTCACCGGCGGAGTCTTCGGCGTCCTCGGCCGCGTGACGTGCGGTCCGGGGGAGGCCCCCGAACCGCTCAGCTCTGATTGAAGAAACCGTCCGTCGGTTCCTTGGCGTCACGGCCCGAGACGATCTGCGTGTCCGCGGGACTCAGCAGGAACACCCGCGTGGCGACCCGGTCGATCGAACCCCGGAGCCCGAAGATCAGGCCCGCCGCGAAGTCCACCACGCGCTTGGCGTCGCCCGCCTCCATCGACGTGAGGTTCATGATCACCGGAACGCCGTCCCGGAACATCTCGCCGATCCTGCGCGCGTCCCGGAAGCTGTCGGGGGTCACCGTGCCGATCCGGCGGCCCTTCTCCTGGGCCTCCTCGGAGGCGACCTTCACGCGCGGGTCCGTGACCCAGGCCGCGTCGCCGGCGGCGGCGGGCTCGGGCCCCTCGTCGTAGTCGTCGTCGTAGTAACGCTCTTCATCGTTGTCGTCGACGAGGCCAAGCCAGGCACTCGCCTTGCGCACCGATCCCATGGACGCCTCCTCTCAAGCGGTTCCTCTGCGTTCCGCACTCCGCATGTCGTGCATCCCCAATGTTCGTCCATGATGCAGATGCGACGCCAAGGGGATAGTCGCCGCGCGGGGGTTTCGTGACGGTACTGGTGCACAGTCTGCGTGACGTTGTCCCCCAGTTCCCAAGGGTTGTACGGGATACGGCTGCTGATGGTGAGTGAAATATGATTCTTCACGGCGTATGGGTGACATCGGGTGCGTACGGGTGAACGAAGGTGCCGCGCAAGGGCTCGATACGATGCCGTCGTCGCGCGGCCGAGTTGACGGGCCGTCACTCGGCGTACGGGGGAGTCTTCTTGTTCGGCATGGTTCGGCCCTGCTCTCATCGGCTCGGTGAGAGCCTCGGCGCCCAGTGGATGGCCCACCTCTGCGGGCTCTGTCTGGCACTGCGCGGTGACCACGGGCAGTTCGCGCGTGTCGTCACCAACTACGACGGTTTGCTCGTCTCTGTTCTGACGGAGGCTCAGAGCGAGCGGTCCGGCGCGGCCGGTGGTGGGCGGCGGCAGGCCGGGCCCTGTCCGCTCAGGGGCATGCGCGGCGCGTCCGTCGCGCAGGGCGAGGGCGCGCGGCTCGCCGCAGCCGTCTCCCTGGCCCTCGCCTCTGCGAAGGTGCGCGACCACGTCGACGACCGGGACGGGCTGTTCGCGCGCGGGCCCGTGGCCGCCGCCGCGCGGAGGGTCGCCGCGAGCTGGGCAAGGGCCGGGGCCCGCACGGGATCTGACGTCGGGTTCGATACGGCGGTCCTGGCCGAGGCCGTCGAGCGGCAGGCCGGCGTCGAGGCGCTCGCGGGACCAGGCACCCCCGTGCTCGCCGTGACCGAGCCGACCGAGACCGCGACCGCCGCCGCCTTCGCGCACACCGCGACGCTCGCCGGGCGGCCGGGGAACGCCGAGCCGCTCACCGAGGTGGGCCGGTTGTTCGGGCGGCTCGCGCATCTGCTGGACGCCGTCGAGGACCGGGAGGCCGACGCCGCGTCCGGCGCGTGGAACCCGCTGACCGCCACGGAGACCCCGCTGGAAGAGGCGCGGCGGCTCGCCGACGACGCCCTGCACGGCATCCGGCTCGCGCTCCGCGACGTCGACTTCGTGGACGGCGAGCTGGCGCATCTGCTGCTCGCGCACGAGCTGGGGCGCTCGGTGGACCGGGCGTTCGGGACCGGGGGCTGCGCCACCGCCCACGCGCACTCCGGGGCGGCGTCGACGCCGCGGCACGGCGACGGCTCCGCGCCGCGGACGCCGTACGGGCCCGGGAGCTCGGGGCCGCACGGATCCCACCATCCGTACGGCGGCGGCAATCCCTACGGTGGCGATCCTCACGGCGGCGGTGTCCCCGGTGACCCCGGCGGGCCGGGTGGGCCCGGCGGTCCCGGCGGCTCCGGCGGCGATCCGTTCGGGAAGTCGCCGAAGCCGGGGAAGCGGGGGCTGCTCGCCGGGTGCGCCGTCGCGATCGGGCTGTGCTGCACCTGCAAGGCGTGCTGCGCCGAGGAGTACGAGGGGGCCTGGTCCCGGAAGAAGCGCGAGGGCTGCTGCCGCAACTGCGACGGACCCGACTGCTGCGACTGCTGTGATTGCTGCTCGTGCTGTGACTGCGGGGTGTGAGGCGCTGGCCCTGTATACGGGCCCGCAGTGGACCGAACGGGTGATGCGGGGTCACCTGCACGCCTTCGGAAAGGATGTTTCGGTGGTGTAAAACAACCACCTGATGAGGTGACCGGGGCCGGTGAGGGCTCGTTGGCCCGACGCGGAAGCACCGTTTCCGCACCGTCAACTCGCCCTCTCCATAAGGCATTTCAGTGGACCTCGTCTCGTCGGTGACGGCATCCGTCACCGCTTCCTCCCGACCCAGAACCATCCGCACTCGACTCCTGCGCATCCTCACCCTGGCCACGGCCGTGCTCCTCGCCCTGCTCGGCTTCTTCGCGGCCGAGCAGATCTCCGGCTACCGCAACGCCGCGGCGACCGCCGCCGACGCCCGCCTGGAGGTCACCCTCCAGGGGCTCGTCCACGAGCTGCAGAAGGAGCGCGGCCTCACCACCGGATACGTCGGCGGGGTACGGCAGTTCAGCGCGAAGCTGCCCGCCCAGCGCAAGTCGACCGACACCGCGCGCGTCGCCCTTCAGGACGCGCTCGACGAGCGGGGCACCTCCGCGGCCGCGTCCGACGCGCTCGGGCGGCTCGACTCGCTCGCCGGGATCCGCAAGAGCGCGGACGACGGCTCCGGGCAGGTGAAACCCACCTTCGACTACTTCACGCACACCATCGCCGAACTCGCGGGACTCGGCCGGGCCCTCGACGACGTGGCCGACGGGCCCCTGCGCGACTCCTACCAGTCACTCCAGACCCTGGGCTCCGCGAAGGAGTTCATGGGGCAGGAGCGGGCCATCGTGCTCGGCTCGGTCCGGGCCGGCGGGCACTTCCGCGGCGACGACTACAGCGCCTTCATGGAGATCCGCTCCGGCCGGCTCGCCGCGCTCGACACGTTCCCGCGCACCGCGACGGACGCGCAGGAACGCCGCCTGGACGCGGCGCTCGCCACGCCCGACGCCGAGCGGGCCCTCGGCTACGAGTCGACCGCCGTGCACGGCGCGGGCCGGCTCAGTGCCCGCGACGTACCGCCCATGGCCTGGTGGGACTCGATGACGTCGACCATCAACGGGCTGCGGGACGTGCAGGTCTCCATCGGGGACGACGTCGAGAACAGGGCCGCGCAGCTGGAGAGTTCGGCCCAGCGCGACCTGCTGCTGTTCGTGCTCCTCGCGCTCGCCGTCATCGCCGCCCTCGGCGCGCTCGCCCACGACTGCGTACGCTCCGTGTCCGCGCCGCTCACCGGGCTGGCCCGGGAGGCGCGTGAGGTGGCAGGGGCGCGGCTGCCGCGGGCCGTCGCCGCCGTGCAGACGGCCGGTGACGCCTCGCCCGAACCGCCCGCGCCGCTCGCCCTGGACGCCCGCGCGGGCGCCGAGGTCCGGGAGGTCGCCGACGCCTTCGACCGGGTGCAGAGCGCCGCCTTCGACCTCGCCACCGAGCAGGCCGTGCTGCGCAGGAACGCCACCGACTCGCTGGTCAGCCTCGGGCGGCGGAACCAGAACCTGGTGCGCCGTCAGATCAGCTTCATCAACAAGCTGGAGCACGAGGACGCCGACCCCGACACCCTCGCCAACCTCTTCGAACTCGACCACCTGGCCACCCGCATGCGCCGCAACGCCGAATCGCTGCTCGTCCTCGCGGGTGAGTCGAGCCCGCGCACCTGGTCGACGCCGCTGTCCGTCACGGATGTGCTGCGGGCCTCGCTGTCCGAGGTCGAGGAGTACCGGCGGGTCACGCTGCGGCGCGTCGAGCCCGCCCACATCTCCGGCTCGGTCGTCGCCGAACTCTCGCACCTGCTGGCCGAGTTGGTGGAGAACGCGCTCAGCTTCTCGCCGCCGGACTCCGACGTCGAGATCGAGGGGCGGCGCACCAGCGAGGGCTATCTCGTCGCCATCGTCGACCACGGGCTCGGCATGGATACCCGGGCCCTCGCCGAGGCCAACGTACGACTCTCGGGGAACGCCAGCTTCATGGCCGAACCCACCCGCTTCCTCGGCCACTTCGTGGTCGGCGCGCTCGCCCGCAAGTGCGGTATCGAGGTGCGGCTCGGCGAGGCACCCGCCGCCGGTGTGGTGGCCCGGGTGCTGGTGCCCGCGGGGCTGCTCACGGACGCCGGGCCCAAGGTCGGGAAGGGGGAGACCGCCGAGCCCGCCCAGGTTGCGGAGAAGGACGGCAAGCCCCAGGAGCCGGCCGTGCAGCCCGCCAAGCTGCCCGCCCCGCGCAAGGAAGCGCGGACGCCGGTCGCCGCGGGCGCCGAGTCCAAGTCCCGTACGAAACCCGCCGGTTCGGCGTCCTCCGCCTCCCGCACCCGCAACGGACTGGTCAAACGGCCGCAGCGCAGCGCGATCTCCAAGGCCGTGCACGAGACGGCACCGCCACCGTCGCCCGCGCCCGAAGGACCCGCCGCCGAGCGCACCCCCGAAGGCGTGTCCGGGATGCTGTCGGGTCTGCGCAGCGCCCATATGCGCGGCTCCATCAGCGTAGAGAAGGAGCGCGCCGCCACGCGGGGCAAGCAGGAGAACACCGAGGCCGGGGACGGCGCCGAAGGGCAGGACGACACCAAGTGACCACCGTCGACATGCGGGGCGACTCGCAGACCTTCAACTGGCTGCTCGCCAACTTCGTCCGCTCCACCGACGGTGTGCGCGACGCCGTCGCCGTCTCCTCCGACGGGCTGCTCATCGCGGTGTCGGACGGGCTCGACCGCACCGAGGCGGACCGGCTCGCCGCCATCGTGTCGGGGCTCTCGAGCCTCGCCCGCAGCGCCTCGAAGCGGTACAGCTTCGACGGCGTGAAACTCATCATGATCGAGATGGGGCGCGGCTTCCTGCTCGTCTCGGCGATCCGCGACGGCAGCTGCCTCGGTGTGCTCGCCGACAGCAGCGGTGAACTCGGGCTCGTGGGCTACGAGATGGCCGTCCTCGCCGAACGGGCGGGAGACCTCCTCACGCCGACGCTCATCGCCGACCTGCGGGAGACGCTGCCGCGATGAGCGAACCGTCGCACGTGCCGGACGAGGGGCAGTTCGTCCGCCCCTTCATCATCACCGGTGGACGCTCCCTGCCCGCGCAGGCCGATCTGCGCATGGAGACCCTCGTGGTCGCGCTCGACGCGGCGGAGGGGGCCGCGCCGCTCGCGTTCGAGCACCAGCGCATCGTGACGCTGTGTCAGGAACCCACCACCGTCGCGCACATCGCGGAGGCGGTGGGGGTTCCGCTCGGAGTCGCCAAGGTGCTCGTGGCCGACCTCGTCGTCGGCGGCCGCCTGTCGTGTTCGCAACCCGCGGAGCTGCCGCTCCACACCCTCGAAAGGATCAGGGACCATGTCAGGGCGCTCTGAACGCATCGCCCCGCTGGCCGTGAAGATCGTGGTCAGCGGTGGGCTCGGCGTCGGCAAGACCACGTTCATCGGGGCGGTCTCGGAGATCGAACCGCTGGACACCGAGGCCTCCATCACGCAGGTCTCCGTGGGCGTCGACTCGCTCGAGGGGGTCGAGGACAAGACCACCACGACCGTCGCTCTCGACTTCGGGCGCATCACACTCGATCCGACTCTCGCGCTGTATCTGTTCGGTACGCCGGGGCAGGACCGGTTCTCGTTCCTCTGGGACGACCTGGTGGAGGGCGCGCTCGGGACCGTCGTGCTCGTCGACACCCGGCGGATCGAGGACTGCTTCCCCGCGCTCGACTACTTCGAGGCGCAAGGGGCGCCGTTCGTGCTCGCCGTGAACCGGTTCGAGGGCGCCGAGCGGTTCGAACTGGCCGAGATCCGCGAGGCTTTGGGGCTCGGTGACGACGTTCCGGTGATCGAGTGCGACGCCCGGACCCGGGCGTCCGTACGCGATGTGCTCGGCGCGCTGATGGACCAGGTGATCGGGGTGCGCACGCGGCCGCGGCGGGTGTCGGCGCTGTCCCGTTGACCCGGAACGCCCCCGCCCCGCACCTCCTCCAGCGGGGCGGGGGCGTATTGCGGAGATCTGGCGGAAGTCCAAAAGGCGCTCTTGTGCACGGCGGTTGAGCGGGCGAATACTCCCGTCAGCGATTGTCAGGAGCACGGCGGGTCCGGAATCCGGACAGCCGTCGGTTCCTGACTGCGCCTCACGGGCCCCATCCCCACGAGGGCCCCCGAGTTCCCTGGAGGAACGAGCAGTGAGGATCAAGCGCAGCACCCCCCGCAGTGGCAGAACCAGATCGACCCGGCTGATCGCCGTCGGTTCCGGTCTGCTCGCCGTGGCAGCCTTCGCGATTCCCTCCGCCAACGCGTCCGACGCGTCGCACACGTTCAGCGCCGCCGAACTCACCCAGACCCGGGACGCCGTCCGGTCCGCCGATGTGGCGGGCACCGCCTGGGCCGTCGACTCCAAGACCAAACAGGTCGTCGTCACCGTCGACAGCACGGTCTCGCAGGCCGAGATCAACAAGATCGAGAAGGCGGCCGGCGACACCGCGGGCGCCCTCAAGGTCGAGCGCACGGCGGGCACCTTCAAGAAGCTGATATCCGGCGGCGACGCCATCTACGCGAGCAGCTGGCGCTGCTCACTCGGCTTCAACGTCCGCAACAGCGCCGGGACCTACTACTTCCTGACCGCCGGTCACTGCACCGACGGCGCCGGAACCTGGTGGTCCAACTCCGCGCACACCTCGACCGTGGGCAGCACCACCGGGTCCAGCTTCCCCGGCAACGACTACGGCATCGTCAAGTACGCGAGCGGTGTCGCGCACGCCGGCACCGTCGGCAGCCAGGACATCACGAGCGCGGCGACCC
Organism: Streptomyces sp. NPDC102360; assembly: GCF_044766085.1. Taxonomy (NCBI): domain Bacteria; kingdom Bacillati; phylum Actinomycetota; class Actinomycetes; order Kitasatosporales; family Streptomycetaceae; genus Streptomyces; species Streptomyces sp. NPDC102360. The sequence goes on along the minus strand of NZ_JBIWLG010000005.1, from coordinate 470,408 downwards.
CGTCCGTGGGGACGACCGTCACCCGGCGCGGCTCGACCACCGGCATCCACAGCGGCAAGGTGACCGCCCTCAACGCCACCGTGAACTACGGCGGCGGCGACATCGTCTCCGGCCTCATCCAGACCACGGTCTGCGCCGAGCCCGGCGACTCCGGCGGCCCGCTCTACGGCGGCACCAAGGCCTACGGCCTCACCTCCGGCGGCAGCGGCAACTGCTCCTCCGGCGGCACCACGTTCTTCCAGCCGGTGACCGAGGCACTCAGCGCGTACGGCGTGAGCGTCTACTGATCCGACCGCTCCACCCCGTCGTACGTTCCGCAGTCGCAGCCAGCAGTGGGAGCCCCCGTCGGCCATTTCGGCCCGGCGGGGGCTCTTCCTGTGTGTGCGGGGCTCTCCCTATGTGCCCCTTACGGGGCTACCGTCGAAGTACACGCCTTTTGCGCCCACTTCGGACCCTGGGGGACCGTGAGATGGTCGAGGAACTGGTGACGGCGGGAGTGGCCGTCGTATGCGCCGGCGGGGTCTACGCGATGTCCGCGGCGCGGGTCGTCAAACAGTACGAGCGCGGGGTGGTGTTCCGGCTCGGCCGGCTCACCAAGTCCGTGCGCGGGCCGGGGTTCACGATGGTCGTGCCGTTCGTGGACCGGCTCCGTAAGGTCAACATGCAGATCGTGACGATGCCGGTGCCCGCGCAGGACGGCATCACGCGGGACAACGTGACGGTGCGGGTGGACGCCGTCATCTACTTCAAGGTCGTCGACGCGGCCGAGGCCGTGGTGCAGGTCGAGGACTACCGGTTCGCCGTCTCGCAGATGGCGCAGACCTCGCTGCGCTCCATCATCGGCAAGAGCGACCTCGACGATCTGCTCTCCAACCGCGAAAAGCTCAACCAGGGGCTGGAGTTGATGATCGACAGCCCGGCCGTGGGCTGGGGTGTGCAGATCGACCGGGTCGAGATCAAGGACGTGTCGCTGCCGGAGACGATGAAGCGCTCGATGGCCCGGCAGGCCGAGGCGGACCGTGAGCGCAGGGCTCGTGTCATCAACGCCGACGCCGAGTTGCAGGCCTCGAAGAAGCTTGCCCAGGCCGCCGAGGTGATGTCCGACCAGCCGGCCGCGCTCCAACTCCGGCTGCTGCAGACGGTGGTGGCGGTCGCGGCGGAGAAGAACTCCACGCTGGTGCTGCCCTTCCCGGTCGAGCTGCTGCGCTTCCTGGAGCGGGCCACGCCCGGAGACGCGGAGCACGCGGCGCGCTCGGCCGTCACGCAACTCGCCGAGGGGACGCTGCCGGGGCTGACCGAGGCACCGGCGCCCGAGCCCGCGTTCGAGGAGAAGGGCGCGGCGAGCGCCCCCGAGCCCGGGGCAAGTGCCCCCGAACCCGCGGGGAACGGCGGCCAAGCAGGGGCGAAATCCGGACAGGACTAGACCTCACCCTCCGCCCATCCAAGAACGCGCGGTGTGTTTGCAGTGGGGATCGACGTGCGGCGCGGGGGCGCACTCAAGCGGGAGAGGGCGTACGACGGTTGACGAACGTGCGTCCGGAAGTCGACCTTGTGTGTTCGCTGTGACGGTCGGGATAGTGGGCCAGTCAGCCTCACGGATCCGGTCCGGCCCCACTCGAACCGGCATCCCAACCCCCCACAGGAGGACGTGAGTTGAAGCACCGACGCATACCCAAGCGGCGCGCCGCAGTGGTCGGAGCGGGAATCTTCGCCCTGGCCGCCGCCGGCATCACCTTCCAGACTGCGAACGCCAGCACCGACGTACCCGACGTGGCCGTGCAGCAGCTCTCGATCGCCAAGGCCGGAACTCTCGCCTCGTCCCTGACGAAGGACCTGGGTGCGGACTCGGCGGGCAGCTACTACGACGCCAAGGCCAAGCAGCTCGTCGTCAACGTCCTCGACGAGGGCGCCGCGAAGACGGCCGAGGCCGCCGGCGCGAAGGCCAGAGTCGTCCAGAACTCCCTGGCCGACCTGAAGGGCGCACGGACGACCCTGAAGCAGGACGCGACCATCCCGGGTACGTCCTGGGCCGTGAACCCCGCCACCAACAAGGTCGTCGTCACCGCCGACCGTACGGTCAAGGGATCCGACTGGAACCAGCTCACCGGAGTCGTCGAGAAGCTCGGCGGCAAGGCCGAACTCAAGCGAAGCCAGGGCGAGTTCAAGCCGTTCGTCGCGGGCGGCGACGCCATCACCGGCGGCGGCGGACGCTGTTCCCTCGGCTTCAACGTGACCAAGGGCGGCGAGCCGTTCTTCCTCACGGCGGGCCACTGCACCGAGTCGATCTCCACCTGGACCGACTCCAGCGGCCAGGAGATCGGCACGAACGCCGACTCCCAGTTCCCGGACAACGACTTCGGGCTCGTGAAGTACGCGTCCGGCGTCGACCACCCCAGCGAGGTCAACCTCTACAACGGTTCCGCGCAGGAGATCACGAAGGCGGCCGAGGCGACCGTCGGCATGAAGGTCACCCGCTCCGGCTCCACCACGCAGGTGCACGACGGCACGGTGAAGGGCCTCGACGCCACCGTGAACTACGGCAACGGCGACATCGTCAACGGCCTCATCCAGACCGACGTCTGCGCCGAGCCCGGTGACAGCGGCGGCTCGCTCTTCTCCGGCGACTCGGCGATCGGCCTCACCTCCGGCGGCAGCGGCGACTGCACGGCCGGCGGCGAGACCTTCTTCCAGCCGGTGACGGAGGCACTCTCCGCCACAGGCACGGAAATCGGCTGACCCGCATGTTGTGAGCCCCGCCTCCCGGTTCCGGGGGGCGGGGCTTTCCCGTGGGCACCCCGGGTGCGCGGAGTGCCCCGTTCGCCGGGACCTTGGTCCCGTGGGCTCGGGACGTTCCCCGCCCCTTCAGCGGAGCATAAAGGTGTGGAATTGAGGCATCAGCGAAAAAGGCGTGAAAAAGGAGCCTGCCGTGGATGCCGAGGGGACAGTTCAGGGGACCGTCGACGAACTGGTCGCTGGAGCGCGTGAAGCGCTCGCGATGTTCGAGACGTACGACCAGGAACAGGTCGACCACATCGTCAAGAAGGCGTCGCTCGCGGCGCTCGCCCACCACGGAGACCTGGCGAAGGCCGCCGTCGATGAGACCGGCCGCGGTCTGTTCGAGGACAAGGCGGTCAAGAACCTCTTCGCCTGCGAGCACGTCGTGAACTCGATGCGCGGACTGAAGACGGCGGGCGTCATATCCCGCGACGAGATCAGCGGCATCACCGAGATCGCCGAACCCGTCGGCGTCATCTGCGCGATGACCCCCGTCACCAACCCCACGTCGACCACGGTCTTCAAGGCGCTGATCGCCCTGAAGACCCGTAACCCGATCGTCTTCGCCTTCCACCCCAGCGCCCAGAAGTGCTCCGCGGAGGCCGCGCGCATCGTGCGCGACGCGGCGATCGAGGCCGGCGCCCCCGCCCACTGCGTGCAGTGGATCGAGGAGCCGTCCATGGCGGCGACGGGCCTCCTGATGAACCACGAGGGCGTCTCCACGATCCTCGCCACCGGCGGAAACGCCATGGTCAAGGCCGCCTACTCGTGCGGAAAGCCCGCCCTCGGCGTCGGCGCGGGCAACGTACCCGCGTACGTCGCCAAGGACGCCAAGCTGGGCCGCGCCCTCCACGACATCGTGCTCTCCAAGGCCTTCGACAACGGCATGATCTGCGCCTCCGAGCAGGCCGTGATCCTCGATCACGAGATCTACGAGGACGGCATCGCCGAGATGGAGCGGCTGGGCGCGCATGTCGTGACCGCCGCCGAGAAGGCCAAGCTGGAGGAGTTCGTCTTCGGCACCACCGCCCACGGCAGCGACTGCTCGGGAGCCAAGCTCAACGCGTCCGTGGTGGGCAGGTCCGCCGTCTGGATCGCGGAGCAGGCCGGTTTCGAGATTCCCGAGGACACCTCGATCCTCGTCGCCGAGTGCGCGGAGGTCGGCCCGGACGAGCCGCTGACCCGCGAGAAGCTCTCCCCGGTCATCGCCGCACTCAAGGCGAACGACACCGAGCACGGGCTCGAACTGGCCGCGCGGATGGTCGAGTTCAACGGCCTCGGTCACTCCGCCGCCATCCACACCGAGGACGAGGAGCTCGCCGAGGAGTTCGGCCGCCGCGTCAAGGCGATCCGCGTCATCGTCAACTCGCCCTCCACCTTCGGCGGCATCGGCGACGTCTACAACTCCTTCCTCCCGTCGCTGACCCTCGGCTGCGGCTCCTACGGCCACAACTCCGTCTCCAACAACGTCTCCGCGGTCAACCTCGTCAACATCAAGCGGATCGGCCGGCGCAACACCAACATGCAGTGGTACAAGATCCCGCCGAAGATCTACTTCGAGCGGGGCGCCGTCAAGTACCTCGCCGAGATGGACGACGTGCACCGGGTCACCGTCGTCACGGACCGGACGATGGGCGACATCGGCTTCGTGCGGAAGGTGTCCGACATCCTCAACTCCCGCGCCACGCCTGTGACGTTGCAGGTCATCGACAACGTCGAGCCGAACCCGGAGCTGGCCACCGTGCAGGCGGGCGCCGCCGCGATGCGGGACTTCCGGCCGGACACGATCGTCGCGCTCGGCGGTGGTTCGCCGATGGACGCAGCGAAGATCATGTGGCTGATGTACGAGCACCCGGAGATCGAGTTCGCGGACACGAAGGAGAAGTTCTTCGACATCCGCAAGCGGGCCTACACGTTCCCGCAGCTGGGCGAGAAGGCGAAGCTCGTCGCGATCCCGACCACGTCCGGCACCGGCTCCGAGGTCACCCCCTTCGCCGTCATCTCCGACCCGGCCGCCGCCCAGAAGTACCCCCTCGCGGACTACGCGCTCACCCCGAACGTCGCGATCATCGACCCGATGCTGCCGATGAACCTGCCGCCCACGGTGACCGCCGACTCCGGCTTCGACGCGCTGACCCACGCCACCGAGGCGTACGTCTCCGTGTACGCGAACGACTTCACCGACGGCCAGTGCCTCCAGGCCATCAGGCTCGTCTTCGAGAACCTGGAGGCGTGCGTGAAGGACGGCGCCAGGGCCCCCGAGGCGCGCGAGAAGATGCACAACGCCTCCACCATCGCGGGCATGGCGTTCGCCAACGCCTTCCTCGGCCTCGTCCACGCGATGGCGCACACCCTCGGCAACACCTTCCACGTCGCCCACGGCCGCACCAACGCGCTGCTCCTCCCGCACGTCATCCGGCACAACGGCACCGTCTCGTACAAGGCGACGCCGTGGCCGAAGGCCGAGACGTACCGGGCGCCCGAGCGGCTGCAGGACATCGCGAAGATGCTGGGCCTGCCGGCGGCCACCCCCGAAGAGGGCGTGGAGTCGTACGCGAGGGCCGTCGAGGAACTGCGCGAGCGGTGCGGGATCCCGGCGTCGTTCCGTGAAGAGGGCGTCGACGAAGGGGAGTTCATGGCGGCCCTGCCGCAGCAGGCCATGAACGCCTACGCCGACCAGTGCGCGCCCGCCAATCCGCGGATGCCGATGATCGGCGACATGAAGCGGCTGATGCGGCAGGCGTACTACGGGACCAGGTGAGAGAGGTTCACGCGGCGGGTTCCGGGGCCGGCTCAGGAGGCGCCTTCGCGCCCCGCCGCTTCTCGCGCAGACCCGACACGAGCAGTGTCCCGACGACGCCCACCACCGCCCACGCGGACAGGACGAGCAGGGACTGGGTGAGGTCGTTGCCCTTGAAATAGGCGATGGAGCGGGCCGCCCAGGTGCCCGCGCCCGGCGGCAGCCAGGGGCCGATCGCCTGCCAGAACGGCGGCAGCATCGGCAGCGGGAAGGCGCCGCCCGCGCTCGGGTTGCCCGCGATGACGATCAGCAGGACCGCGAGACCGATGCCGACGACACCGGTGAGTTCCTGCAGGGCGAGCGTGATCGCGCCGACCGCGAAGGTGACCAGGGCGCCGAGCCCGGCCAGGCCCCAGAAGGACCCTGGCAGCGCGCCCAGGATCGAGTCGCCGATGATCAGTGAGCCGCCGATGCCGCCCACGACCGCGAAGACCGCGAGCGAGCCGAGCCGGATGGCGGAGCGCTGCGGGCTCGCCGGTTTGGACCCGGCGCTGATCGCCATGATCGAGGCGCACAGATAGCCGCCGACGCACCAGCCGACGACCAGGTAGAAGGCCGAGAGCCCGTCGAAGTCCTGCTGCGAGGCGGGCGCCACGTCGACGGTCCGCACCGTGCGCTGCTGCTGGGCGTCGATCGTGGTGGCCAGACCCTGCAAGGAGGAGGCCAGTACGGTGCCGCCGCCGGACGCGACGTAGAGGGTGTCCTGCGTGCCCTTGGCCTTGAACACCAGGGCGCCGTCGATCTCCCGGTTCAGGACCTGCTCGCGCGCCGTCTTCGCGTCGTCGACCACCCGCGTGTCCAGCGGGGAGCCGGGCAGCTTGTCCAGCTGCTGAGCGAGCTGCTTCGCCGCCGCGGGCTGCGGCGCGACGACGCCGAACGCGACGTCCTTCGGCTTCGGACTGTGCAGCGCCCCCACGTACGAGGTGATGAACAGGAGCTGGAGAGCCAGGACGCCGATGACGAGGAGCGCGGCTCTGGGCGTGACGGCGGATCTGAACTCTTCGGCGAACTTCATGCCTCAACGCTCGGGCGAGGCCCCGGCTCGTGCAGTCGGGGAGGGCCGAACGGGTGGGCGGCGGGTTCCGGGGTGGCTGTTTCGACTCGCACAAGTATTCGAACATGGTTTACGGTGAGGGCATCGGCCCTGATGAGGCTGGTGTGACAGGTCGGATAGAGGGGGGAGTAGTGGCGAGGTGGTTCGGATGCGGGGATTTACGCATCTGCACACCGCCTCAGGCTTCTCCCTGCGGTACGGGGCCTCGCACCCGGACGCGCTCGCCGAGCGCGCCGCCGAGCGCGGCCTCGACGCCCTCGCCCTGACCGACCGGGACACCCTCGGCGGCGCCGTCCGCTTCGCCAAGGCCGCGGGCAGGGCCGGTATCCGGCCACTGTTCGGGGTGGACCTCGCCGTCGCCGCGCCCGCCGAAGCGGTCGAGCGCACCGAACGGCGGCGCGCACCGGCCAGGGGCGGCGCGTTCGTCGACGAGTCGGCGCAGCGCGTGACGTTCCTCGCCCAGGGCGGCGCGGACGGCTGGGCCGAACTGTGCCGGCTCGTCACCGCGGCGCACCGGGACACCGGTGTCGGCTCCGGGGAGAGCCGCCGCCCCCTGTTGCCCTGGGGCGTGCTGGGGGCGGACCACGGCCCCGTCGTCGTGCTGCTCGGCCCGGACTCGGACGTCGGCCGCGCGCTCGCCGCGGGGCGCCCGGACCGCGCGGCCCGGCTGCTCGCGCCCTGGCGGGAGCGGTACGGGAGCGCGGCGCTGCGCATCGAGGTCGTCTCCCACGGCCTGAGCGGCACCGGCTTCGGCTCGCTGCGCCACGCCGCCCGCGCCCTCGGCTTCGCCGCCGAGCAGGGGATCCTCCCCGTACTCAGCAACGCCGTCCGCTACGCCGACGCCGGGCAGGGCCCGGTCGCGGACGTGCTCGACTCCGCGCGCCGCCTGGTGCCGATCGACCCGCGCGGCGCCCTCGACAGCGGTGAACGCTGGCTCAAGCCCGCCCAGGACATGGCCGACATCGCCCTGAAGGTGTCCGAGGCCGCCGGCTACCGCGAGAACACCGCGCGTCGCCTCCTCGCCGTCACCGAGGACACCGCCGCCGCCTGCCGGGTCGACCCCGAGGACGACCTCGGGCTCGGCCGCGTGCACTTCCCCGAACCGGGCCTCGTCGGCGCCGCCCGGCGCACCCCCGACCGGGTGCTCCGCTCGCGCTGCGACGCCGCGATGCTGGCCCGCGGCTACGACTACAAGCGCCGGTACTGGGAGCGCCTGGAGGGCGAACTGGGGCTGATCGAACGTCTCGGCTACGCCTCTTACTTCCTCACCGTCGCCCAAGTGGTCGCCGATACGCGGGAGTTGGGTATCCGGGTCGCCGCGCGTGGTTCCGGAGCGGGCTCGCTGGTCAACCATCTGCTCGGCATCGCCACCGCCGACCCGGTCGAGCACGGGCTCCTCATGGAGCGCTTCCTGTCCGAGCGGCGCATGGAGCTGCCCGACATCGACATCGACGTGGAGTCCGCCCGCCGCCTGGACGTCTACCGGGCGATCCTGGACCGCTTCGGGCCCGAGCGGGTGGCGACCGTGTCCATGCCGGAGACCTACCGGGTCCGCCATGCCGTACGGGACGTGGGCCTCGCCCTCGGCATGGAGCCGGCCGAGGTGGACCGGCTCGCGAAGTCCTTCCCGCACATCCGCGCCCGCGACGCACGCTCCGCGCTCCAGGAGCTGCCGGAGCTGCGCGGCATCGACCCGGAGGCGTACCCGCCGAGGCTGTGGGACCTGGTCGAGGCGCTCGACGCGCTGCCGCGCGGGATCGCCATGCACCCGTGCGGGGTGCTGCTCTCCGACACGACCCTGCTGCGCCGCACCCCGGTCGTGCCGACCAGTACCGAGGGCTTCCCCATGGCCCAGTTCGACAAGGAGGACGTGGAGGACCTCGGCCTGCTCAAGCTCGACGTCCTCGGGGTGCGGATGCAGTCCGCGATGGCGCACTCGGTCGCCGAGATCGAACGGTCGACCGGGGAGCGGGTGGACCTGGACGACCCGGAACAGGTACCGCCGGGCGACCCGAAGACGTACCAACTCATCAAGAACTCCCAGACTCTGGGCTGCTTCCAGACCGAGTCGCCGGGGCAGCGCGATCTGCTGGCGCGGCTGCGGCCCGAGACCTTCCACGACCTGGTCGTGGACATCTCGCTGTTCCGGCCAGGACCGGTCGCGGCCAACATGGTCGACCCGTTCATCAAGGCGCGGCACGGCAAGCAGGCGCCCGCGTACCCGCATCCGGATCTGAAGGACGCGCTGGAGGAGACGTGCGGCGTGGTCGTCTTCCACGAGCAGATCATCAAGATGCTGCATGTGATGACCGGGTGCGGCCTCGCCTTCGGCGACTACACGCGGCGGGCGCTCTCACGCCCCGACCAGCTCGGCCGGGTGCGCGCCTGGTTCGCGGAGCAGGCCCGCAAGCGCGGATACGAGGAGGAGGTCGTGAAGCGGACCTGGGAGATCATCGAGGCGTTCGGCGCGTACGGGTTCTGCAAGGCGCACGCCGTCGCGTTCGCCGTGCCGTCGTACCAGTCGGCGTGGCTGAAGGCGCACCATCCGGCCGCGTTCTACGCGGGGTTGCTCACGCACGACCCCGGCATGTACCCGAAGCGGCTGCTGCTCGCGGACGCGCGGCGGTGGGGGGTGCCGGTGCTGCCGCTCGATGTGAACGCGTCGGAACTGGCCTATCGAATCGAACTGGTGTCTGATCTGAATGGTGGGGACGGTCCCGCTTTGGTGCACGGTGTCCGACTCGCGCTCGGCGATGTGCGCGGCATGAGCGAGGCCGAGGCGGAGCGGATCGTCGCGGGGCGCCCCTATGTCTCGCTTCAGGACTTCCTCTCCCGCGCCCGCCCGTCCCGGCCGGTCGCCGAACGCCTCGCGCAGGTCGGCGCGTTGGACGCCTTCGGGCGCAACCGGCGGGACCTGATGCTGCACATCGCCGAATCGCAGCGGAGCGGACGGGGCGGTGCGCAGGGCCAGTTGGCGCTCGGCGAGACGGGGGAGGCCCCCGCCGAGGTCGCCCCCGCCCAGCTGCCCGACCTCGACGACGCCGAACGGCTCGGCGCCGAGCTCGGCGTGCTCGGCATGGACACCTCGCGTCATCTCCTGGGCGACCACCGGGAGTTGCTCGACGAACTGGGGGTGGCCTCCGCGCACCGGCTGGGGGACCTGCCGCACGGGCAGGTGGTCCTGGTCGCCGGTGCGAAGGGCGCCGTACAGACACCACCGGTCCGCTCCGGCAAACGCGTCATCTTCACGACGCTCGACGACACGTCGGGCCTTGTCGACTGCGCGTTCTTCGAGGACAGCCACGACGCCAGCGCACACACCGTCTTCCACTCCTGGCTGCTCCTCGTACGCGGCGTGGTGCAGCGCCGCGGCGGCGGCAACGGCAAGGCGCTCTCGGTCACCGGCTCCGCCGCCTGGGACCTGGCCGAACTCGCCGAACTTCGCCGTACGGGCGGCCTGTCGGCGGTGACGGACCGGCTCACCGAGGCCCACGCCCCGGCATCCGCCGCGACGGACGGCCGCAGTATCCGCCTGGAGACCGGTTACGACCTCCACCCCTGGGCGGACCTCCAGCCACCCGGCGAATCCGTCAAACAGAGCCGCAAGTTGTGGCACCAGAGTCCGGGGAGCGCGGGATGACGACAGGGGCTGGAAGCCTGATGCAGCAGATCCTCTACGTCCACTTCCACGACCTGGTGGACGAGCAGCTCTACGCCCATCTGCTCGCGCTCCTCGCCGAGTTCACGCCCCTCGTGCAGGCGCTGTCGCCGGACGCCGCGCTCGTCGACGTCACGGGCAGCCTGCGCTACTTCGGCACGGACGCGCTCGCCCTGGCCGAGCGGATCCGGGCCCGCACCGGGGGCCTGTACGGGCTCCGTTCGACCATCGGCGTCGCCGCGAACCCGATGCTGGCCCGCATGGTCGCCGTCGACGGGCCGCCCTCGGCGGTCCGTGAACTCCCCGACGATCTGGACGCGGTCACCGACTTCCTGGCGGGCAAACCGGCCGCAGCCCTGCACGGCGTGGGGCCCGCGACCGCCCGCACCCTGTCCTCGTACGGCCTCGACAGCGTCGGCCGGATCGCCGCCGCGCCGCTCGGCACCCTGCAACGGATCCTCGGCGCCGCCGCGGGGCGCCGGCTGCACGACGCGGCCCGCGGGCTCGATCCGACACCGGTGGTCCCGGCGGCCCCGGCCCGCTCGATCCGCGTCGAACACGGCTTCCCGCAGGACGAGTTGGACCGCGACCGGCAGCGGGCGGCGCTGCTGGCGCTCACCGACCGGCTCGGGCTGCGGTTGCGTGCCGAGGAGCAGGCGGCCGGCGCGCTCGCACTGACCGTGCGCTATGTGGATCGCAGTGCGACGACCCGTACGCGTGGCCTGCGTGAGGCGTCCGCCCATACCCCGACGCTGACCTCGCTCGCGTACGAGCTCCATGAGCGGCTCGGGTTGCAGCGGGCCCGTGTGCGGTCCTTCGCGTTGCGGGCCGAGCAGTTGGTTCCGGCCGAACTCGCCTCCCGGCAGCTTCTGTTCGATCCGGCGGATGAGCGGGCGCGGTGCCTCGAGGCGGCCGTCGACCGCGCCCGCACCAAATTCGGCCCGGCCGCGGTCCGCCCTGCGGCGGCCTGAGCAAATCAAGCCCCGCCGTTCGAACGAGAGCCAGCGGGGTCCGGGGCGGAGCCCCGGGGTTCGGCCCGGGAGCCGCCTGCTCAATCGCCGCAGGGGCTTGAAAGGCCTGCTCAAACGCCGCAGGGGCTTAAAAGATGCTGCTCAAACGCCGCAGGGGCTTGAAAGGGCTAGCGGACGTGGCGGCCCCCCGCGGCGCGACGACGCATTGAGGCGAACAGGCCCGCCGCGCCGATCGCCAGGGCAGCCGCGCCGCCCATCGCGATGTACGGCGTGGTGGAGTCGCCCCCCGTCTCCGCGAGGTTCTGCGAACCACCCTGCGCCGCAGGGGCGTTGGCGTCGTCACCCATGTCCATACCGCTGTGGTCGACCGTCGACTTGTCGGCGTCCGCCGCGATCTGCTGGTCCGAGGGCTCGGACGCCGCGGCCGTGGACGCGCCGCCGTAGGTCACGTCCGAGCAGGAGTAGAACGCCTCCGGGCTGTCCGAACGCTGCCAGATGCCGTAGATCAGCTGGCGGCCCGTACGGTCCGGGAGCTTCCCGGAGAACGTGTAGTAGCCGCCCGACGCCGTCGGGTCCGTCTTCGTCGCGACCGGGTTCTCCAGGTCCAGATCGGACCACTTCAGCGGCTTCGACGCGTCGTAGCTCTGCTTCGTCATGTAGAGGTTGAACGTGCCCTTGTGCTGGGCGGTCACCTTGTACTTGAAGGTGTACGAGCCCGCCGAGACCTTTGTCGCGGGCCAGTCGTCGCGGGCGAGGTCCATGCCCTTGAACTCGTCCGAGTTCGCCGAGCACAGCTTCCCGTCCGGGATGTTCTCCTGGTGCTTGCCGCCGGCCGCACCGTCCCGGATGCCGTTCCAGTCGTACAGGGCCTGCGGTCCGCCCTCGGCGACCGCCGCCTTGCACGCCGCCGACGTGGGGCTCTCGGCGCCCTCCGCGTAACAGGCGGCGACCCGGCTGGCGGGATCCCCGAGCGTGCCGTGCGCTGCCGCGGGGGTGGCGGACAGGGCGGTGAACGCGAGGGGGATCGCGCCGACCGTGGTGAGTGCGGCGAGCTTGCGACGGCTTGCGGGCATGGGGGTACTCCTTGATCGAGTGCATTGGGGGGTGCGGCAAGGAAGTTAGCCCGAAAAAACGCCCTGTTCGGCCCCTGGGAGCGCTCCGAGTGGATCTTTATGGCCCCCTTAAGACGCCACTCAGACTCCCCTCAGGACACCCCCTCGTACCGCCCGCTCAGGCCCCTCGGGACCGCCGCTGAGGTCGCTCCTCGCACCGCCCTCAGGGCCGCCCCTCGTGCCCGCCCTCAGGGTCGCCCCTCGTGCCCGCCCTCAGGACACCCACCGATACCTCCGCTCCGGCCGACCCGTCCCGCCATAGCGGAGCGTCACCCGCGCCCGACCCGTCCCCGCGAAGAACTCCAGGTACCGGCGCGCGCTCACCCGCGACAGCGTGCCCGCCTCCTGGGCGCACTCCGTCGCCGAGAGCCCCGCCGGATGCGCGCGCAGCGTCCGCTCCACCAGATCCGCGGTGTGCGCCGCGAGCCCCTTCGGCAACTCCCTCGAACCCGGCGGCCGGGCGCCGAAGATCTGGTCGACGTCCTCCTGACGGGCCTCGTCCAGGTCGTCGAGGCGGGTCCGCAACGCCGCCACGTGCCTCAACTGCTCCTGCAGCGCGGCCCGGTTGAACGGCTTGATGAGGTAGTGCTGCGCCCCCGCCCGCACCGCCGCCCGCACCACCTCCGCCTCCCGCGCCGCCGTGATGAACAGCGCGTCCACCGCGGTACGGGCCGGATCCCGCTCCTCCGCCGCCCGCAGCGCCCGCAATACCTCGACGCCGTTCATGTCCGGCAAGTACACGTCCAGGAGCACCAGATCGGGCCGCAGCGAATCCGCGGCGCGCAACGCCTCCGCGCCGCTGTGCGCCACCCCGGCCACCACGAACCCGTCCATCGCGGACACGCACCGGCTGTGCAGCTTCGCGACCATGAAGTCGTCGTCCACGATCAAGACTTTGATCAAGACCTTTGTCACTGGCGCAGAGTAGGTGCGCGACCAGAACGACCACAACGTTCGTTGCTTGCGGAAGGGAGACAGCTTGTTAACGCGTGGGCAACATGTGGGCCACCTCACAACCAACCCACCGTCAAAACGAACCCAAGAAGTAGGTGGCACACGTGCGCCTGCGCACACCCCTCGCCCTGCTCGGGGCCGCGCTGCTCGTCCTGGTGGCGCCGCCGCTGCTCACCTCGGGCAGCGGCGCCGACACCGGTACCCAGATACCCGGCCTGCGCCTCATGGTCCCCAACACCCCCGGCGGCGGCTACGACATCACCGCACGCACCGCCGCCAAGAACGCCGAGGACGCCGGACTCACCCACAACATCGAGGTGTTCAACCTGCCCGGCGCCGGCGGCACCGTCGGCCTCACCCGCCTCGTCGGCGAACACGGCAACGGCAAGCTGGCCATGTCCATGGGCCTCGGCGTCGTCGGCGCCGCCCGCTCCAACCACTCCCCGAAGACCCTCGCCGACACCACACCCATCGCCCGGCTCACCGAGGAGCCCGATGTCGTCGTGGTCGCGAAGGACTCCCCGTACAAGAACATCAAGCAGCTCATCGACGCCTGGAAGAAGAACCCCGGCAAGCTGCCCGTCGGCGGCGGCTCCTCGCCCGGCGGCCCCGACCACCTGGCGCCCATGCTGATGGCGCGCGCCGCCGGTATCCAGCCGAAGAAGGTCAACTACGTCCCGTTCGACGGCGGCGGTGAACTCCTCGCCTCCATCCTCGGCAACAAGGTCGCCTTCGGTGTCTCCGGCGTCGGCGAGTACCTGGACCAGATCAAGAGCGGCGAACTGCGCCTCCTCGCCGTCACCGGACCCAAGCGCGCCACCGGACTCGACGGGCCCACCCTCAAGGAGTCCGGCTACGACGTCGACTTCACCAACTGGCGCGGCATCGTCGCCCCGCCCGGCCTCTCCGGCACCCAGCGCGACAAACTCACCAACCTCGTACGGAAGTTGCACGCTTCCAAGGAGTGGAAGAAGTCGCTGAAGACGAACGGCTGGGACGACGCCTTCCTCGTCGGCGACAAGTTCGGGACGTTCCTCGACGCCGAGGACAAGCGCGTCGTGTCCGTACTGAAGGAGCTGGGCCTGTGACCGCCACCGAAGTCCGGGAGACCACCAGGGACCGCGGGTCCTGGCTGCGCGCCCACTCCGAACTCGGCGTCTGCGTACTCCTCTTGGCGCTCGGCGTCCTCGTCCTCACCGACGCGCTCACCATGAACGTCGACATCGCCCAGCGCGGCCCCGTGGGACCGAAGACCGTGCCGGTCGTCGTCGGTATCGGACTCCTCGCCGTCGCCGTCCTGCTCGCCGTCGACGTACTGCGCGGCGGCAGGGGAGAGGCCGAGGCGGGCGAGGACGTCGACCTGGCCGAACCCGCCGACTGGCGCACCGTGCTGCTGCTCGCGGGCGTCTTCCTCGCCACCGCCGTGCTCATCGAACCGCTCGGCTTCCCGCTCGCGGGTGCGCTGCTGTTCTGGGGCGCGGCGTACGCGCTCGGCAGCCGCCACCTGACGCGCGACCCCCTGATCGCCGCGGGCCTCTCCCTCCTGACCTTCGTCCTCTTCAACAACCTGCTCGGCGTCCCCCTGCCGGGCGGCCCCTTGATGGGAGTGCTGTAAAAGCGATGGACGCCTTCAACTCCCTCCTCGACGGCTTCGGCACAGCCCTCACACCCATCAACCTCCTCTGGGCGGCGATCGGCGTGCTGCTCGGCACGGCCATCGGCGTGCTGCCCGGCATCGGCCCCGCCATGGCCGTCGCCCTGCTCCTCCCGGTGACGTACGGACTCGAACCCACCGGCGCGTTCATCATGTTCGCGGGCATCTACTACGGCGCCATGTTCGGCGGCTCGACGACCTCCATTCTGTTGAACACGCCCGGCGAGAGCGCCGCCGTGGTCGCAGCCATGGAGGGCAACCCCATGGCGAAGTCCGGACGCGGCGCGCAGGCCCTCGCGGCCGCCGCCATCGGACACTTCGCGGGCGGCATGATCGGCACGATCCTGCTGGTCGCCCTCGCCCCGAAGGTCGCCTCGCTCGCCGTCGACATCGGCGCGCCCGACTACTTCGCCATCATGGTCCTCGCGTTCATCGCGGTGACCTCGGTGCTGGGCTCCTCCCGCGTCCGCGGCCTGGCGTCCTTGCTCATCGGACTCACCATCGGCCTGGTGGGGTTGGACCAGATGACGGGCCAACAGCGGCTCACCTTCGGCTCGTTGCAGCTCGCCGACGGCATCGACGTCGTCATCGTCGCGGTCGGCCTCTTCGCCATCGGCGAGGCTCTGTGGGTGGCCGCCCATCTGCGCCGCACGAGCGGCGAGGCGATCCCGGTCGGCCGCCCCTGGCTCGGCGGTCCGGACGTGAAGCGCACCTGGAAGTCCTGGCTGCGCGGCCCCCTCATCGGCTTCCCGTTCGGCGCGATCCCCGCGGGCGGCGCCGAGATCCCCACGTTCCTCTCCTACGTCGCCGAGAAGCGCCTGTCCAAGCACAAGGACGAGTGGGGCAAGGGCGCCATCGAGGGCGTCGCGGGACCGGAATCGGCGGCCTCCGCATCGGCCGCCGGCACGCTGGTCTCGATGCTCACCCTCGGCCTCCCGACGACCGCGGTCGCCGCGGTCATGCTCGCGGCCTTCCAGCAGTACGGAATCCAGCCGGGCCCGCTCCTCTTCGAACGCGAACCGGAACTGGTCTGGGGCCTCATCGCCTCGTTGTTCGTCGGCATGGTGCTGCTCCTCGCCCTGAACCTCCCCCTGGCCCCCGTCTGGGCGAAGCTCCTGCGCATCCCCCGCCCGTACCTCTACGCCGGCATCCTCTTCTTCGCCGCGGTCGGCGCGTACGCGGTCGGTGGCGAGTCCATCGACCTCGTCATTCTGCTGGTCATCGGCCTCATCGGCTTCGGCATGCGCCGCTACGGACTGCCCGTGCTGCCCGCCGTCATCGGCGTCATCCTCGGCCCGAACGCCGAACAACAGCTGCGCCGCGCCCTCCAGATCAGCGACGGCAGCGTCAGCGGCCTGGTCAACACCCCGTTCTCCGTGACGGTCTACGCGGTCGTCCTGCTCATCGTGGCGTGGCCGCTGCTGAAGAAGCTGGTGGTGCGCGGGAGGGGGAGTGACGTAGACAGGACGGCATGACCAACAAGAGCCGGGAATCCGAGATCCGCCGGGCGACGGCCGCGGACGTGCCCGCCGTCAAGGCGGTCACCGACGCGGCGTACCACCACTACATCGCCCGCATCGGCGTCGTACCGGTACCCATGGAGGCCGACCACGCGGCGAACGTGGCGGCGGGCCTGGTGCACGTCACGGGCGCCCCGGACGTCACCGGCCTGGTCGTGGTCGAGGCCCGTCCCGACCACCTCTTCCTCGACAGCATCGCGGTCCACCCCGACGCCCACGGGCAGGGGGTGGGCCGCCGCCTGCTCGCCTTCGTGGACGAGCACGCGCGCGTACTGGGCCTCCCCGAGGTGCGCCTCTACACGAACGCCCTCATGTGGGAGAACCAAGAGCTGTACCCGCGCTACGGATACGAGGTCGTGGAGCGCCGCACGGACGGCCCGTACGACCGCGTCCACTACCGCAAGCGGGTGGCGCAGGGTCTGATCTGACTGGCTTCACTACTCGTTCGGTGCCTACACGGGCCCCAACTTGACATCCTCCCCCTCTAAGCGAGGGGGATTTCAACTCTGCTGGGTCGAGGTTCACGGGCGCTCGAACGACCGGTGGCCGCTGTCACCCCTCCGGCACCGGCTGAGCACCGGGGACGGGAGATCCCGCCCTGTCCTGCCGCGACGTTGATGGCTGCGTTCTCATCTGCGTTGCAGGCAAACCCGCAGGAGACACAGACGAACTCGGCTTGGTTCTTGCGCGAGTTCTTCTCGATCCAGCCGCAGGCACTGCACTGCAATGACGTGTACGGGGCGGGGACGTCTTCTACCCGGCCCCGAGCCTTCTCCTGGGTCCGTTGGTGGAGGAGCCCCCAGGCCTGGGCGAGGATGCTCCGGTTCAACCCGGCCTTCTGTCGAACCCTTGTCCCTGGCTCGGAAGAAGTGCCCTTCGCCGAGCGGGTCATGCTCTTGATGTCCAACTTCTCGAACCGCACCACGTCGTAGGTTCGGGCGAGCATGGTGCTGGTCTTCTCACACCAGTCCTTGCGTCTGTTCACCTGCCGCGCCCTGAGCACGGAGACCTTCGCGCATTCGGTCCCCTTTTGCTTGCTCCCTTTCGGCGCCCGTGCCGCCCGGCGCTGCCCTTTGCGGATCTGGGCGTTTTCCTTGACGGACAGCTGTGGGCAGTTAAGCCTCCGGCCGTCCGAGAGCGCCGCTGTGATCGTTACGCCCCGGTCGACGCCGATCACTGCACCGGTGCCTGGCCGGTCGATCGGATCGGGCACGATCGCGAACGCGACGTGCCACTGATCGTTCTTGAACGTGATCCGGAATGTCTTCGACTGGGGCAGCTCAGGCCGGGTGAGGCGGAACTTCACCCAGCCGCAACCCGGCACCTTGACCTGCGCCCACCGGCGGTTGAGTTTCTGCACCGCCACGGAACGCCCCATCACCTGCTTGCCCTTGGCGTTCAGCTTCGGTGAACCATCTGCTTGCATCTCCGGCACCCGGCCAGTGCCGATCACTCTGAAACCTTCGTGCACGTACTTCTTGCGCCAGGTCGGCTCGCCGGCCCCGGAACGGACCCTTGCCGTGATCGCTCTGGAGAAGTCCTTCAGAGCTTGCTGTTGCACATCCGCGTTCCCTGTGGCCAGCCAGGCGTTCTCTCGTCGGGCTTCTGTCAATTGACGGCACTGCTCGGCGAAACCAGGTGCGGACTTGCGCCCCGGCTGCCAGTGCGCGCGCTGCTCGACCGCGAGGTTCCAGACGTAACGGGCATGCGCGCAGTGGCCGAGCATGACGTCGGCCTGCTCGCACGTCGGGTACATCCGGAAACGAGACACGCCGAGAACCTAGCCACTATGTGCCCATCCCGCGTGCCCAATCGATCAGCATCACCCGTGTGGGTGGGGCCAACGTCTGGACGTCATCTGATCCATGGCTCTACTCGTCCGGCCACCACGTCTTGCGTACGTCCGCGCGTACTTCGGGCCGTTCATGCTTGCGTTCGGCTGTCTCGTCCTGCAGTCGCCGTGCGCTGCTGCTTGGCCCGACCGGTTTGTGCATGGTCACTCGGCGCATGATGCCTCCTGTGCCTACACGCGTTCCAGCGTCGCGTCGTTGTAGACCTGTTCCCGGAGCGTGGCCCTTCAATGCGCAATTGTCAGTGGCGGATGTCACGGTGGGGCCATGACGACATATGGGGGAACGGTCGACGGCGTGATCGACTGGGACTCGATGGCGGGGGAATTCGACGAGGAACCCGACCATGGGCTGCGGGATCCGGAGGTGCGGGCCGCCTGGGGCGAGCGGCTTGGCGGGTGGCTGCCGGAGCGGGGGTGTGACGTGGCCGACATCGGCTGCGGGACGGGCAGTCTGTCACTCCTCGCGTCCGAGCGGGGGCATCGGGTGACCGGGGTGGACAACGCGCCGGGAATGCTGGAGCTCGCCCGGCGCAAGCTCGCGGGGCGTGACGCGGAGTTTCTGCTCGGGGACGCGGCGGAGCCGCCGGTGCGGCAGGGGGCGTACGACGTGGTGCTGGCGCGGCACGTGCTGTGGATGCTGCCCGATGTCGCGGCCGTGCTGGGGCGGTGGGTGTCGTTGCTGCGGCCCGGTGGGCGGCTCGTGCTGGTGGAGGGGGTGTGGGGCGAGGTGAGTCCGGTCGGGATACCTGCGGCGCGGTTGGTGGACGCGCTGGCGCCGCTCGTCGCGGACGTCCGGCGGGAGTCGCTGTCGGGGGACGCGCGGCTGTGGGGGCGGGAGGTCTCGGACGAGCGGTACGCGGTGGTCGCTGTTACGTGAGCGGCCGGTGGGCGAGGAGGGCGGTGAATTCGCGCTGCTTGGCGAGGCGTTCGAGGTTGTCGAGGGCCTGGACCGCGTTCCGTGCGGCCTCCGGGTCCCGGTCGGTGAGGCCGCTGTCGGCGAACTCGTCCTCGTCCAGGCGGATCACCTGGCCGCCGTCCGCCGACACCCACAGGTCGAGGTCGAGGTCCTCGCAGCGGATGTCGCCGTCGGCGGTGCGTACGGCGGGGCGGGCGATGTCGCAGTACCAGCCCTTCAGCGTGCCGTCGCCCGCGCGGACTTCCTTCACCGAGTACCAGCGGTCGCACCAGTAGTGCTCCGTGAAGACGTCGCCGGGGGCGAACTGGACGAAGCCGAAGTCGCGTACGCCGTCGCCCGCCCAGGGGCCGCGGACCGTGACGCGGGTGCCGTCGTCGTGGAGGAGGTCCACCGGGTAACTGATCTTTGTGCGGCCTGCTTTGATCAGGTGGACGTGGAGGGTGGTGTCAGTGGTGTCAGCGGGGGAGGGTGCGGACATGGCGGATCTCCGTCGCGTCGAGTACGTAGCCGAACCACTTGTTGATCGCGAGCATCGGCTCGTTGCCGGTGTCGTTGCCCGTGTACGCCACCGTGATGCCGGCGGCGCGGGCCCGGTGCAGGGAGTCGTTCTTGGCGAGCTTGGCGAGGCCGCGGCCGCGGAAGGCGCGGGCCGTGCCGGTCATGCCCGACACGTAGCGCCCCTCGCCGTCGGTGAGGGCTGCGGTGAAGGCCGCCGGGGTGCCGTCCACGACGGCCACCGTCGTCAGCTCGTGGTTGAGGAGGGGATGGCGCCAGGTGTCGCGCAACCACTGCTCGTAGTCCGTGAGTTCGGCCTGGATGTCGCCCGGTTCGTCGGTGGTGGCCTCCGCGTCCAGGTCGAAGAGGGGGCGGGGGTCCGCCGCGTAGTCGGAGGCGGTGCGCAACTCCACGTGGGGCGGGAGGCCGCCGGCCGTGAGGTCGAGGCGGAGGAAGTGGGCGCTGCGGCTCGCGCGGTAGCCGCGGGCCGCCGCCCAGGCCAGATTGCGCGGGGTGTCCAGAGCCCAGCAGTGCGCCTCCGTCGCGCCGTGCAGGGCGAGGTGTTCCTCGGCCGTGCGCAGGAGGAGGGTGCCGGCGCCGTGGCCCGTGTGCTCCGGGTGTACGTATACGTTCGCGTAGCCCTGGCCCGGCTCCGGGCTGTCGTGTGCGAGGCCCACCTGCGCCGTGCCGATCGCCTCGCCGTCGCCGGTCTGCGCGATCAGCTGGCGGTAGTGGGCGTCGGGGTGGGCGTGCGCGGCGTCGTACGCGACGGAGGACGGTGTCGCGAGCATGGCGGGGAGGCAGGTGCGGCGGATACGGGCGAATGCCTCGGTGTCGGCCGGGTCGTCCGGGCGCAGTGTGCGCACGATCACGGTCATGGGGGCGCACGCTACGCGCCGCGCGCTACCGGGTGCCTCCTATTTTTCGGTGCTGCGGGAGAATCGACCGCGTGACGATGAAGATCGATATCCGCATTGACGACAGCGCGGCGCCGTTCGAGCAGGTGCGGGCGCAGATCTCCGAGCTCGCCCGGTCGGGGGTGCTGCCCGTCGGGTACAAGCTGCCCACGGTGCGGGGGCTCGCCGAGGAGCTGGGGCTCGCCGCGAACACGGTGGCGAAGGCGTACCGGGCTTTGGAGACGGACGGGGTGATCGAGACGCGGGGGCGCAACGGGACGTTCATCGCTGCGGCGGGGGATGCGGCGGAGCGGGAGGCGTCGTCGGCGGCGCAGGCGTACGCGGAGCGGGTGCGCCGGCTCGGCCTGTCGGAGGACGCGGCGCTCCGTGCGGCCCGGGACGCGTTGCGCGCGGCGTACGCACAATAGAGCCCCTGCGGCGATTGAGCAGCGGGGTCCGGGGCGGAGCCCCGTGGCGCGGGAGCGGTCGGCCGCAGCGGGGTGCTACCGCCGCAGCCACTTCACCTCGTACCCGCGCATCTCGAACCGCCGCCCATCGACCTTCGCGCTGATCGGCCTCTTCAAAATGTTCACGACGAGCACCGTCTTGTCGTCGGCGAGCACCCGCACGTTCGGCACGTCGTCCCGCGCCACCGAAACCTTCTCGTACTTCGTGCCGGGCCCGAACTCCTCGTTGAACCGGGACACCAGGCCGTACATCGGCAGCGCGCCCCCGCCGGAGGCGCGGTCGGTGGGCCGCCACAGGCAGCCGGCGCAGCTCGCGCCCTTTTCGTCCTCGGGGTTCCAGTAGAACCCGGACGTCGCCCCGCCCCTGACCATCGCGATCATCCCGGACGCCTGCACGGCGACGCGGTGCGGCTCGCTCCAGCCCTGCCGCTCGTCCCTGCTGTCGGCGGGCTCCACGTAGTACTCGGCCCACCACAGCGGCAGCCCGTCGGTCTGCCGCTCGATCCACTTGCCGACGGCGGTGAACTTGTCGGTGGCGGCGAACTCGTCCGGCAGCAGCTCGTCGTCGTTCGTGTAGCTGGACCCGTCGACGACCACGAAGTCGGCGCCCGCCTTGTTCCTGTTCCAGTAGTCGAAGGCGTCGACGATCCGCTGGTCCAGCCGCCCCCAGGCGCCCTTGACGGCGTCGGAGGCGCCGTCGGCCTGCCCGGGATTCAGGCTGTCCATGACGAGATAGGGGCCGCCGACCATGACGTCCTCGCGGACGTCCTTCAGCGCCTTGTACACGAGGTTGTAGAGCTTCGTGTACCCCTCGTAGTCCCAGCGGCCCTTGCCGTCGTTCCAGAACCCCTTGAACTCGTTCCAGACGATGAAGTGCCGGACGTACGGGTACCGCTTGGCGACGGTCGCCGCGAGCTTCGCGTAGTCCTTGTAGTGCTCGGGGGACGGCGCGGTCTCCAGGCTGGCCTTGCTCCAGTCCGTGTTGCCGACGCCCGGTCTGCCGCCCTTCATCCAGTCGGGCGCGCAGCACAGCGTGACCACGGGTGTGCCGCCGGACTTGCGGATGAAGTCGACGCGGCGATCCAGCGCCCCGAAGTCGTAACGCCCCTTCACCGGTTCGGGGTTGTCCGCCCCCCAGCCCATGATCGCCTGGTTCTGCGGCATCGGGCGCTCACCGAGCAGCTTCTCCGCCCGCTCGGTCGCGGCGGACGCGCCCTCGTCGGCGGAGAACTGGTTGTGCGTGAATCCCCAACCGGCCTGCGGCCCGAGCTCCTTCGGCGGCTCGCCGGGCGTGCCGTGCACCCTGTCGCCGTCGGTCGTGGTGCCCGCCGTGTCGCGGCCGCCGTCCGGAAGCGTGCTGATCACGGTCAGCACCAGGGCCAGTACGGTCATACCCACGCCGAGCAGGGCGACGAGCCGCCATCGCCGCGCCCCCGATTCCCACCCATGACGTCCCATCAAGGACAAGAGTAACGAGGAGAGTTGGCGGAAGGACCAGCTCCGTTGCCACGGACTCGTAACGAGGTTCGACAGCCGGGGTGCAGGTGTCGTCCGGTACGAGGATGGGGCACGCTGCGGAAATTGCCTGCGGGAGGCCCGTTCGTGCCGGATCATGGCGGCATGTCTGCGAACCCATTCGACGCGCTGCAGGTTCGGCTGGGCGTCGACGACAGCGACTCGCCCTCCGACGTCGTCGACGCGCTGTTCCTCGGCCGCTTCGCCACGGGCGAGCAGCCGTACTCGCACGCGATGAACATCGACCGGGTGCGCTCCGCGGCGACGCTGCTGCCGCCGAACGCCCGGGTGCTGCGCTCCGCGCGCGACGACGACCGCAGCGCGACGCTCGCCGAGGGCGACGGGTGGACGCTGCTCATCTCCCGGTGGAGCAGGGGCGCGGACGTCACCGTGACGGCGACGACGGCGGAGCTGGCGGAGAAGGTCCTGAAGCAGGCCACGGACGGCGCGGCCGACGAGCCGGAGCCGCAGCCGGAGAACGTGACGATGGGCTTCTGGTACGTGTCACCGCGCCGCGGCCCGCACCGCACGACACGCCAGATCTCGGCCGGCACGTGGGAGGAGGTGCGGGCCAACTACACGGCGCCGGTCGCCGAGGCGATGGACGGGCTGATGAAGACGCGCCCCGAGGACATCGCGGGCCGGCTGCTGTTGCTGCACGGGCCGCCGGGCACGGGGAAGACGTCGGCGCTGCGAACCCTGGCCCGCTCGTGGCGCGACTGGTGCCAGGTGGACTGCGTCCTGGACCCGGAGCGGCTCTTCTCCGACGTCGGGTACCTGATGGACATCGCGATCGGCGAGGACGACGGCTCGGCGAACGGGCGCTGGCGCCTGCTCCTCCTGGAGGACTGCGACGAGCTGATCCGCGGCGAGGCGAAGCACACGGCGGGCCAGGCGTTGTCGCGGCTGCTGAACCTGACGGACGGGCTGCTCGGCCAGGGCCGCAACGTGCTGGTCGGCGTCACCACGAACGAGGACCTGGAGCGGCTCCACCCCGCGGTGGTCCGCCCCGGCCGCTGCCTGGCCCGCATCGAGGTCTCCCCGCTGACCCGCCGCGAGGCGGTCGAGTGGCTGGGGTCGGAGGAGGGGGTGGGCCGCGAGGGCGCGACGCTGGCGGAGCTGTACGCCCTGAAGCGCGGCATCTCCCCCACGTCGGTCCCGGACCAACGGGGCGGTTCGGAGGCGGGGTTGTACCTGTAGTACCGCAGCCCCCCCTTGGCCCAGGACTCAGTTCAGCCCCATCGTGATGAACCGCTGGATCAGTGACGCGAGCACCACCGCCAGCAGCGGCAGTGAGAACCAGAACGTGCTCTGCAGCCAGCGGAGTTGGCGCACGCTCGGGCGGAGTGCGACGCGGACCACCTCGCGTGCCGTGAGCAGCACGATCAGGGCGGCCGCCGCGAGTGCGCCCACCAGCGACCACGGTGTCCAGGTGATCTGCGGTCCGATCGGCCCGGGTTCGGCCTTCGCGACCTTGCCCGTCGGCTCCTTGCGCAGCTGGTACATGGTCACGTCCGCGTTGACGTAGACCTTCTTCAGTTCCTCGCGCCGGTCCAGGTTCTCGACGAGGCGCGTGGGCCAGGCCTTGGAGTAGCCGACGTCCATCTGGAGATACACGACCTGGCTCTTGTTGAGCATCAGGTACGAGTTGGGCCCCGCGTCCTTGAGCGCCTTGACGAGGCCGCCGACCAGGACCGGGTCGACGGGCGCGAGCGTCGGGACGTAGTTGACCTTCTCCATGTCACGGGCGCCCCACGGCAGCGCGGGCGTCACGTTGTCGACCGTGTCGTTGCTCATCCACAGCAGCCGCACGGTCGGGTCGTCGTGGGCGTAGACGTAGTCCATCGCGGCGACCTCGCCCGGCCGGATCCGCTCGAACGGCTCGTTGCCCCAGCGTGCCACCAGGAAGCCGCCCATGAGGATCAGGCCCGCCATGAGCGCGGCCAGCGGGGCGAGGCTGATGCGGTCCTTGTCGCGCTCCTTCGCCGTGGCGCCCGTGCGCGGGAAGAGCGCGAGCCCGCAGAGGAGTGCGACGCCGGGCAGGGCGAACATAAAGACCCGCAGCGCCATCTCGCCGCCGTAGGACTGCATGCCGAAGCCCAGGAACGGGACGAAGGCCAGCACGATCAGCGAGCGCTCGCGGTACTTCCAGTCGCGGCGCCGCCACCAGCCGTAGCAGGCGAACGCCAGCACGGCGCCGGCGAGCAGCACGCGCGTGTAGAGGACGAGTTTGTGGGACGAACTGCCTTCCTGGATACGGCCGGAGACCGAGGACGTGACGTTGCCGCCGACGCCGCCGATCCCGCCGAACAGGTCGTTGAAGTGCCCCGACCAGTACGGCTCGGCGAGGAAGCCGAGCCAGACGACGACGATGACGCCGAAGAGGAGGGGCAGCCCGCGCAGTTCGGACCTGCCGACGAGGACCAGGACCGCGAGGACGCCCAGCATCACGAACGGGGTCAGCTGGTGCGCCGGGACCGTCGCCGCGAACAGGGCGATCAGGACGACGAGCAGCACCGCGCGCTGCCGTCTGTCGGTCGGCGCGACCTCGGCCTCGCCGGGGCGCCGGTTCCCCCACAGCATGCGGGGTGCCCGGAAGTAGACCAGCAGGATCGCCACGAAGACCAGATAGAGGAGGTAGGTGAAGCCCTGCGGCGAGAAGTAGTCCTGGCCCACCCAGCCGCTCAGGACGAAGATCCAGACGCTGGACCATTTGGCACGCCAGCTCGCCCGTACCGAGCGCAGCAGCAGGAACATCGGTGCCAGGTAGAGCAGTTGGATGGCCGTGGGCCACCAGCGGATCAGCTCGGTGAGGTCGTTGACGCCGCAGGCCTTCGCGAGGAACGCGGCCGCGGCGAAGAAGCCGGGCCAGCTCCAGCGGGCGTCCAGGTCGGGGACCGCCGAGCCGGTGCGGTCGATGTAGTCCATGAAGCCCAGGTGCTGCCAGGCCGTCGCGAACCGCGGCTCCGCCTCGATGACGGCGGGCAGCGCGTGCAGCGACACGACGGTGGCGAGCAGCGTGAGCATCAGCAGGCGTTTGTGCGGGCGTTCGAGCCACAGGAGTGAGGCGAAGACGCCGATGAGCAGGGCCGCGCCGAGCAGCGTTACGGGGGACAGGACGGAGATCAGGCCGAGCCCGCCCATCCGGTCCAGATCGGCGTCGCCCATCCCGAGTACGGGCCCCCAGTAGAGGCCGACGGCCGCCACGAGCAGCAGCGCGAGGACGACGACGGTGGGGGTGAGGCGGGCCGGCCCCGCCGGTGCGGCGGGGGACACGGGCGCGGCGGCGGGCTCCGGGGCCGGGGCGGGGTCGACCTCGGGTTCGAAGGCCAGGTCGACGGAGTCCGGCTGCGGGTCGAGGTCGAGGGCCGGGCCGTCCGTGTCCGCGATCGCCGTGTTCCGGCCCGCGTCCCCCGAAAGCCCCGCGTCCGTCGACAGGCCCATGGCCTCCCGCGCACCGGGCGCCCCCGAGCCGTCCTCCTCACCGTGGATGCCGCTCGACGCCTGCGAGGCGGACGCGGACGGAGGCTTGTCGGCCCAGGTGGGCCGATGCGTACCGCCCGGCGGTGTCACGGGCCCCGGGCGGACGTCCGGGCGGCGCTCCTGGTGGTCCAGGTTCAGCTGCACCGCGAGCTGCAGCGTGTCCGAGTCCATCGCGTCGCGCAGCGCCCACTTGGGGCTCTCCTCCGTGGCGGTCCGCGCCTTCGGCGTGCCCAGATCGGCCAGGTCGCCGTCGGGCGGCGCGTCCTCGGGCGTCCGTTCGGCGGGCGCGGTGCGCACCACGCGCCACAGCTTCGGCGCCGCGATCGCCACGATCACGGTGAGCGAGGAGATCTCGGCCACGCCCGCGCCGGTGAGCCCCATCCGGGGCAGGAGCAGCAGCGTCAGGCCGAGCACGAGCAGGCACAACAGGCCCTGCAACCAGGCGAGTCCGGAGGTGCGGCTCTGCGCGCGCAGCACCGCGAAGTACGTCTCCATGACGACCCGCAGCGCCGCCCCGACCGCGAACCAGCGCAGCAGCGGCGTCGCCGCGTCCGAGTAGTCGGCGCCGAACACATGAAGCACGTACGGGGCGAGGAGGAAGAGCAGAGCGCAGATCGGGAGCATGATGCGGGCCATGCGGCGCAGCGCGGCCCGGGTGTTGGCGGCGAGCTGCGCCGGGTCGTGGGAGCCCTCCACCGTCAGCGAGGCGCCCATGTTGATGGCCAGCAGATTGACCGTGCCGCCGATCGTGGTCGCGATGTAGAAGTACGCGTTGTCCGCCGAGCTGACCTGCGAGGCGATGATCACCGGCACCAGGTAGACGACGGCGAGCGAGAACAGCGAGCCCGTGTAGTCGCCCGCGAGGAACCGGCCCATCTCGCGCAACGAGGGCGGCTCCGCCTTGCCGTCCGTGGCCGCGATGTGCCGCGGCACGAGCTTCCGGAACACGAGTAGGCCGAGCGGGATCACCGAGAACGCGATCGCGACGACCCACGAGACGAACACCCCGGTCGTCGCGAGCGCACCCGCGAACGCGACGAGCAGCCCCAGCTTCACCAGCGAGAACACCGTGTTGCCCACCGGCACCCACAGCGCGCTGCGCAGCCCGGTGAGCACCCCGTCCTGCAGCGTGAGCAGCGACCAGGCGACGACGGCCGCGACGAAGCCGAGCCCGTGCAGCGTTCCGTGCAGGAAGCGGTACGAGGGCCCCCACACGTCGAGCGTGAGCAGGAAGATCAGCGCGGCGAACGCGACGACCGCCGAACTCCCCGTGTACGTACGGAAGATGAACCGGCCCGTGGCGCGCCCGGCGACCGGGATGAAGCGGGCGAGGGCCCCGGTCAGCGTCACGGCGGTGAGGCCCGCGAGGAACTTCATCGCCGCGATCGCCGCCGAGCCCTGACCGACCGCGTCCGCCGTGTAGTAGTGCGCCGCGGCCAGCCAGAAGCCGACGCCGAGCACGCCGGAGATGCCGGTGTTCAGCATCAGCGCATAGGCGTTCCGGAACAGCTGGCTCCCGCCCCCCGACCCGCCCATGCCGTCTTCTGTGCCCTTCTTGCCGCGCCCTATGCCGGGCAGCCTGAGCCGGCGTCCTGCGGCGGCCGGGGTTCCGGCGTCGGTCGTGGTGGCCGGGGTGCCATGGGCGCGGGTGGTCGTCGTGTCAGACACGGGTACGTGGGCCCTTCTGGCGGAGCGGGCCGGGCATCAGGGCGGCCGCCCTCCGGCCTGCCTGCCGGGCTCTGCGGACCACGGCGTAGCCCTTGGTGAGGGCGCGGTCCCCGGCGAAGGTACGGCCGATGGCCCGGCCGTCGATGAGCCGCTCGAACTCCGTGACATCGGTCGAGCGGCGCACGGTGACCCGCCGCAGGGCGTAGGGGCCCTGCGGACGCCGGGCGAGCGCGTTGCCGACGGCGAGCGACTGGGCGAACCCGGCCGCGCGGACCGCCTGCCGCACCCGCCGGTCGGAATGCCCGTACGGATACGCGAAGGAGACCGGTGGCAGGCCCAGCTCGCCGGTAATGATGTCCCGGCAGCGGAGCAGCTCGAACTCCAGGTCGGTGTCGTCGAGTTGGTCGAGCTGCGGATGCGTGTGGCTGTGTCCGCCGATCTCCACGCCCTGCCCGGCGAGCGCCCGCACCTGGTGCCAGTCGAGCATGGCGTCGAGCCCGCCCCCGGTGTCGTACGCGCCGCGCAGCCACCCCGTCGAGACGAACAGGGTGGATACGAAGCCGTGCTTGGCGAGGCGGGGCAGGGCGTGCGTGTGGACGCCTTCGTAGCCGTCGTCGAAGGTGATCAGGACGGGCCGGTCCGGGAGCGCCCGGCTGCCGCCGCCGCGCCAGCTCGCGGCGAGCTCGGCGGTGGTCAGCGGGGTGCATCCGTGGTCGGCGAGCAGCTCCATCTGCTCGGCGAACTGGGCGGGCGACACCGACAGTTGACGGGTCTCGGGGTTCGGGTCGGAGGAGACGGCGTGGTACATGAGGATCGGTACGGACCCGCCGTCGGGCCTCCGCTGCTGCACGCTCACGCCGCCGCCTCCGCTCTCCCGGCTTCCTTCGCGGGCGCGTCGATCTCCGCCACGGTGAAGGTCGCGCCCGCGCCGCGCGCCCGCCAGCTGCCGAGTGCGTAGCCGCCGGCTGCCGCCAGTACTCCGGCCACGATCGCCCCGGCGCGGCCCGCGCCGCCGGCCCGGCCGAGCGCGAAGTCCCGTACGCCGCGCGCGGCTCCGGCCGGCAGCACTCGCGTCGAGTACGCGCGCTCGGTCTCAAGTCCCTTGTCGACGCCGACACTTCGGGTGACCAGCGCCTTGGAGAGGCCCTCGGCGTAGGTGCGCGTACGGAAGTAGGCGAAGTGTTCGCGGGCGGCCGGCACCCGGTGGTGGATGACGGCCCGGTCGTCGATCAGCAGCACCGCGTCCGGTCTCGCGCGCGTGATCCGGATGCACAGCTCCGTCTCCTCGCAGCCCAGCGGGCGCTTGTCGCCGTCCCGGCCGATGCCGGTCGCGAAGCCGCCGGCGATGTCGAAGGCGGCACGCCGGAACGAGGCGTTGCCGCCGAGCACATTGCGCACCTCGACCTTGCCGCGCGGCAGGCCCTTGTACGAGCAGCCCACCACCCAGTCGAACTCCTTCGGGAACCAGAGGGGCCTGCGCCCCGAGGCCCAGATCGGTTCGGTGTGCCCGCCGACCGCGAGGACGCGGGGGTCGGCGTATCCGTCGGCGAACCAGCGCAGCCAGTCGCGCTCCGCGACGGCGTCGTCGTCGAGGAACGCGATGATGTCGCCGCGGGCGACGGAGATCCCGGTGTTGCGCCCGGCGGACAGGCCGCGCGGGCCGGCGTTCGCCAGCACCTTGATGTCCGGCTCACCGTCGAACTCGTTGGTGAGCCGCTCCAGCAGCACCGGATTGTGGTCGACGACGAGCAGCGTCTCCAGGGCGGCATGCGACTGCGCGCGCACGGAGTCGACGGCGGCGAGGATGTCGCCCCAGCGGTCTTCGGTGTAGACGCAGATGACCACCGAGAGTGTTGCGGCACGCCGGGGCGCGCCCTCGGGGCTCCGCCCCGGACCCCGCTGCTCAATCGCCGCAGAGGCTTGAGGTGGGCGTTCCGTCAAGACCCGTCACCCCGAACCAGGTTGAGCCGCGGAGTGGCCGGCCGGCGCCGAAGATCACGCCGGTTGGACCGCTCCCGCACAATCACCTTGAGCACACGCAACCCGTCCCGCACGGCCCGGAGATTGCTCGCCCCGTGTATCCGGAGGTACTCGTGGCTCGGTATCTCCTGGACCCTCAGGCCCGCCTTGACGACCCGGATGTTCATCAGGGTCTCCACCTCGAACCCGGTGCAGTCGAGCTCGATCTCGTCGAGGCAGTGCCGCCAGAACGCGTTGTACCCGTAGCAGAGGTCGGTGTAGCGGGCCCCGAACTTCGCGTTGACGGCCGAGCACAGTGCCCAGTTGCCGAGCTTGCGGATGGGCGTCATGTCGTCCGTGCCGCCGCCGTTGGCGAACCGCGAGCCCTTGGCGAAGTCGGCGCCGGAGACGAGCGCGGAGACGTAGGAGACGATCTCCTGGCCGTCCGCGGAGCCGTCCGCGTCGACCATCACGATGATGTCGCCCGAGCAGGCCTTGAAGCCCGTGATCAGAGCATCCCCCTTGCCCTTTCCGCGCTGCGGTACGACCACGACTTCAGGCCACAATTCCCTGGCCACTTCCACGGTGCTGTCGGTGGAATTGCCGTCCACCAGGACGACTTCGTGGATCCAGTCGGGAAGGGTCTTGAAGACGTACGGAAGATTCTCCGCCTCGTTCATGGCCGGAATGACCACGCTGACCCGTGGCGCGATCGCCAAGTGCGTGGAGATGGCCCGGTAGCGGGCGGGAATTCTTCCTTCCGGCGGTGTCCCCTCGGGTATCACCGGAGGCACAACGGAACTGCTCATGAGTCTGGTCCCTCTCGTCCGGTGGACCGCCCGCCCCCGGGCGGTCCGGCTTCGTGTCCGGTTCGAAAGGGGGGTTCTCACTTACGGCCGTGCCGGAAGAGCTCTCCGTGCAGGCCGGGTGAGCTGGCAATACACACCGGTTTGTCGGACCGGTCGCGCGGCACGCGACCCGGCGACCCAGGACGCCGAAGCGAGCGGAGCCCACCGGAACGCGGCACCCCCCTGCCGCGCCCCGCTCCGGACCTTCGCGATCTCGGTCCCTCCCCTAGATCGCATTTCGTGCCGGTCCGATGCGGGTGGATGTACGACGGTATTGATGATTGAGACTGTATGGCAAGACCTGGAACGAGGACTCACGTTTTTATTGTTTTGGTCATTCCCTTAACTTGCGTCCCCTCTTAGTGGATTTTCCCGATCCGTTTACGAATCTCCTGGGCCGCGCCCCCACGCAGCCGCCGGATGATCCATTGCACAAGAAAAGCGGAAGCGCTGAGTACCGCCACGGTGAGCACGCCGCCGGTCACCGACCAGCGGTGCACGGCGAGCATGCCCTGGGCGACCAGCATGACGACCGCGACCGCGCCGGCCGTCGAGACGAGCGTCCGGGCCCACGGGTCGAGACCGCGCAGGGCGGACGCGAATGCGGCGCCGGGCGCGGCGAGCAGGAAGAAGAGCGCGAGTGGTCCGCGCAGCGGAGATCCGGCGTGCGAGAGCGCGAGGACGAGACCCGCGCCTCCCGCGACGATGGCCGCCCCCGCGAGCAGGTACGGGCCGTCCGATGAAGACGGCTTGATGCCGATGGTCTGCATTGGCGACTTTGCCCCCCGAAGCGCCGGATGCCGGGCTTCAATGTGGCGCAGTCGGCGGGGCGGCGTCAAGGACACAACAGGGGGTGACTCGGGAGCGGCTCGGGGGCAACTCCGGAGCCTTGCAGTCCAGTTGGCCGGCGGCGCTCTACGGGCGTAGCGCCGATGAGCTGAGGGTATGTCATATCGGTGACATGAACCTGCAACAACGGCGGTCGGCAGAGACCCTGCTGATCCTGCTAAAGGGAGGTTCCATGAGATCTTTCCGGATTGCGGCCCACGTCTCCTCTTTCGTCCTTGCCGCGGTGGCAGCCCTGACCGGGGCGACGGCCGCGCAAGCCTCCGATTCCGCCGCCGCCACGGGCTATGTGGCCCTCGGTGACTCCTACTCCTCCGGTGTCGGCGCCGGCAGCTACGACGCCGGCAGCGGCGCCTGCAAGCGCTCCGCGAAGGCGTACCCCGCCTTGTGGGCGGCGGCCCACTCACCCTCAAGCTTTAACTTCACCGCTTGCTCGGGCGCTCGTACGGGTGATGTCATCGCCAATCAGCTCGGCCCGCTCGGCGCGGGTACCGGACTCGTGTCGATCTCGATCGGCGGCAACGACGCCGGCTTCGCCGACGTCATGACGACCTGCGTCCTGTACTCCGAGTCCACCTGCCTGAACCGCGTCAACGAAGCCCGCGCGTACGTCACTTCGACGCTGCCGAGCAAGCTCTCCGACGTCTACTCGGCGATCAGCACGAAGGCGCCCGCCGCCCGCGTGGTGGTGCTCGGCTACCCCCGCTTCTACAAGCTCAGCGGCACCTGCGTGGCGGGCCTCTCCGAGAACGAGCGCTCGGCCATCAACGGCGCCGCCGACCTCCTCAACTCCACCATCAAGCAGAACGCCGCGACCCGGGGCTTCTCCTTCGGCGACGTGACCAGCACGTTCTCCGGGCACGAAATCTGCTCCGGCGCCGCGTGGCTGCACAGCGTCAACTGGTCGAACATCGGAGAGTCGTACCACCCCACGGCCACCGGACAGTCGAGCGGCTACCTGCCCGTGTTCGCCTCCGCCGCGTAGCCGGACCTCGGTGCGCGGAGCTCAGCGCGTGCACCGCAGTACGTGCACCTCTCGGTACGCGCACCTCAGTACGTGGGTGAACCGGTGGTGGCCCCGCTCGTCGGGGTCACCACCTTGCACGTGATCGCGTACGAGACGTAGTTGGACGTCGCCGCCACCGGGCTGCGCACCTCGACACCGATGTAGCCGCGCAGCGTCCCGCCCTCCTCGTAGCGCGTCTGTGTGGTGGTGACCGTGCGGGCCTTGTTCGCGGCGCCCTTGGGGACGGTCAGCGTCTTCCAGCCGGGGTCCGAGGCCGCGCCGTTCCGCACCACCCAGCGGTACCGCACGGAGGCCGGCGCGCGGCCCACTGTGATCGTCGCGGCGAACGCGGGGGCGGACGCGGCCGGCGGCGGGCACGGGCCCGAGTAACTGCCGCGCACCGCACGGACGCTCACCCGGACGGACTGGGCCGGGGTGGTCGCGTGGCCGCCGCTGCCGGAGCCACTGTTGCCGCCGGTTCCTCCGTTGGTGGAACCGCCGCTGCCGCCGTTGTTGTTGGCGCCGGTTCCGCCGCCGTTGTCGCCCCCACTGCCGCCGCTGTTGCCGCCGGAGGTGCCCCCGTTGTTCGCGTCCCCGGACGTGCCGCCCCCGTTGTTCGTGTTCCCGTTCGGGTTCGAATCGCGGTTGAGCATGGCGTACGTGAGTCCCGCGATGGCGAGGAGGAGGACCACGATGCCCGCGATCATGGCCATCGAGGCGCGGCGGGGATAGCGGGGGTCGGGGTCGGCGGGGACCGGCGTCGTGGCGGCCGTCTGCGCCGCGCCCATCGGGACGGGCGTCGGCGGAGGAGTGGGTGCGGGCGCCTGCCACGACGTCACCGTCGGCCGCGCGGCGAGCGGGGATGCCTGCACGGGGCCCGCGCGCAGGGTGCCGCCCGAACCGACGATGCGCAGGTCCCGCTCGGCATCGGACACCGGGGTCCGCTCGGCCGGGTCCTTGCGCAGCAGGCCCTCGATCACGGGCGCCAGTGGCCCCGCGCGGCGCGGTGGCGGCAACTCCTCGTCCACGATGGCCCGCAGCGTGCTCAGCGGGGTGTCCTGGCGGAACGGCGAGTGCCCCTCCACGGACGCGTACAGCAGCACACCGAGCGACCACAGGTCCGACTCGGGTCCCGGAGTGCGCCCCAACGCCCGTTCCGGGGCGAGGAATTCGGGCGAGCCGATGACCTCGCCCGTCATGGTGAGGGCCGACGTCCCCTCGACCATGGCGATGCCGAAGTCGGTGAGCACCACCCTGCCCTCGTTCGACAGGAGTACGTTGCCGGGCTTCACGTCGCGGTGCAGTACGCCCGCCTCGTGGGCGGCGCGCAGCGCGGCGAGCACCTCGGCGCCGATGTGCGCGGCGTGCGCCGGGGGCATCGGGCCCTCCGCGTCCAGCTGCTCGGCGAGCGAGACACCGCGGACCAACTCCATGACGATCCAAGGGCGTTGTTCCTCGGTGGCCACGTCGTAGACCGTCACGACGTTGCGGTTCGTGATCCGCGCCGACGCCCACGCCTCCCGCTCCAGGCGCGCGTACATCCGCTGCACCTCGGCGTCCGGGAGCCCGGCGGGCGCGCGCACCTCCTTCACGGCGACCTCGCGCCCGAGCACCTCGTCGCGGGCCCGCCACACGGTGCCCATGCCGCCCTCGCCGAGGGGGTCGAGCAGCCGGTACCGTCCGGCGACCACACGCTCAACCACGGGCGCCCCCATTCGTGGGAAGACAAGTAAGCGCGGCACGACAAGTCTGAACAAAAGTAGCTCAACCGAGCGCTGTTGCCGCCCCCTTGAACACCAATCCGCAGCCGAGGGCCACCACGACGAAGGCCGAACCGAACGGCACCGCGCGGCTCAGGCCACGGCGTACGAACGCGGCGAGCGGGCCCCGTCCGGGCCGAGACAGATCGGTGAGGGACTGTGCGATCCGGCCGCCGATCCGCACCACGGTGAAGCCGACCGCGGTGAGGGTGAGCGCGAGTCCGGCGCCGTATCCGAACACGAGCAGCAGGCCGAACCACGCCTTGCCGAGCGCGGCGGCGCCGACGAGCACGACGACCGCCGAGGGGCTGGGGACGAGACCTCCGGCGAATCCGAGGAACATCGTTCCCCGGAGCGTGGGTTGAGGCATCGGGTGCGGGTGCGGGTGTGTGTGGTCGTGGGCATGCGCGTGCTCGTGGTGATGCGTGTGCGCCCGTGCCGCCGTCCGGTACCGCCACGCCCTGCGGAGCAGGCCCACTCCCGCCGCCGTGACCAGCACACCGCTCGCGAGGCCCAGCCAGGCGATCACCGAGGGCGCGGCCGCGGAGCCGGCCGTGACGAGGATGCCCAGGGCGATCACGCCGAGCGTGTGCGTGACCGTCACCGACGCGGCGAGCGGCAGCACGTCCCGCAGCCTCGCCCGGCTGCGGGCCGCCGCGGCCGCCGCCATCAGGGTCTTCCCGTGGCCGGGCGCGAGCGCGTGCAGGGCGCCGAGAACCAACGCGATGCCGAGGGCCAACGCCGCGAAGCCGGGGCCGAGTTCGTGCCGTGACACCAGGCCGGTGAGGGACTGGGTCCAGCGGTCGGCGCCGCGGGGAAGGATCTCGGAGCCGGTCGCGCCACCGCTCGCGTCGGCGCCCGGGGCGCCCGCGGCGGCCGGGCCGCCGGGCACGGCCGTGACCCGGGCGGAGGTCCGGTCCGGGGGAGAGGACAGCAGGTCCTTCGGGTAGCGCGTCAGGCGCTCCGATGTCGACTTGGCGGGCACGTTCGAGCCGGCCAACGTCATCCGGTCGCCGCGCGCCGTGATCTCCCGCCACCCCGGGCCCCTGTCGATGCCGGTGCGCAGCTCGACGCGCACCTTCTCGTCGCGCGGCAGCGGCGCCGCGAACGCGCACTCCACGCGCAGCGTCCTGAGCCCGGCCTGACCGGGACGCAGCACGGCGTCGGCCGTACGCACCTTCAGCCCCGTACGGCGCCCGTCGACCACCGCCTCGGCGCGCCGCGCCGCGCTCCCACAGCGTTCCTTCGCCCACGCGGAGGGCCCCTGCCGGTCGAGTTCGGGACGCACCTGCTGCGTCGGTATCTCCGCCAGGTCCTCCACGTGCTCGACGCGCAGGGTGCCGGGGGCGACGAGCAGCCCGTCGTAGTGGTTGACGGTGAAGTTCCCCAGCGGGTGGGCGGCGGCCCGCGGGGAGCCGGCCAAGAGGAGCCCGGCCGTGGCGGCGCCCAGTGCTGCGGGCAGGACGACGTACCGCTTCCAGCGCCGTATCCGCCTCATCGTCCCGCTCCCTTCCCCGTGGTCCCGGTCAGTGCCGCCCGCGCCGCCTTCGCGCCCAGCGGCGAGAATCCGGGGTTGCGGTCCAGCGCCTCGCGCAGCAGCTCGCGGCCCTTGGAGCGGTCGCCCGCGGCGAGTTCGATCACGCCTCGGTGGTAGAGGAACGCGGCCTCGCCGAAGCCGGTGGCCGTGGCCCGCCGCGCGTACGGCAGCGCCTCCTTGTCGTGGCCGCCCGCGTGCAGCGCCCAGGCGAGCGCGTCCGCCGTGTGCACGGTGTGCCGGCGTTGCCACTCGGCGCGCGCCGCCTTGAGGCCCGCGGCCCGGTCGCCGTGCTCCGTCGAGGCGAGCGCCGTGTCCAGGTCGACGTCGACGCCGCCCGCGCGCGCGAGCCGCAGCCAGGTGCCGACGAGGGCGTACTGGCGCTGCGCCGCCTTGTCCTCGCCGCGCGCCTCGTAGAGCTCGCCGAGCTCCACCAGCGCGGTCGGCAGCGGGGCGCGCGCGACGACGGCCTTCAGGTCGCGGATCGCGCCCGCCGTGTTCCCGCTCGCGGCCCGCGCCCTGCCGCGCCCCTCCAGGGCGGCGACCGAGGCCGGGTCCGCACGCAGGGCCGTGGCGTAGTGGCGCAGGGCGGCCTTGTAGTCGCCCTGGCGCCAGGCGAGTTGGCCGAGGGCCGTGGCCACGTACGAGACGTCGCCGGGTGATGTGGCGCTGGTGAGGGCGCGGGAGAGGACCTTGTGCGCGGTCGTGACGTCGCCGCGCAACTCATGTACGTATGCGAAGCGGGTGAAGGTGGGGATGCCGGGGCGGCGCGAGTCCGCCACGTCGACCGCCTTCGACGCGCCCTTGTAGTCGCCGAGTTCGACGAGGGCGTCGACGCGCAGCGCCAGCGCGGCCTCGCTGTACGGGTTGACCTTCAGGGCCTCGCGCGTGAGGCGCAGCGCGCCGTCGAAGTCGTGCCGGGCCGCCGCGAGTGCGGCCTGCCCGGCCAGTGCCGGATCGTTTCCGGGGCGCAGCTTCAGGGAGCGGGCCAGGGCGCGCTCGGCCTGCGGATAGCGGGACGGGTCCGCGCTCACCCGCGCCTGCTCGACGTACGCCGTGCCGAGCGACGCCCACGACGTGTGGTCCCTGGGCTGGGCCTTCAGGTGCTTCTGCAGCTCGGCGACGCCCCGGTCGAGGTCGCCCGACGCGAGCCGGGCAGGTGCCGGGTTCGGGGCGGTGCCCGTGGTCACGGCCTTCGGCGGGGAGCCGCCGTCGGTGACCAGGGCGCCCGCGGTGAGGGCGAGGGCGAGCGCGGCGCCCAGGGCGAGCAGCCGCCCGAGCCCCGACGTCCCGAACCCCTTGCCGGACAAGGCCTGCATGCGCGCTCCTCGGGACGAGATTGCGAGAGACGAAAAGACGAGTGGGAGGCGCGGCCCGCGGTGGGAGGACAAGGCACGCGGGCCGCGCCGTTCTGGGGATTGCTCACATGGAGTACGGCGGGTTGAACCGCGCGCGCCGCCTGCTCCGGCTGCGCCACCACAGGAGCCCGGTGCCGATCAGCAGGAAGCCGGCGCCTGCCGCCGCGGCGGAGGCCGTAAGCAGCGTGTTGTCGTCGCCGGAGCCCGAGGACACCGAGCTGCCGGTGAGCTGGTCGCGGACCTCGGTGTCGCTCTGCGACGTGCTCTTGGCGAGCGGCCCGCGCGAACCCTCCGTGGGCAGCGCCACGTACGGGAACGACGACTCGAACTTCTTGTCGTTGGCGTCGACGGCGTCGCCCAGGTCGTTCTTCTTGCCGAGGAGTTCGCCTTCGACGACCTGGAGCTCGGCGTCCACGACGTCATCGGAGAGCCGGCGGCCGTTCGGGAAGCCCGCCTTGTCGCCCTCAAGGACGCCGAGACGCTTCGGTGAACTCGTCGGCGGTATCGACGTGTTGAGGCGCAGCATCTCCGAGGGGCGCACGCCCGGCGGCTGGTTGAGCCCCTTCACGCCCTTCAGGAAGACGTCCACCAGGTCGTTGCGCGGCGTCTTCGGAGCCTTGATCTTGTAGATCGACTCGATCAGCTTGGGCAGCTCGGGCTCGGTCACGAAGGGCAGGAACTGGCTGTCGTTCCACGGCGCGGACGCGTTGAAGCGGTCCTTGACCTTCTGCGGGTTCACCACCTCGTTGACCAGCGGACTGCCGAGCCGCGACACCTGTGTCCAGTCGCCCTGCGCGTCCTTGCGGGAGGTCGTCGACCACACGCCGATGTTCGGCTGGTCCTTCGACTCCGTGAGGAACGCGGTGGGCACCTGGAGGGCGACCGTGTTCACGTTGTAGCCCTTGAGCGTGTCGCGGCCGACCTCCGAGAGGTTCCCGCCGTACAGCAGGTCGAAGACGCGCAGGTCGAGGAAGAAGGGGTCGTCGGCCTGGCCCACGTACGAGGTGACGCCGCCGCCGACCTTCTTGACCGCCTGGTCGCGCAGCTTCTTGTAGTCGGGCATCGACGCCTTGCCGACGTTCGACGGCGCCACCGGGGCGTCGTCGGCGATCTTCGACTTCGAGACGATCTTCTGGTCCTTGAGGCGCAGCAGATCGATGTCGTAGGTCTGCGTGACGTTCAGGTTCGGGTCGTCGAGGCTGTTCACCGGGCCGGTGTTGTAGAGGAACGTGTTCCCGTTCTTGGTGTGGGTCCTGAACGTCCACCGGTACAGCAGATCGCCCTGCGCGTCGCCGTCGCTGTCGATGTGCAGGTCGTAATGGGCGTCCTCGGGGAACGGGTAGAAGTTCGGCCCGCCGGCGGGCTCCTCGAAGGGGGTCCAGTTGGCCACCAGGGTGGTGGTGTCCGGCTTGTCGGGGCTCACGAACGCGTACACATCGGTGTTGTCGTACTGCGGCTGGCCCGAGATCAGGGGCGCCTCGCGGTGGCTGGAGGCCTCGGCCCGCTGCGGGCCGACACCGGTCGCGCCGGCGGCCGCGAGACCGCCCACGGCGAGGCCGCCGCAGACCAGGAGCGCCAGCACCCGGCGCCGCGCGCGCCCGCGGGGTGCGCCGCGTGCCGTGTCTGGGCTTGCCGAAGCCGATGCTTTCGATGGCTTCGCTGACTGAGAGGTCATGGGTCCGTCCTCACGCGGTCCGTGCACGAAGTGCGGTTGACGCCAAGCCATTCGGCGCACCGCGCCCGGCGGATTGGTCGACCGCGGATCGATGCGTCGCGGATTGCCGCGCGGCGGGCCCGCGTTCCGCGCCCCTCCGCCCGTACTTCCTTCACGAAACTTCGCGGCGCCCCCGATCCGGACCGGGCCCGGCCGCGAACCACGTAGTGGGGGCGGCGCGGCACCGGGCCGCGCCGCCGGGCGGGAGGGGAACCGATGCGGGCGGACAAGTTGCTGCCGATGGTCGGGCAGGGCGACGTGCGGGCGTACGAGGAGCTGTACGAGCTGGTGTCGGGCGCGGTGTACGGGCTCGTGCTCCGGGTGCTGCGCGACCCCGCCCAGTCCGAGGAGGTCACCCAGGAGGTGTTCCTCGAACTGTGGCGGGACGCCGCCCGCTTCGACCCGCACCGGGGCACCGCCATGGCCTGGGTGCTCACCCACGCCCACCGCAGAGCCGTGGACCGGGTGCGGCAGGCCCGCGCGGCCAGGGAGCGCGAGGAGCGGGCCGTGAGCCGCTGGCACCGCACCGCCTTCGACGAGGTCGCCGAGCAGGTCGAGACGAACCTGGACCGCGAATGGGTCCGCCGCTGCCTCGAAGGGCTCACCGAACTCCAGCGCCGCTCCGTGACCCTCGCCTACTACGAGGGGTACACCTACCGGGAGGTCGCGCAGCGCCTCTCCGTTCCGCTCGGCACCGTCAAGACGCGGATGCGCGACGGGCTGACCCGGCTGCGCGCCTGCCTGGGGGACGCCGTATGAACGACCGGATCCCGAAGAGTCGCCGCGTCCCGTGGGGCCCGCGTGTCCACTCCCTCGCCGCGCCCTACGCCCTTGACGCCCTGGAAGACCGCGAACGGACCCGGTTCGAGCGGCACTTGACGCGCTGCGAATCCTGCGCCGACGAGGTGCGCGCGCTGACCGAGAGCTCGGTGCGGCTCGCCTGCTCCGCCGCGATCGCGCCGCCCGCCGAACTGCGCGAGCGGGTGCTGACCGCCGTACGGATCACCGCTCAGGCCCCCGCGGCCGTCGAGGAGCGACCGGCGCCACGCGCGCGTGGGCTGCTCGTCCCGCTCGGCGTGGCCACGGGGGCGGGCGCGCTCACCGTGGCCGCGCTCTTCGCCGTGCAGCTGGAGCGCACCTCGGACCGGCTCGACGCGCAGCGGGCCGAAGCGCGCGAGGTGGCGCGGGTGCTCGCGGCGCCGGATGCCGGTGCCGTGCGCGCCGACGGGCTGAACGTGGTCGCGTCGCCCGAGCGGGGCAGCGCGGTTATCACTGTCACAGGTCTCCGAGCGCCGCCCCGCGGCCGGGTCCACCAGTTGTGGCTGATGGCCCCTTCGGAACCGCCCCGCTCCCTCGGTGTGCTGCCCGAGGACGGCTCCGACACGCCGGTGGTGGCCACCGGCTTGACTCCGGACGCCTCCTCACTCGCTGTCACAACGGAGCCGAACGGCGGTTCTGCGCGGCCCACAGGAGCCCCACTTGTCCAACTCGCCCTGGAATCAGTCGGATTCGGAGAGTGATCGCTTTCGAACCGTCAACCCCCTTACGAGGGAGGTGAATACTGCTACCGGGATGCACGAGTGCCACGCTGGGGCGATAGGGTTAACCTGCCCGGGCCGGGTGCCCTCGTACGGGTGGGGAGTGACATGGAACAGATAACAGTGCGCAGCAGGCCGCGAGTGCCTGCCATTACCTGCGGGAACAGTGCGACCAGTTCGCGTCTCGACCGCCATCTCTCGGTGCTCGGCGGCCCTGCCGTCCCGCAGCGCGAGACGATGGAGGCGACGTCACTGATGCGCGAGCTGACCACGCGGGACGCGGCGGCGCACGAGCGCAGCGGCAGTCGCGCACGCATGCGGAGGGTCTCTCTCTTCGCGCCCCTGCGGCGGCTTCGCCGCTCGCTGTTCGGTGGCCACTAGGAAGCGGCTGCCCCAGTAGGAGACAAGGCCCGTATCGCACCTCCGCGCCGTCCGGTGTATCGCCGCGCAGCACAGCGACCGTCATCCCCACGGCACGCGGCGGACACTCCGGCAAGGAGGACGATGCGGGCCTTTGTCGTGCCCGCTTGTCCGTACATCGCGTAACGCCCTTGTCACGCACAGATGTTGACGGGGCAATCTCCAGGGTCCAATGTGGCGCGTGATCGTCGTTGGCAGTTACAGCTACACCCACCTCACCCCCGGGAGGTACGCGTGTGTGACCTGCACGACCACCACGAGCACGAGATACCCGCGGCCACGTCCGGACCGCAGATCAGCAGACGCCGCATCATGCAGATGCTCGGCGCCGCCGGAGTGACCACCGCCGCGATGACCGCCCAGGCGGACCCGGCGATGGCCGCCGCGGCGGACGCCGCGGACGCGGACCCCCTCGCATACAAGGCGCCCGAAGGCCTCGCGGAGGACAGCGCCGCCAAGTCCGCCGCCCTCGGCTGGATCGGCGCCAACAGCTCCCGCATCACCGGCCTGAACGAGGAGATCTGGGAGCACGCCGAGCTGTCGCTGCGCGAGTGGAACTCCTCGCTCGCCGAGGCCGGCTTCCTCGAACAGGCCGGATTCGACGTGAAGTTCGGCACGGCGGGCTTCCCGACCGCGTTCACCGCGACCTACTCCTACGGCAGCGGCGGCCCGGTGCTCGGGTTCAGCGGCGAGTACGACGCGCTGCCCGGCCTCTCGCAGAACAAGGGCGTGGGCCACCACGATCCGCGCGAGTACATCCACGACCCCTTCGCCCCGAGCTACGGCCCTGGCCACGGCTGCGGGCACAGCGCGCTCGGCACGGCGGCCGCCGCCGCTGCCGCCGCGGTCGCGCAGGCCGCCAAGCAGCACAAGCTCCCCGTCACCGTGAAGTTCTTCGGCTCCACCGCCGAGGAGACCCTGATCGGCAAGACGTACGCGGTCAGCAAGGGCGTGTACGAGGGTCTCGACGCCTTCCTCGACTGGCACCCCTCCACCGCCAACGCCACCGGCTGGGGCACCACCAACGCCATGACCGCCGTGACCTTCACGTTCCTCGGCGTCGCGGGCCACGGCGGCACCCCGCTCGGGAACAAGTCCGCGCTCGACGCGGCCGTGATGATGGCCACCATGTCGGAGTTCCTGCGCGAGGAGAACATGGCGCCCAGCGCCCGCCTCCACTGGGTGATCAACAACGGCGGCGACATCCCGAACGTGACACCCGAGATCGCCGAGATCAGCTACTACGTGCGCGAGGGCAGCACCGCCCGCGTCCAGGTGCTGCTCGACAAGGTGATCGCGATCTCCGAGGCCGCCGCCAAGGCCTCGCAGACGACGGTGCGGCACCGCATCACCTCCGCCTGCTGGAACCAGTTGCCCTCGAAGTCCTTCGCGGAGCTGCTGCACGACAACATGCGGCAGATCGGCCCGCCCAAGTTCACTGCCGAGGCCCATCAGCTGGCGAAGGACCTGCAGAAGTCCCTGGGGCTCCCCGAGGCCGGGATGCACGACAAGGTCGGCGAACTCAAGCCGCCCGACCCGGTGTTCCTCGGTGGCGGCTCGACCGACGTCGCGGACATCAGCTGGAACGTGCCGACCGTGTCGATGGGCTCCGCGCTCGCCCCGATCGGCACGAAGATGCACACCTGGTCCACGGCCGCCTGCGCCGCCGCCGCGCCCGGACAGGCCGCGGTGCTCGCCGCCGCGAAGTACCTCGCCGCCACGGCGGTCGACCTGATCACCCAGCCGGAGCGGCTCAAGGCGATCAAGGACGAGTTCAAGGACCGTACGAAGGACGTCGAGTGGAAGACGGCGATCCCGGACGGCTATGAGCCGCCCATGTACGAGCCGCCGGAGTGGTTCCTGAAGAAGACCGGGCAGAAGTGGCCGCCGAGCAACATCACCTGGCCGCCGAAGCGGGTCGTGTCCCAGGAGAAGTTCTCCTCGCTCGGCCCGGCGCTGGAGCCGCAGAAGTAGCCGTTGCGCACGGTTCGTTCACCGTTCACCGTTCACCGTTCGCCGCGCGCATAGCGGCGGACGGCGAGCGGCGCGCACACCGCGAGCAGCACCGCGCACCACGCCAGCGAGCCCGCCACCGGATGCGCCACGGGCCAGGCCGCGCCGTGCGGCACCGGCGCGTTGCCGAACAGTTCGCGCACGGCCGTGGCCACCGCGCTGATCGGGTTCCACTCGGCGAGGGTGCGCACCCACCCCGGCATCCCGTCGGTCGGGATGTACGCGTTCGACAGCAGCGGCAGCATGAACGTGGCGCCGCCCAGCTGCCCCGCCGCCTCCTCGCTCTGCGAGGCGAGCCCGAGCAGGATCCCGACCCACGTCGCGGCGAACCGGAAGAGCAGCAGCAGCCCGAACGCGCCGAG
The DNA here is from genome assembly GCF_044766085.1 of Streptomyces sp. NPDC102360. Taxonomy (NCBI): domain Bacteria; kingdom Bacillati; phylum Actinomycetota; class Actinomycetes; order Kitasatosporales; family Streptomycetaceae; genus Streptomyces; species Streptomyces sp. NPDC102360. The sequence goes on along the minus strand of NZ_JBIWLG010000005.1, from coordinate 427,260 downwards.
CGCGCCCGCGAGTCCGCCCTCGATCCGCCAGCCCATCGCGAGCCCCACGAGCACCAGAGGCACCAGGCCGACGGCGGTCGTCAGCAGATCGGCGACCGCCTGCCCGAGCGGCACCGCGGCCCGGCTCATCGGCAGCGTGCGGAAGCGGTCCATCACGCCCCGGTGCGAGTCCTGGGCGGCTCCGAACATCCCGGTCATGATCCCGTTCGCCGCGGTCGCCACGAGCATGCCCGGCACCAGGAACGCCCGGTACTCCGTGCCCGGCATGGCGAGCGCCGAGCCGAAGACGTAGCCGAAGAACAGCAGGAACACGATCGGCATGGTCTGCGTCATGATCAGGATGGCCGGGGCGTGCCGGACGCGCTGGAGGTGACGGCCGAGCATGGCCGTACCGTCGTAAAGGATGGCGGTGCTCATACGGCGGCCTCCTGGGCCTCGGTCGGGGTGCGGCCGGTGACGGTGAGGCGCAGGAACACCTCGTCGAGCGTGGGCGGGCGCAGCGTCGCGTCGAGCAACGGGACGCCGGACGCGTCGAGTTCGCGCACGACGCGGGGGAGGGTGACGGCCGGGTCGAGGACGACGGCGCCCACGGTGCGGCGCTCCGCGTCCAACCGGGGCCGGGTGCCGGTGAGTTGGTCGAGGACGACGGCGGCCGCGTGCAGCGCCTGTTCGTCCGAGCCCTGGGGGTCCTCGGCGACCACCACCTCCGCGTAGTGGCCGATCTGTGCCTTGAGCTCGGCGGGGGTGCCCGAGTGGGCGGCGCGGCCCTCGTCGATCAGCACGATGTCGTCGGCGAGCTGGTCGGCCTCCTCCAGGTACTGCGTGGTGAGGACGACGGTGGTGCCCTCGCGGGACAACTCGCGCACGGCCTGCCAGATGCCGTTCCTGCTGTGCGGGTCGAGGCCGGTGGTCGGCTCGTCGAGGAAGAGCACGGCAGGGCGGGTGATCAGGCTCGCGGCCAGGTCGAGGCGGCGGCGCATGCCTCCGGAGTACGTACGGGCCGGGCGGTCGGCCGCGTCGGTCAGCTCGAAGCGCTCGATCAGCTCGTCGGCGCGGGAGCGGGCGCGCGGCGTGCGCAGCAGGCGGGCGAACAGGCGCAGGTTCTCACGTCCCGTGAGGTCCCCGTCGACCGAGGCGTACTGGCCGGTGACGCCGATGCGGCGGCGGACGGACTGCGGGTCGGCGGTGATGTCGTGCCCGGCGACACGCGCGGTGCCGGCGTCGGGGCGGAGCAGGGTCGTGAGCAGCCGGACGGCGGTCGTCTTGCCTGCCCCGTTCGGCCCGAGCAGACCGCACACCGTGCCCTCGCGGACCGCCAGATCCAGGCCGCGCACGGCGTGCACGGCCTTCGGTCCCTTGCCGAAGCGCTTCTCCAGACCTTCACTAAGTACAGCGTACGTAGAAGTCATGGCCCCACCGTAGCGCACTACGTACGGTGTACGTAACTAGGATGGTGCGCGAGGTGATGATCAATGGCGGGCCGAGCGGCCGAACCCGAAGTGATCTGGGCGCGCCCCGAGCGCGCCGGGCGGGGGCCCAGGCCTGCGCACAGCAGGGCCGACATCGCGGCGACGGCGGTGCGCGTCGCCGACGCCGAGGGCATCGACGCGGTGTCCATGCGGAAGATCGCCGGTGAGCTGGGCATGGGCACGATGTCGCTGTACAACTACGTGCCGCGCAAGGAGGACCTGTACGAGCTGATGGTCGACGCCGTCAGCGCCGAGTACGAGTTCCCCGAGCCGAGCGGCGACTGGCGGGCGGACGTGCTCGGGCTCGCCCGGCAGGCGCGGGCGCTGATGCACCGGCACCCCTGGATGCCGAGCCTGATGTCACCGGTCTACGGCTTCAGCCCGAACGCGCTCGCGTACCTGGAGTACTGCCTGACCTGCCTCGACCCGCTCGACCTGCCGTACGGCACGAAGATGGAGCTGGTCGCGGCGGTGACCAGCGTGGTCACGACGTACGTGGCCAACGAGATCGCCACGGCCGAGCGGACCCGCTCCCTGCCGTGGAGCGCCGAGCAGGAACAGGCCGTGCGCATCGCGTACTTGGGCCAGCAGGTGGCCTCGGGCCGGTACCCGCGACTCGCGGCGTCCTTCGCGGAGGACGCAGGGCCCATCGACCTGGAGGCCGTGTTCGAGCGGGCGCTGCGGAGGACGCTGGAGGGGTTCGCGGCGGAGTGACGCGCCCGCCTCGCCGGGTCACAGGAGCCGGGTCACAGGGCCAGGTCACAGGAGCGCGAACTGGCCGCCCGGGCCCTCCTCCTGGTGGTCGAGGACGGAGGCGGGGTGGCGGGCCGCGTCCGGCACCGGCAGCACGTGCGCCCGTTCCAGGTCCTTCGTGGTGAGCGGGTCCGCGAGGGCGGCCTCCCGCAACTCGGCCTGCCCCGGGCCGAGTTCCGCGAGCAGCGTCAGGACCGTGATGAGCTCAAGGAGCTGCGAGGTCCACGGCTGCGGCCAGCTGGCCGGACGCAGGGCCGCGAGCGTGCCGGGCTCGGCGGGTGCGGTGCGGCGCGCGAACCACTGCTCCAGGACCCGGACCCCGCTGACATGGAAGTCCCAGGCCGCCGCGGGCACCGGGGACACCCGCCCGTCACCGACGAGCAGGGCCTCCTCCTCGCGGTCGTAGAGGATCTCCGTCGGCCGGGCGGGTAGTGGGGCGCGCACGTACGGGCGGCGGCCGCCGGGCAGCTTGGGGCGGTCGGCGTCCGTGCCGCGCCGCTCCAGCCACAGGACACGGCCGCCGAGTTCCACGCCGCGCGCCCACACGTCGGCGTCGTCCGGCAGTGGCACGCGGATGTCGCGGGAGCCGTCGCGGTCGCCCGCCACCAGGATCCACGCGAACAGATCGGCCGCCGTCACCTCCTGGTCGTACGTGCCGGAGAGGTGGGTGAGCAGGCCCGGCGCCACGTTCGGCTCCGCGCCGCCGGGGCGGCGGTACAGCGGGCGGACGCGGCCGGGCCGGCCGGCGGGGGAGCGGCCCTCCGGGAGCACGGTGGACGCGAGCAGTGCGGGGCCGCCGGCGTCGGGCACGTAGCCCTGTTCGACGAGGAACACCTGCCGGTCGTCCGCGACCCGCCACAGCTCGGGGCGTGCGGCGTCGATCAGGCGCTGGTCCGGTATGAGCCACTGCTCGTCGAACGGGCCGTGCAGCAGCGGCACGGGGTCCGGGCAGGGGCCCTCCGCGTGCGCGAGAGGCTCGGTGCCGGTGCGCCTGCCGGGGAGTTGGGCGGCGGCGGTGTGCAGGGTGCGGGTGCGTGTGGGTTCGAGGAGTGCGGCGCGCTCGGCCTCGCCGGCCGCCACGAAGGTGTTCCAACGGGACCGTAGGGAAGCGGGGTCCGGGGCGACGGGCCAGGTGCGGCCCAGGCGCAGGGGCGCGACGGACCAGGGCATGAGCTCGGCGAGTCCGATGGCCTCGGTGAACGGGTCGTTCGTCACGCCCGGCATGCTACGTCCCCTTTCACCGCACCGGTGTTGCGGCCACGGGGCTCTGCCCCGGACCCCGCGCCTCAAACGCCGGCGGGGCTGAAAAACTCGCCTCAATCGCCGGCGGGGCTGAAAAGCTCGCCTCAATCGCCGGCGGGGCTGAAAAGCTCGCCTCAATCGCCGGCGGGGCTTGATAGATCAAGCCCCGCCGACGACGACTGATAAATCAAGCCCCGCAGGCGACTGATAGACCAAGCCCCCGCAGGTGATTGATAGATCAAGCCCTGCGGGCGACTGATAGATCAAGCCCCGCCGACGACTGATAGATCAAGCCCCGCGGGTGATTGATAGGCCAAGCCCCGCGGTGCCTTGGCATTTCAAGCCCCTGCGGCGATTGAGCAGCGGGGTCCGGGGCGGAGCCCCGTGGCCGTAACGCCGGTGCCGCGACACATCAATCCGCATCCAAGGTCACCGTGAAGGAGAACCGGTCCCCCCGGTAGTGGATGACCGCGACGTCCAGGACTCGGCCCTCCTCGTCGTACGTCACGCCCGTGTAGTGCAGGATCGGACTGAGCAAAGGGACTTCGAGGAGGCGCGCCGTCTCCGGGTCCGCGAGCCGCGCCTGCACCGAGTCCGTGATCCGGCTGATGCGCACACCGACCACATCCCGCAGCACCTTCGTCATCGGCCACCGCTCCAGATCCGCGAGGTCGACGCGCGCGCCGAGGTCGGGCCGCAGATAGTTGCGGGCGTGATTCGTCGGCTCGCCGGTCTTCTCGTCGCTGCGCAGCCGGTGGTACGTGGGGACGGCCCCCGCCCCCGGAAAGTGCTCGGCGAAGGCCACGGGGACCGGCACCGTGTCGTGGTCGAGCAGCCGCGTCGTCATGCCGGACTGCTGCGCGACGATCGCGTCGACCGAGCCCAACAGGCGTACCGGCGCACCCTGTTGGGCGTCCGGCTCGATGAACGTGCCGCGGCGCCGGTGCCGCGTGATGAGTCCCTCGTCCTCCAGTTCCTTCAGGGCCTGGCGCATGGTGAGCACGGAGACCCCGTAGTGCCCCGCGAGTTGTTCCTCGGTGGGCAGGCGCAGCGGGTCCTGCGGCGATCTTCCGAGTATCGAGGCGCGCAAGGACTGCGACACCTGATACCAGAGCGGCAATTTGCGGTTCAGGACGATCGAGTCCGGGGCGAATGACGTCACGAGTTATCCGTACCGGTCGTGGGGGGAGTGGTGCAATGCGGCGACCATGGGGTCCATCGGATCTGTCCGCCAGATCTATCCGCGGAAGTGGCGTTCCAGGCCACGCCATACGTCGTCGTAACCGCGCTGCAGATGCCCGGCGGCCCCGGCCTGCGGGGCGAGGGTGACGGGCCAGCGCGTCTCGAACATGAAGGCCAGGCCGTCGTCGACCTTCTGCGGCTTCAGCTCGGCGGCGCTCGCCTTGTCGAACGTGTCCCGGTCGGGACCGTGCGCCGACATCATGTTGTGCAGCGAGCCGCCGCCCGGCACGAAACCCTCGGCCTTGGCGTCGTAGGCGCCCTCGATGAGCCCCATGTACTCGCTCATCACGTTCCGGTGGAAGTACGGCGGCCGGAAGGTGTCCTCGCCCACCAGCCAGCGCGGCGCGAAGACGACGAAGTCGACGCCCGCGAGGCCCGGGGTGTCGGACGGCGAGGTGAGCACCGTGAAGATCGACGGGTCCGGGTGGTCGTACGAGATGGTCCCCATGACGTTGAAGCGGCGCAGGTCGTACACGTACGGGACGTGGTTGCCGTGCCAGGCGACGACGTCGAGCGGGGAGTGGTCGTATACGGCCGACCACAGGTTCCCGCAGAACTTGTTGACGACTTCCACCGGGCCTTCGGCGTCCTCGTACGCGGCGACCGGTGCCCTGAAGTCCCGTGCGTTCGCCAGGCCGTTGGCGCCGATCGGGCCGAGGTCGGGCAGCTGGAACGGGGCGCCGTAGTTCTCGCAGACGTATCCGCGCGCGGACTCCTCAAGGAGCTCCACCCGGAAGCGGACGCCGCGCGGGATCAGCGCGACCTCGTTCGGCTCGACGGCGAGCACCCCGAACTCCGTGCGCAGCAGCAGCCCGCCGTGCTCAGGGACGATCAGCAGCTCGCCGTCCGCGTCGCTGAACACCCGGTCCAGCATGGGGGAGTTGGCGTGGTAGAGGTGCACGGCCATGCCGGTGCGCTGCGTCGCGTCGCCGTTGCCGCCCAGCGTCCACAGGCCGGCCAGCCAGTCCGTGCCGGGCGCGGGCTCGGGCAGCGGGTTCCAGCGGCGGCGGTTGGGGTCGGGGACGGTCTCGGTGAACGGGGCCGTGCGCACCGCCCCGTTGTCGACACGGCTGAACTCCGGGTGCGCCGCCGACGGGCGGATCCGGTACAGCCACGAGCGGCGGTTGTGCGCCCGCGGCTCGGTGAAGGCGGTGCCGCTGAGCTGCTCCGCGTACAGGCCGAGCGGCGCGCGCTGCGGCGAGTTGCGGCCCTCGGGCAGGGCTCCCGGCACGGCCTGCGAGCCGTGCTCGTTCCCGAAGCCGGAGAGGTAGGTCAGCCCCTCGGCGGTCTTGCGTACGTCCCCGCTCATCATCGCTCCCTGGTCAATGATTCCTATGCATCACCGTAGGATTCACGGGTGGGCGGCGCAAGACACCGCCGTCCTTCGGATGGCTGACGCGCGGCGGTACCAGCGGTCGAGTACCGGCCCGCGGGCGTCCTCCCCGCGAGGGATCCGCCGATGTCGGCGGTCCTCTACCGTCCCGAACATGCCCAGTTTCCCGTCCCTGCGCACGGCCGCCGCGGCGCTGCTGACCTGCGCCCTGCTCAGCGGCGTCGCGGGCTGCGGGGGCGATGGCGGCGGGCCCCGGCAGGCCGGCGAGGTCCTCGGCCGCACCGACGCGGCCGGCCACCACTACCGCCGGGTGCCCGACAAGGGCGCACCCGAGATCGGCTTGATCGTGAAGCCGCGGACGGGCCCCGCGGGCGGCTGGGAGATCCGTATCTGGGTACGCCGCTTCCGTCTCAGCCCCCACGGCACCCCGGCCCGGGCCGTCGAGGGCCGCGGATACGCGCGGCTCTACCTCGACGGCCGCCGCCTCGCCCGGCTGCGCGCCGTCGACTACCGCATCCCAGGCACCCGCCTGCGGCGCGGCACCCACCAGCTCACCGCCCGCCTCTACGCCGACGACCACACGGTGTGGGCCGTCGCGGACAAGCCCGTCGAGGCCACCGCGGACCTGACCGCGTCCCCGTAGGCTGGCCGTATGGCCCACTCAACGCCCTTGCGCCGCAAGCCCGTTCAGCGGCGCAGTGCCGAGCGCCTGGCCCGGATCCTCGACGCCTGCGCCGAACTCCTCGACGAGGCGGGCTACGACGAGCTGAGCACCCGGGCCGTCGCGCACCGCGCCGAGGTTCCCATCGGCTCGGTCTACCGCTTCTTCGGCAACAAGCGGGCCCTGGTCGACGCGCTGGCCGACCGCAACCTCGACCGGTACGTGCGGCGGGTCACCGCGCGCCTCAGGGGCGTCCCCAGCGGCGACTGGCGGGCCGCGATGGACGCTGTGCTCGACGAGTACCTCGCGATGAAGCGCACGGCGCCGGGCTTCTCCCTGGTCGACTTCGGCACCCAGCTCCCCGTGGGCGCCCCCGACGCCGGACCCAACCACCGCGTCGCCGACACCCTCACCGAACTCCTCGCCCCACGCCTCGACCGGACCCCCGACGCGGCCCTGCGCCGCGCGTTCCTGGTGGCCGTGGAATCCGCCGACGCCCTGGTCCGGCTCGCGTTCCGCATCGACCCGGAGCGCGGCGACGCGGCGGTGATCGCGGAGGTCCGGGAGCTGCTGCGCGCTTATCTGGCGCGCGTGCTCGACTGAGCCGCCCGTGTGAACCGCCCGTGACCTGGAGTTTTGCGCTTATTGCTCGCGTGTCAACGTCTTGTTAACACTTCTCCGGCCCACCTAGCGTCTCGCTGGCTGCCTCCCCCACGGCGGCTGTTCGAAGGCGAACGTAGACGTGAGAGGGCCCTCCCCATGCTGACCATCCTCGGATTCGGGATGATCGCCACCTTCCTGGTGCTGATCATGATGAAGAAGGTGTCGCCCATCGCGGCGCTTGTGCTCATACCGGCGCTGTTCTGCGTCCTTGTGGGCCAGGGCGCCAAGCTGGGCGACTACGTGATCGCCGGCATCGGTGACCTGGCGCCCACGGCCGCCATGCTGATGTTCGCGATCGTCTACTTCGGCGTGATGATCGACGTCGGCCTCTTCGACCCGATCGTGCGCGGCATCCTGAAGTTCGCGAAGGCCGACCCCGTCCGCATCGTCGTCGGCACCGCGGTGCTCGCCGCGATCGTCTCGCTCGACGGCGACGGCTCCACCACCTTCATGATCACCGTCTCGGCGATGTACCCGCTGTACAAGCGCCTGAAGATGAGCCTCGTCGTCATGACGGGTGTCGCCGCGACCGCCAACGGCGTGATGAACACGCTGCCGTGGGGCGGACCGACGGCCCGCGCCGCCACCGCGCTGAAGGTGGACGCCAGCGACATCTTCGTGCCGATGATCCCGGCGCTCGGCGTGGGACTGATCTTCGTGTTCGCCCTCTCGTACGTGCTCGGGCGCCGCGAGCGCAAGCGGCTCGGCCACCTCTCCCTGGACGAGGACGTCAAGGTCACCGAGACCGTCGAGGAGAAGGTGCTCGTCGGCGCCGGAAGCGGGAGCAAGGGGACCGGCACCGGTGGCGGTTCCGCGTCCACCCCCTCGTACGAGAACGACGAGGGCGAGACGTTCTCCGGGCTCGACCCGAACCGGGCCACCCTGCGCCCCAAGCTCTACTGGTTCAACGCCCTGCTCACGGTGGTGCTCCTGGCCTCCATGATCATGGAGCTGCTTCCGATCCCGGTGCTGTTCATGCTCGGCGCCGCGCTCGCGCTCTCGGTCAACTACCCGCACATGGCCGACCAGAAGGCCCGGATCGGCGCGCACGCCGAGAACGTGCTCAACGTCGCGGGCATGGTCTTCGCCGCCGCCGTCTTCACGGGCGTGCTCCAGGGCACCGGCATGGTCGACCACATGGCGAAGTGGGTCGTGGGCGGCATCCCGGACTGGATGGGCCCGCACATGGCACTCGTGACGGGCGTGCTGTCCATCCCGTTCACGTACTTCATGTCCAACGACGGCTTCTACTTCGGCATCCTGCCGGTGCTCGCCGAGGCGGGCAACGCGCACGGCGTCTCGACCCTCGAGATCGCCCGCGCCTCGCTCGCCGGCCAGCCGCTGCACATGTCGAGCCCGCTGGTCCCGGCGGTCTACGTGCTCGTGGGCATGGCTAAGGTCGAGTTCGGCGACCACACCAAGTTCACCGTGAAATGGGCTGCGTTGACCGCGCTGGTCGTCCTCGGCGCCGGGCTGCTGTTCGGCATCGTGTGACCCGACGGAACCCGTGACCCGATGAAGCCCTTGACCGGATGAGTCCTTCAGACCCGATGAACCCCGTGACCTCATGAGCCGTGCCTGGCTGCTCCGCCTCGTCATCGCCTTCAGCTTCGCGCAGGGGGCGGTGTCGATGGCGCGGCCCGCGGTCTCCTACCGGGCCCTCGCGCTCGGCGCCGACGAACGTGCCGTCGGCGTCATCGCGGGGGTCTACGCGCTGCTCCCGCTGTTCGCCGCCGTGCCGCTCGGCCGGCGCACGGATCACGGGCGGTGCGCTCCGCTGCTCCCGGTGGGGGTCGTCCTCATCGCGGGCGGGTGCGCGCTGAGCGGGCTCGCGAACTCCCTTGTGGGGATGGCCGCCTGGAGCGGCGTCATGGGGCTCGGGCATCTGTGCTTCGTCATCGGCGCCCAGTCGATCGTGGCCCGTCAGTCCGCGCCCGAGGACCAGGACCGCAACTTCGGCCACTTCACCATCGGCGCCTCCCTCGGCCAGCTCGTCGGGCCGATCGCCGCGGGCGCCCTGATCGACGGCGACGACATGGCGGGCACGAGCGCGCTCGCGCTCCTCGTGTCGGCGGGCGTCTGCGCGCTGGCCGTGACCTCGCTGTGGCGCATCGAGTCCCGTCGTACGCAGACGGGTTCGCGTACGAAGGAGGCTTCCAAGGTCCCCGTGCACCGCATCCTGCGCACCCGCGGTGTGCCCGGCGGCATCTTCATCAGCCTCGCCGTCCTGTCGGCCACCGACATCCTCACGGCGTATCTGCCGGTGGTGGGCGAGCACCGGGGGATCGCGCCCGCCGTGGTCGGCGTGCTGCTCAGCCTGCGCGCGGGCGCGACGGTCGCCTGCCGCCTGGTCATGACCCCGCTCATCAACTGGCTGGGCAGGACCGCCCTGATCGCCACCACGTGCCTGCTCGCGGCGCTGCTGTGCGCGGGCATCGCGCTTCCCGTGCCGGTGTGGGCGCTCGGCGCGATGCTGGTCGTCCTCGGCTTCTGCCTCGGGGTGGGCCAGCCGCTCTCCATGACCACGGTCGTCCAGGCAGCCCCCGCCGACGCCCGCTCCACGGCGCTGGCGCTCCGGCTGACCGGCAACCGGCTCGGGCAGGTCGCGGCCCCGGCGTCCGCGGGTCTGATCGCGGGCGTGGCGGGGACGGCGGCGCCGTTCGTGATGCTGGGCGGGCTGCTGTTCGTGGCGGCGGGGCTCGGGGTCAGGGGCGGCGCCGAGCGCGATGCCGGGCGCGGGAGAACACGGGCGCCCCGGCTCCGTCGGCGCGAGCGGGATCACCAGCGGCACTGAGCCTCTGCGGGGCGCCTATGGACCCAAGAAACTAGCGACGCTAGTTTGGACCGGCACGTACGTGACACCCCGCACTCGCTCAGGGAGTTGTGCTCATCATGGTCCGCGCCGCTGTACTGCCCGCCGTCGGCTCCCCGCTGGAGATCGCCGACATCGACCTGCCCGAACCGGGGCCCGGCCAGGTCCGGGTGCGGCTCGCCGCCGCCGGGGTCTGCCACTCCGACCTGTCCCTGACCAACGGCACGATGCGGGTCCCGGTCCCCGCGGTCCTCGGCCACGAGGGCGCGGGCACCGTCGTGTCCGTCGGCGACGGCGTCACGCACGTGGCCGCGGGCGACGGCGTCGTCCTCAACTGGGCGCCCTCCTGTGGCAGCTGCCACGCCTGCGCGCTGGGCGAGGTCTGGCTGTGCGCCAACGCCCTCGCGGGTGCGGCGAACATCCACGCGAAGCGCGCGTCCGACGGCAGTGACCTGCACCCCGGCCTGAACGTCGCCGCGTTCGCCGAGGAGACGGTCGTCGCCGCGAACTGCGTCCTGCCGGTGCCGGACGGCGTCCCGCTCATCGACGCGGCCCTGCTCGGCTGCGCGGTGCTCACCGGGTACGGCGCCGTGCACCACTCCGCGCGCGTACGGGAGGGGGAGACCGTCGCGGTGTACGGCGTCGGCGGTGTCGGCCTCGCCACGCTCCAGGCCGCGCGCATCGCGGGCGCCTCGAAGGTCATCGCGGTGGACGTCTCCCCGGAGAAGGAGGCGCTGGCACGCGCGGCGGGCGCGACGGACTACGTGGTCGCGTCGGAGAACACGGCCCGCGAGATCCGCGGTCTCACGGACAAGCAGGGCGTCGATGTGGCGGTGGAGTGCGTCGGCCGCGCCGTCACGATCCGTACGGCCTGGGAGTCCACCCGGCGCGGCGGCCGCACCACCGTCGTCGGTATCGGAGGCAAGGACCAGCAGGTCACCTTCAACGCCCTGGAGATCTTCCACTGGGGCCGCACGCTGTCCGGCTGCGTCTACGGCAACTGCGACCCGGCGGTCGACCTCCCGGTGCTCGCCGAGCACATCCGTGCGGGCCGCCTGGACCTGAGCACGCTGGTGACCGAGCGGATCGCCCTGGAGGGAATCCCGGCGGCGTTCGACAACATGGTGGCGGGCAAGGGCGGCCGGGCGCTCGTCGTGTTCTAGCGATGCTTTTGGTGATGCCCCGCCGATGAGTTCCCGGCGGGCGGCCGGTCTGTATGAGGAGCACCCTGATACAGGCCGGCCCGACCGGCACCGGAACGGGAACCAGGAGGCACGCCATGCCCGCCAACGCCCAGAAGATCCGTCCCTGCTTGTGGTTCGACGGCAAGGCCGAGGAGGCCGTCGACTTCTACCTGTCGCTCTTCCCCGGTTCCGACTCCGAGATCCTGGCGGTCCAGCGCTGGGGCAAGGACGGTCCCGGCGAGCCCGGCTCGGTCCTCACCATGGAGTTCCGGCTCGCGGGCACCGAGTACCAGGTGCTGAACGGCGGCCCCCAGTTCACGTTCAACGAGGCGGTCTCGTTCTCCGTCGACTGCGCCGACCAGGCCGAGGTCGACCAGCTGTGGGAGCGCCTCACGGCGGACGGCGGCGAGCCGGGCCCGTGCGGCTGGTGCAAGGACAAGTACGGCCTGTCCTGGCAGATCGTCCCCCGCCGCCTCCCCGAACTCCTCGCCGACCCCGACAAGGACCGGGCCGACCGGGTCCTGGCCGCGATGATGAAAATGGGCAAGATCGACGTTGCAGCCCTCGAATCGGCCTGACCTCCCATTTGAAGCCCGCCATTCAAGCCCCTGCCGGCGAGCAATTCAAGCCCCTCCGGCGATTGAGGAGCGGGGTATGGGGCAGAGCCCCAGTCTTTTGAGCCCCTGCGGCGATAGAGCAGGCGGCTCCGTGGCCCAGGCCGCGGGGCTCCGCCCCGGACCCCGCTGCTCAATCGCCGCAGGGGCTTAATTTGGCTCAGCCGCCGCAGGTGGTTGATCGGGTCAGCCGGTCAGTCGGGGGAAGGATCGCGCGGCGACGAGGAAGACCAGCGTGGTCAAGGCGAACGGCCACGTGAACATGTGGCCACCCACCGGCGCCGCAAGCGCCCCGAACGCCGGCGCACACACCGTGGCCGCCACCGCCCCGGCAACCGCATACGCCATCGTCCGAGGCGCGGCCTTCAGGAACACGCCACACAGCGCGAGCGAAACAAGCACCGCGTTGTACGCGGACGTCCCGTCGGCCAGCTGCGCGGCAGGCTCACCGAGGGCCCACGCCGTCGCCATGCCCGCGACGTTCCCGAGGCAGGCCACCCCCGCGACCCGCGGCCCCGCCACCAGCAGCCCCGCGAGCACCAGCGCCCCCGCGTACCACTGCGGCATCAGGAAGATCTGGCCGAATCCGGCGAAGAACCCCCGCACGGCGTCGTCGAGTTGGAGCCCGGTCCTGGCCCCGGACACCGCCTGCGGAAACGCGGCGATCCCGCCCCCGCCCGTCCACACCCGTGCGAACCCGGGCGCGGCCAGCGTGATGACGCTCGCCACGAGGCAGAACGGCAGCGTCAGGGCGGGCAGCCCCCACGCCCCGAGGGCCCGGCCCGCGGCGGCGGTGGCCACGGTCGCCGCGGCGCAGCCGAGCAGGGCCACGAGTACCGAGGACAGCTGGTCGGGGTTGAGGAAGACGGCGCAACTCACGCCCACGAGGCAGGCGTTGAAGCCCTCCATGCCGAGGGTGAGCCGCTCCTTCTCCACGCCGAGCAGCGCCGCGACCAGCGTGCCGACGGCCGCGCCCCCGACCCCGTACAGCCCGTACTCCCACCCGGAGGCGAACAGCGCGGCGGCGAACAGTGTGCCCGTGAGGGCGCGCGGCAGGAACGTGACCTGGCCGATCCCGCGCAGCACACGCAGCGCGAATTGTCTGCAACCGGTTGCCCAACTCTGCCCGATTTCCTGGTGAATCGCGGCATCCACCGTCTGCGTCATGCGCCGCTCCCGTGTTACGAAGATGTTTCCCGGCCCGGCGAATGTACGTTACAGCTACTTCCGGGGAGGTCTCTGGCCGGGGGCGGGAACGCGCCACGGCGCCCGCTCAGCGCGGCGCCGCAACGCCCAGCTCGGCCCGCAGTGCCCGCTCCCCGGCCCCGGTCACCCGCACCGCCCGCTCGGAGCCGATCCGCTCGACCCAGCCGGCCGCGAAGGCGTGGGCGCACAGCGCGGCGCCCGCCCGCCCCGCGAGGTGGAGGCGGCGCTCCGTCCAGTCGAGGCAGCCGCGCACCAGTGGCCGCCGCGGGCCGGGCTCCAGCGGCACCCCGAGTGCCCGGAACCAGCCGTGCCCCGCGTCGGTGAGCGCGAAGGCCGAGGAGTCGGCATCGGGCCGCAGCAGTCCCCGCTCGACCATCGCGTCGGTGACCGTGATCCCGAGCCGGCCCGCGAGGTGGTCGTAGCAGGTCCGGCCGCGGGCCATCGCGGTCCGCGCCGACGCGGCCCGCAGCGTGGCAGGCCGCTCCCCGCCGTCCGGCACCGCGTACCCGGCGAGCCCCTCCAGGAGCTGCGCGACCTGCGCGTCGGCGAGCCGCAGATACCGGTGGCGGCCCTGCCGCTCCTCGGCGAGCAGCCCGCCCGCGACGAGCTTGCCGAGGTGCTCGCTCGCGGTCGACGCCGCGACGCCCGCGTGCCGCGCCAGCTCGCCCGCCGTCCATGCCCGGCCGTCGAGCAGCGCGAGCAGACAGGCGGCCCGTGTCTCGTCGGCGATCAGCGAGGCGAGGGCGGCGAGGCGCGGAGCGCCGGGTTCGGTCGAGGCGGCCATGGGTCAAGGATGACCCCGGCACGGTTCGGCGGCCGCCGAACCGTCAGCGGTCGCCGCCCTCGGCCGTGACCGCGCCCACCTGCTCGTGCCGCACGGCCTCGTACTGAAGGGCGAGCCCGTCGAGCAGGGCGGTGAGTCCCGTCTCGAAGGCCCGGTCGTCGACGGCCTCCTGCCGCTCCGCGAGCAGATGCGCCTGGCCGAGGTGCGGATAGTCGGCGGGGTCGTACGCCGCCTCGTCGTCGGGGAAGCCGCCCGCGAACGAGCCGAGCGCGGATCCCGTCACGAAGTACCGCATGAGCGCGCCGATGGACGTGGCCTGCGGCGGCGGCCACCCGGCGTCGACCATCGAGCCGAACACCGCGTCGGCGAGCCGCAGGCCGGCCGGACGGTGGCCGGGTCCGCGCGCGAGCACCGGGACGATGTTCGGGTGGGCGCGCAGCGCCGCCCGGTAGGAGACGGCCCAGTCGTGCAGCGCGGTGCGCCAGTCCCGGTCGTCGTCCGCGTCGAACATCGACAGGTCGACCTGTGCGCTCACCGAGTCGGCGACCGCCTCCAGGATCTGGTCCTTCGTGCGGAAGTGGTTGTAGAGGGAGGGTCCGCTCACCCCGAGCTCGGCGGCGAGCCGGCGCGTCGAGACGGCGGCGAGGCCCTCGGTGTCGACGAGGGCGCGGGCCGCGTCGACGATGCGATCTCTGCTCAGGAGGGGCTTGCGCGGTCGGGCCATGCGGCACATAGTAGGGCTGCACGCTAAAACTAGCAGTGCTAATTAACTGAGTGACGAGTCGACCGATCGGGAGTGGCCATGAACCTGGAGCTGAGCGAGGAACAGACGGCGGTGCGCCGGCTCGCCAAGGACTTCGTGGACCGCGAGATCGCGCCGAACGTGGTGGCGTGGGACCGGGCGGAGGAGGTCGACCGGGGCATCGTCAAGAAGCTCGGCGACCTGGGCTTCCTGGGGCTGACCATCGACGAGGAGTACGGCGGCTCGGGCGGCGACCACCTCGCGTACACGCTGGTCACGGAGGAGCTGGGGCGTGGCGACTCGTCGGTGCGCGGCATCGTCTCCGTCTCCCTCGGCCTGGTCACCAAGCCGATCCAGCAGTGGGCGAGCGAGGAGCAGAAGCGGCACTGGATCCCGAGGCTGACGGCCGGCGAGGCGCTCGGCTGCTTCGGCCTCACCGAGCCGGGCCACGGCTCGAACCCGGCGGACCTCCAGACCCGCGCGGTCCGCGACGGCGACGAGTACGTGATCAACGGCACGAAGATCTTCATCACGAACGGCACCTGGGCCGACGTCGTCCTCCTCTTCGCGCGCACCAACGACACCCCGGGCCACAAGGGCATCTCCGCCTTCCTGGTCCCCACCGACACCCCCGGCCTGACCCGCAACACCATCCACGGCAAGCTCGGCCTGCGCGGCCAGACCACCGCCGAGCTGGTCCTGGAGGACGTCCGCGTACCGGCCTCCGCGCTGATGGGCCCGGAGGGCAAGGGCTTCTCGATCGCCATGTCCGCGCTCGCCAAGGGCCGGATGTCGGTGGCCGCGGGATGCGTGGGCATAGCCCAGGCCGCCCTGGATGCGGCCGTCGGATACGCGGGCGAGCGCGAGCAGTTCGGCAAGTCCATCGCCTCGTACCAGCTGGTGCAGGAGCTGATCTCCGACATCTCCGTCGACGTGGACGCGGCCCGCCTGCTGACCTGGCGCGTCGCCGATCTCATCGACCGCGGCGAGGACTTCGCGACGGCGGCGTCCAAGGCGAAGCTGTTCGCGTCCGAGGCCGCGGTCCGCGCGGCGAACAACGCGCTCCAGGTCTTCGGCGGCTACGGCTACATCGACGAGTACCCCGTCGGCAAGCTGCTGCGCGACGCCCGCGTCATGACCCTCTACGAGGGCACGAGCCAGATCCAGAAGCTGATCATCGGCCGGGCGCTGACGGGCGTCTCTGCGTTCTGATCACCAACTGGCGCTTCTGAGTACGTACTTGAGTACGCGGGCGGATGGGGTCGCGGCCCCATCCGCCCGATGCTGTTCGGCATGAGCAGTGACACACCGGTCAAGCAGCAGAACACGGTGGCCTTCTACGGCCAGGCGGTCGCTTCGTTCGCGGTCGCGCTCCTCGCGGTCGGCATCGGTATCTACAGCCTCGACGTGAGCGGCTGGATCCGCGCCTTCCTGGGCATCTCCGTCCTCTACCTCACGACCTCGGCGTTCACGCTGGCCAAGGTGATCCGCGACCGCCAGGAAGCGGGCCAGATCTACAGCCGCGTCGACCAGGCCCGCCTGGAGAAGATCCTGGCGGACCACGACCCGTTCAAGCCGGTGGCTTAAGAGCGGGCGGCGAGGTGGTCAGCGGGAGTGCACCACCTCGCCGCCGACCACCGTCAGGTCGATCGACGCGTCGCGCAGCGCCTGCGGGGGCAGCGCGAAGAGATCGTCGGAGACCACGGCGAGGTCGGCGTACTTGCCCACGGTGACCGAACCCCGGTCGCCCTCAAGGAAGTTGGCGTACGCGCTGCCCATCGTGTACGCCTCCACCGCCTCCGGCAGCGTGATCGTCTGCTCGGGGATCCAGGGGCGGCCACCGTCCCGGTCGCGGCGGGTCACGGCCGTGTAGAGGTGGGCGAGCGGGTCCATCTCGGCGACGTTCCAGTCGCTGGAGAAGGCGAGTGTCGCGCCGGCGTCGCGCAGCGAGCGGAAGGCCCAGGCGTGCGCCCAGCGTCCTTCGCCGACGCCTTCCGCCCAGTCCTTTCCGGGGCCCGCCACGTCCGGCGCGCCGTGCCGCGGTTGCATGCACGCCACCACGCCGAGCCGCGCGAACCGGTCCACGTCGCCGGGGTGCAGGCACTCGACGTGCACCAGCTGGTGGCGGGCGTCGCGCGGGCCGTTGGCGCGGCGGGCTGACTCGTGCGCGTCCAGGGCGACCCGGATGCCGCGGTCGCCCGTGGCGTGCGTGAACGTCTGGAAGCCGCGCCGGTCCAACTCGGTGAGCACCGCGGCGAACTCGTCGGGGTCGTAGAACGTCCGGCCCGAGTTTCCCGGCTCGTTGGCGTACGGCTCCAGGAGCGCGGCGGTGTGCGGCTCCACCACGTCGTCGATGTACAGCTTCAGGGGGCCGACCCGGAACCTGTCGTCGTCGAAGTCCTTGGCAGCGGCGGCGAACGCGTCGAGATCCGCCGCGCTCGTCCCGCGGCCGTGGAACAGGGCGGCGATGAGCCGTGAGCGCAACCGGCCCTCGGCGCGGGCCCGCTGGAACAGCGGCAGGTCGTCCAGCGAGTTCTGCGGTTCCACGACCGTGGTCAGGCCGTTCTCCGCCGCCATGTCCAGTGAGCGGCACAGCCGCCGGTAGCGCCGCTCGTCGCCCGCCCACGGCAGGAACTCCGCGAGCGCCCGCTGCCCGTCGCGGGCCAGGCCGAGCACGGCGAACCCCGTGAGGAAGCCGGTCGGCTCCCCGGTGTCCTGATCCTTCTCCACGACACCGAACGGGAGCCGGTCGGTGTCCCGCGTGATGCCGAGCCGGCGCATCGCCGCGGTGTTCAGCCACACGCTGTGCACGTCGTACGTGAAGACGAACGCGGGCCGGTCCCCGGTGACCGGGTCCAGGTCGGCGGCGGTGGGCATCCGTCCGCCGGGGATCGCCCCGTAGTCGAAGGCCTCCGCCTCGATCCACTCGGCGTCCGGGTGGGCCGCGGCCCAGGCGGCGATCCGCCGGTGCACCTCGGCCAGGCTGTCCGCGCCCGCCAATTGGGCACTGTCCTCGTCGGACCCCAGGCGTACGTGATTGTGGGCGTCGATGAACCCGGGAAGCAGCAACCGCCCCCGCAGGTCGACCACTTCGGTGCGCGCCGCGGCGAGCGCGGTGACCTCGGCGTCGGTGCCCACGGCCGTGATGCGTCCCCCGGTCACGGCGACCGCCTCGGCCCGCGGCAGCGAGGGGTCGACGGTGTGCACGGTGCCGCCCGTGAGGATCAGATCGGGGGTGGGCATGGAGGTTCTCCCTTACGTGGGTGGGGTGTTGGGGCGACCGGCGGCCGCGGCGAGCGGAGGCGGTGGTCAGGAGAGACGCGTGGGGCCGGTCATGCGGGCCCCGGTGCCGACAACAGTTTCGGCACGTCCAGCGCCCCGCCCGCCTCCTCGAACTCCCGGTCCACCGCTGCCCGCAGGGCCGGGTCGGTCAGGTAGTCCGCGGCCGTGCGGGCCAGCGCCGAGGCCCCGTCCAGTACCGCGCGGTCGGCCTCCGCGCCCTTGGCGCGGGCCGCGAAGTCGGCGGTGTGCAGGGCCGTTTCGGCGGAGGCGATGGACAGCATCGGGTGGATGGACGGGATGCGTACGCTGATGTTGCCCAGGTCGGTGGAGCCGCGGGCCGAGTCCGGTGCGGCGCTGCCGGGGACCACGGTGCGGCCCCGGTCCGTCAGGTGCTGGGCGAAACGGGCCGCGAGGGTGTCGTTGTGCCGGACGGGGACGCAGGGCGGGCAGTCGTCCCAGCGGGCGGTGAGGGTGGTGCCGGTCATCGCCGCGGCGCCCTCGAAGATCCGCTGGGCCCGCTCGGAGAGCTCCGCCAGCGACTCCACGGTGGCCGCGCGCAGATAGAAGTGCGCCGCCGCGCGCTCCGGCACCACGTTGGGCCGCGCGCCGCCGTCGGTGATCACTCCGTGGACCCGGTCGTCCGGCAGGATGTGCTGGCGCAGCGCGGCGACCCCCTGGTAGGCGGCGACCACCGCGTCCAGGGCGTTGCGGCCCATGAACGGCGCGGCGGAGGCGTGTGCGGCGAGTCCCGTGTACTCGACCACCACCTCACGAAGACCGAGGAAGGGCGCGTCCAAGAGGTCGGGCCCCGACGAAGGGTGGATCATCACGGCGGCGTCGACGCCTTCGAACGCCCCGGCGCGGGCCAGGAGTTCCTTGCCGGTGCCGTTCTCCTCCGCCGGCGTGCCGAGCAGCACCGCGGTGCCACCGGTCCGCTCCAGGACGGGGACCAGGGCGAGGAAGGCGCCGACGGCCGCGGCGCAGATGATGTGGTGACCGCAGCCGTGGCCGATGCCGGGCAGCGCGTCGTACTCCGCGAGCACCGCCACGGTCGGCCCGCCGCCCGGACCGGCCGACGCGCGCAGCGCCGTGGGCAGTCCGTGCGTCCCGGTCGCCACCGCGATGCCGTGGGCCCGCAGCAGTTCGGCGACGCGGGTGACCGCGCGATGCTCCTCGAAGCCCGGCTCGGGGTCCGCGTGCAGGGCGCGGCCGAGGCCGAGCAACTCCGCGCCGAGGTCCTCGACTTCGGTGTCGATCCGGGCGTGCACCTCGGGACCCGCCCCCTCATACGGGGACGACCACGCCGGCGCCGTGGCCGCGGCGGCTGCCGCCCGCCGGGCAAGGCGCTCCAGGTGGGCGCGGCCCGCGGCACTGGCGGCGGGGTGTGTGGCGGCGTCGGTCACCGGGTCTCCTGGGGTGTGGTGGTGGCGGTGGTGGCTGAGGCGAACGGGGCGGAATCCGAGGAGGTGAGGCGCCGGTGGAGGACCACACAGCCGATGCTGACCAGCGCCATCACGAGGAAGAGCACCGCCACGGGGGTCCACGAGGCACCCGAGGACCCGGCCAGCCACTGCGCGAACGGCGGCACCGCGCCACCGCCCACGAGGCCGGCGATCTGGTACCCGAGCGAGAGCCCCGTGTAGCGCACGCGCGGCGGGAACCACTCGGTGATCATCGTGCCGACGGTGGCGTACGCGATGGTGCTCGCGAGCATGCCGAGCCCCATGCCGGCCCACAGGCCCACGACGCTCCCCGACCCGGCCAGCCAGAACATCGGGAACGCCACGACCAGATGGGCCGCCATCCCGGCCAGCGTGACGCGCCGGACCCCGTACCGGTCGCCGAGCAGCGCGGTCAGCGGGGTGAAGACGATCACCACGACCGAGGCGAACATGCCGGCGGCCGAGGTCTGGGCATCGGAGAAGCCCAGGTGGGACACGGCGTAGGCGGACATGAACGTGACGATCACGTAGAAGCCGCCGACGGTGACGAGGAACGCGCCGGTGGCGAGCAGCCAGGTGCGCCAGGACGACTTGGCGACGTCAAGGATCGGGAGCTTGGCGGCGACCCCGTCCGTCTCCCGTTCCTCGCGCAGCGCCTCCTTGATCTCGGGCGACTCCTCCAGGCGGCTGCGGATGATCAGGCCGGTGAGCACGAGCACGCTGGACAGCAGGAACGGAATCCGCCAGGTCCACGCGAGCAGCGCCTCGTGGCCGGGCAGCGAGGCGAGCGTGAACACGCCGGTGGCGAGGAAGAAGCCGATACCGTCGCCGATCTGCGGGAACGACCCGTACAGCGCCCTGCGATGCGGCGGCGCGTTCTCCACCGCGTAGAGGACCGCCCCGCCCCATTCCCCGCCGACCGCGAGCGACTGCAGGACGCGGATGACCAGCAGCAGCGCGGGGGCGAGGGCGCCGGCCACCGCATAACTGGGCAGGACGCCGATCAGGAACGTGGACACACCCATGAGGAGCAGCGAGCCGATCAGCGCGTGCTTGCGGCCGTAGCGGTCGCCGATGTGACCGAAGATGATCGCGCCGAGCGGCCGGCCCAGGGAGCCCACGGCGAGGGTGGCGAAGGAGCTGAGCAGGCCGAGCGCGGGGCTCATCTCGGGGAAGAACAGCTTGGGGAAGACCAGGGCGGCGGCGGTGCTGTAGATGCCGAAGTCGTACCACTCCACACTGGTGCCGATCAGCGTGGCGGTGGCGATGCTCAGCGGGCTGCGCCGGGTTTCGGCCGCGGGTGGGGCGGCCGCGTCCGTGGCCGGTTGGGCTGGGGGTGTCGTCATGGACCGGGGCTCCTTCTGAGGGCAGGACGGCGGGCCCGCGGGGGGAGCGCGGGGGCGGGGACGGCCGACCGGAGAACAAGGGCCAAGGAGTATGGATTCGATTGGACCCATAAAGTGGTACCGGGACGCTACGAGCGGCGGAGAAGCCCTGTCAATAGGGTCTGCGCCGAATCCAATAAGGTTCCGGGGCGGGCGAGTTCGCGTCCGGAGGCCATCCGATGGCGACGAGACGACCGGGAGGGCGCGTGGTGAAGGCGGGAGCCGGGAGCGGGGCGGACGGTACAGCGGCGGCGCGGCACCCCGATCCGCTGGAGCGGCCGGGGCAGCGCAGGCCCTCGCGCGACATGGTCACCGAGATCCTGCGCAAGCGCATCGCCCTGGGCGGCTTCGCGCCGGGCAGCAGGCTGCCCGCCGAGCGCGAGCTCGCCGCGTCGCTGGGCGTCGGGCGCAACACCATCCGCCAGGCGGTGCGCAGGCTCGCGGAGGAGGGCCTCGTCGTCACCACGCTCGGCCGCTCCGGCGGCACGCGGGTGCGGCCCGCTCCCGCCATGGAGGGCGAACGGGCCGCCGTGGCCGCCGACTTCAGGGCCACCATCCGCGACTACATGGAGTACCGGTCGGCGGTCGAACCGTTCGCCGCCGGGCTCGCCGCGCGGCGCGGCTCGACGGCCGACCGGCGGGCCCTGGTCCGGATGCTCGACGAGGAGGTCGCCGACCTCGCGGCCTATCACCAGGTCGACTCGCGCTTCCATCTGGCGGTCGCCGCCGCGGCTGGCAACGAGGTGCTCGGAGAGGCGGTGGAGCGGGCCCGCGCCGAGATGTTCGTGCGGGGCAACGCGCTCTGGCTGGACTGCGACTGGTCCCTGGTCTACCCGCCCGACCGGGACCTCTCCCGGGTGTTCAGCGAGGAGCACCGGGCCATCGCGCTCGCCGTCCTCGCGGGCGACGCGGAGGCCGCGGAGGCCCGGATGCGTGAGCACCTGGAGGACTCCGGCCGGCAGTTCCTCGCGCTGCTCGACCACTTCGAGGCGACGGCAGGGGACTGACCGGGCGCCGGAGGAAGTGAAAGGGCCCGACCGGCCCCGCGTGGCGAACTCGTTGACCAGCGACGCCGGTTGTGGTTAGCCTCCGAAATGGGTCCGGTCGAATCCAAATAGCGAACCGTGCCCGCCGGGGTTACCCCCTGGCGCCCCCGCACCTGGAGGTACGGCCACCTTGCACCGCCACGACGAAGCCCTCGCCCGCACGGTCCTCGACCACGTCGAGCACCGGCTGCGCCTCGACCCGGCTCCGCTGGGCAGGCTCGGGGACGCCGCCGAACTGGACGTCGCCCTCAAGGACGCTCTGAACAGCGGTCCGTCCACGCCCGACGACGTGCTGCGCCTGTTCGCCGAGCACATAGAACCCACCGTCGTCTCCTGCGACAGCCCCGGCTTCCTCTCGTTCATCCCCGGCGCCCCCACCAAGGCCGCCGCCCTCTTCGACATGGTGCTCTCGGCCTCCTCGATGCACGGCGTCTCCTGGCTGGAGGCGTCCGGCGCCGTCGCCGCCGAGAACCAGGTGCTGCGGCTGCTCGCCGATCTCGCGGGCATGCCGGGCGGGGCGGGCGGCTGCTTCGTCAGCGGCGGGTCCGCGGCCAACCTGTCCGGGCTCCTGGTGGCGAGGGACACGGCCCGTACCGCCGAAGGGCGCCCCGTGGACCGGCCGCGCGTCGCCGTCAGCGACCAGGCCCACTCCTCGATCGGCAGCACATTGCGGATCATGGGCGTCGGGGCCCTCGTGGTGCCCACGGACGACCACCGGCTGACCGGCGACGCGGTGCGCGCCGCGCTCGCGGCCGACGACGACCCCGGGAGCGTGGTCGCGGTCGTCGCCACCGCCGGCACCACCAACGCCGGGATCGTGGACGACCTCGCGGGCATCGCGGAGGCGGCCCGCGCGCACGGTCTGTGGTTCCACGTCGACGCGGCCTACGGCGGCGGGGCGCTGTTCTCGCCGCGGCTGCGCGAGCGGTTCACCGGCATCGAGCACGCCGACTCCCTCGTCATCGACCCGCACAAGTGGCTGTTCACGCCGTTCGACTGCGGCGCCATCCTGTACCGGAATCCGGCCCTGGCCCGCGCCGTCCACAC
Source organism: Streptomyces sp. NPDC102360 (assembly GCF_044766085.1). Lineage (NCBI taxonomy): Bacteria > Bacillati > Actinomycetota > Actinomycetes > Kitasatosporales > Streptomycetaceae > Streptomyces > Streptomyces sp. NPDC102360. The sequence goes on along the minus strand of NZ_JBIWLG010000005.1, from coordinate 404,353 downwards.
CCAGGACGCCTCCTACCTGGACTGCATCCACACCGACGCCCCGCAGGAATGGAACCCGAGCGACTACGCGTACCACCTCACCCGTCGCCCCCGCGGCCTTCCCCTCTGGTTCTCCCTGGCCGTGCACGGGACGGAGGCCTACCGGGAAGCCGTCGAGTCGGGGCAGCGCCTCGCCGAGGAGACCGCCGAGCTGATCCGGGCGACCGAGGGCCTTGAACTGCTGCGCGACCCCGAGCTGTCGGTGGTGCTGCTGCGCCGCACGGGCTGGGGCCCCCAGGAGTACGACAGCTGGTCGCGGCGGCTCCTGGAGCGGCAGCTCGCCTTCGTGGTGCCGACGGTGTGGGAGGGCGAGACCGTGGCCCGCTTCGCCTTCCTGCACCCGGACCTCACCCTGGAGACGGTGCGTACGATCCTGGCCACGATGACCGAGGAGCAGCCTGCCGGGGCCGGTTCCTAAGCGCCCGCTCACCCCGGAGGGTAGGGTGTGGCACCAGCCCCACGGGAGGATGTGCAGCGATGACGCAGGACGAGCGCGGTGTCGGCGAGGACGCGGACACGGACGAGATGCCGTGGGCCGATGTCACGCCCGACGCGGCCCGGCGGCTGCTCGTCGCCGCGGTGCAGGCGTTCGCCGAGCGCGGCTACCACGCCACCACGACCCGCGACATCGCGAGCCGCGCCGGCATGAGCCCGGCCGCGCTCTACATCCACTACAAGACCAAGGAAGAGCTGCTCCTCAAGATCAGCCGGATCGGCCACGACAAGGCCCTGGCGATCCTGCGCCGGGCGGTCGAGAGCGAGGGCACGGCCGCCGAGCGCCTCGCGGAGGCCGTGCGGTCCTTCGTCCGCTGGCACGCGGGGCACCACATGACCGCGCGCGTCGTCCAGTACGAGCTGGACTCGCTGGGCGAGGAGAACCGGCCCGAGATCGTGGCGCTGCGCCGGCAGAGCGACGCCGCGGTGCGGGAGATCCTCAACGACGGTGTGCGGGCGGGCGAGTTCGACGTCCCCTACGTGCCCGGCACCACGGTCGCCGTGCTCTCGCTCTGCATCGACGTGGCCCGCTGGTTCAACGCCGAGGGCAAGCGGACACCCGACGAGGTCGGCGCGCTCTACGCCGACCTCGTGCTGCGCATGGTGACCGCGCCCTCGGCGCCGTAACGGGACGGGTGCTCAGGGGCGGTAGCAGGGACTCACAGGTAGTACCGCGACACCGACTCCGCGACGCACACCGGCTTGTCGCCGCCCTCGCGCTCCACGCTGAACGCCACGGTCACCTGTACGCCGCCGGCCACGTCCGCCACGTCCGTGACCTTCGCGGTGGCACGCAGCCGCGAGCCCACCGGGACGGGGGCCGGGAAACGGACCTTGTTCGTCCCGTAGTTGACGCCCATCTTCATGCCCTCGACCTTCATCAGCTGCGGGCCGAAGAGCGGCAGCAGGGAGAGGGTCAGGTAGCCGTGCGCGATGGTCGTCTTGAACGGGCCCTCCTTCGCGCGCTCCGGGTCGACGTGGATCCACTGGTGGTCGCCCGTGGCGTCGGCGAACTTGTCGATGCGGCTCTGCTCGATCTCGACCCAGTCGCTGTACCCGAGCTGCTCGCCGACGGCGCCCTTCAGGTCGTCGACGTCCTTGAAAACGCGCGGCTCAGCCATGTTCGGTGACCTCCCAGGTGACTTGTCTAAGCGCTTGCTCAGACCACTTCGCACTCTAACAACGAGAGCCGCGCCCGCACTAGGTTCGTCTACGCTCGGCCGGGTGCCACAGATTCCGGAGAAGATCCACGAGCTCACCGTCGGCCAGGTGTCGGCGCGCAGCGGCGCCGCCGTCTCCGCGCTGCACTTCTACGAGTCCAAGGGTCTGATCACCAGCCGCCGCACCTCCGGCAACCAGCGCCGCTACAGCCGGGACACGCTGCGCCGCGTCGCCTTCATCCGGGCCGCCCAGCGCGTCGGCATCCCGCTCGCCACGATCCGTGACGCCCTGGCCGAGCTCCCCGAGGAGCGCACCCCGAACCGGGACGACTGGGCGCGCCTCTCGGAGGTCTGGCGCTCCGAACTGGACGAGCGGATCAAGCAGTTGGGGCGGCTGCGTGATCACCTGACCGACTGCATCGGGTGCGGGTGCCTGTCCCTGGAGACGTGTGTGCTGTCCAACCCGGACGACGTCTTCGGCGAGCGCCTCACGGGCTCCCGTCTGATGGGGGAGCGGCGGGAGCGTCCGGCGGGGGCGTGAGCCTTGGACCGAGCGCCCGGAAGACCGCGCTGAGGACGATCGCCGCGATCGCCCCGGCCGCGACCCCGCTGCCGAACAGCGTGCGGGCCCACGTCGGCAGGCCGGCGTACATCTCCGGGGACACGATCGGCAGCATGCCGATCACGAGGGCGAGCGCGATGACGACGCTGTCGGTCCCGTGCGAGAGGTCCGTGCGGGAGAGCATGCCGAAGCCCATGACCGCGATCACCGCGTAGATGACGAGGCCCGCCGCGCCGACGACCGGCTCCGGGATCGCCGCCAGGACGCGGGTCAGCGGCGTGATCAGTCCGCACACGATCAGCAGCACACCGGCCGCCGCCGTCACGAACCTGCTGCGTACGCGGGTGAGTTGGACGATGCCGATGTTCTCGGCGCTGGTCACCATCAGCGACGTACCGAAGACGCCGGAGAACAGTGAGACGAGCGCGTCGGCGCGGGCGATGCGCGGCACGTCGCGGCCCGCGTCGGGGGTGCGGCCCACGGCCTCGCTGTTGAGGACCGTCTGCCCGGTGGCCTCGGCGAGCGAGGCGAGGGCGAAGACCAGGAGCGGGATGGCGGCCAGCAGATCGAAGTGCGGGGCGCCGTACGGGAAGGGGTCGGGCAGCGCGAAGGCGCCGCCGTGCGCCACCTCGATGTCGGTGCCCAGGAGCGCGGCGATCACCGTGCCGCAGACGAGGCCGAGCAGCACCGCCATCTGTCGCCACACGCCGCGCAGGACGAGGAAGAACACCGCGATCACGCCGAGCGTCGCGAAGCCGAGGCCGGGGCCCGAGGCGACCATCGGTGCGGTCACCTTGATCATGTTGATGCCGATGAGGACGACCGTCGTGCCCATCACCAGCGGCGGGAAGAGGCGTACGAGGCGGCCGTAGAAGGGGAGGACGCAGAGCAGGAAGGCGGCCGCGACCAGGACGGATCCCGAGGCCGTCGCCGGACCGTACTCCTGGGCGATCTGGAGGAAGATCGCCACCGCGGCGCCGCCCGGCAGCATCAGGAACGGCAGTCGGGCGCCCACCCGCAGCGCCGCCACCCCGAGCGACTGCAGCAGCGCGCCCACGCCGCACAGCACGAGCGTCGCGCTGAGCAGCGAGGCCGTCTGCGTCGTCGGCAGCTTCAGCGTCGTCGCGATGAGGATGACGGAGGAAACGGGCGCGGCCACGCCTGCCAGCACGTGCTGGCAGGCGAGGGGGACGAGGCGCTTCAGGGGCAGCCGCTCGTCGACCGGCGCCACGGATGGTGCGGCGGTCGCGGTCACCGGTTCAGCCACGGCAGCTCGGCCGCGGAGTAACGGTAGGCGCGGAACACGGCGTTGGGCTCGGACGGGAAGAGCTTGCGGACCTCTTCCTCGGAGTAGCCGCCGAAGAACGGGACGATGTACTCCCAGCACAGGTAGCCGTCGGCCGTGACCTCGAAGAGGCGGCCCGCGGGGGAGTCGGTGACCAGGGTGTTGCCGTTCGGGAGGCGCTGGGCGCTGCCCATGAACGGCGCGAAGAAGGACTCGCGCGCCGGGTCGTGGTACTCCCACGCGATCTTGCCGCTGGAGCGCTCGATCTCGATGACGCGGCTGAACGGCACGTCCCAGTGCGGCCGGAAGACGCCGTTGTCGAAGACGAGGAAGTTGCCGTTCTCCAGCTCGGTCGGGCAGTGCTGCTGCGAGACGACGCCCGGCTCGGAGCGCCAGATGATGTCCCCGGTCGCGCGCTCGATGACGACGACGGCCGACACGGAGCGGAAGCTCGCGAGGATGTTGCCGTCGGCGAGCGGCAGCACGCTGTTGATCAACGGGTAGTGCTCGCGGGCGTAGTCCGGGTGGAGCGGGAAGTCCTCGCGGCCGAGGCGCTCGGAGACCTTCCACTCCCAGGTCTTGTTCCCCTCCGCGTCGACCTCGACGATCGTGTCCGCCCAGATCGTGTCGCCGTCGGGGCCGCTCGCCTCGGACCCCGGTACGCCGCCGCGCACGGCCGCCGCCGCGTCCCCGGTCAGCGCTTCGAGCGCCGTGTAGAGGATCCGGCCGTCGCCGTAGTGGTGGGCGTCGTGGTGCTGGAGCGGGTCGCGGTGCTCGCGCAGCACCGTGCCGTCCGGGGCGATCTCCTGCATGAGGCCGCCGCGGTACTTGTGCCACATGGGGAAGAGGGCGGGCTCGTCGGGCAGTACGCCGTTGTAGGCGAGGTTCCCGTTCTCCAGGATCCGCGCGTGCCGGCCGGGGCGGTTCGGGAGGTTCCACTGGTGGACGACCTCACCGTGCAGGTCGATCAGGTACACCTCGCCGGTGCCGGTCAGCGGGGCGAAGAGGGTGTAGCCCCGGTACGCGGCGTCCTCGTCGAGGGCGAGGAGTCCGGTGCCGCGGCGGCGGCGCTGGTTCTGGTCGACACGAGCCATGGAGGCCCTCCATCCAGTGGTGACGTCGGTTCGGTGGTGACGTCAGTGGTTAACTTTTTTAAGTACTGGTTAAGGAGTTAACCACGACGGTAGGCTGCGGGGGAACAGGGGCCGAAGCGAAAGGGCGTTACAAGTTCATGAACGTGGGACCCGGAATCCGGCGCAGGCGCCGCGGCCTCGAACTGACGCTCGCCGAGGTGGCCCGCCGCGCCGGGGTCTCCGTCCCGTTCCTCAGCCAGGTCGAGAACGGGCGCTCGCGCCCCGGCATGGGCTCGCTGCAGCGCATCGCGGACGCCCTCGACACCACCGCCGTCGAGCTCCTCGCGTCCGCCGAGCCGCCCCGCCCGGTCGACGTGGTGCGCGCGGCGGAGAGGCCCGCGATGGCCGACGGCGCGCGCCCGCTCGTCCGGGGCGAACAGCGGCTGCACGCCCTGGAGTTCACCGGGGAGCACGACTGGGAGCGGGTCTTCCGGCACCCCGGCGACGAGGTCATGTACGTCGCCGACGGCTCGGCCGAGGTCGAGGCGGACGACACCCACTACGTCCTGGAGCGCGGCGACACGCTGTACTGCGCCGCCGGACTCCCGCACCGCTGGCGCCCGTTGGAGCCCGGCACCCGGGTCCTCATCGTGGGCATCGCCGCGCCGTAGGGCCTGTCGTTCGGATCGGGCCCCGGTCCGCAACACCCCTTGCCCGCGCCCGCACTTGGCGCGACCATGCGTCGCACCGAAGGCGACGGGGGAGGTCGAACGGCATGGCAGTGGCGATAAGTTCGCTCAAGTACGAATCCGCCCGCACGGGCGCGCAAACCCTGGTCTACGACGACGACGGCTACCACCTGGTGCGTTTCCCGTACGAGGACGCCGAGGAGTCGTACGACCCGTGGGACATGCACGACCCGGCGGGCGGCGGCGGCTCGTCGAGGTACCCGGACGCCCGCTCGGGGCTGATCTGGCCCAGCCACGACGGCTGGGGCACGCTGTCCGCGCTGGTCTTCTGGGGCGCGGACGCCCGCGCGACCGAGTACCGCGCCCGCTTCGTGCGCGACCCGCTGGGCACCGGCTACGACTCCACCGCCACCACCGACATCTCGCCCACGGGCGGCGGTCAGTACCGCTCGTACACCTGGCAGATGTTCGTGCACCCCGGCACCCCGGTCGGCTTCAAGGTCTCCGCCCGCTCGGGAGACACCCCGCTGAAGGTGCCGATCACGCTGGCCGAGTTCAAGCTGGCGATCCAGACGGACGTCCTCAGCCCCTGACGATCCGGCTGGAAGTGCTCGGGCCCTGACGGGTCCTGCGGGCCGCCGCCCCGGTTCGGGTCCGTCTTCCGGATTGGCCCGCTTCGGGCGCCCCACGCCTCGTAGAGTCGCCACCGTGACTGAGAACGAGGCTCCGGATTCGCACCTGCCCATGCTCGCGACGCCGCAGGCCGAGCGGCTCAGGGCGCTCGTGGCCGAGTGTGCGCGGGCGCGATACGGGGCCGAGCGGGACTTCGTCCTGGTCGGCGACGCGGTCGAGCGTGCCGGTCGCCTCTTCCCGCTGGCGAACCTGGCGCGGCGGTGCGCGGCGGCCCCCGAGGGCGACTGGCCCGCGCTCGTCGACGCGCACTTCGCGGCGCTGGCGGACGCCTCGCCGGGCGGCGAGAGCGCCGAGGAACTGCTCGCGGGGACATGTCTGCGGCTCGTACCGGCGGACGCCGTCGGCCCGGCGGCGCCCGTGCACGCGCGCGAGGTCGCCGAAGGGCTGCGCCTCGCGCTCGCGCTCGACGGGCCCGACTCCGTACGCCTGTTGACCGACGAGGACGTGGCGCGGGCCGGCGCCGACGAGCTGTGGGCCGCCGCGCGGCGAGCCCTGATCCGGGCGCCGATGCGGCACGAGGAGGTCAGGCTCGACGGGCACCCCGTCCTCTACTCCGTGTACGGCGACGCGCACTCCGTGGCGACCAGGGCCGTCGTGCTGCCGGAGGTCGTCGCGGAGGTCACCGGGCGGCGGATGCCCGACGCGGGCGCCCTCGTCGCCGTGCCCACCCGGCACCTGCTCGCCTTCCACCCGATCGTCGACGGCCGCGCGGCCGACGCCCTGGGCGACCTTGCCACGTACGCGGTCCGCGCCCACGACGAAGGGCCGGGACCCCTCTCGCCCCGCGTCTACTGGTGGCACGACGGGCGCCTCACCTCGCTCACCGACATCGACGACGCGGCCCGCACCATCGAACAGCGGCCGCCGCGCGAACTCGTCGACGTGATGAAGGCGCTGCGCGCGCTCGACCGGGCGGGCCGGCTCGACTCCGGCCGGCCGGGCGAGGCCCCGACCGACTCCTTCGCGGCCGCCCCCACCGACTCCTTCGCCGACGCACTCGCCGGCGCCCTCGCGCACGCGGAGAGCGACCCCGACGCCGCGCGCGTCGAGACGTGGGACGCCTGGGTCGCGGCGCAGCAGCGCGGCACCGCCCTGTTCGCGCACGGCAAGGACGGTGAACCCCCGGCGGACGACGGGGAGTTCGCGCCGGAGGACGACGCCGCCCGCGCCTGGCTCGACGCCTTCTACCTCACCCTCGTCACCCGCGACCGCGAGCGCACCACACGCCTGTGCCGGGTGCCGCTCGACACACTGCGCGGCGGCGCCCCGGTGGACGACTATGTGCCGCACTGGATCGACGTTCTGCAGAGCCACTGGCTGCGCCGTCCCGTCGACGACGTCGTGGACCGGCTCGTCACCACCATCACGGCCTCGCACCCCGACGTCGCGACCCTCGCGCCGAAGGACTTCCTCAACCTCGTCGACTACCAGCCCGTCGCGCTGTTCCACCGGCTGCTCACGCACGACCACGAGGCCTTCGGCGAGGCGCTCGCGGAAGCCCTTGTGCAGCACGCCGGTTACTGGGGCGAGTCGGGGGCGCCGCGCGCCCGCGTGGCACTCGGCCCGCTCGCGCTCGCGTGCCTCGCGTACGACATGGACTTCCCGGTCCGCACCGATCTGCCGTACCTGCCGCGGTACTTGCTCAACCGACAGCGCCTGGAGGTCGCGCCGGGCTAGGCCCTGTCGTGGGTGGCAGGCATGGATCAGGGGGTGCGCCGGTGTCGGGGCCGCACCCCCGTCGCGCTGTACGTCACCTGGTGGTGGCGGGCCGGCCTACGCGGAGACAAGCAGCCGCGCCAGCCTGGCCTCCGCCAGCGCCATGGGTGTGAGGACGGGCCGCGGTACGACGATGCCGCAGCGGGTGCACACGGGGCCCGACGAGGGTTCGTGCGCCAGATCGTGCTGCCAGACAAGGCGGCTGCCCGTGCACACCGGGCAGCGCGCGCCGGGGTCGCGCTCAAGTGCCGTGATGAGCCTGCGCAGCACTTCGGCCAGCGGCTCCGTGGGATGCACGGACGGGTCGTCGCACCAGGCGACGCCGAAGCCGCCCCAGGTCAGCCGGTGCCAGTCGTCCACGCTGCCCGGGCTTCGCAGCCCGTCGTGCTTCTCCTTGCGCCTGCGCTCCGCGAAGGCGACTTCGTACGCGAGCCAGACGGCCCGCGCCTCCTCCAGCTCCTCCAGCGCCGCGACCAGCCGGGCCGGGTCGGGGGAGCGGTCCTCGGGGTCGAACCCCGCCCGGGAACAGAGGTGGTCCCAGGTCGCTCGGTGCCCGTAAGGGGCAAATCTCTCAAGGCACTTGCGCAGTGAATAGCGCCGCAGTGCCAGATCGCTCAGCGGATCGCGCACCTGTCTCGCCAGACTTCGGAATCCGGCCATCGCCCTGCACCTCCGTCACACGTACGTCGGCGTTGCTGCAGACATGAATCGCCAACAAGCAGCGTCGCCGAGTAGACGTATCGACACGCGATTCGGATCCCCTCGAAGGGCAGTGGATCCCATCCGATTTCGGATGGGGCCCATCAGCGGCACCTTCTGAGGTTGGGGAGTACTTGAGTGCTGCCTGAGTGTTCCCTGTGTTGTTTCCGAAAACGTGACGCATGTTCATCTTCTGTCTTTGGCTAACCGTCGGTAACCTGCGGCGCCATGGGAAGCCTTATGGGAAGCCTTACGAAGAGAGTTACGGCCCTGGCGGCACTTGTGCTCACCGCCGGACTCCTCTCTCCAGTGTCGACCGCGAACGCCGCCGACGAACCCGCACAGGAGCCGGCCGCCGACTACTGCCAGGGCCAGTGCGCCGACATCCTGCCGCCCGGAGCGAACGGCAGCGCCACACTCGCCCAGATCCTCGGCAACAAATTGCTGGGTACCCAGCCTCCGCACGCCGACGATCAACTCGGTCCGTATGACGCGCTGTCGTCCGGGTATCCGTCTCTCACCGACGACACGCTCACGAACTTCTTCAACGATTCCTCCTTCGGCGTCAAGGACGACCAGGTCAGTTCCGTCACCCGCCCCCGCGAGGACGTCACGATCACCCGTGACAAGAAGAACGGCGTACCCCACATCAAAGGTTCCTCGCGCTACGGAACAGAATTCGGGGCCGGCTTCGCCGCAGGTCAGGACCGCCTCTGGCTGATCGACCTGTTCCGTCACATCGGCCGCGGCGAATTGACGTCGTTCGCGGGCGGCGCCCTCGCGAACCAGGGTCTCGAGCAGGAGTTCTGGCCGCAGGCCCCCTACACCGAAAAAGATCTCGAACAGCAGGTCGACTCCATCAAGAAGACCGGCGGAGACCGCGGCAAGCAGGCCATGGACGACGCCCAGGCCTATATCGACGGCCTCAACGCCTATCGGGAAAAGTCGAAGAAGGGCCGCTACTTCCCCGGCGAGTACGTGCTCACGGGCAAGGTCGACGCGATCACGAACGTGGGCGAGATCCAGCCGTTCAAGGTGACCGACATGATCGCGCTCGCCTCCGTCGTCGGCGGACTCTTCGGCAACGGCGGCGGCGGAGAGGTCGACGCGGCGCTCTCGCTGCTCAAGGCGCAGGACAAGTACGGCGTCCGGAAGGGCACCGAGGTCTGGGAGTCCTTCCGAGGCCGCGAGGACCCGGAAACCGTCACCACGATCCACGACGGCACCCGCTTCCCGTACGGCGAGAAGCCGGAGCACGCGCGCGGGCAGGCGCTCCCCGACAAGGGCTCGGTGGAGAAGGAGCCCCTCGTGTACGACAAGGAGGGCTCGGCGGCGACAGGGTCGACGACGGCGAAGACCGGGACATCAGCGGCGAAGAAGGACCCGGTCAAGGCGCCCTCCAAGCTCAAACCGCTCCAGGGTATGTACGACGACGGCGTCCTGCCCTCCGACCTGTTCACGCGGTCGGCGTCCAAGAAGGGCATGTCGAACGCCCTTCTCGTCTCCGGCAAGCACTCCGCCTCCGGCAACCCGGTCGCCGTGTTCGGCCCGCAGACCGGCTACTTCGCGCCGCAGCTGCTGATGATGCAGGAGCTCCAGGGGCCCGGCATCAGCGCGCGCGGCGTCTCCTTCGCCGGCGTCGGCATGTACGTCCAGCTCGGCCGCGGCCAGGACTACGCGTGGTCCGCGACCTCGGCGACCCAGGACATCACCGACGCGTACGCGGTCCCGCTGTGCGAGGCCGACGGCTCCGCGCCCACCCGGCAGTCGACCTCGTACATGTACCGGGGCAGCTGCACACCCATGGAGAAGATGGAGAAGAAGAACGCCTGGAAGCCGACGATCGCCGACTCCACGGCCGCCGGCTCCTACCGGATGCAGGTCCTCCGTACGAAGTACGGGATCGTCAGCCACCGCGCCACCGTCGACGGAAAACCCGTCGCCTACACGGCACTTCGCTCCACGTACCGCCACGAGGCCGACTCGATCCTCGGCTTCCAGATGCTGAACGACCCGACCTACGTCAAGGACGCCGCGTCGTTCCAGAAGGCGGCGCAGCACATCAACTACGCGTTCAACTGGTTCTACGCCGACTCGCGCGACATCGCGTACTACAACAGCGGCACCAACCCGGTGCGCGCCAAGGACGTCGACATGTCGCTGCCGGTGCGGGGCGAACGGGCCTATGAGTGGAAGGACTTCGACCCGGCGAACAACACGTCCGCCGAGACGCCCCCGTCCCAGCACCCGAACTCGGTCGACCAGGACTACTACGTCTCCTGGAACAACAAGCAGGCCAAGGGCTTCTCGTCACCCAACTTCAGCATGGGTGCGGTCCACCGGGCCGATCTGCTGAACGACCGGGTCAAGAAGCTCACCGAGCGGGGCGGCGTCACCCGGGCCTCGCTCACCCGGGCCATGGAGGAGGCCGCCGTCACGGATCTGCGTGGCGAGCAGGTGCTCCCCGAGATGCTCAAGGTGATCCGCAGCAAGCCGATCGGCGACCTCGACAATCCGCAACTGACCAAGGCCGTCCAGCAGTTGGAGGCCTGGGAGAAGGCGGGTGCCCAGCGCAACCAGACGTCCGCCGGGTCCAAGACGTACGCCCACCCCGACGCCGTACGGATCATGGACGCCTGGTGGCCGCTGATGGTCGAGGCCGAGTTCAAGCCAGGGCTCGGCGACGACCTCTACAAGTCCCTGACCTCGCAACTGGCCGTCGACGAGGCGCCGTCCGCCGGACACGGGCCGACCGGCTCGCACGCCGGATCGGCCTTCCAGTACGGCTGGTGGGGCTACGCCGACAAGGACCTGCGCTCCGTGCTCGGCGAGCCGGTGAAGGGGAAGCTCGGCGCCACGTACTGCGGCTCCGGCGACCTCTCCGCCTGCCGGGACGTCCTCCTCGCCACACTGGCCGAGGCCGCCGCCAAGCCCGCCACCGAGGACTACCCCGGCGACGACACCTGCAAGGCGGGTGAGCAGTGGTGCGCCGACAGCATCGGCCACCGCGCCGTCGGCGGCATCACGCACCGCAACATCCAGTGGCAGAACCGGCCCACGTACCAGCAGGTCGTGGAATTCCCGGCACACCGCTAGCAGCCCGCGCGGGGCGGGCCCCAGGGAGACCTACGTAGTGACCCGCCCCGCCCCGAGCACCACCCGCGCCAGCTCCGCGTGGCAGATGTCGCTGTGGGCCCCCGAAGGCGGGGGCCCCTCGCGCACCACCTGCGCCGCGTCCACGCTCACACAGCCCGCGCCCGGCACCCCGGCCCGCAGCACGTCCGCCAGCGTGAAGCGGACCGCGCCCTCGACCTCCTGGAAGCCGTCGTGCCCGAGCGCGCCCCACCGCTCGCCGAGGTCGACCAGCGTCCTGTCGTCGCCCGCGAGCCGCGACGCCAGCGGGTACATCACGCTCAGCGCGGTGTCGTACCGCGAGAAGCACGCCACCAGGGGGCCGTCCACCCGCGCCTGCCGCCCCTTCAGCGCACCCCTGCCGGCGAAAACGTAGTGCGAGAAGGCGCCCTGAAGGAGCGTCACGGACTTCACGTTGTGGGCGGGCTTCGGCAGCCCGGCGAGCGCGAAGGAGACGAGGCGCGCACCGAAGCTGTGCCCCACCAGGTGCACCCGCACCCCGGGAGCCTCCTCGGCGAGGCGGCCGAGCGCCGGTCCGAGCCCGGCCTGGCCGACCTTCCCCGCCCGCCGCTTCATCGCGAAGTACGTGGCCTGGCGGAGCAGTTCGTGCGCGCCCTTCCATGCCTTCGCGAGCCCGCCGGGCAGCTTGAAGGCCGCCGCGGCAGCCGGCCCCGCCGCCGTCTCCAGGGCCGCCGCGAACTCCAGGCACATGGCCCTGGTGTCCTCGTGGAGCATCGCGGGCGTGGCGTGCGGACCGCCGTCCTCCGAGGTGTCGGCGCCGGACGCCGAAGGCCCGACCCCGACCAACTGCCGTACGAGGCCGCCGAACTCGTCGAAGGCGGCGGACGCGTCCGGCTGCTCCTCCAGGCGCCGCGCCAGAAGGTCCACGACGGGCTCACTGCGCGGGAAGGCCTCCATGAGCCCCTGCCGGGTGCCCTTGTCGAGCGTGGTGCGCGGGACGGCGGCGGCCGCGGTCGAGGCGGCCGACCGGTCGAAGTCCGGGATGTGCTCGTCCGTGAAGCGCATCGAAGGCCAGTACACACCCACGTAGCCGAGGGAGGCTTCGGGCGCCAGGCCGGGGAACGGAGCGAAGAAGCGGTCGTACAGACGGGTCGCGATGGAGCGGTCGTTGTTCCAGCCGTGTGCGAAGACCACCAGATCGCGCACCTGGTGCGCATCGCGCAGGAGCGTGGCGAGTTGCCGCGGGTCCGGATCGCCGTCGGCGTCGAACCTCAGCTCCCAGTAGGGCCGTACGTGGACTTCAGGTGCTTGGCGTGGCTTGGGTGCGGACATGGCAAACCCCCGTGGTAGGCGTCGCGCAGCCTTCGTGCTGTGCCGCGCATCGTCCCGCCGTACCCGGGGGTTGGCCAGATGTTTCAGCCGTCAAACGGCATCAAATCGCATACGCATCAACCGAGTTGACGCTCCTTCGTCTCCGGAAGGGCCAGCACGCACAGCAGTGACACGACCGCCATGGCGCTGACGTACCAGCCCACCGACGAAGAGCCGAGCGCGCTCTGCAGCCGCGTCGCGATGAGCGGGGAGACGGCGCCGCCGAGGACACCGCCCAGGTTGTACGCGAAGGAGGCGCCGGAGTAGCGCACCTTCGCCCCGAACAGCTCCGGCAGATACGCGCCCATCGGCCCGTACACCACGCCCATGCAGAACAGGGCGCCGCCGAGCGCGAGGGCGATGAGCACCGGCTTCTCGGTGTCCATCAGCGGGAACAGGGCCAGGCCCCAGACAATGGCGAGGCTCGACCCGATGAGCACCATCTTGCGGCGGCCGCCCGCGTCGGAGCGCGTCGCCGCGAGCCAGGTGCCGGCCGCGAGGAACAGGCAGGCCACGAGCGACACGGCGAGCATCGTGGAGCGCGGGACACCGAGCGTCGTGGTGCCGTAGGCGAGGCAGTACGTCGTGGCCGTGTAGAAGAGCCCGTACGCGATGATCATGCCGCCGGCGCCGAGCACGATCTCCTTCGGGTGGCGCTTGAAGACCTCGAACGCCGGCGCCTTGCTGGCCTCCTGCTCCGCCATCACCTTGGCGAAGACGGGCGTCTCGCTGATCTTCAGGCGGACGAACAGGCCGACCGCCACGAGGAGGAACGACAGCAGGAACGGGATGCGCCAGCCCCACGACTTGAAGGCCTCGTCCGAGAGGGACTCGGAGAGCAGCCAGAAGATGCCGGTGGCGGCGAAGAAGCCCACGGACGGGCCGAGTTGCGGGAACGCCGCGAAGAGTCCGCGTTTGCCCTTCGGCGCGTGCTCCACGGCGAGCAGCGCGGCCCCGCCCCACTCGCCGCCGAGGCCCACGCCCTGAAGGAAGCGGAGCAGCACGAGAAGGATCGGCGCCCACAGGCCGAGCGTGCTGTACCCGGGCAGCAGGCCGACGAAGGCCGTCGACAGGCCCATCAGGAGCAGCGAGGCCACCAGCACCGACTTGCGGCCGATCCGGTCGCCGAAGTGACCGAAGATCAGCGAGCCGATCGGGCGGGCCGCGAACGCGACGGCGTACGTCGAGAACGAGGCGAGGGTGGCGTTGATCGGGGTGAGGTTCGGGAAGAACGCGGCGTTGAGGACGAGCGCGGCGGCCGTTCCGTAGACGTAGAAGTCGTAGAACTCGATGGCCGTGCCGATGAAGCTCGCCACAGCCACGCGGCGCAGGCTCTCCGAGCTTTCGGGTGCGTCGGGTTCGGAGGCCTGCGCCGGTTCCGCCTCGGCGAGGTCGTCCCTGGTTGAGTCGTCTTTGAGCACGAGCGAACTCTGGTTGTCCGTGTACTGTCCAGTCAATGTTCCGGGACGGGCGTCCCGGATCCCGAGACGCCCTCAGCGCCCTTCGTAGGCGCTCACTTGTACGTGAGGTACCTGCGCCGTACGGCCCGGAACGCGGTCAGCTCCTCCTGCCAGGCCCCGACGATCTCGTCCGTGGACGCGCCCGCGTCGACCATCGTGCGCACGCGCGTGGACCCGGTGAGCCGGTCGATCGCGTTGTCGGGCCGCCAGCCGAAGTCCTTCCAGGACTTCTTGGCCGTCACCAAGAGGCCGATGCCGGTGCGCACGGGTTCGAACGCCTCGCGGTCGTCGACGTGGATCTGGACGCCGCCGATCGTCTTGCCCTGGAACTTGGAGAACGTCGGCGCGAAGTACGCCTCCCTGAAGTGCACGCCGGGCAGGGCGAGTTCATTGGCCGCGGCCGCCCACTTCGCGTCGATGCCCTCGGCGCCGAGGAGTTCGAAGGGGCGGGTGGTGCCGCGTCCCTCGGAGAGCAGCGTGCCCTCGAACATGCAGGTGCCGGAGTAGACGAGGGCCGTGTCGGGCGTCGGCATGTTCGGGCTCGGCGGCACCCAGGGCAGGCCGGAGGCGTCGTAGAAGTCGCGCCGCTTCCAGCCGCTCATCAGCACCGTCTCCAGCTCGACGGGGTGCTCCAGGTACTCGGCGTTGAACAGCCGGGCCAGCTCGGTGACCGTCATGCCGTGCGCTTGCGCGATCTCGCGGCGGCCGACGAAGCTCGCGAACTTCCGGTCCAGGATGGGCCCGTAGGCGTTCCGTCCGGTGACCGGGTTCGGGCGGTCGAGCACCACGAACTTCTTCTCCGCGAGCTGGGCGGCCTCCATGCAGTCGTAGAGCGTCCAGATGTACGTGTAGAAGCGCGCGCCCACGTCCTGGATGTCGAAGACGATGGTGTCGACGCCGGACTCCGTGAAGATGTCGGCGAGCGCCTGGCCGCTCTTCAAGTACGTGTCGTAGACCGGCAGTTTGGTCGCCGGGTCCTCGGTCTTCCCCTCGGAGCCGCCCGCCTGTGCCGTGCCGCGGAAGCCGTGCTCGGGCCCGAACACGGCCCGCAGGTCGACCTGTTCGTCGGCGTGCATCACGTCGACGATGTGCCGGACGTCGCGGGTGACACCGGTCGGGTTGGTGACCATGCCGACCTTCTGGCCCGCGAGCAGCGCGTAGCCGCTCTCCACCAGGCGTTCGAAGCCGGTGCGAAGGCGGGGGCCGCCGATGCCGGGACCGACCGCGCCCGGACCGTCGATGCCGGGGGCGGCGCTCGCCGTCGCGCCGCTGACACCCAGGCCACCCGCGACGCCCGCACCCGCCGCGAGCAGCCCTCGTCTCGACACGTTCATGGAAGAACCTCCGTGATCTTGGGGACTGGCGTGGTCACGCACGCTAGTCCGGGAATCCGCCCCGCGGAACGAACCGACACCACGAAGCTCTTTCGCAGCGACATACCGACTGGTTAGTCTGCCCGGCAGGCCGGAGCTTTCGGGGAGCATTCGAAGGAGACCGATGGTGCACGATTCGCAGGGACAGACCGCTTCGATCTACGAGGCCAGGCCCTGGCTCGGCGTCCTCAACGACGCGCAGAAGGCCCCGGTCACCCCGGCCGCCACCGTCGTGCACGCCTTCGCCGACGCGGTGCGCCGCGCCCCGGACCGCCCGGCCCTCGCCTACTTCGACGGCCGCCTCTCGTACGCCGACGTGGACGCGCTCTCCGACTCCGTGGCCGGTCACCTCGCCGCCCGCGGCCTGGAGCGCGGCGAGCGTGTCGCGATCATGCTGCAGAACTCGCCGCACTTCGTGCTCGCGCTGCTCGGCGCGTTCAAGGCGGGCGCGGTCGTGGTCCCGGTGAACCCGATGTACAAGGCGGGGGAGGTGCGGCACGTCCTGCACGACGCCGAGGTGACCGGAATCGTCTGCTCGGACCGGGCCTGGGAGTCGTATCTGCGCGAGACGGCCGCCGACTCTCCCGTACGCATCGCGCTGACCGCCTGCGAGCTGGACCTCCAGACGCGGGGCGACGAGCGGGTGCTGAACTTCGAGCGGGTCGAACCGGCGGCGTCGGACGCCGACGATCTCGTCGCGGTCGCGCACGCGGGGCACAAGGCGCCGGACGGGCGCGAACTCACCGGCGAAGACATCGCGCTGATCAGCTACACGTCGGGCACCAGCGGCGCCCCCAAGGGCGCCACCAACCTGCACCGCAACATCACCTTCAACGCGGAGCGCCAGCGCACGGGCCTCGGACTCCCGGAAGGGGCCGTCTACTTCGCGCTCGCGCCGCTCTTCCACATCACCGGCATGGTCTGCGAGCTCGTCGCCTCCTTCGCGGGCGCGGGCACCCTCGCGCTCGCCTACCGCTTCGAGCCGGGCGTCGTCCTCGACGCGTTCGCCGAGCACCGGCCCGCCTACACGGTCGGCCCCTCGACCGCCTTCATGGCACTCGGCGCGCAGCCGCAGGCGACGCGCGAGCACTTCGCGTCGTTCCACTCGATCTCCTCGGGCGGCGCGCCCGTGCCGCCCGCCCTGGTGGAGAAGTTCCGCGCCGACTTCGGCCCGTACATCCACAACGGCTACGGGCTCACCGAGTGCACGGCGCCCTGCGCGTCCGTGCCGCCGGGCGTCGAGGCGCCGGTCGACCCCGCATCGGGAACCCTCGCGGTGGGCGTGCCGGGGCCCGACTCGGTGGTCCGCATCGTCGACGACCTCGGCCACGACGTGCCCTTCGGGGAGCACGGCGAGATCGCGGTGCGCGGCCCGCAGGTCGTGCCCGGGTACTGGCGCCGCCCGGAAGCGACCCAAGAGGGCTTCCCCGACGGCGAGTTGCGCACCGGCGACATCGGCTTCATGGACGAGGACGGCTGGCTGTACGTCGTCGACCGCAAGAAGGACATGATCAACGCCTCCGGGTTCAAGGTGTGGCCCCGCGAGGTCGAGGACGTCCTCTACGGCCACCCCGCCGTGCGCGAGGCGGCCGTCGTCGGCATCCCGGACGCGTACCGGGGCGAGAGCGTGAAGGCGTACGTGAGCCTGCGCCCGGGAGCGGAGGCGAGCCCCGAGGACCTGTCCGCGTACTGCAAGGAACGCCTCGCCGCCTACAAATACCCGCGCGAGGTGGAAGTCCTCGGCGACCTTCCGAAGACCGCAAGTGGGAAGATCCTCCGGCGGGAACTGCGTTCCCCGTCAGTACAAGGCTGAGAACTACGGAAAGGCAGGTGGCGGCAGTGCCCAGGACGACCGACGGCGACGGCACGCCCGTCCCGCAAAGGCTCCTCGCGGCCGCCACCCGGCTGTTCGCCGACCGCGGCTACGACCGCACGTCGGTGCAGGAGATCGTGGAGGCGGCGGGCGTCACGAAGGGCGCCCTCTACCACTACTTCGGCTCGAAGGACGATCTGCTGCACGAGGTGTACGCGCGCGTGCTGCGCCTCCAGCAGGAGCGGCTCGACGCCTTCGCCGACCGGGACGAGCCGGTCGAGAAGCGGCTGCGCGGAGCGGCTGCCGACGTGGTGGTGACCACCATCGACAACCTCGACGACGCGTCGATCTTCTTCCGCTCGATGCACCATCTGAGCCCGGAGAAGAACAAGCAGGTACGGGCCGAGCGGCGGCGCTACCACGAGCGGTTCCGCGCGCTGATCGAGGAGGGCCAGAAGTCCGGCGTCTTCACCACCGAGACGCCGGCCGACCTGGTGGTCGACTACCACTTCGGCTCGATCCACCACCTGTCCACGTGGTACCGCCCCGACGGTTCGCTGACCCCGCAGCAACTGGCCGACCAGCTGGCCGACCTGCTGCTGCGGGCGCTGCGGCCGTAACTTCGGCGGACCCGGTCCCACGCCACGGGGCTCTGCCCCGGACCCCGCCGGCTCTCGTACGAAAGGCGGGCTTGATGTGGCTCAGCCCTGCTTGAGCGTGCCGAGCCCGTGCTCGATGAAGACCGGCACCAGCTCGCCGATCCGGTCGAAGCCCGCGCCGACGGTCTGGCCGAGCGTGTACCGGTAGTGGATGCCCTCGAGGATCACGGCCAGCTTGAACCAGGCGAACGCGGTGTACCAGGCGATCGCCGACACATCGCGCCCCGACCGCTCGGCATAGCGCTGGATCAGCTCGGCGGGGGAGGGGTGGCCTGCGGCCTCGGCGGTCGTGGAGATCGGCGATCCCGACATGTCCAGCTTGGCGCTGTACATCGCCAGCAGGCCCACGTCCGTCAGCGGGTCGCCGAGCGTCGACATCTCCCAGTCGAGGATCGCCTTGATCCGGTCGACCCCATCGGCGTCCTGCCGTACGAGCACGTTGTCGAGCCGGTAGTCGCCGTGCACGATCGTCGGCGCGGGCGAGGCCGGCAGGTCACGGCCGAGCGCCGCCTGCAACTCGTCGATCCCCGGGAGGTCACGGTTACGGGACGCGTCGAGCTGCTTGCCCCAGCGGCGCAGCTGCCGGTCGAGGAAGCCCTCGGGCCGCCCGAAGTCGCCGAGCCCGACCGCGGCCGGGTCCACCGCGTGCAGATCGACCAGCGTGTCCACGAGGCCGAGCACCGCGGCGCGGGTGCGCTCGGGCCCGAGCGGCGCGAGTTCCTGCTCGGTGCGGTACGGGGTGCCGTCCACGAACTCCATGACGTAGAACGGCGCCCCGACGACGTCCTCGTCCTCGCACAGCAGCACCGGCTCCGGCACCGGCACGTTCGTGGGGTGCAGCCCCGCGATCACCCGGTGCTCGCGCTTCATGTCGTGCGCGGTCGCGAGCACGTGCCCGAGCGGCGGCCTGCGCACCACCCACTTCGAGGCGCCGTCGCTCACCGCGTACGTCAGGTTGGAACGCCCACCCTCGATGAGCCGCCCGGTCAGCGGCCCGGTGACCAGGCCGGGGCGCTCCCGGTCGAGATGGGCGCGCAGCTGGTCGAGGTCGAGGCCAGGGGGATGGCTCATTGCGGTCCTCCGAGAATCCGGGCGGTGTTCGGGCGGTATCCGGGCAACAGTGGCTGCCATCATGCCGACCAGTCGGTATGGCGTCCAGGGACTCTCACAAACGTGATCGTTCTTACGGTGCACGGTGCCCCGCCACGCGGGCAGAGGGAAGGGCCCGGCGCGAAGTGCCGGGCCCTTCCGGTGGCGCGCGGGATCAGTGGTCGTCCCAGTGCTCCCCGTGCGGCACCTCCTGGTGGCCGCAGGGCGGGCCGTGTGTGTGCTCGTGGGTGGGGTGTTCCTGGTGGAGGGTGGTCATGGCACTCACCTTCGGTGACGGGCGACCTGGGCTGACCCTGCCAGGCTAGTCCGGAATGCCCCTTATTTGGGGTTATGGGAGCCTCCGGCCATGAAGGCGATCAGCTACCGCTCTTACGGCGGCCCCGAAGTCCTCGAATACGGCGAGGTCCGCGACCCCAAGGTGGGGCCCGACTCGGTCCTGGTGAAGGTGCGGGCCGCCGCCGTGAACCCCGTGGACCGGCACTGCCGCGCCGGGCACCTGGACGCGCTGCTCGACCCCGTCTTCCCGGTGATCCCGGGCTGGGACGTGTCCGGCGTGGTGGTGCAGCCCGGCGTCGCCGTCACCGAGTTCGCACCGGGCGACGAGGTCATCGGCTACGTACGCGAGGACTTCCTGTCCCGCGGCACCTTCGCCGAGTACGTGGCCGCGCCGGTGCGCACCCTCGCCCACAAGCCCCGCAACCTCACGTTCGAGGAGGCGGCCGGCCTGCCGCTCGCCGGGCTCACCGCGTTCCAGGTGCTGACCCGCGGCCTGGAGGTGCGGGAGGGCGACGTGGTCCTGGTGCACGCGGCCGCCGGCGGCGTCGGCTCGATCGCCGTGCAACTGGCCCGGCACTTCGGCGCGCGCGTCATCGGCACCGCGAGCGAGCGCAACCACGACTACGTACGGGAACTCGGCGGGGAGCCGGTCACCTACGGGGACGGGCTCGCCGAACGGGTCCGGGCCCTGGCGCCCGAGGGCGTCGACGGGGCGTTCGACACGGTGGGCGGCGAGACGCTGCGGGTCTCCGCCGAACTCCTTGCACCCGGCGGCCGGCTCGCCTCCATCGCCGACGGCGACGTGGTCGCGCTCGGCGGCCGCTACTGCTGGGTCCGCCCCGACGCCGCCGACCTCGCCCGCCTCGCGGCGCTCGCCGAGGCCGACGTGGTGACGGTGCACGTCGACGAGACGCTCCCGCTGGAGGAGGCCGCGCGCGCACACGAGTTGATCGAGACGGGCCACACGCGCGGGAAAGTGGTGGTCACGGTCGACTGGGGCGAGTGACCCCGCGCGCTCACATAGCGAATACCGCTAAGCGATGAGCACCGCCGCGCACACCGTGATCGCCACCGTGCACAGCGCGGCGGCCGTCGCCTGCCGCCGCGTCATCACTGGCGGCGCGGCCTCGTTCCGGGCGAGTCCGGTGATCCGCTGGTGGGCGACCGCCACGAAGCCCAGCCACAGCAGCAGGCACAGCGCCGTGGCCGCGAACCGCCCGGGACCGACGCCGCTGTTCAGCGTCGCCTTCACCGCGAGCACCGCGGCGACCGTGCCCGACAGCGTCGTACGCCGCCACGCGAGCCGCGTCCGGGCGGGCTGAAGTCCGGGGTCGCGCACGGGCGGGCCCGCCTCGCTCACCCCTCCCACCCCACGAACACGATGACGACCATGGCCACCGAGACGAGTGCCACCACGACGCCGAGCACCGCGGGGAACTTCGACACCGGCAGGTCCTCGCCGCGCCGCATCGCCAGCTCGCAGCGCACCCAGTGCCCCACGGCCCGCAGCGAGCACAGTGCGCCCGCGGCGAGCAGCGCGAGCGCGAGCCCGACGCGCCAGCCCCAGCGCAGGTCCGGCAGGAACTGGTCCACGGCGAAACCGCCACCGATCAGTGCGAGCGCGGTGCGCACCCACGCCAGGAAGGTGCGCTCGTTGGCGAGCGAGAAGCGGTAGTCGGGGGTGTCACCCTCTTCTCTGATCCGCTCCGGCGCGAACCAGAGACGGATACTGCGTACGAATTCGATCACTCGCGGCACATTACCCGTGCGTTTTACCTGTGCGTTTTCCACCGCTCGTACGCCGCGAGCCCGTCGGGCGTCCAGTCCCACTCGCCGATCCGCCGCTCAAGGTCGGCGGGGCTCAGGAAGGCGTGCCAGTCGATCTCCTCGACCTGCGGGCGTACCGGCAGAGCGAAGGTGACCTCGTAGACGTACGACCACCAGGACTGCCCGGCATCGCCCTCGTACAGGAACGTGAACAGCGGCGTGGGCTGCGGGAGTCCGCTCACTCCCAGCTCCTCCTCGGCCTCGCGCAGCGCCGCCTCGTCGTACGTCTCACCGGCGCCGACCACCCCGCCGACGAACATGTCGTAGTGGGAGGGGAAGACGAGCTTGGTGGGGGTGCGGCGGTGCACGAAGATGTCGCCCGCCGGGTTCCTGGCGAGGATGAAGGCGCACCGGTGCCGCAGGTGCTTCGCGTAGGCCTCGCCGCGCGGCGCCTGCCCGACCACCCGGTCCTGCTCGTCGACGATGTCGAGAATTTCCTCGGCGGGATTCACTTCAGGGGGGTTCGCTTCGGCGGGGTTCATGAACGGCAGGCTAAGGGGGACGGCTAGAGGGGTGCCTCCACCCGGTCCCGTCCGCACGCGGCGGCGCCCGGCATCGCGGGGTGCAGCCCGAGCAGGACGACGCCGGCCACGATCCCGGCAAGGCCCACCGCCTCCCACGCGAGGGCCCCCGTGTCCATCCGCAGCCGGTCGCCCAGGAAGCCCACGCCGCACGCGATCCCGGCCAGCGGCTGCGCCGCGGTCAGCGCGGGCAGCGACATCCGCAGCGGCGCCGTCTCGAACGCGCTCTGCACCAGGACGAGCCCCGTGACCCCCAGCGCCAGCACCGCGTACGGCTGCCAGCCGGTGAACAGCTCCGGCCAGCCGCCCGCGGAGAACCGCTGACCGCTCACCCGCGTCAACGCGTCCTGCACCCCGTACAGCAGGCCCGCCGCCACCGCGAGCAGCGCCGGGCCCGCGGTCAGCCGGGAGCGCTTGGCGAGGGCCGCGAGGAGCAGCGCCCCGCCGACCATCACGCCGATGATCAGCCAGTGCCGCAGCGGATCGGTGACCGCGCTGCCGCCCCGCGGCTGCCCGGCGACGATGAACGCCGTGACGCCGCCCGCGAGCAGCAGCAGTCCCGCCCAGCCCTGCCGGCCGAGCGGCGATCTCGTCTGACGGCGGGAGAGCAGCAGGGCGAAGAGGAGGTTCGTGGCGAGCAGCGGCTCGACGAGGGTCACCTCGCCCTGGCCGAGGGCCAGCGCGCCGAGCACCATCCCGCACACCATCAGGCCGATCCCGCCGAGCCAGCGCGGCACGCGCATCAGGTCGAGCAGCAGCCGGGGCGAGAGGAAGTCGCTGAGCGGGGCCCGCACCGCCGCGTTCTGCTGGAGGACGAAACCGATGCCCAGACAGAACGCCGCGCTCACGGAGAGGAGGAGGACGACAACCGACACGCTGTCGACGATAGCGGCCGGCGCGGCCACTCGCGCGCGAGCGAGCGGCGCCTGCCGCTTCCTCGCCGAACTCACCTGCGTTTTCGACCAGTTGGTGAAGTGCGTCACCGGCCGACCTTGACGCGGACACCTGCATACCGGTTTGCTGTGCTTGATCATCGAATTGCCGTCCACTCACCCACATCTGAACAGTCGTAAGGACCCCTTCCCCAAGTTCTCGGCTGCGCTCGAACAGGGGAGACCCCATTGGTGCCCCCACCCCCGCCTCCGCTCGGGCGCTCCCGCAAGAAGCCCGCGCACACCCCTCCCTTCGGCGACCCCGCACTCGACGACACCGAGCTCGTCGCGGCCCGCTCCGCCCTCGCCCGCGGCCGCTGGACCGAGGTCCGCTCCCTGCTCCGCGCCACCGGCAGCGACTGGGACCTGCGCGGCCACCGCGTCCTCGGCCTCGCGGGCGAACCCACGGCCAAGGTCTGGGCCCGCGACTGGCTGCTCGCCGAACCCGACTCCACGGACGCGGTCGTGCTGCTCGCCTGCGCGAGTGCGCTGCGCGCCGTCGAGGGCCGCGGCCGCCCGGAGAAGGCGCGCGCGGCGTGCGCGCAGGCGGCGGAGCTCGTGCCCAACGACCCGACGCCGCTGCTCGGGCTGATGCTCCTGGAGCGGGAGTTGGGGAGCGAGGAGGACGTCGTGCGGCTCTTCGACGAGGTACGCCTGCGGCACCCCGGGCATCACCACGCGCACCACCTGATGGTCGCGCGGCTCGCCGAGCGGCGCGCCGACGTCGGGCAGGACCCGCTGCACGAGGTGTACGACTTCGCGTCCTGGGCCGGCGAACAGGTCACGCCGGACTCGCCGTTGGCGCTGCTCCCCGTCGTCGCGCACGCCGAGCGCTACCGGGTGCTCGCACGGGTGGGTGTGCTCTCCGACGACCCGAAGACGTCCGGGCACTGGTCGGGGCGGCGCGCCCGGCTCGTCCTGAAGGCCGCGTTCGACTGGTGGCTGGAGTGGGGAGCCGCGCGTGAGCGGTCCGGCACCTCGCACCCGCGCGGCCGCATCGACCTCAACTACCTCGCGCACGCGAAGTACTGCGAGGGCCGCCCCGCCGAGGCGGCCGCCCTGTTCCACCGGATCGGCCGGCACAGCACACCGCACCCCTGGTCGTATCCGGACCGGGACCCGTACGAAGCGTTCCGGGTCGCGCGCGGCGCCGCGCTCGGCTCGGTGTAGAGAGTCACCGACGAAGCCCTCACCTCACCTCACCTCACTTCACTCCACCTCACCTCACCGCACGAAGGAAGGGACGCCCCCCAATGAGCGCGAGCGAGCGACCGCCCGAGGCCACGGCGGATCCGGCCATTCACACGTATCTGGGCGAGACGAGCGCGCTGCGCGCCGGGCGGCTCGGTACGGCGGGGCTGTTGCTCTCCGTGCTCGCCGCGACCGGGCCGCTGCTCGTCGTCGCGGGTGTCATGCCCACGACGTTCGCGGTGATGGGGGTGGTCGGCATGCCGCTCCTCTTCCTCCTCCTCGGCGTCGTGCTGGCCCTCTTCAGCGTCGGCTACGCGGAGTTGAGCCGGCACGTGCACAACGCCGGCGCGTTCTACGCGTACATCGCCCGCGGCCTCGGCCCGACGGCCGGCGCCGCGGCCGCCCTCGTCGCGCTCGTCGCCTACAGCTCGCTGCAGGTCGGCATCTTCGGCCTGTTCGGCTACGAGGTCGCGGGCCTCGCCGAGCAGTACCTGAACCTCGAACTGGCCTGGTGGATACCGGCGGTGGTGGCGGTCCTCGCGGTCGGCGCACTCGGCCTGCTGAAGATCGACGTCAACGCGAAGGTGCTGGGCGTCCTGCTGCTCATCGAGGTCGCCGTCGTGGTCGTCTTCGACATCGCGGCCATCGGCGACCCCGGCCCCCAGGGCCTCTCCCTGCACGCCTTCAACCCGGAGACCCTCTCGGGCGTCGGCCTCGGCACCGCGCTCTGCTTCTGCATCGCCGCGTTCACCGGCTTCGAGCAGGCACCGGTGTACGCGGAGGAGACCAGCAGGCCGCACGTCCTGGTGCCGCGCGTGATGTTCCTCGCGGTCGGCGGCGTCGCCCTCTTCTTCGCGTTCAGCTCGTGGGCGATGACGGTGGCGACGGGCCCCTCGGGCATCGTCGGCGCCGCACAGAAGCAGTCGGCGGGCCTCCTCTTCGGACTGACGGAGGACCGACTCGGCGGCGCCTTCACGGACATCGTCCATGTCCTCTTCGTCACCGGCATGTTCGCGGCGCTGCTCAGCTTCCACAACGTGGTGGCGCGGTACGCGTTCGCGATGGGGCGCGAGGGGCTGCTGCCCGCCGCGTTCGGGCGGACGAACACGGCGACCGGCGCGCCCGGCAAGGGCTCGGTGCTGCAGTCGGTGATCTCGCTGATCGCCGTCGTCGGCTTCGCGGTCGCCGACGACGGGCCGTTCGGCGACCCGACGGCGCCGGTCCTGCACCTGTTCACCTGGGGCGGCAACGTGGGCGCGCTCGGCGTCATCCTCCTCATGGCCACGGCGTCCCTCGCCGTCATCGTGTTCTTCGCGCGCCGCGGGGCGGCGGCGGCGCAGGCCTGGCGGCTCGTGGCGTCCGGCGTGGCGGGCCTCGCCCTCCTCGTGATCGCCGTCTACACGGTCAAGGACTTCGACGTCCTGGTCGGCTCGGGCCCGGACTCCCCGCTCAACTGGATCCTCCCCGGCATCATCGCCCTGGCCGCGGTGGCCGGCGGCGCGTACGGGCTGTTCCTCCGCCGCAAGGCCCCTCAAACCCACGCGCGAATCGGCCTGGGCAACGAGGCCTTCCAGCTGGACCAGCTTTCAAGCCCCGCCGGCGATTGAGGCGATCCAGCCTCGCCGGCGTTTGAGGCGCGGGGTCCGGGGCGGAGCCCCAAATCAAGCCCCGCCGTTCGAACGAGAGCCAGCGGGGTCCGGGGCAGCGCCCCGCGACCG
>NZ_JBIWLG010000005.1:0-378592 GCF_044766085.1 Streptomyces sp. NPDC102360 | reverse complement strand
CGGGGGGGGGCCGGGCCCCCCCCCCCCCCCCCCCCCCCCGGCCCGCCCCCCCGCCCCGGGCCCCCCCCCCCCCCCCCGCGCCTCAATCGCCGGCGGGGCTTGAAAAGCCTGCTCAATCGCCGCAGGGGCTTGATGTGGGGCTGATTTGGGGCGTGCAGGTGACGAAACGCTTACGCCGACCCCCAACCCCCTGGCCCAGCGCAGCGCCTGGTGCTCGAATCAGAACGTGACACCGAACCAAGGCCCCCCGGTGGGCCGCCGCGTCATCCTCGGCATGCTCGGCACGGGCGCCCTCACCATCGCCGCAGCGCCCACGCTGCAACGCGCCTTCGAATCCGTCACGGCCAAGGACCCCACCGGCCTCACCGGCGTACTGCCGAACGGCGGCGGCTTCCGCTACTACTCGGTCGCCGCCTCCGTCCCCCACAAGAGCGCCGAGACCTACCGCCTCAAGATCGACGGCCTGGTCGACCACCCGTCGACGTACACACTCTCCGAACTGAGGGCGCTGCCGCAGACCCGCCTCGTCCGCGACGTCCAGTGCGTCACGGGCTGGCGGGTCCCGCACACGCCCTTCGAAGGCGTACGGCTCTCGCGGATCCTGGACGCCGCGGGGGTGCGCCCCACCGCGAGGGCCGTACGCCTCACCTGCTTCGACGGCACGTACAGCGAGAGCCTCACGCTGAAGCAGGCGCGCCGCGCCGACGTCCTGGTGGCACTGCGCATGCAGGACAAGGACCTCCCGCACGCGCACGGCGGCCCGGTGCGCCTCTACGCGGCCCCCATGTACTTCTACAAGTCGGCCAAGTGGCTCTCCGGCATCACCGTCACCGACGACGTACAGCCCGGTTACTGGGAAGAGCGCGGCTACGACATCGACGCCTGGGTCGGCCGCTCGAACGGACGCGACGATGAGCCCACGAACTGAGCAACTCACGGCAGCCGTCCGCCGGTTCACCCGCGCCGAACGCTGGGTGCACCGTGCCACGGCCGCCCTCATGGGCGTGTGCGTGGCCACCGCGGCCTGCCTCTACGTTCCGCAGCTCGCCGAACTCGTCGGCCGCCGCGCCCTCGTGGTCACGCTCCACGAATGGTCGGGCCTGCTGCTGCCGGTGCCCTTCCTGGCCGGCCTCGTCTCCCGCGCCTTCCGCGCGGACCTGGGCCGGCTCAACCGGTTCGCTCCCCACGACAAGGTGTGGCTCCGCGCCGCCTTGTACCGGCGTCCGGGGCACCGCCCGGCGGGCAAGTTCAACGCCGGGCAAAAGCTGTGGGCGGCCTGGCTCGCCGGCGCCGTCCTGGTGATGCTCGGCACGGGACTGCTCATGTGGTTCACCCACCTCGCCCCGCTCACCGTGCGCACCGGCAGCACCTTCGTGC
Organism: Streptomyces sp. NPDC102360; assembly: GCF_044766085.1. Taxonomy (NCBI): domain Bacteria; kingdom Bacillati; phylum Actinomycetota; class Actinomycetes; order Kitasatosporales; family Streptomycetaceae; genus Streptomyces; species Streptomyces sp. NPDC102360. Next base: position 377,215 of record NZ_JBIWLG010000005.1, on the reverse strand, counting down.
ACGACTGGCTGGCGCTCGCCCTCGGCATCGTGCTCGCAGGACACATCGGCATGGCGGTCGCCGACCCCGAGGCACGCCGGGGCCTGCGGACCGGTTTCGTGGACCGGAACTGGGCCGCACGGGAGCACGGCGAGTGGCTGGACCGGGACGCGACCGACACGTGAACGGGCCCCCGCAGCAAGCTCGCTGCGAGGGCCCGACACGGGGGAAACGCTCCGCTAGATCACCAGCGACAGCAGCAGCACCAGCGCACCCGCGACCACGGAGATGATCGTCTCCATGAGCGACCAGGTCTTCACGGTCTGCCCGACGCTGAGCCCGAAGTACTCCTTGACCAGCCAGAAACCGGCGTCGTTCACGTGGCTGAAGAACAGCGAGCCCGCGCCGATCGCCAGGACGAGGAGTGCCGTGTGGGAGTCCGACATGTGGGCCGCGAGGGGCGCGACCAGACCGGCGGCGGAGACCGTGGCGACCGTGGCCGAACCCGTGGCGACGCGGATGACGACCGCGATGAGCCAGGCGAGCAGCAGCGTCGGGAGGCCCCAGTCCTTGGAGATCTCCATGATCATCTCGCCGACACCGGAGTCGACCAGGGTGCCCTTGAAGCCACCGCCCGCGCCCACGATGAGCAGCACGCCCGCGATCGGGCCGAGGGACTTCTCAGTGGTGGAGAGGATCTTGCCCTTGGTGAAGCCGGCCGGGCGGCCGAGGGTGAACATGGCGACGACGACGGAGACGAGCAGCGCCATCATCGGGTTGCCGACCACGTCGAACACGCGCTGGACCATGGCGTCCGGGTTGTCCACGATGACGTCGACAAGAGCCTTGGACAGCATCATCACGACCGGCAGCAGAATCGTCGCGACGGCGGCGCCGAAGCTCGGACGCTTCTCCAGGTCGTCGGAGGCGCGCGCCGGGATCATCTTCTCGGGGGCCGGGACGTCGACCCACTTGGCCGCGTACTTCGAGAAGACCGGGCCCGCGATGACGACCGTCGGGATGGCGACGAGGATGCCGAGCGCCAGCGTGAGGCCGAGGTTGGCGTCCACCGCGTCGATCGCGACGAGCGGGCCGGGGTGCGGCGGGATCAGGCCGTGCATGACGGACAGACCGGCGAGGGCCGGGATGCCGATCCGCATCAGCGAGTAGTTGCCGCGCTTGGCGACCATCAGGACGACGGGGATCAGCAGGACGATGCCGACCTCGAAGAAGAGCGGCAGGCCGATCACGGCCGCGATGGCCACCATGGCCCACGGCATCGCCTTGCCGCCGGACTTGCCGGCCTTGGCGAGGATCGTGTCGACGATCTGGTCGGCGCCGCCGGAGTCGGCGAGCAGCTTGCCGAGGATCGCGCCGAGCGCGATCAGGACGCCGACGCCGGCGACGGTGTCACCGAGTCCGGCGCTGAAGCTCTCGATCACCTTGTCCAGCGGCGCACCGGCGAACGCGCCGAGCGCGAGCGAGCCGATGGTCAGCGCCAGGAAGGCGTGCATCTTGAACTTGGTGATGAGCAGGACGATGACGGCGATTCCCGCGAGCACGGCGATCCCGAGCTGGGCATGGCCCGCGGAGGTGATCGGCTCGACGGTGTCCGCTGCCAGCATCTCGACGCTGAGTCTTGGCACGGTCTTATCCCTTGTACGAGTGGGGGGACGGGGGCTTTACGGGCGTTACGAGGTGGGGGCCGCGGAGTCGATTCCGGTCAGGGCCCGAACGGCCCGGTCCGCGATCTCCTCAGGTGTTCCCGCGACGTCGACGGCCACGCCCGCCTCGTCCGCCGCGAGCGGCTGGAGCGTGGCGAACTGCGAGTCGAGCAGCGAGGTGGGCATGAAGTGCCCTTCGCGGTGGCCCATCCGGTCCTCGATCAGCTCGCGCGAGCCGGTGAGGTGGACGAAGACGGCGCCGGGGGCCTCGGCCCGCAAGCGGTCGCGGTAGCTGCGCTTGAGGGCGGAGCTGGAGACGACCCCGCCGAGCCCTGCCCGGCCGTGTGCCCAGCGGCCGATGGCATCGAGCCAGGGCCAGCGGTCCTCGTCGGTCAGGGGGGTGCCGGCCGACATCTTCTCGATGTTGGCCTGGGGGTGGAAGTCGTCGCCCTCGGCGTAGGGAACGCCGAGTCGTTCGGCGAGCAGGGGACCGATCGTTGTCTTGCCGGTTCCTGCCACGCCCATCACCACGACGACGTGGGGGGTGCTCATCGGGTACTGCCTCGCTGTCTTCGTCGACATCGCTGTGTCACCTCACTGAAACCCAATAGGTCTGACTAATTCAAGGGGCTGTGACGTAAAAGTCAGACTATTGAGCTCGGGGCTAGGGTAATCCCATGACCACAGAGGGCCGCGGCCTGCATGCCCGCGTACTGGAAAGCCTCGGTCCCGCCATCACGGCGGGCGAGTACCCGGCGGGCAGCGTGCTGCGCACCGACGAGCTGGCGCAGCGCTATGAGGTGTCCCGCTCGGTGATGCGCGAGGCGGTGCGGGTCCTGGAGTCGATGCACCTGGTGGCCTCGCGGCGTCGGGTCGGTGTGACCGTGCGGCCCGCCGAGGAGTGGAACGTCTACGACCCGCAGGTGATCCGCTGGCGCCTGGCGGGCACCGACCGGCCACGCCAGCTGCGGTCGTTGACGGTGCTGCGCTCGGCGGTCGAGCCGGTCGCCGCGGGCCTGGCGGCGCGGAACGCGAGCGCGGAGCAGTGCGCGGCGCTCACGGAGTGCGCGCTCGGCATGGTGGCGAACTCTCGCGGTCATCAACTGGAGGGCTACCTCTTCCACGACGTCGAGTTCCATCGTGTCGTGCTCAACGCGTCGGGCAACGAGATGTTCGCCCACCTCGGCGATCTGGTGGCGGAGGTCCTCTCGGGCCGCACCCACCACCAGGTCATGTTCGAGGACCCGGACCCTGCGGCGGTCAGCCTGCACGTCAAGGTCGCGGAGGCGGTACGGGAGCGGAACGCGGAGCGCGCGGAGGCGCTCACGCGGGAGATCGCGGTCGGCGCGCTCCAGGAGCTGGACATCCTGGCGCCCTGAACCGCCTTGCCGCCGCGGCGAGTTACTCGATTTACTCGATGAAGTCCCCGTCGACGTACACCCACGCACCGCCCACCCGGGAGAACCGGCTGCGCTCGTGCAGCTCGCCGCCCTTGTAGCGGGCGCGGAAGGTGACGGTGCCGCGCTGATGGAACGCGGAGCCGTCGCCGGTCTCCACGATCTCCAGGCCGGTCCACTGCGGCGCGTCGTCGAACTCGATACCGGGCGGCCGGGTGTCCGGATGCCAGGTGCGCAGCAGATACCCACCGTCCCGCCGAACGAACGCGACATACCGGGACCGCATCAGCGCTTCGGCGGTGGGCGCGGCGGCGCCGGAGTGATAGCGCCCGCAGCACGCTTCGTAGGTGGCGGGAAGCCCGCAGGGGCAGGTGGGGGAGGTGCGCGACATGGGCCCATTGTGTCTGATCTGGCCCGCGCGACGGCTGAGCCAATCAAGCCCCGCCGTTCGAGCGAGAGCCAGCGGGGGCCGGGGCAGAGCCCCCCGACGTCAACCCCGGCCCACCGTGCTCTCACGGAACCCGGCCGGCGTAGCCCCCACGTGCTGCTGAAAGAACTTCGAGAAGTTCGCCGAATCCGCAAACCCCACCGCAACCCCGATCCGCCCCACCGGCAACTCCGTATGCGCAAGCATCCGCTTCGCCTCCAGAACCACCCGCCGGTCGATGAACGCCTTCGGGGTGAGCCCCGTCGCGGCCCGCACCGCCCGGACGAGCGTGCGGCGCGAATACCCCAACTCGTCGGCGTACGCGCTGACGCTGTGGTTGGCCGTGAACCCGTGCTCGACCGCGGTGCGGAACCGCGTGAACACCGAGGTCGCGGCGTCCTGTTGCGGCATCCCGTCGTCCTCCGTCGCGGCCCGCGCCGACACATGCGCCACGCGCAGCATCAGGGCCGTCAGGGTGTGCCGCAGCACCGCGGTGTGCAGGCTCAGCGGCAGCGTGGCCGTGTCCACGTACTCGCGGCGCAACTGCTCCAACGAGGCGTCCAGCGCCGCGAGTTGAGCCGGTTCGGGGTGCAGTAGCGGCGGCCGGTCGTAGCGATAGAGCCCGGTCGCCTCGACGATGGCCCGCGGCAGGAACCCCGGCTGCATGGTCAGCGCGGTGCCGACGTACGCGTCCTCCGTCGAGAAGCCGTGCACCTGGCCCGGCCGGATCCACAGGATGTCCCCGGCCCCGACCTCGTACTCCGTGAAGTCGATCATGTGGCGGACGGGACCCTCGCGGAAGAACAGCAGCACGTGGAAGTCGATGCGGTGCACGCGCCGCGACAGGCCGACGCCACCCGCCCACGGGCCCTCGGAGCCCATCGGCCCGACCTGCATCCCGACGCCGGACAGGCTCGCGCTCGGGTCGAACGGATAGGTGCGGATGTGCGCTCGATTTTCAGTGGGCGCCCGCAGATGTGCGCTCGTCTGTGAGGGGTCCTGCTCCGTCATCCACTTTCCTTGGTTCCGGCTTCGGTGAGTGTCCCATTTTCACCGAACGCTGGCACGGGGGCACCTGTCGAGCCAAAAGTATGACCTTTAGATTTGTAGGTGGTTCGACCTGGGACTTTGGTCCCGGGGGGACGGTGCCTTTTGGTACCTCGGCAGGACAACTGATGTGAAGGATGCTGGACAGATGAGCACGCAGACACCGGACGGACTCGACCCCTTCGAGAAGCCCTTCGAGTGGACCGAACGCGACCAGCGTGCCGTCGACACCGCGCGCCTCCTCGCGGCGGACGCCGTGCAGAAGGTCGGCAACGGTCACCCCGGCACGGCGATGAGCCTGGCCCCCGCCGCGTACACGATCTTCCAGAAGGCCATGCGCCACGACCCGGCCGACCCGGAGTGGACCGGCCGTGACCGCTTCGTCCTGTCGCCCGGCCACACCAGCCTCACCCTCTACACCCAGCTCTTCCTCTCCGGTTACGAGCTGGAGCTCGACGACCTGAAGGCGTTCCGCACGCAGGGTTCGAAGACGCCGGGCCACCCCGAGTACGGCCACACCGCCGGTGTCGAGACCACGACCGGGCCGCTCGGCCAGGGCGTCGCCAACGCCGTGGGCATGGCCATGGCCGCCCGCTACGAGCGCGGCCTGTTCGACCCGGAGGCCGCCGAGGGCGCCTCCCCGTTCGACCACACCATCTGGGCGATCGTCTCCGACGGCGACCTGGAGGAGGGCGTCTCCGCCGAGGCCTCCTCCCTCGCGGGCCACCAGAAGCTCGGCAACCTCGTCTTCGTCTACGACGACAACCACATCTCCATCGAGGGCGACACCGCGACCGCCTTCTCCGAGGACGTCCTGAAGCGCTACGAGGCGTACGGCTGGCACGTCCAGCGCGTCACGCCGACCGCCGAGGGCGACGTCGACCCGAAGGCCCTGTACGAGGCGCTCGCCGCCGCCAAGGCCGTCACCGACAAGCCGTCGATCATCGCGATGCGCACGATCATCGCCTGGCCGGCCCCGACCGCGAAGAACACCGAGGCCTCCCACGGCTCGGCGCTCGGCGCCGAGGAGATCGCCGCCACGAAGAAGGTCCTCGGCTTCGACCCCGAGCAGTCCTTCATCGTCGAGGACGAGGTCATCGCCCACACCCGCGCGGCCCTCGACCGCGGCGCCGAGGCGCACGCCGCCTGGGACAAGCAGCTCGCCGAGTGGCGGAACGCCAACCCGGAGCGCTCAGCGACCCTCGACCGCGTGCTCGCAGGCCGTCTCCCCGAGGGCTGGGAGGACGCCCTGCCGTCCTTCGAGACCGGCACCAAGGTCGCCACGCGCGCCGCGTCCGGCAAGGTCCTCCAGGCGCTCGGCCCGGTCGTCCCCGAGCTGTGGGGCGGCTCCGCCGACCTCGCCGGCTCGAACAACACCACCATCGACAAGACCAGCTCCTTCCTCCCGAAGGGCAACCCGCTGGACGAGGCCGACCCGTACGGCCGCACCGTGCACTTCGGCATCCGCGAGTTCTCGATGGCCGCCGAGATGAACGGCATCGCGCTGCACGGCAACACCCGCATCTACGGCGGCACGTTCCTCGTGTTCTCCGACTACATGCGCAACGCCGTCCGCATGTCCGCCCTCATGCAGCTCCCGGTCACCTACGTCTGGACGCACGACTCCATCGGTCTCGGCGAGGACGGCCCGACCCACCAGCCCGTCGAGCACCTCGCCGCGCTGCGCGCCATCCCCGGCCTGAACGTGGTCCGCCCGGCCGACGCCAACGAGACCGCCATCGCCTGGCGCGAGATCCTCAAGCGCGGCACCGAGAAGCCGGCCCCGCACGGCCTGGCGCTCTCCCGTCAGGGCCTGCCGACGTACGAGGCCAACGACGACGCCGCCAAGGGCGGCTACGTCCTCGCCGACGCCTCCACCGGCACCCCCGACGTCGTCCTGATCGCCACCGGCTCCGAGGTCCAGCTCGCCGTCGCCGCCCGTGAGCAGCTGGAGGCCGAGGGCGTCGCGACCCGCGTCGTCTCGATGCCGTCCGTCGAGTGGTTCGAGGAGCAGGAGCAGGCGTACAAGGACGCCGTCCTGCCGCCGTCGGTCAAGGCCCGCGTGGCGGTCGAGGCCGGCATCGGTCTGACCTGGTACCGCTACGTCGGTGACGCAGGACGCATCGTCTCCCTGGAGCACTTCGGTGCCTCCGCCGACGCGGGCACGCTCTTCGCCGAGTTCGGCTTCACCGCAGAGAACGTCGCCGACAAGGCCCGCGAGTCGCTCGCCGCCGCCCGCGCCTGACCACCACCTGAGCACGTACGTACGAAAGAAGATGAAGCAGAACATGAGCAACGCCGTCGCACCCCTCAAGTCGCTCTCCGACGAAGGCGTTTCCATCTGGCTGGACGACCTGTCCCGCACCCGCATCGAGTCCGGCAACCTCGCCGAGCTCATCGCGGACAGCCACGTCGTGGGCGTCACCACGAACCCCTCGATCTTCCAGGCCGCCATCGGCAAGGGCGAGGGTTACGAGGAGCAGCTCGCCGACCTGGCCGTCCGCAAGGTCACCGTCGACGAGGCCGTCCGCATGATGACGACCCAGGACGTGCGCGCCGCCGCCGACATCCTGCGCCCGGTGTACGACGCCACGCAGGGCCGTGACGGCCGCGTCTCCATCGAGGTCGACCCGCGCCTGGCCCACAACACCGAGGCCACCATCGCCGAGGCCAAGCAGCTGGCCTGGCTCGTCGACCGCGAGAACGTCATGATCAAGATCCCGGCGACCCTCGCGGGCCTCCCGGCGATCACCGAGGTCATCGGCCTCGGCATCTCGGTCAACGTCACGCTGATCTTCTCCCTCGACCGCTACAAGGCCGTCATGGACGCCTACCTGGCCGGTCTGGAGAAGGCCCACGAGCGCGGCATCGACCTCGCCGGCATCCACTCCGTCGCGTCCTTCTTCGTCTCGCGCGTCGACGCCGAGATCGACAAGCGCCTCGACAAGATTGGCACGGACGAGGCCGCCTCGGCCAAGGGCAAGTCCGCGCTCGCCAACGCGCGTCTCGCCTACGAGGCGTTCGAGCAGGCCTTCGCCGCCGAGCGTGCCACCAAGCTGGCGGCCGCCGGCGCCAACAAGCAGCGCCCGCTGTGGGCCTCCACCGGCGTCAAGGACCCGGCGTACAAGGACACCCTGTACGTCGACGAGCTGGTCGCGCCCGGCACCGTCAACACCATGCCCGAGGGCACCCTGAAGGCGACCGCCGATCACGGCGGGATCACCGGCGACACCATCACCGGCCGCTACGAGCAGGCCCGCGCCGAGCTGAAGGCCGTCGACGCGCTCGGCATCTCCCTCGACGAGGTCACCCAGCAGCTCGAGGACGAGGCCGTCGCCAAGTTCGAGATCGCCTGGAACGACCTGCTCGCCACCGTCTCCTCCCGCCTGACGGAGGCTGAGTCCAAGTGAGCTCCACCGCTTGGCAGAACCCGCTGAGGGACCCCCGCGACCGCCGTCTGCCGCGCGTCGCGGGCCCCTCCGGGCTCGTCATCTTCGGCGTCACGGGCGACCTGTCCCGCAAGAAGCTGATGCCGGCCGTCTACGACCTCGCCAACCGCGGCCTGCTGCCGCCGGGCTTCTCGCTCCTCGGCTTCGCACGCCGTGAGTGGGAGGACCAGGACTTCGCGCAGGTCGTCCACGACTCGGTCAAGGAGCACGCCCGCACCCCCTTCCGCGAGGAGGTCTGGCAGCAGCTCGCCGACGGCATGCGCTTCATCCCCGGCGACTTCGACGACGACACCGCGTTCAAGCAGCTGCGCGAGTCCGTCGACGAGCTCGACGAGAAGCGTGGCACCAGCGGCAACTACGCGTTCTACCTCTCCGTACCGCCGAAGTTCTTCCCCAAGGTCGTGCAGCAGCTCAAGAAGCACGGGCTCGCGGACGCGGCCGAGGGATCCTGGCGGCGCGCCGTCATCGAGAAGCCGTTCGGCCACGACAGCGCGTCGGCGCACGAGCTCAACGCGATCGTGCACGACGTGTTCTCGCCCGAGCAGGTCTTCCGCATCGACCACTACCTCGGCAAGGAGACCGTCCAGAACATCCTGGCGCTCCGCTTCGCCAACCAGATGTACGAGCCCATCTGGAACCGGTCCTACGTCGACCACGTGCAGATCACGATGGCCGAGGACATCGGCATCGGCGGCCGCGCCGGCTACTACGACGGCATCGGCGCCGCCCGCGACGTCATCCAGAACCACCTGCTCCAGCTGCTCGCCCTCACGGCGATGGAGGAGCCGGCCGCGTTCGACGCCGAGTCGCTGGTCAACGAGAAGCTCAAGGTCCTCAAGTCGGTACGGCTCCCCGCCGACCTGGAGAAGTCCACGGTCCGCGCGCAGTACGCCGCGGGCTGGCAGGGCGGCGAGAAGGTCCGCGGCTACCTCCAGGAAGACGGCATCGCCCGCACGTCGAAGACCGACACCTACGCGGCCGTGAAGCTGGGCATCGACAACCGCCGCTGGGCGGGCGTCCCGTTCTACCTGCGAACCGGCAAGCGCCTCGGCCGCCGCGTCACGGAGATCGCCGTCGTCTTCCAGCGCGCCCCGCACTCCCCGTTCGACCACACCGCCACCGAGGAACTCGGCCAGAACGCGATCGTCATCCGCGTTCAGCCGGATGAGGGCATGACGGTGCGCTTCGGATCCAAGGTGCCGGGTACGTCGATGGAGATCCGCGACGTGTCCATGGACTTCGCTTACGGCGAGTCGTTCACCGAGTCCAGCCCGGAAGCGTACGAGCGGCTGATCCTGGACGTGTTGCTGGGCGACGCCAACCTCTTCCCCCGTACGGAAGAGGTCGAGGAGTCCTGGCGCATCCTCGACCCCATCGAGGAGCACTGGGACAAGGTCGGCAAGCCCGCCCAGTACGCCTCGGGCAGCTGGGGCCCGAAGGAAGCGGACGACATGCTCGCACGAGACGGACGGAGCTGGCGCAGGCCATGAGGATCGACCTGACCGACACCACGGCAAGCAAGGTCAACAAGGCGCTCGTCGAAGGGCGCCGCGCCATCGGGACCCCCGCCGTGGGCATGGTCCTGACGATGGTCATCGTCACGGACGAGGAGAACGCGTACGACGCGACGAAGGCCGCCCAGGAGGCGTCCCGCGAGCACCCCTCGCGCACCCTCGTCGTCATCCGGCGCACCAAGCGCCTGCCCCGCGACCGGCACGGCAACCGGCTCGACGCCGAGGTCCGCCTCGGCTCCGAGGCCGGCACCGGCGAGACGGTGGTCCTGCGCCTGTACGGCGAGACCGGCCAGCACGCCGACTCCGTCGTCCTGCCGCTGCTGCTGCCCGACGCCCCGGTCGTCGTGTGGTGGCCGGTCGACGCCCCCGACGAGCCCTCCAAGGACCCGCTCGGCGCGCTCGCCGCCCGCCGCATCACCGACCTGTACGCCGACGAGGACGCGCTCGCCGCCCTCGACCGGCGCGCCGCGCACTACGCCCCCGGCGACACCGACCTGGCCTGGACCCGGCTCACCCCGTGGCGCTCCATGCTGGCCGCCGCGCTCGACCAGGCCCGTACCGACGTCGTCTCCGCGGCCGTCGAGTCCGAGGCAGGCAACCCCAGCGCCGAGCTGCTCGCGCGCTGGCTCGGTGCCCGGCTCGGCGTCCCGGTCGAGCGGGTCGTCACGGAAGGGCCGGTCGTCACCGCGGTCCGCCTCGGCACGCCGGCCGGCGAGATCCGGATCGACCGCCCCGAGGGGCCGCTCGCCAAGCTGACCCTGCCGGGTCAGCCCGAGCGCACCCTCGCCCTCAAGGTCCGCTCCACCGCCGAGCTGATCGCGGAGGAACTCCGCCGCCTCGACGCCGACGAGATGTACGCCGTGGCCCTGCAGGCAGCCGCCCCCGGCAAAGGCAGCAAAGTCACCAAGGAGTCCGTTCAACATGCCTGACACCGCCCCCTTCCTCACCCGCCGCCCGCAGTGGACGGCCCTCGAGGACCACCGCGCGAAGTTCAACGGCACGCACCTGCGCGACCTGTTCGCGAAGGACGCGGCCCGTGCCGAGCGCTACACGCTCGACGTCGGTGACCTGCACATCGACTACTCCAAGCACCTGATCACGGACGAGACCCTCGCCCTGCTCCAGGAACTGGCCACCGCCACCGACGTGTTCGGGCAGCGCGACGCCATGTTCCGCGGCGAGAAGATCAACACGACCGAGGACCGCGCCGTGCTGCACACGGCCCTGCGCGCCCAGGCCGACGCCGTGGTCGAGGTCGACGGCGAGAACGTCGTGCCGAAGGTGCACGAGGTCCTCGACCAGATGGCCGTCTTCGCCGACAAGATCCGTACGGGCGAGTGGACGGGACACACCGGCAAGCGGATCAAGAACGTCGTCAACGTCGGCATCGGCGGCTCGGACCTCGGCCCGGCCATGGCGTACGAGGCGCTGCGCCCGTTCACCGCCCGCGACCTGACGTTCCGCTTCGTGTCGAACGTCGACGGAGCCGACCTGCACGAGGCCGTCCGCGACCTCGACCCGGCCGAGACGCTGTTCATCATCGCGTCCAAGACCTTCACGACGATCGAGACGATCACCAACGCGAAGGCCGCGCGCTCCTGGCTGCTGAAGGCGCTGAAGGACGAGGCCGCCGTCGCGAAGCACTTCGTCGCCCTGTCGACGAACGCCGAGAAGGTCTCCGAGTTCGGCATCGACACGGCCAACATGTTCGCGTTCTGGGACTGGGTCGGCGGCCGCTACTCCTTCGACTCGGCCATCGGCCTCTCGCTGATGATCGCGATCGGCCCGGACCACTTCCGTGCGCTGCTCGACGGCTTCCGCCTGGTCGACGACCACTTCCGCACGGCCCCCGCCGAGGCGAACGCGCCGCTGCTGCTGGGCCTGCTCGGCGTCTGGTACGGCAACTTCCACGGCGCGCAGTCGCACGCGGTGCTGCCGTACTCGCACTACCTCTCCAAGTTCACGGCGTACCTCCAGCAGCTCGACATGGAGTCCAACGGCAAGTCCGTGGACCGCCAGGGCCGCCGTGTGGAGTGGCAGACGGGCCCGGTCGTCTGGGGCACCCCGGGCACCAACGGCCAGCACGCGTACTACCAGCTCATCCACCAGGGCACGAAGCTGATCCCGGCGGACTTCATCGGCTTCGCGAACCCCGTCGACGAGCTGAGTGACGGTCTCAGGGACCAGCACGACCTGCTGATGGCCAACCTGTTCGCGCAGGGCCAGGCGCTCGCCTTCGGCAAGACGCCGGACGAGGTCCGCGCGGAGGGCGTCGCCGAGGAACTGGTCGCCCACAAGACGTTCAAGGGCAACCACCCGACGACGACGATCCTCGCGCGCGAGCTGACCCCGTCCGTCCTCGGCCAGCTCATCGCCCTCTACGAGCAGAAGGTCTTCGTCCAGGGCGCCATCTGGAACATCGACTCCTTCGACCAGTGGGGCGTCGAGCTCGGCAAGGTCCTCGCCAAGCGCGTGGAGCCCGCTCTCACCGAAGGCGCGGAGGTCCCCGGCCTCGACGCCTCGACGCAGTCCCTGGTCGGCACGTACCGCGCGCTGCGCGGCCGCAAGTAGCCTCACAACAGCCCTAACTAGCACTGAAGGTAAGTGAACTGACATGCAGCTCGGTCTCATCGGTCTCGGCAAGATGGGCGGCAACATGCGCGAGCGCATCCGCCGCGCCGGCCACACCGTCATCGGCTACGACCGCAACCCGGAGATCTCCGACGTCGCCTCCCTCCAGGAGCTCGTCGAGAAGCTCGAGGGCCCGCGCGTGGTGTGGGTGATGGTCCCGGCCGGCGGCGCCACCCAGTCGACCGTCGACGAGCTCGGCGCCCTGCTCTCCGAGGGCGACATCGTCGTCGACGGCGGCAACTCCCGCTGGACGGACGACGAGAAGCACGCCGAGGAGCTCGCGGCCAAGGGCATCGGCTTCGTCGACGCCGGTGTCTCCGGCGGCGTCTGGGGCCTGGAGAACGGCTACGCGCTCATGGTCGGCGGCTCCGAGGAGAACGTCGCGAAGGTCAAGCCGGTCTTCGACGCCCTCAAGCCCGAGGGCGACTTCGGCTACGTCCACGCGGGCAAGGTCGGCGCCGGCCACTTCTCCAAGATGGTCCACAACGGCATCGAGTACGCCATGATGCAGGCCTACGCCGAGGGCTGGGAGCTCCTGGAGAAGGTCGACTCCGTGGACAACGTCCGCGAGGTCTTCCGCTCCTGGCAGGAGGGCACGGTCATCCGCTCCTGGCTGCTCGACCTCGCCGTCAACGCCCTCGACGAGGACACCCACCTCGACAAGCTGCGCGGCTTCGCCGCCGACTCCGGCGAGGGCCGCTGGACCGTCGAGGCCGCCATCGACAACTCGGTGCCGCTGCCCGCGATCACCGCGTCGCTCTTCGCGCGCTTCTCCTCCCGCCAGGAGGACTCGCCGCAGATGAAGATGATCGCGGCGCTGCGCAACCAGTTCGGCGGCCACGCCGTCGAGTCCAAGTAAGCGCCGTCGAGCCCAAGTAGGCGACACGCACGAAGCCCGCCGGACCTCGCGGTCCGGCGGGCTTTTTGGTGCATCTACTGGTCGTGCGTCTACTGGTCGGCTGCGCGCCAGACCTTCGCGTCGAGGGTCACGTTCTTGCCCTCCGTCTTGCCCTGGAGCGTCAGAAGGCCGATGTCCCCCGACCCGCTGACCAGACAGAGCCGCTGCCCCACGGACAGGTTGTAGACCCAGAAGAAGTCCTGCGCCCCCTGCGCGTCACGGCACGCGTCGGGGGTGGCCGGCTGGTCCGCGGGGAGCGGCGCGAGCGTACTCCCCGACCCGGTGCCGGGCGACAGCTTGGCGCCGTTCTCGTAGACGTCGTAGGTCAGGTCCTCGCTCGGCTGCCCGTCGTCCGCCCTGGCCCGCACCGGCTCGTCCGAGAGCAACAGGTCCTGGCCGTCCGCCATCACGATGCCGTTGTACGTCGACGGGGCCGGCGGCTCCGACGTCTCCGGCTCGCTCGCGCCGGGGGACGGGGGAGCGGCCGTCGCGCCGTCGTCCGGCGCCCCCGACGGCGCGGGCGCCGCGGCGCCCCCGGACTTCCGCGGTGACGTGGCTGCGCTCGGCGAGGCGGACTTCGACGGCGAGGCCGGCTTCGCCCCTGACCCCTTCGCCCCGGGCGCGCTCGTGGCCACCTGCCCTCCCGCACTGTCGCGCGGCCCGTCGCCCGGCACGAAGTACAGCGCGGCCGCCGCACCGCACGCGACCAGCACGACCCCGGCGACCGCCAACAGCCAGGCACGGGGGCGCTTGCGCCGGGGCTCCGTACTCACGGCGGCGGTCTCGGCGCCCGAGAGCGCGGCGGGGGAGCCGGGCGATGGCCGGTCGGGGGCCGTCGCCGGATGGCCCTGTTGCACCGCCGCGCCGGGCGGGTCCTGGGCCTCCTGGGCGAATGCGACGGGTGGCCCGAACACACCGGCGGGGGCGGGGCTCCCGGGCGTCGCGGGCGCACCCGTGGCACCGCGCGGCGGCGTCGCGTGCCCCGTCGACTCCGCCCCGGTCACCCGGGCGCCCTCGGCGCGCACCGCGATCCCCTCGGCGAGCTCACCCGGGAGCCAGGCGTCCGTCGCGGGCCCCGGACCGCCGGGCTGCGCCTCACGGATCACCTGGACCGTCTCGATGACCTCCTGCACCGTCGGCCGGTCCTCGGCGGACTTGGTGAGACAGCCGGCTATCAACTCCCGCAGGGTGTCAGGGACCTTGGACAGATCCGGCTCCTCGTGCACGACCCGGTAGAGCACCGCGTGCGGATCGCCCTCCCCGTACGCCGTGCCTCCGGTCGCGGCGAACACCGCGGTCTGGCCGAGCGCGAACACATCGGCCGACCCGCTCGACGAGCCGCCGAGCACCTGCTCCGGAGCCATGTACGCGACCGTGCCCACGGCCGCCCCGCTGCGCGTCACGGACGTCGCGTCCGCCGCCCGCGCCACCCCGAAGTCGATGACGCGGGGCCCGTCGGAGGCCAGCAGCACGTTCGACGGCTTCAGGTCGCGGTGCACGATCCCCGCGTCGTGCACCGCCTGCAACGCCTCCGCGATCCCGGCCGTCATCCGCAGCACGGTGTCCACCGGCAGCGGCCCGTGCTCGCGCACCGCCTCCGCGAGCGAGGGCCCGGGGACGTACGCGGTCGCGCACCACGGCACCGGGCTCTCCGTGTCGCTGTCGACGACCGGAGCCGTGTAGAGCCCGTGCACCTTGCTCGCCGCGGCGACCTCGGTACGGAATCTGCGGCGGAACTCCGGGTCCTCGGCGAGCTCGGGTCTGATCACCTTGACCGCGACGGCCCGGCCGCCCGGCGTGTGCGACAGATAGACGCGCCCCATGCCACCGGAGCCGAGCCCCGCGACCAGGCGGTACCCGCCCACCGTCCGCGGATCCTTGTCGTCCAGCGGACGGAAACCGCCATTGCCGGGCTCCCTGTTCGCCCACACCTCTCGCTGCACCCCCAGGTTGCGTCGAGGGTCCATTGCATCACGCGACGCACCACACCCCACCGGCGCGTGCACCCCTTCCTTCCGCCGCGGCACGGACCGTCCACACGGTGAGGTCACGCCGAGGGGTCGCTCCATACGTCCATGGGGACGGCGCCGCGGCTGTGGCCCCGCTCGTCGAGGAGGCGGCCCATGCGCTTGACGAAGCGCAGCACCATGGCCTCACGAAGCACCGTGAGTCCGGCGGCTGCCTTCGCCAACTCGGCCTCCACTACGGGGAGTTCGACGAGTGAGCGGGCCGAGAGGCCGAGCAGCAGGTTCGCGCTGCCGCCGGAGAGCCGCAGGCACACCCGCAGTCCGGGCAGCCGGCGCACCAGCGCGGCGGGCGTCGCCGTGTCGTCCGGGGCGATCCGTGCCCACACCCACGCGTTCACCGGCCAGCCCGACAGCGGTGTCGCCACGTCGCAGCGCAGCGACAGCTCCTCGCGCTCCAGCAGCGCCGCGATCCGGCGGCCCACGGTGCTCACCGCGAGGCCCGTCTCGGCGGCGAGTGCCGACAGCGGGGCGCGCCCGTCCCGGCCGAGCGCGAGGATCAGGCGGCGGTCGGTTGCGTCCGGACCCGTGGGCCGGGCACGCCGGGCTCCGGCCACGGCGGCGGGCACCGCGAGGGCGCGCCGCTGGTCGGCGTCCAGCACCCGCAACTGCCACAGATCGCCCTCCGTGTGGACCCGGGTGACGAGCTGACAGCGGACGTCGTTCACCCCGGCGGTCCGGCCCACCACCCGTTCCAGATACGGGGAGAGCGCGGCCGCCGACGGCAGGGCCAGCGTCGCCGTGAGGTCCCAGTCGCCGCTGGTGTGCTCCACCGACAGCACATGCGGCCGGGCCGCGAGCGCCTGCCACACCTCGGCCACCGCCCCGGCCGGGCAGCGCACCTCCAGCACGGCCAGGCAGGCGCCGGGAGCGAAGCGGTCGGCAGGACGACCGGTCACCCAGGCCGCACCCGAGCGCTCCAGGCGCTGCCAGCGCCGCGCCACGGTGACCGGGTCGAGACCGAGCACCTCGCCGATCTGGCGCCAGGTCGCCCGCGGGCTCACCTCAAGACAGTTGATGAGTGCGAAGTCGCGCTCGCTCAGCGGCGCCGGAGAATCCTGCGTGAGGCCGTCGTACACGCAAGGATCCTGCGTCCTCGGCTCCGAGGTGGCAAG
The DNA here is from genome assembly GCF_044766085.1 of Streptomyces sp. NPDC102360. NCBI lineage: Bacteria > Bacillati > Actinomycetota > Actinomycetes > Kitasatosporales > Streptomycetaceae > Streptomyces > Streptomyces sp. NPDC102360. The sequence goes on along the minus strand of NZ_JBIWLG010000005.1, from coordinate 361,070 downwards.
CGCGTCCATGCTGGCAGCGGTACGGATCACCGCCACCGACCTGCCACGAGCCCGCCGCCCCACCGCGCCGCACCCCGGCCGGTGCCCGAAGGGAGCCCCATGCCGACCAGCACCCCCACCACCTCCAGCACCGCCCCGGCCGGCAGCCCGGACCACGGCGACCTGGTGGCCCTGCGCCGCGCCCTGCACGCCGAGCCCGAGGTCGGCCTGCACCTGCCGCGCACCCAGCAGCGGGTGCTCGACGCCCTCGCGGGGCTGCCCCTGGAGATACGCAAGGGAGACGCGCTCAGCTCGGTCGTCGCCGTGCTGCGCGGCGGCCGCCCAGGACCCGCCGTCCTCCTGCGCGGCGACATGGACGCCCTGCCGCTCGCCGAGCGGACCGGCCTCGACTACGCCTCCACGCACCCCGATGCCATGCACGCCTGCGGCCACGACCTGCACATCGCCATGCTCGTCGGCGCCGCCCGCGAACTGTGCGCGCGCCGCGAGGAACTCACCGGCGACGTCGTCTTCATGTTCCAGCCCGGCGAAGAGGGCTGCGACGGCGCGGGCAGGATGATCGACGAAGGCGTCCTTGAGGCCGCGGGGGAGCGGGTCGTCGCCGCGTACGCCCTGCACGTGATCGCGGGGCGGATCCCGCACGCGGTGTTCACCGCCAAGCCGGGGGCGATGCTCGCGGGCGGCGACATCTTCTCCGTGAAGCTGCGCGGCGTCGGCGGCCACGGCTCGGCCCCGCACCTGACCCGCGACCCGATCCCCGCGGCCTGCGCGGTCGTCGGCGCCCTCCAGACGCTGGTGACCCACACCGTGGACCCGTTCGGCACCGCCGTACTCACCGTCGGCGAGATCCACGCGGGCAGCGCCCCCAACATCATCCCCGACGAGGCCGTCCTCACCGGAACCATCCGCTGGTTCGACACCGGCACCCGCGACGCACTGCGCGCGGGCGTCGACCGGGTCTGCCGCTCCGTGGCCGAGGCGCACGGCGTCACCGCCGAACCCGTCATCGAGGAGTACGTCCACGCCACCATCAACGACCCGGCCGAGGCCGCCCGCGCCGCGACCGTCGCCGAGCGGACCTTCGGCGCCGACCGCTACACGCCGATGGAGCGCCCCGCCGCGGCCGGCGAGGACTTCTCCCGCGTCCTCGCCCAAGTGCCCGGCGCCTTCGTCCAGCTGGGCGCGGTACCGCCCGGCGTCGACCCCGCGGGCGCCGAGGAGAACCACTCCCCGCACGCCGTCTTCGACGACGCCGTCCTCACCGACGGCGCCCACTACCTCGCGGAACTGGCCCTCGACCGCCTGAGCGGCTGACCGGCCGGCGCCTCCCTGGGGTACCCGGCCACCGAGTCACCGCACACAGATCGGTGAGCGACGGTTCCGGACAACGCAAAAGACCCCAGAATCATCTGGGGTCCTTCTCTGTGTCCGAGGGGGGACTTGAACCCCCACGCCCGATAAAGGGCACTAGCACCTCAAGCTAGCGCGTCTGCCATTCCGCCACCCGGACTAGGTGTCTGCCGCCTCTGTGCGGGGTGTTTCCCGCGGCGACAGAGAGAACATTACCAGGGATTCGGAGTGCCTCGATCAGCCCCCCCGGCCAGGCGCCCCCGCCTGTGAACGGCACGTGACTAGAGCCGCCCGGCCTTGGGTCCTGAGGCCGGGAGAGAGAGGATGAGAGGCATCCACGGCAAGAGAGGAAGCAGCGTGAGCGAGCCGAGCACGGGCAGGGCGGTCACCGGGCAGGACGAGGTCGTCGACCTCTGCCGCGAACTGATCCAGATCGACACCAGCAACTACGGCGACCACTCGGGCCCCGGCGAGCGCAAGGCCGCCGAGTGGACGGCGGAGAAGCTCGCCGAGGTCGGCCTCGAACCGAAGATCTTCGAGTCCCACCCCGGCCGCGCCTCCACGGTCGCCCGCATCGAGGGCGAGGACCCCTCGCGGCCCGCCCTCCTCATCCACGGTCACACCGACGTCGTCCCGGCGAACGCGGCGGACTGGACCCACCACCCGTTCTCCGGCGAGATCGCCGACGGCTGCGTCTGGGGCCGCGGCGCCGTCGACATGAAGGACATGGACGCGATGACCCTCGCGGTCGTCCGCGACCGGCTGCGGACCGGGCGCAAGCCCCCGCGCGACATCGTCCTCGCCTTCCTCGCCGACGAGGAGGCCGGCGGTGTGTTCGGCGCCCGCCACCTGGTGCGCAACCACCCGGACCTCTTCGAGGGCGTCACCGAGGCGATCAGCGAGGTCGGCGGCTTCTCCTTCACGGTGAACGAGCAGCGCAGGCTCTACCTCGTCCAGACCGCCGAGAAGGGCATGCACTGGATGAAGCTGTCCGTGGCCGGCACCGCCGGGCACGGCTCCATGATCCACCGGGACAACGCGATCACCGAGCTGTCCGAGGCCGTCGCGCGCCTCGGCCGCCACAAGTTCCCGGTCCGCGTCACCAAGACGCTCCGGCACTTCCTCGACGAGCTCGGCGACGCCCTCGGCACCGAGCTGGACCCGGAGGACATGGAGGAGACCATCGCCAAGCTCGGCGGCATCGCCAAGCTGATCGGCGCCACGCTCTCCAACACCGCGAACCCGACGCAGCTGAACTCCGGCTACAAGGTCAACGTGATCCCCGGCGAGGCCACCGCCAATGTCGACGGCCGCTTCCTGCCAGGACACGAGGACGAGTTCCTCGCCGACCTCGACCGGATCCTCGGCCCGAAGGTCAAGCGCTCGGACGTGCACGCGGACAAGGCCGTCGAGACCACCTTCGACGGGGCGCTCGTCGAGGCGATGAAGACCTCGATCGAGGCCGAGGACCCGATCGGCAAGGCCATCCCGTACATGCTCTCCGGCGGCACCGACGCCAAGTCCTTCGTGGAGCTCGGCATCCGCAACTTCGGCTTCGCGCCGCTGCAGCTGCCGCCCGAGCTGGACTTCGCCGGGATGTTCCACGGCGTCGACGAGCGGGTGCCGGTGGACGGTCTCAAGTTCGGCGTGCGGGTCCTGGACCGCTTCATCGACGCGTCCTGACGTCAACCCGGCGCCAGGGCGGAAATCGTTCGCACGTGCGTAATGGACCGGAAAGAGTGAAAGGCGCCGTACGGTCGTAGCCCCATCCTCTATTCCTCGTTACAGGGAGTGCAGTCCGCGGCTGGGACTGCATTGCCAACTAGGAGGAATAATGCTCAAGAAGGTCGTCGCCGCTGCGGCAGCCACTGGTGGTCTGGTTCTCGCGGGTGCGGGCATGGCCGTCGCCGACTCCGGCGCTCAGGGTGCTGCCACGCAGTCCCCCGGCGTCATTTCGGGCAACGTCATCCAGGCCCCGATTCACGTGCCGGTGAACGTGTGCGGCAACACGGTCTCCGTGATCGGGCTGCTGAACCCTGCCTTCGGTAACACCTGCGCCAACGACTGACGTTGTTGTGCCTCACCCCTTGAGGGTTTGAGCCCACGGCCCCGGAGTGCGAGCCATGCACTCCGGGGCCGACGGGTTGGACACGGTTCCAGGGCAAGATTTCCAAGGCAAGGCAGGGAAAACCTATGCGACAGGTCATGCGGAAGGGCCTGATCACCATGGCGGCCGCGTCCGGCGTGCTCGCCGTCACCGGTGGCTACGCGCACGCGGACTCGAATGCGAACGGAAGCTCGTCGGACTCGCCGGGCGTCCTGTCCGGCAACTCCGTCGAGGCGCCCGTGGACGTCCCGGTGGACGCCTGCGGCAACACGGTCAACGTCGTCGGACTGCTCAACCCGGCGTCGGGCAACGGCTGCGACAGCTCGGGCGGCGGCGACAAGGCCGGCGATCAGTCCTCGGACAGCGGCTCGCAGGCCGGCGGCAACACCAGCGATTCGCCCGGTGTCGGCTCGGGCAACCACGTGTCGGTCCCGGTGCACGCGCCGGTGAACGCGTGCGGGAACTCCGTCGGCGCCGGCTCGGTCGGCAACGGGACGACCGGTAACGGCTGCTCCGACGACGGCGGGGGCGCCGGCACCAGCACGCCCCCGGCGGACTCGAACACCCCGCCCTCGCGCGCGGGGCACTCGGGCGGGGACACCGGTGCGGACTCTCCCAACGACCCGGGGACGCAGACCGTCGCCATGCCCAAGGGCGAGTCCCAGCTCGGGCAGACCGGCAGCCCGCGGGCGACCGGCACGCTCGCGGAGACCGGCAGCTCGGTGCCGATCGGCGCGGCCATCCCGATCGCCGGGGGTGCGCTGCTCGCGGGCGCGCTGCTCTACCGGCGGGCGAACGCGGCGGCGTGACATCAGTCGGTACGAAACGGAGCGGGCCCCGCACGGACGGGGCCCGCTCCGTTTGTTCCGGCTCGCCTTGCTCTCAGGTCACCATGTGGCCCGCACCTGGCGGATGATCCGTCGACGCAGACGCACGCGGCGGCTGCCGTCGCGACGCAGGCTCAAGCGGTCCAACTCCCAGTGTCCGTACTCAGCATGGTCCGTCAGCAGGCGCGTCGCCTCCTTGCGGGAGACCCCGCGAGGCACATACACGTCGACAAATTCGTATTCCGGCATCGCATCTATTGTGCGGGCAGCGGCCCGGTACGGATAGCGTCTGCACTATGTCTGATGCTGCGCAGCCCACCGCTGCCGAGGTACGCGCCGCCGCCGAGGCGGTCAAGGCTGCGCTCGACGCCCACTTGGCGGCCGTCGAGCGCCGGTCGGGAGAAGACGATCCGGCCGTCTACCAAGCGTTCAACGAACTCGCCGCCGCGGCCGAGGAGTACGACGAGCTCCTCTACGACCGCTACGACGAGGTCACCCCCTTCGAGATCCCCGACAGCGAGGACTCGCTGCCGCCGTACGCGGGACCGGAGGAGCCGAACGCGCTGAGCGTGCTGATTCGACGCGACTACGCCGTGGTCGAGCCGCAGCGTCTGCTCGCCCAGGCCGGGCGGGTCGCCGACCTGGAGGGGGAGCCGGACGCGGAGGCCGCGAACGGGGCGGGCAGCAGCGTGCACGCCGCGCTGGGCGTTCTCTTCGGCGAGTTCGAGCCCGACGAAATCGCCTCCCGGCACAAGGAGTTCGGCCTGGAGGAGGGCGACTCCACGCTCTGGGTCACGGCATCGGACGACCCTGCGGACCCCGGTGAGTGGCTGGAGGCGCCCTTCGAGCAGGTCGATCCGCAGCGGGTGGTGTGCCGCTTCGACGTGAGCGCGGTCTTCGACGACGACGAGTTCGAGCTCGACGAGGACGGCTCCGCCGAACCCGATGAGCCCTTGGAGGAAGCGGACCGCTAGCCGCGGCGGGGCGGGGAGCGGTGGTCCCGCTGCGCCCCGGGGCTCCGCCCCGGACCCCGCGCCTCAATCGCCGGCGGGGCTTGATTTTGCCGGCCCGGGCTTGATGGTGCCGCCCCGCCTTGGGCAATCTGCCGCCTTGGGCGGCAGGGTGGGCAAGGCGGCACCACGGTGCCGCGCTTACGTGCCGGGGACCTGGGCGCGGACCAGTCCCCGCAGGCGCGTCGTGCGTGGCTTTGCCGGGATCTCGGACACCGCTCGCGGCAGGGCCGCATCCACGCCGTGCACCACCGAAAGGTGCCGCTCACCGCGCCCGAAGGCCGTATAGACCCAGGGACGGCTGAGCGCCTGCGCCGCATCGCCCGGCAGCACCACCACGGCCGCGGGCCACCGAACCCCCACGGCCTGATGCCCGGTCACGGCCCACCCGTGCCGCACCGCCCCCTGCTCCACCTGCTCCTTCGGTACGAGGACGGGGGCGCCGTCGCACTCAAGGCGCAGGCCCTCCGCGTCGGCCCCGACGACCACGCCGGGCCGGATCCGCCCGCGCCCGGTCACGTACACCGCACGGTCACCGGGATCGAAACCCCCGAACCGTCCGGGCCCCGGGTTGAGCCGCTCCTTCAGCGCCACGTTCAACGCCCGCGTCCCCGCCGCGCCACCGTGCCCCGGCGTGATCACCTGCGTCTGCTCGGCCGGCACCCCGATCGCCCGCGGCACCGAGTCCGCGACGAGCTGCACGGTGCGGTGGATCGCCTCGGCCGGGTCCCGCACCGGAACGATCACCACCTCCTTGCCGGGCGCCTCCACCTGGTTCAGCTCACCGATGCCGATACCGGAGACCAGCTCGCCGATCGGGCCGGCGTCCGGCGTGCGGGAGGCGATGCGGGGGCAGATCTCCGCCGCGGCGACGTCGGCGAAGACCCGGCCCGGTCCTGCCGACCACAGCGTCCCCGGATCTCCGCCGAGCACCAGGCACGTACCGTCGGCGAGCAGCTCCACGAGCATCGCGGCGTCACCCACGTCCAACTGCGGCGCGTCCAGGACGACCAGGAGGTCGAGGGCGAACGCCCCGTCCCTGTCGAGGCCGGGCCCCTCCGCCTGCGCGAGCAGGCCCGCGACGGTCGCGGTGGCCGTCTCGGGCGCGTCCGGGCCGAGGAGTTCGGCGGCCCGGCGCCGGCCGTCCGCCCCGTGCGCGGCGACGCACACCCGCAGGCCCAGCCTGCCGGCGGCGGCCGCCGCGGCGATCGGTTCTGCGCGGGCGGCCTCGCCGCCGGTGTGCAGCACGAGGCGGTGCGCGGCGATCGCCCGGATCAGCTCGGCTGTCGTGCCGCGTGTGGCCCCGGCGGCCTCCTCAAGGCCGGCGGCGGCCGAACCCTCGTCCTTGGGCGCGGCGTTGAGCAGCCGGGCGAGCCCGTCGGCGAGGCTCTCCTCGGCGAGCGCGTACCGCTCAAGTCCGACCAGGACCCGGACCGGCCGCTCCGGCTCTTCCTCCTCGCCGTCCTCCTGCTCGGCGGCGGGCGCGGGGGCGGGAGCGTCCTCCAGGGGGTCGTGGAAGATCAGCGCGTCGCCCTCCGCGACGGCGCTCTGCACGGCTTCCTCCGGATCGGGCACGCCGCGCTTGCCGAGCGCCTCCGCGAGCACCGGCAGGTCGAGGGCCGTGTGCCCGGCGTCCGCCGCCTGCTCGAGCAGCCATACGGTGACGGCGCGGCCCCGCCGCTCGTCGTCGGGCCCGCACTCCGCGCCGAGCAGCGCCCGCGCGAACCCGTCGGCCTGCTCGGGGCGCACTCCGCTCACCCGCAGCAACTGCCACGGGTCCGCACGCAGTTCGTCACTCGCGCCCTCGCCGAGGGCGGCGGCGGTCGCGGCGGCGAGCGATTCGGGCGCGCCACCTTCGACGAGCACGTCCCGCACGGTGGCCACGGTCTCGGCACCGGGTCCCGCCTGGGGGGCCGCCTGCGACCTGCGCACGGGCTCGGGCGCGGGAGCGGGTGCGACGTCCCGCCGCGGCTCGGGGGCGGCGACGGGCTTCTCCCCGCTCTCCACCGCGCGCACGGCGGCGAGCAGGTCGGCGGCGGTCCCGCTCAGCTTGGTCCCGGCGTCGATCGGGCTCTCCTTGGCGGCCTTCCGCTCCGCGATCCGCTCCCGGAACTCCCGCTGCGCCGCCAACTCGGCCTCGGCCTCGGACACCGCGGCTGCCTCGCCCTCGCCGGACTCGCCGCCGCCCGTCGACTCCTCCGGACCCTCACCCTCGCCGGCGTCGGCCGGGCTTACCGCGTCCTCGCCGTCGATCCCGCTGGGCCTGGTCTCTTCGTCGGTGTCCGCATGGGGCTGGCCGCCGTCGGCCGGGTTTACCGCGTTCTCGCCGTCGATCCCGCTGGGCCTGGTCTCTTCGTCGGCGTCCGTATCGGGCTGGCCGGCGTCGGCCGGGCTTACCGCGTCCTCGCCGTCGATCCTGCCGGGCCCGGTCTCCTCGGCGCCGTCCGCCGCCCCTTCGCCCTCGTCGGGCTCGGGTCGCTCGTCGGCGGCCTCCGCGTGTCCGGCGTCGGCCGCGGGCTCCGGCTCGGTGACGCCGGCCGAGGCCCCGGCGTCGTCGGTCCCGGCCCCGGCGCCGTCCGCCGACACCGGCTCCGCCTCCGCGCTCGCGGCGGCAGCCGGATCCGTGTCGGGGCGGGCCCCTGACTCGTTCTCCGCGGCAGCGGACTCCGTACTCACAACGTGCTCCAGTCCTGATCGGGATAGCGGTGCACGGGCGCCGACACATCGTCGAGCGCCTGGCAGATCTCGTCAGGAAGACTAAGGGCCTCCACTGACAATGCCGCCGTGAGCTGCTGCGCGTTGCGCGCGCCGACGATCGGCGCGGCCACTCCCGGCCGGTCCCTGACCCACGCGAGGGCCACCTGCAGCGGCGTCACGGCGAGCCCGTCCGCCGCCGTGGCGACCGCGTCCACGATGTGCCCGGCCGCCTCGTCGAGGTACGGCTCGACGAACGGCGCCATGTGGTCCGAGCCGCCCCGCGAGTCGGTGGGCGTGCCGGAGCGGTACTTGCCGGTCAGCACCCCGCGGCCGAGCGGGGACGAGGGCAGCAGGCCCATGCCGAGGTCCAGCGCGGCCGGCAGCACCTCGCGCTCCACTCCCCGCTGCAGCAGCGAGTACTCCATCTGCGTACTGGCGAGACGCGTGCGCGCGCCGGGCGCGGCGAGCTGCCACGTACCGGCCTTGGCCAGCTGCCAGCCGCAGAAGTTCGAGACGCCCGCGTAGCGCGCACGGCCGCTGCTGACCGCGATGTCGAGGGCCTGGAGCGTCTCGTCCAACGGGGTCGCCGGGTCCCACGCGTGCACCTGCCACAGGTCGACGTAGTCCGTGCCGAGCCGGGCGAGCGAGGCGTCGAGCGCGGAGAGCAGATGCCCGCGTGAGCCGTCGAAGCGCCGGTCGGGATCGGGCACGCTGCCCGCCTTGGTGGAGATGACGAGGTCGCGGCGGGGGACCAGGCCCTCGATGAGTCGCCCGAGCAGATACTCCGACTCCCCGTCGCCGTACACGTCGGCCGTGTCGACGAGCGTGCCGCCCGCTTCCCAGAAGGCCTTCAACAGGTCGGCGGCGTCGTGCTCGTCGGTGTCCCGGCCCCACAGGAGGGTGCCGAGCCCGATCCGGGACACGCGCAGGCCGGTGCGGCCGAGATGCCTCTGCTCCATGGGCGCTGAGGTTACTGGCCGAAGGTCAGGAACGGGGCCCCTGTGGATATCTGTCGCCGGGGTCGCCGGGTTAGGGTGCCGGGCGAGGCACCTTACCCATGGGTAATTCACTGGATCCGGCAAGGCGTTAAGGGGATGTGGTCAATGAAGCTCGGCATCAACCTCGGCTACTGGGGCGCGGGCATGGACGCGGACAACCTGGCTGTCGCGAAGGAGGCCGACAGGCTCGGCTACGCGGTGTGCTGGGCCGCGGAGGCCTACGGTTCCGACGCCGCCACCGTTCTCGCGTACGTCGCCGCGCAGACGGAGCGGATCGACGTCGGCTCGGCCATCTTCCAGATCCCGGCCCGCCAGCCCACGATGACGGCGATGACGGCCGCGACCCTGGACTCGCTGTCCGGGGGCCGCTTCCGGCTCGGCCTCGGTGTCTCCGGGCCGCAGGTCTCCGAGGGCTGGTACGGCGTCAAGTTCGACAAGCCGCTGGCGCGCACCCGCGAGTACGTCGAGATCGTCCGCAAGGCGATGAGCCGGGAGCGGGTCAGCCACGAGGGCGCGCACTGGACGCTCCCGCTGCCGGACGGCCCCGGCAAGCCGCTGAAGCTGATCGTGCACCCGGAGCGCGAGCGGATCCCGCTCTACATCGCCGCGATCGGCCCGAAGAACCTGGAGCAGACCGGCGAGATCGCCGACGGCGCCCTGCTGATCTTCCCCGCGGCCGAGCACCTGGAGGAGACCGCGCTCCAGCACATCCGCGCGGGCCGCGAGAAGGCCGGGCTGACCATGGAGGGCTTCGACGTGTGCCCGACGGTTCCGCTTGCGCTCGGTGGGGACGACGAGGCTTCGGTGAGCGCGCTCGCCGACATGTTCCGGCCCTACACCGCCCTCTACGTGGGCGGCATGGGAAGCCGTAAGCAGAACTTCTACAACCAGCTCGCGCAGCGCATGGGTTACGAGAAGGAGGCCGCCGAGATCCAGGACAAGTACCTGGCCGGCGACAAGGAGGGCGCGGCCGCGGCGATCCCGCGGCAGCTCATCGACTCCACCACGCTGCTCGGCTCCGTGGACCGGATCGCCGACCGGATGCGGGCCTACTCCGAGGCCGGTGTCACCACGCTGACCATCAACCCGGCCGGGCTCACGCTCGACGACCGCCTCGCCTCCCTGCGCGCGGGCACCGAGGCGATGGAGCGCGCCGGGCTGGCGTAACGGCGTAACAGGCTCGGCGAGTTCTTCTGCGGCCGTGGTGGGGGCTCGGGGGTCTTCCCCGCCACGGCCGACACCGTGCACAACGCGCCACGAGGGGCCTGGTTACGGCTCGCCCCCAGCCTCGTGTCCTCCGTTCGGACGAGTTGCCCCGCATAGCTGTTGCCCTGCCTCATGTCCCGCATTTGACTCGGACTTTGCAGTACTGCGGAGTCCGGTGCGGCGAGGTGGAGGTTGCGGATGCTGTCGGCCAAGAGTCTGTTCCAGGAGATCATCGACAACGACGAGTCGTTCCGGCTGTTCTGCTCCATCGCGGCCGGCGGCGAATCCCAGGGCGGCTGGGAGAACGGGCGGATCGCCGCGCTGGTGCCCGAGAGCGAGCGCGGCCTCGCTCCCAGGATCGCGCGGCACGGCGCGGACGAGGACAAGCACGGGCGGATCTTCCACGCCCTCATGAAGAAGCGCGGCCTTGAGCCGGTCCCCGTCCCCGCCGAGGCCGACTACACGATGCTTCTGGAGAAGCACGGGATCGGGCTCGCGCACGATCGGTTGCGGCGCGACGAGCGGCTCTCCGTGCGGGACATCGTCACGTATCTGGCGCACAGCCGCGTCACCGAGCAGCGGGCCTCCGAGCAGATGGTGATGCTCCGCAAGTACTTCGCCGACGACCCCACCCTCGGCCGAGCGGTCAAGATGATCTCCAACGACGAGGACAACCATCTCGCGTACTGCCATGAGGAGTTGCTGCGTTTCGCGTACGCGGGGCACGGCCGTGCCATTCAGCGCATCCTGCGCGAGTGCGCTCTCGCGGAGATCGCGGTCTACCGGGATGTCGGCCTCGCCGTGATGGATCACATGGGGCGGGTCCTGGGCTGGTCGAAGCCGAAGGCGGCGGCGCTGGCCGCGGGGATCCGGGCCGTGTACGCGTACGAGCGCCTGGGCGGCTGGCGGCGGATGGTTTCGTTGCGGATGCCGGAGCGGCGGGACGCGCTCGGTGGGCCGGCGGTCGAGTTCGCCTGAGGCGGGGGGCCGGCGTTGCGGTCGCGGGGCTCTGCCCCGGGCCCCGCGCCTCAAACGCCGGCGGGGCTTGATCTGGTCACAGCCAGCCGCGGCGTTTGAATGTGCGGTACAGCAGGAGTTCCAAGAGGGCCATCAGGACGATCACTGCCGGGTATGCCCATATCCAGTGGAGTTCCGGCATGTGGTCGAAGTTCATGCCGTAGATGCCCGCGATCATCGTGGGCACCGCGGCCATCGCCGCCCACGCCGAGATCTTCCGCATGTCGTCGTTCTGCCGCACGCTCATCTGCGCCAGGTGCGCGGACAGGATGTCCGACACGAGGCGGTCCAGGCCGTCCACGGACTCGTTGACCCGCGTCAGGTGGTCGTTCACGTCGCGGAAGAACGGCCGCGCCTCCTCGTGTACGAACGGCACGGCGGCCAGGCCCCACGGTCCGACCCCGGCCAGCCGCGCCAGTGGCATCGCCAACGGGCCCGTGGCGCGCCGGAATTCGAGGATCTGCCGCTTGAACGTGTAGATCCGCGACGCGGTGTCGCGGGTGCCGCCGCCCTCGGGGGAGAAGACCTCCGTCTCCAGCTCCTCCAGGTCGGTCTGCAGCTCGGCCGCGACCTCCAGGTAGTGGTCCACCGTGGCGTCCGCGATCGAGTACAGGACCGCCGTCGGCCCCTGCTTCAGGAACTCCGGCTCGGCCTCCAGACGCTGCCGTACGGCCTTCAGGGGCGCGCCCTCGCCGTGCCGGACGGTCACCACGAACGAATCGCCCAGGAACAGCATCAGCTCGCCCGTGGACACCTTGTCGCTCTTCGGCTCGTACACGACGGGCTTGAGGACCACGAACAGCGAGTCGTCGTAGATCTCCAGCTTGGGCCGCTGGTGCGCCTTCAGGGCGTCCTCCACGGCCAGCGGATGCAGCCCGAACTCCTGGGCGACCTGGTCGAACTCCTCCTCGCTCGCCTCGTGCAGCCCGATCCACACGAACGCGTCCCCCACCGCCCGCGCCTCGTCGAGGGCGTCGGAGAAGTCGGCGGGCCGCTCGATGCGGCGCCCTTCCCGGTAGATGGCACAGTCGACGATCACGAGGTGAATTCTTCCCAGGACCGGCCACTGCCGCACGTCGTCGTATGCCTAGGGTGGGGCACATGCCCACGCTGATCCTCGTCCGGCACGGACGGTCCACCGCCAATACCGCGGGAGTGCTCGCCGGGTGGACCCCCGGTGTGGCGCTCGACGAGCGCGGCGCCGCGCAGGCCGCGCGGCTGCCCGAGCGGCTGGCGGACCTGCCGCTCGCCGAGATCGTCGCCAGCCCGTTGCAGCGCTGCCGTGAGACCGTCGCGCCGCTGCTCGCCGCGCGCCCGGAGCTGACCTTGCACACCGACGACCGCATCGGCGAGTGCGACTACGGGGACTGGTCCGGCCGCAAGCTCGCCGAGCTGACCGACGAGCCGCTGATGCAGGTCGTGCAGCAGCACCCGACGGCTGCGGCTTTCCCCGGAGGGGAGTCGATGCGGCAGATGCAGCACCGGGCCGCCGAGGCGGTACGTGAGTGGAACGCGCGCGTGGAGCGCGAGCACGGCGAGGACGCCGCCTATGTGATGTGTTCGCACGGCGACATCATCAAGTCCCTTGTCGCGGACGCCATCGGGCTTCATCTGGACCTCTTTCAGCGCATCTCCGTAGAGCCGTGTTCCATCACAGCGATCCGTTACACACGGCTGCGCCCCTTCCTCGTACGCCTCGGAGACACCGGTGACTTCGCGTCCCTGGCGCCGCGTGAGACGCCGCAGGGGCTCGATGCGCCCGTCGGGGGCGGCGCGGGCGCACCGTGATCGTCGGCCGCAGTAGGGTGAAGCAGCCGTAAGCACAGTCGGCCCGGTCGGCCATGACCGGTTCAAGCCAGTCGATCCCGATCCCATGGAGAGCGGACGTGTCCCGTCAGGTGTTCCTCTACGACCCTCCGGAGCGGTTTGTGGCCGGTACGGTCGGGCTCCCCGGGCGCCGCACCTTCTTTTTGCAGGCCACGGCAGGAGCCCGGGTCACCAGCGTGGCTCTGGAGAAGACCCAGGTGGCCGCGCTCGCCGAGCGCATGGACGAACTGCTCGACGAGGTCGTGCGGCGCACCGGGGGCAGCGCGCCGGTGCCCGCCGTGCCGCCGGGCGAGATCTCCGACACCGCGCCCCTGGAGGCGCCCGTGGAGGAGGAGTTCCGCGTCGGCACCATGGCACTCGCGTGGGACGGCGACGAACAGCGCATGATCGTCGAGGCGCAGGCCCTCGTCGAGCTGGAGGCCGAGTCCGAGGACGACCTGGCGGAGGCCGAGGAGAAGCTGCTCCAGGACGAGGAGAACGGCCCGCCGATGCTCCGCGTCCGCCTCACCGGGAACCAGGCCCGCGCCTTCGCCAAGAGGGCCCTGGACGTCGTGAACGCGGGCCGTCCGCCGTGCCCCCTGTGCAGCTTGCCGCTCGACCCGGAGGGACACGTATGTCCGCGCCAGAACGGATACCGGCGCGACGCGTGAGCGACCGGGACCTGCTCACCTTCGGTGAGCTGAACGTCGAGGGACAGATCCGCGAGGCGTCGAACGCGGTGCTGGTGTGCACCGTCGCCCACGAGGGCCGTGAGGCCCGTTGTGTTTACAAGCCGGTACGCGGCGAGCGCCCGCTGTGGGATTTCCCGGACGGGAACCTGGCGCGGCGCGAGGTCGCCGCGTACGAGGTGTCCGAGGCGCTCGGCTGGGGCCTCGTGCCGCCGACGGTGCTGCGTGACGGGCCGTACGGCGAGGGCATGTGCCAGCTGTGGATCGACGCTCCGGAGGAGCTCGGGGACGGTGCCGAGCTGCTCGCCCTCGTGGACGGTGAGGAGCCGGAGGAGGGCTGGAAGGCCATTGGCTTCGCCGAGGTCGGCGAGGGGCGCACGGCGCTGCTGGTGCACGCGGACGACGCCCGGCTGCGGCGGCTCTCGGTGCTCGATGCCGTGATCAACAACGGTGACCGCAAGGGCGGGCATCTGCTCGTCGACGCGGAGGGGCACCTGTTCGGCATCGACCACGGTGTGACGTTCAACGCCGAGGACAAGTTGCGGACGTTGCTGTGGGGGTGGGCGGGGGAGCCGTTGACCGCGGAGGCCATGGGGGCGCTGGAGGCGTTGCGGGTGGGGCTCGGGTCGGGTGAGCCGCTCGCGGTGCGGCTCGGTGAGCTGATCACCGGGGTGGAGCTGGAGGCTGTGCGGGAGCGGGTGGCGGGGTTGCTCAAGGCCGGGCGGCACCGGGAGCCGGGTGGGGACTGGCCGGCCATCCCCTGGCCACCCGTATAGCGGAGCCCGGACGGCGTTGCGGTCACGGGGCTCTGCCCCGGACCCCGCGCCTCAAGCGCCGGCGGGGCTGGAGAGATCGGGCTCTGCCCCGGACCCCGCGTCTCAAACGCCGGCGGGGCTTGAATGGGCCTGAATGGGGTTTGAGTGGCCTAGCGCTCCGCGCAAGATCACGCAAGAGGGCCCGTTCGGCCATTACGCCTGGTCCGGTTCGTATCCGGAAGGGGCGTCCGGTTACGCTCGATGCATGCATGCCTGGCCCGCTTCTGATGTCCCCGCCCTGCCTGGCAAGGGCCGCGACCTTCGGATTCACGACACCGCGACCGAAGGGCTCGTCACCCTTGACCCCGGTCCCGTCGCCCGTATCTACGTCTGCGGCATCACGCCGTACGACGCGACCCACATGGGTCACGCGGCGACCTACAACGCGTTCGACCTCGTGCAGCGCGTGTGGCTCGACACCAAGCGGCAGGTTCACTACGTCCAGAACGTGACGGACGTCGACGATCCTCTGCTGGAGCGGGCCGTGCGTGACGGCATCGAGTGGGAGGGCCTCGCCGAGCGCGAGACCGCCCTGTTCCGCGAGGACATGACCGCCCTGCGGATGCTGCCGCCGCAGCACTACATAGGCGCCGTCGAGGCGATACCCGGCATCGTGCCGCTCGTCGAACGACTGCGTGACTCCGGTGCCGCCTACGAGCTCGAGGGCGACACCTACTTCTCCGTCGAGGCCGACCCGCACTTCGGGTCCGTCTCGAACCTCGACGCCGCCGCGATGCGGCTGCTCTCCGCCGAGCGCGGGGGCGACCCGGACCGTCCGGGCAAGAAGAACCCGCTCGACCCGATGCTGTGGATGGCCGCCCGGGAGGGTGAGCCGAGCTGGGACGGCGGTTCACTGGGCCAGGGACGGCCCGGCTGGCACATCGAGTGTGTCGCCATCGCCCTCGACCACCTCGGCATGGGCTTCGACGTCCAGGGCGGAGGATCGGATCTCGCCTTCCCGCACCACGAGATGGGTGCCTCGCACGCGCAGGCGCTGACCGGCGAGTTCCCGATGGCCAAGGCGTACGTGCACGCCGGCATGGTCGGGCTCGACGGCGAGAAGATGTCGAAGTCCAAGGGCAATCTGGTGTTCGTGTCGAAGCTGCGGCACGACGGGGTCGACCCGGCCGCCATCCGGCTCGCACTGCACTCCCACCGCTACCGCGACGACTGGGAGTGGACCGACCAGGTCCTCGCCGACGCCGTGGCCCGCCTCGACCGCTGGCGTGCGGCCGTCTCCCGCCCCGACGGCCCGTCCGCCGAGGTGATGGTCGAAGAGATCCGCGAGGCGCTCTCCGACGACCTGGACGCGCCCGCCGCGCTGGCCGCCGTCGACCGCTGGGCCGAGGCCCAGGAGGCCGGGGGCGGCACGGACGAGGGCGCCCCCGGCGTCGTATCGCGTGCCGTGGACGCCCTGCTGGGCGTGGCGCTGTAACCGAAGGGCACATCAGGGCGCCTCCCCGCGTGGGGAGGCGCCCCTTTCTTTGCCTGGTGCGCCGGGTTTCCTTGCCCTGCGCGCTCGGCTTCTCCGCTCAGTGCGCTCGGATCAGATCCGCTGCACCCGTACGCTCCGCAGCACGGTCGGCGAACCGGAGTCCCAGATGCCGACGACCTGCTGGCCGAACGCGAAGGCCTCCTGGATCTCGTCGTGCGCCTGCGGGCTCGGGTTGTTGAGGACCCGGAACTGGTTGTTGATGCGCAGGAAGATCTGGTTCGGCTGGCCCGGCAGCGGCTGCACGATGTCGATGAAGCCGTCCGCCACACCGGCGGCCAGGGCCTGCTGCTGCGCCTGCTGGTGGGACTGCTGGATCGCGGTCCGCTGGAGTTCCTGCATCAGCTGTTGCATCTGCTGCTCGGCCTGCTGCGCCTGCTGGTCCTGCTGACCCTGCTGTTGGCCGTACTGCTGCTGACCGTACTGCTGTTGGCCCTGCTGCTGCCCGAACGGCTGCTGCTGCCCGCCGAGTTGCTGCAGCAGCTGCTGGTACGGCTGCTGCTGGCCGAGCTGCTGGAGCTGCTGCTGGAGCTGGTCCTGGCTCTGGCCGCCGAAGGGCTGCTGACCGTACTGCTGCTGCCCGAAGGGCGGTTGCGGCTGCTGGCCCGTGCCCTGCTGCTGGTAGGGCGAGGTGCTCGGGAACTGCTGCTGGCCCTGTTGCCCCTGCTGGCCCATTTGGGGGGTCATGTTCATGCGGGTGCCACCTTCCATGAAGGGTGGGGTGCGTTGCCTCAGCCCGTGACGACCAGGCCGACGACCTCGTCGTCCGAGAACCACACACGTACGTCCGGCCGTCCCCCCGCGAAGGCGGTGTGCACCGCCTGGCGCGTCTCGGGGGACGGGTTGTTCAGATTGCGCCAGGAGCCCGCCACGAACAGCCGGAGCCTGGGCGGGAGTTCGGGCGGATACGGGATCAGTTCGTCCCAGTACCGCTCCGCCTGGCCCGAACCGACCGTCGAGGGCAGCAGGTTGGTGACCGCTCCCTTGATGTCGGGCCGGTTGCCGATCCGCTGCGAGGCGGGCCGACCGGGGGCGTCCTGCTGCGGTGAGCCGGTCGCCCGGAGCACGTCGCGCGCTCGCTGCGAGGTCATCGGGCGCTGACCGCCTGCCCTGAGCATGCCCTGGAGGGCGGTCAGCGCGCCGACGACCACCGGGGAGGCGGACGAGGTGCCGGAGAAGGTGTCGGTGTACCAGGCGATCTCCTCGGTGCCGCCCTGCAGATCGCCGGGCCGGTCCCAGGAGCCGCCGGTGGTGGTGACCTCGCGGCCCCAGCCCTGGGCGTCCACGCGGGTGCCGTAGTTGGAGAACGAGAGGCGTGAACGGTCCGGGCCGTGGTCGCGCCCGTGGGTGCCGGGCGGCGGGGCGCCCGCGCCGACGAGGACCGCGTCCGATGAGCGGTTCGACGGGTTGAACGGGTTGTGCCACCACGCCGGGAAGTCGTCGGGCCGCCGCTCGTACACCGCGTCGTCGAGGGACTCGGCCCCGTTGCCCGCCGCGCCCACGACCACGATGCCCTTGGCCGTCGCGTACTTGACGGCCGCGAAGTCGTCGGGCCACCACTCCAGGGCGATGTAGCCGCGCTGGTCGTCGCGCGGCTCGAAGTCGAACCGCGGCCCCGGGCGGTGCAGTTCGACGAGGATGACGTCGCCGGGGTTCAGCCGGTCGGCCGCCGCGTGGATCGCCGCCGCCGTGCCCACACCCTGGAAGGACGCCGCCGCGGTCACCGCCTCCGGCACGATGCCGGTGATGCCGCGATCGCCCCGGTCGCCGCCGATCACGCCGAGGACCGCGGTGCCGTGATTGCGCCAGGCCACGTCCGAGACCGGCGTGCCGACGACGATGCCCGCGAGCTTCGCCGACAGGTCCTCGTGCCCCAACTGCCAGGCACCCTCCACGTCGATGACGGTGACGCCCTCGCCGCTGCCGCCGAGCCGCCGCCACGCCCACTGCGCGTCGATACCGGCGGGCGCGGGGCCCAAATAGCCCTGCCGGCCCGTGTAGTCGGGTGTCGCGGCCGTCTTCTCCTTCAGCCGCCGCTCCTCCTCGAAGTTCTCCGGGGACGACGCGCGCGCCGCGGGCACCGCGCCGGGCTTCACGTACGCCGTGTCGATCTCCGGAAGCGCCGCGATCCGCGACCTCAGCTCTTGTGCCCGCTCGGCCCCGCCGCGCACCCGGTAGAACAGCGCCAGATCCGGTACGTCCGCCCCGGGTGTCTCGCCGGCTCCCTGTACCCGCTCCTCGCCGCCGAACAGCGGTTCAAGAGCGAGCTGTTCGTCGCCGAGGAACATGTTCAACGCCGATACGTCGGCGCCCGCGACGGAGCGCACGCCGTCGGCCTGGACACGCAGGCGGGCCTCCGGGCGCGCCACGACGATCAGTTCCTCTTCGGCCCCGCGATAGCTGAAACCGGATCCGTCCGGTCCCGGCCCGGCCGCTCCCGGCCCCTGTGCCGGGCTTCCGTGCTGGTCGGTCATCGGTCCACAGCTCCCCTCGCCACATCCGGTCGTACGGGTCTGCTTGTGCCGTGTGTTTCCTTGAGGCTCGTCGGGGCTCACCCTGCTACGCCGACGCCCGCCCGTCCAGACCCCGTTGGCCAACTGCGTTTGAAAACAAGTTGAATGGGGAACCCCCTGCAACTGCCATCAATTCGGCCGGAAAACACTGTCACGCCCCAAACCGGCCAGAGTGGGAACGCGGGCAGGGCACGACGGAGGGCGGGGCGCTCGGCGCCCCGCCCTGAAGGTCACTGCCTGCCGCGACTACTCGTCGCCGTCCTCGCCCTCCGGGCGCGGCGGCTTCGGCGGCCTGGTCCGGCCGCTCGGGTTGTCGCGCAGGTGCGAGGAGCCGTCGCCACCGTCCGTCGCGTGACCGCCGGGCGGGGCGTTCGGGTCGCGGCGCTGCAAGTAGCGCTCGAACTCGCGGGCGATGGCCTCGCCGGTGGCCTCGGGCAGCTCCGCGGTGTCGCGGGCCTCCTCCAGTGACTGCACGTACTCGGCGACCTCGCTGTCCTCCGCGGCCAGCTGATCCACGCCCAACTGCCAGGCCCGCGCGTCCTCGGCCAGGTCGCCCAGCGGGATGCGCAGGTCGATCAGGTCCTCCAGGCGGTTGAGGAGGGCCAGCGTCGCCTTCGGGTTCGGCGGCTGCGACACGTAGTGCGGGACGGCCGCCCACAGCGAGACCGCGGGGACGCCGGCGTGCGTGCAGGCCTCCTGGAGGATGCCGACGATGCCTGTCGGGCCCTCGTACTTGGTCTCCTCCAGGTTCATCCGCGTGGCCAGGTCCGCGTCCGACGTGACGCCGCTGACCGGCACGGGCCGGGTGTGCGGGGTGTCGCCGAGCAGCGCGCCGAGGACGACGACGAGTTCGACGCCCAGCTCGTGCGCGAAGCCGAGCAGTTCGTTGCAGAACGAGCGCCAACGCATGGACGGTTCGATGCCCCGGACCAGGACCAGGTCGCGCGGCTTGTCCCCGCCGATACGGATCACCGAGAGCCGCGTCGTCGGCCATGTGATCTTTCGCACGCCGCCGTCGACGAACACGGTCGGGCGGTTGACCTGGAAGTCGTAGTAGTCCTCGGCGTCAAGGGCCGCGAACACTTCGCCCTTCCACTCCTTGTCGAGATGCGCGACCGCGGTGGAGGCGGCGTCGCCGGCATCGTTCCAGCCCTCGAACGCGGCCACCATGACCGGGTCGACCAGCTCGGGAACCCCCTCGAGCTCGATCACCCAGCGCCTCCTTCCGACGTGCCCTCGCGTACCTGCCCACCTTACGGCGTCGGCGCGGGCCCTCCGCATCCCCTTGTGGGCGCGGGCTGCCCCCAACACTGCCCCACGGTGGAGTGGTCCACTCCACCGTGGGGCAGTCGTCAGGTCCGCGCGAGCCGCGCGGCGCCGGGTTCGGCGGCCGGTGCCTCGCGGACCGGCCTGACCAGCAGCCATGCCCCGCACACCAGGGTCAGCGCCTGGGCCCCTGCGAGGAGGGTGAATCCGGCGCCGAAGCCGTGGCCGCCGCTCGCCGCGATGGCCATGCCCATGAGGGTGGGCATGAACGCGGACACGAGGTTGCCGACCCCGTTCACGACGCCGTAGGCGCTGCCGACGAAGTGCGCGGGCGCGCAGTGCTGGACGAGGGTGGGGATGGCCGGACCCTGAAGGCCCCAGAAGCCGCCGGCCAGGATCAGACCGGTGGCCGCCGCCGCGTCGCTGTCCGCCCCGGCGACGAGCAGCACGCAGACGGCGGTGCCGGTCGAGCCCACCACGAACGGCAGCGCGAGCAGTCGCCGCGGCAGCCGGTCGAGCAGCAGCCCGCCGAGGAACCCGGACACCAGCGACATCAGGAACGGCAGCGCGGAGACGATGCCCATCGCGGAGAGCGAGAAGTGCCGCTCGCGCAGCAGATACGAGGGCAGCCACGCGCTCGACCCCCACAGATACGCGAGCGTGGCGATCTCGATGACCAGGATGGGCGCCAGGCAGGGCATCCGCAGGGCGCCCTTCAGCGTGGCCCCGAAGCCCGGCCGCTCGGCGCCGCGCACCCCACGACCCCGTACGAACAGCAGGATCAGAGGGAGGCCGACCACCGCGTTCAGCGCCGCGAGGGCGAGGAACGAGGTGTGCCAGTCGAAGCGGTAGACGAGGTACGTGACCAGGGGCAGGCCGGCGGCCGTGCCCAGCGAGACCCCCCCATGGAGCTGACCGCGTTGGGGCGACCTGCCTCGTGCGGCGCGACTGTGGGTACTTCAAGCCCGCGGGGTGGCAGGTGCGGGCAATTTCCTGCCTGCGGCGGCGGGCGCCGCATATTGAGCCCCGCACTTTGGACGAGAGCCAGCGGGGTCCGGGGCGCGGAGCCCCGTGGCCGCAACGCCGTCGGGGTGGGGGACGACCGTGGGCGCTGCCCGCGCCGGGGTGCCGCCTTGCCCACCCTGCCGCCCAAGGCGGCAGATTGCCCAAGGCGGCGGCGCCTCAAGGCGATGGCGGTCACGCGGTCGCCTGTGCCTCCGCAGCCGAGCGGTACATGCGGCGAAGGCGGACCACGCCGAGGTCGTGCTGGTAGAGGTTTTCCCGCTGGTCGGCGTCGGCCGGCATGGCCTCCAGCATCTCCCGGTCCTGCTCCAACACCTCCCAGTGGCGCTTCTCGATCAGCGTCTTGTAGAGGAAGCGCCAGGTGTCGCGCTGCCAGCCCTGGACCTTGCGGTAGCGCCAGAAGAAGACCGCGCAGCGCCCCTCGTCGACCGGGCGGACCATGCCGACGATGCCGAACGGGCCGCCGGGGCCCGCCGACGGCGGGTAGGGGATCGACAGGTCGACCCAGTCCACGCCCGTGCGGCACAGCTCGACCCAGTCGAAGTTCACGCCCCGCTGGTCGGTCTTCTCGAAGAAGTAGCCGCGGTCGGTCTCGCGGATGCGGAACTTGGCGGTGGTGTCACCGTCGAACATGGTGTGTGAGTCGTGGTGCAGGAACTGGCCGTGCATCGGGTCGAGCAGGTTCTCGACGCCGTAGCGCCACGGCGCGTCCCACTCCGCGTAGCAGAGGATGGCGTCGGTGTCGGGGTCGGTGAGCGGCTCGGGGAGCTCCAACTCGACCGGCTCCGGGTGCTGTTCGTCGCCGAAGTAGGCGAGGACGGCGCCGGAGACCTCGCGCACGGGCAGCGAGGTGACGAGCTTCTTGCCCTCCAGGTTGCAGCCGGGCAGGCCCGGCACGGAGGAGACGGTGCCGTCGGTCTCGATCTCGACGCCGTGGTACCAGCAGGCCACCCGGTCACCCAGGTGTTTGCCGAGGGAGAGCGGTGCGCCGCGGTGCGGACAGCGGTCGGCGAGCATGCTCAGGGTGCCGTCGGAGCGGCGGAACAGCAGCCACTGCTCACCGAGGACGGTGACCTTGCGCATCGCGCCGGGCGCGACGAAGGAGGAGGGGACGACCGGGTGCCACTGGTTGCGCAGGCCGGTCGCGTAGATCTTGTCGGCGGTCAGAGCCATGGGTACGTCACGCTCCCAGTCGGTGCATCTCGGCGCGGAAGGATTCCTCGGTCCACGGCGCCCCGTCGGGAGCGTGGACCTGACGGGCGTTCAGCCCGCTGACGACATCGGCGAGTTCGTGGCCGACCTTGGTGAAGACCTCTTCGAGCGTGGCCGCCAGCTTGTACTCGTAGGGGCTCGGCTCGTGGGTGCGGGACTGGTGGATCTCCAGGTACGGCCAGTCGGTGGTGGTCATTGATATCTCCTCAGAGGTCGAGTACGAGGCGGGAGCCGGCCGCGCAGCGCGAGACGCAGATCATCATCGAGGCGCTCGCGGCGTGCTCGGCTTCCGACAGGAGGAAGTCGCGGTGTTCGGGAGCGCCTTCGATGACGCGGGTCTCGCAGGAGCCGCAGATGCCGTCGCGGCAGGAGCTGGTGACGTCGATGCCCGCGGACTCGGCGGCCTCCAGGATCGACGTGTCGGCGCCGATGGTGAGGGTCTGTCCCGAGGTCCGGCACTCGACCTCGAACTCGCCGTCGTCCGCGGACCGTTCGACGACAGGTGCGGCGAAGCGCTCCAGGCGCAGCCGGTCACCCGGGCAGCGCTCCTCGACGGCGGCGAGCAGCGGCTCGGGCCCGCAGGAGTAGACGAGCGCCCCTTCGGGCAGCCCGGCGAGCGTC
Source organism: Streptomyces sp. NPDC102360 (assembly GCF_044766085.1). Taxonomy (NCBI): domain Bacteria; kingdom Bacillati; phylum Actinomycetota; class Actinomycetes; order Kitasatosporales; family Streptomycetaceae; genus Streptomyces; species Streptomyces sp. NPDC102360. Next base: position 338,421 of record NZ_JBIWLG010000005.1, on the reverse strand, counting down.
GCGTCGAGGTCGATGTGCCCCTGCTCGTCCTGCGGTACGAGGGTCAGGTCGCCGCCGAGCGCGGTCAGTTCCTCGGTGAACGCCATCGAGGCGCGCCCCCGGCCGCCGTACACCATGCGCCAGTCGGCGCCGCGCCGGGCGGCCTCCCGTGCCATCGCGAGGATCGGTGTGACGCCGATGCCGCCGGCGATGAACACGTACGCGGGGGCCTCCTCCAGGGCGAAGTGGTTGCGCGGCTCGGACACGGTGACCTGCTGGCCGGGGCGCAGCGTGGTGTGCACGTGCCGTGAACCGCCGCGCGAGGACGGCTCGTTGAGCACGCCGATGCGGTACGTGCCGCAGTCGGAGGGGTCGCCGCACAGGCTGTACTGGCGGACCTGGCCGCCGACGTGCACGTCGAGGTGCGCGCCGGGCGCCCAGGTGGGCAGCGGCTTGCCGTCCGGGTGGGTCAGCTCGACGGACAGGACACCGTCGGCCTCCCAGGTCATCCGCCGGACCAGCAGGTCCAGGAGACGGTCGTCGCTCATGGTGGTCTCCTTACGCGCCGGGGATCTTCACGGGCGGGGTGAACGGGTTCTTCATCGGGCCGAGCGAGGCCAGGTCCACCTCGACGAGCGTCGGCCCTTCGGCGCCGACGGCCTGCTCGATCACCGGGCGGGCGTGCGCGGCGTCCGAGATCCGCAAGTACGGCAACCCGCAGGCCTGGGCTAGGAGTTCGAAGTCCGGCGTTGCGAGGTCGACGCCGGAGCGGCGCTCGCTGTAGCGGTCCTGCATGTTGCGCAGCACGCCGTAGCCGCCGTCGTTGAAGACCAGGACGGTCAGGCGGGGGCGCTCCTGGGCGACGGTGAGCAGCTCGCCGAGGTGCACGGCGAGCCCGCCGTCGCCCGCGATGACGACGGTGGGCCGCTCGGGGTCGGCGAGCGCCGCGCCGATGCCCATGCCGAGGCCCTGCCCGATGCCGCCGCCGCGCGGGAAGACGTTGGAGCGCGGGTCGTACATCTCCAGGAGCCGGTTGCCCCAGCTGCTGGACGGGATCGTGACGTCACGGGCGACGACCGCGTCGCGTGGCAGCACGGCGCGCAGCGCGTCGCAGATGGCGGCCTGCGGGCCGATATTGTCGTGCAGCGTGGCCCGCACCTCGTCGCGCACGCCCTTGATCCGCTCCGTCCATGACGGTTCGGCGGCGCGGGCGTGGGGGAGCAGGGCGGCAAGCGCGTCCGCGGCGTCGGCGTGCAGGGTGTGCGCGGCCGGGTAGACGCGGCCGAGGGCGGCGGCGTCGACGTCGATCTGGATGTGCCGCTCGGCGTCGGGGAGTTGGAGCCCGTAGTCGGCGGTCTCGTTGGAGCGGAAGTGCGTGCCGATGGTCAGCAGCAGGTCCGCGTCGGCGAGCAGGGCGCGTCCGGCTGGGGTGGTCGCGAAGTTGCCGATCACCTGCGGGTGGTCCTCGGGGACCGCGCCGCGCCCGGAGTTGGAGGTGAGCAGTCCGGCGCCGGTCGCCTCGACGAGCGCGGTGAGCTCGGCGCCGGCGCGGGTGGCGCCGCCGCCGGCCCAGATGAGGGGGCGCTCGGCGGACGCCAACAGTGCGGCGGCAGAAGCCAGTTGGTTCTCATTGATCATTGTGGCGGTCGGCTCCACGGCCACGGGAGCGTCCGTCTGCGCCGCGTACTGCAGGTCGATCGGCCACTCGACGCTCGCCGGGCCGCCCGGAGAGGCGAGCGCGGCATGCGCGGCGGACCGCAGCACCTCACCCGCCTCATCGGCGGAGCGCACCGTGGCCGCGTACGCCGAGACGGCGTCGAGCATGCCGAGCTGGTTCTTCGTCTCGTGGATGAACCCGCGTCCGCTGCCCAGGAATTCGGTCTCGACCTGGCCCGTGACGTGCAGCACGGACGTGCCGGATGCGAGCGCCTCGATCAGTGAACCGGCCGCGTTGCCCGCGCCCGTTCCGGTCGAGGTGAGCGCGCAGCCGATGGAGCCGCGGGCCCGGCCGTAGGCGTCGGCGGCGTTGACCGCGCTCGCCTCGTGCCGCACGGGTACGAAGCGCAGCTCGCGGTCGACGGCCTCGACCAGCGGAAGGTTGTGCACGGACACGATGCCGAAGACCGTGTCGATGCCGAGTTCCTTCAGGACGGCGACGAGGAGGTCACCGCCATTGGCGTACGTCGTATATGACGTATGAGACATGTGAACTCCTCAGAGAATGCCGCGGCCGACGCCGCCGCAGACGTCGACGCCGGTTCCGGTGATGTACGAGGCGCGCGGCGAGAGCAGCGCGACGATCGCGTACGCGACCTCCTCGGCGCGGCCGAGCCGGCCGAGCGAGACGCCGCGGTCGGCGGCGAGCTCCGCCTGCCAGTCCTCGTACGACATCCCGGAGTCGGCGGCGGCGTGCCGGCGCGTCCACTGGCCGGTGTCGATGAGACCGAGGCAGACCGAGTTGACCCGGATGCCGTCCGAAGCCAGCTCCTGGGACAGGGACTTGGAGAGATTGAGGATGCCGGCGCGGGCGGCGCTCGTCGTGATCAGCCGCGGCTCGGGCTGCTTGGCGAGCACCGCGTTGACATTGACGACGGAGGCCGCGTCGGACGCCCGCAGATACTCCCGCGCCGCTTGCAGCGGGTTCAGCACGCCCGCGAACTTCAGCTCCAGCTCGTCGCGCCAGTCGTCCTCGGTCGTGTCGTCGAGGCGCTTCATGCGGGACTGTCCGGCGTTGTTCACGAGACCGTCGACGCGGTCACCGCCGAACGCGCCGGCCGACGCCCGTACGAAGTCCCGTACGGCCTCGGCGTCACGCACGTCGCACGTGGCGGTGAAGAGACGGTCGTGCGAGCCGACCCTCTTCAGGCGGTCGGCGTCGCGCCCGCAGGTGGCGACGTTCGCGCCTTCGTCGAGGAGGGCGCGGACCGTGGCCAGGCCGACGCCCGAGCTGCCTCCGGTGACCACATAGGTCCGGTCGGCGAGGCCCAGATCCATAACTACTTGCTCCAGTAAGGAAGTTGGGTCAGTTCATTGAGTCAGTTCATGGTGAAGCCGCCGTTGACGGCGATCACCTGTCCTGTCAGATAGCGGGACTCCTCGGAGAGGAGGAAGGAGGCAAGGCCCGTGAGGTCGTCGGGCTGCTGCGGCCGGGAGATCGCCCGGTTCGCGGCGTACAGGCCGTGCCGTTCCTCCGGCACTCCCTCGGTCGCCTCGCACTCGGTGAGGCCGGGCGCCAGTGCGTTGACGGTGATGCCGCGCTCGCCGAGTTCCCGCGCCATCGCGCGGGTGAGGGCGATGACCGCGCCCTTCGACGTGATGTAGTGCGCGAGCCGCGGGGAGCCGTAAAGTGCGGCGTCCGAGGCGATGTTGACGATGCGTCCGGTCGGGCCGAACAGCGGGTGCAGCGCCTTGGCCACCAGCCAGGGACCGCGTGCGTTGATCGTCATCAGGCGGTCCCAGGTCTCGATGTCGATGTCCTGGAACTCCTTGCCGCCGACGCCGTTGGCGAGGGCCGCGTTGTTGACGAGCCCGTAGAGTCCGCCCAACTCCCGTACGAACGAGGCGAGTTCCCCGACGGATGCCGGGTCAGCCACGTCGCAGCGTGCGAAGTGCGCGTCGTGGCCCTCGCTCCGCAGCTCCTCGGCGGCCCGGGCGCCGCGCTCGGGGTCGAGCTCGGCGAGGACGACCCGGAAGCCGTCCTCGGCGGCCCGGCGGGCCATGGCGAGGCCCAGGCCACGGCCCGCCCCGGTCACGACGACCGTGCGCGCGTCCTTGAGGGACAGCTCAGTCACGGGTGACGCCGTGCATCGGCGAGTACTCGGGGTACGAGGGCACCTGCGGCTTCTGCGTGCCGATGACGACGCAGAACAGGGCGTCGGTGTCGCCCTCGTTCTTCAGCGAGCGGGTCACACCGGCGGGCACCACGATCATGTCGCGGTAGCCGAGGGTGCGGTACTCGACCTCGTCCGGGCCGCGGTGGACGCCGACGCGGACCTCGCCCTCCAGGACGAAGAAGGCCTCCTCCACGTCGTGGTGGGTGTGGGCCGGGCCCTCGGCGCCGGGCGGCAGCAGCATGTTGGAGAAGGTGAAGCCGCCGGACGGGAGGATGCGGCTGTCGCCCTCGTGGTTGCCGGTGGCGCCGGAGCCGACGTAGCGGATCTGGCCGCGGCGGTACTGCTTGCCCGCCTTCTCCTGGAAGGAGAGCGTGTCGAAGTCGGCGACGCGGGACTCCTTCGACGCGATCAGCGAGTCGGTGTACGCGCCGAGGTCGCCGCCGTTGTCGTACTCGGTGGTGGTCAGAGGCATGGTGTGCGTCCTTCGCTAGAGGGTGACGATGTGCAGGTGGGACAGGACCCAGGCGTTGAACCGCTCGGGCTGCTCCTGGTTGGCCAGGTGACCGGCGTCCTTGACGATCACGTAGGCCGTCTTGTGCAGGCCCCCGGCGAGGACCTGGGAGGCCTCGACGCCGGTGACCTTGTCGCGGTCGCCGCAGATCACGAGGGTGGGCGCGGAGACGGCGGACAGTTCGGGGCGCAGATCGGCGCCGGCCATGGACTCGGCGGCGTACCCGTAGCCGGGCAGCCGCACGGAGGCGGCCATGGTGTCGACGACCCGCTCGACGAGCGCGGCGGGCGCCAGGTCGGAGACGAGGCGGGGGCCGCGCTTCTCGGCGAAGGCGCGTGGTCCGCTGTCCGCCAGGTCGGTGGCGCGGGCCCGCATGCCTTCGGCCTTGGCGGGGTCGGTACCGGAACCCGCACTGGAGTCGGCGACGATCAGCGAATCGACGAGCGAGGGGTGCCGGGTCGCGAGCCGCAGCGCGATGACACCGCCCCACGAGACACCGAGGACGTGCGCCGAGCGACCGTACGAGCGGATGAGGTCGGCAGCGGCGTCCGCGAACCCGTCCAGGTCCAACGGGCCTTCCGGATCGGGGGACTTGCCGTACCCGGGGGCATCCCAGGCCACCACGCGCGCGTGCTCGCTCAGTGCGGCGAGCTGCGGTGCGAACGCGGCCGACGAGGAGCCGATGCCGTGCAGGCACACCAGCAGGGGGCCTTCGGTGCCGGCCTCCTCCACGTGGACGGCCGGGTTGGCGGCCGGGTGGGCGGCCGTCACAGGATCTGCCCCGACCGCCCGGCGAGCGCCGCCAGCGAGCGCAGCACCGCGTACGGCACGACCTGGCTGGTCGCCGGATTGCCCGGGTCGGGCCGGTGCGCGACCTCGAAGCGGTACGAGCCGTGCTCCCCGGACGCCTCGATGACATGCCGGGTGCGCGTGGCCCCCGGATCGGCGACGACCTCGACCCGCACGGCGTCCAGGTCGCCGACGGCGAGGGCGACCGAGGCGGCCACGTTCGTCGACTTGGGGAACTTCACCGGCACGTCCCGCGCCGTGCCCGACATGACGACGACCGGCCCGGTCGCCGAGCGCATCCGGCCCAGCAACTCCTCGTCCATCCACGGCTGTTCGAGGGTGGCGGGCAGCTTCGTGGTCGTCAGCCGGACGTCCTCGATCGGCCCCAGGCCCCGCACGGCCTGGAGCAGATCGAGGCCGCCGACGGCCCCGCCCGTGAAGTACACCCGGCCGGGCCCGGCGGCGAGCAGCCGCTTGGCCAGCTCGTCGTCGGTGAGGGCCCCGGTCGAGGCCACGAGCAGATCGGTGCCGTGGTTGAGTACGTGCTCGCCCCACTCCCGTACGACGCCCTGACCTGCGGCTTCGACGATCAGGTCGCAGCGCTCGATGGCCTCATCGAAGGTGACCTGCGGCGCGGGCGCCGCCTCACCGAGCGGCCGGTTGTCGACGATGCCGGCCAACTCGGCGCCAGGAACGTCCCCTTGGGCCAGCGCGGTGCCGACGACACGGCCGATGGCGCCCCAGCCGACGAGTCCGACCTTGAGCGTGCTCATTTCTGTGCTCCTTCAGGGATGACCGGGGACGCCGGAATGACCGGGGACTCCGGCGAACCGGCCATGTGACAGCGGATCTCCTTCGACGGCGCGCCCGCCGTGCCCCAGAGGTCGGACAGCTCCGGCACCCGCCGCCACACCTTGGCGATCCACCGGTCCTCGACGATCTGGGCGACCTCGGACGTGTACTCGCAGACGAGCCCGGTCGGATCGGTGAAGTAGGAGAAGGTGTTGTTGCCGGGACCGTGCCGCCCCGGACCCCACTGCGGGACGATCCCGTGGTGGCGCAGGCGCCCGAGCCCGCGCATGAAGTGGTCGACCGAACTCATCTCGTACGCCACGTGGTTGAGGGACACCCACTCGGCCTGGTTGAACGCGATGCAGTGGTGGTCGGCGTTGCAGCGCAGGAACGCCATCTGGTGCTCGGACCAGTCGGAGACGCGCAGGCCGAGGACGTCGCAGTAGAAGGCGACGGCGGCGTCGATGTCGGGGGTGTTGAGGACCGCGTGCGTGACACCGACCGGCACGGCGGTGTCCTGGCCGCGCGGCGCGACCGCCCAGGTCTCGGCCGACAGCTCGACGAGCCGGCCCTCGTGGTCGTGGAACCGCAGGCCGTAGCCGCCGCCGACCTGGTCGAGGAGGCCGGGCCCCGCGAGCGGCACGATGCCGCGGGCTTCGAGCCGCCGCGCCGCCTCGTCGATCTCGGCGGGCGTGGCCACGGCGAACACGAGGCGGCCGAGCCCTGTGCGGTCGGAGCGGGTGAGCTGGAGGGCGTGGTGCTGTTCGCCGGTGCCGCGCAGCCAGCTCGCGCTGTGCTCGGACTCGACGACCTCCAGGCCCCACGCGTCCTCGTAGAAGTCGGTGGCCTCGGCGAAGGAGGGGGTGAGCAGTTCGACGGAGCGCAGCGCGCGCAGCCGGGCGATCGGCGGGTGAGTGGGGTGGGACATACGGAACTCCGTTGCGGGGGTGATCAGTTGGCCCAGGGGAGCGGGGTTTCGGACGTGCCCCAGTACAGGGACTTCTGGCGTTGGTAGGCGCGGATGGCGTCACGTCCCTTCTCGGTGCCGAGGCCGCTGTCCTTCATCCCGCTGAACGGGGTGGACGCGCTGAACTGCTTGTACGTGTTGATCCACACGGTGCCCGCGTCGATCCGGCGGGCCAGGTTCCAGGCGGCGCGGTGGTCGCGGGTCCAGATCCCGCAGGCGAGGCCGTACACGGAGTCGTTGGCCTGGCGGACCAGGTCGTCCTCGTCGTCGTAGGGGAGGACCACCAGGACCGGGCCGAAGATCTCCTCCTGGCAGGTGCGGGAGTCGTTCGGCAGCCCGGCGAGGACGGTCGGCAGGTAGTACGCGCCGTTCTCGTACGCGGCGCCCTCGGGTGCGGCGCCGCCGCACAGCACCTCGGCGCCCTCGGAGCGGGCGAGGTCGACGTAGTCGGCGACCGAGTCCCGGTGCTTCGCATGCACCAGCGGGCCGACCTGTGTGTCGGGGTCGGTGCCGGGCCCGACCCGCAACTTGCCGACCCGCGAGACGAGTTCGCCGACGAATGACTCGTACAGCGACGCGTGGACGAACAGCCGCGAACCCGCGATGCAGGACTGCCCGCTGGACGAGAAGATCCCGAACATCACACCCGACAGGGCCTGTTCGACGTCCGCGTCGGCCCGCACGATCGTCGGAGACTTGCCGCCCAGTTCGAGCGATGCGGGGATCAGCTTGCGCGCGGCGATCTCGGCGATGGAGCGGCCGGTCTCCGTGCCGCCCGTGAACCCGATCCGGCCGACGAGCGGATGTCGTACGACGGCGTCACCGACGACCCGGCCGCTGCCCGGAAGTACCGACAACAGGGCGGTGGGCAGGCCGAGTTCGGTGAGGGCCCGGGTGATGATCCGGCCGAGCTTCAGGGAGACCAGCGGGGTCCAGGCGGCCGGCTTGAGCAGCACCGCGTTCCCCGCGGCCAGGGCGGGCGCGAGCTTCTGCGCGTCACTGGCGACCGGGGAGTTCCACGGGTTGATCGCCCCGACCACGCCGATCGGCTCGTGCACGCTCATCGTGACGTACGGGCCGCGCGAGGGCGTGAGGGCCTCTTCGGCGGTCTCCAGGGTCGCGGCCAGGTACCGGAAGGTGCCGGCCGCGCTGAGTGCGAGCGCCTTCGTCTCGGTGAGGGTCTTTCCGGTGTCGGCGGTCTGCGTCGCGGCCAGGTCGTCGGCGGCTTCCTCGGTCAGCTCCGCGATCCGGTACAGGAGCCGGGCCCGCTGGTGGGGGAGCAGCTCGCGCCAGGCCGGGTCCGCCGCGGCCGCTGCTGCCGCCTGCGCGGACTCGTCGACCTCTTCGGCGGACGCGGTGTGCAGCGTGGCGAGCAGCTGCCCGGTGGCGGGGTCGACCGTGTCGAGCGGGGCACCGGAGCCGCGTCGCCACTGGCCCGCGACGAGGATTTCGGTGGGGTGCTGAGACACGGCGGGACCTCCAAATGGAGTGGTGCGTAGGTGCGTTGTTAAGTCGAAGCGCTAGAAATCTAAGCGCTTAAATGTTTCTCCGCAAGAGTGCGCTGCAAGAAGAGTTGAGGAACTTCGGGCTTCCGGATCCCTAAGCGCCTAACCATTGACCGCTAAGTGGTTGCCTTCTAAGGTCGCGGCATCCCCCTTCACGTCCCTGTGTTCGCGTGCTCGCGGAAGGACACCTCCCCATGACGACAGTGGCAGGCAAACCGGGCATGCCCGATAAACAGGGCCTCGGCTCGGTCGCGGCCAGACTCGAACGGCTTCCGCACTCCCGCTGGCACGTCAAGGTGCGCTGCCTGATCGGCGCCGTGACGTTCTTCGAGGCCTTCGACCAGCTCCTGGCCGCCTCCGCGCTGCCCGTCCTCATCAAGGACTGGCACCTCAGCACGGCGCAGGCGACCTTCGCGGTCACCACGGGTTCCGTCGGCATGCTGCTCGGCGCACTGGTCGCCGGGTGGCTGGGGGACCGGATCGGCCGGGTGCGCACGGTGGCCCTGGGCGTCGCGATCACGGGCGTCGCCAGCCTCGCCGTCGCCATGGCGAACGGGATCGAGCTGTTCTCGCTCTTCCGGTTCGTCCAGGGGCTCGGCATCGGCGGCGTCGTCCCGGTCGCGGCCACGTACATCAACGAGATCTCCCGCTCCGACAAGCGCGGCCGCTTCGTCCTGCTCTACGAGATGATCTTCCCGGCCGGGCTCGCGGCCGCCAGCCTCGTCGCGGTGTGGGTGGTGCCGAACCTGGGCTGGCGCGCGATGTTCGTGCTCGGCGCGCTGCCCGTCCTGATCGCCGTGGCGCTGCCCAAGCACGTCGCCGAGTCGCCGCGCTGGCTGCTCTCGCAGGGGCGCCTGGAGGAGGCCGAGCAGGTCATCGCCCGGATCGAGTCCGAGGTCGAGCGGGCCGTGGGGGAACCGCTGCCGGAGCCCGGTCCCGCGCCCGTGGCGGAGACCGGTCGCGGCCGGCTGCGCGACCTGTTCACCGGCCGCTATCTGCGGCGCACCGCCGTCCTGTCCGGCCTGTGGTTCGTCGCGTACTACGTCAACCACGGCATCTCGACGTGGCTGCCCTCGCTGTACACCAAGAACTTCGGCCTCGACCTGACGACCGCGCTGGTCTACACGCTGCTCAGCAACATCACCGGTCTGGTCGGCACCTTCGTCGTCGCGCTCCTCATCGACCGGATCGGGCGGCGCCCGGCGCTGGTCGCCGCGCTCGGCGGCACGGCGCTCACCCTCGGGATCCTGGCCCTGGTCGGCGTGACGTCGGGGCTCCAGGTCGCCCTGTTCGCGTCCTGCACGACGTTCTTCGTCTACGCGATCAACGCCGGCCTCTACCTCTACTCGCCGGAGCTGTACCCGACGCGGAACCGGGCCACCGGTGCGGCCTTCGGCGGCCTGTGGAACCGGCTCGGTGTCATCCTCGGCCCGATCGCGGTCGGCGCGATCATCGGCTCCGGCGGCGGGCTCGGCCTGGTCTTCGCGCAGCTGGCGGCCATGGCGGCGGTGGGTGCGGTGATCGCCCTGTTCGCGGTGGAGACGAAGGGGAAGACGCTGGAGGAGCTCAACTCGTAGCGTTCGTAGCGTTCGTAGCGGGGGACTGCGGGTCCGTGAGGGCCGCGCCCAGTGTCCCCAGCAGGCGCCGCAGGTCCCGCCGCTCGTCGGGGCGCAGCCCGTCCAGCAGCTCCCGCTCACCCGCCCTGCGCTCCTCGGCCACCCGGTCGACCAGGACCCGCCCGGCCTCGCTCAGCCGCAGATGCACGATCCGCCGGTCCCGGTCGTCCCGCTCCCGCTCGATGAGCCCGGCCCGCGCGAGCCGGTCAGCGTGCTGGGTCACCCCGCCGGCCCCGACCACCCCGGCCGCCGCCAGCTCGCCCATGGTGCGGCGGTGCGGGGCCGGGGCGCGGCGCAGCTCGGCGAGCAGCTCGAAGGCGGCGAGGCCGATGCCGTGCCGCTTGACGACGCGGCCGATCAGGGTGCGGTAGCGCGCGGCGCAGTCGGTGAGGGCGGCGAAGACGCGGGTGTCGGCGTCGGTTGCGGGGGAGGCCGCAGGGGAGTCCGCGGGGCGCGGCGGCCCGGCAGCACCCTCCGCGGGCGTGCCGATCGCCGTGGCCAGTACGTCCGCGAGCAGCGGTTCAAGGTCGGCCGTCGGCACCGAGCGGGCCGGCTCGTGCGCGAACAGATAGCGCTCCATGATGACGCCGAACAGGACGCTGCGGATCATCCCGATCCGGGCCGCGGCCTCGGGACCGTCGCCGAGCACGCCCTGCAGGGGCCCGGTCACCAGCCGTTCCAGGAGCTCGCTCAACTGCTGCGCGCTGGGCGGGTGGTTGAGCGCCGAGCGGATCAGCGCGGCCAGCGGGTCCTCGGTGCGGAGGCGGTCCCAGCGGTCGAGGTAGGAGTGGGCGAGGGCCTGCGGGAGGCCGGCCGGATCGTTGCCCGCCTCGTCGAGCAGGGCGGCCGTGACCCCGGTGCCCTCGCCGACGACGGCGCGGAAGAGCCCGTCCTTGGACCCGAAGTACGCCATGACGAGTCCGGGCGTGACCCCGGCCTCGGTGGCGATCGCCCGGATACCGACGCCTTGGTACCCGTGGGCCGCGAACAGCCGCCGGGCCGCTTCGAGCACGGCCCTCCGGTTCCCCTCGGGGTCGTGGGAGCGGCCGCGCCGTTTTTCCTGCTGTGGGTCCACGGCGCAACAGTAGTCGAGCCGGTGCAGGTGCCCGCTTGTGCACGGGCGTTCAAATTGGCTACCCAAGCAGGAGCTGGCGAGTATCGATGTGAGCGACCCTCTTGCCAAGAAGGTAGTTCACAGTCAATCATTTCAGGTCTTAGGCAACTTGTCTTAGGTGACCCGTACCGTTCGCTCGCTCGATCCGAGAGGCTGGTGGCAGACGGCTTGAAACCCACACCCTTCGACTACAGCGCCCCGCGCTCCGTCCCGGAGGCGCTCGCCCTGCTCGCCGACGAGGGCCGTGAGCCCAAGGTCGTGGCCGGCGGCCAGTCGCTGATCCCGATGCTGAGCATGCGGCTCGCCCGCCCCGGCCTTCTCGTCGACATCACACGCATCCCCGGCCTCGGCGAACTCTCCGTCGACGCGTCGGGCGCGCTGCGCATCGGCGCCGCCGTCCGCCAGTCCGACGCGGCCGCCGACCCCCGGCTCCGGACCGGCTGGCCGCTGCTCGCCGCCGCGATCGGCCACATCGGACACCCGCAGATCCGTGCCCGCGGAACCGTCTGCGGCAGCCTCGTCCACCACGACCCGGCCGCCGAACTCCCCACCGCTGCCGTGGCGTTGGACGCCCGGTTCGTCATCGCGGGGCCGGCGGGGGAGCGCACCGTCGGCGCCGAGGAGTTCTTCGTCGCCACCTTCCAGACCGCCGTGGAACCGGACGAACTGCTCACCGAGGTCGTGTTCCCGGCCCACCGTGGCGGCTGGGCCTTCGAGGAACTCACCCGCCGGCACGGCGACTTCGCCACGGTCGGCGTCGCCGTCCTCCTCGAACGCTCGGCTGACACCGTGGGCGCCGCCCGCGTCGTCTTCTGCGGCGTCGGCCCCACCCCGGTCCGGCTGCCCGCCGCCGAAGCGGCACTGACCGGCACCGACGCGGGGCCCGCCGCCCTCGACGCCGCGCGCGAAGCCGCCCTCGCGCACCTCGCCCCGTCCGACGACGTCCACGCCACGGCCGCGTACCGCCGCGAAACCGCCGCCCACCTCCTGGCCCGCGCCTGCACCACCGCATGGGAGCGCACCCGATGACCACGCCGAGCCCCGCCACCGTCCGTACGCCCCCGCTCGCGGAACCTTCCGGCTGGCACGAGGTCCGCCTCACCGTGAACGGCGAACCCGTCACCGCCCAGGTCGAATCCCGGCTGCTGCTCAGCGACTTCCTGCGCGACCGGCTCCGGCTCACCGGCACCCACGTCGGCTGCGAGCACGGCGTGTGCGGCGCATGCACCGTCCTCGTCGACGGCACCCCCGTCCGCTCCTGCCTCACGCTCGCCGTCCAGTGCGAGGGCGCCGAACTGCGCACCGTCGAGGGCCTGGCCAGGCCGGACGCGCCGCTCACCCCAGTGCAGGAGGCCTTCCACGCCTGCCACGGCATGCAGTGCGGGTTCTGCACCCCCGGCTTCCTGATGACGGCGACGGCCCTGACCGAACAGGCCGAGCGGCCCGACGACACCGAGGTCGCCGACGCGCTCAGCGGCCACCTCTGCCGCTGCACCGGCTACCGCAACATCCGCCGCGCGCTCGGCCGGGTTCTCGACGAGACGTACGACGCCACCGACGCACAGCGAGGGAAGTGATCCACATGTCCGCCCCCTGGATCGGCCGCCCCGTCCCCCGCGTCGAGGACGACCGCCTGCTGCGCGGCAACGGCCGCTACGTCGACGACATCGAGCTGCCCGGCGCCGCCGAGGCCGCCGTCCTGCGCAGCCCGCACGCCCACGCCCGCGTCGAATCCGTCGACGTGAGCGCCGCGCTCGAAGCCCCGGGCGTCCTCGCCGTCTGGACCGGCGCCGACGTCGCCCACCTCGCGCCGCTCCTGAACAAGGAGGAGCTGCGCACCCCGCCCCGCCTCGCCGAACTCCTCGACCCGCGCGTCGCCACGACCCCGATGCCGCTGCTCGCCACCGACAAGGTGCTCTACGTCGGCCAGCCCGTCGCCATCGTCTTCGCCGACAGCCGCTACCTCGCCGAGGACGCCATCGAACTCGTCGACGTCCGCTACGCGCCGCTGCCCGTCCTCGTCGACCCCGACCGCGCCCTCGCGGACGACGCCCCGCTGCTCCACGACGACCTGCCGGACAACACGGCGGTCGCCGTCGCCGCCCAAGTGGGCGACCCGGACGCCGCGTTCGCCGCCGCGCACACCGTCATCGGCGAGGAGTTCCAGGCGCACCGCTATGTCGCCTCGCCCATCGAGACCCGCGCCGTCGCCGCCCGCGTCGACCCCTACAGCGGCGACCTCACCGTCTGGTCCAACACCCAGACCCCGCACCGTGTCCGCGAGTCCATCGCCCACACCCTCGGCCTCGACGCCGAGTCCGTGCGCGTCATCGCCACCGACGTCGGCGGCGGCTTCGGCCAGAAGGGCATCCTGTACGTAGAGGAAATGCTGATCCCGTACGCGGCGGCCAAGCTGGGCCGCCCGGTGGTCTGGCGCGAGGACCGCAACGAGAACCTCACCGCCGCCTCGCACGCCCGCGAGCAGATCCACCGCATCGAACTCGCCGCCGACGCCGACGGCAGACTCCTCGCCGTGCGCGACCGCATCACCGTCAACTTCGGCGCGTACAACATGACCGGCCTGGTCGTGCCCTACAACTCGCTGTGCCACCTCCTCGGCCCCTACCGGATCCCGAACGTCGACATCGACGTCGTCGGCGTCCTCACCAACACGGCCTTCGCCACGCCCTACCGAGGAGCGGGGCGACCCGAGACGGTGTTCGCGATGGAGCGGGCCATGGACCGGCTCGCCGCACAACTCGGTCTCGAACCCGCCGAGTTGAGGGCCCGCAACCTCATCGGACCCGACGACATGCCGTACACGACCGGCCTCGTCGACCGCTCAGGCAACCCCCAGTCGTACGACTCCGGCGACTTCCCCGAACTCCTGCGCCGGGCCCGCGCCAAGGTGGACACCACCCGTCACGAACCGCGTGAAGGCAAGCACATCGGCGTCGGCTACGCCATGTACATCGAGGCCACCGGTCTCGGCCCCTTCGAGACCGCGCGCATCGACATCGCCCCCAGTGGCCGCGTCAAGCTCGCCATCGGCGCGCCCTCGCAGGGCCAGGGCCACCGCACCTCCATGGCGCAGATCGCCGCCGACGCACTCGGTGTCCCGCTCGACGTCATCGACGTGGTGGGCGGCGACACCGACAAGACCCCGTTCGGCGTCGGCACCATCGCCAGCCGCGCCCTCGTCAACGCGGGCAACGCCACCCACCGGGCCGGCAGGCTCGTCCGCGAGAAGGCCCTCGACGCGGCGGCCCGTCGGTTCGACATACCCGTCGCCGAACTCACCCTCGACGAGGGCGTGTTCACCACCAAGGAGCCCGACGGGCCCACCCTCACCCTCGCCGAACTCGCGGGCCGCGCCCCGCTCCCCGGCACCCCCGAACCCACCGACGGCCGGTACGGCACGGAACTCAGCGAGACCGTCCACTTCCGCCCGCCCGGCTTCGCCGTCGCCAGCGGAGCGCACGCCGCGGTCGTCGAAGTCGACGAGCACACAGGCGAGTTGGAGATACTCCAGTACGCCGTCGTCCACGACGCCGGTGTCATCGTCAACCCGCTGATCGCCGAGGGCCAGGTCACCGGCGGCATCGCCCAGGGCATCGGCGGCGCCTTCTACGAGGAGATGATCTACGGCCCCGACGGCCAGCCCCGCACCGGCACGTACATGGACTACCTCGTCCCCACCTCCTCCGAGATCCCCGACCTCGACATGGACGAGATCCACTCACCGAGTCCCATGAACGACCTGGGGGTGAAGGGCCTCGGCGAAGGCGGTGCCATCGCCCCGCAGGCCGTCCTCGCGAACGCCGTCGAGGACGCCCTGCGCCCCTTCGGTGTCGTCGTCCGCCGCGGCCCGCTCTCGCCCAGCCGCATCCGCGACCTGCTGCGCGACGCCCCCGCCGCCACCCACTGACCCCCGAGCGAAAGAACCGGATCATGCAGCTCGACCACACCTTCACCGTCCCGGCCGCACCCGACGAGGCCTGGAAGCTCTTCCACGACCTCGGCCGCGTGGCCCCCTGCATGCCAGGCGCCGTCCTCGACACCCTCGAAGGCGACACCTTCACCGGCCGCGTGAAGGTCAAGGTCGGCGCGGTGCAGATGAGTTACCGGGGTGAGGGCACCGTCACCCGCGACGAGACGGGCCGCGGCCTGCGGATCGACCTCAGCGGCAGCGAGACCCGCGGCGCGGGCACGGCCTCCGCGACCGTCACCGCCGAGCTCGTCGCCGACCCCGCGGGCACCCGCGTCCGCGTCCGCACCGACCTCGACATCACGGGCCGGCCCGCCCAGTTCGGGCGCGGCATCATGACCGAGGTCGGCGACCGCATCGTCGGCCAATTCGCCGAACGGCTCGCGGAGTTGATGTCCGGCCCGCAACCGGAGCCCGGCGCTCCGGCGGCGCCCGCCGAACCCGAGGCCGTCGACCTCGGAGCCGCCGCCCTTCCCGTCCTCCTCAAGAAGGCCGCCGTTCCGGCCGCCGCCGCGCTCGCAGCGGTGATACTGGTACGAGTGATCGGCAAGCGCCGCCGCACATCGCTTCAGGGGTAGAATTTTCAGGGGCGTACGATTTTGCGTCCGCCCGTGGGAAGCGCACGAGGGGACGGGGATGGCCGAGCGGAAGGCGAAGCGGCACGACGCCGTGACACAGATCGTGGCGGACTGGGCGCGCGAGCGGCCCGAGCTCGACACAGGACCGCTGGAGGTGCTGGCCCGGCTGCACCGCTCGTTCCTGCGCTACAACACCAAGCTCAACGCGTCGATCGAGCGGCACGGACTGTCCGTCGCCGGGTTCGATGTACTGACGGCGCTGCGCCGCGCGGGCAAACCCTTCCGGCTCACCGCCGGACAGCTCGCCGACTCGGGGCTCGTCTCGTCCGCCGGGGTCACCCTGCGCATGGACCGCCTGGAGAAGGACGGCCTCATCGTGCGCGAGCGGGACGCCGAGGACCGCCGCGTCGTCTACTCCCGCCTCACCGACGAGGGGCTCGCCAAGGTGGACGAGGTGTTCGCCGACCACCTGGCCAACGAGGAGCGGATGCTCGCCGACATCTCCCCGGCGGAACGCCGCCAACTCGCCCGCCTCCTCGGCAAACTGGAACACTCGATCCTCGAGTCGGACGACCCATCAAGCGACGGGTGACCAATTCAAGCCCCGCACTTTGGACGAGAGCCAGCGGGGTCCGGGGCGGAGCCCCGCGTCCGCAACTCCGGTTCGGCACATTAAGCCCCTGCGGCGATTGAGCAGCGGGGTCCGGGGCAGAGCCCCGCGACCGCAACCCCGCCGCGGCGACAGGCGAATGGGGCGGCACCCCCGTGGGTGCCGCCCCATCCGCCTGCGCACAGGCCTACTTCTTGTCGAGCAGATCCTGCACCTTGGTGCGAACGTCGTCCGTGTCCAGCCCCCGGATCGTCAGGGTCGTACGGCGCCGCAGCACGTCGTCCTGCGTCTCCGCCCACTCGTGATCCCGCGCATACACGACCTGCGCCCAGATCTCCGGCGCATCCGGATGCACCCGCTCGGCAAGCGCCGGATCCTCATTGGCGAGCCGCGCGATGTCGAAGGACAGCGACCCGTAATGCGTCGCCAGGTGCTTGGCCGTGTCGGCACCCATCCGCGGACCGGGCGCCGGACTGTCGACGAGAAGCCGGTGCGCCACGGCACGCGGATTGGCGACACCCGGCAGCGGAAGCTTCTTCGGCAGGTTCTTGATCTGCTCGAAGTCGTCGCCGAGCGGGTGCCCCGGCAGCGCCTCCAGCTTCTGCATGACCGTGCGGCCGATGTGCCGGAACGTCGTCCACTTGCCGCCCGCGACGGACAGCATGCCGCCCTTGCCCTCGTTGACGACCGTCTCGCGCTTGGCCTTCGACGTGTCGCCGGGCCCACCCGGCAGCACGCGCAGACCGGCGAAGGAGTACGTCATCAGCTCCCGCTTGAGCTGCTGGTCACGTACCGAGAAGGCGGCCTCGTCCAGGATCTGGTCGACGTCCTTCTCGGTGACCGAGACGTCCGCGGGGTCACCCTCGTACTCCTCGTCGGTCGTGCCGAGCAGCAGCATGTCCTCCCAGGGGAGGGCGAAGGTGATGCGGTACTTGTCGATCGGGGTCGCGAGCGCGGCCTTCCACGGCGAGGTCCGCTTCATCACCAGGTGCGCGCCCTTGGAGAGGCGGATGGACGGCGCCGCGTTCGGGTCCTCCATCTTGCGCAGGTGGTCGACCCACGGCCCCGTCGCGTTCAGCACCAGGCGGGCGTTGACCCCGAACTCGTCACCGCTCGTGCGGTCCTTGAGCTCGGCGCCGGTGACCCGGCCGTTGGTGAACCGAAGGCCCGTGACCTCGGAGTGGTTGAGAACGACGGCGCCCGCGTCCACAGCCGCACGCACGGTCATCAGCGCCATCCGCGCGTCGTTCATCTGGTCGTCGCCGTACACGGCGACGGCCTTCAGGTTGTCGGTACGAAGCTCGGGCACATCGCGCTGCGCCTTGTCCGGCGACAACAGGTGCCCCACACCGTCACCGAACGCGGACAGCGCCGAGTACGCGAAGACACCCGCGCCCAGCTTGGCCGCGCCGTGCGGGCCGCCCTTGTAGACGGGCAGGTAGAAGGTGAGCGGGTTGGCGAGGTGCGGGGCCACGTTGCGGGACACCGCACGCCGCTCGAAGTGGTTCTCCGCGACCAGCTTCACCGCGCCGGTCTGCAGGTAGCGCAGACCGCCGTGGAGCAGCTTGGAGGACGCGGAGGACGTGGCGCCGGCGAAGTCGCCGGCGTCGACCAGGGCCACCCGCAGGCCGGACTGCGCCGCATGCCAGGCAGTGGAGATGCCCAGGATGCCGCCGCCGATGACCAGGAGGTCGTACGTCGCCTTGGAAAGCTGCTCGCGGGTCTCGGCGCGGCTCGGGTTGGAACCGGCGACCGGGTGCGTTCCGAGGGCAGGCACGGTCTGCAGGGTGGACTGGGTACTCATGGTGGGGTGTTACTCCTCGACAGAGCTGTCTTCGAGCCAGCCCATGGACCGCTCCACGGCCTTGAGCCAGCTCTTGTACTCACGGTCGCGGGTGTCCGCGTCCATGCGGGGGGTCCACTCGGCGGCCCGGCGCCAGTTGGCACGGAGCTCGTCGGTGTTGGACCAGAAGCCGACGGCGAGACCGGCGGCGTAAGCGGCGCCGAGGCAGGTCGTCTCGGCGACCATCGGGCGCACCACCGGCGCGTCCAGGAAGTCCGAGAGGGTCTGCATCAGCAGGTTGTTGGAGGTCATGCCGCCGTCGACCTTGAGCGCGGTCAGTTCGACGCCGGAGTCCTTCGTCATGGCGTCGGTGATCTCGCGGGTCTGCCAGGCGGTGGCCTCGAGGACGGCGCGCGCGAGGTGCGCCTTGGTGACATAGCGGGTCAGACCCGCGATGACACCACGCGCGTCGGAGCGCCAGTACGGGGCGAACAGGCCGGAGAAGGCCGGGACGAAGTACGCGCCACCGTTGTCCTCGACGCTGGAGGCCAGCGTCTCGATCTCGGCGGCCGACTTGATCAGGCCCATCTGGTCGCGCATCCACTGCACCAGGGAGCCCGTGACGGCGATCGAGCCCTCGAGCGCGTAGACCGGCTTCTGGTCGCCGATCTGGTAGCCGACCGTGGTCAGCAGGCCCGAGTACGAGTTGATGGCCTTGTCCGCGGTGTTCATCAGCATGAAGGTGCCGGTGCCGTACGTGGACTTGGCCTCGCCCTCGGCGAAACAGGTCTGGCCGAACAGGGCCGCCTGCTGGTCGCCGAGCGCCGAGGCGACCGGGATGCCGCCGAGCAGGTCGCCCAGCTTGCCTCCGGTGACCTCGCCGTAGACCTCGGCGGAGGAGTGGATCTCCGGCAGCATCGTCATCGGGACGCCGATGGAGGCGCAGATGCGGTCGTCCCACTCCATCTCGTGCAGGTTCATCAGCATCGTGCGGGAGGCGTTGGTGACGTCGGTGTAGTGCTTGCCGCCGTTGACACCACCCGTCAGGTTCCAGATGACCCAGGTGTCCATCGTGCCGAAGAGGATGTCGCCGCGCTCCGCGCGCTCGCGCAGCCCCTCGACGTTGTCGAGCAGCCAGCGGGCCTTGGGGCCCGCGAAGTAGCTCGCCAGCGGGAGGCCGGTCTCGCGGCGGAAGCGGTCCTGCCCCACATTGCGCCCGAGCTCCTTGCAGAGCGCGTCGGTGCGGGTGTCCTGCCAGACGATGGCGTTGTGGACGGGCTCACCGGTGTTCTTGTCCCAGAGCAGCGTCGTCTCGCGCTGGTTGGTGATGCCGATGGCCTTGATGTCGTCGCGGGTGATGCCGGCCTTGGTGATGGCCCCGGCGACGACCTCCTCGACGTTGGTCCAGATCTCGTTCGCGTCGTGCTCGACCCAGCCCGGCTTCGGGAAGATCTGCTCGTGCTCCTTCTGGTCGACGGAGACGATCCGGCCGTCCTTGTCGAACACGATGCAGCGGCTGGACGTGGTGCCCTGGTCGATCGCCGCGATGAAGGGGCCGGTGGTGTGTGCGTCGGTCACGGTGTGCTCCTCGTCGTACGTAAGTCGGTGGTCTCGGCGGCGTCGCTCAGAACAGCTTGTAGATGAAGCCCGCGAGGGCTCCGCCGATGAGCGGGCCGACGACCGGGACCCAGGCGTACGACCAGTCCGAACCGCCCTTGTTGGGCAGTGGGAGCAGCGCGTGCACGATGCGCGGACCGAGGTCACGGACCGGGTTGATGGCGTAGCCGGTCGGACCACCGAGGGAGAGACCGATGCTGACCACGACGAGCGCGGTGATGAGGGCGCCGAGGGTGCCCAGGCCGTTGCCGTTGTCGTTCAGGCCCTGCGTGAGGATCGCCAGGACGAGCACGACCGTGGCGATGATCTCGGTCATGAGGTTCTGGGCCAGGTTCCGGATCTCCGGACCGGTGGAGAAGACGCCGAGCACGGGGCCGGCCTCGGGCGCGGCCTTCGGGTCGACGAGGCCCTCGTCGCCGTCCGTGCCGTTGTGCGCGGCGAGCACCTCGCGGTCGGTGAGGTGGGCGTGGAACTGCCCGTAGTACGCGAGCCAGACCAGGGCGGCGCCGATCATGGCGCCGAAGAGCTGCGAGACCAGGTAGAGCGGTACGTCGCTCCACTTGGTGCCGCCCTCGATGGCGAGGCCGATGGTGACCGCGGGGTTGAGGTGGGCGCCGGAGACGCCGCTCGCCAGGTAGGCACCGGTGAGAACCGCGAAGCCCCAGCCGAACGCGATGGCGACCCAGCCGGCCTCGTAGGCCTTCGAGCGCTTGAAAGTGACGGCGGCGCACACGCCACCGCCGAGCAGAACCAAAATGGCGGTACCGATGGTCTCGCCGAGGAAGATGTCGTGGCTGGACACCCGCGACTCCTTTGTCCTTCGTCCAGGGGAAAACCCGAGTAACGAACCTCCCGGGTCCCTTTCCGGTGGTCCGAGCCCTCAGGCGAGGGTCGGGTCCGGTCTGGCCTGTTCACACTCTAACGCGTATTGCCGGTAGGTGTTCGACAATGCCGACCGATGGACGCGAGTCTCGCTCTGAGGTTCCCGGCTCGTCAAGGGATCTCTTATCGAATGCGTGATCGTTATTGATCGCTTGCGGTT
This sequence comes from Streptomyces sp. NPDC102360, assembly GCF_044766085.1. NCBI lineage: Bacteria > Bacillati > Actinomycetota > Actinomycetes > Kitasatosporales > Streptomycetaceae > Streptomyces > Streptomyces sp. NPDC102360. The sequence goes on along the minus strand of NZ_JBIWLG010000005.1, from coordinate 317,697 downwards.
ATCGGCCCGCCGTTGTGGGGCGGCAGGCCGGTGGGCGTTCAACGATGGTCACTCGGATTGGTGTGGTCTGCACCTTGAGCCACGTCCACCGCGCTCGTCGCGGCTCGCGAAGCGTGGGGGAGCGGCTCAGAAGCGGCTGGCGCCCAGATCGCGGGAGACGGCACGGGCGCAGTCACGGACGGCCGCGATCAGCTCGGGGCGCAGCGCCGCGGGGTCGTCCTGCCTGCACACCCGCTCCACGGCGCCGGTGATGCCCACCGCGCCCACCGGCATCCGGTGCCGGTCGTGGATCGGGGCGGCGACCGAGGCCACGCCCTCCCAGGTCTCCTCGACGTCGGCGGAGTACCCGCGCGCACGGGTGCGGTCGAACACCGCCTCCAGCTCGCCGGAGTCGCACACCGTGCGCGCCGTGAAGTCCTTGCGCTCGGCCTCCAGGGCCTCGCTGTGCGCCACCGGGTCGTACGCGGAGAGCACCTTGCCGAGAGCCGTGGAGTGCAGCGGGTGCATCGCCCCGACCTCCAGGACCTGCCGGCTGTCGTCGGGCCGGAACACGTGATGCACGATCAGCACGCCCTGCTGGTGCAGCACGCCGAGGTACACCGCCTCACCGCTGGAGCGGGCCAGGTCGTCCGTCCACACCAGGGCGCGCGCCCGCAGCTCGTGCACGTCCAGGTAGCTGTTGCCCAGGCGCAGCAGCTCGGCGCCCAACTGGTAGCGCCCCGAGGCGGAGTCCTGCTCCACGAAGCCCTCGGCCTGCAGGGTGCGCAGGATGCCGTGGGCCGTGCCCTTGGCGAGGCCGAGTGCGGCGGCGATGTCCGAGAGGCCGAGCCGCCGCTCGCCGCCCGCGAGCAACCGGAGCATGGCCGCGGCCCGTTCGAGCGACTGGATGTTGCGTGCCATCGCAGTCCCTTCCTCCCTCGGTTCTTCTCGCTGACAGCTGGCAGGGGTGATTGCCATGCGACGTTCGGCAATGCTGAACAGTATCGGTCGTTGCCGACCTCCGGCGAGCGCGGCGTGCGCCAATATTTCCATCGGATGCTTCCGGCCACGACACGCGCACGACGTTCCGGCTTGTGGACGTCACCACGACGGGACCATCGTCCCCGTTACCCTGACCGGGTGCGCCTCCGGGAGTGGAGCCGCAAAGCCGACAGCCGTCGCACCTCTGGGAGAACTTTCATGGCCTCGTTGCCAACGCCCGCATCCGATCCCCGCGCCCGTGTGGACGCCCTCCGAGAAGCCCTCGCCACCCGCGTCGTGGTGGCCGACGGAGCGATGGGCACCATGCTGCAGGCGCAGGACCCGACGCTCGACGACTTCCAGCAGCTCGAAGGCTGCAACGAGATCCTGAACGTGACACGGCCGGACATCGTCCGCTCGGTCCACGAGGAGTACTTCGCCGTCGGCGTCGACTGCGTCGAGACGAACACGTTCGGCGCGAACTTCGCCGCCCTGAACGAGTACGAGATCCCCGAGCGGAACTTCGAGCTCTCCGAGGCCGGTGTCCGCATCGCCCGCGAGGTCGCCGACGAGTTCACCGAGAAGACCGGGCAGCAGCGCTGGGTCTTCGGCTCGATGGGCCCCGGCACCAAGCTGCCCACCCTCGGCCACGCTCCGTACACGGTGCTGCGCGATGCCTACCAGACCAACGCCGAAGGCATGATCGCGGGCGGCGCCGACGCCCTTCTGGTGGAGACCACCCAGGACCTCCTGCAGACCAAGTCCGCGATCCTCGGCGCCCGCCGCGCACTGGACGCCACCGGCGTGAACCTCCCGCTGATCTGCTCGGTCACCGTCGAGACCACCGGCACGATGCTGCTCGGCTCCGAGATCGGCGCCGCCCTCACGGCCCTGGAGCCGCTGGGCATCGACATGATCGGCCTGAACTGCGCCACAGGCCCCGCCGAGATGAGCGAGCACCTGCGCTATCTCGCGCGCCACTCGCGCATCCCGATCTCCTGCATGCCCAACGCGGGCCTGCCGGTCCTCGGCAAGGACGGCGCCCACTACCCGCTCACGGCCCCCGAACTGGCCGAGGCCCAGGAGACCTTCGTACGCGAATACGGTCTCTCCCTGGTCGGCGGCTGCTGCGGTACGACCCCCGAGCACCTGCGCCAGGTCGTCGAGCGGGTGCGCGGCATGGAGCCCACGACCCGCGCCCCGCGGCCCGAGCCGGGCGCCGCCTCGCTCTACCAGACGGTCCCGTTCCGCCAGGACACCGCGTACATGGCGATCGGCGAGCGCACCAACGCCAACGGCTCGAAGAAGTTCCGCGAGGCCATGCTGGAGGCCCGCTGGGACGACTGCGTGGTGATGGCCCGCGACCAGATCCGCGAGGGCGCGCACATGCTCGACCTGTGCGTCGACTACGTGGGCCGCGACGGTGTCGCCGACATGAAGGAGCTCGCAGGACGCTTCGCCACCGCCTCCACGCTGCCCATCGTCCTGGACTCGACCGAGGTCGACGTCATCCAGGCCGGCCTGGAGAAGCTCGGCGGTCGCGCGGTCATCAACTCCGTGAACTACGAGGACGGGGACGGCCCCGAGTCCCGCTTCGCGAAGGTCACCAAGCTGGCGCAGGAGCACGGCGCCGCGCTGATCGCGCTGACCATCGACGAGGAGGGCCAGGCCCGCACCCCCGAGCACAAGGTCCAGATCGCCGAGCGGCTGATCGACGACCTCACCGGGAACTGGGGCATCCACGAGTCGGACATCCTCATCGACACCCTGACCTTCACCATCTGCACCGGTCAGGAAGAATCCCGGGGCGACGGCGTAGCCACCATCGAGGCGATCCGCGAGCTCAAGCGCCGCCACCCGGACGTACAGACCACGCTCGGCCTCTCCAACATCTCCTTCGGCCTCAACCCGGCCGCCCGCGTGCTGCTCAACTCGGTCTTCCTCGACGAGTGCGTCAAGGCGGGCCTGGACTCGGCGATCGTGCACGCCTCCAAGATCCTTCCGATCGCACGCTTCGACGACGAGCAGGTCAAGACCGCCCTCGACCTCATCTACGACCGCCGCGCCGAGGGCTACGACCCGCTGCAGAAGCTCATGGAGCTCTTCGAGGGGGTCTCCACCAAGTCGATGAAGGCCGGCAAGGCCGAGGAGCTCCTCGCCCTCCCGCTGGACGAGCGCCTCCAGGCACGCATCATCGACGGCGAGAAGAACGGCCTGGAGGCCGACCTCGACGAGGCGCTGGAGACCCGCCCCGCCCTGGACATCGTCAACGACACACTCCTGGCGGGCATGAAGGTCGTCGGCGAACTGTTCGGTTCCGGACAGATGCAGCTGCCGTTCGTGCTGCAGTCCGCCGAGGTCATGAAGATCGCGGTGGCCCACCTGGAGCCGCACATGGAGAAGTCCGACTCGGAGGGCAAGGGCACGATCGTCCTGGCCACCGTGCGCGGCGACGTCCACGACATCGGCAAGAACCTCGTCGACATCATCCTGTCCAACAACGGCTACAACGTGGTCAACCTGGGCATCAAGCAGCCCGTCTCCGCGATCCTCGACGCGGCCGCCGAGCACCGGGCCGACGTCATCGGCATGTCGGGTCTCCTGGTCAAGTCGACCGTGATCATGAAGGAGAACCTGGAGGAGCTCAACCAGCGCAAGCTGGCAGCCGACTTCCCGGTGATCCTCGGCGGTGCCGCGCTGACCCGCGCGTACGTCGAGCAGGACCTGCACGAGATCTACGAGGGCGAAGTCCGCTACGCCCGCGACGCGTTCGAGGGCCTGCGCCTGATGGACGCGCTCATCGCGGTCAAGCGCGGCGTCCCCGGCGCGACCCTGCCGGAGCTCAAGCAGCGCCGGGTCCCGAAGCGGGACGTGGTGGTCGAGGAGCAGGTCGACGAGGGCCCCGTGCGCTCCGATGTCGCCGTCGACAACCCGGTCCCCGAGCCGCCGTTCTGGGGCACCCGCGTCATCAAGGGCATCCAGCTCAAGGAGTACGCCTCCTGGCTCGACGAGGGCGCGCTCTTCAAGGGCCAGTGGGGCTTGCGCCAGGCCCGCACCGGCGACGGACCCTCGTACGAGGAGCTGGTGGAGTCCGAGGGCCGTCCGCGGCTTCGCGGCTGGCTCGACAAGCTGCACACGGACAACATGCTCGAAGCGGCCGTCGTGCACGGCTACTTCCCGTGCGTGTCCAAGGGTGAGGATCTGATCATCCTGGACGACGCGGGCAACGAGCGGACCCGCTTCACGTTCCCGCGCCAGCGCCGCGGCCGCCGCCTTTGCCTCGCGGACTACTTCCGCCCGGAGGAGTCCGGCGAGATCGACGTCGTCGGCCTCCAGGTCGTCACCGTCGGCTCGAGGATCGGCGAGGAGACGGCGAAGCTGTTCGCCTCCGACTCCTACCGCGACTACCTCGAACTGCACGGCCTGTCCGTGCAGTTGGCGGAGGCCCTGGCCGAGTACTGGCACGCGCGCGTGCGCTCCGAGCTGGGCTTCGCGGGCGAGGACCCGGACGCCATGGCCGACATGTTCGACCTGAAGTACCGGGGCGCCCGCTTCTCCCTCGGCTACGGCGCCTGCCCGAACCTGGAGGACCGCGCGAAGATCGCCGACCTCCTGGAGCCGGAGCGGATCGGCGTCCAGCTCAGCGAGGAGTTCCAGCTCCACCCCGAGCAGTCCACCGACGCGATCGTCATCCATCACCCCGAGGCGAAGTACTTCAACGCGCGGTAGCGCGGTGAAGCGGCTGGGGGTCCGGGGGTTATCCCCCGGGAGATACAGCAACGCGCGGTAATCGAGACCAGTCGTACACTGGTCGGTCCAGCGCAGGCCGGTTGCCCTTGTGTTCGAAAAGGGGCAACCGGCCTCTTCGTCCCTCATGGAGGTGTACGGATGACCAGTACGGTCCCCGCACTCGGTACCCGAACGGCCGAAGGATCCACGCTCCAGGCCGTGCTCCTGGACATGGACGGAACACTCGTCGACACCGAAGGCTTCTGGTGGGACGCCGAGAAGGCCGTCTTCGCCGAACTCGGCCACACCCTCGACGAGGCCTGGCGCCACGTCGTCGTCGGCGGGCCCATGACCCGCAGTGCCGGCTTCCTCATCGAGGCCACCGGCGCCGACATCACCCTGCCCGAGCTGACCGTGCTGCTCAACGACGGCTTCGAGAAGCGCATCAGCAGCTCCCTGCCGCTGATGCCGGGGGCCGCGAGACTCCTCGCCGAACTCGCCGCGCACGACGTGCCCGCGGCGCTCGTCTCCGCCTCCCACCGGCGCATCATCGACCGCGTCCTGCACTCGCTCGGACCGGCCAACTTCCGCCTCACCGTCGCCGGTGACGAAGTCTCACGGACCAAGCCGCACCCCGACCCGTACCTCCTCGCCGCCGCGGGGCTCGGCGCGGAGCCCGCCCGCTGCGCCGTCATCGAGGACACCGCAACCGGCGTCACATCGGCCGAGGCCGCGGGCTGCCAGGTCGTCGCCGTGCCCTCCGTGTCACCGATCGAGCCCGCGCCCCGGCGCACCGTCGTCCGTTCCCTGGAACACGTCAACGTGCCTTTCCTGCAGGGACTGATGACGTCCTGAAGTCCGCGGGGTGGCCGAATCGGTGTGTACGACAAGCTTGTTGAGGGTGTGACCTTTCCCACTTCTCCGAGGGTCGACAGCTTGTCGGTGGCATGCTGCGCGACCGCGTCCCGCGCGGCGAGGGGTGCCCTTGTGTCCCGATTGGCCACCCCATGCGACGAACCTTCCTCCTGAGGTGTTTTCGGTGCGTCCACGCCTGATTCCACAGCGTGATGAAAGCCCCGATCCCGCGCCCGCGAACCACGGCGGCGCGGCGGCGGTACGGCCATTAATGTCGTCGCGAGAACATCGCCGTACCCTCCCGTCGCCCACGCGTCCCACCCCTTTCGCCGGGCCGGCGGGTTCAACAGCTCTGGAGAACTTCGAGCATGAACCGCAAGACTTTGGTGCTGCCGGCCATCATCGGCCTGCTGGCCCCCGTGCTCGCCGCTTGCGGCGGGTCGGACAGCGGAGACGCGGGCGGCGATGCGATCAAGGTGGGCACCACGGACCGGTTCATCGCCTCCGGGAAGGTGCCCGCACCGTTCGACCCGGCGTACGCCTACGACACCGGATCCTGGAACGTGCTGCGCCAGACCGTGCAGACGCTCATGGCGATGCCGCGCAGCGGCAGCGGCGAGCCCGTGCCCGAGGCCGCCCAGAGCTGCATATTCTCCGACAGCGGCAGCGAGCGCTACGCCTGCAAGCTGCGCAAGGACCTCAAGTTCGCCGACGGCAAGCCGATCACCGCGGCCGACGTGAAGTACTCCATCGACCGCGTCAGGAACATCAAGAGCGACAGCGGCTCCTACGGTCTGCTCTCCTCGATCGACACCATCGAGACCCAGGGCGACCGCGAGGTCATCTTCCACCTCAAGTCCCCTGACGCCACGTTCCCGTACAAGCTGGCCACGCCCTCCGCCGGCATCGTCGACCCCGACGAGTACCCCAAGAACAAGCTGCGCACCGGCTTCAAGGTCAACGGCTCCGGCCCGTACACCCTGAAGGCCACCGTCAAGAACGACGCCGTCGTCAAGACCGTCTTCACCAAGAACCCCAACTACAAGGGTCAGTTGAAGCCGAAGAACGACAAGGTCGAGCTGGACTCCTTCACCGGCGCCGACGCCATGGGCAAGGCGCTGGAGAAGGGCGACATCGACATGATGACGCGCACCATGTCGCCGGAGCAGATCAAGAAGTACTCGACCAGCGCGCCCAAGAACGTCAACCTGGTCGAGATGCCCGGCATGGAGATCCGCTACCTCGGCTTCGACACCAAGGCGAGCACCGTCAGGGACAAGGCCGTCCGCCAGGCCATGGCGCAGCTCGTCGACCGCGGCGAGCTTGCGTCCGAGGTGTACGGCACCGGCGCGGAGCCGCTGTACTCGCTCGTGCCCAGCGGCATCACGGGCCACCAGAACTCGTTCTTCAACAAGTACCAGAACCCCAGCAGGTCCAAGGCCGCATCGATTCTGCAGCAGGCGGGCATCAGCACGCCGATCAAGCTCACGCTGCACTACACGAGCGACCACTACGGATCGGGCACCAAGAAGGAGTTCGAGCTCCTCCAGAAGCAGCTGAACACCAGCGGCCTCTTCGACGTCGACATCAAGGGCGATGTCTGGGACACCTACCGCGACGCCCAGCTCAAGGGGAAGTACGACGTCTACGGCCTCGGCTGGTTCCCCGACTTCCCTGACGCCGACAACTTCCTCGCGCCGTTCCTCGACAAGGACAACTTCCTGGCGTCCCCGTACGCCAACAGCCAGATCCGCGGAGACCTGATCCCGGCCGAGCGCCGCGAGGCCGACCGGCTCACCGCGTCCAAGCCCATCCAGCAGATCCAGAACCTCGTCGCCGACGACGTGCCGGTTCTCCCGCTGTGGCAGGGCAAGCAGTACGTCGCCGCGCGCGACGACATCACCGGGGTGGAATGGGCGCTGTCCGCCTCCTCGGTCCTTCAGCTGTGGGAGCTCGGCCGCGGCGTCAGCGGCTGAGCCCACCCCGGGGCCGGTCCACTCGTGGCCGGCCCAGCCCGTCCGCTCGACCGACGACAAGGCACGTACGTGAGAATGCGCAACCAGTGGCTGGTCATGCCCCTCGGCGCGGGACTCGCCGCGGCACTCCTGACCGGCTGTGGCTCTGACGAGAGCGACTCCGCCGACAACGGCGACGCCGTGGTCATGGGAATGTCCGACGACATCCAGGCCACCGACCCCGCCTCCGGCTACGACCCCGGCTCGTGGCTGCTGTTCAACAACGTCTTCCAGTCGCTCCTCAGCTTCCCCAACGGCGGCACCGAGCCGCAGCCGGAAGCCGCCAAGGAGTGCCACTTCAGCGACAGCGCCACCAAGGTCTACACGTGCACGCTCCGCTCCGGCCTGAAGTTCAGCAACGGGCACGCGCTCACGTCGAAGGACGTCAAGTTCTCCTTCGACCGCATGATGAAGATCAACGACGAGGCCGGCCCGGCGATCATGTTCCCGATGCTGGACAGGGTCGAGACCCCGGACGCCAAAACCGTCACCTTCAAGCTCAAGTCGGCCGACGCGACCTTCCCCAGCAAGATCGCCTCGGGCGCCGGATCGATCGTCGACCACACCGCGTACCCCGCGGACAAGCTGCGCACGGACGGCAAGGCCACCGGCTCGGGCCCCTACAAGCTCGACTCCTTCGGCAAGAAGCAGGCCGACTTCTCGGTCAACTCCAAGTACGAGGGCACCGCCAAGGTCAAGAACCAGGGCGTCACCATGAAGTTCTTCCACGGTGACCAGGCGGGCCTGAAGAAGTCGCTGCTCGCCGGGCACCTCGACCTCGCCTACCGCGGCCTCGCCGCCAAGGATGTCGCCGACATCCAGAAGTCCGGCACCAAGGACCTGGACGTCATCGAGGGCACGAGCGCCGAGGTCCAGCACCTCGTCTTCAACATGGACGACCCGGTCGCCGGCAAGATCGGCGTCCGCAAGGCGATGGCCTACCTCATCGACCGCGACGCCCTCATCAGCGACGTGTACGACCAGACGGCGACCTCGCTGTACTCGATCATCCCGGCGGGCATCACCGGCCACAACACCGCCTTCTTCGACAAGTACGGGGCCCACCCCTCGAAGAGCAGGGCGGCGGCCGCACTGCGCGCCGACGGCATCGACACGCCGGTCAAGCTCACGCTCTGGTCGACGCCCGCGCGCTACGGACCGGCCACCGACGCCGAGTTGAAGACCATCGCCAAGCAGCTCAACGCGAGCGGCCTGTTCGACGCCGACGTGAAGTCCGTCGAATTCGCCCAGTACGAGCGGGACATCAAGTCCGGCAAGTACGGCGTCTACGTCAAGGGCTGGGTGCCCGACTACCCGGACCCGGACAACTTCACCCAGCCGTTCTTCGGCAAGGGCAACGTCCTCGACAACCGCTACGAGAACAACGCCATCACCGACCGGATCATCCCCGAGACGGGCGCCCAGAGCGACCGGGCCGGAACGGCCCCGCGCTACGAGCAGCTGCAGAACATCGTCGCCGACGAGCTGCCGATCCTGCCGGTCTGGCAGGCCAAGCAGTACGCCGTCGCCAAGTCCGACGTGTACGGCCTGGAGAACTGCCTCGACGCGTCGACCGTCTTCCGGTTCTGGGAGATCAGCAAGGGCTGACCGCGGGACCGCCCCGGCCCGCCTCCGCGCGCCGGGGCGGGCGGCTGTTCACTGCGCGGCCGGGGCGGGCCGGCCGCCCACTTACTGCGTGCCAGGGCGGGCCAGCGGCCTACTACTGCGCGCCGGGGCGGACCAGTCCGCTCTCGTACGCGTACACGGCCGCCTGCACCCGGTCGCGCAGGCCCAGCTTCGTCAGCACATGGCCCACATGCGTCTTCACCGTCGTCTCGCTCACGAACAGGTCAGCGGCGATCTCGGCGTTCGACAGGCCGCGCGCGACCAGCTTCAACACCTCCACCTCCCGCTCCGTGAGGGTGCCCAGCGTGTCCGGGACCGGCTCGTCCCCGGACGGGAGATGGTCCGCGTACTTGTCGAGGAGACGGCGGGTGATGCTCGGCGCCAGCATCGCCTCGCCGGCCGCCACCACCCGGATCGCCTGCACCAGCTCGCCCGCGGGCGCGTCCTTGAGCAGGAAGCCGCTGGCCCCCGCCTTCAACGCCTCCACCACGTACTCGTCGAGATCGAACGTGGTCAGCACCAGGACCTTCGCCGGTCCGTCCTTGCCGGGGCCCGAGACCTGCCGGGTCGCCTCCACGCCGTCCATCCGCGGCATCCGGATGTCCATGAGGACCACATCGGGCTGCAGGGCACGCACCTGGTCGAGCGCCTGCAGACCGTCCCCGGCCTCACCGACCACCGCGATGTCCTGCTCGGCCTCCAGGATCATGCGAAAGCCCGTACGCAGCAGCGGCTGGTCGTCGACCAGTAGGACGCGGATGGCCACGAAACTCTCCTTTGATCCTTCGATAGACCCGGCGGCCCATTCTGCCCTGCTATGCCTGCGGAAGGTCCTCCGCCCCGGCCGCGGGCGCCGGGACGATCGGCAACGGGTACGGCGGGGGAGTGCCGCCGAACTCCGGGCACACCGCCTGGTGGTCGCACCAGCCGCACAGCTTCGTGGGCCGCGGCCGCCAGTCGCCCGTCTCCGTCGCCTGCTGGATCGCCTCCCACAACGCGAGCAGCTTCTGCTCCACCCGCTCCAGATCCGCGGGCACCGGGTCGTACGTCACCACGTCCCCACTGCCCAGATACACGAGCTGAAGGCGGCGCGGCACGACCCCCTTCAGGCGCCACACCACCAGCGCGTAGAACTTCATCTGGAACAGCGCGCCCTCCGCGTACTGGGGGCGCGGCGCCTTGCCCGTCTTGTAGTCGACGATGCGCACCTCGCCCGTCGGCGCCACGTCCACCCGGTCGATGATCCCGCGCAGCTTCAGGCCCGACTCCAGCTCGGCCTGCACGAAGAGCTCCCGCTCGACGGGCTCGAGCCGCGTCGGATCCTCCAGCGTGAACCACCGCTCCACGAGGCGCTCCACATCGCCGAGCCAGCGCGTCATCCGCTCGCCCGCGGCCTCCTCGCCCTCGCCGGCATCGGCGAACAGCTCGGCCAGCTCCGGCTTCGACTCCCGCAGGCGCTCCCACTGGCCGGGGATCAGGGCGGTGGCCCGCGGCGCCGTCCGCTCGTCCGCGGGCGCGTCGAAGAGCCTCTCCAGGACGGCATGGACCAGCGTGCCCCGCGTTGCCGCCTCACTCGGCTTCTCCGGCAGCTTGTCGATCACGCGGAACCGGTACAGCAGCGGGCACTGCATGAAATCGCTCGCGCGCGACGGCGAGAGCGACCTCGGCGGGGCGGCCACGGCCTGCGCGGGGGCCTGATCGGTGCTGGTCTCCATGCGTCACGACGATACGGGCCCGCACTGACAGTCAGGCACCTGCACGGGCAGCCGCGTCTTGCGTAGCGTGGCGCGGGGGAGTCGACGGGGGCCCACCGGCACTGTCCGCATACCATCGACGCCAGAACGTCCCGCCGGGCGGCGGGAAACGCTTCGAACGAGGGGACCGAGGGATCACCGTGGACGAGAGCGGCCAGCCGCAGCCCGGCACCGGCGAGGCGACGTCGCCCCGGCCTCCGGCCGCGGTCGAGCCGGATGCGACCGAAGCCCGCGAAACCAGCGGCACCCAGGACCCGGGCGAGCAGGAGGCGCCGCAGGACCGGAGGGAGCGCGAGACCGGCACGCAGCCGCAGGCCGCAGTCACCGAGCAGCCGGAAAGCGCGGCAGTGCGGAAGCAGCCCGACGCGGACCACGCGAGCCAGGCCGACGCGGACCAGGCCGACGCGAGCCAGGCCGGCACGGACCAGCCCGACGCGGAACCGGACAGCTCGGCGCCGCAGCACACCCCTGGCACCCCGCCGACCGACTTCACCCCGGCCACGCACTCCGCCCCGGCCACGGACTCCGCCCCGCAGCCGCAGGACGCGTCGCCCACGCACCCCTACGACCGGCACCCCGAGCGCGCCGCCGCCACCTCCGGCACTCGCAAGGGCGCCACCAAGGGACCCACCAAGCGCCCCGAACCACGCGGCGGACTGCTCATGGGCCGCCCCTTCGGCGTCCCGGTGTACGTCGCCCCCAGCTGGTTCCTCGTGGCCGCGCTGATCACCTGGGTCTTCGGCGGCCAGCTCGACCGTGTGCTCCCCGAACTCGGCGCCGCCCGCTACCTGGTCTCCCTCTTCTTCGCCGTCGCCTTCTACGCCTCCGTACTCGTCCACGAACTCGCGCACGTCGTCGCCGCGCTGCGCTTCAAACTCCCGGTGCGCCGCATCCGGCTGCAGTTCTTCGGCGGCGTGTCGGAGATCGAGAAGGAGTCCGAGACCCCGGGACGCGAGTTCGTGCTCGCCTTCGTGGGCCCGCTGCTCTCCCTCGTCCTCTCCGGCGTCTTCTACGTGGCCATGCGAGCCGTCGAACCCGGCACCGTCCCCGGCGTGCTCCTCGCGGGCCTGATGATCTCCAACCTGATCGTCGCCGCGTTCAACCTCCTGCCCGGACTGCCCCTCGACGGCGGCCGGATGCTCCGCGCCGTCGTCTGGAAGCTCACCGGCAAGCCCATGAGCGGCACCATCGCCGCCGCCTGGGTCGGCCGCGCCCTCGCCGTCACCGTCCTCATCGGCCTGCCGCTGCTCACCCAGTCCGGCGCCCTCGGCGAAGGCGCCGAAGAAGCGGGCGGCATGGACACCCTGATGGACGCGCTGCTCGCCGCCATCCTCGCCGCGATCATCTGGACCGGCGCCGGCAACAGCCTGCGCATGGCACGGCTGCGCGAACACCTCCCCGACCTGCGCGCCCGCACGCTCACCCGGCGCGCCGTCCCCGTCGAAGGCGAAACCCCGCTCTCCGAAGCCCTGCGCCGGGCCAACGAGGCGGGCGCCCGCGCCCTCGTCGTCGTCGACGCCGACGGCGACCCCCACTCCCTCGTCCGCGAGGCCGCCATCGTCGGCATCCCCGAACACCGCCGCCCCTGGGTCCCCGTCAGCGGCCTCGCCCAGGACCTCACCGACGGCATGCGCGTCTCCGCCGAACTCGCCGGCGAGGAACTCCTCGACACCCTCCGCGAGACCCCCGCCACCGAATACCTCGTGGTCGAGGAGAACGGCGCCATCTACGGAGTGCTCTCCGCGGCCGACGTGGAGCGCGCCTTCGTCAAGGCCATGGCCCGCCCTTCGTAAGAAGCCGCGTGGCCGGAAGCCGCGTGGTCGGAGTGGACCGCCGGGCCCGGTAGGCTGTTCACATGTCCGAACCGACCGGTGCCGCCCGCAGGCGCGGGCCCTTCACGGTCGGGGACCAGGTTCAGCTGACCGACCCCAAGGGCCGCCATCACACGTTCACGCTCGAAGAGGGAAAGAGCTTCCACACCCACAAGGGCTCCTTCCCGCACGACGAGCTGATCGGCGCACCCGAGGGCAGCGTTGTCCGTACCACCGGAAACGTCGCCTACCTCGCGCTGCGCCCCCTGCTCCCCGACTACGTCCTGTCCATGCCCCGCGGCGCCGCCGTGGTCTACCCCAAGGACGCGGGGCAGATCCTCGCCTTCGCCGACATCTTCCCCGGCGCGCGCGTCGTGGAGGCGGGCGTGGGCTCCGGCTCGCTCAGCAGCTTCCTGCTGCGCGCCATCGGCGACCAAGGCATGCTGCACTCCTACGAGCGCCGCGAGGACTTCGCCGACATCGCCAAGGGCAACGTCGAGCGCTACTTCGGCGGACCGCACCCCGCCTGGCAGCTCACCGTCGGCGACCTCCAGGACAACCTGTCCGACGGTGACGTCGACCGCGTCATCCTCGACATGCTCGCCCCTTGGGAGTGCCTGGACGTCGTCAAGAAGGCGCTCGTCCCCGGCGGCATCCTGTGCTGCTACGTGGCCACCACCACGCAGCTCGCCCGCACCGTCGAGTCCATCCGCGAGATCGGCTGCTTCAACGAGCCGACCTCCTGGGAGTCGATGATCCGCAACTGGCACGTGGAAGGCCTCGCCGTCCGCCCCGACCACCGGATGATCGGCCACACCGGCTTCCTGCTCACCGCCCGCCGCCTCGCGGACGGCGTCGAGCCGCCCATGCGCCGCCGCCGCCCCTCCAAGGGCGCCTACGGCGAGGACTACGACGGTCCGAACGCCGACGGCGGCAACCGCGGCCGCTGAGCCGCCGAGGCCGAGTCACCGAGTCACCGGAAACGTACAACCGCACAACGCGAAAGCGCCGCCGCGCAGTTCCCCCGCTCACACGGGAACTCCGCGGCGGCGCTTGTTCGTTGGCGAAGCGGCAGCACCAGGACCGGATATCACCGAAAGAAAGAACGGACCCCGCCGTTCCCGCGCACTGTGACGTATGGCACGATGCTGGCCACCCCCACCGGCACAGCCCTCACAGGAGACGCTCCTCGTGCAGCAATCCGCCGTCCCGGAACTGGCGCACACCACCACACGACCCATCCACTGGCTGGCCACCGCGACCGCCCTCGCCGCTGTCGTCGCGGTCTCCGGCTTCCTCAAGCCGGGCTCCGCCACCGCGGCCCAGGCCGACCACAAGGCCCCCGCGGGCAAACCCGCGGCCGTCGCTCCGCCCGACCCCGCCGCCGTCCACTTCCCGCTCGACTGCGGGCCCGTCAAGACCGCTGTCGTCCAGAAGACCGCCGGGGACCTGGACGGCGACGGACGCCCGGAGACGGTCGCCGTCGTCCGCTGCGACGCCGGCGTCGGCACACCGCCCAGCGGCATCTACGTCGTCACACAACCCGCCGGCGCCAAGCCCCGCGTCGTCGCCACGCTCGTCACGCCCAAGGACAACTACTCGGCGACCGCGCTCGCCATACAGGACGGATCGGTCCTCGCCGACCTGGACGGCTACTCCTCGGACTCCGTGCCCCGCTACCGCCCGGACGTCCACGAGAAGGCCAAGTGGCAGTGGCAGGACGGGGCGTTCGTCCGCTCCACGCCCTCCGAGGCCCGCGCCGCCTGACACCGCACGCAACGGGCCCCGCCCGCCGGAACACCGGCGAACGGGGCCCGTCCGTCTACGTAGAGTGAGAAAAATTCCCTCGAAGTTACTCGGCGTCAGGGCCGTGCACCTCGACCCTGTCCGAAACCCGCCGCACATGGATGCAGTCGCCCGGACACTCCTTCGCCGACGCCACCACATCCGTGAGAAGCGGAAGCGGCACGGGCGTTGACGCGCCCACGTCCTGCAGCAGCTCGTCGTCCGCGCTCTTCACATACGCCAGACCGTCGATGTCCAGCTCGAAGACCTCGGGGGCGTACTGCGCGCAGATGCCGTCCCCGGTGCACAGATCCTGGTCGATCCACACCTCCAGCGGAACGCTGCTCTCAGTGTCGGATCCGGCCTCTTGCCGCACGGTCATGTCTCCTGCGCTTTCCTGCGTCGCGGCCCCCGAAAATCTCCTTCAGAGGAGCAAGTCGGGCCAAGCCTGACGGGTGTTGAACGCTTCGACCCTACAACCGGCCGCTTTCCGATGTTGTTGGGTGGGTATTCCCCTGGCGTGAGGGAGAGCGCAAGGGTGAAGATCGGACACACCCCATCGTCTTTTTGATCTAGGGGTTTCAATCGACACCCGCCCAGGTAGGGTCTGGAAGCGTCCAGCTCCCCTTGGAGGAGGTGAGGACCGTGGCAGCCCACGACGACGACATCAACCGCGGCATCCGCCCGGGACGAGGGTCCGAAGACCCCGCCGGGCAGGTTGCCTATCTCGAGCAGGAAATCGCCGTCCTGCGGCGCAAGCTCGCCGACTCTCCGCGGCACACGAGGATTCTCGAAGAGCGGATCGTCGAACTGCAGACAAACCTGGCCGGCGTGTCCGCCCAGAACGAGCGGCTCGCAGGCACACTCCGTGAGGCCCGCGACCAAATCGTGGCCCTCAAGGAAGAAGTCGACCGGCTCGCACAACCACCGGCAGGCTTCGGAGTCTTCCTCTCGGCCAACGAGGACGGCACCGCCGACATCTTCACCGGCGGCCGCAAACTCCGCGTGAACGTGAGCCCAAGCGTCGAACTCGAAGAGCTCCGACGCGGCCAGGAACTCATGCTCAACGAAGCGCTCAACGTGGTCGAGGCCATGGAGTTCGAGAGCGTCGGCGACATCGTCACCCTCAAGGAAATCCTCGAGGACGGCGATCGAGCCCTCGTGGTCGGGCACACCGACGAGGAACGGGTGGTACGGCTCGCCGAGCCGTTGCTGGACGTCACCATCCGCCCCGGCGACGCCCTACTGCTCGAACCCCGATCCGGCTATGTCTACGAAGTCGTACCGAAGAGCGAAGTAGAGGAACTCGTCCTCGAAGAGGTCCCGGACATCGGCTACGAGCAGATCGGCGGCCTGGGCAACCAGATCGAACTGATCCGCGACGCGGTCGAGCTCCCCTACCTCTACCCGGACCTCTACAGGGAGCACGAACTGCGGCCGCCCAAGGGCGTCCTGCTGTACGGGCCCCCCGGATGCGGTAAGACCCTGATCGCCAAGGCAGTGGCCAACTCCCTCGCCAAGAAGGTCGCCGAAGTGACCGGCGTGGCACAGGGCAAGAGCTACTTCCTCAACATCAAGGGTCCCGAACTTCTCAACAAGTACGTCGGTGAGACCGAGCGGCAGATCCGCCTCGTCTTCCAGCGCGCTCGTGAGAAGGCCAGCGAGGGCACCCCCGTCATCGTCTTCTTCGACGAGATGGAATCCCTCTTCCGCACCCGAGGCTCCGGCGTCAGCTCGGACGTGGAGAACACCATCGTCCCGCAGCTCCTCGCCGAGATCGACGGCGTCGAAGGCCTGCAGAACGTGGTCGTGATCGGTGCCTCCAACCGCGAGGACATGATCGACCCGGCCATCCTGCGGCCCGGACGACTCGACGTGAAGATCAAGATCGAGCGCCCGGACGCCGAAGCGGCCAAGGACATCTTCGGCAAGTACCTCACCCAACGCCTGCCCCTGCACCTCGACGACCTCGACGAGCACAGCAGCGACCGGGCGGCCACCGTCCACGCCATGATCCAGACGGCCGTGGAGCAGATGTACGCCGAAACCGAGGAAAACCGCTTCCTCGAGGTGACGTACGCAAACGGTGACAAGGAAGTCCTCTACTTCAAGGACTTCAACTCCGGCGCAATGATCGAAAACATCGTCGGCCGCGCCAAGAAGATGGCCATCAAGGCCTTCCTCGAACAGAACCAGAAGGGACTCAGGGTCTCCCACCTCCTGCAGGCTTGCATCGACGAGTTCAAGGAGAACGAGGACCTGCCCAACACCACCAACCCGGACGACTGGGCCCGAATCTCCGGCAAGAAGGGCGAGCGGATCGTCTACATCCGCACCCTCGTCACCGGAAAGCAGGGCGCGGACACCGGACGCTCCATCGACACGGTGGCGAACACCGGTCAGTACCTGTAAAAGACAGGGCGGCTGCGGGTGCCCCGAGCGGGTACCCGCAGCCGACTGTTTTGCGGCAGCACGTCGCGGCACACGACAGGAACCGACCACGCGACCACCCGCTCGAAAGCGGAGCGAATCCAATGACGCAAATGATCTCCCCACCAGCGCAAAGGCGTTCTAGGCTCTGCTATGCCGCCGAGTCGCGCAGTGCGGGGACGGGCACCGCACACGCACCGGAGAACCAGCGGTACTTGAGCGGCGCCCCCGACCGAGGGCGCTGCCGGGCAAGGAGGGCCGCATGACCGTACGGCGAGTAATGGGCATCGAGACGGAATACGGGATCTCCGTCCCCGGCCACCCCAACGCCAATGCCATGCTCACCTCGTCCCAGATCGTCAACGCCTACGCGGCGGCGATGCACCGGGCCCGCAGGGCCCGCTGGGACTTCGAGGAAGAGAACCCGCTGCGCGACGCCCGAGGCTTCGACCTCGCCCGCGAAGCCGCCGACTCCAGCCAGCTCACCGACGAGGACATCGGCCTGGCCAACGTCATCCTCACCAACGGCGCGCGCCTCTACGTGGACCACGCACACCCCGAATACAGCTCACCAGAGGTCACCAACCCCCGCGACGCCGTGCTCTGGGACAAGGCCGGCGAGCGCATCATGGCCGAGGCCGCGGAGCGGGCGGCCCAGCTGCCCGGCGCCCAGCCCATCCACCTCTACAAGAACAACACCGACAACAAGGGCGCCTCCTACGGGACGCACGAGAACTACCTGATGAAGCGGGAGACCCCCTTCTCGGACATCGTGCGCCACCTGACGCCCTTCTTCGTCTCCCGCCAGGTCGTCACGGGCGCCGGCCGGGTGGGCATCGGTCAGGACGGCCACGAACACGGCTTCCAGCTCAGCCAGCGCTCGGACTACTTCGAGGTCGAGGTGGGCCTCGAGACCACCCTCAAGCGCCCGATCATCAACACCCGCGACGAGCCGCACTCCGACGCGGAGAAGTACCGCCGCCTGCACGTGATCATCGGCGACGCGAATCTGTCGGAGATCTCGACCTACCTCAAGCTCGGCACGACGTCACTCGTTCTGTCCATGATCGAGGACGGCTTCATCGCGGTCGACCTGGCCGTGGACCAGCCGGTCCGCACCCTCCACCAGGTCTCCCACGACTCGTCCCTCCAGCACCTGATCACGCTCCGTAGCGGCCGCACCCTCACCGCTGTGCAACTCCAGATGGAGTACTTCGAGCTCGCCAGGAAGTACGTGGAGGAGCGCTTCGGCTCCGACGCGGACGACCAGACCAAGGACGTCCTGGCCCGCTGGGAGGACGTACTGGGGCGCCTGGAGTCGGATCCCATGAGCCTGTCCGGCGAGCTCGACTGGGTCACCAAGCTCGAGCTCATGCAGGGCTACCGGCGCCGCGACAACCTCGAATGGGACGCCGCCAAGCTGCACCTGCTCGACCTCCAGTACGCCGACGTACGGGCCGAGAAGGGCCTCTACAACCGCCTGGAGGCGCGCGGCAAGATGAAGCGCCTCCTGGACGAGACCGAGGTCGAGAACGCCCGTACGAAGCCGCCGGAGGACACCCGCGCGTACTTCCGCGGACGCTGCCTCGAGCAGTACGCGGACGACGTCGCGGCGGCCTCCTGGGACTCGGTCATCTTCGACCTCCCCGGCCGGGACTCGCTCCAGCGCGTCCCAACCCTGGAACCCCTTCGCGGAACGCGGAACCACGTGAAGGAGCTCCTGGACAGGTGCCGCACGGCCGAGGACCTGGTCCGGGTGCTGTCCGGCCAGTGACGGGCGTCCGATCCACCGATGATCAATCACGGATCCGGGGCTGAAAAGTCGGTGGCAGGGGAATCACAGAGGTGGGCCCCGCACGTTGCACCAAGTGCGGGGCCGATGTCAGAGCCGACGCGTAGGGTTCTGATCACGAACGACCTGAGCGAACCACGTCGTCCACGGCGTGGATGTCGAACCGAGCGGGGTGAGCTGGACATGGCAACCAAGGACACCGGCGGCGGACAGCAGAAGGCGACGCGCTCCACCGAGGAGGTCGAGGAGCAGGAGGTCGACGAGCAGTCGACCGAGGACCTCAAGGAGCGCCAGGAGAAGCTGAGCGATGACGTCGACTCGGTTCTGGACGAGATCGACGACGTACTCGAGGAAAATGCCGAGGACTTCGTGCGCTCATTTGTGCAGAAAGGCGGGCAATAGCGGACATGTCGGGCGCGACTGGCAAGCAGTGCACGAAGTGCACGCGGGTGCTGTCACTGGTCTCGTTCGCGGCCGACAAGAACCGTCGGGACGGGCTTCAGGTGTGGTGCCGGGAATGCGTCGCGGAGTACAGCGCCGCGCATTATCGGCGCCGCCAGGAAGCCCGTGGCAAGTCCGTCCGCGTCAAGGTGGACGTCCCGGAAGGGCACAAGCTGTGTCGTGCGTGCGGTGAGATCAAGCCGCACGCTGACTGGCACCGCAACGCGAGTGCGTCTGACGGGTTGTCGACCAAGTGCAAGGCGTGCCGAGCGATCCAGGGTCGGCAGGACCACCTCAAGCGCAACTACAACCTCACGGAGGCCCAGCGCGACGAGATGGTCGCCTCTCAGATGGGTATCTGTGTGATCTGCCTGAATGCCCCGGCAGTACATGTGGATCACTGCCACGAGACGGGTAGTGTCCGTGGCGTACTGTGCTTCAACTGCAATTCGGCCATCGGCAAGTTGGGGGATGACCCCGGCACCGTCCGTCGGGCCGCTGCCTACTTGGAAGGAAACGCGTGGAAGCCAACCCTCGTAGCACCGGGCGTCTACCGGCTGCCTTCCTGACGCCGGGATCCTCGTCCTTCATGGACTTCCTGTCCGAGCATCAGCCCGAAATCCTGCCGGGCAACCGGCAGTTGCCGCCGACGCAGGGCGTCATCGAGGCCCCGCACGGCACGACCATCGTGTCCGTCTCGTTCCCCGGTGGCGTGGTGCTGGCCGGTGACCGTCGGGCCACGATGGGGAATGTGATCGCGCAGCGCGACATCGAGAAGGTCTTCCCGGCGGACGAGTACTCGGCCGTCGGTATCGCCGGCACCGCCGGTCTGGCCGTCGAGATGGTGAAGCTCTTCCAGTTGGAGCTCGAGCACTTCGAGAAGGTCGAGGGTGCGCAGCTGTCGTTGGAGGGCAAGGCGAACCGGTTGTCGACCATGATTCGGTCGAACCTCGGCATGGCCATGCAGGGGCTGGCCGTGGTGCCGCTGTTCGCGGGTTACGACGTGGATCGCGAGAAGGGCCGGATCTTCTCGTACGACGTCACGGGCGGCCGCAGCGAGGAGCACGGCTTCGCCGCCACGGGTTCTGGTTCGGTGTTCGCGCGTGGGGCGATGAAGAAGCTCTACCGCGAGGATCTGACGGAGGAGCAGGCGACGACGCTGGTCATCCAGGCGTTGTACGACGCCGCGGACGACGACTCGGCGACGGGTGGCCCTGACATGGCGCGGCGGATCTTCCCGATCGTCACCGTGATCACGGACGACGGGTTCCGGCGGCTGTCGGACGACGAGTCGTCGGAGATCGCCCGTGCGATCCTCGAGCGGCGTCTGGAGCAGCCGGACGGTCCGCGGGCCGCTCTGCTCTGAGCCGGCCGCTTCTTTTGGTTGCCTACTCATCGAGCCCCTGAGAGTCACTGACAGAAAGGGACGGATAGCCGGTGTCGACGCCGTTCTATGTCTCACCCCAGCAGGCGATGGCCGACCGCGCGGAGTACGCGCGCAAGGGCATCGCTCGCGGTCGCAGCCTTGTCGTGCTGCAGTACGCCGATGGCATCGTGTTCGTCGGCGAGAACCCGTCCCGTGCTCTGCACAAGTTCAGCGAGATCTATGACCGGATCGGTTTCGCGGCCGCCGGTAAGTACAACGAGTACGAGAATCTTCGGATCGGTGGTGTGCGCTACGCGGATCTGCGGGGGTACACGTACGACCGTGATGATGTGACGGCTCGTGGTCTGGCGAATGTGTACGCGCAGACGCTGGGCACGATCTTCTCCAGCGCGGGGGAGAAGCCGTACGAGGTGGAGTTGGTGGTCGCCGAGGTCGGGCAGTCGGCCGAGGGTGATCAGATCTACCGGCTTCCGCATGATGGGTCGATCGTCGACGAGCACGGCTCGGTGGCGGTCGGTGGCAGTGCGGAGCAGATCAGTAATTACCTGGATCAGCAGCACCGGGACGGTATGACGCTGTCCGAGGCGTTGAAGTTGGCGGTGACGGCGCTGTCGCGGGACACCAATGGGGGCGAGCGGGAGATTCCCGCGGAGCGCCTTGAGGTGGCGGTCCTGGACCGTACGCGGCCGCAGCAGCGGAAGTTCAAGCGGATCGTGGGGCGGCAGCTGTCGCGGCTGCTCACGGCCGAGGGGGCTGCCGCGACGACGGAGGCCGAGTCGGATGCGGTGTCCGACGACGAGGGTCCTTCAGAGGACGAGTAGCAGCGCCTGGCGCGTCGTGTGCCCCGGCCGGTTGTCGAACCGGTCGGGGCACACGTGTGTGTCAGGGGCGGGGTGTGGCCGGGCCCGTGGAGCCGCGCACGATCAATTCGACCGGAAGCGGGGTGGTTTCGGCTTCGCGGTCGTCGAGGACGGCGAGCAGGGCGTGCATGCCGTGGGCGCCGACCTCCTCGGCGGGCAGGCGCACGGTGGTGAGTTCGGGTTCGATCGCGGTGGCGAGGGAGAGGTCGTCGAAGCCGGTGACGGAGAGGTCGTCGGGGATGCGCAGGCCCATCCGGCGTGCGGCCTTGTAGGCGCCGGCGGCGAGTTTGTCGTCGTCGCAGACGATGGCGGTGGGTTCGGTGATGCCGGAGGTGCGCAGCGCGGTTTCGGTGGCGGTGACGGCGTCCTCGACGGTGAGGGCGGAGCGGACGGTGCGCACGGTGGTGTCCGGCAACTGTGCGGTGCGGGCGGCGAGTTCGCGGGCGCGGACGTCGAAGGTCCAGGACCGGACGGCGGAGGCGAGGTGCAGGAAGTTGCGGTGGCCGTGGGCGATGAGGTGGTCGGTGATCTGCCGGGTGCCGTCGGCGAGGTCGAGGTTGACGGTGGTGGCGCCGGGGCTGCCCGTGGGGTCGCTGTCGAGCATGACGAGGGGGATGGGTGGGGTGTCGTCGCCGCGCAGGGCGGTGAGGGCGTCGGCGGCCATGGAGGAGGCGAGGATGCCGTCGAGTGCGGCGCGGGCGGAGGGGAAGGGGTCGCGTGCAGGGCCGATGCCGTCGGGTGAGGGGTAGAGGATGACGCCGAAGTCGTGCTGTGCCGCGACGCGGGCCGCTCCGGTGTAGACCCCGGCGAAGAACTCGTTGGTGAGTGCGGGGACGACGAGGAGGGCGGTGCGGGTGCGGCCGGTGCGGAGGTTGCGGGCCGCGAGGTTGGGGCGGTAGCCGAGCCGCTCCGCGGCGGCGCGTACGCGTTCGGCGGTGGTCTCGGAGACGCGGCCGCGCCATTTGCCGCCCATGACGAGCGAGACGGCGGCCTGGGAGACGCCGGCGGCTCGGGCGACGTCCCTGCTGGTGGGGCGGGCGGTCGTGGTGCCGTCCGGGCCGCTGGTCACTGGTGCCTCCGTAGGTGTCGTCCAGGGGTCCCGACGTTAGCGGGTGGCTGTGTCCGCCGGGCACGTGGTACGTATAACGCCGAGACGTTATACGTAAAACTTCAGGGCGGGGGCGGGGCGATGGCCGCGGGTTATGCGGAGATCCTCAGGGCGCGGCACGCGATGCGGCTGCTCACGGGGACCCTGGTGGGCAGGCTGCCGAACGCGACGGCCCCGATCGCCGTCGTGCTCTTCATCCGGGCGGAGGGCGGCACGTACAGCCTGGCGGGCGCGCTCGCGGCGGTGTACGGGGTGGCGAACGCGATCGGGCAGCCGCTCCTCGGGCGCCTCGTCGACCTGCGGGGCCAGCCGATGGTGCAGCTGCCGGCGGCGGTCCTGTCGGGACTCGCGATGACGGTCTTCGCGTTCGCCGGGATGGACTCGCTGCCGTTGGCGTACGCGGCGATGGCCCTGGCCGGACTGTTCACGCCGCCGTTGGAGGGCGGTCTGCGCGCGTTGTGGCCGAGTGTGCTGGCGCGCGAGGAGCAGGTGCACACGGCGTACGCGATGGACGCGATCGCGCAGGAAGTCATGTTCACCGTCGGGCCGTTGCTGGTGACGTTGTGCGTGTCGCTGTGGTCGGCGCAGGCCGCGCTCGTGGTCGTCAATGTGATCGGTGTGCTCGGTGCGCTCTCCGTGGTGCTGTCGAAGCCTTCGCGCGCGTGGCGTTCGGCTCCGCGCGAGGCGCACTGGCTGGGCGCGTTGCGCTCGTCGGGGCTGCTGGTCCTGCTCGTCGCCTTCCTGTTCATCGGCACCGCGCTCGGTTCGATCACCGTGGCGGCGATGTCGTACGCGGAGGGCCGGGGCGGCGACGCGGTGTACGGCTGGTTGATGGCGGCGATCGGGTTGGGCGCGCTGGTGGGCGGCAGTGTCTACGGGGCCCGTCAGTGGAGTGGCGCTCCGGAGCGGCGACTTCGGTGGCTGGTGGCTCTGCTGGCCTTGTTCTACGTGCCGTTGGTCCTGATGCCGGGGCCGGTCGCGATGGTGGCATTGACGGCGGTGGCGGGGGTGTTCCTGGCGCCGTGCCTCGCGTGCGCGTTCATCGTCGTGGACCGGCATGCGCCGGCCGGCACGGTGACGGAGGCGTTCTCGTGGCTCGTGACGACGTTCATGGTCGGCTCCAGCGTGGGAACGGCCGTGGCGGGCCCGGTCGTCGAGTGGGCCGGCACGCGGTGGGGGTTCGCCGTTCCGGCCGCCGCCGGTGCGCTTGCGCTGGTCGTCCTGGTTTCAACGGCTCGGGTCCTTGCGGAGCCGCGCACGTCCGGGCGTGTCGCGCGCTCGTCGGAAAATGATCCAAACCGTGCCGTCGAACCCCGTTTCAGCTCGGGGGATCGGGCGTAATGTTCAGTCATGGACCGCCGCATTTTCGGGCTGGAGAACGAGTACGGCGTCACGTGTACGTTTAGGGGACAGCGCCGCCTGTCTCCTGACGAGGTGGCGCGGTACCTCTTCCGCCGTGTCGTGTCATGGGGCCGCAGCAGCAATGTCTTTCTGCGGAACGGTGCCCGCCTTTACCTCGATGTCGGGTCGCATCCGGAATACGCAACTCCCGAATGTGACAACGTGACCGAGTTGGTCACGCACGACAAGGCGGGCGAGCGCATTCTGGAAGGCCTGCTCGTCGACGCCGAACGCCGCCTGCACGAGGAGGGGATCGCGGGCGACGTATACCTGTTCAAGAACAACACCGACTCGGCGGGTAACTCCTACGGCTGCCATGAGAACTACTTGGTGGCGCGGCACGGGGAGTTCTCGCGACTCGCGGACATTCTCATCCCCTTCCTGGTCACAAGGCAGTTGCTGTGCGGCGCGGGCAAGGTGCTGCAGACTCCGCGCGGCGCCGTGTACTGCGTGAGCCAGCGTGCCGAGCACATCTGGGAGGGCGTCAGCTCCGCGACGACGCGTTCCCGGCCGATCATCAACACCAGGGACGAACCGCACGCGGACGCCGAGCGCTATCGCCGTCTGCACGTGATCGTCGGCGACTCGAACATGTCAGAGACGACGATGCTGTTGAAGGTCGGCGCGACCGACCTCGTCCTGCGCATGATCGAAGCGGGCACGGTGATGCGGGACCTCACCCTGGAGAACCCGATCCGGGCGATCCGCGAGGTGAGTCACGACATCACGGGCCGCCGCAAGGTGCGGCTCGCCAGTGGCCGGGAGGCCTCGGCTCTCGAGGTGCAGCGCGAGTACTACGAGAAGGCCGTGGACTTCGTCGATCGCCGGGGGATCCGCACCGGCACCGTCGAGCAGGTCCTCGAGCTGTGGGGCCGCACGCTGGATGCCATCGAGTCCGAGGACCTGGACCGGGTGGGCACCGAGATCGACTGGGTCATGAAGTACAAGCTCATCGAGCGTTATCGCGCGAAGCACAACATGACGATGTCGCACCCGAGGGTCGCGCAGATAGACCTCGCGTATCACGACATCCACCGGCAGCGCGGTCTCTACTACCTCCTGGAGAAGAAGGGCCAGGCCAAGCGGATCTGCAACGACCTGAAGATCTTCGAGGGCAAGTCGGTGCCGCCGCAGACCACGCGCGCGAGGTTGCGCGGTGACTTCATTCGCCGTGCCCAGGAGCAGCGCCGTGACTTCACGGTCGACTGGGTGCATCTGAAACTGAACGATCAGGCGCAGCGCACGGTGCTGTGCAAGGACCCGTTCCGCAGTGTGGACGATCGGGTGGAGAAGTTGATCGCCGGTATGTGATCCCCGGTATGTGGGCGCACACGCTGAGCAATCCGGCCAGGGGCCTCGTACGAATCATTCGTACGAGGCCCCTGGCCGTCCCCTTGGAATGACTTGGATTGACAGGGGGAGGGCCTAGAGTGGCCGGACCCTATTCGAGCGACTTGAGGACCACTGTGCGACGCCGACTTGCAGCTCTACTGATCGTGCCGGCACTGGCGCTGACCGCGACGGCTTGCGGCAGCGATGACGGCAAGAAGGATTCGGCGGACAAGGCCGACTCGTCGTCCTCCTCGCCGAAGGGGGCCGCGGTGCCGAAGGCGGTCGACAAGGCCGACCCGATGCCGAAGGTGTCGGGGGCGTACGGCAAGCAGGCGAAGATCGCGCTGCCGAAGGGTGACCCGAGCGACAAGTTCGTCGTGCACACGGTGTCCCAGGGTGACGGTCCGGCGGTGAAGAAGAACGACCTGGTGTCGATGAACTTCACCGGGAAGGTCTGGAAGGGCGGCAAGGACCTCGGTTCCACGTACGGCTCGCAGGGTGGTGGCGACCAGATGGTGACGGCGGGCGCCGAGGGTCAGCTTCCGGCGTTCGCGCAGGCCGTGCTCGGGCAGAAGGAGGGCAGCCGGGTCCTCGTCGTGGCGCCGCCGGCCGCGGGCTTCGGCAGCCAGGGCAACCAGCAGGTGGGCATCAAGGGCTCGGACACGCTCGTCTTCGCCCTGGACGTCGGCAAGGTGATCCCGAAGAAGGCCACGGGCAAGCAGGCCTCGATCCCGTCGAACCTGCCGCAGATCCAGGCCGACAAGGAAGAGCCGGCGACGATCTCGATCCCGAAGAGTGACCCGCCGAAGGATCTGGTCGACAAGGTCCTGATCCAGGGCAAGGGTGCCGAGGTCAAGAAGGGCCAGACGGTCACCATGCAGTACAGCGGTGCCGCCTGGAAGATCAACGAGGGCAAGAAGAAGGCCGCGCTGTTCGACTCGTCCTGGAAGAGCGGCCAGCCGTTCACGACGCCGATCGGCGGCGGCCAGGTCATTAAGGGCTGGGACAACGGGCTCGTCGGCAAGCACGTCGGTGACCGGGTGCTCCTGGTGATCCCGCCGGAGCAGGCGTACGGCAAGAAGGCGCAGGGTAAGACGCTGCCGGCCAATTCGACGCTGGTCTTCACGGTCGACGTCCTCGCGGCGCACTGAACCGTCGCACACCGCGTCGGGCAAGATGGCAGACTGTCCCGGTTGCAGAGCAGTCAACAAGCAGGAGCGCTTCACGTGAACATCGACAAGCCCGAGGTCGACTTCCCGATCGGTGACGCACCGACGGACCTCCAGATCGAGGAGATCTGGGAGGGCGACGGCGCCGAGGCCAAGGCCGGCGACTTCGTGAAGGTCCACTACGTGGGTGTGGCCTTCTCCACCGGCGAGGAGTTCGACGCCTCCTGGAACCGGGGCAACCCGCTGGAGTTCCAGCTCGGCGCCGGTCAGGTCATCGCGGGCTGGGACAAGGGCGTGCAGGGCATGAAGGTCGGCGGTCGTCGTCGGCTGACCATCCCGGCGCACCTCGCGTACGGCGACCGTGGCGCCGGTGGCGGCCGCATCGCCCCCGGCGAGACGCTGATCTTCGTGTGTGACCTGATGGGTGTCTGAGTCAGTCGCACTCCGACCGCGAGCGGTCAACCGAAGGCCCATGCCGCCTGGCATGGGCCTTCGGCTTTTGCCAGGACACCCCCGAGCGGTACGGTCGTCCGTCGGGAGTCATCTTCAGAAAGGGCGTCGATGGCGATTGCCAAGGCCGAGCGGCTGATGAATCTGGCGCTGTGTCTGCTCGGGACGCGGCGCCCGCTCAGCAAGCGCGAGCTGCGCGGCTCCATCGAGGCCTACCTCGAAGCGGGCAGCGACGATTCCTTCAACCGGATGTTCGAGCGCGACAAGGACGATCTGCGCGAACTCGGCCTGGTCATCGAGACCGTGGAGAACCTGGACGGCGAGGTCGGTTATCTGGCCGGCCGTGACAGCAACCGCCTGCCGCCCGTCACACTCGACGCCGAGGAGGCCGCCGCCCTCGGCCTCGCCGCGAAGGTGTGGCAGCAGGCCCGCCTCGCGGGAGCGGCGAGCGGAGCTCTGCAGAAGCTGCGCGCGGCCGGGATGCCCGAGGACGTCGACCCGTACGAGCGCCATGGCGCCCTCGAACCCCGTATCCCCGCGCACGAGGCGTCCTTCGAGCCGCTGATGCTGGCCTGCCGCGACCGGCGCCCCGTCGTCTTCGACTACCGCAAGGCCACGGCCGCCCGCCCCGAGCAGCGGCACGTCGAGCCGTGGGCCCTGGAGTGCTGGCGCGGCCACTGGTACCTCGCGGGCTGGGACCGTGACCGGCAGGCCGAGCGGGTCTTCCGGCTGTCCCGGATCACCGGCAAGGTGCGTTCGCGCGCGGCTCAGTTCAAGGTGCCCGTGCCGGACGTGGTGACCGTGCGGGAGACCGTCGCGAGCTGGGCGGGGGAGACCGCCGACCGTTCCGCGCTGATCAGGCTGCGGGTGGGCGCCGGCTACCCGCTGCGCGCCAAGGCCGCCTCCGTGCGCGAGCTGGGCGACGGCTGGGACGAGGTGGAGGTCCCGTACGGGCACGGGCTCGACGCCTGGCTCGTGGAGTTCGGCCCTGACGTGGTGGTGCTGGAGCCCGCCGAGCTGCGGGCCGATGTCGTGGACCGGCTGCGCGCCGTGGCCAAGGGCTGAGGGGGAGTACGGACAAGCATGGCTTCCAACGCCATTGACCAGACCCGGCGGATGTTGTCCCTGGTGACGTATCTGCGCGAGCGCCCCGGCGCGCGCGTGGAGGACGTCGCGCGGGCCTTCGGCATCACCGAGGACGAGCTGATCTCCGACCTGGATGTGCTGCCGCTGTGCGGGACGAGCTTCCGCGGCGGCGATCTGCTGGACATCGACACCGACGGCGACCGCATCTGGTGGCACAACCCCGACGATGTCGCGGAGCCGCTGCGGATCGCCGCCGACGAGGCGACCGCGCTTCTCGTCGCGGCCCGCGCGGTGGCGACGCTGCCGGGGCTGCGGGAGAGCGACCGGCTCGCACTGCTGCGGGCGACCGCGAAGCTGGAGGCCGCGGCCGGTGAGGTGGCCGGCGCCAGCGCGCGCCTGAGCGTCACGTTCGAGTCGGAGGGCGGCGTCTTCGCGGATGTCGACCGGGCGATCTCGGAGCGGCGCCGGCTGTGGATCCGCTACTACTCGCCCGCCCGTGACGAGGTCACCGAGCGGGAGATCGACCCGATCCGGCTCGTGAGCGTGGGCCACACCTACGTAGAGGCGTGGTGTCGTCGTTCGGAGGCGCGGCGGACGTTCCGGCTCGACCGGGTCGCCGAGATCAAGGTCCTGGACGAGCCGTCGGCGCCGCCGGAGGTCGAACTGCGGGATCTGTCCGAGGGCCTTGTGCAGCCCGCGGCCGAGGACCCCGAGGTGGTCGTCGAGGTCGGTCCCGGTGGCCGCTGGGTCGCCGAGTACTACCCGCACGACAGCGCCGAGGAGTTGCCGGACGGCGGGCTGCGGATCACGCTGCGCACGCCGGAACCGTCCTCGCTGCGCAGGCTCGCGCTGCGGCTCGGTCGGGACGGGCACATCGTCGCGCCCGCCGAGTTGGCGACCAGCGCGCGGGACGCGGCGCGCGAGGCGCTCGTGGCGTACGACGGGGCGGCGTGAGGGAGTTGGACGCGCCCCCGGATCCCCGACGACGTATCACGACGTACGGTGCACAACGGACAAATGGTGTGAGGTGCGTGACATGACAGGTGTGGCCGGATTCACTGACATCGCCGAACTGCCCGCCACGGCGTCCACCGTCGCGCCCGTCGTCTTCAGGGCCGCCTGCCCCGACTGTCGCGCCCGCTTCGAACTGGCCGCGACCGCGATCCGGTTGGCGATCGGGGGCAGCAGTCGCACCACGTTCTACTCGTTCACCTGCCCCGAGTGCGAGACCTCGGTGCGCAAGCCCGCCGGTGAGCGCATCATCGAACTCCTCACCGGTGGCGGGGTGCGCACGCTGCGCCTCCACCAGACCGTCTAGGCTCGGCGCATGTTCTGGGCGATGCTGGCGGTTGCTGTGGGTTTCGTGGGGCTCGCCGTGCTGGCGGTTCTCGCGGTACGGGTCTTCATCGAGGCGCAGCGCCTCGGGAGTCAAGTGGCCGACACCACGCAGCGGATCAACCGCGCGGCCGAGGATCTCGAGCGGGCTGCGGTGGGTGTCGCGAAGGCCGGCGGCGACGTGGTCTGACGGCCCGTCGGCGCCCCGGCGGAGTGTGGAAAGCGCTTTACCGTCGCGGCCTGTCCCGTTGTCGGGGTCGGCGGGTACGCTCCCTTTGGCGGCCCGGTAGTGAGGCGCGGTCCGCAATTGGGAGGACGCACGGGCATTGCCTCGTGTTTACCCCCACGGGATACGATCGCTGCCAGCACGGTGGTCGGACAACAGTCCGAGGTCCGATCGGTACCGGCAGCCCCGCCCCTGCCGCCTCAGTGAGAAGGTAAACGGATATGTTCGGAAGGCTCGGTGCACCCGAGATCATCCTGATCCTCGTAGTGGTCATTCTGCTGTTCGGCGCGAAGAAGCTTCCCGACATGGCGCGTTCGCTGGGCAAGTCGGCCCGCATCCTCAAGAGCGAGGCCAAGGCCATGAAGGGCGAGGGCGGCGACAAGGCGGCCGCTCCCTCCGACCCGCCGCAGGACGCCAAGGACACCGCGGTGCCGCGCACCATCCAGGCGGCCCCCGGCGACGTGGACAGCTCGCGTCCCGTGAACGAGCAGACGAACCAGACGACCAAGAGCTGATCGAAGGCCGCCCCTGCCATGGCGGCCTGCCGCACGAGATGAGGACGTGGGTTGCTCAAGTCTGCCCGCAAACAGGAGAAGGATCCCGAGGGGCGGATGCCGCTCGCGGAGCACCTGCGTGAGCTCCGCAACCGGCTCGCGAAGGCGCTCCTGGGCATCGTCGCGATCACGATCGTCGCCGCGTTCTTCTACAACGACATCATCAATGTGATCACCAAGCCGATCCTCGACTCGGTCGGTTGCGCGCAGTCGTTCTCGGAGCTGGCGAAGACCGCATCGGACAAGCCCTGCGCCCAGATCACCCTCAACGGTCTGCTGACTCCCTTCACCCTCGCGCTGAAGGTGTCGCTGATGGTCGGTGTCGTCGGGGCCTCGCCGGTCTGGCTGTACCAGCTCTGGGGCTTCATCGCGCCGGGTCTGCACCGGCACGAGAAGAAGTACGCGTACGCGTTCGTGGCCACGGGCGCTCCGCTCTTCATGGTCGGCGCCTACTTCGCCTACAGGGTGCTGCCGACGACGGCGAAGGTCCTCATCGACTTCACGCCGGGCAACGCCCAGAACCTGCTGCCGCTCGACGACCTGCTCGACCTCGTGCTGCGCATGGTGCTCGTCTTCGGACTCTCCTTCGAGCTGCCCCTGCTGCTGATCTTCCTCAACCTCATCGGGGCGATCACCGGCAAGCGGATGCTCGGCTGGTGGCGCGCGATGATCATGGGCATCACGGTGTTCGCGGCCGTGGCGACGCCGAGCACCGACCCGCTGACCATGCTGATGCTCGCGGGTCCCATCTGGATCCTCTACTTCGGAGCGGTGACCTTCTCGCTGCTCAACGACCGGCGCAGGCGGCTGAGCGAGGCCGACGGACCCGATGACGACGAGGCGTCCGAGCTCGACCTGACGCCCGAGGACATCGGCGAGATCGAGCCCGTCCCGGCGAGCCGGGCGCTCCCGGAGCAGGCGTCCTCCGAGCGGGCGGACACGGCGACACGGCCGGACCGGGTCAACGGTTACGACGATGTGACCTGAGGTAACTCCAGTTCGGGGCGGGGTACTTGTTAGTGTCCGCCCGTGAGCCGTGAGATCACCCTCTTCGTCAATCCCACCGCGGGACGCGGCCGGGGCGCACAAGCTGCGCAGCCGGCCGCCTCCGCTTTGCGGGCAGCCGGTTTCCAGGTGCGCACCGTCGTCGGAACGGACGCCGACGACGCCCTCGCACGCGCGCGTGCGGCGGTGGCGGAGGGGACCGGGGCGCTGGTGGCCGTCGGCGGGGACGGCCTCGTGAACCTCGCACTGCAGGCGGTCGCCGGGACCGACACACCGCTCGGGATCGTCGCCGTAGGCACCGGCAACGACTTCGCCCGCGCCCTCGGCCTTCCGATACGTGACCCGGCCACGGCCGGCCGGCTCGTCGCCGACGCGCTGAAGGGCTCGCGGAGCCGCGAGGTCGACCTCGGCCGGATCGGCGACCACTGGTTCGGCACCGTGCTCGCCTCCGGCTTCGACTCCCGCGTCAACGACCGCGGCAACCGGATGCGGCTGCCGCTCGGCCGCTTCAAGTACGACCTGGCGATCGCACTGGAACTGGCCACCTTCAAGGCGGTGCCCTTCAAGCTGACGCTCGACGACGGCTCCGTACGCGAGGTCCCCGCGACCCTGATCGCCGTCGGCAACGGCAGCTCGTACGGCGGTGGCATGCGGATCTGCGCGGAGGCCGACATGGCCGACGGTCTTTTCGACGTGACCGTGGTCGGGGACTGCTCCCGCACGACCCTGCTGAAGGTGTTCCCGCGCGTCTACAAGGGGACCCACCTCGACCACCCCGCGGTGAGCGTGTACCGGGCCGCGCGTGTCGAGCTGGCCGCCGGGGGCATCACGGGCTACGCGGACGGGGAGCCGGTCGGCGCGTTGCCGCTGGTCGCGGAGTGCGTGCCGGGGGCGGTCCGGATCCTCACCGGCTGAGACGGCAAGGCCAAGGGCCCTTCTGACGGATCTTGCCGGAGTCGCGGGGCCGGACGATGCGGCCTCCCGCGTCCGGCTGATCCGTCAGAAGGGCCCTTGCCGGATAATGATCGTCCGATGTCAGTGGTCGTCGGTAGGCTGGAAAGCACGATGACAGAGGACCTCTCTCCGGCCGAGCGGTATGCGGCAGCCCGTAAGCGGGCCGCCGAGCAGGCCACCGCACTCGCGACCTTCCGCGAGATGTACGACTTCGGCCTCGACCCCTTCCAGATCGAGGCGTGCCAGGCGCTGGAGGCGGGCAAGGGCGTCCTGGTCGCGGCGCCCACCGGCTCCGGCAAGACGATCGTCGGCGAATTCGCCGTACACCTTGCCCTTCAGCAGGGCAAGAAGTGTTTCTACACGACACCCATCAAGGCCCTGTCGAACCAGAAGTACCAGGACCTCTCGAAGCGCTACGGCGCGGACAAGGTCGGCCTGCTCACGGGCGACAACAGTGTGAACAGTGACGCGCCCGTGGTCGTGATGACCACCGAAGTGCTGCGCAACATGCTGTACGCGGGCTCGCAGTCGCTCCTCGGGCTCGGCTACGTCGTCATGGACGAGGTGCACTACCTCTCCGACCGCTTCCGCGGCGCCGTCTGGGAAGAGGTGATCATTCACCTCCAGGAGTCCGTGACACTGGTCTCTCTGTCGGCGACGGTGTCGAACGCGGAGGAGTTCGGCGACTGGCTGGACACGGTGCGCGGCGACACCGAGGTGATCGTCTCCGAGCATCGGCCCGTACCGCTGTTCCAGCACGTGCTCGCCGGGCGCCGGATGTACGACCTCTTCGAGGAGGGCGAGGGCAGCAAGAAGGCGGTCAACCCCGACCTGACGCGGATGGCGCGCATGGAGGCCAGCCGCCCCTCGTACCAGGACCGCAGACGCGGCCGGCACATGCGCGAGGCCGACAGGGAGCGGGAGCGCAGGCAGCGCTCCCGGATCTGGACGCCGGGCCGCCCCGAGGTCATCGAGCGGCTCGACTCCGAGGGCCTGCTGCCCGCCATCACGTTCATCTTCAGCCGCGCCGCCTGCGAGGCCGCCGTCCAGCAGTGCCTGTACGCGGGCCTGAGGCTCAACGACGAGGACGCGCGGGCCGAGGTCCGCTCGATAGTCGAGGAGCGCACGGCGGCGATTCCCGACGAGGACCTGCACGTCCTCGGTTACTTCGAGTGGCTCGAAGGCCTGGAGCGCGGCATCGCCGCACACCACGCGGGCATGCTGCCGACGTTCAAGGAGGTCGTCGAGGAGCTGTTCGTACGCGGCCTGGTGAAGGCCGTGTTCGCGACGGAGACCCTGGCACTCGGTATCAACATGCCTGCCAGGTCGGTGGTGTTGGAGAAGCTCGTCAAGTGGAACGGCGAGCAGCACGCGGACATCACGCCCGGCGAGTACACGCAGCTCACGGGCCGCGCCGGGCGGCGTGGCATCGATGTCGAGGGCCACGCCGTGGTGCTGTGGCAGCGCGGCTTCAGCCCCGAGTACCTGGCGGGGCTCGCGGGTACGCGCACGTACCCGCTCAAGTCGAGCTTCCGGCCGTCGTACAACATGGCGGTGAACCTGGTCGACCAGTTCGGCCGCCACCGGTCGAGGGAGCTCCTGGAGACCTCCTTCGCCCAGTTCCAGGCGGACCGCTCGGTCGTGGGCATCTCCCGGCAGGTGCAGAAGAACGAGGAGGGGCTCGAGGGCTACAAGGAGTCCATGACCTGCCACCTCGGCGACTTCGATGAGTACGCCCGGCTGCGGCGCGAACTCAAGGACCGCGAGACCGAGTTGGCCAAGCAGGGGGCCGCGCAGCGGCGCGCCCAGGCGGCGGCCGCGCTGGAGAAGCTGAAGCCCGGTGACGTCATCCATGTGCCGACGGGGAAGTTCGCGGGCCTCGCGCTCGTGCTCGACCCGGGCATTCCGGCCGGCCGGTCCAACGGGCATCGCGGCTTCGAGCACCACGACGGTCCGAGACCGCTGGTGCTGACCGCCGAGCGCCAGGTCAAGCGGCTCGCCTCGATCGACTTCCCGGTGCCCGTGGAGGCGCTGGAGCGGATGCGCATCCCGAAGTCGTTCAACCCGCGCTCACCGCAGTCCCGGCGTGACCTCGCCTCCGCGCTGCGCACCAAGGCCGGCCACATCGTGCCGGACCGGCACAAGAAGAAGGGCCGCTCGCAGGCCGCGGACGACCGGGAGATCACGCGGCTGCGGGCCGAGTTGCGGGCCCATCCGTGCCACGGCTGCTCCGACCGCGAGGACCACGCGCGGTGGGCCGAGCGCTACTACCGGCTCAAGCGGGACACCGGGCAGCTGGAGCGGCGGATCGAGGGGCGCACCAACACGATCGCGCGGACCTTCGACCGCATCGTCAAGCTGCTCACCGAAATGGACTATCTGCGCGGCGACGAGGTGACCGAGCACGGCAAGCGGCTCGCCCGCCTCTACGGTGAGCTGGACCTGCTCGCCAGCGAGTGCCTGCGGGACGGCGTCTGGGAGGACCTGAACCCGGCCGAACTCGCGGCGTGCGTCTCGGCGTTGGTGTTCGAGGCGCGGGTCGCGGACGACGCGCTCGCGCCCAAGCTGCCCGCCGGCAAGGCCAAGGCGGCGCTCGGCGAGATGGTGCGGATCTGGGGCCGGCTCGACGCCCTGGAGGAGGAGTTCCGGATCAACCAGGCGGAGGGCGTGGGCCAGCGCGAGCCCGATCTCGGCTTCGCCTGGATCGCCTACCAGTGGGCGTCCGGCAAGGGGCTCGACGAGGTGCTGCGGGAGGCCGAGATGCCGGCCGGTGACTTCGTGCGCTGGTGCAAGCAGGTCATCGACGTGCTGGGGCAGATCGCGGCGGCCGCGCCCACGGAGGGCTCCACGGTGGGGCGCAACGCGCGCAAGGCCGTGGACGCCGTGCGCAGGGGAGTCGTCGCCTACTCCTCGGTGGGGTAGAAGCCCGGAGCGGAAGCAGGGCGTACGTCGGCGGGCCCACCCGGATCCCGGGTGGGCCCGCCGCTGCGTTCGGCTCCGTTCGCGCGCGCGGACGCCATTGCTCCACGTGTGCGATTCGCGACCGAGCGTGTAAATGGAGCGAGTGTATTCCTGTCGTGGGGCGGATTTCAGGGCCTTACTGAATATGACCCGGCGATGATCCCGCCGGACTAAGCTCGCTCGCAGCGCACCGAGTTGAGATGGATTCGGCCGCTTGTTCCCCTATGCGCCGAAGTTCCACGATGCGGCGCGTCTGAAGCGTGACGAACCATCCTGAATCTCCGACGTTCCCAGACCCGACCGTTCAGAGGGCATACATGGTGAGTGTTCAATCGCCTCCCGGTGGCCGAGAAGTCCCCTATCTGCGCGTGCTGTTGCTGCCCGCCATGGTCTTGGCGGCCGCCACCGGAGCAGCCGCCGCCCTGGTCACGCAGCCCGCCCGGCCGGCCGTCGCCCTGTGCGGCGCGCTCGGCGTGCTCCTTGTGCTCGCCGTCTCCGCCGAGACCGTCCGCCGCGGCCGCGTCAACAGGGCACAGCGCGCCCAATACGCGCAGCACGTCGCCGAGTTGGAAGCCCATATAGCCGCCCAGGAGCAGCGCACGATGCGGGTGGCCAAGGAGGTCTTCCCACACGCCCTGTACCGGATGGGCGCCGGCGACCGGCCGTACGACGCCGTCCGCAACACCTGCGACTCCGAGCCCGCCTTCCGTGATGTCACGCCCGGCGAGCGCGAGTTGATGGGCATGGCGCTCAAGCAGATCGACAGGGAGATCACACAGCGGGACGCCGCACAGCGCGCCTTCGTCTCCGTCGCCCGGCGCGTCCAGGCCATCGTGCACAAGCAGGCCGAGGAACTCCGCGAGATGGAGGAGGACCACGGCCGCAACCCCGAGGTCTTCGACGACCTGCTGCGCGTCGACCACGGCACGGCCCTGATCGGCCGCCTCGCCGACTCCGTCACCGTCCTCGGCGGCGCCCGCCCCGGGCGTCAGTGGCCCAAGCCCGTCAAGCTCTACAGCGTGCTGCGCGGCGCCATGTCGCGCATCCTCGAGTACCCGCGCATCGACCTGCACGCCATCTGCGACGTGGCCATCAGGGGCGTCTCCGTCGAGCCCGTCATCCACGCCTGCGCCGAACTCCTCGACAACGCGACCCGCTACTCGCCGCCGACGACCCGGGTGCACGTCACCGCGGTCGAGGTGCAGACGGGCGTCGCCATCGAGATCGAGGACGGCGGCGTCAGCCTCAGCGAGGAGCAGCGCCGTAAGACCGAGGGAATGCTGGAGAAGGCCAAGTCCGGCTACGACCTCAACGACCTCGGCGAGAGCCCGCGGCTCGGCCTCGCGATCGTGGGCCGGCTGTGCGCGATGTACGACATGCAGATCTCGCTGCGCCAGTCCGCGTACGGCGGCGTGCGCGCGGTGCTCGTCGTTCCGCGCGACATGATGAGCACCCAGCACGCCCCGGGCCTCGCCCACGGCATCGGCGCTTCCGCCGTGCCCCGCGTCGACCACAAGGGCGTACCGGTCAAGGAGGAGCCGCGGCTGAAGAAGACGCGCCGCCCGACCACGGGACCGCGCCCCACCACGGCACCGCGCCCCGTCACGGGCCCGCGCCCCTCCGCCCCACTCGTCGCCGCGATGGAGGACGACGTTCCCGTGGTCACGGAATGGCGGGCCAACGGCCTGCCGCAGCGGCGCAGGAAGTACGACACGAAGGTCATCGAGGACCAGATCATCGTGACGCCCCGCAACCCGGACCTCTCGACGCCACCGCCCGCGGCGGAGCCCGCCCCGGCGGCGTACGGGACTCCGGCACCGGCCTCCGCCCCACCAGGGGAGGCGGACCGGCACGACGGGGCCGAGCAGCCCGAACCCGGCCTGTGGGTCGAGGCGTTCATGAGCGGACTGCGGCCCGAGGGGGGCCCGGCCGAGGCGGCCGAAGCGGTGGGGCACACCGCCGAGGACCCGGAAGGCTCGGCCAAGCCGCATGGCGACGCGTACAACCAGCAGGTCGACGAGGGAGACCACCAGTGATCCAGCAACGGGCCAATTTCGACTGGATGCTCAAGGAGCTCGCCGAGTGCGTGCCCAATGTGAAGCAGGTGGTCGTGCTCTCCTCGGACGGGCTGCGCATCGCCCGCTACGGCGGTGACCCCGACGCCGCCGACCGAATCGCCGCCGCCTGCGCGGGACTTCAGTCCCTGGCCTCCGCCGTCGCCACGGAGATCCCGGAGAGCAGCGGCAAGATGAACATGGTCATCATCGAGGTCGACGGCGGCTTCTTCTATCTGATGGCCGCGGGCAAGGGCGCGTATCTCGCCGTGCTCGCCGACCAGTTCGTCGACGCGGGCCTCGTCAGCCACCAGATGCGCGACCTCGTCATCCGGATCGGCGCCCATCTGACGAGTCCGCCACGGCGCAACGGCCAGACCGTATGACGCACCGTCCCCCCGAACCCCCCTTCAGGGAACCGCCGCCCAAGCGCGAGCGCCGGGCGCAGCAGGGCGACGGAAAACCCGACCCCGAGCGTCTCTACGTCATCACGGGTGGCACCGACGGAAGCGATCGCGCGCCGCTCGACCTGGTGACCCTGATCGTGGCGCGCGGCGATCCGCCACCGGCGTCGCCGCCCGAGCAGGCCGCCGTCATCCGCCTGTGCAGGACGCCCCTGTCGACGGCCGAGATCTCGGCCTACCTTGCTCTGCCGTTCAGCGTGGTCACCGTGCTGCTCGGTGAACTCCTCGCGGCCGAACTGGTGCAGGCACGTGCGCCGGTGATCCGCGGCGCGGTCGCGGACCGTTCCCTTCTCGAAGCGGTGATGCATGGACTACAGAAGCTCTGACAGCACGGCCGGGACCGATACCGCGATGAGTCTGAACATTCCGGGGCCCCGGGCCGAGGAACGACTGCCCGACACCGTCACGTCGGCCGTAAAGATCGTCATCGTGGGCGGCTTCGGCGTCGGCAAGACCACCATGGTCGGCTCGGTCAGCGAGATCCGGCCGCTCACCACCGAAGAGACCATGACGCAGGCGGGTATCGGCGTCGACGACAACTACGGCTCGGAGACCAAGACCGCCACGACCGTGGCCATGGACTTCGGCCGGATCGGCATCACCGAGGAACTCGTCCTGTACCTCTTCGGCACGCCGGGGCAGGAGCGGTTCTGGTTCCTGTGGAACGGCCTGTTCGAGGGCGCGCTCGGCGCCGTCGTGCTCGCGGACACCCGCCGCCTCGAAGTCAGCTTCGACGTGATCGGGCGGCTCGAGGAGCGCGGAGTGCCGTTCGTGATCGCGAACAACACCTTCCCCGACGGGCCGCGCTATCCCAGCGAAGAGCTGCGCTCGGCCCTCGACCTGGACCCGCACGTCCCCATCGTCGACTGCGACGTGCGCCGCAGGGCGTCCAGCCGCGAGGTGCTGCTCACGCTGATGCGGTATCTGCACGAGATGGCACTGCACCGCGCCTGAGACTCAGTCAACAGCCCTACCACTTCACGTAGTTCGCTTCTTCTGCCGTCGAACCACACCGACCGGAGCATTCCCGTGACGTCTCCCTCCCAGCCTCCACAGTCGCCCACCGCCTTCGACGCCCCGCCGCCGGGCTGCCCCGCCCACGCCCTCGGCCCCGACGGTCTGCGCCGCCTCTACGGGCCCGAGGCGGACGCGGACATCGCCGGCGTCTACGAGAAACTCCGCGCCGAGTACGGCCCGGTGGCCCCGGCGCTCATCCATGAGGACGTCCCCATGTGGGCGGTGCTCGGGCACACCGAGAACCTCCAGATGGTGAGCACCACGTCCCTGTTCAACCGGGACTCGCGGAACTGGAGCGCCGTCAAGGACGGCACCGCGGGGCCCACACACCCGCTCGCCCCGGTCTTCACCTGGCAGCCCATGTGCGCGATGGAGGAGGGCGCCGAGCATCTGCGGCTGCGCAGCCCGGTCACCGCCGCCGTCGAGACCGTCGAACACCGTGAGCTGCGCCGCTCCATCAACAGGGCCACGCAGGAGATCATCAACCGGTTCTCCGAGCGCGGCACCTGCGAGGTCGTCAGCGAGTTCGCCGAGCACCTCCCGATGATGGTGATGCTGGAGATGCTCGGCGCCCCCGAGGCCTACAGCGAGCGCATCGTGCAGGCCACCCGCGACCTGCTCAAGGGCGGCGAGTCGGCCATCGCGTGCAACGAGTACCTGATGGGCATCCTGATGGATCTCGCCGTGCGGCGCCGCGCCGCGCCGCTCGAGGACGACTTCACCAGCACCCTGATCACCTCACCCTCCGCGCTCACCGACGACGAGGTCGCGCAGACTCTGCGGCTCATCCTCATCGCCACATACGAGGGCTCGGCCAACCTCATCGCGAACGTACTGCGTGTGGTGCTCACCGACCCACGGTTCCGCGCGCGGCTCAACGGCGGGCAGATGACCGTGCCGGAGGCGGTCGAGCAGTCGCTGTGGGACGAGCCGCCGTTCAGCGCCAACGTCGGCTACTTCGCCAAGGCGGACACGGAACTGGGCGGACAGCGCATCCGCGCGGGGGACGGCCTGATCTTCGGCATCCAGCCGGGCAACGCGGACCCGAGGGTGCGGCCCGAACCCGGCGCCCACATGATGGGCAACCGCTCGCACCTCGCGTTCGGCGGCGGCCCGCACGAGTGCCCTGGGCAGGACATCGGGCGTGCGGTGGCGGAGATCGGGGTCGACGCGTTTCTGATGCGCCTGCCCGACGCCGAACTCGAGGTGTCCGAGACCGAGTTGAGGTGGACCTCGACGATCATGGGGCGGCACCTGGTGGAGCTGCCGGTGGACTTCACGCCGCGTCCGCCGCAGGACGTGAAGTCCCAGCCCGGCCAGCTGCCGTCGCAGCGGCCGGAGTGGAAGATCACGTCGGACCCGTCGGACCTGTCGACCACGCCGCCGCAGGCCACGATGCCCCCGGCCGCGCCCGCCGCGCCGGTGGCCCCCGATCCGGCCGTGCGGCCGCCGCGCCCGTACGTGCATCCGAACTCGCAGGGGTCGGCCGAACTCGGCCTGTGGCAGCGCTTCCTGCGCTGGTGGCGCGGCGAGTGAGCCGGTTTCGTCACCGGTTTCGTCATCGGTTTCCTCACCGGTTCCTCAATCGGTGAGTGAGCCGGTTTCCTTGCCCGGCCCCCGGTCCCACCGCTCGTACGCGGTCCAGGCCGTGAGTTCCCTCCGGCTCACGAAGCGGTGCTCGCGGCCGGTCACCGGGTCCGTGAACTCCAGTGACCGGGACAGGAGTTGGAGGGGGCGCCGGAAGTCGTCGTCCGCCGCGCGGTCGGCGACTTCCGGGAAGAGCGGGTCGCCGAGGATCGGCAGGCCGACGCGGTTCATGTGGACACGCAGTTGGTGCGTGCGACCGGTGTGCGGGGTGAGGCGGTACAGCGCCAAGTCGCCCTTGCGCTGGGCGAGTTCGATGCGGCTCTCGGCGTTCGGCTCACCGCCCGGCACCTCGAACGCGGCGAGCCTTCCCGGTTCCTTCTCGATCCGGCCGCGCAGGGTGACGGGGAGCTCCACCCGCGGGTCGTACGCGGCCACCGCCTCGTACTCCTTGGTGACCAGGCGGTCGCGGAACAGGGTCTGGTAGCGGCCGCGCTCCTCGGGCCGCACCACGAACAGGACGAGCCCGGCCGTGAGGCGGTCGAGGCGGTGGGCCGGGCTCAGCCGCTCGATGCCGAGGTCGCGGCGGAGCCGGGCGAGCGCGGTCTCGGTGACATGGCTGCCGCGCGGCGTCGTGGCGAGGAAGTGCGGCTTGTCGGCGATCACGATGTGCTCGTCGCGGTACACGACCTCGACGGGGAACGGCACGGGGACCTCGGGCGCGAGCTCCCGGTGGAACCACACGGTGCCGCCCGCCTCGTAGGGGCTGTCGGCGGTGACCGGGCGCCCGTCCGCGGTCACGAACGCCCCTTGCGCGATCATCCGGTCGATCACCGTGTCCTCGGCGGGAAGCCGCTGCACGAGGTGATCCCGCACGGTGCGCCCCGGCCCGCCCTCCGGCATCCGTACGCGGACGGCGTCGATGCCTGCACGCTGCGCGAGCGGGGAGGGCGGCGGGGCGGGGCGCTTGCGTCTTCTCACAGGGAGAAAGGGTACGGCGGCGGAGGCGCGGGATCAGGCCTCCTGCTCGGCCTCCACCTGCGCGTTCCAGTCGCGCTTCGAGGCCTGCCAGCCGTCCTCGTTGTGCCCG
This sequence comes from Streptomyces sp. NPDC102360, assembly GCF_044766085.1. Classification (NCBI taxonomy): domain Bacteria; kingdom Bacillati; phylum Actinomycetota; class Actinomycetes; order Kitasatosporales; family Streptomycetaceae; genus Streptomyces; species Streptomyces sp. NPDC102360. The sequence continues at coordinate 276,462 of NZ_JBIWLG010000005.1, read as the reverse complement.
AGGCGCCAGTAGCCGGAGATCGACAGGTCCTCGCGCGGGATCGCGCGGTCGACGCGCAGATGGCGGCGCAGCTCCTTCACGAAGCCCGCCTCGCCGTGCACGAACACATGCGGGCGGCCCTCGGGGAAGTCGAGCCCGGTCACCGCGGAGATCAGCGCCTGGCCGACCGGGCGGCCCGCGCGGTGCAGCCAGGTGACCTCGACGGGGGAGTCGATCTTCTGCTCCTCCTCGGGGCCCTCCACCTCGATGAAGGCGTGTGCCCGCGTGCCCTCGGGCAGCGCTTCGAGGGCGGCGGCGACCGCCGGCAGGGCGCTCTCGTCACCGGCGATGAGGTGCCAGTCCGCCGTGGTGTCGGGGTGGTAGGCGCCGCCGGGGCCCATCATGTGGATGGTCTCGCCCCCTTCGACGCCCGCGGCCCACGGCCCTGCCAGGCCCTGGTCGCCGTGCACCACGAAGTCGAGGGTGAGCTCCAGTGCCTGCGGGTCCCAGGCGCGCACCGTGTACGTACGCGTCACGGGCCACTGGTCGCGGGGCAGCTCCTCGCGGATCCTGGCCACGTCGAAGGGTTCTTCGTACGTCACCCCGGCCGGCGCGAAGAGCAACTTCACGTAGTGGTCGGTGTGTTCGAGCTCTTGCGGGAAGTCCGCGAGCCCTTCGCCGCCGAGCACCACCCGTCGCATGTGGGGTGTGAGGCTCTCGGCGCGCACGACCTGTGCGGAGCGGGCCTTGCGGGGCGGGCGTGCGGGGCGCTCGGCCATGGGCGGTCTCCCTCGATCCACTATTAGTTAGGTATACCTAAGCTAACACCTCATTCTGAGAGGGTGCTGAGGAGGCGCTGCAAAGAACCTCCCAAGCCCCAGCGGGCCGCCAACTCGTCGAGGGCCGCGGAGTCGTGCGGCTCGCGCGGCAGTGCCGTGTCCACCTCCGGCAGCGGTACGTCCCCGGCGACCAGCACCACCTTCGGTGCCACCGCCAGGTACGGGCGCGCCTCGTCGAGCCGCCTGCGCTGTGTCGGCGTCAGCTTCGACTTCGGGTCGTCGACGGCCGCCATGATCCCGGCCAGGTCCCCGTACTGCGCGAGCAGCTTCGCCGCCGTCTTCTCGCCGACGCCGGGCACGCCCGGCAGCCCGTCGCTCGGGTCGCCGCGCAGCAGTGCCATGTCCGCGTACCCGGAGCCGTCCACCCCGTACTTCTCGCGGAGCAGGTCCTCGTCCGTCACCTGCAGCGTGCCGACGCCCTTCAGTGGGTACAGCACGCGCCGCTCCAGCTTGTCGTCGACCAGCTGGAAGAGGTCGCGGTCGCCGGTGACGATGTCGACCGGCACCTCGGCCCGCCCCGTGAACGTACCGATCACGTCGTCCGCCTCGTACCCCTCCACGCCCACGCGCGCGATGCCCACCGCGTCGAGCACGGCCTCGATGACCGGGACCTGAGGGGAGAGCGTGTCGGGGATCTCCTCCGCGTCCGGCGAGCCGGCGGGAGTCTCCTCGGCGACGCGGTGCGCCTTGTACGAAGGGATGAGGTCGACGCGCCACTGGGGGCGCCAGTCCGCGTCCATGCACGCCACCAGGTGCGTGGGGCGGTGGTCGTGCACGAGGCGGGTGATGAATTCGAGGAGCCCGCGCACCGCGTTCACCGGGGTGCCGTCCGGGGCCTTCACGGAGTCCGGAACCCCGAAGTAGGCCCGGAAGTACAGAGATGCGGTGTCGAGCAGCATCAGGCGGTGGTCCGTCCGGTCCGCCGATCCTGTCGTGGATGTCGTCTGGGTCACGTTCGCATCATGCCGCACGCCACTGACAGTCACCGACCGTAAGGATGCGAACAGTATGAGTGAACATGCTGTGAACTGGGTAACTCCCCCGTTTGTTTCGGATAAACGGGGGCAGGCGCGGCCACGGAGCGGTGCCGGTCCGTACTTCAACTATTGAGGACGGACCGGTCAAGCGGACGGATCCGTATCGCTCTACGGCCCGCCGGCGGGGGAGGCGGGCCGTGTTGTTTCGACCCGAGAGGTGTATGTGTCCAGGCTTGAAGCCGAAGACCTGTACAAGGTGTTCGGCAGACAACCCGATGAGGGTGTGGAGAAGCTCCGTAACGGTGTGGATCGTGAGGAGCTGCGCGCCGAAGGAACCACCGCCGCCGTGATCGACGCGTCGTTCACGGTGGAGTCCGGCCAGATCTTCGTCGTCATGGGTCTGTCGGGATCCGGTAAGTCCACGCTCCTGCGGATGCTGAACGGACTCCTGGAGCCCACCGCCGGACACGTGCGCTTCGACGGGCAGGACCTGACGGCGCTGGCTCCCAAGGAGCTGCGCGAGGTGCGCTCCCACAAGATCAGCATGGTGTTCCAGCACTTCGCGCTGTTCCCGCACCGCTCCGTGATGGAGAACGCGGGTTACGGCTTGGAGGTGCAGGGCGTTCCGCGCGCCGAGCGCGAGGAGCGGGCGACCGAGGCGCTGCGTCTCGCCGGCCTCGAAGGGTGGGAGAAGTCCTTCCCCGACGAGCTGTCCGGCGGTATGCAGCAGCGTGTGGGCCTGGCCCGCGCGCTCGCCACCGATGCCGATCTGCTGCTGATGGACGAGTCGTTCAGCGCGCTCGACCCGCTGATCCGGCGTGACATGCAGGACCAGCTCCTTGAGCTGCAGAAGACGCTGAAGAAGACGATCGTCTTCATCACGCACGACCTCAACGAGGCGATGCGTCTGGGCGACAACATCGCGGTCATGCGCGATGGTCGGATCGTCCAGATCGGCTCGGCGGAGGACATCCTCGTCACGCCGGCCAATGACTACGTGGCCTCCTTCACCCAGGACGTCGACCGTTCCCGCGTGCTGAGCGCGAGCGCGATCATGGCCGACGCCGAAGACGGCTACGACATGGACGACGCCCCGGCGAAGGTCCACCAGGACGCGCAAATCATCGACCTGTTCACGCCGTGCTCGACGAGCGAGATACCCGTCGCCGTCGTGGACGACGAGGGCGAGCTCGTCGGTGTGGTGCCGCGCGAGCGGCTGCTCGCCGTGCTCGGCGAGCCGATGAAGACCGTCGAGAACGGTACGAACGGTGAGGCCGCCGGCCTCACGAAGGACAAGAAGGACGCCGTCCCGTCGCCGCGTGGCGAGGGCGACGAGCCGGCGGAGAAGGTGAATGCCGGTGCCTAGGATCCCCTTTGGTGACTGGGTCAACAGCATCGTCCAGTGGATGCTGACCCACCTCGACTGGCTGTTCGGCTTCTTCGAGGACATCTTCAACGGTGTCTACAACGGCCTGAGCGACGTTCTGCAGGCGCCCGAGCCGCTTCTGCTGGCGGGCATCTTCGCCGTGATCGCGTTCTGGCTGCGCGGCACCGTGGGCGCCGTCCTGGCCTTCGTCGGGTTCTGGTTCATCCAGAACCTGGAGCTGTGGGACGACGCGATGCTGACGCTGTCGCTCGTCCTCGTGTCGACGGTCATCGCGCTCATCATCGGCGTGCCGCTCGGTATCTGGGCGGCCCGCTCCAGCCGGGTCAGCAATCTGTTCCGTCCGGTCCTCGACCTGATGCAGACGCTGCCGGCGATGGTCTACCTGATCCCCGCCATTCTGTTCTTCGGTTCGGGTGCCCCGGCCGGAATCGTCGCGACGCTGATCTTCGCGGTGCCGCCGGGCGTGCGCATGACCGAGCTGGGTATCCGGCAGGTCGACAAGGAACTGGTGGAGGCGGCCGACGCGTTCGGTACCAAGCCCAGCAATACGCTGTGGCGCGTGCAGCTGCCGCTCGCCCTGCCGACGATCATGGCGGGCGTCAACCAGGTCATCATGCTGGGTCTGTCGATGGCCGCGATCGCGGGCATGGTCGGTACCGGCGGACTCGGTGGCTCGGTCAACGAGGCCATCGGTCAGCTGAACGTCGGTCTGGGTGCCGAGGCCGGTATCTCGATCGTGATCCTGGCGGTCTACTTGGACCGCATGACCAGCTCGCTCGGTCAGCAGGTCTCCCCGCTGGGCCGCCGCGCACTCAACAAGCTGCGGGCCACGCACGGCCTGAAGATCTGGTCCTACCGTCCCCGCCCGGCCGTCGCCGTGGTCGGAGTCGTCGTCCTCGCGCTGGTCGCGGGCGGCATGGGCATGTTCGGCCAGACCAGCACCGGCGGTTCCCCGACCGCAGCGTCCACGAACGTGGGTCAGGGCAAGAAGATCTCCATCGGTTACATCCCGTGGGACGAGGGCGTCGCCTCGACGTTCCTGTGGAAGGAGATCCTCGAGCAGCGCGGCTTCGACGTCGAGACCAAGCAGTTCGACGCCGGCCCCCTCTACACCTCGCTCGCCGACGGCAGTGTCGACTTCCAGACCGACTCGTGGCTGCCGACGACGCACGCGCAGTACTGGAAGAAGTACGGCAAGCAGCTTGAGGACCTGGGTTCCTGGTACGGGCCCACGTCCCTCGAACTGGCCGTGCCTTCGTACATGAAGGACATCAAGTCCATGGAGGACTTGAAGGGCCAGGCCGACAAGTTCGGTGGCAAGATCACCGGCATCGAGGCCAGCGCCGGCGAGATGCAGCTGCTGAAGAGCAAGGTCCTCAAGGCGTACGGCCTCGACAAGGAGTACAAGGTCGTCGACAGCTCCACGCCGGCCATGCTGGCGCAGCTGAAGCGTGCCTACGCCGCGAAGAAGCCGATCGTCGTTCCGCTGTGGTCGCCGCACTGGGCGTACAACGACTACAAGCTCACCAAGCTCAAGGACCCCAAGGGTGCCTGGGGCAAGGGTGACGGGGTGCACTCGCTGGCCCGCAAGGGCTTCGGCAAGGACTTCCCCGAGGTCAACAAGTGGGTCAAGAACTTCAAGATGAGCGAGAAGCAGCTCACGAGTCTTGAGGCCGAGATCAACAAGGTCGGCAAGGGCAAGCAGCCGGACGCCGTCAAGGCGTGGCTGAAGAAGAACCCCGGCTTCGTCAACAAGGTGGCCCCGGTCAAGCAGGGGACTCCGGCCGAGGCCAAGCGCCCCGTGAACGTCGCCTGGTTCCCCTGGGACGAGGACATCGCGGTCACGCACCTCTGGAAGAACGTTCTGGAGAAGAAGGGCTACAAGCTCAACCTGAAGCAGATGGACGTCGGCCCGGTCTACACCGGCCTGGCCAGTGGTGACCTCGACGTCAACTTCGACGCCTGGCTGCCGCACGCCCAGTCCAACTACTGGGACAAGAACAAGAACAACCTCAAGGACCTGGGCAGCTGGTACAGCCCGACCTCCCTTGAAGTGTCTGTTCCGTCCTACGTGAAGGGCGTCAAGTCCTACGAGGACCTGAAGGGCAAGTCGAAGCTCTTCGACGGCAAGATCATCGGTATCGAGGCCGGTACCGGCGAGATGAGCCTGCTGAAGAAGGACGTACTGCCCGCCTACGGCCTCGACAAGGAGTACAAGGTCGTCGACGGCTCCACGCCGGCGATGCTGGCGCAGCTCAAGCGCGCGTACGCCAAGAAGGAGCCGATCGCGGTCGTGCTGTGGTCGCCGCACTGGGCGTACAACGACTACAAGCTGACCAAGCTCAAGGACCCGAAGAAGGCGTGGGGTCCGGGCGACAAGATCCGCACCATCGCCAACAAGGAGTTCCCCAGCAAGTACCCGCAGCTCACGAAGTGGTTCAAGAACTTCAAGATGAGCGAGGGCGAGCTGGCGAGCCTGGAGTCCGAGATCACGAAGCAGGGTCAGGGACACGAGGAGGCCGCGGTCGCCACGTGGCTCAAGAGTCACCAGGACGTCGAGAAGCGGATGACCTCTTCCTGACCTCTTCCTGACTTCTTCCTGACCGCCTTCTGAGGCGTGACCGTTCGTGAGGGGCGGGTTCCCGAGAGGGAGCCCGCCCCTCACGGCGTTTCCCGCGCTCACATGAAACCGCGGGGTGAACATGCGTAGGGTGCATTCAAACGAATCGGGCACATGAAGAACCGGGCGCATGAAGAACCGGGCGCATGAAGAACCGGGCGCATGAAGAACCGGGCGCATGAACAGGGAAACGCACAGGGCAACCGGTGGGAGGGAGCGGAAGTCATGGACGAACACAAGGAATCACTTCGCGTGGGCGCGGCCGTCCGGCGCCGCCGTCGCTCCCTCGAACTGACCCTGTCGGCCGTCGCCGGGCGAAGCGGCCTGTCGGTGCCGTTCCTCAGCCAGGTCGAGAACGAGCGGGCACGGCCCAGCCGCCGCTCCCTGGAGAAGGTCGCCGACGCGCTCGGCACCACCGCGGTCGAGCTCCTCGCCGCCGCCGACCCGGCCCGCACCGTGGACCTGGTGCGCGCGGACGACACCTCCGTGGAGAGCGGTGCTCCGGAGGACGCGGACGGGTTCGTCGTACGGTCGCTGGTCCGCGGCCACCACCAGATGCACGCCCAGGAGTTCGTCGGCGACCACGATCCGGGCCGCGAGTTCCAGCTCCGCAACGACGTGCTGATGCATGTCACCCAGGGCGCCGTCGAAGTCGAGGCGGAGGGACGCGCGTACCGGCTCGTCCGCGGTGACACCTTGTACCTGACGGGCGGCGTGCGGCACCGGTGGCGGGCGACCGTGCCGGACGCGCGCGTGGTCGTCGTGGCGGTCGCCGAGCACATCGACGCGGTCGACGAGCCGGGCCCGAAGTAGGCCCGCCGCCGTGCGTGTCGTCTCGCTCGTGCCGTCCCTGACCGAGTCCGTCGCCGTGACGCTCCCCGGTGTGCTCGTCGGCGCGACCGACTGGTGCACCCATCCGGCGGATCTCGACGTGGCCCGGATCGGCGGCACCAAGAACCCCGATGTGCGCGCGGTTGTCGCGCTGCGTCCGGACCTGGTCGTCGCCAACGAGGAGGAGAACCGGCCGGGCGACATCGCCGACCTGCGTGCGGCGGGCGTCGAGGTGCTGGTCACCGAGGTACGTGAACTGCCGCAGGCCGTACGGGAGTTGGACCGGGTGCTACGGGCGTGCGGGGCGGCGGCGCGGCCGCGGTGGCTGGACGAGGCGGAGGCCGCCTGGGCCCGACTCCCCGCGCCCGGGCGCCGGTCGACGGCCGTCGTGCCGATCTGGCGGCGGCCGTGGATGGTGCTCGGCCGGGACACCTTCGCGGGGGACCTCCTGGCCCGGCTCGGCGTCGACAACCTGTACGCGGGCCACGCCGAGCGCTATCCGCGCATCACCCTCGACGAACTCCGCGCCCGGAACCCGGACGTGGTGATCCTCCCGGACGAGCCGTACCGCTTCACGGAGGACGACGGCCCGGAATGCTTCGAGACACCGACCGCACTGGTCAGCGGCCGCCATCTCACTTGGTACGGACCGTCGTTGGTGGAAGCGGCGGGGCTTGATCTATCAAGCCCCTGCGGCGATTGAGCAGCGGGGCCCGGGGCAGAGCCCCGGAGCGGCGGACGGCCGACCGTAAACATCACGGTGCCGCCAGAAGCCGCCCGCCGAGAAGCCCGCACACCGTGCGAACCGCGGCGACCACCCAGACCCCCACCAACCCCACGTAAAGCACGACCGCGAGGCCGTCGAACACCACGAGCCCCGTGTGCCTGCCCAGCCCCTCCGCCCCCGTCACACACGTGCCGACGGGGAACGTGAACGCCCACCACGTCATCGCGAACCCCATACCCCGGCGGCGAGCCCGCAGCACCATCGCGAGGGCGAGCGCCAGCCACATCAGGGCGAACCCCATCACCGGCACCCCGTACAGGACGGCGAACGCGGTGAAGCCGTGGGCGTACGAGGCGGGGAGTACGCCGCCCGCGACGTCGGCGAACTTGTTGGCCGCGGTCGTCGATTGGCCCAGCGGACCGAGCACGAGGAACAGCGTCGGCGTCAGCAGCAGCGGCAGCGGGCCCGCCGTGACGAGCCGCGCGAAGATCACCGGCAGCATGACCAGGGTCGCGAGCAGGCTGAGGCCGAACATGGCGTAACAGGCGAACAACAGGGTCTGCTGCGCCTGCCCGGCCGGCAGGTGCGGCAGCAGCAGGGGCCCCACGGCCGCGGACACCATCGGCGCCACGACCGGCAGCAGCCACACCGGCGAGGCCTCGTCGGCGGCGATGCGATGGCGGACCACCATCAGGTACGGGATGGCGACCGCCGCGGCCAGGCCGACGACGGTGCCGGCCACGAACAGCACGGCGTCCACGGTGATCGCCGCCCGGACACCGATCCAGTCCTGCCCCACGAGTACCGTGCCCGCGCCCACCGCGAGGAGCGCCATCGACAGGCAGCCGTAGAACGGTGCGACCGTCGGGTCGAGCAGCTGCTCCCTGGCCCGGTCCCGGTGGTGAGCCCAGTGCAGGGCGCGGGCTCCGAGGAGAACGAGGAGCAGCACGAACGACAGGGCCCACATCACCGTGAGGCCGGTGCGCAGGCCTGCTAGGTGCACGGGCAGCGTGGCGCCCGCGTTGGCGATGATCGCGGTGCCCATGACGGAGGCGTACCAGTTCGGGCCGAGTTGGCGGACGGCGGCGCGGACGCCGGAGGCGGGGAGCGGGAGGGAGCGGGGGCGAGGTGCGGGGTGGGCGGCGGTGACCATGGTTCTACGGTCCCGCCGGCCATCGGCCCCCACCAGGGACGATCTCGCTATGAGGGCATAACCTGGCCTTATGAGCCACGAGCGGACAGGGATCACGGAGCAGGCGCCGGACGCGGGGCTCGCGCACCGCGTGCCCGAACTCGGCGCGCTGCAACTGCTGCTCGCGGTGGCCCGGCTCGGCAGCCTCGGCGCGGCCGCCCGCGCCCTCGGCATTACGCAGCCCGCCGCGAGCAGCCGGATCAGGTCGATGGAGCGGCAGCTGGGGCTCGCCCTCGTCGACCGCTCGCCGCGCGGCTCGCGGCTCACCGACAGCGGGGCGCTCGTCACGGACTGGGCCCGGCCCATCGTGGAGGCGGCCGAGCAGTTCGACGCGGGGGCCTCCGCGCTGCGGGACCGGCGGGACTCGCGGCTGCGGGTGGCGGCGAGCATGACGATCGCCGAGTATCTGCTGCCGCGTTGGCTGATCGCGCTGCGCGCCGAGCGGCCCGACACGGCGGTGTCGCTGCTCGCGGGGAACTCGACGGCGGTCGCGGAGCGGCTGCTCGGGGGTGAGGCGGACCTCGGGTTCGTGGAGGGGCGCACGGTTCCCGCGGGGCTCGATTCGGCGGTCATCGCGCACGACCGGCTGATCGTGGTGACGGCGCCGGGGCATCCGTGGGCGCGTCGCCGCAAGCCGCTGGCCGCGGGGGAGTTGGCCGTCACCCCGCTCATTCTGCGGGAGGAGGGGTCGGGGACACGGCAGGTCCTGGACGCGGCGCTCGGTGGGCTTGCGCGGCCGTTGATCGAGCTGTCGTCGACGACCGCGGTGAAGTCGGCGGCGGTGAGTGGGGCGGGGCCCTCCGTGCTAAGCGAGTTGGCGGTGGGGGAGGAGCTTGCCGCTCGGCGGCTTGTGGAGATTCCGTTGGAGGGGGTGGGGTTGGCGAGGGAGTTGCGGGCGGTGTGGCCGACGGGGCATCGGCCTGTCGGCCCGGCGCGGGATTTGCTGTCGCTGACCCGGTCCGGGTGAGCCTCGTCCGGCTCCCGGTCGCGGGGCGCTGCCCCGGACCCCGCTGCTCAATCGCCGCAGGGGCTTGAATGGGGCACTCGTCGCCGAGGCCGCCAGGGTGTGTGCTTGTCGTCGAGACCGCTTGAATGGGGCACTTGTCGCCGAGAGGGCGGTTGAAATCGAGTGGCGGGCCGTTGTTCGGCGGCGGCACCATCGCTTCATGACGTCAGCGCCTTCCGCCGCCGGTGTGCGTACCCCATGGAGTGCGCTTCCTGGTCCTGTCCGTGTCGGGGTCGAGGACGTGCTCGGGGCTGCGGTCGTGGAGGCCGTGACGCAGTCCGGGGGGTTCTCGCCCGGGGTCGCCGCGCGGGTCGTGCTCGACGATGGGCGGCGGGCGTTCGTCAAGGCTGTGAGTGCCGAGGTGAACCCGGTCAGTCCCCGGATGCATCGCCGGGAGGCGCGCAATGCCGCGGCGCTGCCGGTCGGGGTGCCCGCTCCGCGTCTGCTCGGCGCGTACGACGACGGGACCTGGGTCGCCCTCGCCTTCGAGGACGTGGCGGGGCGGCAGCCCCATGTGCCTTGGCAGGAGGGGGAGTTGGCGCGGGTGCTGGATGGTGTGGGGGAGCTGGCCCGGGTTCTCACGCCCGCCCCGTTCCCCGTGCGCGCCGTCGGTGAGGAGTTCGGCGAGCGCTTCAACGGCTGGCGGGTGCTGCTCGACGAGGGGCGGGTGGCGGACGCGGGCCTTGATCCGTGGGCCGTCGGCAACGTCGAGTGGCTTGCCGAACTCGCCGCGCCCTGGCGCGGGTTCGCGTCCGGCGACACGCTCGCGCACGCCGATCTGCGTGCCGACAACATTCTGCTCACCGAGCACGACGTCGTCTTCGTCGACTGGCCGCACGCCCTGCGGGCCGCTCCCTGGTTCGATCTGCTGTTCATGCTGCCGTGCGTCCGGGCGCAGGGCGGGCCCGATCCGGAAGAGGGCTTCACGGGGCATCCGCTGGGGCGCGCGGCCGACCCGGAGGGTGTCACGCGGACGCTCGCCGCGCTCGCCGGGTTCTTCCTGGAGCACGCTGCCCGGCCCGCCCCACCCGGCCTGCCCACCCTGCGGCCGTTCCAGCGCGCGCAGGGCGCCGCCGCCCTGGCCTGGCTGCGGACCCGGCTCAGAAACCGTGCGGCGTACCCGCGGCCCGTACCAGACCTTCCGTGACCCGCGCGTCCTCGCCCATCTCGGGGTGCCACTGCACGCCCATCACCCAGGACATGCCGGGGAGTTCGACCGCCTCCACCGTGCCGTCGTCCGCGTGGGCCGAGGCGACCAGGCCCCTGCCGAGGCGGTCGACCGCCTGGTGGTGGTAGGTCGGGACCTCGGCGGGCTCCGGGACGAGGTCGCCGTAGCGGGTGCCCGGCACCGGAGTGACGGTGTGGGTGCCGAAGACGCCCGTCTCCTTGACGTGGCCCTCGATGTGCTGCGTGAGCGTGCCGCCGAGGGCGACGTTGAGCAGCTGCATGCCGCGGCAGATGCCGAGCAGCGGCGTACCGGACGTCAACGCGGCCCGGATCAGGGCGAGTTCCCAGGTGTCCCGGTCCCCGGCGGCCGGACCCGTGCGCGGGTCGCGTTCGGCGCCGTACCGGCCCGGGTCCACATCGGGGCCGCCCGCCACGATCACCCCGTCGAGCCGGGCCACCACCGACGGCGCGTGCTTCGGGTCGTCCGGGGGTGTCATGGCGGCGAGCCCGCCGGACTCCTGCACGAGCCGCGGGTAGCCGACGGGCAGCAGCGCCGCGGGCAGCTCCCAGATGCCCCAACTGGCCTTGCTCTCCAGGTAGGTGCTGATGCCGATCAGCGGCCTGCTCACCATGGTGTCGCGCTCCCCGATGCCGTTCCCCGATGCCGTACGTCCCGAGCCACCCGAGCGTACGAGATCACGGCGCACGCCACCGGGCCGTTCAGCATGCGGGCAGCGCCACCGGGGCAGTGTCCACTCGGCGTGCCCCGTGGCTGCTTCCCTGGTGGCGGCCCGGCGATTACGTTGTGGTTCCGGTTGACCTGAGGAGGATCTTCCCGTGGCAGACCGCACATCCCCGCTGACCGTGGAGGAACTGCACGCCCTCGTCGGAAGCGGAGAGATCGACACCGTGGTCCTGGCGTTCCCCGACATGCAGGGCCGCCTCCAGGGCAAACGCTTCGCCGCCCGCTTCTTTCTCGACGAGGTCCTCGAGCACGGCACGGAGGGCTGCAACTATCTGCTCGCCGTCGACACCGAGATGAACACCGTCGACGGCTACGCGATGTCGTCCTGGGACCGTGGCTACGGCGACTTCGCCATGCGCCCCGACCTGTCCACCCTGCGCCGCGTCCCGTGGAACGCGGGCACGGCCATGCTCACCGCCGACCTCGCCTGGGACGACGGCTCCCCGGTCGTCGCCGCGCCCCGGCAGATCCTGCGCCGCCAGCTGGAGCGCCTCGCCGAGCTCGGGCTCACCGCGCAGGTCGGCACCGAACTCGAGTTCATCGTCTTCAAGGACACGTACGAGCAGGCCTGGGACGCCAACTACCGGTCCCTTACGCCGGCCAATCAGTACAACATCGACTACTCCGTCCTCGGCACCGGCCGCATCGAGCCGCTGCTGCGCCGCATCCGCAATGAAATGGCGGGCGCGGGGCTCACCGTCGAGTCCGCGAAGGGGGAGTGCAATCCCGGGCAGCACGAGATCGCCTTCCGCTACGCCGAGGCCCTCGCCACCTGCGACCAGCACGCGATCTACAAGACCGGCGCCAAGGAGATCGCCGCGCAGGAGGGCTGCTCGCTCACCTTCATGGCGAAGTACAACGAGCGGGAGGGGAACTCCTGCCACATTCATCTCTCGCTCGCCGATTCCGATGGCACGAACGTCATGGCCGGCTCCGGCGGGCACGGCATGTCGGAGCTCATGCGGCACTTCCTCGCCGGTCAGCTCGCCGCGCTGCGGGACTTCTCGCTGCTCTACGCGCCCAATATCAACTCGTACAAGCGGTTCCAGCCGGGGTCCTTCGCGCCGACCGCCGTCGCCTGGGGTCACGACAACCGCACCTGCGCGCTGCGCGTCGTCGGCCACGGCCGCTCGACCCGCTTCGAGAACCGGCTCCCGGGCGGCGACGTCAACCCGTATCTCGCCGTCGCCGGGCTCGTGGCGGCGGGCCTGTACGGGGTCGAGAACAAGCTGGAACTCCCCGAGGCCTGCGCCGGGAACGCCTACACCGCCGACTACGCGCACGTCCCGTCCACGCTGCGCGAGGCCGCCGAGCTCTGGGAGAACAGCCCCCTCGCCCAGGCCGCCTTCGGCGACGAGGTCGTCGCCCACTACCGCAACATGGCGCGCGTCGAGCTCGACGCGTACGACGCCGCCGTGACCGACTGGGAACTCCGCAGGGGATTCGAGCGGCTGTGAAGCCGGGGATTCGAGAGGCTGTGAAAGGGACCGCTTTGCTGCACGTACTGAACCCTGCCACGGAAGAGCTCGTGGCCACCGTCCCGCCCGCCACCCGCGAGGACGTCGACACCGCCGTCGCCCGCGCCACCGGCGCCCAGCGCGCCTGGGCCGCCGCCGCCCCCGCCGACCGGGCCCGCCTGCTGCGCCGCTTCGCCGCCACCGTCGACCAACACCTCGAAGAACTCGCCCAGTTGGAGGTCCGCGAGGCGGGTCACCTCATCGGCAACGCCCGCTGGGAGGCCGGCAACGTACGCGATCTGCTGGAGTACGCGGCCGGTGGCGTCGAGCGGCTGACGGGGCGCCAGATCCCGGTGGCCGGCGGCCTCGACGTCACGCTCCTCGAACCGCTCGGCGTCGTCGGCGTCATCGCGCCGTGGAACTTCCCGATGCCGATCGCCGCCTGGGGCACGGCCCCGGCCCTCGCGGCGGGCAACGCGGTGCTCCTCAAGCCCGCAGAGACGACCCCGCTGACCGCCCTGCGGCTCGCCGAACTCGCCCTGGAGGCAGGGCTTCCCGAGGGCCTCTTCCAGGTGCTGCCGGGGGAGGGGCCGGTCGCGGGGGACGCCCTCGTCGAGCATCCGGGCGTGGCCAAGATCGTGTTCACCGGCTCCGCCCGCGTCGGCAAGCAGGTCATGGCCAAGTGCGCCGACCGCGTGAAGCGCGTGACCCTCGAACTCGGCGGCAAGAGCCCGAACATCGTGTTCGCCGACGCGGACGTCGAGGCCGCGGCCCTCGCCACCCCCATGTCGTTCCTCGACAACTCCGGCCAGGACTGCTGCGCCCGCACCCGCATCCTCGTACAGCGGTCCGTGTACGAGCGGTACCTGGAGCTGCTCGCCCCGGCCGTGGAGTCGGTCCTCGTCGGCGATCCGTCCGACGAGAAGACGCAGATGGGGCCGCTCATCTCCAAGGCACAGCTGGAACGGGTGCGGTCCTACGTCCCGCTGTGCGAGCCCGCGATCAGGGGCGCGGCCCCGCAGGGTCCCGGCTTCTGGTTCCCGCCCACCGTCCTCACCGCCGCCGCCCCCGACGCGCGCGCCGCCGTCGAGGAGGTCTTCGGCCCGGTCGCCGTCGTCCTCCCCTTCGACGACGAGGCGGACGCCGTGCGCCTCGCGAACGCCACCGACTACGGGCTCTCCGGCTCGATCTGGACCCGCGACGTGGGCCGCGCATTGCGTGTCTCGGGGGCCGTCCGCGCCGGGAACCTGTCCGTCAACTCGCACTCGGCAGTGCGCTATTGGACCCCTTTCGGCGGCCAAGGACAGTCCGGACTCGGGCGCGAACTCGGCCCCGACGCCCTCGCCGCGTTCACCGAGACCAAGAACGTCTTCATCAGCACGGAAAGCACGGAGGCCTGAGCACCCTATGAGCGAAGAGATCATCTGCCGCCGCCTCGTCGGCCGCACCGCCGTCATCACCGGCGCCGGCAGCGGCATCGGCCTCGCCACGGCGCGCCGGCTCGCCTCCGAGGGTGCGCACGTCGTTTGCGGCGACATCGACGAGAGCGCCGGCAAGAAGGCTGCCGAGGACGCAGGCGGCACCTTCGTCCAGGTTGACGTCACGGACGCCGAGCAGGTCGAGGCGCTGTTCAGGACCGCGTACGACACCTACGGCAGCGTCGACATCGCCTTCAACAACGCGGGCATCTCGCCGCCCGACGACGACTCGATCCTCGACACCGGCCTGGAGGCCTGGAAGCGGGTCCAGGAGGTCAACCTGACGTCCGTGTACCTGTGCTGCAAGGCGGCCATTCCGTACATGCGGCGCCAGGGGAGGGGCTCCATCATCAACACGGCGTCGTTCGTGGCCCGGATGGGCGCCGCCACCTCGCAGATCTCCTACACCGCGTCCAAGGGCGGCGTCCTCGCGATGTCCCGCGAGCTGGGCGTGCAGTTCGCGAGGGAGGGCATCCGAGTGAACGCACTGTGTCCCGGGCCCGTCAACACCCCGCTTCTCCAGGAGCTGTTCGCCAAGGATCCGGAGCGGGCGGCGCGCCGCCTCGTGCACATTCCGGTCGGTCGGTTCGCCGAGGCGACGGAGATCGCGGCGGCCGTCGCCTTCCTCGCCAGCGACGACGCGGCGTTCGTGAACGCCACCGACTTCCTGGTCGATGGCGGGATCTCGGGGGCGTACGTGACACCGGCGTGAGAACCCTGTGAGCAACGCGCTCACGCGTGTACGGTCCACTCACATGCGTAACAGACATGTTGCCGCGTGGACCTCGGTCGCGGCCGCCGCCCTCATGGCGGCCGCGAGCCTCACCACACCTGCGGCCGCCGCCACGTCCGCACAGTCCTCCTCAGGACAGAGTGCCTCCGCCAACTGCCCCCAGCTGTCGAAGAAGCTGCCCTGGTACGGCCAGAACCGGGCCAAGCTCCAGCGCATGATCGACGAACGGGGAATCTGCGGTGGGCACAAGGGCCCCCGTCCCGTCGCCGCGTTCGACTGGGACAACACCGTCAGCAAGAACGACGTCACCGACGCGACCATCGCCTGGTCGCTCAAGCACGACAAGATCCTGCGGCCCGCGAGCTGGAAGAAGACCAGCAAGTGGATGACCGACGACGCCGACAAGGCGCTGACCGCCGCCTGCGGCACGGACGTCCCGGTGGGCGCCCCGCTGCCCACGTCCACGGACACCGACTGCACGGACGAGATCTTCAACATCCGTGAGTCCGGAAAGACGATGAGCGGCGCCGCCGCCTTCGCGGGCGAGTGGAACCACCGCCGCACCGTGCCCCAGTACGCCTGGGTGCCTCAGCTGTTCGCGGGCCACACCGTGCCCGAACTGGAGTCGTACGCCGCCGCGGCCCGCGCCGAGGCGCTCGCCGCACCCGTCGGCTCCACGCAGAAGCTGGGCACGCACACCATCCCCGGCTACGTGCGCTATTACGACCAGCAGCGCGACCTGATCCGTACGCTGCAACGGGCCGGCTTCGACGTCTACATCGTGTCGGCCGGGTCCGAGCCGGTGACCGAGGTGTGGTCGCGCGGCGTCGGCATCGACCGTAAGCACACCATCGCCATCCGCTCGATCCTCGACCGCGAGGGCCGCATCACCACGTACAACGAGGGCTGCGGCGGCGTCGGTGTGAACCAGGGCGAGGCCATCCCGTACATCGACGGCAAGCGCTGCTGGATCAACCAGGACATCTTCCACATCAAGGGGAAGTCGGCCTGGGAGAAGCAGCGCTGGGACAAGCGCATCGCGCTCGGCGGCGGTGACGCCGACACCGACGTGACCTTCGTCGGCGACGCGACCGGCGCGCACCTCGTCCTCAACCGCAACAAGCCCGAGGTCATGTGCCGGGCCTACGACAACGCCGACGGACGCTGGGTTGCCAACCCGATGTTCATCGAGCCGCTGCCGCAGAAGACGGGTACGTACCCGTGCTCAACGGCCGGGTACAACAAGCCGGAGGGCGGCTTCGGACCGCTGCTCAGGGACGACGGTTCGGTCGTCCCCGACCAGGTGGACTCGATCTTCTGAGCCCACTGAGCCCTGCGTCGGTGGGTGGGGGTTACAGGAACGCGTAGCCCTCACCCCGGTACGTCGGCACGGTCTCCACGATCCGGTCGCCCGACACCAGGTGCAGCGTCTCGAACCGCTCGCACAGCTCCCCGGCCTTCGCGTGCCGGAACCACACCTTGTCCCCGATGAGCAGATCGTCGGCTGCCGAACCGAGCAGCGGCGTCTGTACTTCGCCGGGGCCCTCCTGCGCGTCGTAGCGCAGGCCCTCCGGCAGATACGGCACCGGAAGCCGGTCCGCGCCGGGCGCGCCCGAGGCCGGATAGCCACCGCCGAGCACGGTGACGACACCGACGCCCGGCCTGCGCACCACGGGCTGCGCGAACAGTGCGGCCGGACGCCCCGTGAACGACGTGTAGTTGTCGAAGAGCCGCGGGACGTAGAGCCCTGAGCCCGCCGCGATCTCGGTCACGGCCGCCTCCGCCGCCGTGTGCTGCACGCTCCCCGTGCCGCCCCCGTTGACGAACTCCAGGTCCGGCGCCACGGACCGCACGGCCCGCACCACTTCCGCCCGCCGCACCGCCAGCTCCTTGCGGGCGGCGGCCTGCATCAGCCGGATCGCCCGCGAGCGCACCGGACGCCCCGCCAGCGAGTCCCCGACGCCCGCCACATGACCCTCGTACGCCATGATCCCCGCGAGCCGGAAGCCGGGGCGGCGGGTCACGACGCGGGCCAGGTCGGCGAGTTGGGCGGGCGTACGCAGGGGGGACCTGAGAGCGCCGACGCGGACCCGGCCGCCGAGGGTGCGCCACGAGGTGTCCAGTTCCACGCAGACCCGGATCTCCTCGCGGCCCCCGTCCCGCGCGCCGTCGATCAGCCTGAGCTGCGCCGGATCGTCGACCATCACGGTCACGGCCGCCGCCAGCTTCGGGTCGTGCGCGAGCTCCGCGAAGCCGGAGCGGTCGGCGGAGGGGTAGGCGAGGAGTACGTCGTCGAACCCGGACCGCGCGAGCCACAGCGACTCGGCGAGGGTGAACGACATGATCCCGGCGAAGCCCGGCCTCGCGAGCACCCGTTCCAACAGGGCGCGGGAGCGCACGGACTTGCTGGCGACGCGGATCGGCTTTCCGGCGGCCCGGCGCACCAGGTCGTCGGCGTTGGCGTCGAACGCGTCCAGGTCCACGATCGCCAGTGGGGCGTCGAGATGAGCGGTGGCCCGGTCGTACCGGGCCCGATCGGCGGCGCGCGGTGTCATGGCCGAAGCCTGCCAGACAGGATTACCGCAGGGTAGGGGGACGGATGGTGATGGATCGGTCGATCCCGTGTGCGGAGTACGCGTTGACCTGGTCGGGCCCGTTAGAGTGACGCGCACGTTGGCTTGAGGAGACGGGGGAGGCATGAGCACGGAAGCCCGACGCGTCCCTCCGCGCCCCACGACGCCGCCCCCCTCCACCGAACTTCCCCCCACGGCCCCACCGTTGCCCCCCACACCTCCGCGGCCGGCCCCGGCCGCCCCGTCGCCCCGGACGCCTTCGCCGCCCTCGGCCACTCCGTCGCCCCGGACTTCGTCGTCTTCGTCCCCCGCGTCCCCGCCGCCGCCGAGCGCGTCCTCCCGCCTGCCCGACGGCCCGCCGCCGGCCAACAAGGGGGAGAAGCCGACGGCTTCGCCGCGAACCCCGGACGACGGCCCCCGGCACCCTCAGACGAAGAGCTCCGGCATCCCCCTTCCCCCCGAAACCCCACCTGCACAACGCCCCGCTCCCGCTGAGGCGCCCGCCCCACGTCCTGCCTCTGCCGGGACTCCCGGTGCGCCGCCTGCTCCCGCTCAGGCCTCTGGCTCGCGGTCTGTCTCTGCTGGGGCTCCTGGTGGGTCGTCCGTTTCCGCTCAGGCGCCTGGCTCGCGGTCTGTTTCTGCAGGGACTCCCGGTGCGCCGCCCGCTCCCGCTCAGGCCTCTGGCTCGCTGTCTGTCTCTGCTGGGGCTCCTGGTGCGCCGCCTGCTCCCGCTCAGGCGTCCGGCTCGCGGTCTGTTTCTGCTGGGGCTCCTGGTGCGTCGTCCGTTTCTGCTCAGGCGCCCGCCCCACGTCCTGTCTCCGACGGAGCCCCCGGTCCGTCGTCCGCTTCCGAACCGGTGCCCGGCGCACCGCTTCCGCCCGTCGCCCCCGGTGCGTCGAAGGAAGCCCCCGCCGAGTCCACCACCCGGCTGCGCCCCGTGCCGCCCGCGCCCGCGGCGCCGCCCGTCACGCCCCCCGCGCCTGCGGCACCGCCCGCGGCATCGTCTCCGGCGCCCGGCGCGGCGGGGGTGCCGCCCATACCTCCGCCTCCGCCTCAGCCGCCGCGGCGTCCCGTCGGCGCGGTCGACCTGACGCCGCGCCCCGAAACCGCCGGCCGGCCCTTCGTACGGCTCGCGCGTCCGGACCACTACGACGACAGCACCACGCTCCTGCGCCCCGTCGGCCCCCGCCTCACACCGCGGACCGCGGCCATCGCGGCCTGCCTCGTGCTCGGTCTCGGCCTGCTCGGCGGCGCCACGACCGGCACCCTGCTCACCGGCGACGACAGCGGCCCGCCGTCCGTGCAGACCGCGTACCGCGAGGCGGGCCAGCTCTGGCACGGTGTCCCCGTCGACCAGCTGTTCCCGCGCACGCTCAAGGGCGAAGGCGCGGGCCCCGGCCGGGCCGACCGCACCTGGACGCGGATAGCGGTCGCCCCCGACGCGACCTGTGCCAACGCCTTCGACCCGCTGCTGCACAAGGCGCTGCGCTCGGCCGGCTGCCTGCGTCTGCTGCGCGCCACGTACACCGACGCCACACAGAGCAGCGTCACCACGGTCGGCCTGATGTTCACCAAGGCCGACGCGGAGGCCACGCAGGCGCTGCGCTCCCGCTTCATGGAGCAGGGCCTGGACCGGCGCGACGACCTCATGCCCCGGCCCTACGCCGCCAAGGACACCCTGGCCGCCGGGTTCGGCGACCGCCAGCGCGCCTCCTGGGCGATCAACATCCTGACCGACGCCCCCGTCGTCGTTTACGCGGTCTCCGGCTTCGCCGACGGCCGCACCGTCAGCGAGCCGCAACCGGCCGCCGACGCCATGAAGTCCGGTGCCACCAGCGCCCCCGCCCAAGCGGGACTCGGCCACGACGCGCAGGGCGTCGCCGACCGGATCGAACGCGACCTGCGCAAGACGGTCAAGAAGACCGCGGACCGGGACACGGAGCAGTAGCAGCCATGAAGCGTCACCACACGATCGCCGCGGCCGGCACCGCGGCCCTCCTCGCGCTGCTCCCCGCCACCGTCGCCCACGCCGACTCGGTCCGCGCCCAGCAGTGGGGCCTCACCGCGCTGCACACCGACGAGGCCTGGAAGACGACGCGCGGCAAGGGCGTCACGGTCGCCGTCCTGGACACGGGCGTCGACGACGAGCACCCGGACCTCAAGGGCAGCGTGCTGCCCGGCAAGGACCTCATCGGCTTCGGCGCCGAGCGCGGCGACCGCCCCTGGGCCCGGCACGGCACCGCCATCGCCGGCATCATCGTGGGCCACGGGCACGGCAAGGACGACGGCGACGGTGTCATGGGCGTGGCCCCGCAGGCGAAGATCCTGCCGGTCCGGGTGATCCTGGAGGACGGCGACCCGTCCCGCGCGAAGGCCCGCGAGACCCGCGGCAACGCCCTGGCCGACGGCATCCGCTGGGCCACCGACCACGGCGCCGACGTCATCAACCTGTCCCTCGGCGACGACTCGAACACCGCCCACCCCGAGGCGAGCGAGGACGCGGCCGTCCAGTACGCGCTGAAGAAGGGCGTCTCCGTCGTCGCCTCCGCGGGCAACGGCGGCGAGCAGGGCGACCGAGCCTCCTACCCGGCCGCGTACCCCGGCGTCATCACCGCCACGGCCGTCGACTCGACCGGCACCCGCGCCTCGTTCTCCACCCGCCGCTGGTACGCCTCCGTCGCCGCCCCGGGCCGCGGCATCGTCACGGCCGACCCCGACCGCAAGTACTACTCGGCGTGGGGGACGAGCGCAGCCTCCGCGTTCGTGTCCGGCGCCGTCGCCCTGGCCCGGGGCGCCCACCCCGGCCTGAGTCCCGCGCAGATCAAGAAGCTCATGGAGGACACGGCCGAAGACCCGCCCTCCGGCGGCCGTGACGACTCCCGCGGCTTCGGCCTCGTCGACCCGGCCGCCGCGATCACCGCGGGCGCGAAACTGAAGCCGCAGCGCCTGGCCCCGGCCTCGTACGGCCACAAGTACTTCGGCCCAGGACCCGACGACGACTCCGGCGGCTCCCTGGCCACCTGGGCGGGAGTGCTCGCCGGCACCGTCGGGGTGCTGCTGCTCGGCGCGGCCGGCTACCTGTGGCGCGGCCACCGCCTCACGCGTCGCCGCTGACCACCGGAACGGCGGCCTTCGCCACGTTCTCGACGAGCTCGATGCCGGCGTCCTTGGCGGCGCTGCCGTTGGACACCACGGCGACCAGGTACCGCTGCCCGTCGACGGTGACCCGCCCGACGCTGTTGATGTCCCACAGCCCGGTCGTGCTGCGCTGCAGCCACCCGTTCTTCAGCGCGGCATCCCCGCCCCCGGCCGCGGACACGCCCCAAACCTGGTCGCTCTCCACGTTCCCCATGAGTTTTTGGACGTACGCCTGCGAGTCCGCGCTCAGCACGAGATCGTCACCGACCCCGAACGCCTGCTTGAGCAGGGCGAGTTGATCGTCGGCGGTCGTCTGCGTGAGACCCCACAACGCTCCGTCCCCGCCGCTGGTGTCCGTCAGGCCCATCCGCTCGTTCGCCGCGTCGAGCCCCTCGGCCTGCCCGATCTCGTCCCACAGCGCGGTCGCCGCGGCGTTGTCACTGTTCTCGATCATCGCGGTGGCGTACGTCCGCTCCTGCGCGGTCAGCGTCCGTCCCGCGTCCTGCGCCTGCAGCAGCAAGGCGGCGAGCACGTCGACCTTCACGATGCTCGCGGTGTCGTACGTCCCGTCCCCCGACGCGTACGAGGCGCCGTTCCCGCTCGTCTCGTCGTACACGGCGACGGAGACCTCGCCGTCGTGCCCCTGAGCGGCCGCCTTCACGGCCGTGGCCAGCTCGGCGTCCTTGTCCACGGTGTCCACGGGCGTGGGACTCCTCTGTGCGGAGGCGGTGTGCGAGACGAGGGCGGTGGCGTCGTGCGGCCTCGTCTGTGTGTAGACCGTAGTGCCGCCGACGGCGGCGGCGAGTACGACGGCGGTGGCGGCGAAGCCGCGTCTTCTCGTTCGGCGGGACATGCCGCGATGCTCCGTCGCCGCCCTGTGCGGACCATGGGTCCCGTCGCAGGGTCCGCTGAGAATCCGTCCCCGGCCGCTCGGTAGGCTCGGTGAACGTGGCGAACAAGAACATTCCCGACCCCGGCTTCTCCGACGACGACGGTACGGCGGACCCGCACCTGACCGAGGCCCTGGCCGCCTGGTCGAAGGACCGCACGGCCCACGGCCCGGTCCTGGCGGCGCTCAAGGGCACCCGGCTGCTCGTCCCCGTGGTCGCCGTGCTCGGCGAGGTCGAGGAGGACGAGAAGGGCCTGCGCCGCGAGAAGACGTCGGACATGGCGGTCCCGACACTGAAGGCAGGCGAGCGCACCGCGCTCCCCGCCTTCACGTCCACCCAGTCGCTCGCCCTGTGGGACCCCGAGGCCCGCCCGGTGGCCGTCCCGCTGCACCAGGCGCTCCAGGCCGCGGCCCACGAGAAGGCCGACACCGTCGTCCTCGACGTCGCGGGTCCCGTCCCGTACGAGCTGACGGGCCCGGCCCTGTACGCCCTCGCGGAGGGCCGCACCGACGCCGACCCGCTCGCCGACCCGGCCGTCAGGGACGCGGCGCGCGCGGCGGTCGCCGCCGAGCCCTCCGTGGCCCGCGCCTACCTGGGTCCCGGCCAGGCGGACGGCACCCTGGCCCTGGTCCTCGACGCGGGCGCCGACGTCCAGGCCACGGCCCAGGCCCTCGCCGGCCGCATCGCCGCCGACGAAACACTGAGGGCCCGCCTGGTGCGTGGCCTCGATCTGGCACTCCTGCCGACCGAGGCGACGCCACCGGGCGAGCCCCTGTACGTACGTCAGTGATGTCGTCGGCTACGTACGTAGTACGTAGCCCGTTGATTTGATTCTCAGCCGTACACAGGGCCCGTGTACTTCTCGCCCGGGCCCTTGCCCGGCTCGTCCGGCACGACGGAGGCCTCGCGGAACGCGAGCTGCAGCGACTTCAGGCCGTCCTTGAGGGGAGCGGCGTGGAAGGAGCTGATTTCCGTGGCGCTGCCGTCGAGCAGGCCGGCCAGGGCGTGGATCAGCTTCCGCGCCTCGTCGAGGTCCTTGTGGGCGTCGCCCTCCTCGGTGAGGCCGAGCTTCACCGCGGCGGCGCTCATCAGGTTCACCGCGACCGTCACGATGACTTCTACGGCGGGCACCTCGGCGATGTCTCGGGTCAGCGCTTCGAAGTCAGGGGCGCCGGGGTTGTCGGTTGCGGGGGTCGCGTCACTCATGGGCCCCACGATATGTCGCGCGCACCCGATTGGGCGCACCCCCCAAGTCCTGCTAACCTTGTGTAACGACCGGCCGGACACACGTCCTCGATGTTCTCGCGGATGACGTGACCGGCCCACAAGTGGAGGCTCCGATCTCCCACCTGACCGTCCGACCAGGGCGGTGGGTCACCGGTCAGACGGTCCCCGTCGTTCCGTACGGACGACGGAGCCGTCCGAGTCTGCGCCCCGCGGTTCACCGTGGTGGTGCTCCGGTATTCCTTGGAGCCCCGCCTGTGTACCGTCCGGGGCATTTTCTGTGTTTCGGCGCGGTTGGTACTTACGTCACAAACGTACGCGGCGGTCCGCCAGGCCGTCGTGTGGTGCTACCGAGGAGGATCCATCAGCGCCGAGCCCCGCATCAACGACCGGATTCGCGTTCCCGAAGTGCGACTTGTCGGTCCAAGCGGCGAGCAGGTCGGGATTGTTCCGCTTGCCAAGGCCCTTGAGCTTGCTCAGGAGTACGACCTCGACCTGGTCGAGGTGGCGGCGAACGCCCGTCCGCCCGTATGCAAGCTCATGGACTACGGGAAGTTCAAGTACGAGTCGGCCATGAAGGCCCGTGAGGCGCGCAAGAACCAGGCGCACACGGTCATCAAGGAGATGAAGCTCCGGCCGAAGATCGACCCGCACGACTATGACACCAAGAAGGGTCACGTCGTCCGGTTCCTCAAGCAGGGCGACAAGGTCAAGATCACGATCATGTTCCGTGGTCGCGAGCAGTCCCGTCCGGAGCTCGGCTTCCGGCTGCTGCAGCGGCTCGCGAACGACGTCCAGGACCTCGGGTTCATCGAGTCGAACCCGAAGCAGGACGGCCGAAACATGATCATGGTCCTCGGTCCGCACAAGAAGAAGACCGAGGCGATGGCCGAGGCCCGCGAGGCGCAGGCCGCCCGCAAGGCCGACGCCAAGGCCAACCCGGGCAAGTCGCAGAACGCGGCTGAGGGCGAGGACGACGAGGTCGAGCTCGACGAGACCGCCGAGGCCGCCGAGACCCCCGTCGAGGCTCCGGCCGAGGCATGATCCGTGCGGCGCACAGCCTGTGCGTCACGGATACCAACTGACACAACTGACGTTCCACCACGGCCGGTTCGCGCCCTGCACGAACCGGCTGGGAATGCCACTGACGAGGAGAGAACGGCGCTATGCCGAAGAACAAGTCGCACAGCGGTGCCAGCAAGCGCTTCAAGATCACCGGCTCCGGCAAGGTCATGCGCGAGCGCGCCGGCAAGCGCCACCTGCTCGAGCACAAGTCGTCCCGCGTGACGCGTCGCCTCACCGGCAACGCCGAGATGGCCCCGGGCGACGCCGCGAAGATCAAGAAGCTTCTCGGCAAGTGATGTACGGGCGTTTCCACGCCCTGTACGTCGGCTAGACCGGGACCCATTCGAATTTGGGCCGGGTGACAACAACCCCGGCCCCGCTACAAGGAGTTAACAGTGGCACGCGTCAAGCGCGCGGTGAACGCGCACAAGAAGCGTCGGGCGATCCTCGAGCAGGCCAGCGGCTACCGCGGTCAGCGTTCGCGTCTGTACCGCAAGGCCAAGGAGCAGGTCACCCACTCCCTGGTCTACAACTACAACGACCGCAAGAAGCGCAAGGGCGACTTCCGTCAGCTGTGGATCCAGCGCATCAACGCCGCTGCCCGCCAGAACGGCATGACGTACAACCGCCTCATCCAGGGTCTGAAGGCCGCCAACATCGAGGTGGACCGCAAGATCCTGGCCGAGCTGGCCGTGAACGACAGCAACGCGTTCGCCGCGCTCGTCGAGGTCGCGCAGAAGGCGCTGCCGTCGGACGTCAACGCGCCCAAGGCTGCGTGAACGCTCCGCTGAGCTGCATGTGACGTGGGACCCGCAAGCCGGTTGGCTTGCGGGTCCCACGTTGTTCGGGGCCGTCATCGCATGCCGCACCGCGCGGGGCTCTGCCCCGGACCCCGCGCCTCAATCGCCGGCGGGGCTTGAATGTGCCCCGCCGCCATGGGCAATCTGCCGCCTTGGGCGGCAGGGTGGGCAAGGCGGCACCCCGGTGCGGCGCAACCAGGACGTTGGGCGCAGGCCCCGGTGCGGCGAGTCGGCACGGTGCAGCGCAACCATTGATCAGGCCCCAAGCCCGTCACCCTCCCGAAAGTTAGGCGCATGGTCGCAACGCCCGAGTTGATCTCCTCCAAGTCGCCCCGCGTGGTCGCCGCGCGGCGGCTCGCCAAGCGGAACTTCCGGGGGAAGGAGCGGCTGTTCCTCGCCGAGGGGCCGCAGGCCGTGCGGGAGGCCGCCGCGCACGGCGGGCTCGTCGAGATGTTCGCGACCGTCGACGCCGCCGAGCGCTACGCCGACATCGTCGGGGAGGCCAGGGACGCGGGCGCCCGTGTGCACCTCGCCGAAGAGGACGTCATCGGTGACATCTCCACCACCGTCACCCCGCAGGGCCTCGTGGGCGTGTGCCGGTTCCTGGACACACCGTTCGAGGAGATCCTCGCCGCGCGGCCCAAGCTCGTCGCCGTCCTCGCGCATGTGCGCGACCCCGGGAACGCCGGGACCGTGCTCCGCTGCGCCGATGCCGCCGGCGCCGAGGCCGTCGTGCTGACCGACGCCTCCGTGGATCTGTATAACCCCAAGGCCGTGCGGGCTTCTGTCGGATCCCTGTTCCATCTGCCCGTCGCCGTCGGCGTACCCGTCGAGGAGGCCGTCGCCGGGCTCAAGGAGGCGGGCGTGCGGATCCTCGCCGCCGACGGAGCGGGCGAGGACGACCTCGACGGCGAGCTGGACCAGGGGACCATGGGCGCCGCGACCGCCTGGGTGTTCGGCAACGAGGCCTGGGGCCTGCCGGAGGAGACCCGCGCACTCGCCGACGCCGTCGTGCGCGTGCCCATCCACGGCAAGGCCGAGAGCCTCAACCTCGCGACGGCCGCCGCCGTGTGCCTGTACGCCTCCGCGCGTGCGCAGCGTGCCCCCGGAGGGTGCCGCTCCGTCACTGCCGACTAGTAGGGTGACTTTTCCGGATCGACCGCCGGGAGGGGGAGCGCGGGAGATGAGTGTCGTCAATGGCAGCGGCTCGCGGGGACTGGCCGGTCCCGACGCGGCCGGGCCCGACGAGCTCGCCGCTCTCGGTATCCACCCCGACGACCTGCCCGACGGACTCGTCGTCGCGGACGAGCAGGGCCGCGTCATCTGCTTCAACGCCGCCGCGGAGCGCGTCACCGCGGTCCGGGCGGACACCGCCCTGGACGCCCCGCTCGAGCGCGTCCTTCCGCTGGAGGACCTCGAAGGCCGGCGCTGGTGGCAGCTCACCGACCCGTACGGCGGGCTCGCGACGAGGGTCGGGCAGCCCGAGCGGAACCTGTTACTGCCCGGCGGCCGGGAGGTCCTGGTCACCGCGCGTTACGTACGGATCCGGCCGACGGGCCCGGTGCGCCGCGTCGTCGTGTCGCTCCGGGACACCGAGGCCCGGCGGCGTACCGAACGGAGCCACGCCGAGCTGATCGCCACCGTCGCCCACGAGCTGCGCTCCCCGCTGACCTCGGTCAAGGGCTTCACCGCGACGCTGCTCGCCAAGTGGGAGCGGTTCACGGACGAGCAGAAGCGGCTGATGCTGGAGACGGTCGACGCCGACGCCAACCGCGTCACGCGGCTGATCACCGAGCTGCTCGACATCTCCCGGATCGACTCCGGCCGGCTCGAACTGCGGCGCCAGCCCGTCGACGTCGCGGCCGCCGTCTCCCGGCACATCCAGGCGCACGTCGCCGCGGGCCAGTCGGCCGACCGGTTCCTGCTGCGCGTCAAGCATCCGCTGCCCGACCCGTGGGCCGACCCGGACAAGGTCGACCAGGTCCTGAGCAACCTGCTGGAAAACGCCGTGCGCCACGGCGAGGGAACCGTCACCATTGACGTAGAGCCCACCACGCCCACCGGCACATCGGTCACCGTGTCCGACGAGGGCCCCGGCATCCCGGAGGAGTCCATGAACCGCGTCTTCACCCGCTTCTGGCGGGGCAGCAAGCGCGGCGGGACGGGCCTCGGGCTCTACATCGTCAAGGGCATCGTCGAGGCCCACGGCGGGACGATCACCGTCGGCCGGGCGCCCGGTGGCGGCGCCGAGTTCCGATTTACGTTGCCCGTGGCGACGCCGGCGTATCTCACCAGCTGATCCCCAGCGGACGAGCGCAGGCACCACGGGCGGAACACCCACCTCACCCCCGTTAGACTCGTCCTTTGGCACGTTTGCGTCCCCGCCACTCGACGGCCGTCGAACGCGTCTGCGGGACCATCAGCCACGCCAATCGGAAGCACGGGAAGAGATGTCGGCACCGAACAAGTCGTACGACCCTGTCGAGGTCGAGGCACTGAAACCGGAAGAGATCGAGCGCGTGCAGGCGGAGGCGCTCGCCGCCTTCGCCGCCGCGGACTCGCTCGAAGCGCTTGCGGAGGCCAAGACCGCGCACGCCGGCGGCACCTCGCCGCTGTCGCTCGCCAACCGCGAGATCGGCGCGCTGCCGCCGCAGGCCAAGGCCGCGGCGGGCAAGCTCGTCGGGCAGGCCCGCGCCGCCGTCGGCCGGGGCCTCGCCGCCCGCCAGGCCGAGCTGGAGGCCGAGCGCGACGCCCGCGTCCTGGTCGAGGAGGCCGTGGACGTCACGCTGCCCCACGACCGCGCGCAGACCGGCGCCCGGCACCCGCTGACCACGCTCTCCGAGCGCATCGAGGACGTCTTCGTGGCCATGGGCTACGAGGTCGCCGAGGGCCCGGAGATCGAGGCCGAGTGGTTCAACTTCGACGCGCTGAACATCGGCCCTGACCACCCCGCCCGCGGTACTCAGGACACCTTCTTCGTCGAGGGTGCCCAGGCGACCCAGGGGGCGGACGACGCGGGTCTCGTGCTGCGCACGCACACCTCGCCCGTGCAGATCCGCTCGATGCTCGACCGCGAGCCCCCGGTCTACGTGATCTGCCCCGGCCGCGTGTACCGCGCCGACGAGCTGGACGCCACGCACACCCCCGTCTTCAACCAGGTCGAGCTGCTCGCCATCGACGAGGGCCTGACCATGGCGGACCTCAAGGGCACCCTCGACCACATGGTCCAGGCGCTGTTCGGCCCCGGCATGAAGACGCGGCTGCGCCCGAACTTCTTCCCGTTCACCGAGCCGTCCGCCGAGATGGACATGGTCTGCTACGTGTGCCGCGGCGAGTCCGTCGGCAACGCCGACCGCCCGTGCCGCACCTGCTCGTCCGAGGGCTGGATCGAGCTGGGCGGCTGCGGCATGGTCAACCCGAAGGTGCTCGTCGCCTGTGGTGTGGACCCCGAGAAGTACAGCGGATTCGCCTTCGGGTTCGGCATCGAACGGATGCTGATGTTCCGCCACAACGTCGAAGACATGCGAGACATGGTCGAGGGTGACGTCCGGTTCACCCGGCCCTTCGGGATGGAGATCTGATGCGTATCCCGCTTTCCTGGCTGCGGGAGTACGTCGACCTCCCCGCCACCGAGACCGGCCGCGACGTGCAGGCCAAGCTCGTCTCCGCAGGCCTCGAGGTCGAGACGGTCGAGCAGCTCGGCGCAGGCCTCAAGGGCCCCCTCGTCGTCGGTCAGGTGCTGACCATCGAGGAGCTGGAGGGCTTCAAGAAGCCCATCCGCTTCTGCACCGTCAATGTCGGGCAGGCCAACGGCACCGGTGAGCCGCAGGAGATCGTCTGCGGCGCCCGGAACTTCGCCGTCGGCGACAAGGTCGTCGTGGTCCTGCCGGGCGCCGTGCTGCCCGGCGACTTCGCGATCGCCGCGCGCAAGACGTACGGCAAGACCTCGCACGGCATGATCTGCTCCGGCGACGAGCTGGGCATGGGCGACGACGGCAGCGGCGGCATCATCGTGCTGCCGCCGGAGCACGAGGTCGGCACCGACGCCATCGAGCTGCTCGAACTGGTCGACGAGGTGCTGGACATCGCGGTGACCGCCAACCGCGGCGACTGCCTGTCCATCCGCGGCGTCGCCCGCGAGGCCGCCATCGCCTACGGTCTGCCGCTGCGCGACCCGGCCCTCCTCGACGTGCCGACGCCGAACGCCGACGGCTACCCGGTGCGGATCACCGACCGCCGCGGCTGCGACCGCTTCACCGCGCGCACGATCGGCGGCCTGTCCCCCGAGGCCCGCTCGCCGATCTGGCTGCAGCGCCGCCTGCAGAAGGTCGGCATGCGCCCGATCTCGCTCGCGGTCGACGTCACGAACTACGTGATGATGGAGCTCGGCCAGCCGCTGCACGCCTACGACCGCTCTCTGGTCCAGGGCGCGATCGGCGTCCGCCGCGCCGAGCAGGGTGAGCAGCTCGTCACCCTCGACGGCACCAAGCGCAAGCTGGACGCCGAGGACCTGGTCATCACGGACGACCGCGGCCCCATCGGCCTCGCCGGTGTGATGGGCGGCGCCAACACGGAGATCGCGGATCACGCGGAGGACACCGGTACCACCGATGTCGTCATCGAGGCCGCGCACTTCGACGCCGTCTCCATCGCCCGCACCGCGCGCCGCCACAAGCTGTCCTCCGAGGCGTCCAAGCGCTTCGAGCGCGGCGTCGACCCGCAGGCCGCGTCGGCCGCCGCCCAGCGCGCCGTCGACCTGCTCGCGCTGCTCGCGGGCGGCAAGGCGGAGCCCGGCGTCACCGAGGTCGTCGCCCCGTCCGGGCCGCACACCATCACCGTCCCGGCCGACCACCCGGACAAGGTGGCGGGCGTGGCGTACGGCCGCGAGACCGTGGTGCGCCGCCTCCAGGCGGTCGGCTGCGACGCGTACGGTCAGGACGTCCTGACGGTCACCGTGCCGTCCTGGCGCCCCGACCTCGTGGACCCGAACGACCTCGCCGAAGAGGTCATCCGCCTGGAGGGCTACGAGAACCTGCCCTCCACGCTGCCGAAGCCCCCGGCGGGCCGCGGCCTGACCGCGCGGCAGCGCCTGCACCGCCGCGTCGGGCGCGCCCTGGCCGGCGCCGGGTACGTCGAGGCGCTCAACTACCCGTTCCTGGGCGAAGGCGTCTTCGACCAGCTCGGCCTGGCGGCGGACGACGCCCGCCGCAAGGTCGTCAAGCTGATCAACCCGCTCAACGACGAGGAGCCCGCGCTCCGTACGACGTTGCTGCCCGGGCTGCTCTCGGCGCTGCGCCGCAACGACGGCCGGGGCAGCCACGACCTGGCGCTCTTCGAGACCGGTCTGGTGTTCCGGCCGACCGGCGAGGAGATCGCCCCGGTCCGGCTCCCCGTCGACCGCCGTCCGACCGACGAGGAGATCGCCGGCCTGAACGCCGCGCTGCCCGCGCAGCCGCGCCGTGCCGCCGTCGTCCTCGCGGGCGCCCGCGAGCAGGCCGGCTGGTGGGGCAAGGGCCGCCCGGCCGACTGGGCCGACGCCATCGAGGCCGCGCGCATCCTCGCCCGCGAGGCGCACGCGGAGCTGACCGTCCGCGCCGACCGGCACGAGCCGTGGCACCCGGGCCGCTGCGCCGCCCTGTACGCGGGCGACCAGCTGATCGGCCACGCCGGTGAGCTGCACCCGCGCGTCGTCAAGGCGCTGAACCTGCCCGAGCGCACCTGCGCGATGGAGCTGGACCTCGACGCCCTGGAGCAGGCCGGCACCGGACCGCTCGAGGCGCCGCGGATCTCCACGTTCCCCGTCGCCACGCAGGACGTCGCGCTGATCGTGGACAGGACGGTGCCGGCCGCCGAGGTCGAGCAGGCGCTGCGCGAGGGCGCCGGTGAACTCCTCGAGTCCATCCGCCTGTTCGACGTCTACGAGAACGCGGAGCAGCTCGGCGACGACAAGAAGTCGCTCGCCTACGCGCTGGGCTTCCGGGCCGGTGACCGCACGCTGAAGGCCGACGAGGCGTCGGCCGCGCGCGACGCCGCGGTGGCGCTCGCCGCCGAGCGCACGGGCGCGGTGCTGCGCGGCGCGTAACAACGCCGGCGCGTGACAGCGCGCGTAGCCGCACGTGAGGGGTGCATCCGGGAGACCGGGTGCACCCCTCACTCATTCGAGTGAGGATTCTCGATGATCCGGCCCCGAGCGGGCAGGCGGTCGACAGAATCATTGCGGCCGCCGGGCCGACCGGCGAGCGCGCTGCAGTGGGCCTAGGGAGCCGTCGGCATGATTCGTATCAAGACCAGGGCACCCACCGGACTCGAACCCAGGCGCTCCCGGCGTATGTTGATGCTGGGGCTGCCGACCGCGTGGGGCGCGGTCGCGATGACGTACAAAATCGTCTGTCCGCTCGCGCAGTTGGACGGGCCGGGTGCGCGGATCGCGACCGGCGCCGTGTTCTTCGCCGTCGGCACCGGGCTGATATTGCGTGTACGCCACACCCTGATGCGGGAGTTGAGCGAGGCGCGGGCCGTCGCGGACGCCGCGCAGTCCGCGCTGCTGCGCCCGCTGCCGCCCCGGCTCGACGGGCTTGCGCTCGCCGCGGGACAGCTCTCCGCGGACCGCGGCGCCAGCGTCGGCGGCGATCTGTACGACGTCGTCGCCACCGATCACGGCGTCCGTGTGGTCATGGGCGACGTACGTGGGCACGGGATCGCCGCGCTCGGCACCGTTGGCGCCGTCCTCGGCAGCTTCCGCGAGGCCGCGCACGACGAGGACGAACTCGGCCCTGTGTTACGGAGGTTGGAGCGCGCGCACGCCCGCTACCTGCGCCAGCGCGCCCGCTACGAGCACCCCTCCGCCGGCGGCGGGGAGCCGGAGCACCCCCTCTCCGAGGAGTTCGTGACGCTGCTGCTCCTGGAGATCCGGCAGGACGGCGCGGTGCACGCCCTCAACTGCGGCCACCCCTGGCCGTATCTGCTGCGCCCCGGCGCCGAGTGCTGCGTGGAGCCGATGAGCGGCGGCGATCCGATGCCTCCGCTCGGCCCGTTCCCGCTGCCCGCCGAGCTGCCCCCTGTGCGCTGCGGGCGGATCCGGCCCGGCGAGGGGCTGCTGCTGCACACCGACGGCCTCGAGGACGCCCGCGACCACCACGGCCGGTTCTTCCCGCTGCGGTCCACGCTCGACGGGGCGGTGCGCCGGGGCCCGATCACGCCCCAGGCCGTCATCCACGCCGTCTACAGTCGGCTCCTGTGCCACGCCGGCGGCCCGCTCGACGACGACGCCGCGCTGCTCGTGCTGCGCAACGACCGGAGCCGGGTGCCCGCCCAGCACTCCGGGTCCGCCGTGCGCACGGCCCACAAGGTGCTCTGAAATCCCGCCTGTTCACGACCGCACGCCGACCGTTCACGACCGTACGAGGCCGGGGCCGCGTCGTCCGCCCGTCGCGGAGTGGGTCGGGCAGGCGAGCGGGCGGACGACACGGGTTTCGGGCCGCCGCGCTGTACGAGGGGGAGCCGGCGGCCCGGCCGGCCTCTTGCGAGGCAATTCAGTCAACCGGGTCCCAATCCGCCACAACAGCGCGCACACGCCACGGACTTGGGCATTCCGATCACACCCCGTGTGAACGCGGCTCGACTAGGCTGGCGCCACCGAGCCAATGGCGGGCAACGGAGGCTCTCGATGCAGCCCAACACCCTGCTCGACGCGATTCTCGACGAGGCCGGGATCTCCCATGCGGGACTCGCGGCCCATGTGAATCAGGAGGGCAAGGCGCGCGGCCTGGCCCTCCGCTACGAACACACCGCGGTCGCCCGCTGGCTGAAGGGCCAGCGGCCGCGCGGCCAGGTGCCCGATCTGATCTGCGAGGTACTGGCGGCACGGCTGCACCGGCACGTCACCCTCGACGACATCGGCCTCGGCGTCTCCTGCGAGCCGGCCGCCGCGCATGTGACGACGCTGTCCGGCTTCGTGGAGCGGGCCACCGCTCTGTGGCGCTCCGACCAGCAGCAGCGCCGGCACATCCTGGACGCGCCCGCCGTCACCGGCACCCCGGCCGTGATGCCGGTGTGGGAGTGGGAGAACCCGCCCGAGGACACCGACGTCTCGCGCGGCGGCCGCCACCCGGTCAGCGTCGCCGACCTGGAGATGATGCGCTCGGCCCGCGCCCACTACGAGCAGATGTACCGCAAGGCGGGCGGCATCGCGACGCGCAGCCGCATCGTCGGCTTCCTCAACACCGAGGCGGCGCCACTGCTGCGCGGCAGCTACACGGACGACACCGGGCGCCAACTGCACCGCGCCACCGGCGGCCTGGTGGCCATCGCGGGCATCTGCGCGTACGACTCGGACGCACACGGACTCGCGCAGCGCTACTTCCATCAGGCGCTGCGGCTCGCGAAGGCCAGTGCCGACAGGGGACTTGGGGCGTATGTCATCGCGCTGCTCGTCAACCAGTCGCTGCACATGCGCGATCACCGGCAGGCGGTCGCCTTCGCGGAGGCCGCGCTGCGCGCCGCCGGGCGGCACATCTCGCCCGCGCTCGCGTCGGATCTGTACGCGATGCAGGCGAAGGCGTACGCACACCTCGGTGACGGTACGAGCGCCCTGGAGTGCATCCGGCGTGCGGAGTCCGCCGCCGATCGCATCCGGCGTGGGCACGAGCCGGACGAGACCGGTTACGTGCAGCCTGGATTCGTCAACGTACAGGTGGCGGAGGCCCTGTTGAGCCTCGGGGACTACGCCGCCGCCAAGGAGCACGCGCAGGAGGCGGTGCACACCCCGGCGCACGATCGGGGGCGTGTGCACCGGCTCGCCGTGCTCAGCCAGATCCAGCTCAGACAGGGGAACGCGGAGCAGGCCGTGGCCACCGCCGTGGAAATGGCCGAGACCGCTCGGGGCATGGAGTCT
This sequence comes from Streptomyces sp. NPDC102360, assembly GCF_044766085.1. Taxonomy (NCBI): domain Bacteria; kingdom Bacillati; phylum Actinomycetota; class Actinomycetes; order Kitasatosporales; family Streptomycetaceae; genus Streptomyces; species Streptomyces sp. NPDC102360. Next base: position 242,741 of record NZ_JBIWLG010000005.1, on the reverse strand, counting down.
CAGCGCCTTCGCGACAGACTCCGGGCCGTCCGCGAGCACCTGGTGCGCAGCGGATGCGCAGGTACGGCCGAGGCCGCCGAACTCATCGATGGAGCGCTGCGCGTACCACTGTGAGCCTTTGCGCGGGGAGCCCGCGAACGCCACTGCTGCGATATTGCCAGCAACTCGGCGGAAGGTGGCAGAACCGTGCAGTGGACGAAACAGAACGAACAAACTGTGTATGCAAACCGATGGTTCAGCGTCAACCTGGCAGACGTCGCTCTGCCGGACGGTCGGCACCTCGACCACTTCGTGATACGCCTGCGCGCCGTGGCCGTGGCCACGATCGTCAACGAGGCGCACGAAGTGCTCCTGCTGTGGCGGCACCGCTTCATCACCGACAGCTGGGGCTGGGAACTCGCCGCGGGTGTCGTCGAGGACGGCGAGGACATCGCGTACGCGGCGGCGAGGGAACTGGAGGAGGAGACCGGCTGGCGGCCGGGACCGCTGCGGCACCTGATGAGCGTCGAACCGTCCAACGGCCTGACCGACGCCCGGCACCACATCTACTGGACCGACGAGGGAACGTACATCGGCCACCCCCAGGACGATTTCGAGTCGGACCGCAGGGAATGGGTCCCGCTCAAACTCGTCCCCGACATGATCGCTCGCGGAGAGGTCCCGGCCGCCAACATGGCGGCCGCACTACTTCTCCTGCACCACCACAGCCTCGGCTAGCGCCCTTCGGGGCTAGTGGCCGAGTGCCTGCCACACCACGACGGCCAGTGCGCAGACCGAGGTCAGCGCGGCCACCGTGGGCAGCGGCCAGCGAGTGTTCTCGAGCGCGCTGAGCCGGGTGCCGAGGTCGTCCTGATCCTTGACGGTCTGGTCGTCGCGGTGTGTGTGCAGCGCCAGTTGACCGTCGATGCGGGCCAGTTGGACCTCGAAGACCCGTCGTAACTCAGCGAGTTCTTCCGGGACCACGGGATTCTCCGGGTCGGTGGTCACGAGTTGGCTCCCTTCCATGGGCGCACATCCCTTGATGTGCGTACCAGAAGTCAACTCGCCTGGTGGGCGCGGAGGGAGCGTGTGCGAACGGCATATGCGGGTCACCCGCGCGCTCCCCGTGCGAACGCGATGGGCCCGGTGCTCGAAAGAACACCGGGCCCATTCGGGCGTCACGCAGCGTGGTCAGGCGTAGGTGTAGAAGCCCGAACCGCTCTTGCGGCCGAGCCGGCCCGCGTCGACCATCCGCTGCAGCAGCGGGGGAGCGGCGTACAGCGGCTCCTTGTACTCGTCGTACATCGAGTCCGCGATGGAGACGATGGTGTCCAGGCCGATCAGGTCGGCCAGCTTGAGCGGGCCCATCGGGTGGGCGCAGCCGAGCTCCATGCCGTTGTCGATGTCCTCGCGGCTGGCGATGCCCGACTCGAACATCCGGATGGAGGAGAGCAGGTACGGCACCAGCAGTGCGTTCACCACGAAGCCCGAGCGGTCCTGGGCGCGGATGGCGTGCTTGCCGAGGATCTTCTCCACCATGACCTGGGCGCGGCTGATCGTGCCCTCGGAGGTGGTGAGCGCGGGGATCAGCTCGACGAGCTTCTGCACCGGCGCCGGGTTGAAGAAGTGGATGCCGACCACGTGGTCCGGGCGGGACGTCGCCACGGCCAGCTTCACCAGCGGGATGGAGGAGGTGTTCGAGGCGAGGATCGCGTCGGACCGGGTCACGACCTGGTCGAGGACCTGGAAGATCTCCGTCTTCACCTGCTCGTTCTCGACGACCGCCTCGATGACGAGGTCGCGGTCGGAGAACTCCCCGAGGTCCGTGGTGAAGGTGAGGCGCTCCTGCGTCTCGGCCAGCTCCTCCTCGGTGATCTTTCCGCGTGAGGCCGCCTTCGCGAGGGAGCTGAGCAGTCGCGTGCGCCCGTACTCCAGGGCCTCGCCAGTGGTCTCGGCCACCTTCACATCGAGTCCCGCACGGGCGCAGACCTCCGCGATCCCGGCGCCCATCTGGCCGCAGCCCACCACGCCGACGCGTTGGATGTCACTCAAGGGGTCCGTCACCTCGTGCCTTTCGCTCTTCTTCCGGGCTCACCGATGCCAGGCACAGTGTCTTCCCGGGGGCTTCCGGATCCGCACGTTACCCCGTAGACATGGGTGAGGTGGAGCCCGGGTTAACGCCTGTTCATGCGGTCAACACCGTGTCACATGTGTTTGGGGGGAACCTATGGGACGTATCTCACGTATGTCGCGGCGCGGTTTCACGCTCGGGGCGGCTCTCGCGCTGACCGCCCTGACGGCGGCGGACGCCGTCGCCTCGGTGCCGGTGCGGCGGGAGTTGCGGGGCATGTGGCTGGCCACGGTGGCGAACCGGGACTGGCCCTCGCGGGCGGGCCTGAGCGCCGCCGAGCAGCGCGCCGAACTGATCGCACACCTGGACACGGCCGTTCGCCGACGGCTCAACACCGTGATCTTCCAGATCCGGCCGACCGCCGACGCCCTGTGGCCTTCCGATCACGAACCGTGGTCCGCCGTCCTCACCGGAACGCAGGGGCAGGACCCCGGCTGGGACCCGCTCGGCACGGCGGTGGCCGAGGCGCACGCGCGCGGCCTGGAACTGCACGCCTGGTGCAACCCGTACCGGATCGCCAACCACACGGACCCCAGCCGGCTGATCCCGACGCATCCGGCGCGGCTGCACCCCGATTGGGTCGTCACCTATGGCGGCAAGCTCTACTACAATCCCGGCCTGCCGGAGGTCCGCCGCTTCGTCGTGGACGCGATGCTGGACGCGGTCGAGAAGTACCCCGTGGACGCCGTGCACTTCGACGACTACTTCTACCCGTATCCCGTCGCGGGCCAGACCTTTGACGACGACGCGGCCTACGCCACGTACGGCGGCGACTTCCCGGACCGGGCGGCCTGGCGGCGCCACAACATCGACTGGCTGATCACGGAGATGGCGGCGCGCATCAAGAAGACCAGGCCTCGGACGAAGTTCGGCATCAGCCCGTTCGGAGTGTGGCGCAACAAGGCCACCGATCGGCTCGGCTCGGACACCACGGCAGGCGTGCAGACCTACGACGACCTGCACGCGGACACCCGTAAGTGGGTGCGCGAGCGGTGGATCGACTACATCTGCCCGCAGGTGTACTGGAACATCGGGTTCACCGCCGCCGACTACGCCAAGCTCGTGCCGTGGTGGGCCGGTGTCGTGCACGGCACGGGTGTGCGGCTCTACGTGGGCGAGGCCCTCTACAAGGCGGGCGATCCGGCGCAGCCCGCCGCCTGGCAGGACCCTGCCGAACTGTCCCGGCACCTCACGTTCGCGGACCGCTTCCCGGAGGTGCGCGGGCACGTCTTCTTCTCGGCCAAGGAGGTCGGGCAGGACAGGAACGGCGCGATGGCCCGTGTGGTGGCGGACCACTACACGCCCTGAGGTCAGTCCCGTTGTGTGGTCGGGTGCCGGACGACCGCGTCGGGCCCCGGCGACATGATCGCCTCGTGGCCGTCCTCGAACCGCACGCGGAACGGCGGATCGCCGTCCGCGCCGAGCACTTCGACGATCTGCGCCACCCGGTCGTGCTGCCCGACGATCCGGCCGTGCACCAGGAGCTGGTCCCCTACGGTTGCGCGCATCAGGAGTGACCTCCTCTACGTGCCGTACGTGCCTGCCGTGCTGTGCGGCAAGTGTACGGCCGTGCACGGGAGTTGGAGCCCGTCGGGTGTTCAGCCGCGGGCGCGCTGGGTGGCCGCGATGCACAGCAGGACCGCCACCGCGGTCAGCGGTGCCGCGACCGGCAGCGTCTCGCCGAGCAGGGCGACCGACCAGATGAGGGTCAACAGCGGTTGCGCGAGCTGGAGTTGGCTCGCCTTTGGGATGCCGATCATCGCCATGCCCTTGTACCAGACGACCAGGCCGAGGAACTGCGAGCCGACCGCCACCCACAGCAGCCCCGCCACGGCGTGCCCGGTCAGGTGCACGGGCTCGTACGGCAGGGAGATCGCCGCGCCCGCCACGGCGAGGGGCAGGCACAGCACGAGCGCCCACGCGATGACCTGCCAGCCCGGCAGCACGGACGCGAGCCGGCCGCCCTCGGTGTAGGCCGCCGCACAGATCAGCAGCGCCCCGAACAGGAACAGGTCGGCCCGGGTGAGGGCGCCGCCGCTCTGCTGCACAGTGAACGCGATGACCGCGGCCGCGCCCACGCACGCGGCGATCCAGAAGGTGCGCGAGGGGCGGGTTCCGGTGCGTATCGACGAGAAGAGGGCCGTGGTCAGCGGCAGCAGGCCGACCACCACCGCGGAGTGCGCGGTCGTCGCCGTCTCAAGGGCGAGCGTGGTGAGCAGCGGGAAACCGACCACCACTCCGGCGGCGACGACGGCGAGGCCCGCCCAGTGCCGCCGCTCGGGAGGCCGGACGCGCAGGGCCAGCAGGCAGGCGCCCGCGACGAGCGCGGCCAGGGCGCAGCGCACGCTGATCAGGGAGTACGGGCCGAAGCCCTCGAGGCCCCAGGCGGTGGCGGGGAAGGTGAGCGAGAAGGACGTGACGCCGATGGCGGCGAGCAGCGTTCCGGCGAGCCTGCCCGGCCGGACCGGGGGCGCGAGGGCTTCGGCCGCGTCGGGCGAGGTGGCCGTGGCGGTCGGTCGGCCGGCAACTGCTACCCGGTCCCGCTCGATAGCGCTATTCTGTGCTCTCATGCAACAGAGTAGCAGCGTGAGTGAACTGGCGAAACAGCTCCGATCCGAGCTGAACCGCTACTCGGCGGGCGAAAAGCTGCCGTCGAGCCGCTCGCTCGTCGAGCGCTTCAAGGTGAGTCCGGTGACGGTCTCCCGCGCGCTCGCCCAGCTCGCCGCCGAGGGGCTCGTCGTCACCCGGCCCGGAGCCGGCGCCTACCGGGCCGAGGCGCGGGCCTCGGCCGGACCCGTCGGCGACACCTCCTGGCAGGAGGTCGCGCTGAGCGCCGACGCCGCGACGGAGGTCGTGCCGCGCGCGGTCGACGCGGCGGGCGTCCTGGTCACCCTCTCGCCGCCGCCACCCGGCGTGATCGAGCTCAACACCGGCTATCTGCACCCGGTACTGCAACCGGGCACCGCGATGTCCGCCGCCCTCGCGCGCGCCGGACGGCGCCCCGGGGCCTGGGCCAAGCCGCCCGTCGACGGCCTCCCCGAACTGCGTGAGTGGTTCGCGCGCGGCATCGGCGGGGCGGTCTCCGCCTCGGACGTGCTGATCACGTTCGGCGGGCAGTCGGCGCTCACCACGGCGCTGCGCGCACTCGCGCCGCCCGGCGCCCCCGTCCTCGTCGAATCACCCACGTATCCGGGCATGTTGGCGATCGCGCGGGCTGCGGGCCTCCGGCCGGTACCGGTGCCGGTGGACAGCGACGGAGTACGCCCCGAACTCCTCGCGCAGGCCTTCAAGGCGACCGGCGCCAGGCTCTTCGTGTGCCAGCCGCTGTTCCAGAACCCGACGGGGGCGGTCCTCTCGCCCGACCGCCGGCCCGAGGTGCTGCGGATCGCGCGGGAGGCCGGGGCGTTCGTCGTCGAGGACGACTTCGTGCGCCGCCTCGTCCACGAGGACGCGGGGCCGCTGCCGAGGCCGCTGGCGAGCGACGATCCGGACGGCGTGGTGGTCCACGTCTGCTCACTCACCAAGGCGACCTCGCCGAGCCTGCGCATCGGCTGCCTCGCCGCCCGCGGCCCCGTCCTGGAACGGCTGCGCGCGATCCAGGTCGTCGACCACCTCTTCGTGCCGCGCCCCCTCCAGGAGGCCACGCTCGAACTGGTCGGGTCCCCGGCCTGGCCGCGCCATCTGCGCACCCTGGCGGGGCAGTTGAGGTCGCGCCGCGACATCCTGGCGGCCGCGATCACCACGGACCTCCCGGCGCTCGACCTCACGCACATCCCGGCCGGCGGCTACCACCTGTGGCTGCGCCTGCCGGAGGGCGGCGACGAGACGGCGCTGGTCGCGGGCGCCCTGCGCGCGGGCGTCGCGGTCGCCCCCGGCCGCCCGTACTTCTCGGCCGAACCCCCGGCGCCGCACATCCGGCTGAGCTTCGTGGGCGTCGCGTCGACCGCGGAGCTCACCGAGGGCGTACGCCGCCTGAAGCAGGCCTGCGCGAAGGTCCTGGATCCGAATCCACTCGACGCGCACGCCTCCGACCTGTGAGGATCCCGGAATGACCAGCTCACTGCCCGACGGCTACGCGATATCCACCGACCCCGCCCGCCTCGACACGGACCGCGTCCACGCGTGGCTCTCCGAGGACGCGTACTGGGCGCTCGACCGGCCGCGCGCCCAGCAGGACAAGGCGCTCGCCGGGTCCCTCAACTTCGGCGTGTACGACGCGGCCTCGGGCGAACAGGTCGCCTACGCGCGCGTGGTCACGGACGAGGCCACGTTCGCCTGGCTCTGCGACGTGTACGTGGACCGCTCCGTACGCGGCAAGGGCATCGGCAAGGCGATGGTGACGGCAGTCCGCGACCACCTCAAGCCCCTCGGCATCCGCCGCATCCTCCTGGCGACGCGGGACGCCCACGGTGTCTACGAGGAAATCGGCTTCGCCCCTCTGGAACACCCGGACCAGTGGATGGCGCTGTACTTCACCGTGTGAAGCCCCTGCGGCGGGTGGGCCTTTCAAGCTTCCGTGGCGGGTGGGCAATTCAAGCCCCCGCGGCGGCTGAGCCAATCAAGCCCCTGCGGCGATTGAGCAGCGGGGTCCGGGGCAGAGCCCCGATCTTTTGAAGCCCCGCCGGCGCTTGAGGCGCGGGGTCCGGGGCAGAGCCCCGCGGCCTCAACCACGGGGGCCTCCGCCATCCTCGGCCCGCCGGTACTCCGTCACCAGCAACAGATCCTTGGCCGGCCCCTTCACCCGCCACACGGCCCGCCAGGCATCCACGCCGTACACGGTGAACTCCCCCCGGTACAGATCCGCCGAACACGGATGGTCGGCGACATACCGCCCCGCCCGCAGATCCAGGCCATGGAAGAACCGCCCATCGGCAAAGCACACCACGGCCGTGCCCCGCTCCTCACCCGGCACATACCGAAGCGTCCGCTCGGCGGGCCGAACAACCCCACGCCACTCGAACATCCCCGACTCGAAGTGCCGCAGCCCGTCCCCCTCAGCCGTGAAGTCCGTCGTCCCGCTGAACGTCCCCGTCACGTCCGCCGCGAGATCCCGCACCGTCCGCTCGACCCGCCAGCTCCCCGCCAGAAACGCCAACACGTCGGAAACCGGCCAGAGTTCCGCTGCCACGTACACCACTCCGCTCACCTCTGCGCGAACCGTTGACGCGCGTACCTCTGCTCCCTATCTTGCCGTTCGCAGTTTAGGACGCCGTACGAGATATCGAACATCCGTCTAGGGCTTTCGCATAGGGCTGAGGAGTGCGCATGACGCGTGGACGACGCAGACGCTGGAGGACATGGGGGCTGGCAGCCGCCGCGGGATCCCTGCTGGTGAGCGCGGCCGTGCTGCCGTCATCGGCCGCGGAGAAGGGCGGCACGGGGGCGGCGGCCGATGTCACCGACTACTCCGTCACCGTCGACCCGAACCGCTCGGGCGCGGCCATCGACGACACGATGTACGGCGTCTTCTTCGAGGACATCAACCGGGCCGCCGACGGCGGGCTCTACGCCGAACTCGTACAGAACCGGTCCTTCGAGTACTCCACCGCCGACAACAGCGACTACACCCCGCTCACCGCCTGGAGGACGAGCGGCACGGCGAAGGTCGTCGACGACGACGGGCGCCTCAACGCCCGCAACCGCAACTACCTGTCCCTGGGGGCTGGTTCGAGCGCCACCAACTCCGGTTACGGCACCGGATACACCCTCGCCAAGGGCAAGGCGTACGACTTCTCGCTCTGGGCGCGCGGCGACTCAGAGCTCACCGTGACCCTCGGCGACGCCGACGGCGCCCTCGCCACACCCCGCAAGCTGCGGACGCGCGGCGGCTGGGCCCAGTACAGGGCGACGTTCACACCGAGCCAGGACACCACGACGGGGCGCCTCACCGTCGCCGCCACGAAGGACGCCGCGCTCGACATGGTGTCGCTCTTCCCGCGCGACACCTACAAGGGCCACAAGAACGGCCTACGTAAGGACCTCGCCGAGAAGGTCGCGGACCTCAAGCCCGGCTTCGTACGCTTCCCCGGCGGCTGCCTGGTGAACACCGGCTCCATGAAGGGCTACGACGAGGCCTCCGGCTACGAGCGCAAGCGTGCGTACCAGTGGAAGGACACGGTCGGCCCGGTCGAGCAGCGCGCCACCAACGCGAACTTCTGGGGCTACAACCAGAGTTACGGCCTCGGCTACTTCGAGTACTTCCAGTTCGCCGAGGACATCGGCGCGATGCCGCTGCCCGTCGTCCCCGCCCTCGTCACCGGCTGCGGCCAGAACAAGGCCACCGACGACGACGCGCTTCTGAAGCGGCACATCCAGGACACGCTCGACCTGATCGAGTTCGCCAACGGGCCGACGAGCACCAAGTGGGGCAAGCTCCGCGCCGAGATGGGCCACCCGAAGCCCTTCCACCTCACGCACCTCGCGGTCGGCAACGAGGAGAACCTGCCGAACGAGTACATGGCGCGCTTCAAGCAGTTCCGCTCCGCCATCGAGGCGAAGTACCCGGGCATCACCGTCATCTCCAACTCCGGCCCCGACGACAGCGGTACGACCTTCGACACGGCCTGGAAGCTCAACAAGGACGCGAAGGTCGACATGGTCGACGAGCACTACTACAACAGCCCGCAGTGGTTCCTCCAGAACAACGAGCGCTACGACTCCTACGACAGGCAGGGCCCCAAGGTCTTCCTCGGCGAGTACGCCTCGCTCGGCAACCAGTGGTCCAACGCCATGTCCGAGGCCGCCTACATGACGGGCCTGGAACGCAACGCGGACGTCGTCAAGCTCGCCTCCTATGCGCCGCTGTTCGCCCGCACCGACACCGTGCAGTGGAAGCCCGACATGATCTGGTTCAACGACCAGAAGTCCTGGGGCTCGGCCGACTACGAGGTGCAGAAGCTCTTCATGCGCAACGTCGGCGACCGCGTGGTTCCGTCCAGTGCCACCGCCACCCCGTCGACCCTGGAGCCGATCACCGGCGCCGTGGGCCTGTCGACCTGGGCCACCAGCGCCGCGTACGACGACGTGAAGGTCACGGACGCCGACGGGAAGACGCTGCTGAGCGACGACTTCAGCGGTGACGCCGCGCAGTGGAAGGGGTCGGGCAGCGGCAGTTGGAGCGTCCAGGACGGGCAGTACGTACAGTCCGACGCCGCCGCCGAGAACACGCTGGTCACGGCGGGCGACCCGAGCTGGCAGAACTACGACCTGCACGTCAAGGCGACCAAGAAGTCCGGCAAGGAGGGCTTCCTCGTCGCCTTCGGGGTCAAGGACACCGGGAACTACTACTGGTGGAACCTCGGCGGCTGGAACAACACGCAGTCGGCCGTCGAACAGGCCGTGAACGGCGGCAAGTCGACGCTGATGTCCAAGGCCGGATCGATCGAGACGGGCCGCGCCTACGACGTCGACGTCAAGGTCCGTGGCCGCCAGGTCACCCTGTACCTCGACGGTCAGGAGTGGGGCTCCTTCAAGGACGACAAACCGGCGGAGCCCTTCCGTCAGGTCGTCACACGGGACAAGGCCACCGGCGACCTGATCGTCAAGGTCGTCAACGCGCAGGACTCCGCGGCCCGTACGAAGGTCGACCTCGGCGGCGCGGACGTCGCGCACTCGGCGGCGGTGACGACGCTGACGGCGGCGCCCGCCGCCGAGAACACGGCGACCGACCGGCCCGTGAAGCCGGTGACGTCGACCTTCGCGGATGTGTCCGACAGATTCACGTACACGTTCCCGGGGAACTCGGTGACGTTCCTGAGGATCAAGAAGGGCTGAACCTCGCGAGGCGCGCGCTCAGCCGTTCACGAACCGCATGCTGCCCGCGTCGTAGCGGTCCCCGGCCACCTCGCCGGCCGGGGCCGCCGCGTCGATCGCGGCCAGCTCGTCCGCCGACAGCTCGAGCGTCGCCGCCGCCGCGTTCTCCTCCAGGTACTTCTGGCGGCGGGTGCCGGGGATCGGCACCACGTCGTCGCCCTGGTGCTGCACCCACGCGAGCGCCAACTGGCCCGCCGTGACGCCCTTCTGGGCCGCCAGCTCCTCCAGGCGGGCGACGATCGCGAGGTTGCGCTCCAGGTTGCCGTCCGTGAAGCGCGGCTGGGAGCGGCGCAGGTCGCCCTCCTGGAACTGCTCCGTCGACTTGTAGGCGCCCGTGAGGAAGCCGCGGCCCAGCGGCGAGAACGGCACGAGGCCGATGCCCAGCTCCCGGCACACCGGCAGGATCTCCGCCTCCAGGTCGCGCGTCCACAGCGAGAACTCGCTCTGCAGCGCCGCGATGGGATGCGTCGCCTGCGCCTTGCGCAGCGTGTCCGTGCCCGCCTCCGAGAGGCCGAGGTGGCGCACCTTGCCCTCCTTCACGAGTTCGGCCATGGCGCCCACGGTCTCCTCGATGGGCACGTCCCGGTCGACGCGGTGCAGGTAGTACAGGTCGATGTGGTCGACGCCGAGCCGGCGCAGCGAGGCCTCGCAGGCCTGGCGCACATAGGCCGCGTCGCCGCGAATCTCGACCGGCTGCCCGAGCTCGTTCGCGAAGCCGAACTTCGTTGCCAGGACGGCCTGTTCGCGGCGGCCCGGCGCGGCGAGGGCGCGGCCGATCAGCTCCTCGTTGTGCCCGCTTCCGTAGAAGTCCGAGGTGTCGAGCAGGGTGACACCGAGGTCGAGGGCGTGGTGGATCGTGCCGATTGACTGCTCGTCGTCGGACGGTCCGAAGCCGTGGCTCATGCCCATGCAGCCGAGGCCCTGCGCGGAGACGGTGAGCCCGCCCAGGCGGCGAGTGGGAAGGTTCGACATAGGTGCTGCCTCCTGTGATGGTGCCGGTGCCCTACGTGCTCGACCGTATGACTTGGAGCGCACTCCAGGGCAAGCGGTGCGCCCCCGGGTACGCTGCCCGCGCGCCGGGCAGGCGAAGGAACCGGAGATCCACCGGATCCCGGGCACCGACGAATGGATCGGCGCGGGAAAGGTGGAGGCCAGCCAGTTCGGAGACCCGTTCGGCGCGCCCGTCGTCGTACGCCTGGAGCGCGGCTGAGCCGCATGCGCCGCCTCCCGTGGCCGGACTGTGCCGATCACACCACTCGTTGCATAAACGTGCACAGCGACGTATAGTCATGCCATCCAAGAGGAGGGTTCCATGGCGGTACGCGCAGCAGTGGCGGGAGCGAGTGGATATGCGGGCGGCGAAGTGCTGCGCCTGCTTCTCGCTCACCCCGAGGTGGAGATCGGCGCCCTGACGGGCAACTCGAACGCGGGGCAGCGCCTGGGCGCGCTCCAGCCTCACCTCTTCCCGCTCGCCGACCGAGTCCTCCAGGAGACCACGACGGAGGTGCTCTCCGGGCACGACGTCGTCTTCCTGGCGCTGCCGCACGGGCAGTCCGCCGCCGTCGCCGAGCAGCTCGGACCGGACGTCCTCGTCGTCGACATGGGCGCCGACTTCCGGCTGAAGGACGCGGGCGACTGGGAGAAGTTCTACGGCTCCGCGCATGCCGGCACCTGGCCCTACGGCCTGCCCGAGCTGCCCGGTAGCCGCGCCGCCCTTGAGGGGTCCAAGCGCATCGCGGTGCCCGGGTGCTACCCGACGGCCGTCTCGCTCGCCCTCGTCCCCGCGTACGCGGCGGGCCTCGTGGAGAGCGAGGCCGTGATCGTCGCCTCGTCCGGCACCTCCGGCGCGGGCAAGGCGGCCAAGCCGCACCTGCTCGGCAGCGAGGTCATGGGGAACATGTCGCCGTACGGGGTGGGCGGCGGTCACCGGCACACCCCCGAGATGATCCAGAACTTCAGCGCCGCGGCGGGGGAGCGGGTCTCCGTCTCCTTCACGCCGACGCTCGCGCCGATGCCCCGCGGCATCCTCGCCACGTGCAGCGCCAAGGCCAAGGACGGCGTCACCGCCGACCAGGTGCGCGCCGCGTACGAGAAGGCGTACGGCGACGAACCGTTCGTCAACCTGCTGCCCGAGGGCCAGTGGCCGCAGACGGCGGCCGTGTACGGGTCGAACGCGGCGCAGATCCAGGTCGCGTACGACGAAGCGGCGGGCCGCGTCATCGTCATCAGCGCGATCGACAACCTGACCAAGGGCACCGCCGGCGGTGCCATTCAATCCATGAACATCGCCCTCGGTCTCGACGAGACCACCGGGCTCTCGACGATCGGAGTCGCGCCGTGAGTGTGACGGCAGCCAAGGGATTCCAGGCCGCGGGCATCGCCGCCGGAATCAAGAACAGCGGGAACGCGGACCTGGCCCTCGTGGTCAACCGCGGCCCCCGCCTGGCGGCCGCGGGCGTGTTCACCTCCAACCGCGTCAAGGCCGCCCCGGTCCTCTGGTCCGAGCAGGTCCTCAAGGGCGGCCTCGTCTCCGCCGTCGTCCTCAACTCCGGTGGGGCCAACGCCTGCACGGGCCCCAAGGGCTTCCAGGACACGCACGCCACGGCGGAGAAGGTCGCCGAGGTGCTGGAGCTCAACGCCGGGGAGGTGGCCGTCGCGTCCACCGGGCTCATCGGTGAGCTGCTCCCCATGGACAAGGTGCTGCCCGGCGTGGAGACGGCCGCGTCCCAGCTCTCCGAGCACGGCGGCGAGAAGGCCGCCATCGCCATCAAGACCACCGACAGCGTGCACAAGACGGCGGTGCACCAGGGCGAGGGCTGGACCGTCGGCGGCATGGCGAAGGGCGCCGGCATGCTGGCCCCCGGCCTCGCCACCATGCTGGTCGTGCTGACCACGGACGCCGACCTCGACACCGAGACGCTCGACAAGGCGCTGCGCGACGCCACCCGCGTCACCTTCGACCGGGTCGACTCCGACGGGTGCATGTCCACGAACGACACGGTGCTGCTGCTCGCCTCCGGAGCCGCCGAAGTCACCCCGGAGTACGAGGAGTTCGCCCAGGCCGTCCGCGAGGTCTGCGACGACCTCGGCCGGCAGCTCATCGGCGATGCCGAGGGCGCCAGCAAGGACATCAAGGTCGAGGTCGTCAACGCCGCGAGCGAGGACGAGGCCGTCGAGGTGGGCCGCTCCATCGCCCGGAACAACCTCCTCAAGTGCGCCATCCACGGCGAGGACCCCAACTGGGGGCGCGTCCTCTCCGCCATCGGCACCACGAAGGCCACCTTCGAGCCGGACGAGCTGAACGTCGCGATCAACGGCGTATGGGTCTGCAAGAAGGGCGGCGTCGGCGAGGACCGCGAGAAGGTCGACATGCGCTACCGGGAGGTCGTCGTCACCGCCGACCTCGCCGCGGGCGCGGAGACCGCGACGATCTGGACCAACGACCTGACCGCCGACTACGTCCACGAGAACAGCGCGTACTCCTCATGAGCGAGACCCCAGAGGCCCACGAGGCCCACGAGGCCAACGAGCCGAAAGAGACCAAGGCGGCCGGAGCGCGGAAGCACACCGCGCTCCCCAAGGCACAGACGCTCATCGAGGCGCTGCCCTGGCTGACCCGGCACAACGGCAAGACGGTCGTCATCAAGTTCGGCGGCAACGCCATGATCGACGAAGACCTGAAGGCCGCCTTCGCGCAGGACGTCGTCTTCCTGCACCATGCCGGACTCAAGCCGGTCGTGGTGCACGGCGGCGGCCCGCAGATCAGCAAGGCGCTCGACAAGCACGGCATCGTCAGCGAGTTCAAGGCGGGCCTCCGGGTCACCACCGAGGACGCCATGGACGTCGTACGGATGGTGCTCGCCGGGCAGGTGCAGCGCGAGCTGGTCGGCCTGCTCAACCAGCACGGCCCGCTCGCCGTCGGCATCACCGGCGAGGACGCGCACACCATCACCGCCACCAAGCACCAGCCCCGCATCGAGGGCGAGCTGGTCGACATCGGCCGCGTCGGCGAGATCACCGAGATCGACACCGGCGCCATCGAGGCCCTGCTCGCCGACGGCCGGATCCCGGTCGTCTCCTCGATCGCCCGTTCCCAGGACGACTCGCATGTCTACAACGTCAATGCTGATACGGCGGCTGCGGCACTCGCTGCTGCGCTGGACGCCGAGACGCTGATGGTGCTGACCGACGTCGAGGGCCTCTACGAGGACTGGCCCCACTCCGACGAGGTCATCAGCCGGCTCACCGCCACCGAACTCGAGAAGCTGCTCCCGGAGCTGGCGAGCGGCATGGTCCCGAAGATGGAGGGCTGCCTGCACGCGGTGCGCAACGGCGTGCACACGGCCCGCGTCATCGACGGGCGGGTCCAGCACTCGATCCTGCTGGAGATCTTCACCGACGAAGGCATCGGCACGATGGTGATGGCCGACAAAGAGGGCGACACGGAGGGGGAGGGCAACTCATGACCGCTGACCAGGATGTGACGGCCAACCAGGAGTTGACGGCGCGCTGGCAGGGCGCCCTGATGAACAACTACGGCACCCCGCGGCTGCCGCTGGTCAAGGGCGCGGGCGCCAAGCTGTGGGACGCCGACGGCAAGGAGTACCTGGACTTCGTCGGCGGCATCGCGGTCAACGCGCTGGGTCATGCCCACCCGGCGGTCGTCGAGGCCGTCTCCACGCAGATCGCCTCTCTCGGCCACGTATCGAACCTGTTCGTCGCCGAACCGCCGGTCGCGCTCGCCGAGCGTCTCCTCCAGCTCTTCGGGCGGGACGGCGCGGTCTTCTTCTGCAACTCGGGCGCCGAGGCCAACGAGGGCGCGTTCAAGATCGGCCGACTCACGGGCCGGACGCACATGGTCGCCACCACCGGCGGCTTCCACGGCCGCACCATGGGCTCCCTCGCACTGACAGGACAGCCCGGAAAGCAGGACGGCTTCACGCCGATGCCGGGCGACGTCACGCACGTCCCGTACGGCGACGTGGAAGCACTCAAGGCGGCGGTGACGACCGACACGGCCTTCGTCATCGTCGAGCCCATCCAGGGTGAGAACGGCGTGGTCGTACCGCCCGCCGGCTACCTGAAGGCGGCCCGCGAGATCACCCGCGCCACCGGCACCCTGCTCGTGCTCGACGAGGTGCAGACCGGCGTCGGCAGGACCGGGCACTGGTTCGCGTACCAGGCGGAGGAGGGCATCGAGCCCGACGTCGTGACGCTCGCCAAGGGGCTCGGCGGCGGCCTCCCGCTCGGCGCGACGATCGCCTTCGGCGAGACGGCGAAGCTGCTGAAGCCCGGCCAGCACGGCACGACGTTCGGCGGCAACCCGGTCGCCTGCGCGGCGGGCCTCGCGGTCCTCGACACCATCGCGGGCGACGGCCTCCTGGAGAACACCAAGGCCGTCGGCGAGCGCCTCAAGGCCGGCGTCGAGGCCCTCGGCCACCCGCTGGTCGGCCATGTCAGGGGCGAAGGCCTGCTGCTGGGTATCGTGCTCACCGGGCCGCGCGCACCGCAGGTGCAGCAGGCGGCCCAGGACGCGGGCCTCCTGGTGAACGCGCCCGCACCCGACGTCGTCCGGCTCATGCCGCCGCTGAACCTGAGCGACGCCGAGGCGGACGCGTTCCTCGCGGCGCTGCCCGCCGTACTGGACGCGGCCGCCGACGACGAAGGACGAGCCTGAGGAATGGGACGACGATGAGCAGCAAAGCGGAGAGAGACGTGGCCGCGGCAACGCACCTGGCGCATGCGGCGGCGGCCGTGCCGCAGACCCGCGCCGCGCGGCACCGCCGGATAGTGGACATCCTCAACCGTCAGCCGGTGCGCTCCCAGAGCCAGTTGGCGAAGCTGCTGTCCGACGACGGGCTGACGGTCACACAGGCCACGCTCTCCCGCGACCTGGACGAGCTGGGCGCGGTCAAGATCCGCAACACCGGTGGTGAGCTGATCTACGCCGTGCCCAGCGAGGGCGGCTTCCGCACCCCGCAGGCGCCGCTCGGCGAATCGGCCAAGGAGGAGCGGATGCGCCGCCTGGCCGGCGAGCTGCTCATCTCGGCGGAGGCCTCGGCCAACCTGGTGGTGCTGCGCACGCCCCCGGGCGCGGCCCAGTTCCTGGCCTCCGCGATCGACCAGGCCGAACTGCACGTCATCCTCGGCACGATCGCGGGCGACGACACGGTGATGCTGATCAGCCGCGACCCGGCGGGCGGCCAGTCCCTGGCGGACCACATGCTCCGCCTGGCGCAGAACGAGCACTGAGCCTCGCACCACTGAGCCTCGCACCTACGGGGACCCGGCCGGAGGGCCGAGACCCGCGTCCCGGGCCCTCGCGACCGCCGCCGCACGGTCCGGGAGGCGGAGCTTCTGCAGCACGGACGCCACGTGATTGCGTACGGTCTTCTCGCTCAGGGCGAGTCGCCGAGCGATCGCGTGGTTGCCGTTCCCGGCCGCGACCAGCGAGAGCACCTCGCGCTCGCGGGCCGTCAGTTCGGGGAAGACCTGGGCCCGGTAGCGGTCGGCGGCCCCGGTGAAGAAGTCGACGATCCGGTCCGCGACCGCGGGACCGTACACCGCGTTCCCGGCCGCCACCGACCGCACGGCCCGCAGGATCTCCGTACCGTCGGTGCCCTTGAGGAGATAGCCGCGTGCTCCGGCCCTGAGCGCCGTGAACAGCGCCTCGTCGTCCTCGTGCATGGTCAGCACCAGCACCCCGAGGCCGGGCCCGGCCTCGAGCAGCAGCCGGGTGGCGGCCGCTCCGTCGAGCCCCGGCATCGTCAGATCGGTGAGTACGACATCGGGCCGGGTGCGCTCCACGAGGGCGAGCAACTCCCGGCCGTCGGCGGCCTCGCCGACCACCGTGATGCCCTCGGCGCTGTCGAGCACCGCCCGCAGGCCGAACCGGAACATGGGATGGTCGTCCGCCAG
Source organism: Streptomyces sp. NPDC102360 (assembly GCF_044766085.1). Lineage (NCBI taxonomy): Bacteria > Bacillati > Actinomycetota > Actinomycetes > Kitasatosporales > Streptomycetaceae > Streptomyces > Streptomyces sp. NPDC102360. Next base: position 225,901 of record NZ_JBIWLG010000005.1, on the reverse strand, counting down.
AACGACCCGCACCTCCGCGCTCATCCCGGCGCCGCCGGCCTCCGCGCTCATCTCCGCGCCTCCAATGGCAGCGAAGCCAGTACGCGGGTGCCGCCGGGGCCGCTGTCCACCGCGATCCGGCCGCCGATCCGCTCTGCCCGCCGCCGCATCGACCCGATCCCGATCCCGTCGGGCCCGTTCTCGGCCGCGCCCGGTCGTCCGCCCATGACGGAGTCGGCTCCGCTCTCCCCGGCGCCCGGCCGCGGGGCCGCCCGGGTCCGGGCCGGCATCCCGTGCCCGTCGTCCGCGATGTCGACGGTGAGCACGCCGTCCGTGACCTCCAGACGAACATGGGCGTGGGTGGCCTCGGCGTGCCGCGCGGTGTTGGTGAGGGCCTCGCGCGCGATCCGGTAGGCGGCGGCCTCCGTGTCCTGGGGAAGCGGTGGCAGGGGGCCGATGTCCACCGTGACGTCGAGCGGACCCGCGGCCAGGGTCGCCGCGTGTCCCCGAACCGCTTCGGCGAGTCCGTGCCGGTCGAGGGCGGCGGGGCGCAGGTCGTCGAGGATGCGGCGGACCTCGCGGACGGCCGTCTCCGTCTCCTCGGCGAGCCGGGCGACGAGCACGCCGTCCGTCCTGCCCGCGCGCAGCACCTGCAGGCCGAGCGCGACTCCGGCGAGCGCGGGGCCGAGGCCGTCGTGCAGATCGCGGCGCAGCCGGTCGCGTTCGGCGCGGGTGGCGGCCACCACCCGGTCCCGCTCCACCGCCAGGTCGGCCGCCTGCTCCAGGCTCCGTACCACCACCGCAACCTGCGGCCCGAGCGCAGAGAGCAGGCGCCGGTCGGCCTCCCCGTAGGGGCCGTGCTCGCCGGTCCGCGGCGGAATCCGCAGCACGCCGAGGTCCCGGCCGCCCACCCGCAGCGGCAGCAGGCAGTCGTACGCACCATCCGCCGCGTCGCCGAAGCGTGCGGCCACCTCGCCGTCCGGCGTGAGCAGGGCCGCGCCGGGGGCACGCAGCGCGTCGGCGACGGTGGCGAGCACGGCCGGCAGCAGCTCGTCCTCGCCGGCCTCGGCCACCCGGTCGCCGAGCCGGGTGACGGCCCGCACCGGGTCGCGGCGCTCACCGTGCACGAGGCGGTCCACGGCGGACTGGAGCCGGTCGCGCGCCGGAGTCAGGCCGACCGCGACCAGGGCGGCGGCCACCACCCCCGGCAGCGGGCCACGCCCGAGCGTGCTGCCGACGGTCGCGGTGACCGCGAGATAGACCCCCGCCACCACGGCGGTGAGCGTGCCGTAGACGAGCCCGCGCCGCAGCACCACCTCGATGCCGAGCAGCCGGTGACGCACCACCCCGACCGCCACCGCGACCGGGATAAGGAACCCGATGGCCACACCCACCACCTGCGACGGCGACAGGAACTGCGCCGCCGCGAACGGCACCACCACACACAACAGCCAGACCAGCTGCGCGCGTTCGGGAGCCCGGGCCCGCACCAGACGGACCACGGACCCCGCCCACACCGTGGCCGTGCCCGCGGCAAGGAGCAGAGCTCCTGTCATCGCGAGTACCGGCACGGCGCCCGGTGCGGTCAGGGGAGAAGGGCCCGGAGCGATGTCGTCGTAACCGTGCGGATCCAGGCAGACGGCGGCCGCGAGCAGCAGGGTCCCGGCCACCGACGCGCCCAGCGGCCATCGCCACCAGCGGGCGGCGAGCCGTCCCTGCGGGTACAGCGCGGGCAGCACGTTGAACAGCGGCACCAGGCCGGGCAGCCACAGCCCAGCGGCGAGCCACGCGGCCCAATTCGCCAGCGGCCACGATCCGTTGACGACACCATGACCCCCGTACGTGGTCAGTGCCTGCTGTGCGGCCTGGCACAGACCGACCGTCACGACGAGGCGCCCCAGTGTGTTTCCCGGCCGCAGGGCGAGCAGCGTCGCACCGGTCGCCGTCCACACCAGCGCGAGCGCCGCGAGCGGCACCGGGGAGACCACCGAGAAGCCGGGCAGCTCACCGACGGCGGCCGCGAACGCCCCCAGGGCCGCTGCCGTCACCACCGCGACAAGCGCAGGGACATGCACGCGCATGCGACTCAGTGTGGCGCGGCCGCGGCCCTCTGGGGAGGTCCGAGGGTCCCGGCCTTGCCGGGCACTCGTCCCGGCCCGTCCGGGACCCGTGCCCCGTGCGCCCGGACGGGGGGTGGACGCACGATCCGGTGAGCGGCGTCCGGTGACCGGCCGGAGCCCCGCACCGAAGGAGACCGTCATGAACACCACCATGAACACCGCTGTGGACAACGGCAGTTCGCTGCGGAGGACCGCCGTCGGAGCCGCACTGGTCGCCCTCGCCCTGATGGCTGTCGGCGGCTACGTGGACACCCCGTTCAGGGCGCAGAGCGACGGCGGGTGGGGCCTGAGCGGCGGCCGGGGCGTGCCCGGGCTGCTCTTCGCGATCGCCTTCGCCGCGGCGGGCGCCGCAGTGGTCTTCGGCGTGGTGACCCGGCGCGCACTGCGGAAGCCGCCCGCGCGTACGGCCGTCACCGCACTGGTCGTCGCGCTGGTGGCGCTGCCTGCCTCTCTGGTCTTCTGGACCGGGCTGCCGGTGCTGCTCGCCTTCGCCGCCGCGACCCTCGCCCTGGACGCTCGGCGCCGGTCCGGCAGCATGCCCGTCTGCGCCGTCGCCGCCCTCGCACTGGCGGCCCTGGCCATGGCGTCCGCCGTGTGGCTCGCCTTCTCGGGGTGAGGCGGGATACGACGATGGGGACGGCCGCCCCGGGCGGGTGGCCGTCCCCATCGCGATCGCGCGTCCGCGTGATTACTCGGAGGACGCTCGGGAGCGGTGCGACATCCACGCCGCGACCAGCGCCCCCGACACGTTGTGCCAGACCGAGAACACGGCGGCGGGCAGCGCGGCCAGCGGGCTGAAGTGGGCCGTGGCCAGGGACGCCGCGAGGCCCGAGTTCTGCATGCCGACCTCGAAGGCCATGGCGCGTGACGCGGGCTTGCCGAGCCGGCCGAGCTTTCCCGCGCCGTAGCCGAGCGCGAGGCCGAGGCCGTTGTGCAGCACCACGGCGACCATGACGAGGGCTGCGGCCGACTTGATGGCGTCGGCGCTGCCCGCCACCACCACGGCCACGATCACGGCGATGGTCAGCGCGGACAGCCAGGGCAGGACCTTGAGCAGCCGGTCGACGTACCGGCCGAGCACGAGCCGGACGACCAGGCCCGCGATCACCGGGAGCAGCACGGTCTTCAGGATGTCCGTCATCATCGAGCCCGCGTCCACCGGCAGGTACGCGCCCGCGAGGAGCAGCGTCAGCGGCGGCGTGATCAGCGGCGCGAGCACGGTGGAGACGGTCGCGACGGACACCGAGAGGGCGACGTCGCCGCGTGCCAGATACGTCACGACGTTGGACGCGGTGCCGCTGGGCGCGCAGCCGACGAGGATGACACCGGCCGCCAACTGCGGGGACAGGCCGAGCGCGTGGGCGATCGCCCAGCCGAGCCCCGGCATGATCACGTAGTGCGCGACGAGGCCGAGCCCGACGGCCCACGGCCGCTGCGCGACGCCCTTGAAGTCAGCGAGGGTCATGGTGAGGCCCATGCAGAACATCACGACGCCCAGCAGGTAGGGCACGTTGGTGCCCCAGCCGGCGAACGTGCCGGGGGAGGCGAGCCCCCACGCGCCCGCGACGAGGACGAGCACGGGGAAGACGGTGACCGCGAGCCGGGCGGCGCGGCCGGTGGCCCCGCTCTCCGTGGCTGCTCCGGCCGCGGTCTCGGCCGTGTCCTCGGCGGCGGGCTCCGCCGCGGGGGAGGTGGGGGACGTCTGTTCGGATTCGCTTCGCACCGGGCGATGCAACGCCTCGGCGGCGAATCCACGCAACCCCGTCTCGTTATGTGGTCCCTACACGGGAGCCGGTACGCGCATAGGTACCCATGTCCGTATACCTATCAGTATCTGGTGATTCCGGTCGCCCCGCCCGCCGTCCCGATCGCGATGTGCGGGGACTGCTCGGGGCGCACCCAGGTCAGGATCCGGCGCATGGCGTCCTTCGGTACGGACACGCAACCGGCCGTGGCCCCGCGCCCGTTGACGTGCAGGAAGATTCCGGCGCCGCGGCCGTGCACGGGGCGGTGGTAGTTGAAGCCGACCACGAGCGCGTGCGCGTACTGCGTCGCGTAGTCGGCGAGGTGCTCGGACTCGGCGGCGCGGCAGTCGCGGGGGCGCGGCTCGGTCCAGCGGTTGTACGAGCGTGAGGCGTTGTCCTGGCACCACCAGGAGTCGCGGTGCACGCGCCGGTACGTCGTCGTGGTCCCCTCCGGCGCCGCCTTGACGCCGAACGCGAAGGGCAGGTCGTAGAGGCCGGCCGGCGTCGTGTTGGTGCTCTGCCGGCGCTTGCTCCCCGCCACGAGCCCCTTCGCCCCGAACCGCGCGGGTGCCGAACCTGCTTTCACCCAGCCGCCGTTCGCGCCCCGGTCCCACCAGGTGACGGTGCCGGTGGTCGAGGACGTACGGGGCGCCTCGGCGGTGATCAGCTGGCGGCCGCCGCCCGTGTCCGCCATGCGGGCGGGCAGCGGAGCGGCGGCGGAGGCGGAGGGGGCCGCACCCAGGGCGGCACAGGCGGCGACGGCGGTGGCGATACCTGCTCGAAAGGGGCGCATGGGTCAGAACGTAGCGGGCGGCAGCGGCAACGGCAGCCCGGGCAGGCCGTCCAGGCTCTTCGCGATGTACTCCTTCTTCTGGAAGTACGCGTCGAGCCCCGCGTCGTCCTCGCGCTCGAAGCGCCTGCCGTGCAGGTCGCGGTCCTCGTCGTACGTCATGAAGGGCACGGCGTAGCCGCAGGTGTCGCGGATGTGTTCGGCGTGCACGACGATGATCGCGCGCAGGCCGTTGCGGGTCGGGTCGATGTCCGGGAAGCGGCCGACCAGCTCGGCGAAGCGCGGATCGTCGCGGAACACGGGCTCACCGCGGCCGTGCACCCGGACGATGTTCGGCGGGCCCTGGAACGCGCACCACATCAGCGTGATCCGGCCGTTCTCGCGCAGGTGGGCGATGGTCTCCGCGTTGGAACCGGCGAAGTCCAGGTAGGCGACGGTGAGTTCGTCGAGCACGACGAAGGAGCCCTTGAGGCCCTTGGGGGAGAGGTTGACCGTTCCGTCGTCGGAGCGCGGCGCGGTGGCGGTGAAGAAGAGTGGCTGGTCCTCGATGAACGTGCGCAGCCGACCGTCTATGCGTTCATGACTTTTTCCCATACCGGGATCATGCCGGTGTCGGCGGTCCGGGTCAGCACCCCGAAGTGCGATTGACGAAACATGCAGGACCCTGCATAATCATGCACAGCGACAAACGCACCGGCATTCAGATCCACCGGCCCGAGGAGCAGAGCACGTGAGCAGCAACACCGGCGATGTCCGCCTCTGGGGCGGCCGGTTCGCCGACGGCCCGGCCGAGGCCCTGGCGAAACTCTCCGCCTCCGTCCACTTCGACTGGCGCCTCGCCCCGTACGACATCGCGGGCTCCCGTGCCCACGCGCGCGTGCTCAACAAGGCGGGACTGCTCACCGAGGACGAGCTGACCCGCATGATCGCCGGCCTCGACCAGCTGGAGACGGACGTCGCGGACGGCTCCTTCGTCGGCACGATCGCCGACGAGGACGTGCACACCGCCCTTGAGCGCGGCCTCCTCGAGCGTCTCGGCCCGGACCTCGGCGGCAAGCTGCGCGCGGGCCGCTCCCGGAACGACCAGGTGGCGACGCTCTTCCGGATGTACCTGCGGGACGAGTCCCGGGCCATCGGCGGCCTGATCGCCGACCTCCAGGAGGCCCTCGTCGGCCTCGCGGAGGCGCACCCGGACGTCGCGATGCCGGGGCGTACGCACCTCCAGCACGCCCAGCCGGTGCTCTTCGCCCACCACGTGCTGGCGCACGTCCAGTCCCTGTCCCGGGACGCGGAGCGGCTGCGCCAGTGGGACGAGCGGACGGCGGTCTCGCCGTACGGCTCCGGCGCCCTGGCGGGCAGCAGCCTCGGCCTCGACCCGGAGGCGGTGGCACGGGACCTCGGCTTCGAGCACGGCAGCTCGGCCAACTCCATCGACGGCACGGCCTCGCGCGACTTCGTCGCCGAGTTCACCTTCATCACCGCGATGATCGGCGTGAACCTCTCGCGGATCGCCGAGGAGGTCATCCTGTGGAACACGAAGGAGTTCTCCTTCGTCACGCTCCACGACGCCTTCTCCACCGGCTCGTCGATCATGCCGCAGAAGAAGAACCCCGACATCGCGGAGCTGGCGCGCGGAAAGTCCGGCCGCCTCATCGGCAACCTCACGGGCCTGATGGCGACGCTCAAGGCGCTGCCGCTCGCGTACAACCGTGACCTCCAGGAGGACAAGGAGCCGGTCTTCGACTCCTGCGACCAACTGCGGCTGCTGCTCCCGGCGTTCACCGGCATGATGGCGACGCTCATGGTCAACCGGGAGCGCATGGAGGAGCTGGCCCCGGCCGGCTTCTCGCTCGCCACGGACATCGCCGAGTGGCTCGTGAAGCAGGGCGTGCCGTTCCGTGTGGCGCACGATGTCGCGGGCGAGTGCGTCAAGGTCGCCGAGGCGGAGGGCAAGGAGCTCGACGGCCTCACGGACGACCAGTTCGCCAAGATCTCCGAGCACCTCACGCCCGAGGTGCGCACGGTGCTCAACGTTCCGGGCGCCCTGGCCTCCCGCTCGGGCCGCGGTGGCACGGCACCGAGCGCGGTCGCCGTCCAGCTCGCCGAGGTCAAGCAGGACCTGACGGTGCAGCGCACGTGGGCCGAAGCGAAGAAGTAACCGCAGCACACGGAGAGGCCCGGTTCACCCGTAAGGGGTGAACCGGGCCTCTCCGTCTGTGCGTCAGCGGCGTGCCCGAGCCCCGCCTCCGTAGCTCGACAGGTCGAGCAGCAGGCCGAAGACGATCACGATCCAGCCGATCCCGCGGACGCCGACCACGGGCGCGTACGCGAGGACATAGCCGAGGGTCGTCCACGGCAGGAAGATCAGGCCGATGAGCGGCAGCAGAACGCCGTTGAAGGCGCGGTCCACAAGGTTGGTGAAAAGCCACGTGATCACCAGCGCCACGCGTGGCCCGATGGCGGCCATCGCCGCGAAGATGCAGCACCCCATGCCGGTACCTCCCGAGAGTCGGACGTCCCGACAGTCGTAGCACCGCGTGCAGGGGGCGACCACTGGAGACGTCCGAGCCTCGCGTGAGACAGTGATGTGTCACCTGAGGTACCCTCGTCTCATGCCAGTCGATCGCGCTCAGGTGTTGCACAGCGCCGCCGCCCTGCTGACCCGCAGGTCCACGGCCACCATGGACGAGGTGGCGCGGGCCGCCGGCATCAGCCGCGCGACCCTGCACCGCCAGTTCGCAGGCCGGGACGCGCTGGTCCGCGCGCTGGAGGAACTCGGCATCGCCGAGTGCGAAGCGGCACTCGACCGGGCCCTGCTCGACGAGGGCCGGGCCGTGGACGCGCTGCGCGCCCTCATCCGCGAGCTCGAACCGGCGGCGCCGCTGCTCGCCTTCCTCGTCACGGAGAACCAGCTCTTCGAGGGCGAGCAGCAGAACGAGGGCTGGGCTCGCCTGGACTCCCGCATCGAAGCGCTGTTCCGGCACGGACAGGAAACGGGCGAGTTCCGGATCGACCTGACCCCCGCCTGGCTGACCGAGGCGCTCTACGGCCTCATCGGCAGCGGCGCCTGGGCGGTACAGGACGGCCGCGTCGCGGCCAAGGACTTCCAATTCATGATCGTCGAGCTGCTGCTCGGCGGCGCACTACGGAGAGTGGAACCATGACCAGCACACCACAGCGCACCCCTGCGGCGGAGGTGGTGTCGTCCCGCCCCGCGCGGTGGCTCGCCCTCTCCGTCCTCGTGCTGGCCGTGCTGCTCGTCGCCGTCGACGCGACCGTCCTCGGCCTCGCGACCCCGTACATCAGCGAGGACCTGAAGCCCTCCGGTACGCAGCTGCTCTGGATCGGCGACGTCTACTCGTTCGTCATCGCCGGACTGCTCGTCTCGATGGGCAGCCTCGGTGACCGCATCGGCCGCAAGAAGCTGCTCCTCGTGGGAGCGGTCGCCTTCGGCGCGGTCTCCGTCCTCAACGCGTACGCGACGACGCCCGAGATGATGATCCTGGCGCGCGCCCTGCTGGGTGTCGCGGGCGCGACCCTGATGCCCTCCACGCTGGCCCTGATCCGCAACATCTTCCACGACCCGCGCGAGCGTTCGCTGGCCATCGGCATCTGGGGTGCCATGGCCTCGGCGGGCGCGGCGGTCGGTCCTGTCGTCGGCGGGTTCCTGCTCGAGCACTTCTGGTGGGGCTCGGTCTTCCTGATCAATCTGCCCGTGATGGCGATCCTGGTGGTCGTCGGCGCGAAGCTCATCCCCGAGTCGAAGAACCCGGTGCCGGGTCCGTGGGATCTGCTGAGCGTGGTGCTGTCCCTCGTCGGCATGATCGGCGTCGTCTACGCGGTGAAGGAGGCGGCGGCGCACGGCTTCGGCCTCGGTGTCGGCGCGTCGGCGGTGTTCGGCGTGGCGGCGCTCGTGTGGTTCGTACGCCGCCAACTCACGCTCCAGGCGCCACTGTTGAACATGCACCTGTTCCGCAACCGCGGGTTCTCGGGTGCGGTGCTGGCCGACCTGCTGACGATTCTGGGCCTGGCGGGCCTGGTCTTCTTCCTCTCCCAGTTCCTGCAACTGGTACAGGGGCGTGCGCCGTTCGAGGCGGGGCTCGCCGAACTCCCGGCCGCGGTCGGTGCGGTGGTGGCGGGTCTGGTCGCCGGTACGGTGGCGCGGCGCTTCTCGGTGCGGTCCGTGGTCGCGGGCGGCCTCGCGGCGGTGGGCCTGGCCCTCGCCGCGCTCACGACGCTGAGCCAGTCGACCGGATATCCGCTGCTGGGTGTGGTGCTGCTCGTCGTCGGCATCGGCGCGGGCTTCTCGTTCACGGTGACGGCGGACGTGATCCTGTCCAGCGTGCCCAAGGAGCAGGCGGGTGCGGCGTCGGCGGTGTCCGAGACGGCGTACGAACTCGGTACGGCGCTCGGTATCGCGTTGCTCGGGTCGATCGTGACCGGCGTGTACTCGGGGTTCACGGTTCCGGCCGGTACGCCGGAGGATGTCGCGGTGGCGGCGCACGATTCGCTCGGCGGGGCGGTCGAGGCGGCGAGTGGCCTGCCGGCCTCGCAGGGGGACGCGCTCCTCGCCGGGGCGCAGTCGGCCTTCGTGGACGGTCTCCAACTGGCGTCGGGCATCGGAGCGGGGGTGCTGCTGGCGACGTCGGTGGCGGCATGGTTCCTCCTCCGCGGCCAACGCCTGGAACAGTGACCCGTCCTCAGGCCTCGGGGCTCCGCCCCGGCCCCCGCGCCTCAATCGCCGGCGGGGCTTGAAAGATCGGGGCTCCGCCCCGCACCCCGCTGCTCAATCGCCGCAGGGGCTTGATGTGCTCACCCGCCGCCTGAGGGCGCGGGTGGCTGCCGTCGCCTTGGCAATCTGCCGCGCAACAGGAACGACGGGTGCTGGCCCGTCCAATTTAGAGCCCCTGCGGCGATTGAGCAGCGGGGTCCGGGGCGGAGCCCCGTGAGCGGAGGACGGCACAGCAGCAAGAAGCCCGGTCGACCGGAAAGAATTCGGTCGGCCGGGCCTACGCACCCGTAAAAGCGCTACGCCGCCTTCGCCTTCGAGGCGTACATGTCGACGTACTCCTGACCGGAGAGCCGCATCACCTCGGTCATGACCGAGTCCGTCACGGCCCGCAGGACGTACCGGTCGCGCCCCATCCCGTCATAGCGGGAGAACTCCATCGGCTCACCGAACCGCACGGTCACCTTGCCCGGCCGCGGAATCCCCGCACCCCCGGGCTGCAACTTGTCCGTGCCGATCATGGCGAAGGGGACGACGGGCGCCCCCGTCATCAACGTCAGACGGGCGATACCGGTCCGGCCGCGGTACAGCCGTCCGTCGGGGGAGCGCGTGCCCTCGGGGTAGATCCCGAAGATATTGCCCTCCTCCAGGATGCGGCGGCCGGTCATCAGCGCGGCCACACCGCCGTTGGCCCCGTCGCGGTCGACCGGGATCATGCCGACCCCGGTGAAGAACCACGCCATGAGGCGGCCCTTGAGGGACTTGCCGGTGACGTACTCGTCCTTGCCGATGAAGAAGACCTGCCGGTCACAGACGAGCGGCAGCAGCATCGAGTCGATGAACGTCAGGTGGTTGCCCGCCAGAATGACGGGACCGTTCCCCGGAATCTTCTCAGCGCCTTCCACACGCAGGCGGAACATCAGGCGCATGATCGGACCGAGCACTGCCTTGATGAGCGCGAAGCGGGACAACGAGCCCTCCGATGTCAAGGAATGAGCAGGGATGGGTACCTGGTTTGGACTGTGGAGTCTGTGCAGGTGAGGACGATACTCGCGGACGAGTACCCGTTGCACATCGGGTTCACCGACTGGATACGTGGAGTTGACCGAAGTTTGCGCCCCGTTGATGCGCGGGCAACGCGCGGACGCCACGCCGCAACACCCTGACGTTCCGTCCAGGGTCTCCCACTGGTCACTTTCCCACCCCTACGATCGGTCTCGCTTTGACAGGTGCAAGGCAGTACTTGGTGGGAGGAGTGCTTCATGGGGAACAAGGGGAACGAGAAGTCACAGGCCGCGCAGGGGGCGCAGCCGCCACGGACCGTGGCGGCGCTCGGCCGGCGCTCACTGCTCGGCGCCGCGGTTCTCGGCGCGAGCGCTACGGCACTCGGGGCGGCCGGAACGGCGAGAGCCGCCGACAGGGAAAGTGGCGCGAATAACATGAACAAGGGCCTCGCGGGTCTCCCCGTGCCCACGGTCATCGCGCACCGCGGCACCAGTGGCTACCGGCCGGAGCACACCCTCGGCTCGTACCAGCTCGCGCTCGACATGGGCGCGCACATCATCGAGGCGGGCGACCTCTGTCCGACCAAGGACGGGCATCTCGTATGCCGTCACGAACCGGAAATCGGCGGCACGACCAATGTGTCCGAACACCCCGAGTTCGCCGGCCGCAAGACGACGAAGAGCCTCGACGGGGTGGCCACCACCGGCTGGTTCACCGAGGACTTCACGCTCGCCGAACTGAAGACGCTGCGGGCCAAGGAGCGCATCCCGGGCACCCGCCAGCACAACACCCTCTACGACGGCCGCTGGGAGATCCCCACCTTCGAGGAGGTGCTTCGCTGGCGCGCCGAGCAGAGCAAGAAGCTCGGCCGCGAGGTCTGGATCTACCCGGAGCTCAAGCACCCCACCTACTTCCGCAAGCAGAACCTCGCCCTGGAGGAGCGCCTCGCCAAGGTGCTGCGGGCGCACGGGCTGCACCGGAAGAACTCGCCCGTCATCATCCAGTCCTTCGAGCCGACCAGCATCGAGCGCATGAACAAGCTGGTCGCCAACCCGCTCGCCGTGCTCCTGTCGACGGCCAAGTCCCGTCCGTACGACTTCGTGGACATCGGCGACCCGCGCACCGTCGCCGACCTGATCACGCCCAAGGGGCTCGCGGAGATCGCGACGTACGCGAACGGCATCGGCCCGACCCTCGACCTGATCATCCCGAAGGACGCGAACGGCAAGCTGCTGGCGCCCACGACCCTGGTCAGGGACGCGCACAAGGCGGGTCTCGTCCTGCACCCCTACACGATGCGCAACGAGAACACCTTCCTGCCGGCCGACTTCAAGAAGGGCACCGACCCGAACGCGTACGGCGACGCGTTCGGCGCCTTCAAGGCGTACTACGAGACCGGCATCGACGGCATCTTCTCGGACAACTGCGACACGGCGCTCCTCGCCCGCGAGGATTTCGTCAACGGGTGATCCCCGCAAGCCGGTTGGAGTGAGACCCGGCCGCCCCGGCAACCGCCGCCGGGGCGGCCCCGTCCCGCCGTACATGACGTACGACACCGTGATCGAGCCCCTGCGTGCCCTCCTCGCGGCCGAGGTCCGGGCCGAGCTGCCGGGCGCCGCCGGTGACCCGGGCGACCTCGAACAGGCCGTCTGGGTCCGGCTCCTGGAACACCTCGCCGCCCGGGGCGCTCCGGACGACCCCGCGGCCTGGCTCCGCGAGGCGGTCGGCGCCGAGGCCCGTCTCCAGCGGAGTGCGGCGCTGCGCGAGCTGCCGTACGGGCTGCGGCCCGCCGCCGACCCGGAAGCCGTCGACCCCGAACGCCGCGCGCTCGCCGACGAACGCGACCGTGCGCTGCGCAGCGCGGTGCGCCGGTTGCCCGGACGCTGCCCGCGCCTCATCGGCGCGCTGCTGTCCCCGCACGACCTCACTTACCGTGAGATCGCGGGTGAGTTGGGTATCTCACAGGGCAGCCTTGGGCCGGAACGTTCCAGATGTCTGGGTTGCCTGCGCAGAATCCTGCCCTCCGAGGTTGCGCGCGCGGCCCGTCGGGGAAAAGGGTGAAGGACAACTGGCGAACAGGTGAGCGGGAGGCGTGCACACATGGGCATGAGCGTGACCATCTCTGCGGCGACCGAAGCGGATGCCGAGCAGATCCTCAAGCTGCAGTACCTCTGCTACCAGAGCGAGGCACAGCTCTACGGGGACTACTCGATCGAACCGCTCACACAGTCCCTGACCTCGATCAGGGCCGAACTCGACAGCGGCACCGTGCTCGTGGCGCGCCTCGGCGGCGAAGTGGTGGCGTCCGTACGCGGCACGGTCGACGCCGACGGCACAGCGCACATCAACAAGCTGATCGTCCACCCGCGCATGCAGCGGCACGGCCTGGGCGGCCGACTCCTGACCGCGGTGGAGGGCCGGTTGGGTGCCGCAGGCACCGCCAAGCGCTTCCAGCTGTTCACCGGCCACCGCAGCGACCACAACCTGCGCCTGTACCGCCAGCACGGCTACGAACCCGTGTCGACCGAGCGCGTCGACGAGCGGCTCACCGTGGTGACGCTCGCCAAGGACACCGAGGGCCAGGGCGCCGCGGCGAACGCGTTCGCGGCGAGCGCCTGAGAGTCAGTCCCGCGACTGCTGCCGCTGCGCCACACCCTTGCGCAGCCAGTACATCGCGCTCAGCGGCAGCAGGATCGGAATGAACAGATAGCCCACCCCGAAGTCGGACCACACGGTCGCGTCCGGGAACGCGGACGGCTCCACCAGCGTCCACGTACCGACGATCAGCACGCCCGCCAACTCCAGGGCGCAGCACACGAACGCGGCCCTGCGCGCCGTCTCCCCGCCGCGCACCAGCGAGTACGTGATGAAGGCGTACACGAGCCCCGCCACCGCCGACAGCGAGTACGCCAGCGGCGCCTTGTCGAACTCGGTGGAGATCTGCACCGCGGAGCGCGACACGGCTCCCACGACCATCACGCCGTAGAGCCACACGAGCAGCATTCCGGGCCCGCTGATGAGGCGGCTCCGCTTGGCTTCCTTCTTCGCAGCGGTCACAGCCACCTCAGCCTCCCCAGATGTCAAAGAGCCGCACCTCGAGCACGGCCAGCACCACGCCGCCCGCGGCGACCGTCACCGAACCCCAGCGGGTGCGCTCGGCGAGCGACATGAAGCCCGCCGCCGGAACGCAGGCGAACGCCCCGATCAGATACGCGACGAAGATCGTCGTGCCCTGGTCCGGCTTCTCGCCCCGTGCGAGCTGCACGACCCCGACCACCAGTTGCGCCAGCGCGAGCACCGACACCACGGCCATCCCGATGAAGTGCCAGTCCTTGGTCGGCTGGTCGCGATACGCGGCGTAACCGCACCAGGCCGCGAGCGCCAGCGCGGCGAGACCCGTCACCAGGGTCAGGGCATCAAGCATGGCCGTGAGCCTATTACGGGCCAAAAGACCCGATGACCGCACCCCCGGGGTGGCCCGTAGCCTTGGGAAACATGAAGATCACCGCTGACGCCCTGCTGTTCGACAACGACGGAACCCTGCTCTCGTCGATGGAGTCGGTGTACCGCTGCTGGACCCGCTGGGCCGAGGAGTACGGGATCACCGCCGAGGCCTTCGCCGCCGTCGAACTGCACGGCCGCCCCGCCGCCGAGATCGCCGCCGACCTGCTGCCCGCCGACAAGGTCGCGGACGCCGTCAGGCGCATCGAGGAGCTGGAGGTCGAGGACGTGCCCAACGGCGGCACCCACGTCCTGCCCGGCACCCTCGACCTGCTCACCTCGCTCCCCGACGAGAACTGGGCCGTCGTCACCTCCGCCACCCGCCGGCTTGCCGAGGCCCGGCTCGCGGCCGTCGGGATCAAGACGCCGCTGCTGATCGCCGCGGACGACATCACGCACGGCAAGCCCAACCCCGAGCCGTTCCTGCTCGCCGCCGGGAAGCTGGGCGTGGACCCGGAGCGCTGCGTCGTCTTCGAGGACGCCCCGGCCGGTCTCACCGCGGGCCGCGTGGGCGGGATGAAGACCGTGGCGTTGACCACAACGCACGAGGCGGACGAGCTCTCCGCGGACGTCGTGGTGAAGGACCTGTCCGCGGTGTCCGTGCAGGTCACGGACGCGGGCGTGGAGATCACCGCCGGGCTCTGACCCGTCTTGAATGATCGGCCCCTGCTGTCCGGATAGCGGACGGCGGGGGCCTCTCGCGTCCTCACGTCTGCTTTACTTGCCGACATGACCACGACGAGCAGCCGCACCCTTGCGACCGAGGCGACGATGACGCCCGGTACTGCTTGTATGTGTCGAATGTGCGCCTTCTGAGGGCCCCACTCAAGCCTGTTCTCGCGCCCCGAAGCGAGACCCGCGCGCCCTGTTCCGTAGGGAGTGACTCCGCAGGGAGAAACCATCCGCCTACGTGACCGGGTCCGCCCCGCGCACAGCTTCTCCGCACCGGTTCGTCCGCCTCTGTGAGACCTGTCGCGCGCCCGGAAACTCGCAAGTTCCCGAACGAATGCCCCGTGCCCGGCGCCACCCGTGCCGCGCACTCGACAGCTACGGAAACCCACGTGATCACCACCCAGGGCCTCACCAAGGTCTACCGCTCGCGCGGCCGAGAGGTCACCGCCCTCGACGGCGTCGATCTGCACGTGCGCGAAGGCGAGGTGTACGGCGTCATCGGCCAGTCCGGCGCCGGCAAGTCCTCGCTGATCCGCTGCGTGAACCTGCTGGAGCGTCCGACCTCCGGCACCGTGACCGTCGCAGGACAGGACCTCACCGCTCTCGTCGGCCGCGGCTCGCGCGCCGGCAAGGAGCTGCGCGAGGCGCGCAGCCGCATCGGCATGGTCTTCCAGCACTTCAACCTGCTGTCCTCGCGCACCGTGCAGGACAACATCGAGCTGCCGCTCGAAATCCTCGGCAAGTCGGGGAAGGAACGTTCCGCCAAGGCGCTGGAACTGCTCGACCTCGTCGGCCTCGCCGACAAGGCCAAGTCCTACCCCGCCCAGCTCTCCGGCGGCCAGAAGCAGCGCGTCGGCATCGCCCGCGCGCTCGCCGGCGACCCGAAGGTGCTGCTCTCCGACGAGGCGACGTCCGCCCTCGACCCGGAGACCACCCGCTCGATCCTCCAGCTCCTGCGCGACCTCAACCGGCAGCTCGGCCTCACCGTGCTGCTCATCACGCACGAGATGGACGTCGTCAAGACCGTCTGCGACTCCGCCGCCCTCATGGAGCGCGGGCAGATCGTCGAGTCCGGCACCGTCAGCGAGCTCCTCGCGACGCCCGGCTCCGAGCTCGCCTCCGCGCTCTTCCCGGTCAGCGGCGAGGCCTCCGGTGACGACCGCACCGTCATCGACGTCACCTTCCACGGGGAGTCGACGACCCAGCCGGTCATCTCGCAGCTCTCCCGCACCTACAACGTCGACATCTCGATCCTCGGCGCCGCGATGGACACCGTCGCGGGCAAGCAGGTCGGCCGCATGCGCATCGAACTGCCCGGCCGCTACGACGACAACGTCGTACCGATCGGCTTCCTGCGCGAACAGGGCCTCCAGGTCGACGTCCAGGGCACCGCGCCCGCCGCTCTGCTGAAGGAAGGTGTCACCAAGTGACCTGGTCGGAGATGCAGCCGCTGCTGTCCCAGGCGTGTTGGGACACCTTCTACATGGTCGGCTGGTCCACGCTGATCGCGGTCGTCGGAGGACTGCCGCTCGGCGTCCTGCTCGTGCTCACGGACCGCGGCGGACTGCTGCAGAACGCGTTCGTGAACAAGGTCATCGGGCAGGTCGTGAACATCGTCCGCTCGATGCCCTTCATCATCCTGATGGTCGCCCTCATGGGCTTCACGCGCGCGATCGTCGGCACCACCATCGGCCGCGAGGCCGCCATCGTGCCGCTCGCCATCGGCGCCATCCCGTTCTTCGCGCGGCTCGTCGAGACGTCCGTGCGCGAGGTCGACGGCGGTCTGATCGAGGCCGTCCAGTCGATGGGCGGCAACACCTGGACCGTCGTACGCAAGGTCCTCGTGCCGGAGTCGCTGCCCTCGCTGATCTCGGCGACCACCACGACGATCGTCGCGCTCATCGGCTACTCCGCCATGGCCGGCACGGTCGGCGCGGGCGGCCTCGGCGACATCGCGATCCGCTACGGCTACCAGCGCTTCGAGGCCAACCTCATGTGGATCACGGTGGCCATCCTCGCCGTCGTCATCTCGCTCATCCAGTTCGCGGGCGACAGCGGCGCCCGGGTGCTGCACCGCCGCGCGGGCAAGGGCGGCGACCCGATCCGCTTCAACCTGTTCGCCGGCCGTACGGCTGTCACCGCCACCAAGTCCGGCTGAATCCCGTTCTCCCCGTCCTACAGGCGGGTTGCACCACTGATGGAAAGGCACTTTTCGTGCGTAACACCACCAAGATCACCGCAGCTGTCCTCGCCACCGGCGCCCTCACCCTGGGCCTGACGGCCTGCGGCTCCGACAAGGCCGACACCAAGGCCAAGGCCTCCGACCCGTTGGTCGTCGCCGCGACTCCCGTCCCGCACGCCGAGATCCTGAACTTCATCAAGAAGGACCTGGCGAAGAAGGAAGGCCTCAAGCTCGAGGTCAAGGAGTTCACCGACTACGTCACGCCGAACAACGCCACCGAGGACGGTTCGGTCGACGCCAACTACTTCCAGACGACGCCCTACCTGGAAGACTTCAACAAGAAGAACGGCACGCACCTCAAGTCGGTCGCCACCGTCCACCTGGAGCCGCTCGGCCTCTACTCGCAGAAGGCCAAGAAGCTCGACGGCCTCAAGAAGGGCGGCACCGTCGCCCTTCCGAACGACGCCGACAACGAGAGCCGCGCCCTGCGCTTCCTCGCCGCCAACGACCTGATCACCCTCAAGAAGGGCTCGGAGTCCGCCGCGACGCCGCAGGACATCGCGAAGAACCCGAAGGACCTCCAGTTCAAGGAGGTCGAGGCGGCGCAGACCCCGCGCTCCCTCAAGGACGTCGACGCCGCGGTGATCAACGGCAACTACGCCATCGGTGCGGATCTCAACCCCGCCAAGGACGCCCTCGCCCTGGAGTCCACGAAGAACAACGAGTACAACAACGTGCTCGCCATCAAGGACGGCAACCAGGACGACCCGCGCATCAAGAAGCTCGCGAAGCTCCTGACCTCGCCCGAGGTGAAGAAGTTCATCGAGACCAAGTACAAGGGCTCGGTGCTCCCCTCCTTCTGATGCGTACTCCCTTGAAGTCCACGATTCCCGCCGCCGTGATCGCCGGGGCACTCGTCCTCGGCCTCACGGCCTGCGGCAGCGACAAGGCGGACGCGAGCGAGAAGCTGGTCGTCGGGGCCACCCCGACCCCGGCCGGCGAAGTCCTCACGTACGTACAGAAGAACCTGGCCGAGAAGGCCGGACTCGACCTGGAGATCAAGGAGTTCACGGACTACGTCCTGCCGAACACCGCGCTCCAGCAGGGCGACCTCGACGCCAACCTGTTCCAGCACACGCCGTACCTGAAGGACTTCAACAAGTCCAAGGGCACGACGCTCGCGCCGGTCACCCAGGTCTATCTGCCGCCGCTCGGCTTCTACTCCAAGAAGACGAAGGACGTGCGCGAGCTGCGCGACGGGGCGACCGTCGCGCTGCCGAACGACATCACCAACGAAGGCAGGGCGCTCGAACTCCTCGCCTCCCAGGGTGTGATCGGGCTCAAGAAGGGCGCCGGTCTGAACGCGACTCCCAAGGACGTCGCGAAGAACCCCAAGGGGCTGAAGTTCAAGGAGCTCGAAGCGGCCCAGCTGCCGCGCTCGTTGGACGACGTCGACGTGGCCGCCGTCAACAACAACTTCGCGATGGACGCGGGACTGAACCCCAAGAAGGACGCCATCCTTCTGGAGTCCGTCAAGGACAACCCGTACAACAACATCCTCGCCGTCAAGAAGGGCGAAGAGGACGACCCGCGGGTCAAGAAGCTGGCGGAGCTGCTGACTTCACCCGAGGTCAGGAAGTTCATCGAGACCAAGTACAAGGGTTCGGTGCTCCCCGTCTGAGGAGCCCGTTCACCGCCCGTACACGGGGGCCGTTCCTGGCAACAGGGGCGGCCCCCATGTGCAGTTACGTGCCTTCATGCTGCATGCTGGGCGCGGGGGTTCGGGGGTACCCCCCGAAAAAACACAGGACGAGGCCCGACGCGAAGGTAGAAGGCCAACGAAGGTTACGGAGCGGCGCATGACGAACACCTTCCCCGAGATCTCCATCAGCACGGAGCGCTTGGTGCTGCGTCCGCTCGACGAGGACGACGTACCCGCGCTCGCGGAGATGATGAACGACGAGCTGGTCACCGCCTGGACGTCGGTGCCGCAGCCGTTCACGGAGGAGGGTGCCCGCCGCTGGATCGCCGAGGGCGTGCCGAGGCGCCGGGCGAGCGGCGCCGGACTCGACCTCGCCGTCACCGAGTTCCTCACCCAGCGGCTCGTCGGCACCATCCGCCTCACCGAGACCGACTGGCACGTGCGGTCCACCGAGCTCTCGTACATCGTCGCCCCCTGGGCGCGCGGCGAGGGCTACGCGTCCGAGGCCGCGCTCGCCACGGCCCAGTGGCTCTTCCGCGACCAGCGCCTGGAGCGCATCGAGCTGCGCACCGCCGCCGACAACACCGCCGCCCAGCAGGTCGCCCAGAAGATCGGCTGCATCAGCGAGGGCGTGCTGCGCAACGCGTGCATAGCGCGTACGCGCACCGAGGACGGCGGCCTCGCCGAGGCCCGCACGGACTTCATCGTGTGGAGCCTGCTGCCCGAGGACCTGGAGGGTGTCACCGAGCAACTGGCGGAGGCCGGGGGTTTCACGGCCCTCTCGGACTGGAACTGACCTCACGGGCGGTCGAAGGGCCGGGCGGGTACGCTCACGGTGCCCCGGCCCCGGTGGCACCCCCGACCTCCGTGCCGCATGGGCACGTACGCACCCGAGCACACCCTGGAGACTGACGACGATGGCCGACCGGGTCACGGTGATCGGCTGGGACGGTTCGCCGCTGACGGACGCGGCCCGCTCGGCACTCGGCGCGGCCACGCTCGTGGCGGGCGCCGGACACCACCTGGCGCTGCCCGAGGTGCCCGAGCGCGCTGAGCGCGTCCGGCTCGGCAGCGTGGCCCTCGCCGCCCGCCGCATCGCGGGCCACCGCGGCACGGCCGTCGTGCTCGCGGACGGCGACCCCGGCTTCTTCGGCGTCGTACGCACCTTGCGCGCGCCCGAGTACGGCCTCGAGGTCGAGGTCGTACCCGCCGTGTCCTCGGTCGCCCAGGCGTTCGCCCGCGCGGGCATGCCATGGGACGACGCACAGGTGGTCGTCGCACACCGCCGCACCCTGCGACGCGCGGTGAATGTGTGCCGCGCCCACACCAAGGTCGCCGTCCTTACCTCGCCGGGCGCAGGACCCGCCGAACTCGGCCTGCTCCTGGAAGGCGTCCACCGCACCTTCGTCATCTGCGAGGAACTCGGCACCGACCGCGAACAGGTCACCGTCGTCACCTCCGACAAGGCCGCCGACCACGCGTGGCGCGACCCCAATGTCGTCATCGTCATCGGGGGGCCCGTCACCGGCGCCCCTTCGAGCGGCAACTGGCTGGCAGGCGGCGACCCCGACGCGGGCCCGCGCGGCTGGGCGCTGCCGGCGGGGGAGTACGCGGGCCCCTTCGGCGAGGGCGAGACCGAACAACTGCGCTCCGCCCAACTCGCCCGCCTCGGGCCGCGCGCGGGCGACCTGGTGTGGGACATCGGCTGCCGCAGCGGAGCGTTCACCGTGGAGGCCGGGCGGTTCGGTGCCGCTGTGATCGCCGTCGACCGGAACGCCGACGCCTGCGCGCGCACCCTCGCCGTCGCCCGCCGCTTCGGGGTCCAGGTCCAGATCGTGAACGGCACCGCCCCGTACGCTCTCGAAGACCTCCCGGAGCCCGACGTCGTCCGCGTCGGGGGCGGGGGAGCGGCGGTCGTCTCGGCCGTCGCCGACCGGCGTCCCGCCCGCATCGTCACGCACGCCGCGACACGCGACGACGCCGAACTCATCGGCAGGGACCTGACGGAGCACGGATACGAGGTCGAGTGCGCCCTCCTGCAATCCGTCGAACTGGACACTCGCGCCTGGACGGAGAAGGAGCGGACCGTGGGGTTCCTCCTCTCCGGGCGGCTGCCCGTCCGCCACCCGTGACCCTGTCGGCGCGCCGCGCGCGGTAGGCTGGCCGATCGTTGTACCGCACCGGGATGTTGGGTTCTTCGTATGCCAATGTCCCGAAAACGCCCCACTTTTGAGGTGCGTGTGGTACGGCAGCGACCGGAGGGCGCGCAACGTGGCGCAGTCCACAGAAGGCCATGGTCGAACTACGTTCCGTGGCCGCGGTCCGACCGGGACAATGCCTGTTGTCCGGAGCGGTTCGTGCCGCGCGGCGCGCACGCTCGTTCTTGTTGACGGGCGGTCGACGCGTCGCCCCGGACAGCGAAACAGTGAATCGTGAAGCTGCTCGTAGTTCCGGCGCACGTCCGGGGGCGGCCAGGAAGTTCTCATTCGATGGGCGAGGGGTAGGCATGACCGACACCGGTCAGGTTCCGGGCGAAGGGCTGCCGGAGGACGCAGGCACGGCGGAGCCGCCGGGCGTTCCCGCACCCGGCGCGTACACCTACCTCGATCCCGCCGACGCCACGGCCGAGGACGACGAGATCCTCCTGATGCCCGGTTCGCAGGGCGCCTGGGGCCAGCCGCAGGCACAGCCCGCGGACCAGAGCCACAGCCAGGGGCAGGGCCAGCAGTACGCCCAGGCCCAGGCCCAGCCCCGTCGTCCGCTGCACATGGGTCCTGCCGTCCCCGACACCAACGGCAGCCTCGTCCGCTCGCTCGCCGACCGCGGCCCCGCCCAGCAGAACCCGATGCCCGCTCGCCAGTCGGGCCCGCCCACCACGGGACCGGAGTACCTGGACATCCCGCCGCAGGGCGCCGCCCCGTGGCAGCCGGCCCAGGCGCCGCAGCCGTCGGCTCCCGCAGAAACGGTCGCTCCGCAGTACGCGCAGCCGGAAACGCCCGCGCACGCCCAGGAGTTCGCCCAGGTCGGCGCGTACGCCGCGCACGGGCAGGGCCAGGGTGACCACGGCCACGACCACCCGCAGCAGTCGGACTACGCGGCGCACGCCTACGCCCAGCAGCCCGCCGCGAACCAGACACTCGGCCAGTTCGTCCCGGTGGACGGCATCGTCCCCACGACCCCGCATCTGGCACCGACCCCGCCCCGGGCGATGGTCGTCCCACCGCTCCCGGAGGAGCAGTACGCAGCCGCTGCCGCGGAGTCGGCGGGAGCCGGTCAGCAGGAAGCCGCCGATCAGCTGGGTGCCGTGGGGCCGCAGGGCGCTGCGGCACAGCAGGCCGGCGGCGATCAGCAGAGCGCGACCGAGCAGCAGGCCGGCGGCGATCAGCAGAGCGCGACCGAGCAGCAGGCCGCCCACACGCAGGAGCCCGGCAACGGTGAGCAGATCGCTGCCGAGCACGAGGTTGCGACCGCCGGACAGAGCGCCGCCGCCGACCGGCAGGTCGGCACCGGTCAGGACGGTGCGCAGCACACGGCTGATCAGCAGGCGGGCGCCGACGAGCAGAGCGGCGTCGGCCGGCAGGGCGCTGCCGCCGAGCAGCCCCTGCCCGGCACGCCGAGCGCGGTCGACCAGCAGGATGCTGCGGACCAGCGGGACGTGGCCGCCCCACAGTCCGCTCCCGGCCGGCAAGCCGCTGACGACGCGCAAGGTGTGGCCGATCCACAGGCCGCCGACGGTCAGCAGGCCGCAGGCGACCACTACGTCGCGGCCGCCCCGCAGGTTGTTGGCGGTGCGCAAGGTGTGGCCGACTCGCTGGCCGGTGCGGGTCAGCAGGCTGTTGGCGGTGCGCAGGGTGTGGTCGACCCGCAGGCCGCTGACGGTCAGCAGGCCGCAGGCGACCACCATGTCGTGTCCGCCCCGCAGGTTGTTGGCGGTGCGCAAGGTGTGGCCGACTCGCTGGCCGCTGCCGGACAGCAAGTCGTAGGTGACCCGCAGGGTGCGGCCGGCCAGCAGGTCGCCGCCGACCAGGAAGCAGCAGGCGACCACCACGTCGCGGGCGGCCCGCAGGCCGCTGCAGGCCAGCAGGTTGTTGGCGGTGCGCAGGGTGTGGCCGACTCACAGGTCGCAGGCGGCGACCACCACGTCGCGGCCGCCCCGCAGGCCGCTCCCGGCCGGCAAGTGGCTGACGACGCTCAAGGTGTGGTCGATCCACAGGTCGCCGCCGGACAGCAAGTCGCAGGTGACCCGCAAGGTGTGGTCGGCCAGCAGGTCGCCGCCGACCAGGAAGCAGCAGGCGCCCATCACGTCGGGGCAGACTCGCAGGGCCCGCACGGTATGGCCGAACCGCAGCCCGCCGAGCAAGCCGCTCCCGGACGGCAGGCCGTTCGCGGCCGGCAGGTCTCGGCCGACCAAGAAGCCGTAGGCGATCACACAAACGTGATCGACCCGCAGGCCGCTGCCGCACAGCAGGCCGTCGGTGACCAGCAGGTCTCGCCCGGCCACGAGGCCGCGGCCGGCCACCAGGCTGTGGCGGCCGACCGCCAAACCCTGCCCGACCAGCAGGCTGCCCACGACCGGCAAGCCGTCGTCACCGGTGACCAGCAGGCCGTCACCAGTGACGACCAAGCCGCCGTCGGCGCCCCATTCGTCGCCGATCCCCACGCCGTTACCGGCCCCCACGCCGTCACCGACCCGCAGGACCCGCACGCCATGGTCAATCAGCAGTCCGCCGAGCAGGCGCCCGTGGGCGACGAGGCAGTCGCCCCCGAGCACGTCACGGAGTGGGGCTCCCAGAGCCCCGAGTCCGCCGAGATCCCGCCGCAGGGGACCGCGAGCGTTCCCGCCCCGCGTGAAGGCGACTCCGGCGCGCTCCCGCTGCCCGAGGCCGCCGACACCGAGGACCCCGCGGAGCAGACCGTCGCGCCCGCGGAGCTGACGGGCGAGCCCGAACACCTGACGGCGGAGCCCGAGAGCACCGAGGCGCACCCCGCCGCTCCCGCCTACGACGACGCCGAGCGCGAGGCCGTGCTGCGCGTGATGCGCGAGCGCCGCGACATCCGCAACGGCTTCCGCAACGACCCGATCCCTCACGAGGTGCTGCTCCGCGTCCTGGAGGCGGCCCACACGGCGCCGTCCGTGGGCCACTCGCAGCCCTGGGACTTCGTCGTGATCCGCTCGGCGGACACCCGCCGCGCGATGCACGAACTGGCCGTGCGCCAGAAGGACGCGTACGCGAAGTCCCTGCCCAAGGGCCGCGCGAAGCAGTTCAAGGAACTGAAGATCGAGGCCATCCTCGACACCCCGGTGAACATCGTCGTCACCGCCGACCCCACCCGCGGCGGCCGCCACACCCTCGGCCGGCACACGCAGCCGCAGATGGCCCCGTACTCCTCCGCGCTCGCCGTCGAAAACCTCTGGCTCGCGGCCCGCGCCGAGGGCCTCGGCGTCGGCTGGGTCAGCTTCTTCGACGAGCGTGAGATGGTCCGCTCCCTCGGCCTGCCCGAGCACCTCGAGGTCGTGGCCTACCTCTGCGTCGGCTACGTCGACGAGTTCCCGGCGGAGCCGGAACTGATGCAGGCCGGCTGGTCCAAGCGCCGCCCGCTGTCGTGGGTCGTGCACGAGGAGACGTACGGCCGCCGCGCCCTGCCCGGCGAGGACCCGCACGACCTGCTCGCGGAGACCGTCTCCAACATCCGCCCGCTGGACGCCAAGGCGCTCGGCGAGGCGTGGGAGCGGCAGAAGCGGATGACGAAGCCCCCGGGCGCGCTCGGCATGCTGGAGATCATCTCCGCCCAGCTGTCCGGCCTGTCCCGCGTGTGCCCGCCGCCGATCCCGGAGCCCGCGGCCGTCGCGATCTTCGCTGGTGACCACGGTGTGCACGCCCAGGGCGTCACCCCCTGGCCGCAGGAGGTCACCGGCCAGATGGTGGCGAACTTCCTCGGCGGCGGCGCGGTCTGCAACGCGTTCGCGAACCAGGTCGGCGCCGAGGTCTGCGTCATCGACGTCGGCGTGGCAGGCGAACTCCCGGCCACTCCCGGCCTGTTGCCCCGCAAGGTCCGCGCCGGCACCGCCGACATGACGACGGGCCCCGCCCTGACCCGCGAAGAGGTCAAGGAGGCCATCGAGGTCGGCATCGAGACGGCCCGCGACCTCGTGGCGGCGGGCAACAAGGCGCTGCTGACCGGCGAGATGGGCATCGCGAACACCACCGCGTCCGCCGCCCTGATCTCCGTCTACACCGAGGTCGACCCCGCCGAGGTGACCGGCCGTGGCACGGGCATCAACGACGAGACGCACGCCCGCAAGGTCGAGGTCGTGCGCCGCGCCCTCGACGTGCACAAGCCCGACCCGGCCGACCCGATCGGCGTCCTCTCGGCGGTCGGCGGCCTGGAGCACGCGGCGATGGTGGGCCTCCTCCTCGGCGGCGCCTCGCTGCGCACCCCGGTCATCCTGGACGGCGTCAGCGCCGGCGCGGCCGCCCTGGTCGCCCGCGCCATCGCGCCCGAGGTGCTCGCCGCCTGCATCGCGGGCCACCGCAGCGCCGAGCCCGGCCACGTGGCGGCCCTGAACAAGCTGGGCCTGCGCCCGCTCGTCGACCTCGACCTCCGCCTCGGCGAGGGCACCGGAGCCCTCCTGGCCCTCCCGATCGTGCAGAGCGCGGCTCGCGCGATGCACGAGGTGGCCACGTTCGACTCCGCCGGCGTCACAGAGAAGTAACCCCCACCCCTCAATCGCCGGCGGGGCTTGAAAATCAAGCCCCGCCGGCGATTGAGGCGCAGGGGTCCGGGGGCGGAGCCCCCGGGTTGGGAAACCTCTCCGTCACGCCCACGACGTACGCTCACCCACAACACCCGCACGCCAGAGGACACCGCATGCCCGCCGCCGACCACCCCGCCTACCCCGTAGGGCTCCGCCTGACCGGCCGCCGAGTCGTCGTCCTCGGCGGCGGCCAGGTAGCCCAGCGCAGGCTCCCCGCCCTGATCGCCGCGGGCGCGGACATCACGCTGATCTCCCCCTCCGCGACCCCCTCGGTCGAGGCGATGGCGACCGCCGGCGAACTGACCTGGGTCGAGCGCCGCTACGAGCCGGGCGACCTCGCCGACACCTGGTACGCCCTGGTGGCCACCAGCGACCGGCAGACGAACGACGCCGCCTCCGCCGAAGCCGAGCGCACCCGCACCTGGTGCGTACGCTCCGACGACGCCGACGAGGCGACCGCCTGGACCCCGGCGACGGGCCGCGCGGACGGCGTGACCGTCGCCGTCCTGACGACCACGGCCGCGGACCGCGACCCCCGCCGCACCGCCGCGATCCGCGACGGACTCGTCGAGGCCCTCCACGACGGCACCGTCGCCGTCCAGCGCGAGCACAAGCCCGGCGTGTCCCTCGTCGGCGGCGGCCCCGGCGACCCGGACCTCATCACGGTGCGCGGCCGCCGCCTCCTCGCCGAGGCCGACGTCGTGATCGCCGACCGGCTCGGCCCGCGCGACCTCCTCGACGAACTCCCGCCGCACGTCGAGGTGATCGACGCCGCGAAGATCCCGTACGGCCGCCAGATGGTCCAGGAGGCCATCAACCAGGCGCTCATCGAGCACGCCAAGCAGGGCAAGGCCGTGGTCCGCCTCAAGGGCGGCGACCCGTTCGTCTTCGGCCGCGGCATGGAGGAGGCCCAGGCGCTCGCCGCCGAGGGCATCCCGGTCACGGTCGTCCCCGGCATCTCCAGCTCGATCTCCGTCCCCGGTGCTGTCGGCATCCCGGTCACCCACCGCGGCGTCGCCCACGAGTTCACCGTCGTCAGCGGCCACGTGGCGCCGGACGACGAGCGCTCCCTGGTCGACTGGGAGGCGATGGCGAAGCTGACCGGCACCCTCGTGATCCTCATGGGAGTCGACAAGATCGCAAAGATCGCCGAGGCCCTCGTCTCGTACGGCAAGAGCCCCGAGACGCCTGTCGCCCTCGTCCAGGAAGGGACGACGGCGGCCCAGCGCCGCGTCGACGCCACCCTCGCGACGGTCGGCGAAACGGCCGTCTCCGAAGGGGTCAGGCCGCCGGCCGTCATCGTGATCGGCGACGTGGTGCGCGAGGGCCCCAATAAGTAACCAGCGGTAACACAACTCGCTCCGCACCGTTGGCACCACACCCAGAACAAGGCAGTATCGACCCGTGGCTGAACCTCAAGGTCTCATCACCATCGATGACCCCGACGACCCGCGCCTGTCCGACTACACGGGCCTGACCGACGTAGAACTGCGTCGCAAACGCGAACCGGCCGAGGGCCTGTTCATCGCCGAGGGCGAGAAGGTCATCCGGCGCGCCAAGCTCGCCGGGTACGAGATGCGCTCGATGCTGCTGTCCGCGAAGTGGGTCGACGTCATGCGCGACGTCATCGACGAGGTCCCCGCCCCGGTCTACGCGGTCGCCCCCGACCTCGCCGAGCAGGTCACCGGCTACCACGTGCACCGCGGCGCCCTCGCCTCCATGCAGCGCAAGCCGCTGCCGACGTCGGACGAACTCCTCACCACGGCCCGCCGCGTCGTCGTCATGGAGTCGGTCAACGACCACACCAACATCGGCGCGATCTTCCGTTCGGCCGCTGCCCTGGGCATCGACGCGGTCCTGCTCTCACCCGACTGCGCCGACCCGCTCTACCGCCGCTCGGTGAAGGTCTCCATGGGCGCGGTCTTCTCCGTGCCGTACGCGCGTCTGGACGCCTGGCCGAAGTCCCTGGAGACGGTCCGCGACGCCGGCTTCGAACTCCTCGCACTGACCCCGGCCGAGCAGGCCAAGTCCCTCGACGAGGTGGCACCGCACCGCATGGACCGTGTCGCGCTGATGCTGGGCGCGGAGGGCGACGGCCTCTCGACCAAGGCCCTGATGGCGGCGGACGAATGGGTCCGCATCCCGATGGCCCACGGAGTCGACTCGCTCAACGTGGGCGCGGCGGCCGCCGTCGCGTTCTACGCGGTGGCGACGGGCCGCCCGGAACTCTAGGCCTCCGACTCCGAGGGACTCCCCGGAAGCGGCAGCGCCCGCGCGGACGTCGTCTCGTGCACGTCGCTGTCACCGAGGCCGCGCGTCGGCCCCTGGCAGCCCTGGGCCGCCGCGATCGCCAGCGCCACGAGCAGCGTCACGACGACGAACACGAAGAGCCGCTGCCGCAGCAGCCGCGGATTCGCGGGCCGCAGCTTCTTGCCCGAGCCCGTGCCGTTCGTGCGCGGAGCGGGCCGCCCGGCACCACTGCGCGGCCCCGGCCTGCTGTTGCTGCCCGACCGGCTGTTGGTGTTCCGGGCGGGCGCCGACCCGTTGCTCCTGCCGTTGCTGGGGCGCGAGGTCGGAGTCCCCGGCTGCGTACGCCGCTGGGTGCGCTGGCCCTCGTACGAGGCGTGTGGGTCGGCGATGCGGCCCGTCGGGCGGTCCTGCTCGGCGGTGCGCGGCGCGGGCGGGCGCGGCTCCGCGACGATGCCCTGCGCCTCACGCGCCGCGATCTCCTTGAGCCGCAGCGACAGTTGCAGCGTGCTGGGCCGCTCCTCCGGATCCTTCGCGAGGCACGCGCGCAGCAGCGGCGCGAGCGCGTCCGGCACCCCGGCCAGCTGCGCCTCCTCGTGGACCACCCGGTAGAGCATGACCTCGGAACTGCCGTGCCCGAAGGGCGAATCGCCCATCGCCGAGTACGCGAGGGTGGCCCCCAGGGCGAACACATCGGTCGCGGGCGTGACGGTGGCGCCCCGCACCTGCTCGGGCGCGAGGAAGCCGGGGGAGCCGACGGCGGTGCCCACATGGGTCAGCGTCGAGGCGCCGGTCGCCCACGCGATGCCGAAGTCGATGATCCGCGGCCCCTTCGGGGACAGCAGAATGTTGGACGGCTTGAGGTCGCGGTGCACGACCCCGGCCTCATGGACGGCGACGAGCCCTTCGGACAGCGCGGCCCCGACGGCCGCCACGTCCGATGCGGCCAGCGGGCCCTCCTCGGCCACCTTGTCGTGCAGCGAGGGCCCCGGCACGTACTGCGTCGCGAACCACGGCCGCTCCGCCTCCAGATCGGCCGCGACGAGCCGGGCGGTGCAGCCGCCGCGGATCCGCCGCGCGGCGGACACCTCGCGCGCGAACCGCGAGCGGAACTCCTGGTCCTCCGCCAGATCAGGCCTGATCACCTTGAGCGCGACCCGCTGGCCGCGCCGGTCGGACCCGAGATAGACCACGCCCATCCCGCCGGCCCCGAGGCGTCTGTGAAGCCTGAACGAGCCGACGACGCGCGGGTCCTCGCGCCTGAGGCGCATCATCGCCATGTTCATCCCCGCTGCTGCCCGGTCCGTCTGACGAGCCACAGCTTACGTTTTCGCGCACGGCGGCGCGCAAAGGCCGCGCCCTCGCGGCCGATTCGATTGTCAGTGCCCGGTGCGAAACTTGAAGAGTGGTCAGGGGGTGCGGGAGCGGGGCGGCTTGTCACGGGCCCGCGACCCAACAGGGCGGCGGTAAAGGGGGATTGGACCCATGAAGGGCGACCGGGTCGAGATAGTCGTGGATGCCGGGGACACGACGCGTACGTACGAGGTGACGGCGGGCCGGGCGGGCCGAAGGGTGGAGACGGCGGTACGCAGAGGGGTGGTGGAAGTGAGCGAAGTCACCCGCTCCGGATCCGTGGTGCGCACCGCGCGCTTCATGGCCACCAGGGTGCTGGCCCTGGTGGAGCACCCGGTCCCGCGCGAGGAGCCCGCCGAGCGCGAGGCCCGCGTCGGGCGCGAGGCCCGCGTCGGGCGCCCCTTGGGGGATGACCCCGAGGCTGAGTAGGTCGTCGGGCCTGCGTCTCCACCCAGGGGAGTACGCCGGTCGCAGGTGGTCATCCTCGGGGAGGCCCGGCAATCGGTACGAGGGCATGACGTCTCGGGCGCCCGACACTCATAGATTTGAGGTCAAGCGGCGGGTACGGCACTCGTCCCCCGAGGTCAGGTGCCCGCCGCTTGCCAAGACGCAAGAACTCAAGACAGACGCAAGAACTCAAGATTTCGACCGGGAGAGGACCATGGCGGACACAGCACCGCGGACGACAGCGTTCCGCACAGCGGCCCGCAGGGCGGGCCTTTTCGGTGGCCCCGCGACCGACCGCCGGCATCCGCTGGTGGCCGCGGCCATGGTTCTCCCTCTCGCGGCCCTTCTCGTCGTCGTGTTCGGCGGCTGGGACGCGGTGGTCACACAGGCGTCGTCCGTGGGCGTGATGCTGGGGCGCTGAGCGGCGCTCCCAGGCCCGGATGAGCGGTCCGGGCGGGGACATCCGGCCATGAAACCCCGTGGGGACGGGGGTGCGGCGGACGGCACAAATGCTGCGCGCAGCTGGGGAGCTGCGCGCAGCATTATTTTGTGCCCGCCGCACCCGTAGGCTGCCGCCGTGACCACGCTCATCGTTCCCGCGCTCAGGGCCGAGGCCCGGGGCGCGGCCCATCCGTCGGGGATCGCCTGCGTCTGCGGCGCCACGACCCTCGCCGACCGCCCGGACGCCACGGTGGTCCGGCACGGCGACACCGTCGCCAAGGCGCACGCCCCCGACACCGACCCGGCCGAGCTGAACCTGCGCCTGGCCGTGGCCGCCCACCCCGCCCTGGCCGGCGTACTGCTGCGCCCACTGCGCCCGACCGCGGCCGCCCTGGACGACCGGCTCGTCACGTTCTGGCCGCACGGCACCCCCGTGGACCCGGAGCACCCGGAGCACGCCCCCTGGGAAGCCGTGGGCGCCCTTCTGGCCCGCCTGCACTGCACGCCGGCGCACGAACTGCCGCCCGCGCTCCCGCCCATGCGCGGCCCGCTCAAGGCGGCGCGCGCCGTGGCCCGCCTCCATGCCTCGGCCCCCGCCCACCCGGCCGGGCGACCGATCCTCGACGCCTGGCGCACCCTGCCGCCCTGGGCCCGCGCCGAAGCCCCGTACACACACGCGAGCACCCTCTGCCACGGAGACCTGCACCTCGGCCAACTGGTCCGCCACCCCGCCGACTCCGCCGACTCCGCCGACTCCGCCGACTCCTCCGGATGGACGCTGATCGACGTCGACGACCTCGGAATCGGCGACCCCGCCTGGGACTTGGCCCGCCCCGCCGCCTGGTTCGCCTGCGGCCTGCTGTCCCCCGAGGACTGGACCCGCTTCCTCGGCGCGTACCAACGCACAGGCGGCGCAAAGGAACTGAGCGTCCCCGACCCCTGGCCCGCCCTGGACGTTCCGGCCCGCGCCCTGACCGTGCAGACCGCCGCGCTCGCCGTCGCGAAGGCCGTCGACGCGGGCCGCGCGCTCGACGAGGTGGAGGAATCGGTCGTCGACGCCTGCGCCCGAATGGCATCGGTGCCGCCGCAGTTCGAGGACGAACCGGCCAAGTAGGGTGCGGGGGACCGAAGCCGGGAAGTGTTCCGGCGAAGCAGCACCGAACGGCGAGGAGTTGAGCCGAGCATGCAGTGTCCGAAGTGTCACGCACCGATGCACACGTACAACCGCAATGGCGTCCAGATCGAGCAGTGCAGCGGGTGCCGCGGGATATTCCTGGACTACGGCGAGCTGGAGTCGCTGACCCGCATGGAGTCGCAGTGGCAGCAGCAGGCGCCACCGCCCCCGCCCGCCCCGCAGGGCTACCCGGCCCCCGCGGCCCCCGCGTGGGGAGCCCCGCAGCACGGCGGCCACCACGGCGGTCACCACGGCCACCACGGTCACCACAACCGTGGCTTCGGCCGGATGCTGTTCTCCTCCTGAGGCGCCGAGCGGCTTTTCTCCCCGAAGGGCCGCTCCGCTCGCCCAAGGGCGCCGTCCGGCACGAAGAAGCCCCCGGCCACGAGGACCGGGGGCTTCTTGCTGGTGCGCGATACTGGGATTGAACCAGTGACCTCTTCCGTGTCAGGGAAGCGCTCTCCCGCTGAGCTAATCGCGCGGGAACCCACAGGGGGCAGTGGACGATACTGGGATTGAACCAGTGACCTCTTCCGTGTCAGGGAAGCGCTCTCCCGCTGAGCTAATCGTCCGGGATGGAAGCCTTGCGGCCTCAGTGCGCGATACTGGGATTGAACCAGTGACCTCTTCCGTGTCAGGGAAGCGCTCTCCCGCTGAGCTAATCGCGCTTGGAGGTGGAGACGGGATTTGAACCCGTGTAGACGGCTTTGCAGGCCGTTGCCTCGCCTCTCGGCCACTCCACCAGGAGCGTAGGGGTTCGGGAAGATCCCCCACATCCTGAGCGAACGACCGGGTTCGAACCGGCGACCTCAACCTTGGCAAGGTTGCGCTCTACCAACTGAGCTACGTTCGCGCGTCTTTCCGGTCGGCTTCCGCGTCCCGGCGACGTGTTGAACTCTAGCGGATTCCTGGGGGAGGTCCAAAACGCGTTTGCGCAGCGTGCTGCGGTGCGAACGGCGAAGGTCCTGCTCAGGTGGGCCCGTCGTCATCAGCCATAGACTCGAAGGTGTGCACGACCTCCCTGCTCTGGCCCGCTTCGGCGGGCTCGTCGCGACCGATCTGCGCGACGTCACCAGCGACCCGGCGGCCCTCGACAGCACCGGCTTCTGGGCCGTCTGTGCCGATTTCGAGGGGCGCCTCGTCTGCGCCCGCTTCGGAAACGTGCGCGCGGAAGCCGTGCCCGCCCCGCGCCCCGGCGGCTGGCCCGGCCCCGCGCCTGCGGACTGGACGTCGTCGCTCGACCACGCCGCGTACACGGACGGCGTGCGGCGCATCCGCGCGCACATCGCGACCGGCGAGGTCTACCAGGCCAACCTCTGCCGCGTACTGTCCGCGCCCATCTCCCCGTACGCGGACGTGGACGCCCTCACCGCTCTCCTCGCGCGCGGGAACCCGGCGCCGTACGCGGGCACGATCCGGCTCCCGGGGCACGGTGTGGAGGTCGCGACGGCCTCGCCCGAGCTGTTCCTGCGCAGGGACGGCCGGGTCGTCGAATCCGGGCCGATCAAGGGGACCGGGCGCACCGAGGCGGACCTCCTCGACAAGGACCACGCCGAGAACGTGATGATCGTCGACCTGGTCCGCAACGACCTGGGTGTCGTCTGCGCCACCGGCAGCGTGACCGTGCCCGAACTGTGCGTGGTCGAGAAGCACCCGGGCCTCGTCCACCTCGTCTCCACCGTGCGCGGCGAGCTGCCCGAGGCGGCCGGCTGGCCCGAGCTGCTCGACGCCGCGTTCCCGCCCGGCTCCGTCACCGGCGCCCCGAAGTCCAGCGCCCTGCGGATCATTGACGACCTTGAGACGGCGCCGCGCGGCCCCTACTGCGGCGGCATCGGCTGGGTGGACGCGGACCGGGGGACCGGGGAACTGGCCGTCGGGATCCGCACGTTCTGGATCGACCGCGGCACCGACGGTGACTTCCTGCGCTTCGGCACCGGCGCCGGGATCACCTGGGGCTCGGACCCGGAGCGGGAATGGCGCGAGACCGAGCTGAAGGCGGCACGGCTGCTGGAGGTAGCGTCGGGAACGTACGCACTCGAACGATGAGAGGCAAGAACCCGTGAAGATCTGGCTCGACGGCCGGCTGCAGGACACCGAGGCGGCGCGCGTCTCCGTCTTCGACCACGGGCTCACCGTGGGCGACGGAATCTTCGAGACCGTGAAGGCCGTCGAAGGCAAGCCCTTCGCGCTCACCCGCCACCTCGACCGGCTCGCGCGCTCGGCCCGCGGGCTCGGCCTGCCCGAGCCCGACCTCGACGAGGTGCGCCGCGCCTGCGCCGCCGTCCTCGAGGCCAACCCGATGGCCCTCGGCCGCCTGCGCATCACCTACACCGGCGGCTTCTCGCCGCTCGGCTCCGACCGCGGCGACCAGGGCACCACGCTCGTCGTCGCCCTCGGCGAGGCCAAGCGGCGCCCCGACACCACCGCCGTGATCACCGTGCCGTGGACCCGCAACGAGCGTGGCGCCCTCGCGGGCCTGAAGACCACCTCGTACGCGGAGAACGTCGTCGCCCTGGCCCGCGCCCACGAACACGGCGCTTCCGAGGCCCTGTTCGCGAACACGGTGGGGCAGCTGTGCGAGGGCACGGGCTCCAACGTCTTCGTCGTCCTGGACGGCGAGATCCACACCCCGCCGCTCACCGCGGGCCCGCTGGCCGGCATCACCCGCGCCCTCGCCGTCGAGTGGACCGGCGCCAAGGAGACGGACCTGCCGCTGTCCGTGCTCGCGGAGGCCGACGAGGTGTTCCTGACGTCGACGCTGCGCGACATCCAGGCCGTGCACCGCGTCGACGACCGCAACCTGACGGACGCGCCGGGCCCCGTCACCGCGAAGGCCATGCGCGTATGGGACGAGCGGGCAGCGGACCGGCTCGACCCGTGCTGATTTCTTTCGGGACAGCAGACCGGCCCGACCCGTGCTGATTTCTTTCGGGGGGGGGGGGGGGGGGGGGGGGCCCCCCCCCCACCCCCCCCCCCCCCCACCCCCCCCCCCGGGCCGGCGGGGCCGGCCCGGCCCCCAACCCCCCCCGCCCGCGCCCCGCCCCCCCCCCCGCCCCCCCGCCGCCCCCCCGGCCCCGCCCCGACCCCCGAACCCCCAGCCGGAGCAACAGCCCACCCGGGGCGGTCGGGACGGTCCGGCAGCAGACCGGCCGCACCCGTAAACCCCTTGTCGCGTCGGGGGCGCGGGCGGGTACAACTCCCCTGATGACCACGACCCTGCGGCCGACCGAGCCGCTCCAGCGCACCCCCGACGGCGCGTGCTCCCGCCACTACGCGGTATGCGTGAACAGCCGCCCCGTCGGCGCCCTGCACCTCGCCACGCACCCGGTCTTCGGCCCGTCCGTCGCCCAGATACTCGAACTGCGCATCGAGGAGAAGGACCGGGGGCGCGGCCGCGGCACCGTCGCGGCGCTCGCCGCCGAGGAGGTCGCCCGTTCCTGGAACTGCCGCCGCGTCGAGCTGACCGTCCCCGCCGACGCACAGGGCATGCTCCGCCTCGCGAGCGCCCTCGGCTACGTGGAGCGCAACCGGAACATGGCGAAGGCCCTGCCCGGAAAGCCGCCCACGCTCCCTGAAGGTAGCGTGGGGCGGCGCATGACGGAGGCCGAGTACGGGCCGTGGCTCGCGCACACCAAGGCCGCGTACACGCGCACCTGGGTCGAGCGCGGCGCCACCGAGGAAGAGGCGCGGCAGAAGGCGGACCACGATCACGCCGCGCTGCTCCCGGAGGGCGTCGCCACCCCGGACGTCCTGCTCGGCGTGCTGGAGCAGAACGGCGCGCGGGTCGGAACGCTCTGGGTGGCGCAGCGACCCGACGGCGCGTTCGTCTTCGACGTCGAGGTGTCGGCCGAGCACCGGGGGCGCGGCCACGGGCGCTCGCTGATGCTGCTCGCCGAGGCCGACTCGATCGCCGCGGGCGCCACCCGGATCGGCCTCAACGTCTTCGCGGACAACCCGACCGCGCAGCGCCTGTACGACTCGCTCGGCTATGAGCCGACCGGCCACTACCTCTACAAACAGCTGTTGTGAGCGTCAGGCCCGCCCGGCCTCGGCGAGCAGCCGGTCCGCGATCTCCTCGATCCGCTCGCGCAGCCCCTCCTGGCTCTTCCCACCGTGCAGGAGCTCCCCGCCGATCTCGTACGTGGGCGTGCCGGTCACGCCGATGACCTTGCCCTCGGCCTGGTCGGCGTCGACGATCAGGATGTGCCGGCCGTCGATGAGCGCGGTGTCGAACTCCTCGGCGTCCAGGCCGAGTTCACCCGCCACCTCGACGAGGAACGGCTCGCCCTTGCGGTCGAACTCCTCGACCCGCCCGAGCACGGCCTCCACGTACGGCCACCCCTTGCCCTGCGCGAACGCCTCCTCGGCGGCCTGCGCACCGGCGAAGGAGTGCTTGTGCTTCTCGAGCGGGAAGTGCCGCAGGCGCAGCTCGACGCGGTCGCCGTAGCGCTCGCGCAGCGCGCGGAGGTCGTCCAGGGCCGAGCGGCAGTCGGGGCACTGCAGCTCGCACCACACGTCAAGGATGGGGTTCGGGGCGTTCATGAGGGCAAGTCTCCCAGGAGCGCCTGCCGGGCCCAACCTGGACCTGCGGAGGAGCGGCGACCCCGAGATGTCCCCCAGATGTGGCCGAGGACGGCCCCGGGCGTGGCCCGCGGGCCCCTGGGCGGTGCAGGATGGGAGGGGGGAAGCGCCCCACGATGTCCGAACTCGGGAGGACCGGATGATTGCCGAGACCGTGTGTTCCGCCGTTGCCGTGGCGGGCCTGGGCATCGCCGGGGTTCTCGCCTTCCGCAAGCGGTTCCTCAAGGCCGCCCGCACCGCCGCCTACGCCCTCGTACCGCTGGGCCTCGTGATGACGGGCGCGGTGGAGTGGATCGTGGACACGGCGTTCAGTCCGACCGCCTGGGCCGGCTTCGGCGTGCTCGGCGCCGCCTGGCTGATGTTCATGGGGACGCGGGCCGTCGAGCGGCGCCGCTCCGGCCGCCCCGGCAAGGAGCGCGAGGCCGCCGTCGCCCCTGCGGCGTCGGCGCCCTCACTCGGTGAGGGCCGCCGTCCCACGCCCGCGGCGCAGCCCAAGCAGGCGAAGGCCGAGCCGGCGGAGGACTTCAGCGACATCGAGGCGATCCTCAAGAAGCACGGCATCTGAAGAAGCACGGGACCGGAAAGCAGCACGGCATCTGGCGCCAACAGACGTACGCGGTCCGCTGTCACGGGTTCCCGCGAACTGCCCCTCGAAAGTGGTGGGTTGAGTGCCCGTCACCCGGTAAGTGCGCCATCATCACGACGAGATGCTGGACACACCGCAGCTGCCCGACCAGCTGGACGCCGACCAGGGGCAGGCGCCTCTCAGTGAGCCCGCGCCGCCCGTGCCCGTACGAACCGAGAAGCGAACCGCAAAGCGGACCGAGAAGCGGACCGAGAGTCAGCGCGGCTGCCTCTTCGCGCTCTCCCAACCCCCGCTGATGATCTTCCTGGGGGTGATCGGCAGCCTGCTCCTGATGGCCGCGCTGCACGATCTCCTGCTGCTGTGAACGGATTCAGCCCGCGGCTTCCTTGCGGCGCGCCCGGTAGGCCGCCACGTGCAGCCGGTTCCCGCACGTACGGCTGTCGCAGTAGCGGCGCGAACGGTTGCGGGACAGGTCGACGAACGCGAACCGGCAGTCGGGCGCGTCGCAGCGCCGCAGCCGCTCCTGCTCGCCGGCGACCACGAAGAACGCCAGGGCCATCCCGCAGTCGGCCGCCAGATGGTCGGCGACGGAGGCGCCGGGCGCGAAGTAGTGCATGTGCCAGTCGTAGCCGTCGTGGTCCGTGAGGCGCGGAGTGGTGCCCGCCTCGGCGACCAGCTCGTTGATCACCGTCGCCGCCGCGCGCTGGTCACTCGCCGCGAACACGGCCGCGAAGCGGTCACGCACCGCACGCACCGAGTGGAGATCATTTTCGGTCATCACGCCAACATCGCTGACATCGTTCCTTCGTACGAAATCTGTCAGCGCGGCCGGACTCGCGAGCCCGTCCGCCACCGCACCGCCGTCCGGTGTCGTGTTCACCAGATCGACCACGGTGTCGAGCGCGCACCGGGTGTCGTGGGTGATCAGCACGATTCGCTCCCTGGCCTGAGGTAGGGCTCCCGCCCGCCGATGCCGCACGAGCCTAGTACCTGCCCGCCTCCTGGAACGCACTTGCGCCGCCGCCGTGGAAACTCCCACGGCGGCGGCGCCGGTGTATGCCGTATGCGGTTGTCCCGACCGTGAGCCGTGCCGTTCCCCGAGTGGACGGCACGGCACGCTCTCGCACTGCTCACGCCGACCGGGTGCCGGCGTGGGCCTCCTTGTTCCGCGGCGCTAGCTTTCCGCGAGGATGTGCGAGAGCTCCTGGTCGAGGTCGAAATGACGGTGCTCCGTGCCGGGTGGCACGGCGGCGTCCGTTCGCTTGAGGAACGACTCGAGGGCCCGCGCCGGGGCCTCGAGCAGAGCCTCACCCTCGGGGGAGCTCAGGGCGATGCAGACAACGCCCTGACCGTGGCTACGGGACGGCCAGACTCGGACGTCTCCGGTGCCGGTCGGCCGGTGAAGGCCTTCGGCGAGGAGATCGCGGGCAAACACCCATTCGACTGTCTCCTCGGCTCCGGTGTGGAAGGTGGCGTGCACGGCATAAGGATCGGCCGTGGCATACCGCAGACCTGCGGGAACAGGCAGTGAGGACTCGCTCGACACAACGAGGCGCAGGTGCAGCTCGCAGCTGACCGTGGTGTTCATAAGCGCCAGGGCCTTTCGCTCAGTGTGCGCTCGGGGATTCGCACGTCGGCGAAATCGACATGCCACCTACGGTGCCGTTGTAAACCCCTCTGAGTGTTTTGAGCGTCTTTAGGTAGCTCGTACGGCCGAGTCTTATCTGTGGGAGAACGCCCATTCCGGTGACGCGAAAGAGTCGGGTAGGTTTGAGTGCATGAATACGGGGAGTGACAAAGGGGCCAAGGAGTCCGAGGCGCCCGAGACGGCCGGCGCGGCCTCCGGGGCAGGTGCCGACGGCGGGCCGTCCGGCGAGAAGCCGCTCGGTTCGCGGGCGCCGGGGTTCATTCAGGCCAGGAGGACGCTGCACCTGAGCTGGCAGGTCGGCGTCTTCGTGGTGGGGCTCGCGGTCGTCGTGGGCGGCGTGATCATGCTTCCGCTGCCGGGGCCCGGCTGGCTGGTGATCTTCGGCGGCATGGCGATCTGGGCGACCGAGTTCGTCTGGGCGCAGCTGGTTCTGCGCTGGACGAAGCGGAAGGTCACGGAGGCGACGCAGCGCGCGCTCGACCCGAAGGTGCGGCGGCGGAACATCATCCTGACCACCATCGGCGTGGTGATCATCGCCGTGCTCGGCGGTGTCTACCTGTGGAAGTTCGGGCTCGAGATGCCGTGGAACATCAAGCAGTGACGGTGTGGTGCGGGCGAGGGGTGCAGACGTGGTCCCAGGCACCGCCTGACATGGGGTAATGTTCTTCCTGCGCCCGGGCGATTAGCTCAGTGGGAGAGCGCTTCGTTCACACCGAAGAGGTCACTGGTTCGAACCCAGTATCGCCCACCCGGACCGAGGGCCCCGGAGACATCGAGTCTCCGGGGCCCTCGGCGTTTTTCGTTGCTGACCTGGGCGTTCGAAGCGCTTCGACCCACATCTTTGTCCGAACTGTTGACGTGCACCCCACCCGTCTCTACTTTTGCTCGGCAAGCGCTTACCTAAAACGATTCAAATCATGTTTCGATGCGCAGGTGGAGGGGCTGGCTGTGCCTATGAACAGGGATCTTGACCGGCGGGGCCTGCTGAAGGTCACGGGGGCGTCGGTCGCGGCACTCGGACTGACGGCGGCCGGATGCGGTGGTGACGGTGGGTCAGGAGACGCGGGGAACGCGGACGGTCCGGCGACCCTGCGGTTCGCCTGGTGGGGCGGCGAACCGCGCGCCGTGAAAATCAAGAAGGCGATCGCGCTCTTCGAGAAGAAGAACCCGAAGATCAAAATCAAGCCCGAATTCACCGATTACCAGGCATTCTGGGAGAAGTTCCAGACGCAGGCCTCGGGCGGAAATCCTCCGGATGTATTCCTCAACTCCGTTGCCTTCCTTGCGAAGTACGACAAGCGCGGAGTTCTGCTCGACCTCAAGTCCCAGGTGGACGCCGGGAATCTGAGCCTGAAGAACTTCCGCGGCGGCGTCGAGACGGCCGGTCAGGTCTCCGGCGGCAAGCAGGTCGCCGTTCCGGTCGGCGCCAACACCATGTCGCTCGTCATCGACAAGAAGGCCTGGGCGAAGGCGGGCGTGGAGCCCAAGTTCGGCTGGACCTGGGACGAGTACTTCACGTCGCTCCAGACCATCCAGGACAAACTGAAGATCGCGGGCGACACGGGCTACGCCGGCGTCATGTACCTCTACGACCTGTACCTCCGTCAGAACGGCAAGGCCTTCTTCAAGAGCGGCAAACTCGGCTTCGCCGAGGACGATCTGACGCAGTGGTGGTCCGACTACTACAAGCGCGTGAAGTCCGGCATCGTCGCCGACCCCAAGAAGATCGAGCAGGTCAAGCCGAAGTCCGGGCTCTCCGCCGGGCTCGCGGGCGCCGAGTTCACCTGGGACAACTTCTCGGTGCGCTACGAGGGGGAGGGTGACTCCGACTACGCGCTTGCGCCGATCCCGACCACCGACGGGAAGGACACCGGCCAGTACCTCGGTTCGCTGATGCTGTCGATCTCCACCAAGTGCAAGGCCCAGGCGCAGGCCGCCAAGTTCATCGACTTCATGGTCCATGACCCCGAGGCCGGCAAGGTCCTGGGTTACGACATGGGTGTGCTCGCCACCGACGACCAGTTCGAGGCGTACAAGCCGGGCGCGGAGACCGACAAGGCGGTTGCCGAGGCCAACAAGGGCATCGCCGCGTACGAGACCGAGGTCGACAAGGCGGGCGTGCTCGGCAAGATCACGCCGCACCCGTCGGGCGCCGATGTCGTCGAGGCCGCGTTCCTGCGCATCGCCGGTGACGTCGCCAACGCCAAGCAGAAGGTCCCGGCCGCGGTGAAGCAGTTCTTCAGCGAGGCCGAGGCAGCCTTCCAGGCCTGACAGCCCCTACGTTTCCGAGGGGAAACAGCACCATGTCGCTCGTCAAGGACGCCACAGTCCTGGCCGACGAGAGGAACATCGTCCGACCCGTCGCACAAAAGCGACGGGGACGGCGCGACAACCTCGCCGGCTATCTGTTCATGTCGCCGTGGCTCGCGGGGTTCCTGCTGCTCACGGCGGGGCCGATGATCGCCTCGCTCTACTACGCGTTCACGGACTACAACCTGTTCGCGGCGCCGAAGTGGATCGGCTTCGACAACTTCACCGCCATGTTCGACGACCCGCGCTGGCAGAAGTCGGTGCAGGTCACGCTCAAGTACGTGGTCATCGGCACCCCGTTGAAGCTGCTGCTCGCCCTCGGCGTCGCCCTGCTGCTCAACCAGAGCCGCCGCGGCCAGGGCCTGTACCGGGCCGCGTTCTACGCGCCGTCGCTGATCGGCGCCAGCGTCTCCGTCGGCTTCGTCTGGCGGGCGCTGTTCTCCGACAACGCCGTCGTCGACAAGGGACTCGGCTCCCTCGGCCTGAACCTCGGCGGCTGGATCGGCGACCCGGATCTGATCCTGTACTCCCTGGTCGCGCTCACCGTCTGGCAGTTCGGCGCGCCCATGGTCATCTTCCTGGCCGGGCTCAAGCAGGTGCCGAAGGAGCTGTACGAGGCCGCCGCCGTCGACGGGGCGGGGCCGCTGCGCCGGTTCTGGAACATCACGCTGCCGATGATCTCCCCGGTGCTCTTCTTCAACGTCCTGCTGGAGTCGATCCACTCGTTCCAGATCTTCGGGTCCGCGTACGTCGTCTCCAACACGTTCTGCGGGCCGGCCGACGCCACCCTCGTCTACACCTGCTACCTCTACCAAAAGGGCTTCCAGCAGTCCCAGATGGGCTTCGCCTCCGCGATGGCCTGGATGCTGCTGCTGGCCGTCGCGCTCGTCACCGCCGTCCTGTTCTGGTCCCAGAAGAAGTGGGTGCACTACGAGGAGGACGTCAAGTGACCACAGTCGCCCAGGAGTTGAAGCGGAACGCCAATCCGCGCAAGCGGACCGGCTCGCTCGTCTGGCACGTCTTCGCGCTCGCCGTGCTCTGCGTCGTCCTCTACCCGGTCGTCTGGGTGATCGGCGCCGCCTTCAAGCCCGGCAAGAAGATCATCGGCTCCCTCGATCTCTTCCCTGCCAGCCCGATCCTGGACAACGTCAAGGGCCTCGCGGACGGCATCGCCGGGATCTCCATCGGCACGTTCTTCACCAACTCGCTGTTCTACGCGGGCATGGCCGTCGTCGGCGTCGTCATCTCCAGCTCCCTGACGGCGTACGCCTTCGCGAAGATCCCTTTCCGCGGACGGAACCTGCTCTTCGCGCTGATGATCGGCACGCTGCTGCTGCCGTACCACGTGCTGCTCATCCCGCAGTACGTGATGTTCCAGAAGCTGGAGCTCATCAACACGTACGTGCCGCTGCTCGCGGGCAAGTTCCTGGCGACGGAGGCCTTCTTCGTCTTCCTCATGGTGCAGTTCATGCGCGGGCTGCCGCGCGAACTGGACGAGGCGGCGCGGCTCGACGGCTGCGGCCATCTGCGGATCTACTGGTCGATCGTGCTGCCGCTGTGCCGGCCCGCCCTGATCACCAGCGCGATCTTCACGTTCATCAACGCCTGGAACGACTTCATGGGCCCGCTGATCTACCTCAACGAGCCCTCCAAGTACACCGTCTCGCTCGGCCTGATGATGTTCCGCGACCAACAGGGCATCTCCGACTACGGCGGTCAGATCGCCATGGCGATGATGGCGCTCATCCCGGTCATCGCCTTCTTCATGGCCTTCCAGCGGTATCTGATCGACGGCATGGCCACGTCGGGGCTCAAGTGAGGGGCGCGGCTCCGAGGGGCGCGGCTCCGAGGGGCGCGGCTCCGAAGGCTGCGGCTCCGGTGGCCGAATCGCGGCGGCGCGTCGGGTTCTCCGTCTTCG
The DNA here is from genome assembly GCF_044766085.1 of Streptomyces sp. NPDC102360. NCBI lineage: Bacteria > Bacillati > Actinomycetota > Actinomycetes > Kitasatosporales > Streptomycetaceae > Streptomyces > Streptomyces sp. NPDC102360. The sequence continues at coordinate 184,014 of NZ_JBIWLG010000005.1, read as the reverse complement.
CCGAGTGCCTGCTCGCCGGGGTGTGGATCGCGCTCGCGTCCGTCCCGCTGGTCACGGCCCCGGCCGCCTTCGCCGCCGGGGCCCGGCACCTGCGCCGACGGGTCGGTGAACACACCGGTGGCTGGCGGGAGTTCATGGCCGACTTTCGGGTCGCGGCGCGTCGCGGCTGGCTCGTCGGCCTCGCGGGCCTGGGCGCTCTGGTGGCCGTCTGGGTCGACCTGCGTGTGGCGCGGTCCGGGCTCCCGGGTGGCCGACTCGCGGCGGCCGTCGGCATGTTCGCCCTCCTCGCGGGCGCCGTGACCGTACTGCGGGCCGCCGCCGTCTGGGAGCCGGGCCGGGCCTGGCGCTCCCTGGTCGGCGACGCCGCCCGCCGCACGGTACGGGCGCCCGGCGGCTCCCTGCTCCTGGTGTGCGGCATCGCGCTCGTGATCCTCAGCGCGGAATTCCTCACGCCGCTCGCCGTCCCGGTGCTCGGCGTCCTCGCCGCGGCGGCGGTCGCGGTGGAGGAGCGCGGTCGGGCCGGGTGAGCCGGCGTTATACGTAGAACGCGATCCCGTCATACGTATAACGCGAATCCGTCATACGTAACACCTCGCAACTCCCGGAACCCCCAATACTCCCGGAACCCCCAACCCCCTTCTCGTACCGCACGTTTGGCATGCACGGAAAGGAACGACGATGTCCCCCATTCCCCGCAGGTCCCTCCTCAAGGCCGCAGCGGTAGCCGGTGCCGCCGCGCAGTTCAGCTGGGCGCTCGGCGGCAAGGAGGCGCAGGCCGCACCGGCCGCCGCGGCCGCGGCGGACGAGCCCGTCACGCTCGGCTGGCTGGAGGACGGCGGACTCGGCGCGGCCCCCGGCTCCACCGTCGGCGTGCCCTGGCCCAAGGGCGCGTACGAGAAGGGGCAGGAGTTCGCCCTCACCACCGAGGACGGCAAGCAGGTCCCCGTCCAGACCTGGCCCCTTGCGCAGTGGCCCGACGGCTCGCTGAAGTGGACCGCGCACGCCGTGGGTCCAGGGGCCGGGGACGGGAAGCTCTCACTGAAGGCCGGGAGCGCGGCCGCGCCCGACAAGAAGGTGAGCGTGTCGACGAGCGGTGGCGTCGTCACCGTCGACACCGGCGTCGTCGTGGCCAAGCTCGGCAAGAACGGATCGAGCCTGGTCAAGTCCGTCACCCGCGGCTCCACCGAGATCGCGAAGGACGGGCGGCTCGTCCTCCTGCGCCAGGGGGAGATCGAGGACGGCGACCAGGGCACGCAGAAGTACGAGCGGTTCGAGTCCGTCATCGAGGAGACGAAGGTCGAGCAGGACGGACCCGTCCGCGCCGTCGTGCGCATCGACGGCAAGCACCGCAAGGGACGCCGGAGTTGGCTCCCTTTCTCGATCCGGTTCTACTTCTACGCGGGCGCCGAATCGTTCCGCATGGTGCACACCATCACGTACGACGGCACGCAGGAGCCCCAGAAGGCGTCCGGGGACTTCATCCGCGGGCTCGGCGTCCGCTTCACCGTGCCGATGCGGGACAAGGCGTACGACCGGCACATCCGGATCGGCGGCGAGGGCACCGGCATGCTCCGGGAGGCCGTCCAGGGCATCACAGGACTGCGCCGCGACCCGGGAGCGGCGGTGCAGGCCGCCCAGTTCGCCGGCGAGAAGCTGCCCGACCCCTCGACCTGGGACCAGCGCGTCACGACCCGCCTGAAGTACATCCCCGAATGGGGCGACTACACCCTCTCCCAGCTCTCCGCGGACGGCTTCACGCTCAAGAAGCGTACGAAGAGCGGCCACGGCTGGATCGGCGCCGGAGGCGGCCGCCGGGCCGGCGGATTCGGCTACGTCGGCGGGCCCAGCGGCGGATTCTCCTTCGGCCTGCGCGACTTCTGGGAGAAGCACCCGGCCGGCCTCGACATCCGCGGCGCGCACACCGACGAGGCCGAGGTCACCCTCTGGCTCTGGTCGCCCGAGGCCCAGCCCATGGACCTGCGCTTCTACCACGACGGCATGGGCCAGGACACCTTCGCCGAACAGCTCGAAGGCCTCAACATCACATACGAGGACTACGAGCCCGAGTTCGGCACCCCCTACGGCATCGCCCGCACCAGCGAGCTGATGTTCTGGGCGAACGAGTCGACACCGAAGCCCGAGGCGCTCGCGCAGCAGGTCGAGGCCGTGCGCGTGCTGCCGCAGCTGGCCGCGCCGCCCAAGCAGCTCATCAGGGCGAAGGTCTTCGGCCCCGGCCTCTACTCCGAGCCCGACCGCTCCACCCCCGCCAAGGCGAAGATCGAGGACCACCTCGACTTCCTCTTCACGTACTACAAGGACCAGGTGGAGATGCGCCGTTGGTACGGCTTCTGGGACTACGGCGATGTGATGCACTCCTACGACCCGGCGCGCCACCAGTGGCGCTACGACGTGGGCGGCTACGCCTGGGACAACTCCGAGCTGTCGCCCGACATCTGGCTGTGGATGGCCTATCTGCGCTCCGGCCGCGCCGACATCTTCCGCTTCGCGGAGGCCATGACCCGGCACACCGGCGAGGTCGACGTCTACCACCTCGGCAAGTGGGCCGGCCTCGGCACGCGGCACGGCGTCCAGCACTACGCGGACTCCGCGAAGCAGCAGCGCATCGCCAACACCACGTACCGCCGCTACTACTACTTCCTCACCGGCGACGAGCGCGTCGGCGACCTCATGCACGCCAACGTCGACTCCGACGAGACCTTCCTCGTGCTCGACCCGCAGCGCAAGGTCCGCCCCGACCCCGACTACAAGCCCGACCCGCACGCCTTGTCCATCGGCTTCGGCACCGACTGGAGCGGACTCGTCTCGGCCTGGCTCACCGAGTGGGAGCGGCGCGGGCCGAAGTGGGAGAAGGCCAAGGCGCGGGTCCTGTCGACGATGGAGACGATCGCCGCGCAGCCGAACGGGTTCGTGCAGGGCAGCGGGCTCTACGACCTCGACACCGGAAAGTTCGCGATCGCCGACAAGGCGGTCGTCGGCGTCTCCCACCTGTCCGCGGTCTTCGGCCTCAACGAGCTGTGCGCGGAGCTGATCGACCAGGTCGACATGCCGAAGTTCGAGGAGGCGTACTACGACTACTGCCGCTACTTCAACGCCACGAAGGCGGAACAGAAGGAACGGTACGGCTCGGACTTCGGCTCGCTCATCCTCTTCCAGGGCCACTCACGGCTCGACGCCTACGCCGCCGTGCGCACCGGCGACGACAGGCTGGCCAAGCGGGCCTGGGAGAAGTTCTTCAAGAGCGACGGCTACACCGAGTCCTCGCCCTGGAAGACGGAGAAGGCGGAGGGCCCGGTGACGCTCGTCGCGGGCACGGAGGCGAACTGGGTCTACACCAACGACACGGCCCTGTACGGACTCGCCGCCATCGAGAACCTGGCGCTGGTCGGGGACAAGATGCCCTGACCCCGGCAGACTCTGGCCATGGACTGGAACCAGTACCGCTTTCGCAGCGTGTGGGAACTGCCCGCCCCGCCGGGCGCCGTGTACGCGGTGCTCGAGCGGGCCGAGGAGTATCCGCGGTGGTGGCCCCAGGTCCGCTCGGTGACGCCGCTGGACGGGAGCGCGACCAGCGGCGTCGCCGTATTCCGGTCCTTTCTCCCCTACAAGCTGCACATCACGGCCCGCGAGACGCGTCGCGACCCGGCCGCCGGGGTCCTGGAGATCGCGATGACCGGGGACCTGGCGGGCTGGGCGCGCTGGTCGCTGCGCGAGCGGGAGGGCGGCGGGACGGTCGCCGTCTACGACCAGGAGGTCGAGGTGAGCAAACCGCTGATGCGCCGGTTCGCGGTGGTGGGGCGGCCGGTGTTCCTCGCGAACCACGCGTGGATGATGCGCGGCGGGCGACGGGGGCTTGCCGCCTACGTGCGGCCGGTTTGAACGCATCCGCTTTGAACACAGCCGGTAGGGGCGTAACCGGTTTGAACACTGGGCGCCGCGACCTGTATTGTTCAACGCGTTCCCGGGCGATTAGCTCAGTGGGAGAGCGCTTCGTTCACACCGAAGAGGTCACTGGTTCGAACCCAGTATCGCCCACCCGGAGAATGACCGGTCCGCCGTACAGGCGGGCCGGTTTTTCGTTTCTGCTTCAGGAGCCCCGACGGGGGAACGATCAGGCCGCGGCCGGAAGTTCCGGACGCAGCGGCCACGCCGGGTCCACCGTCTCCGGTGTGCCGCTGCGGGCGAACCAGGCCTGCAGGCCGCGGGCCTGCGCCGCGTGCCAGACCGCCTGCAGGGTGTGCAGCTCGGCGGGGGAGAGGCGCTCGAGGCGGGCCGCGAACCGGCGGCCGATCTCCCGCACCAGGTCGAGGGACGCCTGTGCGTCCGCCGCCGCGTCGTGCGCGCCCGCCAGCTCCACCGCGTAGTGCTCGCACAGGTCGGTCAGCGTGCGACGGCCCTTGCGGTAGCGGTCCAGGTGCTTGTCCAGGACGCGCGGGTCGATCACGCACAGGGACGCGGTCGCCAAGTAGAGGGAGAGCGACGAGGCCCGGTGCCGCTTCAACTCGCGGTCCAGCAGCGTTAGATCGAACGGGGCGTTCATCACGACGAGCGGACGGCCCGCCGCCGCCTGCTCGGCGAGCGCACGCCCTACCTCCTCCATCACCGGCGCCGGCCAGCGCCCGTAGCGTTGCAGATGCTCGTCGGTCAGGCCGTGAATCTCGGTGGCGCCGGGCGGCACCGGTACCCCGGGGTTCACCAGCCAGCGCGACACCCGGGGCCGCGTTCCCGCCGCGTCCTGCACCACGATCGCGGCGGACACAATGCGGTCGTCCTCCACGTCCACGCCGGTCGTCTCGGTGTCAAAGGCGGCCAGGGGACCTTCGTACCAGCACGTCATGATCTCTCAACTCCTGCTTCCCGCACGGCAGATGACGTCACATCCATTGGTCGTCCCCGCCCCAAGCGGTGATACCCGCACTGTTTGCGTCGTACGCCGGACGGTGCCGTCCGCGCTGTTTGCGTCGTACGTGCAGCGGTGACAACACAGGTACGAGTCATGGCAGTTCAGCGGGGTGCCATCGGCGTGAACCCGCTTTCCCGGAAGGTCAGTCGGCCCATGGCGCTCGCGCGGCCCGAACGAGGCGGGCTGCTGCCCGAGCGGATCGCACCGCCGCGCGGCACACTCGCCACCACCGCCTGCATGGAGACCTTGCAGGTGGGCTATCTGCACGCCGTGGCCGCCGCCGCGGGGTGTTCGCTCTCGCAGCCCTTTCCGGACAACGGCATCGACTGGCACGTCAGTCACAGCTCGCCCGGACACGCGGTCGACGACGAGGTCACCATCAAGGTGCAGCTCAAGGCGACGTACCAGGTCGCGCCCGACCCGCCGGGTCCTTCGTTCGCCTTCACGCTCGACAACACGCATCTGGTGAAGCTCGCCCGCACCCCGGTCTCGGTGCACAAGATCCTCGTCGTGATGCTCGTGCCGCGCTCCCAGGACGACTGGCTGCGGGCCTCCCACGACCGGCTCGATCTGCGGCACTGCTGCTACTGGATGAACCTCGCCGGGCACCCGGTCACCGGCCGGCGCAGGACCACCGTGCGCGTCCCCACGGCGCGGATCTTCGACGACCGCGCGCTCTGCGAAATCATGGCCAGGGCGGGTGCGGGTGGACGGCCGTGACGGTTCGACTCGGCCTGGGCCCAGAGGAGTTGTGTGATGCAGCATCGTCCGATCGATGAACCCCTGCGGCCGCTCGGTGCGGGGCGCGGCCACCCCGTCGACCTCGTCGGACCGGAGCCGGGGCAGGTCGACCCCGCGGTGCTCGGCGCCCTGCTGGACCGGCACGGCTGGCGGCGGCGCGGCGGGGCCGCCGGGCGGTACGCGCGCTGGACGCTGCCGGGGGCCGGGAGCCGTACCAGCCTGCTCGTGCCGGAGAGCCGGGCCTTTCCGGACAGCGAGGAACTGCTCGGCGAGGCGCTCGTCGCCCTCGAACGCAGCGGTACGCCGTCCGCGCGCGAGGTGCTGGTCTCGCTCGCCGTGCCCAGCGACGAGATCCGCTGGACGCGCGACGTCCCGGCGGGGCCCGCGGGCGCCTCGACCTGGCCCGCCGAGGAGCAACTGCGGGGCGCGGCACGGCAGATGCTGCTCGCGGGCGCCCTCGCCGCGCGCGGCCGCGCCGGGTACTACGGGGCCAGGCATCGGCGGCCCGCGGCCGCGGCTCTGGAGAACGTACTGGTGCAGACGGCGTCCGGCGGGCGCCGTCTCACCGCGTTCGTGCCCGTCGCCACGGGACGGGCGCTGGCGGTCCGGCTGCACCAGGCGCTGTACGCGGTGCGGGAGGCCATCGACTACCGGCGGGCCACCGGCGGCATGGACGCGTTCGACAGCGCGATCGAGGCGGGCGTCAGCCACGAACTGACCGAGGCGCTCGTCGCGTTGGTGCGCGGCACCGAGGGCGCGCGCGTAGGAGTGGCCTGGGCGCCCGCCGCGGGGGTGCCGCAGGAGTGCACGGACGGCGACGCGCCCGTCGAGTTCTCACCGGGCGACCTCGACGTGCTGCGTGAGGCCGGCGCCCGCTTCCGCTACGCCGAACCGGCCGTCTCCGTCCGCGTCACCGGCACCGTCGTCCGCATGCGCAGAGCGGGGCCGCGCGGCGCGGGCACGGTGCGGCTGCGGGTGCTCGGGGGCGTCGAGGTGCCGCACGTGCGGATGACGCTGGACGAGGAGGCGTACCGGATCGCAGGCCATGCGCATCTGGTGGGCCTGCCGATCCGCGTGCACGGCCGCCTGGAGAGCCGGGGCGGATTCCGCCGCCTCACCGGCGCGACCGGCGTCGTACCCGTACAGGTGGAGGAGGCCGAGCGGGACCGGATGATGAAGTCGCTCCAGGAGAACCTGGACTTCTTCGAGGAGGCGTGCGCGGGGGAGGAGCCGTGACCGCTACCGGTGCGCGTACAGGTCTCTGAGCAGGGCGATCTCCGCGGTGTGGTGGAGCATCTCGCGGTTGATGTGCAGCACGAGCGTCGCCATCGGCTCCTTGGCGAACTCGCCCTCGGCCGGGCCGCACGGGCGGGCGAGCGTCGCCTCGTCCAGGCCGCGCACGCCCGTGATCCACTGCGCGTACGCCGCGTCGAGACGGTCCAGGGCCTCCGCGGCCGTGCCCGGATAGTCGTACGACATGTAGTCCACCGGCTCCGCCCCGAAGTGCGAGGCGTTCCGGGCGCCGAGCACGCCCACCAGGATGTGGCCGAGGCGCCACGCGATCGTCGTCACCGGGGCGGGGACCGGCTCCGGGAACGCGAACTCGATCACGAAGTTGCCGGAGCCGCCCTGGATGGCCGCGGTCGCGGCGCCGCGCGGGCGCAGGCTCCAGCAGTCCGGCACGGGCTCCCAGAAGTACTCGTCGTCGGTGAGCCCCGCCAGGCGGTCGCGGAGCTGGTGTCGCCAGTGCCAGTCGAGCTGGTCGGCGAGGAGCGTGTTCCAGTCGAGTGTCATACGTCTCACGCTAGAGCCGGCCACTGACAGTCGCCCGCCCGTCACACGGTTAACCGTTTCGCGAGCGGCCCTGGTGACTCGGTACGATCGTTGCTGCGCGCGTCACAGGTAATGGCGCGGCGTTCCATCTTCAGGTAGGAGAAGTCCGGTGTCTGACGTCCGTGTGACCATCCAACGCGATTCCGAGCGGGAAGAGCGCGTGGTGACGACGGGCACTACGGCCGCCGAGCTCTTTCCCGGCGAGCGCAGCATCGTCGCGGCCCGCGTGGCCGGTGAGCTGAAGGACCTGGCGTACGAGGTCGCCGACGGCGAGACCGTCGAGCCCGTGGAGATCAGTTCCGAGGACGGCCTGAACATCCTGCGGCACTCGACCGCGCACGTCATGGCGCAGGCCGTGCAGGAGCTGTTCCCGGACGCCAAGCTCGGCATCGGCCCGCCCATCAAGGACGGCTTCTACTACGACTTCGACGTCAAGGAGCCGTTCACCCCCGAGGACATCAAGCGCATCGAGAAGAAGATGCAGGAGATCCAGAAGCGGGGGCAGCGCTTCTCGCGCCGCGTGACCACCGACGCCGACGCGGCCGTCGAGCTCGCCGACGAGCCGTACAAGCTGGAGCTCATCGGCCTCAAGGGCAACGCGGCGCAGGCCGCCGACGGCGCCGACGCCGAGGTGGGCGGCGGCGAGCTGACCATCTACGACAACGTCGACGCCAAGACCGGGGACCTGTGCTGGAAGGACCTCTGCCGGGGTCCGCACCTGCCCACCACCCGGAACATCCCCGCGTTCAAGCTGATGCGCTCGGCCGCCGCCTACTGGCGCGGCAGTGAGAAGAACCCGCAGCTCCAGCGCATCTACGGCACCGCGTGGCCGTCGAAGGACGAGCTGAAGGCGTACCTGGAGTTCCTCGCCGAGGCCGAGAAGCGCGACCACCGCAAGCTCGGCGCCGAGCTGGACCTGTTCTCCTTCCCGGACGAGCTGGGCCCCGGCCTCGCGGTCTTCCACCCCAAGGGTGGCGTGATCCGCAAGGTCATGGAGGACTACTCGCGGCGCCGCCACGAGACTGGCGGCTACGAGTTCGTGAACACCCCGCACATCTCGAAGGAGCACCTCTTCGAGACCTCGGGGCACCTGCCGCACTACGCGGAGGGCATGTTCCCGCCCATCCAGTTCGACGAGCAGAACTACCGCCTCAAGGCGATGAACTGCCCGATGCACAACCTGATCTTCAAGTCCCGTGGCCGTTCCTACCGCGAACTGCCGCTGCGGCTCTTCGAGTTCGGCACCGTGTACCGCTACGAGAAGTCGGGCGTCGTGCACGGACTGACCCGCTCGCGCGGCTTCACCCAGGACGACTCGCACATCTACTGCACCAAGGAGCAGATGGCGGAGGAGCTCGACACGCTCCTGACCTTCGTCCTCGACCTGCTGCGCGACTACGGCCTGAACGAGTTCGAGCTGGAGCTGTCCACTCGCGACGAGTCGGACAAGTTCATCGGTACGGACGAGGACTGGGCCGAGGCCACCGAGGCGCTGCGCTCCGCCGCCGAGAAGCAGGGTCTGCCGCTCGTGCCCGACCCGGGCGGCGCCGCGTACTACGGCCCGAAGATCTCCGTACAGGCCAAGGACGCCATCGGCCGCTCCTGGCAGATGTCGACCCTCCAGGTCGACTTCAACCAGCCCAAGCGGTTCGGCCTGGAGTACACCGCCGCCGACGGCTCGCGCCAGCAGCCCGTCATGCTGCACCGCGCCCTGTTCGGCTCGATCGAGCGGTTCTTCGGCGTGCTCCTGGAGCACTACGCGGGTGCGTTCCCGGCGTGGCTCGCCCCGGTCCAGGCCGTCGGCATCCCGATCGGTGACGGCCACGTGACGTACCTGGAGGAGTTCGCCGAGAAGGCGCGCGCCCTGGACCTGCGCGTCGAGGTCGACAAGTCCTCGGACCGCATGCAGAAGAAGATCCGCAACCAGCAGAAGGCCAAGGTGCCCTTCATGGTCATCGCGGGTGACGAGGACATGAACGCCGGTTCGGTGTCCTTCCGTTACCGCGACGGCTCGCAGGAGAACGGCATCCCGGTCGACGAGGCCATCGCGAAGATCGCGAAGGTCGTCGAGGAGCGGGCGCAGGTCTGACCCGGTCGGTCCGTACGGTGTTCAGTCCGTACGGTGTGAGGCCCCTGGGGAATTCCCCGGGGGCCTTTCCGCTTCCTGATCCCCCTCCCGCGCGAACACCTGCAGCAGCCACGAGGAGAACGAACCCGTGACCGCGCCGAGCAGGGCGAGCCCGCAGGCCATCACGCCGACCGCCACGAGCCGGCCGAGCGGGGTCACCGGCGCCAGATCGCCGTAACCCACGGTCGACAGCGTCGTGCACGTGAACCACACCGCGTCGCCGTAGGTGTGGATGTCCGCGCCGGGCGCCGTGCGCTCCTGCTGGTACAGGGCCAGCGACCCCGCGAAGCCGAGCAGCGTCACCGAGAGGCCCGAGTACGCGATCACGCGCGCGTGCAGCGAGAGCCGCGGTGTGTTCTGCCGGCGCTGTACCGCCTCGTAGGTCTGCACGATCCGTACGGGACGCAGCAGTGGGAGCAGCAGGACCAGCGTGTCCAGCCAGTGCCTGCGGACGAAGCGCGGCCAGGGCAGTCCGCTCAGGTGCCGGCGCACCACGTAGTCCACGATGAACACCGCCCATGCGGCGAGCGCGAGCGCGAGGCACAGGGTCCGCAGGGCTTCGGGCAGGGCCTGGCCGAGGACCCGGACCGCGTACCCGGCGAGGTAGACGAGCGAGGCCACCGCCAGGACAACGCCGTTGTGCCGCTCCCAGCGGGCGAGTGGGGTGTCGGTCATGCCGACAGCATCGCCCGCGCCGACCTGGGGCGGTACCCGCCGACACGCCTCCGTGAGGTGACGCCATATGCTGCATTGCATGACGAGTGAGCCGGAGCAGCAGGTCGGTCCAGTGGGTGAGCCCGACGGATTCGGGCGTCTGTGGACCCCGCACCGCATCGCGTACATCCAGGGCGAGGGCAAACCGAGCGGCCCCGGGGCCGACGACGGCTGTCCGTTCTGCGCGGCTCCCGGCAAGTCCGACGAGGACGCGCTGATCGTGGCCCGCGGAGAGCACGTCTTCGCGATCCTCAACCTGTATCCGTACAACGGCGGGCACATGATGGTGCTGCCCTACCGGCACGTCGCCGACTACACCGACCTCGACCTGGACGAGACCGCGGAGCTCGCCGACTTCACCAAGCGCGCCATGGGCGCGCTGCGCTCGGCCTCCGGCGCCCACGGGTTCAACATCGGCATGAACCAGGGCGCGGTCGCGGGCGCCGGTATCGCGGCGCATCTGCACCAGCACGTCGTCCCGCGCTGGGGCGGCGACACCAACTTCATGCCGGTCGTCGGCCACACCAAGGTGCTGCCGCAGATGCTCGCCGACACGCGCACGGCCCTGGCGAAGGCCTGGCCGACCGACTGAGCACGACGGGTGCCGGGCCGCCCGGAGCGAGGGGCCCGGCTACGCGTCGTACGTGTCCGCCTTCCCCGGTGACGGGTCCTGGACCGCGCCGCTGAGGAAGCCCGAGCGGTTGCCGAACTTCTCGGTGTCCACGCCGTTCTCATCGAGCACCCTGATGGCCGCCGCGTGCACCACACGCAGTACGGGCGTCGCCGTGCGCAGCGCGTCGTCCGCCATGAAGCGGTGCCGCCACGGCTGGTCCGCCCAGGCGTGGCGCAGGCCGAACGGCTCGGGCAGCACCAGCTTGCCGCCGAGGTGGTCCAGGAGCGGCGGGTACCAGGTGAAGGGGGCGCGGACCGCGATCCGGACCGCCTCGTCCGAGGTGATCAGCGGGAGCGTCTTCTCCGTGGTCTCCCAGAACCGTATGGGCTTGGAGATCTCCTTCTTCTTCGGCTCGGGCTTCGACGTGAACAGGGAGTGCACCGGACCGAGCGCGTGCCCGGTCACTTCTATCCGCAGCGTCTGGTGCAGCACCGTCACCGTGATCAGCATCGTGATCACCAACTGGCCGTCCCAGAGCGTGAACTGGACGCCCAGGTAGTGGCGGCTGCCGCCACCGAACTGCTGCTCGTTGCAGATCCGCTCTATCTCGTGCGTCCTGGTCTCGAACGCCTCCACGTTCACGCCCGAGGGGCGGGTCACGCTCTTCGCGTTCTCACCGATCGGCGAGACGATCCAGTGCTTGACCGAAGGCGTGGGGAAGCCTCCTGTGTGGATGGGCTTGCGCTCCAGGAGGCGGAGCTGGTCGTGGATCGCGCGGATCACGTCCCAGCTGCGGAACGGGTGGATGTCCTTGCCGGGTTCCTTGGACACCAGGTCCTCGGCCAGCTGCCAGCCGCCCCAGCGCGTGCCCATGCCCAGGATGCCCTTGGGTCCCGCGTAGAACACGGAGTTCGACGCCTGCTCGGCGGTCAACTTGGCGAGGTTCTGCCGCAGTTGCTCGGCCGAGGTCTCGCCGGGGCTGCCGGGGACGGCCTCCGGGATCTTCGCGCCGACCCCGCCGCCGGAAAGCAGCCCGCCCCACCGGTCCCGCAGGTCCCGCGCGGTGCGTTCACAGATCCGCCGCGCCCAGAAGCCACCGACCAGGGGCGCCACGAACGAGGCGCGCAGATACCAGGTCCAGCCGTTGCTGGACGGAAGCTTGACGAGCACGATCACGACGGCGACGAACACCACGGCGATCACCGCCATGGTGAGGGCGGCCCGGCCGCGCGCCGCGCGCTCGTGCTTCTTGGCCTCGCGCTTCTCCTTGGTGCTCTTGCCCTCGGCCTCCTTGACCTCCTTCTCGGCCAGAGCCACCCGGATGTTGTCCCTGCGGCGGATCTCGAACGCGGTCACCCAGAGCAGGAAACCGGGCAGGAACAGGAAGCCGAACACCACCGTCACCAGCGTGAGCAGGCTGTCGCGCTGGCGCCGGATCCGATTGGCCGCGAGGCAGTGCTCCACGACGACCTGCGGTTCCGTGCCGAACGACTGGATGAGCGGTTTGCGGGCGCCGCCCAGCATCCGCACCTGCACCGCCCGCGCGAAGGCCTCACCGAGGTTCGGCGCGAACAGTGCCCACATCCCCTTCTTCACCTGGGACTTGTGCCACTCGTTGTTGGTCTCCTCGATCTTCACCGCCGGGTCGTCCCGGTACGCGGCCGAGGCGATGGCGAACGTCGCGGCGGTCTGGCCCGCGGACCCCTGCAGCGGGATCTGCGCGCCCGGTCGGAAGTCGAATACTCCGTCGGCCGAAGCCGGCTTCATCGTGTCCGCCATTGCCACCCCCATCACCGCACGCCGTCGCTGCGGCTTTTCCCGACTTGCCCGCCCCGCACACCTGTTGGGCGCGCTGTCGGCCGGAACCGGCTGATCTTCGACCAGCGTAGCGGCCGCCACCGACACCGGCCCCGAGGAACGGGAAGCCGGGGCCGGTGTGCGGCCCTGGGTCGACTAGGGGACGTCCTGCGCCTGTTCGCGGATCCGCTCGCTCAGCTGGGCCGGCATCGGTTCGTGCCGGGCGTACGCGCGGCTGAAACGCGCCGTGCCGTGCGACAGTGAGCGCAGGTCCACGGCGTACCGGCCGATCTCGATCTCCGGCACCTCGGCCCGGATCAACGTCCGCCCGCCCGCGGCCTGTTCGGTGCCGACGACGCGGCCGCGCCGCCCCGACAGATCGCTCATCACGGTCCCCACATAGTCGTCGCCGACGAGGACCTCGACCTCCGCCACCGGCTCCAGGAGATGGATGCGGACATCGGCCGCCGCCTCGCGCAGCGCGAGCGCCCCCGCGGTCTGGAACGCCGCGTCGGACGAATCCACCGAGTGCGCCTTGCCGTCGAGCAGCGTCACCCGTACGTCGATGAGCGGATAGCCGGCCGCGACGCCCTTCGTCGCCTGCGCCCGCACGCCCTTCTCCACGGACGGGATGAACTGCCGGGGGACCGCGCCGCCGACGACCTTGTCCACGAACTCGATGCCCGAGCCGCCGGGGAGCGGCTCCACCTCGATCTCGCAGATCGCGTACTGGCCGTGGCCACCGGACTGCTTCACGTGCCGGCCGCGCCCCGCCGACTTGCCCGCGAACGTCTCCCGAAGGGAGACCCTGTGCGGGACGACGTCGACCTGCACCCCGTACCGGCTGCGCAGCCGTTCCAGGGCGACGTCCGCGTGTGCCTCGCCGAGGCACCACAGCACCACCTGGTGCGTGTCCTGGTTCTGTTCCAGACGCATCGTCGGATCCTCGGCGACCAGGCGGGAAAGACCTTGCGAGAGCTTGTCCTCGTCGGCCTTGCTGTGCGCCTGGATGGCCAGCGGAAGCAGCGGATCGGGCATCTCCCACGGCGACATCAGCAGCGGCGCCTCCTTCGCCGAGAGCGTGTCCCCGGTCTCCGCCCGGCTCAGCTTCGCGACGCACGCCAGATCGCCGGCGACGCACTGCGTCAGCGTGCGCTGCTGCTTCCCGAAGGGGGCCGAGAGCGCCCCGATCCGTTCGTCCGCCTCGTGCAGGGCGCGGGTCTCGTGCCCGTGGTCGGAGAGCCCGTGGCCCGACACGTGCACCGTCTCGTCGGGCCGCAGGGTGCCGGAGAAGACGCGGACGAGCGAGACCCGCCCCACGTACGGGTCGGACGCGGTCTTCACGACCTCCGCCACCAGTGGCCCCTCCGGGTCGCAGGCGTGGATGTCGAGCTCCTTCCCGTCGCGCCCGCGCACATCGGGAGCGGCCCGCTCCAGGGGGGTCGGGAAGCCGCCGGTGATCAGTTCGAGGAGTTCGACGGTGCCGATGCCCTGCCGTGCGTCCTCCGCCGCCGGGGCCGCCGCGAGGACCGGGTGGAAGACGCCGCGCGCGACGGCCCGCTCCAGGTCGTCGATGAGCGTCTTGACGTCGATGTCCTCGCCGCCGAGATAGCGGTCCATGAGGGTCTCGTCCTCGCTCTCCGAGATGATGCCCTCGATGAGCCGGTTGCGGGCCTCCTCGATCAACGAGGCCTGGTCGGCCCCCGGTTCCGACTCCTTGCGTTCGCCCGACGCGTAGTCGAAGAGGCGCTGCGAGAGCAGTCCGATCAGGCCCGTCACGGGCGCGTGCCCGTCCGGCGCCCGTTCGCCGCGCAGCGGGAGGTACAGCGGGAGCACGGCGTCGGGGTCGTCGCCGCCGAAGATCTCCGCGCAGGTCCGCGTCACGTCCTCGAAGTCGGCGCGTGCCGCCTCCAGATGCGTGATCACGATGGCCCGCGGCATGCCGACGGCCGCGCACTCCTCCCACACCATGCGCGTCGCCCCTGACATCGTCTCGGGCCCGTCGGCCGCCGAGACGACGAAAAGGGCCGCGTCCGCAGCCCGCAGACCGGCCCTCAACTCCCCGACGAAATCCGCGTAGCCGGGGGTGTCCAGGAGATTGATCTTGAAACCGTCCCACTCCAGCGGGACGAGTGAGAGCTGGACCGAGCGCTGCTGGCGATGCTCGATCTCGTCGTAGTCGGAGACGCTGGTGCCGTCCTCGACGCGGCCCGCCCTGTTCACCGCCCCCGCGGTCAGCGCGAGGGCCTCCACCAGGGTCGTCTTGCCCGAGCCGCTGTGGCCGACCAGCACCACATTCCGTACGGACGCGGGGTGGTCGGCCGTCGCTGCCCTGCCGGCGGCTCCGGGGTGTCCGTTTGTCTTGTCGCCCATGCCTTGCCTCCCGGTTGAATTGCTCGGTGAGGTCCTAGGTCCTGTCGGCCTATGGGCGCGGACACGCGAATCCGCGTGCGGAGGCGGCTTCGGCGACGCCCGCGGTGTCTCCGAGCTTTCCACTCGGGTCACTGTGCGTCCATACGTCGTACGGGATCGCACGCGCGCGTGGTGGCCCGTCGGCGATTCGTACGTGTGCGTGGCTACGATGGGCCAGCCGGTGGCCAGAGGGGCCGCGCGGCCACCGACCCTCGGGAAGGCCATGCTGAACAAGTACGCGCGTGCATTCTTCACGCGTGTCCTCACACCGTTCGCCGCGTTTCTCATCCGCCGCGGAATCAGCCCCGACGCGGTCACGCTCCTGGGCACCGCCGGAGTCGTGGCCGGTGCGCTGGTCTTCTATCCGCGCGGTGAGTTCTTCTGGGGAACCGTCGTCATCACGCTGTTCGTCTTCTCGGACCTCGTGGACGGCAATATGGCGCGTCAGCTGGGCCGGTCCAGCCGCTGGGGCGCCTTCCTGGACTCCACGCTCGACCGCGTCGCCGACAGCGCCATCTTCGGCGGCCTGGCGCTCTGGTACGCCGGTGGGGGGAACGACAACGTCCTGTGCGCCGTGTCGATCTTCTGCCTCGCCAGCGGCCAGGTCGTGTCCTACACGAAGGCACGTGGCGAATCGATCGGCCTGCCGGTCGCCGTGAACGGGCTCATCGAGCGCGCCGAGCGGCTCGTCATCTCGCTCGTCGCCGCGGGCTTCGCCGGGCTGCACACATTCGGCGTGCCGGGCATCCAGTACCTGCTGCCGGTCGCCCTGTGGATCGTCGCCGTGGGCAGCCTGATCACGCTGATCCAGCGCGTCGTCACGGTGCGCCGCGAGTCCGCCGAGGCCGACGCGGCGGCCGCCCAGGAGGGGGCCGCCTCGTGAGCGGGACGCAGGAGCGGATCACCGACGCGCTGTACGGGCTCGGCTGGGCGACCGTCAAGAAGCTCCCCGAGCCGGTCGCGCAGCGCCTCGGCCGCACGATCGCCGACGCCGCCTGGAAGAAGCGCGGCAAGGGCGTGCAGCGGCTGGAGGCCAACCTCGCGCGCGTGGTGCCCGATGCCACGCCACAGCGCCTGCAACAGCTCTCCAAGGCGTGCATGCGCTCTTACCTGCGCTACTGGATGGAGTCCTTCAGGCTCCCCGCGTGGAGCAAGGAGCGCATCCAGGAGGGCGTCTCGATCAAGGACGTCCACTACCTCACCGAGGGCCTGGACGCCGGCAAGGGCGTCGTCCTCGCGCTGCCCCACATGGCCAATTACGACCTCGCGGGCGCCTGGGTCACCACCAGGCTGGACACCCCGTTCACGACCGTCGCCGAGCGGCTCAAGCCGGAGACCCTGTACGACCGGTTCGTCGCCTACAGGGAGAGCCTCGGCATGGAGGTGCTGCCGCACACGGGCGGCGCCGCCTTCGGGACGCTCGCACGGCGGCTGCGCGCGGGCGGCCTGGTCTGCCTGGTCGCGGACCGTGACCTGTCGTCCTCCGGTGTGGAGGTCAAGTTCTTCGGCGAGGCGACGCGGATGCCCGCGGGGCCCGCGATGCTCGCCCAGCAGACCGGCGCGCTGCTGCTCCCGGTCACCCTCTGGTACGACGACTCGGCCATAATGCGTGGTCGCGTCCACCCACCCGTCGATGTACCGGAGACAGGTACGCGGGCCGAGAAGACGTCTGTCATGACGCAGGCGCTGGCCGATGCCTTCGCCACAGGGATCGCGGACCATCCGGAGGACTGGCACATGCTGCAGCGCTTGTGGCTCGCCGACCTTGACCACTTCGAAGAGAGGCCGGCGTGAGGATCGGAATCGTCTGCCCGTACTCCTGGGACGTGCCGGGCGGCGTCCAGTTCCACATCCGCGATCTGGCGGAGCACCTCATCGGCCTGGGGCACGAGGTCTCCGTCCTCGCTCCTGCGGACGACGAGACCCCGCTGCCGCCGTACGTCGTGTCGGCGGGCCGCGCGGTTCCCGTGCCGTACAACGGCTCGGTGGCGCGCCTGAACTTCGGCTTCCTGAGCGCCGCGCGGGTACGCCGCTGGCTGAGCGACGGCACGTTCGACGTCGTGCACATCCACGAACCGGCGTCGCCCTCGCTCGGCCTCCTGACGTGCTGGGCCGCGCAGGGGCCCATCGTCGCGACCTTCCACACGTCCAACCCGCGCTCCCGCGCCATGATCGCGGCGTATCCGATCCTGCAGCCCGCCCTGGAGAAGATCAGCGCGCGCATCGCGGTGAGCGAGTACGCGCGCCGCACGCTGGTCGAGCATCTGGGCGGTGACGCGGTCGTGATCCCCAACGGTGTCGACGTCGACTTCTTCGCCCGGGCCGAACCCAAGGCCGAGTGGCAAGGGGACACCATCGGCTTCATCGGCCGCATCGACGAGCCCCGTAAGGGCCTGCCGGTGCTCATGAAGGCGCTGCCGAAGATCCTCGCGGAGCGCCCCCAGACCCGGCTCCTGGTCGCGGGGCGGGGTGACGAGGACGAGGCGGTGGCCTCCCTGCCCAAGGAGATGCGCGACCGCGTCGAGTTCCTCGGCATGGTCAGCGACGAGGACAAGGCGCGCCTCCTGACGAGTGTCGACGTGTACGTCGCGCCCAACACCGGAGGCGAGAGTTTCGGCATCATCCTGGTGGAGGCGATGTCGGCGGGCGCGCCCGTGCTCGCCTCCGACCTGGACGCCTTCGCCCAGGTCCTCGACCAGGGCGCGGCCGGCGAACTCTTCACCAATGAGGACGCCGACACCCTCGCCGTCGCGGCCCTGCGCCTCCTGGGCGACCCGGACCGCCGCGCCGAACTACGCGCGCGTGGCAGCAAGCACGTCCGCCGCTTCGACTGGTCCACGGTCGCCGCGGACATCCTCTCGGTCTACGAGACGGTGGCCCAGGGCGCGGCCGCGGTGGCGGCGGACGAGCGGACGGGCCTCAGGGCGCGCTTCGGACTGGCGCGGGACTGACGCCCGCCCCGACCCCGGTAGCCTTGCCGCCCGTGACCGTCACCCTCATCTGGATCGCCGTAGGCCTCTTCGCGATCGGGCTCTACCTGAGCTGGACCGCAGGACGCCTCGACCGCCTGCACGCCCGGATCGACGCGGCCCGCGCCGCCCTGGACGCCCAACTCCTGCGCCGCGCCTCGGTCGCCCAGGAGTTGGCCACGTCGGGTGTGCTCGACCCGGCCGCGTCGATCGTGCTCTACGAGGCGGCGCACGCCGCGCGCCAGGCCGAGGAGGAGCAGCGCGAGGTGGCGGAGAGCGAGCTCAGCCAGGCGCTCAGGGCGGTCTTCAACGAGCCCGACCAGGTCGAGGAGGTCCGCGGGGCCCCCGGCGGCGAGGAGGCCGCTGAGGAGCTCGCCCAGGCCGTCCGCCGCGTCCCCATGGCCCGCCGCTTCCACAACGACGCCGTACGCGCAGCCCGCGCGCTGCGCCGGCACCGGACGGTCCGCTGGTTCCGGCTCGCCGGGCACGCCCCGTTCCCGCTGGCCTTCGAGATGGACGACGAGCCGCCAGTGGCGCTGGCCGACCGCGCCACCAACTAGTTTCCAGGCCAAAAGGATCCACCGGCTGCCCATTGGCCCTTGTAGTGGCCTGTTCCCCAGAGGTTTCCTCGGTACTGAAAGAGCCTTCTTCACCGAGTGAGGTCACCCGTGTCCACTTCTGAAAACACCGCCACCGGCACCGCCCGCGTCAAGCGAGGCATGGCCGAGCAGCTCAAGGGTGGCGTCATCATGGACGTCGTCACGCCCGAGCAGGCGAAGATCGCCGAGGACGCCGGCGCCGTCGCCGTGATGGCCCTGGAGCGGGTGCCGGCCGACATCCGCAAGGACGGCGGCGTGGCCCGGATGTCCGACCCGGACATGATCGAGGGCATCATCGGCGCCGTCTCGATCCCGGTCATGGCCAAGTCCCGCATCGGCCACTTCGTCGAGGCCCAGGTGCTGCAGTCGCTCGGCGTCGACTACATCGACGAGTCGGAGGTGCTCACCCCGGCGGACGAGGTCAACCACAGCGACAAGTTCGCCTTCACGACCCCCTTCGTGTGCGGCGCCACCAACCTGGGCGAGGCCCTGCGCCGCATCGCCGAGGGCGCCGCCATGATCCGCTCGAAGGGCGAGGCCGGCACCGGCAACGTCGTCGAGGCCGTGCGCCACATGCGCCAGATCAAGGGTGAGATCGCCCGCCTGCGCGGCTACGACAACAACGAGCTGTACGCCGCCGCCAAGGACCTGCGCGCCCCGTACGAGCTGGTCAAGGAGGTCGCCGAGCTCGGCAAGCTCCCCGTCGTGCTGTTCTCCGCCGGTGGTGTCGCCACCCCCGCCGATGCCGCGCTGATGCGCCAGCTCGGTGCCGAGGGCGTCTTCGTCGGCTCCGGCATCTTCAAGTCCGGCGACCCGGCCAAGCGCGCCGCCGCCATCGTGAAGGCCACCACCTTCTTCGACGACCCGAAGATCATCGCGGAGGCGTCCCGCAACCTCGGTGAGGCCATGGTCGGCATCAACTGCGACACCCTGCCCGAGGGCGAGCGCTACGCGAACCGAGGCTGGTGATGACCACTCCTGTGGTCGGAGTGCTCGCGCTCCAGGGCGACGTACGGGAACACCTCGTCGCCCTGGCCACGGCGGACGCGGTCGCCAGACCGGTGCGGCGCCCCGAGGAACTGGCGGAGATCGACGGGCTCGTCGTCCCCGGCGGCGAGTCGACCACCATCTCGAAGCTGGCCCACCTCTTCGGCCTGATGGAGCCCCTCCGCGCGCGCGTGCGTGAAGGCCTGCCCGTCTACGGGTCGTGTGCCGGACTGATCATGCTCGCCGACAAGATCCTCGACCCGCGCTCGGGCCAGGAGACCATCGGCGGCATCGACATGATCGTGCGGCGCAACGCCTTCGGGCGGCAGAACGAGTCGTTCGAGGCGGCCGTCGATGTGCGGGGCGTCGAGGGCGATCCTGTGGAGGGCGTCTTCATCCGGGCTCCCTGGGTGGAGTCCGTGGGCGCGGAGGTGGAGGTGCTCGCCGAGTACGAGGGGCACATCGTCGCCGTGCGCCAGGGCGACGCCCTCGCGACGTCCTTCCACCCCGAGCTCACGGGGGACCACAGGATCCACGCCATGTTCGTGGACATGGTGCGGGCCAAGGCGGCTTCGGGATCCTTGTAGGATCGCTGACGTTCGTTATTGAGGTTGGTTACGCGAAGGAGACAGGCAGATGTCCGGCCACTCTAAATGGGCTACGACGAAGCACAAGAAGGCCGTGGTAGACGCCAAGCGCGGCAAGCTCTTCGCGAAGCTGATCAAGAACATTGAGGTCGCGGCCCGCTCCGGCGGCATCGACCCCGATGGCAACCCGACGCTCGTCGACGCCATCCAGAAGGCGAAGAAGAGCTCGGTCCCCAACAAGAACATCGACTCCGCGGTCAAGCGCGGCGGCGGCCTCGAGGCCGGCGGCGCCGACTACGAGACGATCATGTACGAGGGCTACGGTCCGAACGGGGTCGCGGTGCTCATCGAGTGCCTCACCGACAACCGCAACCGCGCCGCCTCCGACGTACGCGTCGCCATGACCCGCAACGGCGGCAACATGGCCGACCCGGGCTCGGTGTCGTACCTGTTCAACCGCAAGGGCGTCGTGGTGGTCCCCAAGGCCGGGCTGTCCGAGGACGACGTCCTGGGCGCCGTGCTCGACGCGGGCGCCGAGGAGGTCAACGACCTGGGCGAGTCCTTCGAGGTGCTCTCCGAGGCCACCGACCTGGTCGCGGTGCGCACCGCGCTCCAGGAGGCCGGGATCGACTACGACTCGGCGGACGCCAACTTCGTCCCGACCATGCAGGTCGAGCTGGACGAGGACGGCGCGCGCAAGATCTTCAAGCTGATCGACGCGCTCGAGGACAGCGACGACGTGCAGAACGTCTTCGCCAACTTCGACGTCTCCGACGAGGTCATGGAGAAGGTCGACGCGTAGGCGCTGCCGCGCGCACAGCACGACTGTGGCGGGCCGGGGAGACACGTCTCCCCGGCCCGCCGTCGTTGTCGGTCGCAGCGGATAGCCTGGAGGGCGTTCGAAGATCACTCGCGGTCGGGAGGGGGCGCGCATGCGTGTGCTGGGGGTCGACCCAGGGCTCACCCGCTGCGGTGTCGGCGTGGTCGAGGGGATCGCGGGGCGGCCGCTGACGATGCGCGGCGTCGGTGTCGTCCGGACGCCCGCGGACGCCGAGTTGGGGCACCGCCTCGTCGCCATCGAGCAGGGCATCGAGCAGTGGCTCGACGAGCACAGCCCCGAAGTCCTCGCCGTGGAGCGGGTGTTCAGCCAGCACAACGTCAGTACGGTGATGGGCACCGCCCAGGCCAGCGCCGTCGCCATGCTGTGCGCCTCCCGCCGCGGCATCCCCGTGGCCCTGCACACGCCCAGCGAGGTCAAGGCCGCCGTCACCGGCTCGGGCCGCGCCGACAAGGCGCAGGTGGGCGCCATGGTGACGCGCCTGCTGAGGCTCGACGCACCGCCCAAGCCGGCCGACGCCGCCGACGCGCTCGCCCTCGCCATCTGCCACATCTGGCGCGCCCCCGCGCAGAACCGACTCCAGCAGGCCGTGGCACAGCACGCGGCGCAGGTGTCCAGGACCCCCCGAGCCACCCGCGCTCCTCACGCATCGAAAGGCCGTACCGCATGATCGCCTTCGTCAGCGGCCCCGTCGCCGCCCTCGCCCCCGACGCCGCGGTGGTCGAGGTGGGCGGTGTCGGCATGGCCCTCCAGTGCACGCCGAACACGCTGTCCACGCTGCGTATCGGCCAGCAGGCCAAGCTCTCCACCTCCCTCGTCGTGCGCGAGGACTCGCTCACCCTGTACGGCTTCGCGGACGACGACGAGAAGCAGACGTTCGAGCTGCTGCAGACGGCGAGCGGCGTCGGCCCGCGCCTCGCGCAGGCGATGCTCGCGGTGCACAGCCCGGACGCGCTGCGCAGAGCCGTCTCCACGGGTGACGAGAAGTCGCTCACGGCCGTCCCCGGCATCGGCAAGAAGGGCGCCCAGAAGCTGCTCCTCGAGCTGAAGGACCGGCTCGGCGCACCCGTCGGCACGGGCGGACCGGCCATCGGCACGGCCGTCAGCGGCGGCTGGCGCGAGCAACTGCACGCCGCGCTGATCGGCCTCGGCTACGCCACCCGCGAGGCCGACGAGGCGGTCGACGCGGTCGCCCCGCAGGCCGAGGCCGCACAGGGCACGCCGCAGGTGGGCCAGCTGCTGAAGGCGGCCCTGCAGACGCTCAACCGCACCCGATAGCCGACCGGTCCACCACCCGTACCCACCCGTAACGCGAGGCACCACACATGAACTGGGACGAGACCACCGACGACGCCGCGATGCCGCAGGCCGACCGGCCCGCCGGCCCCGCCGCGGAGCGTCTTGTGGACTCCGTCGCCGACGGCGAGGACCAGGCGGTAGAGGCGGCCCTGCGCCCCAAGGATCTGGGCGAGTTCATCGGCCAGGAGAAGGTCAGGGAGCAGCTCGACCTGGTCCTGCGCGCCGCTCGCGCGCGCGGCGCCACCGCCGACCACGTTCTGCTCTCCGGCGCCCCCGGCCTCGGCAAGACCACCCTCTCCATGATCATCGCGGCCGAGATGGGCGCCCCGATCCGGATCACCAGCGGCCCCGCGATCCAGCACGCGGGCGACCTCGCGGCGATCCTCTCCTCGCTCCAGGAGGGCGAGGTCCTCTTCCTCGACGAGATCCACCGGATGTCGCGGCCCGCCGAGGAGATGCTCTACATGGCGATGGAGGACTTCCGGGTCGACGTCATCGTCGGCAAGGGTCCGGGCGCCACCGCCATCCCGCTGGAGCTGCCGCCCTTCACCCTCGTCGGCGCGACCACGCGCGCGGGGCTGCTGCCGCCGCCGCTGCGCGACCGCTTCGGCTTCACCGCGCACATGGAGTTCTACGAGCCCGCCGAGCTGGAGCGAGTGATCCACCGCTCGGCGAGCCTCCTCGATGTGGAGATCGACACAGCGGGCGCCGCCGAGATCGCGGGACGCGCCCGCGGCACCCCCCGCATCGCCAACCGTCTGCTGCGCCGCGTCCGCGACTATGCGCAGGTCAAGGCCGACGGGCAGATCACCAGGGACATCGCGTCCGCCGCGCTCGGCGTCTACGAAGTGGACGGCCGCGGCCTCGACCGCCTGGACCGCGCCGTGCTTGAAGCCCTGCTCAAACTGTTCAGCGGCGGACCTGTGGGGCTTTCGACACTCGCCGTCGCCGTGGGGGAGGAGCGTGAGACGGTGGAAGAGGTCGCCGAGCCCTTCCTCGTCAGAGAGGGTCTCCTGGCGCGCACCCCCAGGGGGCGCGTGGCGACTCCCGCCGCGTGGGCCCACCTGGGACTCACCGCACCCCAAGGGAGACCTGGGGCGGGCGGACAAGCGGGCCTCTTCGGGGCATGACGGCGCGGGTGGTCGCCGGGGCTGGAACCCCGGTGCCATGCTGAGCGTTGTTCCCACAGTGCGGACTCGCTTAGACTCCGCCGACGTCGCCTATACGACGGCGTATACCCCATCATCGACAAGGCCGCCTCCTGTCGCGGTCGTATGAAGGAAGTTCCTACCCGTGAGTCCTGTGACACTCCTCCCGTTCGTCGTGCTCATCGGGGCCATGTTCCTGATGACCCGGTCTGCCAAGAAGAAGCAGAAGCAGGCCGCGGACATGCGCAATGAGATGCAGCCCGGTTCCGGCGTCCGCACGATCGGGGGCATGTACGCCACGGTCAAGGAGGTCCACGATGACGCGGTCCTTCTCGACGCCGGTCCCGGCGTCCACCTCATGTTCGCGAAGAACGCCATCGGCGCCGTGCTCACCGATGACGAGTACAACCGCATCGTTCACGGCGAGGAAGTCGTTGATGATGACGAACTGACCAATGGCGCCGTCGTGCCGGACGACGCGTCCTCCCTCACCGAGACCGGCGAGACCGCCGCCGCTGACGACTCGCGCATCGACCTCGGCAAGAAGGACGAGCCTGCCGAGGACGCGGAGGTCGACAAGGCCGAGGACGTGAAGGCCGAGAAGGCCGACGACGCCGAGGCGAAGAAGACCGACGGCGAGTCCGACGCGAAGTAGTACGGCCGGAACCGTGGGGCGTCCGCTCGATGTGCCCCGCGGTTCCTGTTCGTGCGTGACCCGCGCGGACTCTCGACCATTTCATGGCCGTCCTGGCACCCAACCCCGATGCCGGACGGATGGAGAGGGAGTACGAGAAGGTGGCCACACCTAAGAAGAGCCGAGGGGCAGGTGCCCAGTCGAAGCCGGGCCGCGCCCTGGGCCTGATCGTGATCATCATGGTCGCGCTCGTCGGGGGGATGTTCGCCTCCGGCACGTTCACCCCGCGCCTTGGCATCGACCTCGCGGGCGGCACCAGCATCACGCTGGAGGCCAAGAACGAGCCGGGCAAGCCCAACGCGATCAACAAGACCAACATGGACACGGCGGCGGACATCATCAACCGCCGCGTCAACGGCATGGGTGTCTCCGAGGCCGAGGTCCAGACGCAGGGCAAGAGCAACATCATCGTCAACATCCCGCGAGGGACGAACGAGAAGCAGGCCCGCGAGCAGGTCGGCACGACCGCGCAGCTCTACTTCCGTCCGGTGCTCACGATGGCCGCCGGCCAGCCCGCCGGCAAGGGTGACAAGTCGGCCACCCCGTCCCCGAGCGCCTCGACCGGCGACAAGGCGACCGACAAGTCCACCGGCTCGGACAAGGCGACCGACAAGTCGACGGTCACGCCGTCCCCGAGTGCCACGACGCAGGGCCGCGCCGTCACCGACAGCCTCAAGGCCGACGCGACGCCGAGCGCCTCCGCGAAGACCGGCGAGGACCCCAAGGCGACCCCGAGCGCCAGCACGGACCCGGCGACCGCCGCGCTGCAGAAGAAGTTCATGCAGCTCGACTGCACGGACAAGGCCGCCCGCACCAAGATCAACGAGGGCGCGAAGTCCACCGACCCGATCATTGCCTGCGGTCAGAGCCAGGGGCAGTGGCAGAAGTACGTCCTCGGCCCGTCCGAGGTGGGCGGCAAGGACGTCAAGAAGTCCCAGGCGACCATCAACCAGCAGAACGGCCAGTGGGTCGTGAACATGGAGTTCACGAGCAACGGCTCGAAGAAGTTCGCCGCGACGACCAGCAAGCTCAAGAGCCAGCAGTCGCCGATGAACCAGTTCGCCATCGTGCTCGACGGCGACGTGGTCTCCGCCCCCAGCGTCAGCTCCACCCTGAGCCAGAACGCCGAGATCTCCGGCTCCTTCACCCAGGAGTCCGCCCAGGACCTCGCGAACGTGCTGTCCTACGGCGCCCTGCCGCTGACCTTCCACGAGCAGAGCGTCACCTCGGTGACCGCCGCGCTCGGCGGTGAGCAGCTCGACGCCGGTCTGATCGCGGGCGCCATCGGCCTCGCGCTCGTCATCATCTACCTGGTGGTCTACTACCGGGGCCTGTCGATCGTCGCCCTCGCCTCGCTGCTCACCTCCGGCATCCTCACGTACACCCTGATGACGTTGCTCGGCCCGGCCATCGGCTTCGCGCTGAACCTGCCGGCCGTCTGTGGTGCCATCGTGGCGATCGGTATCACCGCGGACTCGTTCATCGTGTACTTCGAGCGAATCCGGGACGAGATCAGAGAGGGGCGCTCCGTGCGTCCCGCGGTGGAGCGCGCCTGGCCGCGGGCCCGGCGCACCATCCTGGTCTCCGACTTCGTGTCGTTCCTCGCGGCCGCGGTGCTCTACATCGTGACCGTCGGCAAGGTGCAGGGCTTCGCGTTCACGCTCGGCCTGACCACCCTGCTCGACGTCGTCGTGGTCTTCCTCTTCACGAAGCCGCTGATGACGCTCCTGGCTCGCACCAAGTTCTTCACGGGCGGGCACAAGTGGTCCGGCCTCGACCCGAAGCGCCTCGGCGTGCAGCCCCCGCTGCGTCGCACCCGCCGTGCCACCCGCCCTGTCGACCCGAAGGAGGCGTGAGATGTCGAAGCTCGGCAATCTCGGCGCCAGGCTGTACCGCGGTGAGGTCGGTTACGACTTCATCGGCAAGCGCAAGATCTGGTACGGCGTCTCGATCCTGATCACCATCACGGCCATCGTCGGCCTCGGGGTGCGCGGCCTGAACATGGGCATCGAGTTCGAGGGCGGCGCCGTCTTCACGACGCCCAAGACCAGCGTCTCGGCCCAGAAGGCCGAGGAGTACGCGACGGAGGCCTCGGGCCACGACGCCGTCGTCCAGGAGCTCGGCTCCGGCGGTCTGCGCATCCAGGTCGCGGGCGTCGACACCGCCAAGTCGGACCAGATCAAGGCCGAGCTGTCCAAGGACATGGACATCAAGGCCGACGACATCAACGCCGACCTGGTGGGCCCCAGTTGGGGCGCCTCGATCGCCAACAAGGCATGGCAGGGCCTGGCCATCTTCATGGTCCTCGTCGTGATCTATCTGGCGATCGCCTTCGAGTGGCGCATGGCGCTCGCGGCACTCGTCGCGCTCATCCACGACATCACCATCACCGTCGGGATCTACGCCCTCGTGGGCTTCGAGGTCACGCAGGGCACGGTGATCGGTCTGTTGACCATCCTTGGTTATTCGCTCTACGACACGGTCGTCGTCTTCGACTCGCTCAAGGAGCAGACGAAGGGCCTGGAGAAGCAGACCCGCTTCACGTACAGCGAGGTCGCCAACCGGTCGATCAACAGCACCCTGGTCCGCTCGATCAACACCACGGTCGTGGCGCTCCTCCCGGTCGGCGGTCTGCTGTTCATCGGCGGCGGCTTCCTCGGCGCGGGCATGCTGAACGACATCTCGCTGTCGCTCTTCGTGGGCCTCGCCGCCGGTGCGTACTCGTCGATCTTCATCGCCACTCCGCTGGTCGCCGACCTCAAGGAGCGCGACCCGAAGATGAAGGCGCTCAAGAAGCGGGTGCTCGCCAAGCGGGCCGCCGCCGCGGCCAAGGCCGAGGAGCCCGCCGTCGTGGGGCACCAGGCGGACGGCACGCAGAGCGGCCCGACGGAGCACGATCCGGAGGACACCGCTCCCGCGGGCGCGGGACCGCGCAACCAGCCGGCCCGTAACCGCGGCCGCGGCCGCCCCTCGGGCAAGCGCCGCTGAGGCGGACCGTCACCGTCGCCACAAGGGCGCCAGGAGCCGTCGAGGCCCTGGCGCCCTCGGCGTTCGTCGACAGCGGCGACTGCTAAGGTTGGCGCGTTGAAAATCGCCTGACACACACGCTGAGGTGCAGAAATGACCGATATCAAGGAGCTGCTCCTCAGCCGCATCCGCGATGTGCAGGACTATCCGGAGCCCGGCGTCCTGTTCAAGGACATCACCCCGCTGCTCGCGGACCCGGCGGCCTTCACGGCCCTCACCGACACGCTCGCGGAACTCTGCGTCCGCAACGGCGCCACGAAGATCGTCGGCCTGGAGGCGCGCGGCTTCATCCTGGGCGCCCCCGTCGCGATCCGCGCGGGCCTCGGCTTCATCCCCGTACGCAAGGCGGGCAAGCTCCCCGGTGCGACGCTCGCGCAGTCGTACGACCTGGAGTACGGATCCGCCGAGATCGAGGTGCACGCCGAGGACCTCGGCGCCGACGACCGGGTCATGGTGATCGACGACGTGCTGGCCACCGGCGGCACCGCCGAGGCCGCGGTGCACCTGATCCGCCGGGCCGGCGCCGAGGTCGCGGGCTGCGCCGTCCTCATGGAACTGGGCTTTCTCCCGGGCCGCGGACGGCTCGAATCCGCCCTCCAGGGAGCGCCGCTCGACGCCCTGCTCGTGGTGTAAAACCACAGGTCACAGCCTTGGCGGCGGGCCCGGAGGAATCCGGTGCCCGCCTCTCGTGTTTCACCAGTACGAAGGCGTCCCTGCCGCCCAGGGCGAGCGGCGGGCGCCGGATCGATACCATGGGCTCTCCGGGACCTGAACGGGGGACCCGTCGCGCACGAGGAGCGCCGTTGCCAGACGAGGCCAAGCCACTCTCCGCCGCCACGCAAGACGAACAGGCCACTCGCGCCGCGGCTCCTTCCGGCACGCCCGGGAAGGACGCGAAGACGGCGAGGCCTGCGCCGCCGAGCGCCAAGGCGGCCGACCAGCCGCGCACCAAACCCCCGGCCAACCAGCCGCGCCCCACGCCGCCGCCCGCGATCCGCGCGGCCACGAACCAGCCGGCCGCGCGCTCCGGCTCCTCCAACCGCGTCCGCGCCCGCCTGGCCCGCCTCGGCGTGCAGCGCTCGAACCCGTACAACCCGGTCCTGGAGCCGCTGCTGCGGATAGTGCGCAGCAACGACCCGAAGATCGAGACGTCCACGCTGCGCCAGGTCGAGCGCGCCTACCAGGTCGCCGAGCGCTGGCACCGCGGCCAGAAGCGCAAGAGCGGCGACCCGTACATCACGCACCCGCTCGCGGTGACGACGATCCTCGCCGAGCTGGGCATGGACCCGGCGACGCTGATGGCGGGCCTGCTGCACGACACGGTCGAGGACACCGAGTACGGCCTGGACACCCTCAAGCGCGACTTCGGCGACCAGGTGGCGCTCCTGGTCGACGGCGTGACCAAGCTGGACAAGGTCAAGTTCGGTGAGGCCGCGCAGGCCGAGACCGTGCGCAAGATGGTCGTCGCGATGGCCAAGGACCCGCGCGTCCTGGTCATCAAGCTCGCCGACCGCCTGCACAACATGCGCACCATGCGCTACCTCAAGCGCGAGAAGCAGGAGAAGAAGGCCCGCGAGACGCTGGAGATCTACGCTCCGCTGGCGCACCGCCTGGGCATGAACACCATCAAGTGGGAGCTGGAGGACCTCGCCTTCGCGATCCTCTACCCCAAGATGTACGACGAGATCGTGCGGCTCGTGGCCGAGCGCGCGCCCAAGCGCGACGAGTACCTGGCCATAGTGACCGACGAGGTGCAGTCCGACCTGCGCGCGGCCCGGATCAAGGCGACCGTCACAGGGCGCCCGAAGCACTACTACAGCGTCTACCAGAAGATGATCGTCCGCGGCCGTGACTTCGCGGAGATCTACGACCTGGTGGGCATCCGCGTCCTCGTCGACACGGTCCGCGACTGCTACGCGGCACTGGGCACCGTCCACGCCCGCTGGAACCCGGTTCCGGGGCGGTTCAAGGACTACATCGCGATGCCCAAGTTCAACATGTACCAGTCGCTGCACACGACGGTGATCGGCCCCAACGGCAAGCCTGTTGAACTCCAGATCCGTACGTTCGACATGCACCGCCGCGCCGAGTACGGCATCGCCGCGCACTGGAAGTACAAGCAGGAGGCCGTCGCGGGCGCCTCCAAGGTGCGCACCGACGCGCCCAAGTCCTCCGGCAAGGGCGGCAAGGACGACCACCTCAACGACATGGCGTGGCTGCGCCAGTTGCTCGACTGGCAGAAGGAGACCGAGGACCCGGGCGAGTTCCTGGAGTCCCTGCGCTTCGACCTGTCACGCAACGAGGTCTTCGTGTTCACGCCGAAGGGCGACGTCATAGCGCTCCCGGCCGGCGCCACCCCGGTGGACTTCTCGTACGCGGTCCACACGGAGGTCGGCCACCGGACCATAGGAGCACGCGTCAACGGACGCCTCGTGCCCCTCGAATCGACCCTGGACAACGGCGACTTGGTGGAGGTCTTCACCTCCAAGGCGCAGGGCGCGGGCCCGTCCCGCGACTGGCTCGGCTTCGTGAAGTCGCCGCGTGCGCGCAACAAGATCCGCGCCTGGTTCTCCAAGGAGCGCCGCGAGGAGGCGATCGAGCAGGGCAAGGACGCCATCGCGCGCGCCATGCGCAAGCAGAACCTGCCGATCCAGCGGATCCTGACCGGCGACTCGCTCGTCACGCTCGCGCACGAGATGCGCTACCCGGACATCTCGTCCCTGTACGCGGCGATCGGTGAAGGCCACGTCACTGCGCAGTCCGTGGTCCAGAAGCTCGTGCAGGCACTGGGTGGCGAGGAGGCCGCCAACGAGGACATCGCCGAGAGCGCACCGCCCTCGCGCGGCCGCTCCAAGCGCCGCTCGAACGCCGACCCGGGCGTGGTGGTCAAGGGCGTCGACGACGTCTGGGTGAAGCTGGCGCGCTGCTGCACGCCGGTGCCCGGCGACCCGATCATCGGCTTCGTCACGCGCGGCAGCGGCGTATCGGTTCACCGCAGCGACTGCGTCAACGTGGACTCGCTGTCCCGTGAGCCGGAGCGCATCCTCGAGGTCGAGTGGGCGCCCACGCAGTCGTCCGTCTTCCTGGTCGCCATACAGGTCGAGGCCCTCGACCGCTCGCGGCTGCTGTCCGACGTGACGCGGGTCCTGTCGGACCAGCACGTGAACATCCTGTCCGCGGCGGTACAGACGTCCCGCGACCGGGTGGCCACGTCCCGCTTCACGTTCGAGATGGGCGACCCGAAGCACCTGGGCCACGTCCTCAAGGCGGTCCGCGGCGTGGAGGGCGTGTACGACGTGTACCGGGTGACGTCGGCGCGCCGGCCGTAAATCAAGCCCCTGCGGCGATTGAGCAGCGGGGTCCGGGGCAGAGCCCCGAGGCATGAGAACGGCCCCCGAGCACGGTGCTCGGGGGCCGTACAACGTGCTCGGTGGGCCGCTACCCGCCGAACTCGTGCAGCCCCTTCACCGCCTGGTCAAGAAGCGCCTGACGCCCGTCCAGCTCCCGCTGGAGCTTGTCCGCCTTCGCGTTGTTGCCCTGCGCACGGGCCTGCTCGACCTGACCGCTCAGCTTGTCGACCGCCGCCTGCAGCTGGCCGGTGAGGCCCTCCGCACGTGCGCGTGCCTCCGGGTTCGTGCGGCGCCACTCCGCTTCCTCGGACTCCTGGAGGGCCCGCTCCACGGTGTGCATCCGGCCCTCGACCTTCGGGCGGGCGTCCCGCGGGACGTGACCGATGGCCTCCCACCGCTCGTTGATCGAGCGGAACGCGGCGCGCGCCGACTTCAGGTCCTCGATCGGCAGCAGCTTCTCGGCCTCGTCGGCGAGCGCCTCCTTGAGCTTGAGGTTCTCGCCCTGCTCGGCGTCGCGCTCGGCGAACACCGCGCTGCGGGCCGCGAAGAAGACGTCCTGGGCGCCGCGGAAGCGGTTCCACAGGTCGTCCTCGTGCTCACGCTGCGCGCGGCCCGCGGCCTTCCAGTCCGTCATCAGGTCGCGGTAACGGGCCGCCGTGGCACCCCAGTCCGTCGAGTTCGACAGCGACTCGGCCTCCGCGACCAGCTTCTCCTTGGTCTTGCGGGCCTCCTCGCGCTGCGCGTCGAGGGACGCGAAGTGGGCCTTGCGGCGCTTGGAGAACGCCGAGCGGGCATGCGAGAAGCGGTGCCACAGCTCGTCGTCGGACTTGCGGTCCAGGCGCGGCAGTCCCTTCCAGGTGTCCACAAGGGCGCGCAGCCGCTCGCCGGCCGCCCGCCACTGCTCGGACTGGGCCAGCTCCTCCGCCTCGACGACCAGCGCCTCCTTGGAGTGCCGCGCCTCGTCGGACTGCTTGGCCTTCTGGACCTTGCGCTCCTCGCGGCGGGCCTCGACGCTCTCCACCAGCTTGTCGAGCCGCTTGCCGAGCGCTTCCAGGTCGCCGATCGCGTGGGCGTCCGTGACCTGCTCGCGCAGGTGCTCGATCGCCGTCATGGCGTCCTTGGACGACAGGTCGGTCGTCTTCACCCGGCGTTCGAGGAGCCCGATCTCGACGACCAGGCCGTCGTACTTGCGCTTGAAGTAGGCCAGGGCCTCGTCAGGAGACCCCGCCTTCCACGAACCGACCTCTCGCTCGCTGCCGTCGGCCGAACGCACGTACACGGTCCCCGTCTCGTCGACGCGGCCCCACGGGTCGCTGCTCACAGCGCCTCCTCCACATGATGCCTGCGCGGGGCGCATCGCCCCTGGGCATCGTCCACAGTTTCCTGGCGGGCCCGGCCCGCCCTCCACAACGCGGCTCGAATCCGCGCCGCTCGAAGCCAATCTAGGCGACCGGCCGCCCCACTGTCCGCACTCAGCGCGGCTCAATTCCGTGCCTACGCGCGCGTGGGGCGGCCCTGTGGCCTCACTCCTTGGTGACCGTCGCCTTGCTGATCTTGACGGCCTGCTTCGGCGCCCCGTCCTCCGAGCCGCCGGTGACGCCCTTCGCGGCGACATCCTTGACGACCTTGAGGCCCTTCGCGTCCATCGTGCCGACGGGCGTGTACGTAGGCGTCAGCTTGCTGTCCTTGTAGACGAGGAAGAACTGGCTGCCGCCGGAGTCGGGCTGCCCCGTGTTCGCCATCGCGACCGTGCCCGCCTTGTAGGTGACCGAACCGTCCTTCGCCGGCTTGCCGAGCCCGCCCAGGTTCTCGTCGGGGACCGTGTAGCCGGGACCGCCCGCGCCGGTGCCCTCGGGGTCGCCGCACTGCAGGACGTAGATGCCCTTGGTGGTGAGGCGGTGGCACTTCGTCCCGTCGAAGAAGCCCTTGTCCGCGAGGTGCTTGAACGAGTTCACGGTGTGCGGGGTCTTCGCCGCGTCCATGGCGACCGTGATGTCACCGGCGCTCGTCTTGAAGGCCATGTCGTACGCGGCCTTCTTGTCGATCGCCATCTTGGGCTCCGACGCCTTCTTGCTCGGGGAGGGCGACGGGCTGGCCGCAGCGTCCGAGGTGTCCTTCTTGCCGTCACCGCTGAAGGCCCCGGCGGCGTACGCGCCGCCCGTGCCCAGAACGACCACCGCGAGCACGGAGGCGATCACGGTGTTGCGGGTGCGCGCCTTGCGTCGAGCGGACTCGCGCCGCTGCTGCTGGCGCAGGAACTTCTCCCGGGCGAGCTGACGCTGCCGCTGATCCTTGCTGACCACCGGGTCTTCTCCTCGTACGTCTCGTGACCTTCAGGGGCACCTGATAGTGCCCCGTACCGTATATGGGTTCGCTGTGGATTCGGCCGCGCCGGTAGGCTCTGATCCGCCGCATTCTGTTCGGACGACTTTCCACGACACACGAAGGACGATTGTGCTGATTGCCGGGTTCCCCGCCGGAGCCTGGGGCACCAACTGTTATCTGGTTGCCCCCGCCGCGGGTGAGGAGTGCGTGATCATCGACCCCGGCCACCAGGCCGCTCAGGGAGTCGAGGAAGCGCTCAAGAAGCACCGCCTCAAGCCGGTGGCGGTCGTCCTCACGCACGGGCACATCGACCATGTCGCCTCGGTCGTCCCGGTCTGCGGGGCGCACGACGTCCCGGCCTGGATCCACCCGGACGACCGCTACATGATGAGCGACCCGGAGAAGGGCATCGGCCGCTCCATCGGCATGCCGCTGATGGGCGAGCTGACCGTGGGGGAGCCGGACGACGTGCGGGAGTTGTCCGACGGCGCGCGGCTGAAGCTCGCCGGGCTCGACTTCGGCGTCGCGCACGCGCCGGGCCATACCAAGGGGTCGGTGACCTTCCAGATGCCCGAGGCGGCGGACATCCCGTCCGTCTTCTTCTCGGGCGATCTGCTCTTCGCCGGCTCCATCGGACGCACCGACATGCCCGGTGGCTCCATGGACGACATGCTCGAATCGCTGGGCCGTGTGTGCCTGCCGCTCGACGACTCGACCGTGGTGCTGTCAGGACACGGCTCCCAGACGACCATCGGCCAGGAGCGTGCCACCAACCCGTATCTGCGGCAGGTGGCCGCCGGCCAGGGACCCTCCACCGAGGCTCCCCGACGAGGAATGTGACGAGAACCTCCCGTGAGTACCTTCCAGGCCCCCAAGGGCACCTACGACCTGCTTCCGCCGGACTCCGCGACGTATCTCGCGGTCCGTGAGGCGATCTCCGCCCCGCTGCGGAACTCCGGCTACGGCTACATCGAGACGCCCGGCTTCGAGAACGTCGAGCTCTTCGCGCGCGGTGTCGGCGAGTCCACGGACATCGTCACCAAGGAGATGTACGCCTTCGAGACCAAGGGCGGCGACAGGCTCGCGCTGCGCCCCGAGGGCACCGCGTCCGTGCTGCGCGCCGCCCTGGAGGCCAACCTCCACAAGGCGGGCAACCTCCCGGTCAAGCTCTGGTACTCGGGCTCGTACTACCGCTACGAGCGCCCCCAGAAGGGCCGTTACCGGCACTTCTCCCAGGTGGGCGCCGAGGCGATCGGCGCGGAGGACCCGGCCCTCGACGCCGAGTTGATCATCCTGGCCGACCAGGCGTACCGCTCGCTCGGGCTGCGCAACTTCCGCATCCTGCTCAACTCGCTCGGCGACAAGGAGTGCCGTCCCGTTTACCGGGCCGCGCTCCAGGACTTCCTGCGCGGCCTCGACCTCGACGAGGACACGCTGCGCCGCGCCGACATCAACCCGCTGCGCGTCCTCGACGACAAGCGGCCCGACGTGCAGAAGCAGCTCACGGACGCGCCGCTGCTGCGCGACTACCTGTGCGACGCGTGCAAGGCGTACCACGAGCAGGTGCGCGAGCTGCTGACCGCGGAGGGCGTCGCCTTCGAGGACGACGAGAAGCTGGTCCGCGGCCTGGACTACTACACCCGCACGACCTTCGAGTTCGTCCACGACGGACTCGGCTCGCAGTCCGCGGTCGGCGGCGGCGGCCGCTACGACGGCCTGTCCGAGATGATCGGCGGCCCCTCGCTGCCCTCGGTCGGCTGGGCACTCGGCGTGGACCGTACGGTCCTGGCCCTGGAGGCGGAGGGCGTCGCGCTCGAACTGCCCGCCACCACCAGCGTGTTCGCGGTGCCGCTCGGCGAGGAGGCGCGGCGCGTGCTGTTCGCCAAGGTGACCGAGCTGCGCAAGGCCGGGGTCTCGGCGGACTTCTCCTTCGGCGGCAAGGGCCTCAAGGGCGCCATGAAGAACGCCAATCGGTCGGGCGCGCGCTTCACGCTCGTCGCCGGTGAACGGGATCTGGCCGAGGGCGTCGTGCAGCTCAAGGACATGGAATCGGGCGAGCAGGACGCCGTCGCGGTCGACGAGCTCGTGAACGTGCTCACCGCGAAGCTGAAGTAGGCAGATTTACACAGTTGATGTTCGAGCCCCCGGAACAGGCTTCCGGGGGCTCGAACGATTTGGCCCCCTGGGGCGTACACGCTTATGTCCAACGAACGGTGGACCCCGGGGCGGGTGCGGCAGAATGAGCACGACCGCAGCACTCCCACTCGCGTACTCACCTACGGATCGGCGTGATGAGCAAGACGACGACAGCAAGCGACACCGTCTCCCGTGACACCGGTGCCGAGCCCGCACTGCGATCCGTCGGCGGCAGCCGGGCCTTCGGGCTGCTTCTGGTGATCACCGGGGCGGCCGGACTGCTCGCCTCGTGGATCATCACGCTCGACAAGCTCAAGCTGGCCGAGGACCCGAACTTCACGCCGGGCTGCTCCCTGAACCCGGTCATCTCCTGCGGCAACATCATGAAGAGCGAGCAGGCGACGGCCTTCGGCTTCCCGAACCCGTGGCTCGGCCTCGTCACCTACGCCATCGTGATCGGCGTCGGCATGAGCCTGCTGGCCCGCGCGCGGTTCCCGCGCTGGTACTGGCTGACCTTCAACTTCGGCTGCCTCTTCGGCGTCGGATTCGTGACCTGGCTGCAGTTCCAGTCCCTGTACCGGATCAACGCGCTGTGCCTGTGGTGCAGCCTCGCCTGGGTCGCCACGATCATCATGTTCTGGTACGTCACGTCGTCCAACATCCGCAATGGCTTCCTGCCCGCGCCGCGCCCGGTCAAGACGTTCTTCGAGGACTTCACCTGGGCCCTGCCGGTGCTGCACATCGGCGTCATCGCCGTGCTGATCTTCACGCGCTGGGGCTCCAGCCTCTGGGCCTGAGCGGCTTGAGCGGCCCGGCACCGACCGGCGCCCGCGGCGTTGTCAGTGCCGTGACTTAGGGTTCTGATCGTGGAACCCGATCTGTTCACCGCCGCAGCCGAAGACCGCCAGGAGAAGGACCCGTCCGCGAGCCCCCTGGCCGTCCGGATGCGCCCGCGCACCCTCGACGAGGTCGTCGGGCAGCAGCACCTGCTCAAGCAGGGCTCGCCGCTGCGCCGCCTCGTCGGGGAGGGCGGCTCAGGGCCCGCGGGCGCCTCCTCGGTGATCCTCTGGGGCCCGCCCGGCATCGGCAAGACGACGCTCGCGTACGTGGTGTCCAAGGCGACGAACAAGCGGTTCGTGGAGCTGTCCGCCATCACCGCGGGCGTCAAGGAAGTACGCGCCGTCATCGAGGGCGCCCGGCGCGCACTGGGCGCTCACGGCAAGGACACCGTCCTCTTCCTCGACGAGATCCACCGCTTCAGCAAGGCCCAGCAGGACTCCCTGCTGCCCGCCGTCGAGAACCGCTGGGTGACGCTGATCGCGGCGACCACGGAGAACCCGTACTTCTCGGTGATCTCCCCGCTGTTGTCCCGCTCCCTGCTGCTCACCCTCGAATCGCTCACCGACGACGACCTGCGCGGGCTGCTCGCGCGGGCGCTGACCGAGGAGCGCGGCCTCGCCGGGGCGGTGAAGCTCGCCGACGACGCGGAGGAGCACATCCTGCGGGTGGCCGGCGGCGACGCCCGGCGCGCGCTCACCGCCCTGGAGGCGGCGGCCGGAGCGGCCATCGCCAAGGGCGAGGAGAGCATCACCCTCGAAAGCGTCGAGGAGTCGGTCAACCGCGCGGCGGTGACCTACGACCGGGACGGGGACCAGCACTACGACGTGGCGAGCGCCCTCATCAAGTCCATCCGCGGCTCGGACGTGGACGCGGCGCTGCACTATCTGGCTCGCATGATCGAGGCCGGCGAGGACCCCCGCTTCATCGCCCGCCGCCTGATGATCTCCGCGAGCGAGGACATCGGGCTCGCCGATCCGACGGCCCTACCGACCGCCGTCGCCGCCGCCCAGGCCGTCGCGATGATCGGCTTCCCGGAGGCCGCGCTCACCCTGAGCCACGCGACGATCGCCCTCGCCCTGGCCCCGAAGTCGAACGCGGCGACGACGGCGATCGGCGCCGCCATGGAGGACGTACGCAAGGGCCTGGCAGGACCCGTGCCGCCGCATCTGCGTGACGGGCACTACAAGGGCGCCGCCAAGCTGGGCCACGCACAGGGCTATGTGTACCCGCACGATGTGCCCGGCGGCATCGCCGCCCAGCAGTACGCGCCGGACGCGATAGCGGGCCGCCGCTACTACCAGCCGACGCGCTACGGGGCGGAGGCCCGGTACGCGGACGTGGTGGAGCGGGTCCGCGAGCGGCTCGGAGGCCCTGGCGGCGAGGGGTCCGACTGATCCGGTAGACTGCCCCGAAGTGCTGTGTCCCGTGTCCGGCATCCCGAAAGGGAGACCGGCACCACCAGAGCGGGACATCAAGCCGGATCCCCCGAACCGTGCGGTCTCCGCGCGGCACAGGAGATCCAGGAGCGTCGCGCACCGTCGAAGGTGTCGCGGGCAGCCCACCACCAGCCCGGCCCGCAAGGGACCGGAGCCCGGTCGGTGGGCCACTCGCGTGCTGCACGTATGTGCCCAGACCTGGGAGCGGCTGCCCGCCGACCGTCCGCAAGGACAGCGGTGGGTTTCCCGGGCTGCGGATTGCGACCTCCCCGACCCCTGGTGAAGCCGTATTCGCATCAGAAACACGAGGTGTTTGGTTCATGCCGAACCAGTCCCGCCCCAAGGTCAAGAAGTCGCGTGCCCTCGGCATCGCGCTCACCCCGAAGGCTGTCAAGTACTTCGAGGCCCGCCCCTACCCGCCGGGCGAGCACGGCCGTGGCCGCAAGCAGAACTCGGACTACAAGGTCCGTCTGCTCGAGAAGCAGCGTCTGCGCGCGCAGTACGACCTGAGCGAGAAGCAGATGGCGCGCGCCTACGACCGCGCCAAGAAGGCCGAAGGCAAGACCGGCGAGGCCCTGGTCATCGAGCTGGAGCGTCGTCTCGACGCCCTGGTTCTCCGTTCGGGCATCGCCCGCACGATCTACCAGGCCCGTCAGATGGTCGGCCACGGCCACATCGAGGTCAACGGCCAGAAGGTCGACAAGCCGTCGTTCCGTGTCCGTCCCGACGACGTCGTGATGGTCCGCGAGCGCAGCCGCAACAAGCCGCTGTTCCAGGTCGCGCGTGAGGGTGGCTTCGCCCCCGACGGCGAGACCCCGCGATACCTCCAGGTGAACCTGAAGGCCCTGGCCTTCCGCCTGGACCGTGACCCGAACCGCAAGGAGATCCCCGTGATCTGCGACGAGCAGCTCGTCGTCGAGTACTACGCCCGCTGATCTCCCTCACCGGAGTCTCCCTCACGGGAGTGCGGACGTAGTCTCACCTGCGTTTCAGCCCGCCGCCTCGCCGCCCTTCCAGGTGCGGGAGGCGGCGGGTTCGCGTTTGCCCCGGACCGGTTCCGCGGGGCGCGCCGGATGCGGCACCGCCGGCGCCGCACGCTGCCCCCGGCCACGACTCAGTGCGCGCGTCACCGCCTCGTCGTGCTCCAACTGCTCGCCCGAACGCGAGAGTTCGGCGAAGGGGGTGTCGCCGAGCGCCTGCCGCGCCCGCGTCTCGCACAGCTCGTGCGGCGTGTTGTAGTGGACCGAGCCGAACAGCGGCAGCCCCACGGAGGACCACATCCGGGCCGCCGCCCCCTGCAGCACCGCGGCCTCGGCGGCGTCCCCCTCCTCGAGCGTGACCAGGGCGAGTAGCTCCATCGACAGCACCGTGCCCAGCAGATCGTGGAACTCGTGCCCGATCGCCAGGCACATGCCGAGCATGTAGCGGGCCTGCGCGTAATCGGCCTCCGCCCACCGCGCGTACGCCAGGACATACAGCGCGTACGCGAGGGTCCAGCGTTCCCCGTGGTCCTCGCACACCTGCCGTACGTCCGTGCACAGCGCCACGGCCTCCGCCAGATCGCCCTGGAAGGCGAGCGTCATCGCCAGCTCGACCTGCCCCATCAGTACGTTGCTGTTGAGCTCGCCGATCTCCCGGTAGCCGGCCAGCGCGGTGCGCAGCAGGTCCTCGGCGCGCGGCAAGTCGTCCGTGACCAGGGCCAGGCACCCGGTGCGGTGCACCGCGTACGCGAGCGCCGTGGCGTCGCCGGAGTGATCCGCCTCCTCGCGGCACTCCTGCAGCGCGGCGAGCGCGGGCACCGTGTCGCCCTGCAGGATCGCCACGTAGCCGAGCACCCACAGCGCCTTGAGGCGCGAGGCCCCGTACTCCCCGTGCTCCCAGTCCTCCTCGACGAAGCCGGAGCAGACGTCACCGTCGTCGTACTCGACATCCAGGCCGACACTGCGGTCCAGCCAGTGCCGCCCCTCGGAGAGCCGCCCGCAGCCCGCCCAGTAGAACCAGAGCGTGCCCGCCAGGTACTGGCCCAGGTGTGTCTCGCCCGGTTCGGTCAGGCAGTGTTCGAGGGCCGCCCGTAGATTCGGCAGTTCCGCCTCGATCCGGGACGCCACCTCGCCCTGCCGCGGCGAGAACCAGTCCAGCTCGCACCAGGTGGCCAGGCCCATGTACCAGTCGCGGTGCCTGCGCCGCATCCGGCGGCCGTCGCCCATGCTGTCCAGCCACTCGGCCCCGTAGGCGCGCACCGTGTCGAGCATCCGGTAGCGCACCTCGCCCCGTGCCTCCTCGCGGACGACCACGGACTGCGCGAGCAGCTCGTCGAGGACATCGACGATCTCGTCCGCGGGCAGGCCCTCGCCACCGCAGACGTACTCCGCCGCCTCCAGGTCGAACGAGCCGGAGAACACCGAAAGCCGCGCCCACAGCAACCGCTCCTGGGGCGCGCACAGTTCATGGCTCCAGCCGATCGTGGTGCGCAGCGTCTGGTGGCGCGGCAGCGCGTCCCTGCCGCCGCCCCTGAGCAGCCGGAACCGGTCGTCGAGCCGCTCCATCAGCTGCGCCGGCGACAGCACCCGGAGCCGCCCGGCCGCGAGCTCCACCGCGAGCGGCAGACAGTCGAGGTGCCGACACACCTCCAGTACGTCGATCAACATGCGCCCGTCGAGCCGGAACCCCGGCAGCAGCGACGCGGCCCGGTCCGCGAACAGCTCCGCCGCGTCGGCCGGCGTCAGCGGCGCCAGGGGGAACACCCGCTCGCCGTCGACGGCGAGCGGCCTGCGGCCCACCGCGATCACACGGAGCCCCGGCGCGGCGCGCAGCAGGTCGCGTATGAGAGAGGCGCACGCGTCGACGAGGTGTTCGAACCCGTCGAGCACGAGCACGAGCCGACGCTCGGCGAGGTGGTCCACAAGGACCTGGCGGGGCGCGCGGGTGGTGTGGTCGGTGAGGCCGAGGGCTTCGGCGAGCGTGTACTCGACGAGCTCCGGCAGCCGCACGGTCGCCAGCTCCACCCGCCACACCCCGTCGGGACACAGGGAGCGCGGGGCCCGGGCGGCGGCGTGGGCGGCGAAGCGGGACTTGCCGACACCGCCGACTCCGGTGACCGTGACCAGGCGGCCCGACTCCAGGGCCGCGGCCAGCGCCGCGAGTTCGGCGGCACGGCCGATGAAACGATTGAGTTCGTGGGGGAGGTTGCCGGGTTGTGGGGGACCGGCGGGGACATCTGTGGGGCGCGAAGTGCGTCGCATGGGGCACAGAGCGTACTCAGGCGTGCGCCCTCCGTACAATCACTCCGCCGAATGTCCACCGCTCGGGACGGGAATGCGGTACGGAGCGCGGGGTCGGGCGCGATAGGCTCGGGGGACGACTTTTTGATGTTCAGCAGCTGCGTATTCGCACAGAGCTAGGGAGCGGTGCCACGTGTCCGGTGGAGAGGTTGCCGGGATTCTGGTGGCTGTCTTCTGGGCGATCCTGGTCTCCTTCCTCGCGGTGGCGCTCGTGAGGCTGGCCCAGACGCTCAGGGCGACCACCAAACTGGTCGCGGACGTGACCGAGCAGGCCGTCCCGCTGCTCGCCGACGCCTCCGCCGCGGTGCGCTCCGCGCAGACCCAGATCGACCGGGTCGACTCGATCGCCTCGGACGTCCAGGAAGTCACGTCGAACGCGTCGGCGCTCTCCTCCACCGTGGCCTCCACCTTCGGCGGCCCGCTGGTCAAGGTGGCCGCGTTCGGCTACGGAGTGCGCCGGGCCATCGGTGGCCGGGGCAAGGACGCGCCCGCCAAGGAGTCGCGCCGTACCGTGATCGTGGGGCGTTCGCTCCCCGAGGCGCGGCGGGCCAAGCGGGCCAACCGGAACAAGAGGGACTGACCGCATACATGTTCCGCCGTACGTTCTGGTTCACCGCGGGCGCAGCCGCCGGCGTATGGGCCACCACCAAGGTCAACCGCAAGATCAAGCAGCTGACGCCGGAG
The DNA here is from genome assembly GCF_044766085.1 of Streptomyces sp. NPDC102360. Classification (NCBI taxonomy): domain Bacteria; kingdom Bacillati; phylum Actinomycetota; class Actinomycetes; order Kitasatosporales; family Streptomycetaceae; genus Streptomyces; species Streptomyces sp. NPDC102360. The sequence goes on along the minus strand of NZ_JBIWLG010000005.1, from coordinate 142,655 downwards.
AGCCTCGCGGCCCAGGCGGCCAACAAGGCGGTCGAAGCGGGCCACAAGCTCAAGGACTTCGCTCTCGACGTCCGCGACAACATGGCCGAACGCGAGGCCGAGCTGGGCGACGCCCTCGGCATCAACGAGCAGCCGGATCCCGCGAAGCTGCCGCAGAGCCGCTTCGCGGTCATCCAGAACACGTTCAACCCGAACACCAAGCAACCCAAGTACCTCGAGAACACCAGGTACTCGATCAACAATCGGAATGAGGACCACTGATGGAGTCGGCTGAAATCCGTCGCCGCTGGCTGAGCTTCTTCGAGGAGCGTGGCCACAAGGTCGTGCCCTCGGCGTCGCTCATCGCGGACGACCCGACTCTGCTGCTCGTTCCCGCAGGCATGGTCCCGTTCAAGCCCTATTTCCTGGGTGAGGTCAAGCCGCCCGCGCCGCGCGCCACCTCGGTCCAGAAGTGCGTGCGCACGCCGGACATCGAAGAGGTCGGCAAGACCACGCGGCACGGCACGTTCTTCCAGATGTGCGGCAACTTCTCCTTCGGCGACTACTTCAAGGAAGGCGCCATCAAGTACGCCTGGGAGCTGCTCACCAGCTCCGTGGCGGACGGTGGTTACGGCCTGGAGCCGGAGAAGCTCTGGGTCACGGTCTACCTCGACGACGACGAGGCCGAGCGCATCTGGCACGAGGTCATCGGCGTACCGAAGGAGCGCATCCAGCGCCTGGGCAAGGCGGACAACTACTGGTCCATGGGCGTCCCGGGTCCCTGCGGCCCGTGCTCCGAGATCAATTACGACCGCGGCCCCGAGTTCGGCGAAGCGGGCGGCCCGGCGGTCAACGACGAGCGCTACGTGGAGATCTGGAACCTGGTCTTCATGCAGTACGAGCGCGGTCCGGGCACCGGCAAGGACGACTTCGAGATCCTCGGCGACCTGCCGTCGCAGAACATCGACACCGGTCTCGGCCTCGAGCGCCTCGCGATGATCCTCCAGGGCGTACAGAACATGTACGAGACGGACACCCTGCGCGTCGTCATCGACAAGGCCACCGAGCTGACCGGCGTCGCCTACGGCGCCAAGCACGACTCGGACGTCTCGCTGCGCGTCGTCGCCGACCACATGCGTACGTCGACGATGCTCATCGGCGACGGTGTCACGCCCGGAAACGAGGGCCGCGGCTATGTGCTGCGCCGCATCATGCGCCGCGCCATCCGCAACATGCGCCTCATGGGCGCCACCGGCCCGGTCGTGCAGGAGCTGCTCGACGTCGTGATCGACACGATGGGTCTGCAGTACCCGGAGCTGATCACCGACCGCAAGCGCATCGAGCAGGTCGCGCTCGCCGAGGAGGCCGCGTTCCTCAAGGCCCTCAAGGGCGGCACGAACATCCTGGACACCGCCGTCACCGAGACGAAGGCCGCCGGCAAGTCGGTCCTCGCCGGCGACAAGGCGTTCCTGCTCCACGACACGTGGGGCTTCCCGATCGACCTCACCCTGGAAATGGCCGCCGAGCAGGGCCTGTCCGTGGACGAGGACGGCTTCCGGCGCCTGATGAAGGAGCAGCGGGAGCGCGCCAAGGCGGACGCCCAGGCCAAGAAGACGGGCCACGTCAACGTCGGCGCGTACCGCGAGATCGCCGACGCCGCGGGTGCCACGGACTTCATCGGCTACGCGTCGACCGAGGGCGAGTCCCGCGTCGTCGGCCTGCTGGTGAACGGCGTCTCCTCGCCGGCCGCCACCGAGGGCGACGAGGTGGAGGTCGTGCTCGACCGCACCCCGTTCTACGCCGAGGGCGGTGGCCAGATCGGCGACACCGGCCGCATCAAGCTGGACAACGGCGCGGTCGTCGAGGTCCGCGACTGCCAGAAGCCGGTCCCCGGCGTGTACGTCCACAAGGGCGTCGTGCAGGTCGGCGAGGTGACCGTCGGCGCCCCGGCGCAGGCGATCATCGACGTGACGCGCCGCCGCGCCATCGCGCGCGCTCACTCCGCCACACACCTCACGCACCAGGCGCTGCGCGACGCGCTCGGCCCGACGGCCGCGCAGGCCGGTTCGGAGAACCAGCCCGGCCGCTTCCGCTTCGACTTCGGTTCGCCCTCCGCCGTGCCCACGGCCGTGATGACCGACGTAGAGCAGAAGATCAACGAGGTCCTGGCCCGCGAGCTCGACGTGCACGCCGAGGTCATGTCGATCGACGACGCCAAGAAGCAGGGCGCCATCGCCGAGTTCGGCGAGAAGTACGGCGAGCGCGTCCGCGTCGTCACCATGGGCGACTTCTCCAAGGAGCTGTGCGGCGGCACGCACGTGCACAACACCGCCCAGCTGGGTCTGGTGAAGCTGCTCGGCGAGTCCTCCATCGGCTCCGGTGTGCGCCGCATCGAGGCCCTCGTCGGCGTCGACGCGTACAACTTCCTCGCCAAGGAGCACACGGTCGTCGCCCAGCTCCAGGAGCTGATCAAGGGCCGCTCCGAGGAGCTGCCCGACAAGATCTCCGCGATGCTCGGCAAGCTCAAGGACGCCGAGAAGGAGATCGAGAAGTTCCGCGCGGAGAAGGTCCTCCAGGCCGCGGGCGGTCTCGCCGACGGCGCCAAGGACGTGCGCGGTGTCGCCCTCGCCACCGGCCAGGTCCCGGACGGCACGTCCGCCGACGACCTGCGCAAGCTGGTCCTCGACGTGCGCGGCCGCATCCAGGGCGGCCGCCCCGCGGTCGTCGCCCTCTTCACCACGGCGAACGGCAAGCCGCTCACGGTCATCGCCACCAACGACGCCGCGCGCGACCGCGGCCTCAAGGCCGGCGACCTGGTCCGTACGGCCGCCAAGACCCTCGGCGGCGGTGGCGGCGGCAAGCCGGACGTCGCGCAGGGCGGCGGCCAGAACCCGGCCGCGATCGGCGACGCCATCGACGCCGTCGAGCGCCTCGTCGCGGAGACCGCGAACTGATGCGCCGAGGCCGCCGTCTGGCGATCGACGTCGGGGACGCCCGGATCGGGGTCGCGTCCTGCGACCCCGACGGGATCCTCGCGACTCCGGTGGAGACCGTGCCGGGACGCGACGTCCCGGCCGCCCACCGGCGGCTGCGCCAGATCGTCGAGGAGTACGAGCCGATCGAGATCGTCGTCGGACTTCCTCGCTCCCTCAAGGGCGGCGAGGGCCCGGCGGCGGCCAAGGTCCGCGGCTTCGCCCAGGAACTCGCCCGAGGTGTGGCACCCGTTCCAGTGAGACTTCTCGACGAGAGGATGACCACAGTGACGGCCAGTCAGGGCCTGCGCGCCAGCGGTGTTAAGTCCAAAAAGGGCCGCTCTGTCATCGACCAGGCGGCCGCCGTCATCATCCTCCAGCAGGCACTGGAGTCCGAACGGGCGTCAGGAACTGCTCCTGGCGAGGGCGTCGAAGTGGTTGTCTGATCGCGATACGGTAACGTTCCGCGCGACCGGCGGTGTTCGAATAGCCGCCGCACAGCATCAAGAGGCGGAACGGTTGACCTTCCAGATCGGACAGCGGCCCACCCCGCCTCGCGGCTTGTAGGGGACCGATGACTGAGTATGGCCGGGGCCAGGGCTCCGAACCGTGGCATCCCGCGGACCCGCTGTACGGGGACCAGGGGTGGGGGCAGCAGGCCGGGCACGGCCAGGCTGCCTACGGCGGCCAGGGTGGTTACGACCCGCAGCAGGCCTACGGCGGTGACTGGGACACCAACGGTCAGCAGGGCTACGGCTACGGGCAGGACCCCGGCTACGGCCAGAACCCCGGCTACGGTCAGGACCCTGGTTACGGCCAGCAGTCGTACGGCGGACAGCAGGGCCAGGGTGGCTGGGACAACACCGGCCAGGGCGGCCAGCCGCCCTACGGCGTGGACCCCGCGGACCCCTACGGCACCGGTCAGCACGCCGCGTACAACGGCGAGGAGCCGGACTACTACAACACCCCCGGCGCCTACCCGCCGCCGGAGCCGCCCGGCCACCGCCGCCCGCAGGACCCGGGAACCGGCTGGGACGCAGGCCCCGACCAGGGCGAGGAAGCGTTCTTCAACGGCGGCGGTGACGAAGAGGACGACTACGACGAGGGTCGCGGCGGCCGTCGGGGCCGCGGCGGCAAGAAGCCGAAGAAGCGGCGCAGCGGCTGCGCCTGCCTGGTGCTCACGGTGATCTTCGCGGCCGGTGTCGGCGGCGTCGGCTACTTCGGCTACCAGTTCTACCAGGACCGTTTCGGCGCGGCCCCCGACTACGCGGGCGAGGGCAACGGCGAGCAGATCACCGTCGTCATCCCGAAGGGCTCCGGCGGCTACACCATCGGGCAGAAGCTCAAGGACGCCGGCGTCGTACAGAGCGTCGACGCGTTCGTCGCCGCCCAGTCCGCGGACCCGAAGGGCAAGACGATCCAGGCCGGCGCGTACGTCATGGAGCGGCAGATGTCCGCGTCGAGCGCCGTCGACCTGCTGCTGAGCCCGACGAGCCACGCCAACCTGACCATCCCCGAGGGCACCCGCAACGCCACCGTCTACGGGCTGATCGACAAGAAGCTCAAGGTCTCCAAGGGCACCACGGCCAAGGTCGCGAAGAAGGACTACAAGGACCTCGGCCTGCCCGACTGGGCGATGAACCGTCGCGGCGTGAAGGACCCGCTGGAGGGCTTCCTCTACCCGTCGAGCTACGCGGCCGCCAAGGGCATGAAGCCCGAAGAGGTCCTGAAGGACATGGTGGCGCGGGCCGACGACAAGTACGAGCGGCTCGACCTCGAGGGCGAGGCCAAGAAGCTCAAGCTCGACAATCCCTGGCAGGTGCTCACCGTCGCGAGCCTCGTGCAGGCCGAGGGCAAGACGCACGACGACTTCCGCAAGATGTCCGAGGTCGTCTACAACCGCCTCAAGCCGACGAACACGGAGACCAACCAGCTCCTCCAGTTCGACTCGACCTTCAACTACCTGAACAAGCAGAGCAACATCAACATCAGCGAGTCCGAGATCAACAGCAACAAGGACCCGTACAACACCTACACGCGCAAGGGCCTGCCGCCGGGCCCGATCGGCAACCCCGGCGACGTGGCCCTCACCGCGACGCTCACCCCCACGAGCGATGGCTGGATCTACTTCGTGGCCACGGACGGCATGCACAAGACCGAGTTCGCGAAGAACAAGGCCGAGTTCGAGAAGCTGAAGGACAAGTTCAATGCCAGCCAGGCCAACTGACGTGCGCAGGGCGGCAGTTCTGGGCTCGCCCATCGCCCACTCGCTCTCGCCGCAGCTGCACAACGCGGCGTTCGCGGAGCTGGGCCTGGACGAGTGGCGGTACGACCGGTTCGAGACCGACGAGGCGGCGCTGCCCGCCTTCCTCGCCGGGCTCGGGCCCGAGTGGGCCGGCCTCTCCCTGACGATGCCGCTGAAGCGGGCGGTGATCCCGCTGCTCGACGAGATCACCGAGGCCGCGCGCTCCGTGGAGGCCGTGAACACCGTTGTCCTCAAGGAGGACGGGCGGAAGGTCGGCGACAACACCGACATCCCGGGGCTGATCGCGGCGCTGCACGAGCGCGGCGTGGAGAAGGCCGAGTCGGCGGCGATCCTCGGCGCGGGCGCCACCGCGTCCTCCGCGCTCGCCGCCCTCTCCCGGATCTGTACGGGCGACGTCACCGCCTATGTGCGCAGCGCGGGGCGCGCCGACGAGATGCGCGGCTGGGGCGAGCGGCTCGGCGTTGCGGTGCGCATCGCCGACTGGGCCGAGGCGGACCGCGCCTTCGAGGCGCCCCTGGTGATCTCCACGACGCCGAAGGGCGGCACGGACCACCTGGTCGAGGCGGTCCCGGAGAGCGTCGGCACGCTCTTCGACGTCCTCTACGATCCGTGGCCCACGCCGCTGGCGGCCGCCTGGGAGCGGCGCGGCGGGGCGGTGCTCAGCGGGCTCGACCTGCTCGTGCACCAGGCCGTGTTCCAGTTCGAGCAGTTCACCGGCGACACCCGTCCGGTGCTCGCCGCCATGCGCGCGGCGGGCGTGAAGGCGCTCGGCTGACCCCGCTGCCGGGCTCGCGCGTGTGGCTCGCGTCTCATGTGACGTCCGCACCCCGGACACCGGAAACACCGGGCTCCGCGGGCATGGGAGGATCGTTCCCATACACAGAGCGCGAGCATGAGGAGCACCGTTGAGCAGGTTGCGCTGGCTGACCGCGGGGGAGTCGCACGGCCCCGCACTCGTCGCGACGCTGGAGGGTCTTCCCGCCGGCGTTCCGATCACCACGGAGATGGTGGCGGACCACCTGGCACGGCGCCGCCTCGGCTATGGCCGCGGCGCCCGGATGAAATTCGAGCAGGACCAGGTCACGTTCCTGGGCGGTGTGCGGCACGGCCTGACCATGGGCTCCCCGGTCGCGATCATGGTCGGCAACACCGAGTGGCCCAAGTGGGAGCAGGTCATGTCCGGTGACCCGGTCGACCCGGAGATCCTCAAGGACATGGCGCGCAACGCGCCGCTGACCCGCCCCCGGCCCGGCCACGCCGACCTCGCGGGCATGCAGAAGTACGGCTTCGACGAGGCCCGCCCGATCCTGGAGCGCGCCTCCGCCCGCGAGACGGCCGCCCGCGTGGCGCTCGGCGCGGTCGCCCGGTCGTACCTCAAGGAGACGACCGGCATCGAGATCGTCAGCCACGTCGTCGAGCTGTGCTCGGTCAAGGCGCCGCAGGGCGTCTACCCGACGCCGGCCGACGTCGAGAAGCTGGACGCCGACCCGCTGCGCTGCCTGGACGCCGACGCGTCGAAGCAGATGGTGGCCGAGGTCGACCAGGCCCACAAGGACGGCGATACGCTCGGCGGCGTCGTCGAGGTCCTCGCCTACGACGTGCCGGTGGGCCTCGGCTCGCACGTGCACTGGGACCGCAAGCTCGACGCCCGCCTGGCCGGTGCGCTCATGGGCATCCAGGCCATCAAGGGCGTCGAGATCGGCGACGGCTTCGAGCTGGCGCGCGTGCCCGGCTCGCAGGCGCACGACGAGATCGTGAAGACGGACGACGGCATCCGCCGCGTCTCCGGACACGCGGGCGGCACCGAGGGCGGCCTCACCACCGGTGAGCTGCTGCGGGTGCGCGCCGCGATGAAGCCGATCGCGACCGTGCCGCGCGCGCTGAGGACCGTGGACGTCGCCACCGGCGAGGCCACGCAGGCGCACCACCAGCGTTCCGACGTCTCCGCCGTGCCGGCCGCCGGCATCGTCGCCGAGGCCATGGTCGCGCTCGTCCTCGCGGACGCGGTCGCCGAGAAGTTCGGCGGCGACAGCGTGCCGGAGACCCGGCGCAACGTCACCTCGTACCTCGACAACCTCCAGATCCGGTGAGCGGCCCGCAGATCGTCCTCGTCGGACCGATGGGCGTCGGCAAGTCGACGGTGGGCGCGCTGCTCGCCGAGCGGCTCGGCTGCGCCTACCGGGACACCGACGACGACATCGTCACCGCACAGGGCCGCGCCATCGCGGAGATCTTCGTCGACGAGGGCGAGGCGCGCTTCCGGGAGCTGGAGAAGGCATCCGTGGCGACCGCGCTCGCCGATCACGAGGGCGTGCTCTCGCTCGGCGGCGGCGCGATCCTCGACGCCGACACCCGGGCACTGCTCGCCGATCGGCCGTCCATCGTCTATCTGTCGATGGACGTGGAGGAGGCGGTCAAGCGGACCGGTCTGAACACGGCCCGGCCGCTGCTCGCCGTCAACCCCCGTAAGCAGTGGCGGGAGTTGATGGAGGCGCGCCGGCATCTGTACACCGAGGTCGCCCAGGTGGTCGTGGCCACCGACGGCCGCACCCCCGAAGAGGTCGCCGAAGCGGTCCTCGACGCACTGGAGTTGAAGCAGGCATGAGCGAGCAGCCGGAACAGGTCACCCGTATCCACGTCGGCGGCACCGCCGGCACGGACCCGTACGAGGTCCTGGTGGGGCGTCAACTCCTGGGTGAACTGGGCTCGTTGATCGGCGACAAGGTCAAGCGCGTCGCCATCGTGCACCCGGAGGCGCTCGCCGAGACCGGCGAGGCGCTCCGCGGCGACCTGGCCGACCAGGGCTTCGAGGCGATCGCCATCCAGGTGCCGAACGCCGAGGAGGCGAAGACCGCCGAGGTCGCCGCGTACTGCTGGAAGGCGCTGGGGCAGTCCAACTTCACGCGCTCCGACGTCGTCGTCGGCGTCGGTGGCGGCGCGACCACGGACCTCGCCGGGTTCGTGGCCGCGACCTGGCTGCGCGGCGTGCGCTGGATCGCCGTCCCGACGACCGTGCTCGCCATGGTGGACGCGGCCGTCGGCGGCAAGACCGGCATCAACACGGCCGAGGGCAAGAACCTCGTCGGCGCCTTCCACCCGCCGGCCGGTGTGCTGTGCGACCTGGCCGCCCTCGACTCGCTCCCGGTGCACGACTTCGTGTCCGGCCTCGCCGAGGTCATCAAGGCCGGGTTCATCGCCGACGAGCGGATCCTCGAACTCGTCGAGGAGGACCCGGAGTCGGCGCGTACGCCCACGGGCAAGCACACCGCCGAGCTGATCGAGCGCGCCATCAGGGTCAAGGCCGAGGTCGTCTCGTCCGATCTCAAGGAGGCCGGCCTGCGCGAGATCCTCAACTACGGGCACACGCTCGCGCACGCCATCGAGAAGAACGAGCGCTACAAGTGGCGGCACGGCGCGGCCGTCTCCATTGGCATGCTCTTCGCCGCCGAACTCGGCCGCCTGGCGGGCCGGTTGGACGACGCGACCGCGGACCGCCACCGCACGGTCCTGGAGTCCGTCGGCCTGCCCCTGACGTACCGTTACGACCAGTGGCCCAAGCTGCTCGAGACGATGAAGGTCGACAAGAAGTCCCGCGGCGATCTGCTGCGCTTCATCGTCCTCGACGGCCTCGGCAGGCCCACCGTCCTGGAGGGGCCCGACCCCGCCGTGCTGCTCGCCGCGTACGGCGAAGTGGCGGAATAGGGCGGTCCGTTCACGTTCGGGCACGTCGTGACCTCCCCGGCCGTTCACACAACGGCGGCCGGGGACGGTACCGTTCAGTAGCGCCCCGTTCGCCGGCGCCCTAGGGTCTGTCCGGCGGATCAGGTCGCTTCCGGGTGGCCGTCATCGATCGGTGCCGGTGAGCGGGGGCTGGTGCGTGCAGCTGCAAGGCGGACGATTGAGGCATCGCGGAGCGATGGTGATTGAGGACAACGCCGCAGATGTGCGTGCCAGGGCCCGCGACCGCGACATGATCCGCCGGATAGACCCTAGTGACCGTCGTACGAGATGGAGTGGCACCGGATGCAGCAAGCAGGGGGGTCTCCGCTGCCGCCGCCCCATCGGCCGGAGCACGCTCCCCCAAGCGCTCGGCCCGGCTCGGGCGGGGGAGACCCGTTCGCCGGTTCCCTGCCGCAGGCGAGTCACGCACCGCAGCCGCCGCCCGGCATGCCGGGCTTCAGCGGAGCGCCGCCGCACCATCCGCCCGCCCAGCCGCCGCACATTCAGGCGCCGCAGGCCCCGGCCGCGGCCCCGCCACCGCCGCATGCCGCGAATCCGCCGCAGCAGCCGCCGCGCGAGACCACCGGCCATGTGCAGCTGCCGACCGGTGCTCCCGTCGCCGTGCCGAGTCCGCCGCCCGCGCAGGCGCCCGCCGACTCGACCTCGACCACGCTCGCCGTACTGCTCATAGGCCCTGCGGGCGCGGGCAAGACGAGCGTCGCCAAGTACTGGGCGGAGAGCCGCCGGGTCCCGACGGCCCACATCAGCCTCGACGACGTACGGGAATGGGTGCGCTCGGGCTTCGCCGACCCGCAGTCGGGGTGGAACGACAACAGCGAGGCGCAGTACCGGCTGGCCCGCCGCACCTGCGGTTTCGCCGCGCGCAACTTCCTGGCGAACGGAATCTCCTGCATCCTCGACGATGCGGTGTTCCCGGACCGGCCCGTGGTCGGCCTGGGCGGCTGGAAGCGGCATGTGGGCCCCGGCCTGTTGCCCGTCGTCCTGCTGCCCGGCCTGGAGATCGTCCTGGACCGCAACTCCCGGCGCAGCGGCAACCGCCGTCTCACCGACGAGGAGGTCGCCCGTATCCATGGCCGCATGGCCGGCTGGTACGGCTCGGGCCTCCCGATCATCGACAACTCCCAGCTGGACGTCCCCGGCACGGCCCAGGTCCTGGACGAGGTCCTGGCCCGCGCCATCACCAGCCCCCCGAAGTGGTGACGCTGCCGTAGGCCGGGCGGGGTGGCGTGGCCGGGGCGACGGGGTGGCCGGGCTTGGCACGGGTGGGCTGCGCCGGGCGAGGCCGGGGGCTCCGGCAGACGAGGGCATGCGGTGCCCCGTGCCGGTTTCCTCCGCCCATCTCCCTCCCACCAGCCCCCTCCGGGGACTTCGGCCCGCACTGGGTTGAACCCTGCGGGCTGCGCCCCCCGGGGCGGCCAGGTTCCGCCCTTGCCTGCCGCGCAACGAGAACGAAGCCCCGACCACGACGGAAGCCCCACATCCCGACCCGGCACACCCGTCAGGGGAGGCAGCAACCTCGTCGTAGCGGTCCGGGCCCCGGGGCGGGCCGAAGCCCCGGAGGAGGCGGGTCGGAGGGAGACGAGCGGGCGTCGGCACGGCACGACTTCGGCGCCGTGCGCTCTTGGCGGCGGGGGTCGACGCGGAACAGGCCGCGGTCCCTGGGCACGCAGGGCCGGTCACGCTGCGTGGTCCCGGGTACGGCGGCTGTGCGCCCCGGGTGAGCGGGGCCCCGGTGGGCGTGGGTGGAGGGAGGTGGCCGCCCCAGATCCCCGGCCCCGGCGCCAGCCCACCCGTAGACCCCCGGAGGGACCCGTCCGGACGCGCTGGGACGGCCGCCTCGCCCACCCGCTCGTACGCTCGGCGTCATGGCAGAGGTGCACGCGGCCCGACGGGACCGGCTCAGAGAGCGCGCGACGGCGGGCGGCGGCGCGGCCGCCCTCGTCTCGCGGCCAGCCAACGTCCGCTACCTGGCGGGAACGGCACCGAACGGCGCCGTGCTCCTGCTGGGCCGGGATCCCGGCGGCGGTGACGACCTCCTGCTGTGCGCGCGAGCGCCGAGCGACGAACCCGCCGACGGACGGGTCGACGAGTCGCTGCGGGTCCAGGTCCTGGACGTACCCGCAGGAGACCCGGCCGTCGCCGCCGCGGACGTGGCCGCGTCCCGCGGAGCCGATTCGCTCGCCGTCGAGGAGCACCACCTGACGGTGGCCCGGCACCGCGCGGTCGGCTCCGTGGCGCCCCGACTCCGTCTGCTGGACCTCAACAGCGGCGTCGAGCAGCTGCGCCTCGTCAAGGACGAGGAGGAGATCTCCTGCCTGCGGATCGCCGCCGAGATCGCCGATCAGGCGCTCGGTGAGCTGCTGGAATCCATCCTTGTCGGGCGGACCGAGCGGCACCTCGCCCTCGAACTGGAACGTCGACTTGTCGACCACGGTGCCGACGGCGCCGCCTTCCCCACCTCCGTGGGCACGGGCCCGAACTCGGGGCGTGTGGCCCACCGGCCCACCGACCGCCGGGTCGAGGAGGGTGATTTCCTCTCCGTGTGCCTGGGCGCGACGTATCGCGGCTACCGCTGCGAGATCGGCCGTACGTTCGTCATCGGCACCTCGCCCGCGGACTGGCAGATCGAGCTGTACGACCTCGTCTTCGCCGCTCAGCGGGCCGGCCGGGAGAGCCTGGCGCCCGGCGTCGAGTGCCGCGAAGCGGACCGGGCCGCCCGCCACGTCCTGGACGCGGCAGGGTATGGTGACGGGCTCGCGCCGCTGACCGGGCACGGTGTGGGACTCGAAATCGACGAGGACCCGCAGTTGGCCCCCGCGGCCATGGGTAAACTGGACACTTGTGTGCCGGTCACCGTCGAGCCGGGGGTCCACCTCCCGGGTCGGGGCGGCGTCCGGATCGATGACACGCTCGTCGTCCGCCCCGAGGCGGACGGCGGACCCGAGCTACTCACCATCACGACCAAGGAGCTGCTCGCGCTCTAGCCCGCAAAGGCTGCTCGCGTGCCCCTGGGTCGTCCACGTCAGTCCAGGAGATTCCGCAACCGTGGCTTCCACGAACGACCTCAAGAACGGCCTGGTGCTCAAGCTCGACGGGGGCCAGCTCTGGTCCGTCGTCGAGTTCCAGCACGTCAAGCCCGGCAAGGGCCCTGCCTTCGTGCGCACCAAGCTCAAGAACGTGCTCTCCGGCAAGGTCGTCGACAAGACGTTCAACGCCGGCGTCAAGGTCGACACGGCCACCATTGACAAGCGCGACATGCAGTTCTCGTACATGGACGGGGACTACTTCGTGTTCATGGACATGGAGACGTACGACCAGCTGCACGTCGACCGCAAGGCCGTCGGTGACGCCGCCAACTTCCTGATCGAGGGCTTCACGGCCTCCGTCGCGCAGCACGAGGGCGAGGTGCTCTTCGTCGAGCTGCCGGCCGCCGTCGAGCTGGTCATCAAGGAGACCGAGCCGGGCGTCCAGGGCGACCGCTCCACCGGCGGTACCAAGCCCGCCATCCTGGAGACCGGCCACCAGATCGGCGTGCCGCTCTTCATCACCCAGGGCGAGAAGATCAAGGTCGACACCCGCACGAGCGACTACCTCGGCCGGGTGAACAGCTAACCGTGGCTGCCCGTAATACGGCCCGCAAGCGCGCCTTTCAGATCCTCTTCGAGGCAGACCAGCGCGGCGCCGATCCCCTGACGGTCCTCGCGGACTGGATCCGGCACTCCCGCAGCGACACGCGGCAGCCGCCCGTCAGCGAGTACACGATGGAGCTGGTCGAGGGGTACGCCCAGAAGGCGTCCCGGATCGACGAGCTCATCTCGCAGTACGCCGTCGGGTGGACCCTCGACCGGATGCCGGTCGTCGACCGCAACATCGTGCGGCTCGGCGCCTACGAGCTGGTCTGGGTCGACGGGACCCCGGATGCCGTGGTGCTCGACGAGGCCGTTTCGCTGGCCAAGGAGTTCTCCACCGACGAGTCCCCGGCGTTCATCAACGGACTGTTGGGTCGCTTCAAGGACCTGAAGCCGTCCCTGCGCCGCGACGAGGCCTGAGCCCCGCCGCAGCGCGCACCATCGTTCCGTGGGCCCGGAGCAGAACATGAACAATGTTCTGCTCCGGGCCTGGTGCGTTTCCGGGGATCTTCACTAGGTTCTGGTCATGTCACCGACAGGCCTCCCCGCGCGCGTGCGCATCGGTTACGGACTCGGCTCCCTCGCCACCGGAACCTTCGGCACGGTCCCGGGCCTGTTGCTGCTGTACTACCTGACCGATGTGCTCGGCGTCGGAGCGGGCCTGGCCGGGCTGCTCGTCTTCCTGCCCAAGGCGTGGGACGTGCTGTTCAACCCGTGGGTCGGCGCTCGCTCCGACCGCAGCACCCGCTCCCGCCTGGGCCCGCGTCGCTCCTGGATGCTGCTGGGCGCGCTCACCCTGCCGGTCTGCTTCGCGGGGATGTTCGCGGCCCCCGCCGGCCTCGAAGGCGGGCCCGCCGCCGCGTACGTGGCCGCCCTGTTCCTGCTCAGCGCCTCCGCGTACGCGTGCTTCCAGGTTCCGTACGTCGCGCTGCCCGCGGAACTCACGGGGGATCCGGACGAGCGGGCCCGTGTCATGGCCTGGCGCGTGGCCTTCCTCGCCGTGGCCATCCTGATGTCCGGCTCCGTCGCCCCGATCCTCGCGGGCGCCACCGGCGACGAGCGGGGGAGCGCGGGCGGGTACCGGCTGATGGGCGTGGTGATCGGCGGGCTGCTCGCGGCGGGAATGCTGGCCGCGGTGATCGCCACGGCCGGAGCGCGCAGCGTCATACGTATAACGCGCGACGGCCCCTCCGTACCGGTGGACGTCATACGTACAACGGGCGAGTCGAGCCTGCGCGGACAGTTGCGTGCGGCGCGGGGCAACGCTCCCTTCGTGTGGCTGTTCGGCGCGTACGTCGTGCAGGCCGCCGCGTCGGGCCTGATGCTCGCCGGCACCCAGTACTTCGCGACGTACATCCTCGACCGGCCGAGCGCCACCACCGTGCTGTTCGCCTGTCTCATCGTGCCCTCGCTGCTCGCGATGCCCCTGTGGCTGGCCATGGGCCGCCGAACGGGCAAGCGGAACGCGGCAGTCGGGGCCTCCGTGTGCTTCCTGCTGGGGGCGCTCGGCGCCGCCGCGGGACGTGAACTGCCGACGCCGCTGATCTACGTGGCCGTGGCTGTGGCCGGCATCGGGTACGCGGGCGTGCAGATGCTGCCGCTCGCGATGCTCGGTGACGCGATCGCCGCCGATGCCTGCACCAGCGGGCGGAGCAGGGCCGGAGTCTTCACCGGCCTGTGGACGGCCGGTGAGACGCTCGGACTCGCCCTGGGGCCCGGCCTGTTCGGCCTTGTCCTCGCGCTGGGCGGGTTCGTCTCCTCCGATGCCACCGACCGTGTCGCGCAGCCCGGCTCGGCACTGACCGCGATCGTCATCGGCTTCGGCGCGCTGCCCGCCGTACTGCTCGCGCTGAGCCTTCCGCTGCTGGTCAGGTACCGCCTCACCGAGTCCGAACTGATCCGCCTGCGCGCCGACTTCGACGAGGCCGGCGCGCCGGACGAGCGCCAAGAGCCCACCCAGCGAGACGAGGAGTCCGCATGACGACCGACGACCCGATCCTTGCGCGGCTGAAGGCCCTGCGTGCGGGCGATCTGCCGGTACACGGCGGGCGCACCATGGCGTACGTCTATGACTCCGGACTCGAAGGCCTCGACGAACTCGCGAACGCCGCGCAGGCCGCGTTCGCGGGGGTCAACGGGCTGGACATGACGGCGTTCCCGAGCGTCGTGGAGCTGGAGAACGACCTGGTGCGGCGCGCCACCGCGCTGCTCGGCGGGAGCGCGGGCACGTTCACCAGCGGCGGCACCGAGAGCTGCCTCCTCGCCGTCCTGACCGCGCGTCAGTACGCCCGCAAGGAACGCGGGGTGACCGAGCCCGAACTCGTGCTGCCCGAGACCGCGCACGCCGCCTTCCACAAGGCCGCCGAGCTGTTCGGCCTGCGCGTGGTGAGCGTCCCCGTCGACCCGGACACCTTCAAGGTGCGCCCGGCCGACGTGGCCGCGGCGATCTCCGAGCGCACCGCCCTGGCCGTCGTCTCCGCCCCCTCGTACGCACACGGAGTCATCGACCCGGTCGCCGAGGTGGCGCGGGAGGCGGAGCGGCGAGGAGTGCTGTGCCATGTCGACGCGTGCATCGGCGGGTGGTACCTCGGTCATCTGCGGCACGCGGCGCGGCAGGGGCAGGACGTACCGGGCGTCCCGGAGTTCGACCTGTCCGTCCCCGGCGTGACGTCGCTCTCCGTCGACCTGCACAAATACGCGTACACGGCGAAGGGTGCCTCGCTGCTCCTGTTCCGCGACGCGGGGCTGCGCCGGCACGGCTGGTTCGCGCACGCCGCCTGGCCCGGCTACCCCGTGGTCAACTCCACGCTCCAGGGCACCAAGTCGGCCGGGCCCCTCGCGGCGGCCTGGGCGGTGACGGAGCGCGTCGGGGCCGAAGGTTACGCGGTGCTGTCGACGCGCGTACACCGGACGACCAGCGCGCTCGCTGACGGTGTCGAACGGATCGGCGGTCTGCGGCTCGCGGCGCGGCCCGAGGCGTCCCTGATCGCCGTGGCCTCCGACGACCCGGACGTCGATGTCTTCGTGGTGGCGGACGAGCTGCGGGGCAGCGGCTGGTATCTGCAGCCGCAACCGGCCTTCGGGGCCTCACCGGCCACCCTGCATCTGACGGTGACCGCGGCGGTGGCGCAACCGGAGACGGCGCGGCTTCTGCTCGACGAGCTGGAGAAGGCGGTGGGACGGGCCCGTGAGCTGGGGCCCGT
This sequence comes from Streptomyces sp. NPDC102360, assembly GCF_044766085.1. Classification (NCBI taxonomy): domain Bacteria; kingdom Bacillati; phylum Actinomycetota; class Actinomycetes; order Kitasatosporales; family Streptomycetaceae; genus Streptomyces; species Streptomyces sp. NPDC102360. The sequence continues at coordinate 126,865 of NZ_JBIWLG010000005.1, read as the reverse complement.
TCGGGTGGATCCGGAGGTCGTCGAGGCCGCGGCCACGCTGGATCCGGACACGTTGACCTCGCAGGAGGTCGAGATCGCGCTGGCGCTCGCCGGGGTGGGGGAGGGCGGCCGGCTGCCGGAGCGGATGGCCCCCGTACTCGCGGTCCTCCAGGCACTTCCGCCGAAACTGAGCGCCCGCCTGCTGCCCGAGGTGATCGGACGCTTGTTCCGGACGTGAGGGGCATCTTCAGCCCCGCCGGCGTTTGAGGCGCGGGGTCCGGGGCGGAGCCCCGTGGCCGGGCGCCGGTGTCCCGGATCCGAGGGCGCGAGGCCGGAACACCGAGGGCGCGGCCGGACCCCGGAAACCCCTGAGGGGGCGGAGCCCAATCGCTCCGCCCCCTCAGGGCTGTGACGTTTCTGCGGCGTCGTGGCCGGATCAGACGTCGTCGTGCGCCACTGCGCGGCGCGCGTCCGCGTCGAGCACGCCCCAGCTGATCAGCTGCTCGGTCAGGACCGAGGGCGACTGGTCGTAAATGACGGCGAGGGTGCGCAGGTCGTCCTGGCGGATCGAGAGCACCTTGCCGTTGTAGTCACCGCGCTGCGACTGGATCGTGGCGGCGTAACGCTGCAGCGGGCCCGCCTTCTCCGGCGGCACGTGGGCAAGGCGCTCCAGGTCGAGGCGCAGCTTCGGCGGCGGCTCGGCGGCGCCACCCGGGGTGGTGCCCGGCAGCAGTTCCTGCACCGGCACGCCGTAGAAGTCCGCCAGTTCGGCAAGGCGCTGCACGGTCACGGCACGGTCACCGCGCTCGTACGACCCCACCACGACCGCCTTCCAGCGTCCCTGGGACTTCTCCTCGACACCGTGGAGGGAAAGGCCCTGCTGGGTACGGATCGCGCGGAGTTTGGCCCCGAGCTGTTTGGCGTATTCGCTGGACATATAGCTCCCCGGACACTGCATCACTAAGCGGCTGCGCCGCGTGGCTGTAACTCACTGTGAGGTTACGCAGCGTTACTTGGCCGCGTCAAGCCGAATGGTCCGTACCGACCTTCTCGTGAATTCGGCGGTCCCGCACCTCCAGGCGGGTGATCAGGGATGTTGTGGAGGCTGGTATTGTTGACGACGCAAATCCGACGTCCTTTAAGGTCCGTCCCGTGAGGCGGAGAAGGGGGTCCGTTTCGTATGGACACGCAGCAGTCCGATGCCCGGCCGGTTCTCGAAGGCCCTGACATCGCGCGGGTACTGACCCGCATCGCCCACGAGATCGTCGAGCGCGCCAAGGGCGCCGAGGACGTGGTCCTCCTGGGCATCCCGACGCGAGGCGTCTTCCTCGCCCGTCGGCTGGCCGAGAAGCTCGAAGAGATCACCGGCCGCGCCATCCCCGTCGGCTCGCTCGACATCACGATGTACCGCGACGACCTGCGCATGCACCCGCCGCGCGCGCTCGCCCGCACCGAGATCCCGGGTGACGGCATCGACGGCCGACTCGTCGTCCTCGTCGACGACGTGCTCTTCTCCGGCCGCACCATCCGCGCCGCCCTCGACGCCCTGAACGACATCGGGCGCCCGCGTGCCGTGCAGCTCGCCGTCCTCGTCGACCGCGGCCACCGCGAACTCCCCATCCGTGCCGACTATGTCGGCAAGAACCTCCCCACGTCGCTGCGGGAGACGGTCAAGGTCCAGCTCGCCGAGGAGGACGGCCGCGACGCCGTGCTGCTCGGTGCCAAGCCGGACGCCCAGGCGGCCGAGCAGTAGCACCCCTTCTCCGCTGTGCGCGCGCCCGCGTACGGCCCGAAAGGTGTGCCCTCGCGCGCCTGTATGTCCTGAATCTCCTGAACTTCCTTACGGAGCACCCCAGATGATGCGACACCTCATCTCGGCCGCCGACCTCTCCCGCGACGACGCCGTACTCATCCTCGACACCGCCGAGGAGATGGCCCGCGTCGCCGACCGGCCCATCAAGAAGCTGCCCGCGCTGCGCGGCCGGACCATCTGCAACCTGTTCTTCGAGGACTCGACGCGTACGCGGATCTCGTTCGAGGCCGCCGAGAAGCGCCTGTCCGCGGACGTCATCAACTTCGCCGCCAAGGGGTCGAGCGTCTCCAAGGGCGAGTCCCTGAAGGACACCGCCCAGACCCTCGAGGCCATGGGCGTCGACGCCGTCGTCATCCGGCACGGTGCGTCCGGCGCCCCGTACCGGCTCGCGACCTCCGGCTGGATCGACGCGCCCGTCATCAACGCCGGTGACGGCACCCACCAGCACCCCACGCAGGCGCTGCTCGACGCCTTCACGATGCGCCGCCGGCTCGTCGGCCCCGACGCCGGGATCGGCAAGGGCCTCGACGGCAAGCGCGTCACGATCGTCGGCGACGTGCTGCACAGCCGCGTCGCCCGCTCGAACGTCGACCTGCTGCACACGCTCGGCGCCGAGGTCACCGTCGTCGCGCCGCCCACCCTGGTGCCGGTCGGCGTCGAGAGCTGGCCCTGCGAGGTCTCGTACGACCTCGATTCGACCCTCACCAAGTCCGACGCGGTGATGATGCTGCGCGTGCAGCGGGAGCGGATGAACGCCGCGTTCTTCCCGACCGAGCGCGAGTACTCGCGCCGCTACGGCCTCGACGGCGACCGCATGGCGCGGATGCCGGAGCACTCCATCGTGATGCACCCAGGACCGATGGTCCGCGGCATGGAGATCACCGCCGAGGTCGCCGACTCCGACCGCTGCACGGTCATCGAGCAGGTCGCCAACGGCGTGCACACGCGGATGGCCGTCCTGTACCTGCTTCTCGGCGGCAACGAGCCCGCCGTCAGCCACACCCGCCCCACCGCCACCGGTTCCGAGGAGAGCAAGTAATCATGAGCAAGACCCTGATCCGTGGTGCGAAGGTGCTGGGCGGCGAGCCGCAGGACGTGCTGATCGACGGTGGCGTGATCGCCGAGGTCGGTGCCGGACTGAGCGCCGATGGTGTCGAGATCGTCGTCGAGGCCGAGGGCAAGGTTCTCCTGCCGGGCCTCGTCGACCTGCACACCCACCTGCGCGAGCCCGGCCGCGAGGACTCCGAGACCGTCCTGACCGGCACCCGCGCCGCCGCCTCCGGTGGCTACACGAACGTGTTCGCCATGGCCAACACCTTCCCGGTCGCCGACACCGCCGGCGTCGTCGAGCAGGTCTACCGGCTCGGCCAGGAGCACGGCTACTGCGACGTGCAGCCCATCGGCGCCGTCACCGTCGGCCTGGAGGGCGTCAAGCTCGCCGAGCTCGGCGCCATGCACGAGTCCGCCGCCGGCGTCACCGTCTTCTCCGACGACGGCAAGTGCGTCCACGACGCCGTGATCATGCGCCGCGCCCTGGAGTACGTGAAGGCCTTCGGCGGCGTCGTCGCCCAGCACGCGCAGGAGCCCCGCCTCACCGAGGGCGCCCAGATGAACGAGGGCACCGTCTCCGCCGAGCTGGGCCTCGGCGGCTGGCCCGCCGTCGCCGAGGAGTCGATCATCGCCCGCGATGTGCTGCTCGCCGAGCACGTCGGCTCCCGCGTGCACATCTGCCATCTGTCCACGGCCGGCTCCGTCGAGATCATCCGCTGGGCCAAGTCCCGCGGTATCGACGTCACCGCCGAGGTCACCCCGCACCACCTGCTCCTGACCGACGAGATGGTGCGCTCGTACAACCCGGTCTACAAGGTCAACCCGCCGCTGCGCACCGAGAAGGACGTCATGTCGCTGCGCGAGGCGCTGGCCGACGGCACGATCGACATCGTCGCCACGGACCACGCCCCGCACCCGCACGAGGACAAGGACTGCGAGTGGGCCGCCGCCGCCATGGGCATGGTGGGCCTGGAGACCGCGCTCAGCGTCGTGCAGCAGACCATGGTCGAGACGGGCCTGCTGAGCTGGGCCGGAGTCGCCGACCGGATGTCCGTGAAGCCCGCCGAGATCGGCCGGGCACACGGCCATGGACGTCCCGTCTCGGCAGGTGAGCCCGCGAACCTGGTTCTCGTCGACGCCGACTACCGTGGTGACGTGGACCCCGCGGGCTTCGCCTCCCGCAGCCGCAACACCCCTTACGAGGGCCGTGAGCTGCCGGGGCGCGTCACCCACACCTGGCTGCGGGGCAAGGCCACCCTCGCCGACGGGAAGCTCGCGTGACACCTCTGCAACCACTCGCTGTCCTCGCTGCCGAACAGAAGTCGGCGGAGGTGACGGACTGGCCGAACCGCATCGGCTGGATCGTCGGTCTGCTGCTGTTCATCGCGCTCGTCTACTGGCTGATGCGCCAGGGCTGGAAGTGGCGCGGCACCCTGCAGGGCGACCTGCCGCCGCTGCCCGACGCGCCGACCGAGCAGGCTCCGGTGAAACTGGAGCTGAGCGGCCGTTACCACGGCTCCACCACCGCCGGGCAGTGGCTCGACCGCATCGTGGCGCACGGCCTCGGCACCCGCAGCCGTGTCGAGCTGACGCTCACCGACGCGGGCCTGAACGCCGTACGCCCCGGAGCGAGCGACTTCTTCGTCCCGGTGGAGGCGCTGCGCGAGGCCCGGCTCGACAAGGGCATCGCCGGCAAGGTCCTCACGGAGGGCGGCCTGCTCATCGTCACCTGGGCGCACGGCGACAAGCTGATCGACTCCGGATTCCGCTCGGACCACGCCGCCGAGCAGGCGGAGTGGGTCAGCACCATCAACGACATGATCAACACGACGGAAGGCACCGCACGATGACCACCTCCACCAGGGGAGCCACGAAGGCTCCTGCCGTACTCGTCCTGGAGGACGGCCGGGTGTTCCGCGGCCGCGCCTACGGGGCCGTGGGGGAGACCTTCGGCGAGGCCGTGTTCTCCACCGGCATGACCGGCTACCAGGAGACCCTCACCGACCCGTCGTACGACCGTCAGATCGTGGTCGCGACCGCCCCGCAGATCGGCAACACGGGCTGGAACGACGAGGACGACGAGTCGAAGCGCATCTGGGTCTCCGGCTACGTGGTGCGCGACCCCGCGCGCGTGGCGTCCAACTGGCGCGCCAAGCGCAGCCTGGACGACGAGCTGGTCGCACAGGACATCGTCGGCATCTCCGGCATCGACACCCGTGCCCTCACCCGCCACCTGCGCGAGAGCGGCTCCATGCGCTCCGGCATCTTCTCCGGCGAGACGCTCGTCACCGAGGCCGAGCTGGTCGCGAAGGTCCAGGCGCAGCCCCAGATGAAGGGCGCCTCCCTCTACGAGGAGGTCACCACCGCGGAGTCGTACGTCGTCCCGGCCGTCGGCGAGAAGAAGTTCACCGTCGCCGCGATCGACCTCGGCATCAAGGGCATGACCCCGCACCGGATGGCCGAGCGCGGCATCGAGGTGCACGTCCTGCCGGCCACGGCCACAGCGGACGACATCTACGCCGTCAACCCCGACGGCGTGTTCTTCTCGAACGGCCCGGGCGACCCGGCCACCGCCGAGGGCCCGGTCGCGCTGATGACCGCCGTCCTGGAGCGCAAGACGCCGCTGTTCGGCATCTGCTTCGGCAACCAGATCCTCGGTCGCGCCCTCGGCTTCGGCACGTTCAAGCTGAGGTACGGCCACCGCGGCATCAACCAGCCGGTGCAGGACCGCACCACCGGCAAGGTCGAGGTCACCGCCCACAACCACGGCTTCGCCGTGGAGGCGCCGCTGGACAAGGTGAGCGACACCAGGTTCGGCCGCGCCGAGGTCTCCCACGTGTGCCTCAACGACAACGTCGTGGAGGGGCTCCAGCTGCTCGACCAGCCGGGCTTCTCCGTCCAGTACCACCCCGAAGCGGCGGCCGGTCCGCACGACGCCGCGTACCTGTTCGACCGCTTCGTGTCTCTGATGGAGTCCGCCCGTGCCTAAGCGCAACGACCTGAAGTCCGTACTCGTCATCGGCTCGGGCCCGATCGTCATCGGCCAGGCCGCGGAGTTCGACTACTCCGGCACCCAGGCCTGCCGGGTGCTGAAGCAGGAGGGCCTGCGGGTCATCCTGGTCAACTCCAACCCGGCGACGATCATGACCGACCCGGAGATCGCCGACGCCACGTACGTCGAGCCGATCACCCCCGAGTTCGTCGAGAAGATCATCGCCAAGGAGCGCCCCGACGCCCTCCTGCCCACCCTCGGCGGCCAGACCGCTCTCAACACCGCGATCTCGATGCACGAGCAGGGCGTCCTCGAGAAGTACGGCGTCGAGCTGATCGGCGCCAACGTCGAGGCGATCAACAAGGGCGAGGACCGCGACCTCTTCAAGGGTGTCGTCGAAGAGGTCCGCAAGAAGATCGGGCACGGCGAGTCCGCCCGCTCGTACATCTGCCACTCCATGGACGACGTCCTCAAGGGCGTCGACGAGCTCGGCGGCTACCCCGTGGTCGTCCGCCCCTCCTTCACCATGGGCGGCGCCGGTTCCGGCTTCGCGCACGACGAGGAGGAGCTGCGCCGCATCGCCGGTCAGGGCCTCACGCTCTCGCCGACCACCGAGGTGCTCCTGGAGGAGTCCATCCTCGGCTGGAAGGAGTACGAGCTGGAGCTGATGCGCGACAAGAACGACAACGTCGTGGTCGTCTGCTCCATCGAGAACTTCGACCCGATGGGCGTGCACACCGGTGACTCGATCACCGTCGCCCCGTCGATGACCCTCACCGACCGCGAGTACCAGCGGCTGCGTGACGTCGGCATCGCGATCATCCGCGAGGTCGGCGTCGACACCGGCGGCTGCAACATCCAGTTCGCGATCAACCCCGACGACGGCCGCGTCATCGTCATCGAGATGAACCCGCGCGTCTCGCGCTCGTCGGCTCTCGCCTCGAAGGCCACCGGCTTCCCGATCGCGAAGATCGCTGCCAAGCTGGCCGTCGGCTACACGCTGGACGAGATCCCGAACGACATCACCGAGAAGACGCCGGCCTCCTTCGAGCCGACGCTCGACTACGTAGTCGTGAAGGCGCCGCGCTTCGCCTTCGAGAAGTTCCCGTCCGCCGACTCCACGCTGACCACGACCATGAAGTCGGTCGGCGAGGCCATGGCCATCGGCCGCAACTTCACCGAGGCGTTCCAGAAGGCGCTGCGCTCGCTGGAGAAGACGGGCTCGCAGTTCACCTTCGTGGGCGAGACCGGCGACAAGACCGCGCTCCTCGAAGAGGCCGTGCGCCCGACCGACGGGCGTATCAACACCGTCATGGAGGCGATCCGCGCCGGCGCCACGCCGCAGGAGATCTTCGACTACACGAAGATCGACCCGTGGTTCGTGGACCAGCTCTTCCTTATCAAGGAGGTCGCGGACGACCTGGCCGCCGCCCCCGAGCTGACGCGTGAGCTGATCGCCGAGGCCAAGCGGCACGGCTTCTCCGACCGCCAGATCGCCGAGATCCGGGGCCTGCGCCAGGACGTCGTCCGCGAGGTCAGGCACGCCCTCGGTGTCCGCCCGGTCTACAAGACGGTCGACACCTGCGCCGCCGAGTTCGCCGCCAAGACGCCGTACTTCTACTCCTCGTACGACGAGGAGAGCGAGGTCGCGCCGCGCGAGAAGCCCGCCGTGATCATCCTCGGCTCCGGCCCGAACCGCATCGGCCAGGGCATCGAGTTCGACTACTCCTGCGTCCACGCCTCCTTCGCGCTCAGCGACGCGGGCTACGAGACCGTGATGGTCAACTGCAACCCGGAGACGGTCTCCACGGACTACGACACGTCCGACCGCCTCTACTTCGAGCCGCTGACCCTCGAGGACGTCCTGGAGATCGTCCACGCGGAGCAGCAGGCCGGTCCGGTCGCGGGTGTCATCGTCCAGCTCGGCGGCCAGACTCCGCTGGGCCTGGCGCAGGCGCTCAAGGACAACGGAGTCCCGATCGTCGGCACCCCGCCGGAGGCGATTGACGCCGCGGAGGACCGCGGCGCCTTCGGCCGCGTGCTCGCCGAGGCCGGCCTGCCCGCGCCGAAGCACGGCACCGCCACCACGTTCGCGGAAGCGAAGACGATCGCCGACGAGATCGGCTACCCGGTCCTCGTCCGCCCGTCGTACGTGCTCGGCGGCCGCGGCATGGAGATCGTCTACGACGAGGAGCGCCTCTCCTCGTACATCGAGGAGTCGACCGAGATCAGCCCCTCGCGGCCGGTCCTCGTCGACCGCTTCCTCGACGACGCCATCGAGATCGACGTCGACGCCCTGTACGACGGCGAGGAGCTCTACCTCGGCGGCGTCATGGAGCACATCGAGGAGGCCGGCATCCACTCCGGTGACTCGGCGTGCGCCCTGCCCCCGATCACGCTCGGCGGCTACGACATCAAGCGCCTGCGCGCCTCCACGGAGGGCATCGCCAAGGGTGTCGGCGTGCGCGGCCTGATCAACATCCAGTTCGCGATGGCGGGTGACATCCTCTACGTCCTGGAGGCCAACCCGCGCGCGTCGCGCACGGTCCCCTTCACCTCGAAGGCGACCGCGGTGCCGCTCGCGAAGGCCGCCGCCCGCATCTCGCTGGGCGCGACCGTCGCCGAGCTGCGCGCCGAGGGACTGCTCCCGAAGACCGGCGACGGCGGCACGCTGCCGATGGACGCGCCGATCTCCGTCAAGGAGGCCGTCATGCCGTGGTCGCGCTTCCGCGACATCCACGGCCGCGGCGTCGACACGGTCCTCGGCCCGGAGATGCGCTCCACCGGCGAGGTCATGGGCATCGACTCCGTCTTCGGCACGGCGTACGCCAAGTCGCAGGCGGGCGCGTACGGGCCGCTGCCGACGAAGGGCCGGGCGTTCATCTCCGTCGCCAACCGAGACAAGCGCTCGATGATCTTCCCGGCGCGCGAGCTGGTCGCCCACGGCTTCGAGCTGCTCGCCACCTCCGGCACCGCCGAGGTCCTCAAGCGCAACGGCATCAACGCCACGGTCGTGCGCAAGCAGTCCGAGGGCGAGGGCCCGAACGGCGAGAAGACGATCGTCCAGCTGATCCACGACGGCGACGTCGACCTGATCGTCAACACCCCGTACGGCACCGGTGGCCGCCTCGACGGCTACGACATCCGTACGGCGGCGGTCTCCCGCTCCGTGCCGTGCCTGACCACGGTCCAGGCGCTCGCCGCGGCCGTCCAGGGCATCGAGGCGCTGGGCCACGGCGACGTGGGCGTGCGCTCACTGCAGGAACACGCGGAACACCTGACGGCGGCCCGCGACTAAAGGACCCGGCACAGGCTCCGGCAGCCCAAGAGGGGGACACCACACCGGTGTCCCCCTCTTCATGAGGCCACCGCCTCATGAGGACCTATAGGACTTCAGGCATGTACAAGCTGTTCTTCAACCTCGTCTTCAAGCGCATGGACCCCGAGAAGGCCCACTACCTGGCCTTCCGCTGGATCCGCCTCGCGGCCCGCACGCCCGTTCTGCGCACCTTCGTGGCCGCGTATCTCGCGCCGCGCTACAAGGAGCTGCGTACGGAGGCCCTGGGCCTGCGTATGCACGGCCCCTTCGGCCTCGCCGCCGGCTTCGACAAGAACGCCATCGCGATCGACGGCATGTCGATGCTCGGCTTCGACCACGTCGAGATCGGCACGGTCACCGGGGAGGCCCAGCCGGGCAACCCCAAGAAGCGCCTCTTCCGCCTCGTGCCGGACCGCGCGCTCATCAACCGCATGGGCTTCAACAACGAGGGCTCGCTGGCCGTGGCGGCCCGCCTGGCCTCCCGCAACCCGGTCTTCAAGACCACGGTCGGCGTGAACATCGGCAAGACCAAGGTGGTGCCGGAGGCCGAGGCCGTCGGCGACTACGTGAAGTCCACCGAGCGGCTCGCCGCGTTCGCCGACTACCTCGTCGTGAACGTCTCCTCGCCGAACACGCCGGGCCTGCGCAACCTCCAGGCCACCGAGGCGCTGCGGCCGCTCCTGAGCGCCGTACGCGAGGCCGCCGACCGCACGGCGAAGGCGCGCCGCGTCCCGCTCCTCGTGAAGATCGCGCCCGACCTCGCCGACGAGGACGTCGACGCGGTCGCCGACCTGGCCGTGGAACTCGGCCTCGACGGCATCATCGCCACCAACACGACGATCTGCCGCGAGGGCCTCGCCACCAAGGGCGACGTCGTCAACGAGACCGGCGGCCTGTCCGGCGCGCCCCTCAAGGAGCGCTCCCTGGAGGTCCTGAGGCGCCTCTACGCGCGCGTGGGCGACCGGATCACGCTCGTGGGCGTCGGGGGCATCGAGAACGCCGAGGACGCCTGGCAGCGCATCCTCGCCGGTGCCACGCTCATCCAGGGCTACTCGGCCTTCATCTACGAAGGCCCCTGCTACGCCCGCGCGATCCACAAGGGTCTCGCCGCCCGCCTGCGCGACTCCCCGTACGCCACGCTCGCCGACGCGATCGGCGCCGATACGAAGAAGGTTTCCGCATGACAGTGATGGACCCCTTCGGCGCCCGCCTGCGCCGCGTCATGGACGAGCGCGGCCCGCTCTGCGTCGGCATCGACCCGCATGCCGCCCTGCTGTCCTCCTGGGGCCTGAACGACGACGTCGCGGGCCTGGAGGCCTTCACGCGCGCGTGCGTCGAGGCGCTGGCCGACACGGTCGCTGTGGTCAAGCCGCAGATGGCGTTCTTCGAGCGGTTCGGCTCGCGCGGCGTGGCCGTCCTGGAGACGGCCGTCGCCGATCTGCGCGCCGCCGGGACCCTTGTCGTCATGGACGCCAAGCGCGGCGATATCGGCTCCACTATGGCCGCGTACGCGGAGACCTTCCTGCACAAGGACTCCCCGCTGTTCTCGGACGCCCTGACCGTCTCGCCGTACCTGGGCTACGGCTCCCTGAAGCCCGCCGTGGACCTGGCCCGGGAATCCGGAGCCGGCCTCTTCGTGCTCGCGCTCACCTCGAACCCCGAGGGCGGCGAGGTCCAGCACGCGGTCCGCGCCGACGGCCGCAATGTGGGGGCGACGATGCTCGGGCACCTCGCGCAGGAGAACGCGGGGGAGCACCCCATGGGCTCCTTCGGAGCCGTGGTCGGCGCGACGCTCGGCGATCTGTCCTCCTACGAGCTCGGCATCAACGGTCCGCTCCTCGCCCCCGGCATCGGGGCGCAGGGTGCCACGGCTGCCGATCTTCCGTCGGTGTTCGGCTCCGCCGTGCGCAATGTCGTACCGAATGTGAGCCGTGGAGTTCTCAAGGCGGGACCTTCGGTCGCCGCCCTGCGGGATGCCTCCGTGCGGTTCGCGGACGAGGTGCGCGAGGCCGTCGCGAGGGCCTGACGCGAGAGGTTTGAGGGTGGCACTCCGTGCCGACCTTGGGTTTCGCGTCCGAATCCTGTCCTATTTAGTGGTCGATTTGTCCAAAATGTATGGCTCGACAGAGGCTGACCAGGACTTTTCGTCTGTTCTCGCTGACTCTGGCGGCCATGCCCGCTAGTCTCCGTCGAGAGTCAACGGTCAACTGCACGCCAGCGGGTTGTTCGTTGCTCCCCAGGTGTGGGGCGACTAGGTTCCTCACCGGTCCGTATCCGACAGTTCGACATCCGAGGTGACGTAGGCGTGGCTCTTCCGCCCCTTACCCCTGAACAGCGCGCAGCCGCGCTCGAAAAGGCCGCCGCGGCTCGCCGGGAGCGGGCCGAGGTCAAGAATCGACTCAAGCACTCCGGCGCCTCCCTCCACGAGGTCATCAAGCAGGGCCAGGAGAACGACGTCATCGGCAAGATGAAGGTCTCCGCCCTCCTCGAGTCCCTGCCGGGCGTGGGCAAGGTCCGCGCCAAGCAGATCATGGAGCGGCTCGGGATCTCCGAATCCCGCCGGGTGCGCGGTCTCGGTTCCAACCAGATCGCCTCCCTGGAGCGCGAGTTCGGCAGCACCGGAGCCTGAGTGGCCGCGACCGTCCCGGGCTGACCCCCGGGGCTGGTCCGGGCACTCCGGAACAACTGGAATAATCGCTGCATGGCTGCAACACCCCGGGGGACGACCCCCGTACCCCCGGACGAACGTCCGCGGCTGACCGTGCTCTCCGGCCCCTCGGGGGTCGGCAAGAGCACGGTTGTCGCCCATATGCGCAAGGAACACCCCGAGGTCTGGCTCTCGGTGTCGGCCACGACCCGCAAGCCGCGCCCCGGCGAGCAGCACGGTGTCCAGTACTTCTTCGTCACCGACGAGGAAATGGACAAGCTGATCGCCAACGGTGAGCTCCTCGAGTGGGCCGAGTTCGCGGGGAACCGTTACGGCACCCCGCGCCGAGCCGTGCTCGACCGCCTGGAGGCGGGGGAGCCGGTGCTGCTCGAGATCGACCTCCAGGGTGCCCGCCTGGTCCGGGAGTCGATGCCCGAGGCGCAGCTGGTCTTCCTGGCCCCGCCGAGCTGGGAAGAGCTGGTCCGCCGGCTCACCGGGCGCGGTACGGAGGCGCCGGAGGTCATCGAGCGCCGCCTCGAGGCCGCCAAGGTGGAGCTCGCCGCCGAATCGGAGTTCGACACCACTCTTGTCAACACCTCCGTCGAGGGCGTGGCCGCTGAGCTGCTAGCCTTGATGAAAGTTCTTTGATCTTTAACCCCATCGGAAGGCAGAGAGTGTCCTCTACCATCACCGCGCCCGAGGGCATCATCAACCCGCCGATTGATGAGCTCCTCGAGGCCACCGACTCGAAGTACAGCCTGGTCATCTACGCCGCCAAGCGCGCGCGTCAGATCAACGCGTACTACTCGCAGCTCGGTGAGGGCCTGCTCGAGTACGTCGGCCCGCTGGTGGACACGCACGTCCACGAGAAGCCGCTCTCGATCGCTCTTCGTGAGATCAACGCGGGGCTGCTGACGTCCGAGGCCATCGAGGGCCCGGCTCAGTAACGCTCATAGTTTCGGTACTTCAGGCCCGGCAGCGCAGCTGTCGGGCCTGTGGTGTGTCATGGAGTCGTACGTTTTTCGTTCGTACGTGTTCGAGTCAGGGGAGAACCGGTGTCGTCGAAGCCGAAGGTCGTTCTGGGGGTCAGCGGCGGAATCGCCGCCTACAAGGCGTGTGAGCTGCTGCGTCGACTGACGGAGTCCGGCCACGACGTGCGCGTCGTGCCGACCGACTCGGCGCTGCACTTCGTCGGCGCCGCGACCTGGTCGGCGCTCTCCGGCAACCCGGTCTCGACGGAGGTCTGGGACGCGGTCCACGAGGTGCCCCACGTGCGCATCGGCCAGCACGCGGACCTCGTGATCGTCGCGCCGGCCACCGCCGACATGCTCGCCAAGGCGGCCCACGGGCTCGCCGACGACCTCCTCACCAACACGCTGCTCACCGCCCGGTGTCCGGTCGTCTTCGCCCCCGCGATGCACACCGAGATGTGGGAGCACCCGGCCACCCAGGAGAACGTCGCCACCCTGCGCCGCCGCGGCGCCCTCGTCATCGAGCCCGCGGTCGGCCGCCTCACGGGCGTCGACACCGGCAAGGGCCGTTTCCCCGACCCGGCGGAGATCTTCGAGTACGCCCGCCGGGTGCTCGCGCGCGGCGACGCCCCGCAGGACCTTGTCGGCCGCCACGTGGTCGTCAGCGCCGGTGGCACCCGCGAGCCCCTCGACCCGGTCCGCTTCCTCGGCAATCGCTCCTCCGGAAAGCAGGGCTACGCGCTCGCCCGTACGGCGGCGGTGCGCGGCGCCCGCGTCACGCTGCTCTCCGCGAACGCGGGCCTCCCCGATCCGGCGGGCGTCGACGTCGTCCACGTAGGAACGGCCGTTCAGCTGCGCGAGGCGGCCCTCAAGGCGGCCGCCGACGCGGACGCGGTCGTCATGGCCGCGGCCGTCGCCGACTTCCGTCCCGAGGCGTACGCCACCGGGAAGATCAAGAAGAAGGACGGCGAGGAGCCGGCGCCGATCGCCCTCGTGCGCAACCCGGACATCCTCGCCGAGCTCTCCGCCGACCGGGCCCGTCCGGGACAGGTGGTCGTCGGCTTCGCCGCGGAGACCGACGACGTCCTCGCGAACGGCCGCGCCAAGCTCGCCCGCAAGGGTTGTGACCTGCTCGTCGTCAACGAGGTGGGGGAGCGCAGGACCTTCGGCTCCGAGGAGAACGAGGCCGTGATCCTGGGCGCCGACGGGCAGGAGACACCGGTCCCGTATGGCCCGAAGGAAGCGCTCGCCGACCGTATCTGGGACGAGACGGCGCGCCGCCTCGTCCCCCCGACGGCCGACTGAATGTTTGTCGAACACGCGCGGAACCGCATCGGTGCGTGAAATTCACATTCGACACGTCTGACCCGGGGAAACCCCGAAAACACGCCATTTTCGGGCGGGCGGTACCCTTCCGAAGAGCGATCGTCGTATCGCACAATGCGGTGTCGCAGGTCACAGCACTTCCAGTGGGCGAGACACGTGACCCGGCGACCGAGTACGACCGATAAACTGTTCCCGGACGGTGTCGGGCGCAGCCCCCCGCACCATCCGGTAAATGATCAGCCAGCAGCCGCTGCAACCACAGGGAGCGTTGTGTCCCGTCGCCTGTTCACCTCGGAGTCCGTGACCGAGGGTCACCCCGACAAGATCGCTGACCAGATCAGCGACACCATTCTCGACGCGCTGCTCCGCGAGGACCCCTCGTCCCGCGTCGCCGTCGAGACGCTGATCACCACCGGCCAGGTCCACGTGGCCGGCGAAGTGACCACGAAGGCCTACGCGCCGATCGCGCAGCTCGTGCGCGACAAGATCCTCGAGATCGGCTACGACTCGTCGAAGAAGGGCTTCGACGGCGCGTCCTGCGGCGTCTCGGTCTCCATCGGCTCGCAGTCGCCCGACATCGCGCAGGGCGTCGACACGGCGTACGAGAAGCGCGTCGAGGGTGACGAGGACGAGCTCGACAAGCAGGGCGCGGGCGACCAGGGCCTGATGTTCGGCTACGCGTGCGACGAGACGCCGGAGCTCATGCCGCTCCCGATCCACCTCGCGCACCGCCTCTCGCGCCGCCTCTCCGAGGTGCGCAAGAACGGGACGATCCCCTACCTGCGCCCCGACGGCAAGACCCAGGTCACCATCGAGTACGACGGCGACAAGGCGGTCCGCCTCGACACGGTCGTCGTCTCCTCGCAGCATGCGAGCGACATCGACCTGGACTCCCTTCTCGCTCCCGACATCCGCGAGTTCGTGGTGGAGCCGGAGCTGAAGGCGCTGCTCGACGACGGCATCAAGCTGGAGACCGAGAACTACCGCCTGCTGGTCAACCCGACCGGCCGCTTCGAGATCGGCGGCCCGATGGGCGACGCCGGTCTGACCGGCCGCAAGATCATCATCGACACGTACGGCGGCTACGCCCGCCACGGCGGCGGTGCCTTCTCCGGCAAGGACCCGTCCAAGGTCGACCGCTCGGCCGCGTACGCGATGCGCTGGGTCGCCAAGAACGTCGTGGCCGCCGGTCTCGCCGCGCGCTGCGAGGTCCAGGTCGCGTACGCGATCGGCAAGGCCGAGCCGGTCGGTCTCTTCGTGGAGACCTTCGGCACGGCGACGGTCGACACGGACAAGATCGAGGCCGCGATCTCCGAGGTCTTCGACCTCCGCCCGGCCGCGATCATCCGCGACCTCGACCTGCTCCGCCCGATCTACTCCCAGACGGCCGCGTACGGCCACTTCGGGCGCGCGCTGCCCGAATTCACGTGGGAGAAGACGGACCGTGTGGACGCGCTGCGCAAGGCCGCGGGCGTGTAGACCTTGAGTCACTAGATCGGTCCGTGGGGCCCGGTTCTCCTTGGGGAGAGCCGGGCCCTTCGGCGTTTCCGGGCCGCTTCGGGACAGGCCCGCTGTCAGTGCCCTCTGGTAGGAATGCACGTGTGAGCAGCGAGAACGACAGGGGCGACGAGGGCGGGGAGCCGGAGCAGCTTGCGTTGATCCGGGAGAGCGTGCGGGCTGCCAAGGCGCCGAAGGCGAAGCCGCGGACGTGGCGGGGGGCGCCGTTGGCCGAGGAGCTGCCGGTGGCGCGGGTGCTCGTGGACAAGGGGGTGCTGCATCTCGACCGGTACTTCGAGTACGCCGTGCCGAAGGAGCTGGACGCCATCGCGCAGCCGGGCGTGCGGGTGCGGGTGCGGTTCGGCGCGGGGAATCGGAACGTACGGGACGGGCGGCGTGAAGGGGGTGGGCTGATTGACGGATTTCTCGTCGAGCGGGTGGCCGAGGCCGAGTATCAGGGGCCGCTGGCCGCGCTCGCGCAGGTGGTGTCGCCCGAGCCCGTGCTTGACGCGGAGTTGCTCGGGCTGACCCGGGCCGTCGCCGATCGGTACGCGGGGAGCCTCGCCGATGTGCTGCAGCTCGCGATTCCGCCGCGCCATGCCAAGGCCGAGGCCCGGGAGTTCGCCGCTCCGCCCGCGCCGCCGGGGGCTCCGGAGGCGGGGTCCTGGGCTCGGTATGAGCGGGGGGCCGACTTCGTGGGCTCGCTGGCCGCGGGGGGTGCGCCGCGGGCCGTGTGGACCGCGCTGCCCGGGCCCGAGTGGGCCGACGAGATCGCGCGGGCCGTGCGGGCGACGCACGCTTCGGGGCGGGGGGCCCTGGTCGTCGTGCCGACCGTACGGCTCGCGGCGCGCGTCGACGCCGCGCTGAGGGAGGAGTTGGGGGAGGGACAGCATGCGTTGCTGACGGCTGACGCCGGGCAGCAGCGGCGCTATTCCGAGTGGCTTGCCGTGCGGCGGGGGGCGGTGCGGGCCGTCGTGGGGACGCGGGCCGCCATGTTCGCTCCCGTACGGGACTTGGGCCTGGTCGTGGTCTGGGAGGACGGGGACCAGCACCACAGCGATGATCACGCACCCTTCCCGCATGTGCGGGAGGTCCTGGAGCTGCGGGCCACGCGCGACAAGTGCGCCTTCCTGCTCGGGAGTTGGAGCTGCACGGTCGAGGCCGCTCAACTGGTGCGCAGTGGGTGGGCCGCGGCCCTGAGCGCGCCGCGGGACGTCGTACGGCGGGTCGCTCCGCTCGTACGCACCGTGGGGGACCGGGACGTGGCGCGCGACGAGGCGGCGCGGGCCGCCCGCTTGCCGAGTCTCGCGTGGGAGGTGGCGCGGACCGCGTTGCGCGAGGGGCCGGTGCTGGTGCAGGTGCCGAGGCGGGGATACGTTCCGCGGCTCGCGTGTCAGCGGTGTCGTGAGCCCGCCCGGTGCCGGCAGTGCGCGGGACCGTTGGAGGCGCGGGAGGCGACCGGCGTGCTCGCGTGCGGGTGGTGCGGGCGCGAGGAAGGGCGCTGGCAGTGCGGCGAGTGCGGGGGGACCCGGTTGCGGGCCCAGGTCGTCGGGGCGCGGCGCACCGCCGAGGAGTTGGGGCGGGCGTTCTCCACGGTGCCGGTGCGGACGTCGGGGCGGGAGCAGGTGCTCGACACGGTTCCGGGGACCCCCGCGCTCGTCGTGAGTACGCCGGGGGCCGAGCCGGTCGCCGAGGGCGGGTACGCGGCGGCGCTGCTGCTCGACGGGTGGGCGATGCTGGGGCGGGCCGATCTGCGGGCCGGCGAGGAGGCGCTGCGGCGGTGGATCGCGGCGTCCGCGCTGGTGCGGCCCCAGGAGGTGGGCGGCGCGGTGGTCGTGGTCGCCGAGCCCACGTTGCGGCCCGTGCAGGCGCTGGTGCGGTGGGATCCCGTGGGACACGCGGTGCGGGAGCTCGCGGACCGGGCCGAGCTCGGGTTTCCGCCGGTGTCGCGGATGGCGGCGGTCGCGGGGACGGCGGAGGCGGTCGCCGGGTTCATGGAGGCGGTGGAACTTCCGGGGGACGCGGAGGTGTTGGGGCCCGTGCCGGTGCCTTCGGCGATACCGGGTGGGGGGCGGCGGGGCGGGGGGCCGCCGGTCGGGGAGGAGTGGGAGCGGGTGCTCGTGCGGGTTCCGCCGGGGAGTGGGGCGGTGCTTGCGCGTGCCTTGAAGCAGGCGCAGGCCGCGCGGATGGCCCGGGGGGCGGGTGAGCCGGTACGGGTGCGGGTGGATCCGCTCGACATCGGGTGAGCGGTGGGCCGGGGGCCGTGGGTCGCGGTGGGCCGGCCGGTGCCGTGGCCGAGGCCGCCCGTGGGGATGCGCGGCGCCGGGGTGCCGCCTTGCCCACCCTGCCGCCCAAGGCGGCAGATTGCCCAAGGCGGCGGCGTGTCGGTTCAGGGAGGAGCGTGGCCGGACGCGGGACCCCCGCCTCATGGCGGGTGGTCAGTGCCGCACACTTCTGCCTCCCCGTACGGCACGTCATGTCCGCGTACGGGGAGGCAGAAGTGTGCGGCGCGGCGGGTCAGCCGTGACGCGGGCCAGGGAAGGCGCTGGGGCGCGGGTCGTCGCGCAGGCCCGTGGTACCCACGGTCGGCTGGGTGGGCAGCGCGCGGGCGGCGGGGACCGACGACAGCGGGCCCGCTCCCATCGGCATGGGGGGACGCACGGCCTGCGCCGAGGACGGCACGGCGGCCGCCGTCGACGCCGGCACCTCCGCCCCGCGCTCGGCCTCGGCGGCCGCCTGGGTGACCGCCCTGCGCGCCCCGTACCTGCGGTGGACCGCCTGCTTCGTGACGCCGAGCGCTGAGCCCACCGCGTCCCACGAGAACCCCAGCGAACGGTCGAAGTCCACGGCTGCGGTGACCAACGTCTCGACGCTGTCGCGCAGTTCCTGGGCGAGACGGACGGTGGGGGCGGGCGCCCTCCCGTAGACGACGAACCCCGCGGAGGGGCCTGAGCGGCGCGGGCGGTAGACGTTGCCCAGCTGTGCGGTGAGGGTGCGCAGCGCGTCCACCTGACGGCGGACCCGCTCGATGTCCCGCACAAGAAGATGCAGGCTGGCCCGTGCCTGGGCGTCGTGGGTTGCGTGGTCGGCCATGAACAAGCCTCTCGAACCGGCGATGAAATAAGGATCGGACCACGCTCGCGTCAAGCGACACCGACGAAGACGAGTGAGCGATGACGGATGACTGATTGCGGCCCATGACTGGTCAACTCTTTCTTGACCAACGCGCCATCCGGTGAGGGGTCACGCTGTTCGGGCGCATCCGCATATGCGAGGGGCGCACGTCACGACGTGCGCCCCGTACGCGCCCGCTGCACGGCGCCCATAGACTGGTGCGCTGCCCGTGACCCTGCCCCGAGAGGCCGTTGCGGTCGTCCGCATCCAGCCCGATCCGTCAGAAGGGCCCCAACCACCGATGAAGCTCGTCTTCGCAGGCACCCCCGAGGTCGCCGTTCCCGCCTTGGACGCCCTGATCGCTTCCGACCGGCACGAGGTCGCCGCGGTCGTCACCCGGCCCGACGCACCGGCGGGGCGCGGCCGTCGCCTGGTCGCGAGCCCGGTCGGCCAGCGGGCCGAGGAGGCCGGCATCGAGGTGCTCAAGCCGGCCAAGCCGCGCGACGAGGACTTCCTGGCGAGGCTGCGGGAGATCGGTCCCGACTGCTGCCCGGTCGTCGCGTACGGGGCGCTGCTCCCCAAGGTCGCGCTCGACGTGCCCGCCCACGGCTGGGTCAATCTGCACTTCTCGCTGCTGCCGGCGTGGCGGGGTGCCGCACCCGTGCAGCACGCGGTGATGGCGGGTGACGAGATCACCGGCGCGTCCACGTTCCTCATCGAGGAGGGGCTCGACTCCGGGCCCGTGTACGGGACGGTGACCGAGGCGGTCCGTGCCACCGACACCAGCGGCGACCTGCTGACCCGGCTCGCGTTCGCGGGCTCCGGGCTGCTTGTCGCGACGATGGACGGGATCGAGGACGGCACCATCGAGGCAGTGCCGCAGCCCGCCGACGGCGTCACCCTCGCGCCGAAGATCACCGTGGAGGACGCCCGTATCAACTGGCGCGCGCCGGCCCTGCGGGTCGACCGGGTCGTCCGTGGCTGCACGCCTGCGCCTGGTGCCTGGACCGAGTTCCGCGGCGAGCGGCTCAAGGTGCGCACGGCAGTCCTCGCGCCCGACCGGACCGACCTCGCGCCGGGCGAGATCTCCGCCGGCAAGAAGAACCTCCACGTGGGCACCGGTTCGTGCGCCGTCGAGCTGCTCTGGGTGCAGGCGCAGGGCAAGAAGCCGATGGCCGCGGCGGACTGGGCGCGGGGCACCCGGATCGCCGAGGGGGAGACCCTGGGCTGACGGGCCTGCGGGCACGAGGGCCGGCGGGTCCGCGGCCTCTGGGCTGACGGGCCTGCGGGCCCCGGATCGCCAGGTCCGCGACCCTGGGCCGACGGGCCTGCGGGCACCGGACCGCCCGGTCCGCGCCCCCGGCGCCGACGAGCCCACGAAGACCGTTGTCGGGGCCGGGACGTACCCTGGGAGGGTTCATCCCGGCGTACTGCCAGTGCGCAGCGCCCATTCCGGCGTACGACCCGTGCGTAGCGCCCGTACGACCCCAGCAGCGGAGCACCTTTGAGCGACCAGCCCGGCCGGCCCCCTCGTAAGCCCGGCAAGCCCCACCGTCGTCCCAAGAAGGACCCCGTGCGCATCCTCGCCTTCGAGGCGTTGCGCGCGGTGGACGAGCGGGACGCGTACGCGAACCTCGTGCTGCCGCCGCTGCTGCGCAAGGCCCGCGAGAAGGGCGACTTCGACGGGCGGGACGCCGCGCTCGCGACCGAGCTCGTGTACGGGACGCTGCGCAGGCAGGGGACGTACGACGCGATTGTGGCGGCCTGCATCGACCGGCCGCTGCGAGAGGTCGATCCGCCGGTCCTCGACGTGCTCAACCTCGGTGTGCATCAGCTGCTCGGTACGCGGATCCCGCTGCACGCCGCCGTGTCCGCGTCGGTCGAGCTGGCGCGCGTCGTGCTCGGTGACGGGCGGGCCAAGTTCGTCAACGCCGTGCTGCGGAAGGTCTCGCAGCACGAGCTGGACGCCTGGGTGGAGAAGGTCGCGCCGCCGTACGACGAGGATCCCGAGGACCACCTGGCCGTGGTGCATTCGCATCCGCGATGGGTCGTATCCGCCCTGTGGGACTCGCTGGGCGGCGGGCGTGCCGGGATCGAGGATCTGCTGGAGGCCGACAACGAACGGCCCGAGGTGACGCTCGTGGCGCGGCCCGGGCGGACCACGGCCGAGGCCGTACTCGCCGAGGTGGGCGAGGAGTCGGGGCTTCCGGGGCGCTGGTCGCCGTACGCCGTGCGGCTCGCCGAGGGCGGCGAGCCGGGGTCCTTTGATGTCGTCCGGTCGGGGCGGGCCGGTGTGCAGGACGAGGGCAGCCAGCTGGTTGCCATCGCGCTCGCGAACGCTCCGGTCGAGGGGCGCGACGAGAAGTGGCTCGACGGGTGCGCGGGTCCGGGCGGCAAGGCGGCCATGCTCGCCGGGCTCGCCGCCGAGCGCGGGGCGACGCTGCTCGCGTCGGAGAAGCAGCCGCACCGGGCCGCACTCGTCGCGAAGTCGCTGGCCGGGAACCCCGGGCCCTACCAGGTGATCGCCGCGGACGGGACGCGGCCGCCGTGGGGTCCCGAGACGTTCGACCGGATCCTGATGGACGTGCCCTGTACGGGACTTGGCGCACTGCGGCGGCGCCCGGAGGCGCGGTGGCGGCGGCGTCCCGAGGACCTGCAGGGCTTCGGTCCGCTGCAACGGGGCCTGCTGCGCAAGGCGCTCGAGTCCGTGCGGGTGGGGGGCGTCGTGGGGTATGCGACGTGCTCGCCGCATCTCGCGGAGACGAGGGCGGTCGTGGATGACGTGCTCAAGGGGGTCGGTGGGGCCGAACTCATCGATGCGCGGCCGTTGTTGGAGGGGGTGCCGGGGCTTGGGGAGGGGCCGGATGTGCAGCTTTGGCCGCATTTGCATGGGACCGATGCGATGTATTTGGCGTTGATTCGGCGTACGGCGTAGGTGTTGTTGCGGGTGGTCCGGGGTTGAAAAGATCGGGGCTCTGCCCCGGACCCCGCGCCTCAATCGCCGGCGGGGCTTGATTTGTGCTCGGCAGGGCTTGGTTTGCCCGGCCACCAGATACGCGAGCCCAGGTCCAGGAACAGGGACGTCACCAGGATTGACCTGACGACGAAGGTGTCCAGGAGGATGCCGACCGCCACCGCGAAGCCGATTTCGGCGAAGGCGACCATCGGGAGCGTGCCGAGGGCCGCGAAGGTGCCCGCGAGGACCAGGCCCGCCGACGTGATCACCGCGCCGGTCGCGGCCAGGCCCGTGACGATGCCCTGGCGTGTGCCCTGGCGCGCGGCCTCCTCACGGATGCGGGTCGTGAGGAAGATGTTGTAGTCGATGCCGAGCGCCACCAGGAACACGAAGACGAACAGCGGGAAGTCCGTCGACTCGCCCGCGTAGTCGAAGAGGTGGCGGAAGGCCAGCGCGCTGATGCCGAGGGCCGCCGCGAAGGACAGGACGACCGTCCCGATCAGCAACAGGGGCGCCACCAGGGCCCGTAGGAGAAGCCCCAGGATCAACAGGACGACCACCAGCACCAGCGGGATCACCAGCTTGTTGTCGTGCGTGGTCGCCCGGTCCATGTCGAGCAGCGCCGCCGCGCCGCCGCCCACCTTCGCCTCCGCGCCGGGCACGTCGTGCAGCGCGGCCCGCACCCGGTCCACCGTGTCCTTGGCGGCCCGGCTGTCGGACGGCGCGGTCGTCGTCGCCTCGAAGAGGATCCGGCCGTCCGCCGCCGGCTTCGTGTTCGGTGGCACGCCGATGCTGCCGCGTACGACGCCCTTCGTCGTGGCGACCGCACGCCTCACCTGCTCGCCCTGTGTGTGGTTCGCGACGATGACCAGCGGGTCGCCGGTGCCCGCGGGGAAGTACTCCGCCGAGATCTCCTGTCCCACGATCGAGTCGGGTTTGTCGGTGAAGGAGTCGGCGTTGCTGATGCCCGCCGCCTTCAGCTGGATGAGGCCGAGCGAGAGCAGCGCGAGTGCCGCCGCCGTCACGATCCAGACCAGGCGCGGACGGCGCGCGATCCTTCGCCCGGTGCGCGCCCACACGCCCCGCTCAGTGGGTTCCGGCGAGCCGACGTGCGGGATCACGGGCCAGAACAGCCAGCGGCCGAAGATCACCAGGAGGGCGGGGAACAGCGTCAGCATCGCGAGCAGGGCGACGGCGACGCCGATCGCGGCCACGGGGCCGAGGCCCCGCGTCGAGTTCATGTCGGCGCTCAGCAGGACCAGCATGCTCAGGACGACCGTCGCGCCCGACGCGAGCACCGCCGGGCCCGCCCGGTGCAGGGCGAGCGCCATCGCCTCGTGCCGGTCGTCGTGCCGGCGCAGCTCCTCGCGGTAGCGGGCGACCAGGAGCAGGGCGTAGTCCGTCCCGGCGCCGAACACGAGCACCGTGAGGATGCCCGCGCTCTGGCCGTTCACGGTGAGGCCCGCGTGCTGGGCGAGGAGATAGACCAGCGCCTGCGCCGTGAACAGGGCCGCCACCACGCTCAGTACCGGTACGAGCAGCAGGGACGGGCTGCGGTACGTGAACAGCAGGATCACGATCACGATGCCGAGCGCGGAGAGGAGGAGGGTCGAGTCGATGCCCTCGAAGGCTTTGGAGAAGTCGGCGGAGGTGCCGCCGGGGCCGGTGATGTGGATCTGGAGGCCGTCCGCCGACGTGCCGCTCCGGTCACGAATGGAGTCCACGGCGGGCGCGATCCGCTCCCAGCCCTTCGAGTCCATCGTGATCGGGACGTAGATCTGGGCCGCCGACGGTCCCGGCCGCTTGTCGAGGACCGGGCCGCGGGTCTCCGTGCCCCGCACGCCGTGGGCGCTCAGCTGCTTGATCCGGTCGACGTCCTTGGCGATCCGGGCCCGGTCCGCGACGGTGAGCCCGCCCTCGCGCGCGTAGATCACCACGGCGGGGATGGTCTCCGGCCTGAAGTCCTTGGACAGATCGAGGACTTGGGTGGATTCCGCGGAGCCGGGCAGCCAGGACTGCGCGTCGTTGTCCTGGGCGTCGGTGAGTTTCTGGGCGAGCGGTGCCGTGCCGACGATGACCACCAGCCACAGCAGCAGCACCAGCCACTTGCTGCGCCGCCCGCACACCAGCCAGGCGACACCGTTGCGTCCGGGCGCCGCCGTGCTTCCTGTGCCCTCGGTACTCACCGTGCCCTGTTCGTCCGCCATGGCGTCCCCCGCTGCGTCGTGCGCGGTGCTCCCCAGGGGCCGGAGGCCGGCCCCTGCTGCGAGCCGCCAAGAATGGCACGGGCGGGCACGGCTCGGTATCGGTCTCGGGCAGGGGGACGTACCGAGGCGGAGCGGGGGTCCCGGGCATGGCACGCTTGGGGCATGGCCGTGCAGATCAACCCCAGCATCCTGTCCGCGGACTTCGCCCGCCTTGCCGACGAGGCAAAGGCCGCCGAAGGCGCCGATTGGCTCCATGTCGACGTCATGGACAACCACTTCGTCCCGAACCTGACCCTGGGGGTTCCGGTCGTAGAGTCGCTGGCGCGCGCGACGGACACGCCGTTGGACTGCCATCTGATGATCGAGGACCCCGATCGCTGGGCCCCTCAGTACGTCGAAGCGGGTGCCGGATCCGTCACCTTCCACGCGGAGGCGGCCGCCGCCCCCGTCCGCCTCGCGCGCGAGATCCGCGCCAAGGGCGCCCGCGCCTCGATGGCCCTGAAGCCGGCGACGCCGATCGAGCCGTACGAGGACCTGCTCCCCGAACTCGACATGCTGTTGATCATGACGGTTGAGCCGGGATTCGGCGGGCAGGCGTTCCTGGACATCATGCTGCCCAAGATCCGCCGCACCCGTGAGCTGATCGGGAAGCACGGTCTGGAGCTGTGGCTGCAGGTCGACGGCGGAGTGTCCGCCGCGACGATCGAGCGGTGCGCCGAGGCGGGCGCCGATGTCTTCGTCGCCGGTTCGGCCGTCTACGGGGCGAAGGATCCGGCGGAGGCGGTACGTGCACTGCGCACCCAGGCGGAAGGCGCTACCGCGTCCACGGCCTGGGCGTGCGACCACTGAGCCACGGGCACGTGAACGGCGCCCATCGGGGCGGATCAACCGCGTCGGATCTGCAAGGATGAACGGCGTATCCAGGTTGTGAACAGCAGTTGATTCGAGAGTCGGCTCATGAGTCGATTCATGAGCAGTAGTCGATTTCATGACGTAAGAGAAGTTTCGTGACGTAAGAGAAGTGAGGAGAACGCCGTGTCCGCATCATCGGCGGGACGGGCGGCCCTGCGGATGGGACCCGCGGAGCTGGTGCAGGCGGCGGCCATGGCCCGTCGCTTCTACCTCGAGAACAAGTCCAAGATCCAGATCGCCGAGGAGTTCGGCGTGAGCCGCTTCAAGGTGGCGCGGGTCCTGGAGACGGCCCTCGAGCGGGATCTCGTACGTATCGAGATCCGAGTCCCTGCCGAGCTGGACGCCGAGCGCTCCGACGCGCTGCGGGCCCGCTACGGACTGCGGCACGCGGTCGTCGTCGAGTCGCCCGCGGAGATCGACGAGTCGCCCGACCCGGAGAACCTCGGGGAGGTCGCCGCCGATCTGCTCGGCGAGCTGGTCACAGAGGGCGATGTGCTCGGTCTCGCGTGGGGCCGCTCCACCATCCACATGGCGGCCGCTCTCGACAAGCTGCCGCCGTGCACCGTGGTGCAGTTGACGGGCGTGTACGACGCGGGGACCGCGGAGCGCGGCTCCGTGGAGGCCGTGCGGCGTGCGGCGCAGGTGTCGGGCGGCGACGCGCACCCCATCTACGCGCCGATGCTGCTGCCGGACGCCGCGACGGCGGCGGCGCTGCGCAACCAGACGGGGATCGCCCGCGCCTTCGAGTACTTCGACAAGGTCACGGTCGCGTGTGTGTCCATCGGCTCCTGGGAGCCGGGGATCTCCACCGTGCACGACATGCTGAGCGACGAGGAGCGTGCGCACTACGCGTCGCTGGGTGTCGCCGCGGAGATGTCCGCGCACCTGTTCGACGCGCAGGGCCGTCGGGTCGGGCGGGACCTGGGAGAGCGGTGCATCACCGTCGAGGCGGATCGCCTCCGGCGGATACCGGAAGTCGTCGCGATCGCGGGTGGGCAGCGGAAGGCTGCCGCCATTGACGCGGTGCTGCGGTCGGGGCTTGTCACCTCTCTGGTCACCGATACCGCCGCGGCCGACTTCTTGCTGGCGGCCGGGTCGGCGCCGAAGCCGGCGCTGCAGCGGGCGGATCCGGACGGGGTGTGAGGCCGGAGGCGGGGGTGCGGTCACAGGGCTCTGCCCCGGACCCCGCTGCTCAATCGCCGCAGGGGCTTAAAGGATGCGCCTCAATCGCCGGCGGGGCTTGAAGTGGCTGAAGTCCGAAGGGGAGGAACCCGTGGGTGTGCGGCGGCTGGATCTTCAGGGTGTGGTCGACAAGGGCGGGTTCATGGAGCGGTGTGCCGCCGCGCTTGAGCTGCCGTCGTGGTTCGGGCGGAACTGGGACGCCCTGGCCGACGCCCTTGGTGACCCGGCGCAGCTGCCCGAGGCTCCCGAGGGCGAGGCGCTCGCCGTTGTCGTGACCGGGTGGGCCGGGTTCGAGGCCCGGCAGCCGGAGCAGTGGGAGATCGCCCGTGAGGTGTTCGCACAGGCGTCGGCCGTGCGGATCCGCTTCGAACTGGGATGATCATCCAAGCCCGGCCCCCGACCTTGGGACGTTCGGCCCGAAGACGCGCCTCCGGACGGCATGGGAAAATGAAGTACGTGCTTTGTGCTCCGGGAGCAGACTTCTGGGGCCCCCTTCTACCGACTGGGATGTCCGCACGTGCGTTTCCTCAATGACATCAAGCCCGCGTACGACCTGACGTACGACGACGTCTTCATGGTGCCGAGCCGGAGCGCGGTCGGCTCCCGGCAGGCCGTGGATCTTTCGTCGCCGGACGGCACGGGCACCACGATTCCGCTGGTCGTCGCCAACATGACGGCGATCGCCGGGCGTCGGATGGCCGAGACCGTCGCCCGCCGCGGTGGCCTCGTCGTCATTCCGCAGGACATCCCGATCGAGGTCGTCACCGAGGTCATCTCCTGGGTCAAGACGCGCCACCTGGTGCTCGACACCCCGATCGTCCTCGCGCCGACGCAGACCGTCGCGGACGCCCTCGCGCTGCTCAACAAGCGCGCGCACAACGCCGGAGTCGTCGTCGACGACGAGCGGCGGCCCGTCGGTGTCGTCACCGACCAGGACCTGACCGGCGTCGACCGCTTCACGCAGCTGTCCGAGGTCATGGCGAAGGACCTGCTGCTGCTCGACGCGGACATCGACCCGCGCGACGCCTTCAACAAGCTGGACGGCGCCAACCGCCGCTACGCCCCGGCCGTGGACAAGGACGGCCGGCTCGCCGGCATCCTGACGCGCACCGGCGCCCTGCGCGCGACCCTCTACACCCCGGCCACCGACGCCAAGGGACAGCTGCGCATCGCCGCCGCCGTCGGCATCAACGGCGACGTGGCGGGCAAGGCCAAGCAGCTGCTCGACGCCGGTGCGGACACGCTCGTCATCGACACGGCCCACGGCCACCAGGAGTCGATGATCGAGGCGATCAGGAAGGTCCGTGCGCTCGACCCGCAGGTGCCGATCGTGGCCGGCAACATCGTGGCCGCGGAAGGTGTGAAGGACCTCATCGAGGCCGGCGCCGACATCATCAAGGTCGGGGTCGGGCCGGGTGCCATGTGCACGACCCGCATGATGACCGGCGTCGGCCGGCCGCAGTTCTCCGCCGTCCTGGAGTGCGCCGCCGAGGCCAAGAAGTACGGCAAGCACGTGTGGGCCGACGGCGGCGTGCGGCACCCGCGTGACGTTGCCATGGCCCTCGCGGCCGGTGCGTCGAACGTGATGATCGGTTCCTGGTTCGCGGGCACGTACGAGTCCCCGGGCGACCTGCAGCACGACGCCAAGGGCCGTGCCTACAAGGAGTCCTTCGGCATGGCCTCCGCGCGCGCCGTGAAGAACCGGACGAGCGACGAGTCCGCCTACGACCGCGCCCGCAAGGCGCTCTTCGAGGAGGGCATCTCCACCTCGCGGATGTTCCTCGACCCGGAGCGTCCGGGCGTCGAGGACCTGATCGACTCGGTCATCGCCGGCGTCCGTTCCTCCTGCACGTACGCCGGTGCCAACTCGCTCGCCGAGTTCGAGCAGCGCGCCACCATCGGCATCCAGTCCGCCGCCGGTTACGCCGAGGGCAAGCCGCTGCACGCCAGCTGGAGCTGACCCTCCCGCACCCCACCGCGAACCCCGCGTCCCTCTCCGGAGGGGCGCGGGGTTTTGTCGTATTCGGCCAATCCGCGCGCAATGGACGAAAGGTCGCACGCAACGATCGTTCGACTCCCGGAACGTAGCGCAACGATCATGCGCGACTGCGCAAGGTTGCTGCATTACACCTGAGAAGAGAACTCCTCTAGAGTCATCCGCTGTACGTTGCGTGGCGGGGGTTCGGCCTGCTCGGCGGGACCCGTATGACGGGTGTGCTCCGCCGCGTCCCCTCGCTGCGGTCAACCCCACCCGGCAGCGATCAAGGAGCCAGTCCGTGCTCGATCACGGCGCACCCCCGCGCACCCCGCAAGCCGCACCCGCGCCAGCGGGATTCGGCGCCCGCCTCATGCGGCGCAAACCGGTGGATCTGCTGGTCGCGGAGGGCGGCCAGGGTGAAGGCGGATCGCTGCGGCGCTCCCTCGGGCTCTGGCAGCTGACGATGATCAGCATCGGCGCCACGCTCGGCACCGGCATCTTCGTGGTGCTCGGCGAGGCCGTACCGAAGGCCGGCCCCGCCGTCACGCTGTCCTTCGTGATCGCCGGTCTCACCGCGCTCTTCTCGGCGCTCTCGTACGCCGAACTGGCCGGCACCATCCCGGTCGCCGGCTCCTCCTACTCGTATGCGTACGCAACGATGGGCGAACTTCTCGCCTGGGTCTGCGGCTGGTGTCTGGTCCTGGAGTACGGGGTCTCGGTCGCCGCGGTCGCCGTCGGCTGGGGCGAGTACCTCAACGAGCTGCTCGACGGGACGATAGGCGTCACCATCCCGGCCGCGCTGTCCGCGCCGCCCGGTGACGGCGGGATCTTCAACCTGCCCGCGCTCATCGTGGTGCTGCTCGCCATGGTGTTCCTGCTGGGCGGCGCCAAGGAGTCCGCGCGGGCCAACACCATCATGGTCGCCGTGAAGATCGCGGCCCTGATCCTCTTCTGCGTCATCGGCTTCATGGGCTTCAAGTCCGGCAACTACGAGGACTTCATGCCGCTCGGCATGGCGGGCGTCAGTGCCGCGGGAGCCACGCTCTTCTTCTCGTACATCGGCTTCGACGCCGCCTCCACCGCCGGTGAGGAGGCGAAGAACCCGCAGCGCGACCTGCCGCGCGCCATCATGCTGTCGCTGATCATCGTCACGGCGCTGTACGTCCTCGTGGCCGCCGTCGCCGTCGGCGCCCGCAAGTGGACGGACTTCACCGACTCCGAGGCGACGCTCGCCGCGATCATGAAGGACGTCACGGGGCAGCCCTTCTGGGGCACGGTGCTCGCCGCCGGAGCCGTCATCGCCATCGCGTCCGTCGTGCTCACCGTGCTCTACGGGCAGACCCGTGTGCTGTTCGCGATGTCCCGCGACGGCCTCGTGCCCAAGGTGTTCTCGAAGGTGCACCCGAAGACCGGGGCACCGCGCGCCAACACGGTCATCGTGTCCCTGTTCTGCGGTGTCCTCGCGGCCGCCGTCCCGCTCGGCCAGCTCGCCGACGCCACCAGCATCGGCACGCTCTTCGCGTTCGCCCTGGTCAACATCGCCGTGATCATCCTGCGCCGGACCCGCCCCGACATGAAGCGCACCTTCCGCGTGCCGCTGTCGCCGGTCCTGCCGGTCATCGGCTTCGGGCTCTGCGTGTGGATGATGGGCAGCCTGTCCGCTATCACCTGGATCGTCTTCGGAGTCTGGATGGCCGTCGGTCTCGTGTTCTACTTCAGCTACGGGATGCGCCGCTCCCGCATGGCCCGCCCGGACACGGGTCTCGTAGACGCAGAAAAGTGAACCTCCTGCCTTGCTGAACGATCTCGACGAACGCATCGTGCACGCCCTCGCCGAGGACGCCCGCCGCTCCTACGCGGACATCGGCCAGCTGGTCGGCCTGTCCGCGCCCGCCGTGAAGCGCCGCGTGGACCGGCTGCGGGCCACCGGCGCGATCACCGGGTTCACGGTGCGCGTCGACCCGGCCGCGCTCGGCTGGGAGACCGAGGGGTTCATCGAGATCTACTGCCGCTCCAACACCTCGCCGGAGTCGATCCGGCGGGGCCTGGAGCGGTATCCCGAGGTCGTGTCCGCCTCCACCGTCACCGGTGAGGCGGACGCGCTCGTCCAGGTCTTCGCCTCCGACATGCGGCACTTCGAGCGGGTCCTGGAGCGGATCGCGGGGGAGCCGTTCGTCGAGCGGACGAAATCCGTGCTGGTGCTGTCGCCGCTGATGCGGCGTTTCACCTCGGGTTCGCCCGCGTAGCGAGCGCTGTTGGCCCCGCGTGGTGAGGCCCACGGGCCCCGCGCAACGAATCGCCGTTCGGCGCGAAAATCACGCAACGAACAGCTCGGCAGCGTGCAACAGGTGCTTCTTGTACGCGGTGGCGGGCCCCCGTAGCTTTTTGGTGACCCCGAACCCCGCCCCGTACCGGTTGAGGACACCCATGCGCACCGCCCTGCTCCAGAGCTCAGGACACCCCGGCTCGACCGCCGCGAACCTCAAGGTTCTCGACGCGGCCGCGGGCCGGGCCGCCGCCGCGGGCGCCGGGGTCCTGGTGACCTCGGAGATGTTCCTGACCGGGTACGCGATCGGTGACGACGTGGCCCGGCTCGCCGAGCCCGCCGACGGGGACGCGGCCGACGCGGTCGCCGAGCTGGCCCACCGGCACGGGATCGCCGTCGCGTACGGCTACCCGGAGCGCTCCGGCGACGCCGTCTTCAACTCCGTACAGCTGATCTCCGCCGACGGCGCCCGCCTCGCCAACTACCGCAAGACGCACCTCTTCGGCTGCTTCGAGCGCGAGCAGTTCACGCCCGGCGAGCAGCCGGTCGTCCAGGCCGAGGTGAACGGTCTGCGGGTCGGCCTGATGATCTGCTACGACGTCGAGTTCCCGGAGAACGTCCGGGCGCACGCCCTCGCCGGCACCGACCTGCTGCTCGTGCCGACGGCGCAGATGCACCCCTTCCAGTTCGTCGCCGAATCGGTCGTGCCGGTGCGCGCCTTCGAGAACCAGATGTACGTCGCGTACGTCAACCGGGTCGGCGCGGAGGGGGAGTTCGAGTTCGTCGGGCTCTCCACGCTCGCCGGCCCCGACGGAGTGGCCCGCGCCCGCGCCGGGCGTGGCGAGGAGCTCGTGTTCGCCGACGCCGACCCCGGCTTCCTCGCCGCCTCCCGCGCGGCCAACCCGTATCTGAGCGACCGCCGTCCGGCGCTTTACGGATCGCTCGCTTCCTGAGGCACCGGCCGCGAGGCCACCTCAACTCCCGCTTCCTGCCCAGCACTTCAGTACCCGCAAGGAGTCCGTACCCCATGACGTCCACGGTGCCCACCGCCGCCCAGCACACCGAGGGCCAGCCGCCCATCACGATGTTCGGGCCGGACTTCCCGTACGCGTACGACGACTTCCTCGCCCACCCGGCCGGCCTCGGCCAGATACCCGCGACCGAGCACGGCACCGAGGTAGCCGTCATCGGCGGCGGCCTGTCCGGCATCGTCGCCGCGTACGAGCTGATGAAGATGGGCCTCAAGCCCGTCGTGTACGAGGCGGACCGGATCGGCGGCCGGCTGCGTACGGTCGGCTTCGATGGCACCCCGGCGGGGGCCTCCGACCTGACCGCGGAGATGGGCGCGATGCGCTTCCCGCCGTCGTCCACGGCCCTGCAGCACTACATCGACATGGTGGACCTGAAGACGCGGGCGTTCCCCAACCCGCTCTCGGAGGCCACGCCCTCGACCGTCGTCGACCTCAAGGGCGAGTCCCACTACGCCGAGACGATCGCCGATCTGCCGCAGGTCTACCGGGACGTCGCCGAGGCGTGGAACAAGTGCCTCGACGAGGGCGCCGACTTCTCCGACATGAACCAGGCGATGCGCGAGCGCGACGTGCCGCGCATCCGCGAGATCTGGGGCAGGCTCGTCGAGAAGCTCGACAACCAGACCTTCTACGGGTTCCTCTGCGAGTCGGAGGCGTTCAAGTCCTTCCGGCACCGGGAGATCTTCGGCCAGGTCGGCTTCGGTACGGGTGGCTGGGACACGGACTTCCCCAACTCCATTCTCGAAATCCTGCGCGTCGTCTACACCGAGGCCGACGACCACCACCGCGGCATCGAGGGCGGCTCGCAGCAGCTGCCGACGCGGCTGTGGGAGCGCGCGCCGGAGAAGATCGTGCACTGGGCGCAGGGGACCTCGCTGGCCACCCTGCACGTGGACGGCAAGCCGCGCCCGGCCGTGACCCGCCTCTCCCGCACCGCCGGCAACCACATCACCGTCACGGACGCCGACGGCGACATCCGCACGTACAAGGCGGCGATCTTCACCGCGCAGTCGTGGATGCTGCTGTCCAAGGTGGACTGCGACGACTCGCTCTTCCCGATCGACCACTGGACGGCGATCGAGCGCACGCACTACATGGAGTCGAGCAAGCTGTTCGTGCCCGTGGACCGTCCGTTCTGGCTGGACAAGGACGAGGACACAGGCCGTGACGTCATGTCGATGACGCTGACGGACCGGATGACGCGCGGGACCTACCTGCTGGACGACGGGCCGGACAAGCCCGCCACGATCTGCCTCTCCTACACGTGGTGCGACGACAGCCTGAAGTGGCTGCCGCTGTCGGCGAACGAGCGGCTCGAAGTGATGCTGAAGTCGCTCGGCGAGATCTATCCGAAGGTCGACATCCGCAAGCACATCATCGGCAACCCGGTGACCGTGTCCTGGGAGAACGAGCCGTACTTCATGGGCGCGTTCAAGGCGAACCTGCCCGGCCACTACCGCTACCAGCGCCGCCTGTTCACGCACTTCGTGCAGGAGACCCTGCCCGAGGACCGGCGAGGGATCTTCCTCGCCGGTGACGACATCTCGTGGACGGCCGGGTGGGCCGAGGGCGCCGTGCAGACCGCGCTGAACGCGGTGTGGGGCGTCATGCACCACCTCGGCGGCAGCACGGACGCGTCGAACCCCGGCCCGGGTGACGTCTTCGACGAGATCGCGCCGGTGGAGCTTCCGGAGGACTAGCGGGCCGGGGACTATCGGGCGGGGGGGGACTAGAGGGCTGGGGACTGGGTGGGGGTTAGACCCCCGCCGCCCGCGCCTTCTCGTACACCTCCGCCGCGACGTCCTTCAGCTCCTCGGCGTCGCGGGCCTGGCCCTGGAGGTCGATCAGGATCTCGTCCAGGCCCACCTCGTCGTGCGCGACCACGTCCTCCACGATCTGGTCGACGCTGCCCTGGAACGGCTTGCGGTCGTCGCCCGTGTACGGCTCGCGGGTGTGGACCGTGTTCGCGCGGAGCACGGTCTGCAGGGGAGCGGTGCGGCCGCGTTCATCGGCGAGCGCCTGGAGGCGGTCCCACTGCTGCCTGAGGTCCTCCGCGCCCATCGCCCCGGGCATCCAGCCGTCCGCACTGTCGACCATGCGGCGGGCGGACTTCGGGCTGTTCGCCGGGAGCAGGATCGGCAGCGGCCCGGCCGGCTTGGGGCCGACCACGGACGGGGCGATGGTCGTCACCTCGCCCTTGTACGACACCGGGTCCGGGCCCCACACCGCGCGGCACACGTCGATCAGCTCGTCGAGCACCTTGCCGCGTCGCTCGAAGGGCGCCACGCCGGCCGCCGCGTACTCGTCGTGCGACCAGCCCGTGCCGAGCCCCGCGACCACGCGGCCCCCGCTCGCCGCGTCCAACGAGGCGAGGGAACGGGCGAGTTGGAACGGGATGTGCAGCGGCGCCACGAGCACGCTGGTGCCGAGCCGGGCGCGGGACGTGGCGGACGCCGCCAGGGTGAGCGCGACGAGCGGGTCGGCGACCGAGCGGTACTGATCCGGCCAGGGCAGGCCCGGGATCCCGTACAGACCCTGGGTGGCGGGCTCGGGGTACAGGATCCGCTCGAACACCCACAGGCTGTCGTAGCCGACGGACTCCGCCGCGCGTGCCACGTCCGGGACGTCCCTGCCGATGTCGTACTGCTTCATCTGGGGCAGGCCGAGGCCGAGTCGGGTCGTCGCCATGTTCGTGCTCCTTTGCTCGATAGCGCGGATCTCTGGGTCAACGTCCCCGCGCGGTAGGGATGTTCCCGACGCCCCGGCCGGTTCAGTCGGGCAGCGGGGTGAGCAGCATCCGTCCTACCAGGCCCACCGAGGTGTCGAGACGGTGCGCGAACTCGGCCTCCAAGGACGGCAGATCGCGCAGCGCCCACAGGGCGCGCGCCGCTCCCCACGCGCCGTCGCGGGCGCGCTCCAGGCTCCACGAGCCGAGCAGATGGGTCAGTGGATCGGCGACCTGGAGCAGATCGGGGCCCGGCATCAGCTCTTCGCGGATGCGCTCCTCCAGCGAGACGAGGACGTCGCCCACGCGCTCGAACTCATCCTCCAGTTCCTCCGGTTCGCAGCCCAGCGTGCGACACGCGTCCACGACGGCGAGCGCCAGATCGTGCCCGATGTGCGCATTGATGCCCGCGAGCGCGAACTG
Source organism: Streptomyces sp. NPDC102360 (assembly GCF_044766085.1). Taxonomy (NCBI): domain Bacteria; kingdom Bacillati; phylum Actinomycetota; class Actinomycetes; order Kitasatosporales; family Streptomycetaceae; genus Streptomyces; species Streptomyces sp. NPDC102360. The sequence continues at coordinate 92,477 of NZ_JBIWLG010000005.1, read as the reverse complement.
CAACGGGCGTACGCCGGGATGCCGGCGGAACTGGAACAGGGGCTGCCAGCAGGCGGGCGGGCGCGCGCCGTGGGCCGCCGCGTCGACCGCCACGAGATAGCGCTCGGCGAACCGGACGTCCAGCGTGACCGCCGCTCCCCGGTCCTGGAAGCCGCCCGCGGGCCCTCCGTCGATGGCCCGGTCGACCTCCTCCGTGACGGAGAGATAGACCCGGTTGAAGACGGCCACGCCGTCGCGCGGTGGCAGATCCGCCCCGAGCGCGCGCATCCGTGCGATCACGATGTCGACCCCAAGAGCCGGGATCCGGGCCTGTGCGAACCGCTCCAACTGCGCCATGCACGCAGCGTGGCAGCCGTAGCCTTACGCGGACGTCGGCTGGCCGGGGGCTTCCCCAGAACGAGGGAACGGCGGACCTGGAGGGGGAGGGTGCGGTGGCGGGCTCACGCGCGCGGCGGCTGGCCGAACGGCGGACGGAGCGGCGCCGCAGGACGGTGCGCGCAGCGCTCGCCGCGGCGGCCTCGGCCGTGGTGGCCGTCGGCACCGTGGCGGGCCTCGTCTCCGCTTTGGACGGTGGCCGGGGAGAGGCGGACGAGGCGCGCCCGACCGTCAGCGCGACCCCCAGCCTGCGCCCGCTGCCCGCGGTCCCGACCCCGTCGGTGACGAGCAACTCACCCTCACCGCCTGGCAGTTCGAAGCCCGAGCCGAAACCGAAGAGGACGGCCCCCGCCCGGCCGAAGCCGTCGAGCGCCGCGCCCGCCGCGAGCGGCCTGTACCGGTACGGCGACTCCCAGGTACTCGACTGGGTGCGCGCCAACCGCTCCGACCCGCGCCGCCCGCTCATCGAGTCCCGGATAGCGAGCCGCCCGGCCGCCGTCTGGTTCGCCGACTACGCGCCCGCCACGATCACCGCGCGGGTGCGCGCGGTCACCTCGGCCGGGGCGCGCGCCGGGCAGGTGCCGGTGCTCGTCCCGTACACCGTCCCCGACCGTGACTGTGGCGGGCACTCCGAGGGCGGTGCCCCCGACCTGGACGCGTACGGCGACTGGATCGAGAGGTTCGCGCGGGGGCTCGGCTCCCGCGAGGCCATCGTGATCCTGGAGCCGGATGCCCTCTCCCAGACCGAGTGCCTCTCCAAGAGCCGGCAGGCCGACCGTTACACGGCGCTGGCGCACGCCGGCCGGGCCCTGAAGTCCGCGAACCCGCGCGCCCGCGTCTACTACGACGCCGGACACTCCGCCTGGAACCCGCCCGGCACCCAGGCCGCACGGCTTCGCGCGGCGGGCGCCGCCTCCGCCGCGTCGTCCGACGGCGTGTTCACCAACGTCTCCAACTTCCACCGAACGTCGGACGAGGCCGCGTACGCCCGCAAGGTGCTCGCCGCGATGGGCGGGCCGAGCGGCCTGGGCGCCGTCATCGACACGAGCCGCAACGGCAACGGCGCCCCGGCCGACGGCGCGTGGTGCGACCCCGAAGGCCGCGAACTGGGCCGGGCCCCGACCCTGCGCACCGGTGAGCCCCGCATCGACGCGTACCTGTGGGTGAAGCTGCCCGGGGAGTCGGACGGGTGCAAGGGGGAGCCGGGGACGTTCACGGCGGACTATGCGTATGAGCTGGCGGACTGAGCCGCTGATCGCGCGAGCGGGTCGGCGGTCCGGGTAAGTCCCGTACGTCCGTGAGGGGTTGACGTACGTGAGGGGTTGACAGTTTCGGTGGCCGGAATATGTTGCATGCAATGTGAAATATGGCCGATGCCCGAGATCCCCGGACCCTGGAGGCTCAATGGACTCCGTGCGGCAGTGCGACCTTTTGTTCACCGGAGGCCATGTGGTCACCGTGGACGACGGCAGGAACGTGTACGAACCCGGCGCCGTCGCGGTGGCGGGCGACCGGATCGTGGCGGTGGGCCCGGCGGCGGAGATCGAGGCCGGGTGGCGGGGCGCGCGGGTGGTGGACTGCCGGGGCCGGGCCGTGCTGCCGGGGTTCGTGGACGGGCACAGCCATCTGTTCCAGGCGCTGGCCAGGGGGCTCGGCGAGGGGCAGTCGATCTGGCCGTGGCTGTGCGAGTTCATGTGGCCGTACTCGATCGCGGTGGACGCCGAGGACGCGCGGGTCGCGGCGACGCTCGGCGCGGTGGAGGCGCTGCGCTCCGGCATCACCACGGTCGTCGACAACCACTACGCGCCGACCGACGCCGAAACGGTTCTCTCGGTGGCCGGCGCGATCGAGGCGACCGGGCTTCGGGGCGTCGTCGCGCGCGGAATGATCGGGCACAAGACCGCCGTCGCCGCCGCGCGCGGACTGCCCGACGAGCTCTTCCGGTACTCGGTCGCCGAAGAACTCGACATCACACGGGACTGCATGCGGAGCCGGCCGCGCGGATCCGCCGTCGAGATCTGGCCCGCCCCGCTCAACCTCAGCTACGGCGACCAGGAACTGGTGCGCGGCGCCGCCGGGTTGGCCCACGAGTTCGGCGTCCGCTGGCACACGCACTGCAGCGAGGGCGCCAAGGACCCGGCGAGCTACCTCGACGCGTACGGGATCAGGCCCGTGAGCTGGCTCGCCGCGGAAGGCATCCTCGACGAGCACGCCACCCTCGCGCACGCCGTCTGGCTCGACGACGCCGAGGCCAAGGCGGTCGGGGAACACGGCGCCGCCGTCGCCCACAACCCGGCCTCCAACGCGTACCTCGCCTCCGGAGTGATGCCGCTGCGCCGTCTGCGCGACGCCGGGGCCGTGGTGGCGCTGGGCACCGACGGGCCGAGCGCCGGGCACCGTCAGGACATGTTCGAGGTCATGAAGCAGACGCTGTTCGCCCAGCGCCTCGACACGCTCGACCCGGCGGTGGCGCGCTGCGAGGAGGCCCTGGAACTGGCCACCAGGGAAGGCGGCCGGTACGCGGGCAACGGCGCCGGGGTGCTCGCCCCCGGCGCGCCCGCCGACCTCGCCGTGGTGGCGCTCGACCGCCCCCACCTGCGCCCGCTGCACCGTGCGGTCGCCGCGCTCGTCTACTCCGCGCGCGGCGGCGACGTGCAGATGACCGTCGTCGGCGGACGCGTCGTCGTCGAGGAGGGCCGCTGCACCCTCGTCGACGAGGAGGCGCTGATGGAGGAGGCCCAGGAACGGGCCGAACGCCTCATCCACCGGGCCGGCTTCGCCCCGCTGACCACCCCCTGGCAGCACTGAGAGCCACTGACAGCCACAGGTAGCGGCCGTCCGTCCACGGCCCCGGTAAGTGCGCACGAGACAACACCCGGACCACCGGGTGGAGGGAGTAACGCACATGTCCGAGAAGGAAGTTCAGGACGGTACGCAGGGCGGGACGGCGGAGGCGGTCGGCATCGAGGCGGCGCGCAAGGATGCCGTCGATTCCGTGCCCTCCGTGTGGCGCCTCGTCGTCTACGGGTTCCAGCACGTGCTCGCCTTCTACGCGGGCGCCGTCGTGATGCCGCTGCTCGTCGCCGAGGGCATCGGGATGAAGGGCGACGACATCGCCCTGCTCGTCAACGCCTCGCTGCTGACCTGCGGCCTCGCCACGCTCCTGCAGTCCGCCGGGCTGCCGGGCATCGGTATCCGGCTGCCGGTGGTGCAGGGCACGTCCACCACCGCGGTGCCCTCGCTGGTGTCGGTGGGGCTCGCGGCGGGCGGGGCGAAGGCCGGTCTGCCGACCGTGTTCGGGGCGGTGATCGCGGCGGGGCTCGCCCTGTTCGTGGTGGCGCCCGTCTTCAGCAGGCTGGTGCGCTTCTTCCCGCCGCTGGTCACCGGCACGATCGTGACCATCGTGGGGATCACGCTGCTCGCCGTCGCCGCCCGGCAGGTGGGCGGGGGAGACCCGAGCCAGGGCTCGTTCGGCTCACCCGCGCACCTGGGGCTCGCCGCCGTCACGCTCGTCGTCATCCTGCTGCTGCACAAGCTGTCGCGGGGCTTCCTCGCGACGGTGGCGGTCCTGGTCGGCCTGCTCATCGGCACGGTCGTGGCCGCGTTCGCCGGGTTCGCCGACTTCTCCGGGATCGCCTCCACACCCTGGCTGGGCACGGCGGCGCCGCTGCACTACGGGGCGCCCCGGTTCGACGTCGTCGCGGTGCTCTCGGTCGTCCTGGTCATGGTCATCATCGCGGTCGAGTCCATCGGGCAGTTCTTCGCCGTCGGCGAGATCGTGGACCGGAAGGTCGAAGGCAGGCATGTGACCCGCGCCCTGCGCGCCGACGGCCTCGCCACCGCGGTCGCGGGCGTCCTCAACTCCTTTCCCAGCACCGTGTATTCGCAGAACATCGGCCTGATCCGGCTGACCAGGGTCAAGTCCCGGTGGATCGTCGCGTCCTCCGGCGTGATCATGATGGTGCTCGGGCTCGTACCGAAGGTGGGGGCGATCGTCGCCGCGATGCCGGCCTCGGTCCTCGGCGGCGCCACGATCGTGCTGTTCTCCACCATCGCCGTCGTCGGCGTGCAGATCCTCTTCCAGGCCGACCTGACCGACCAGCGCAACACCATCCTCGTCGCCGCGAGCGTGGGCGTGGGCTTCCTGCCCACCGCGTTCCCGCAGTTCGCCGAGCAGATGCCGGGGCGGCAACTGCACGCGCTCTTCGAGAGCGGCATCATCCTCGGCACGCTCACGGCGGTCTTCCTGAACCTCTTCTTCCACCACCTGCGCCTTCCCTCCGGGCGCCGGCGGGAGCGACGGGAGCGTCGGGAAGAGGCCTCGGACGGTGTCGGATCCATTGACGCGACCGAACATTACATGCAACATGTATCTCCAACAGGCAAGCAGTAAAGGGGAGTTGCCATGAGCGCAGAGCGGGCGGTCAATCCGGTCGCGGCCGGCAGTCTCCTGGCGGACCGGGCGTACGAGGAGCTGAAGGGCGCCGTCCTGGCGAACCGGCTGCGCCCCGGTGACGCGCTCTCCGTGCCCGCCCTCGCCGCACAGCTGAGCATCAGCCGCAGCCCGGTGCGCGAGGCGGTCCAGCGCCTCATCCACGACGGCCTCGCCACACACGTGCCGCACAAGGGGGCCGTGGTCGCCACCGTGGACGTGGAGGACGTGCGGCAGCTGTACGTCGTCCGTGAGGTGATGGAGGGCCTCGCCGCCCGCCTCGCCACCGAGCGGCTCGACGCCTCGCGGGTCGCCGAACTGCGTGACCTGCTCGAGCGGCACGAGCGCGAGGTCGGCACCGGAGTCGATGAGCGCACGCACATCGAGATGGACATGGCCTACCACCGGACGATCCGCGAAGTGGCCGACAACCCCCATCTCACCGCGGCCCTCGACACGATCCAGGGCCGCGCCCACCTCGCCCTGCACCAGCTGTGGCGTGGCCGGGAGGCGCCGCGGCTCGCCGTCGCCGAACACCGCCGCATCTTCGAGGCGATGACATCGGGCGACCCGGACGCCGCCGACCTCGCGGCCCGCGACCACATCCGCAAGCTCCGCATCCGCCTCTCGCAGGCGGTCGCGCCGGGGCCCTCGGAGTCCACCGAGCCCGGCCGCGTACGCCCCGTCGAATAGCGCCACAGCACAGCGGCACCGAAGCGACAACGCACCACGTTCGCACGATCAACTCCCGTTCAGCGCAAGCCAGAAGGGAAGTGAACGACCGTGAGCACCGCAACCGGCACCGCCACCGCTGTCCGTGACGGCGTCGGCGCCAGCACCGCCCGCCCCGACGGCCGCCTGAAGGTCAAGGGAGACTTCGCCTACTCCTCCGACCTGCGGGCCGAGGGCATGGTGTGGGGCGCGACCCTGCGCTCGCCGCACCCGAGCGCCCGCATCGTGCGACTGGACACGACCGCGGCGCTGCGGCTGCCCGGGGTGCTGGCGGTGCTCACCCACGAGGACGTTCCGGGGCAGGCGACGTACGGCATGAAGGTCTCCGACCAGCCGGTCCTCGCCGCCGACCACGTCCGCTACCAGGGGGAACCGGTGGCGCTCGTCGCCGCCGACCACCCCGAGACCGCCCGCAGAGCGCTGGCGCTGATCGACATCGCGTACGAGGAGCGGTCCGCGCTGACCGACCCCGAGGACGCCGTGCGGGGCCTGGGTCCGCTCGTCCACGAAGCGCGCGTCGACGGCAGGCACGGCAACGTCGTCCGGCACGTCCGCATCCGCCACGGCGACGTGGCGGCCGCCCGCGCCGAGGCCGACGTGATCGTCAGCGGCACGTACGAGGTCGGTATGCAGGACCAGGCCTTCCTCGGCCCCGAGTCCGGGCTCGCGATCCCCGCGGAGGACGGGGGCGTCGACGTCTACGTGTCGACGCAGTGGCTGCACGACGACCAGCACCAGATGTGCGCCGCGCTCGGCCTGCCGCCGGAGAAGGTGCGGCTCACGCTGTCCGGTGTGGGCGGCGCGTTCGGCGGCCGCGAGGACGTCTCCGTGCAGATCCACGCGGCGATGCTCGCCCTGCGCACCGGCAGGCCGGTGAAGATGAGCTACAACCGCGAGGAGTCCTTCTACGGACACGTGCACCGCCACCCCGCGCGCATGTGGTTCGAGCACGGGGCGACGCGCGAGGGCCGACTCGTCTTCGTCAGGGCGCGCCTCCTGTTCGACGGCGGCGCCTACACCTCCACCTCGCAGGTCGTCATCGCCAACGGCTCCTACTTCGCGGCCGGCGCCTACGACGTGCCGCACGCCGAGATCGACGGCTACTCCGTCTTCACCAACAACCCGCCCTGCGGCGCGATGCGCGGCTTCGGCGCCGTGCAGTCCTGCTACGGCGTCGAGTCCAACCTCGACAAGCTGGCGCGTGAACTCGGCATGGAACCGGTCGAGTTGAGGGTGCGCAACGCCATGACGACCGGGACCGTGCTGCCGACCGGACAGGCGGTGGACGGTCCTGCGCCGGCGGGCGAGCTGTTGGAGCGGCTGCGCGCGCGGCCGCTGCCGCCGGTGGGGGAGGGGCCGTTCGGGAACCCCGGCGGGCTCAACAACACCAGCCACGGCGAAGGCATCCGGCGTGGCGTCGGGTACGCGATCGGGGTCAAGGCCATCGGCTTCTCCGGCGGCGTCGACGACCGTTCCGTGGCCCGCGTACGGCTCGCCTTGAACGGCGGCGAACCCGTCGCCGAGGTGCACACCGCCGCCGAGTGCGGCCAGGGCATCGTCACCGTGCAGACGCAGATCGTACGGACAGAGCTCGGCGTCGAGCGTGTGGTCGTGCTCCCTGCCGACACGCAGGTCGGCGACGCCGGCTCGTCCTCCGCCTCCCGCATCACGTGGATGAGCGGGGGAGCGGTCCAGGGCGCGTGCAAGGCGCTGCGCGAGCGGATCACGGCGCTGGGGGAGCGGCCGCTGGCCGAACTCCTGGCCGAATGCGGACCGTTGGAGGCGGAGTACGAGTACGCGCACCGCCGCACGTTCCCCGTCGACGACGAACGCGGGCAGGGGGACGCCCACATCGCGTTCGCGTTCGCCGCGCACCGGGCCGTCGTGGACGTGGACACCGAGCTAGGCCTGGTGAAGGTGGTCGAGTTGGCCACCGCGCAGGATGTCGGCAAGGCGATGAATCCCCTTGCCGTCCAAGGTCAGATCGAGGGCGGCAGCGCGCAGGGTCTCGGACTCGCGGTGATGGAGGAGCTGCGGGTCGAGGGCGGGAGAGTGCTCAACCCGTCGTTCACGGACTACCTGATTCCGACCATCGCCGATATGCCGCACGTCCCCATCGACCTGCTCGAACTTCCGCACCCGGATGCGCCGTACGGCCTCAACGGCGTCGGTGAGCCGCCCACCCTGTCGTCGACTCCCGCCATCGCGAACGCGCTGCGTGCCGCGACGGGGCTGGAGTTGGCGAAGGTGCCGGTGCGGCCCGAGGACATCACCGACATGGAAGGGAGGTGAGGCGGGCCCTGCCCTGGGTCCCCAAACGGTCCACCACAGAACACGGTTGGCACCAGCTGGGAAGGAAACAAGACCTTGATCATCGACACCCATATGCACCCGACCAACATCGTCGACCAGGCGTGGCGGCACGACGGCTCCCCGTTCACCGGTGAGCGCACGCTGGAGATGATGGACGGCCCGTACATGATCAACGGCAAGCCGCGCCGCATCGACTACGGCTGCATCATGCCGCCCCCCGGCAACTCCGTCTGGCAGGACGGGATGCGCACGGGGCGCGAGGGCATCCGCGACTACATGTCGTACATCACCGAACTGGTCACCACGTACCCCGACCGGTTCATCGGGAACTTCATGTACAACCCGCGCTTCGGGCCCGAGAACGGGGCGAAGGAGCTGGAGTTCCACGTCAAGGAGTACGGCTACAAGATGCTGAAGCTGCATGCCAACATGCACGCTTACCGGCCCGACCGGGCCCTCGACTGGCTGCGGCCCGTGCTGCGGGTCTGCGACGAACTGGGTGTCGTCGTCCTCATCCACACCGGCGACGGGCCGTACTCGATCCCGACGCAGTTCTACCCGATCATCCGGGAGTTCACGAACGTCAACTTCATCCTCGCCCACTTCGGTGTGCAGACCGGTGGCGTGTACTGCTTCGAGGCGCTCTACATGATCCTCGACTCGCCGAATGTGTACGGGGAGTCCGGCTGGCTGCTGCAGTCGCGGATCGTGGAGTTCGCGCAGCAGATGGAGAAGCACCAGCTGGTCTTCGGCACGGACTCGCCGCCGAATGAACCGGGTATGTGGGCGAGGGAGTTGGAGGTGCTGTGCGGTCCTCCGCCGCAGGGCATGCACCTCTCCGAGGAGCACCTTGAGGGCTACCTCGGCAACAACATGGCCAAGCTCCTCGACCTCAAGCCGACGCCTCCGCCGCGCAACCAGGAGGAGGCGCGGTTGCGCCTCACGGATACGTACGCGTCGTTGGACACGGTTGCGCGTAGGTGACGGTGGGCCGGGGCCGGGGTTGCGCCTCGGCCCTGGCCGCGCGGGGGGTGAGGTCTGGGGGCGCCCCCCCCGGTGCGACCGGGGGGGGCCTGGGGCTGGGCCCCGGCCCTCGCCCCCCGTCGCCCTTCGGGCTCGTTGTCCTCAATCGCCGGACGGGCTTGTTTTGGCCGTCCGGGTGTGCGCTTCGGCGTCACCTTTGCGCTTCGGGTTGTGGCGTCTCGTCGCCCTTCGGGCTCGTTGTCCTCAATCGCCGGACGGGCTTGATTTGCTCGTCCCGGCGTGCCCTTCGGCTCGGCCTTTGGGCTTCGGGCCACGGCCACCACCGGTCTCGGACAATCTGCTTGCTGTGGGCTTGAGTTCGCGCCCGTCTCCCGCCCGCCCGCCCGCCTCCTCCAGGGGCGCGGCCCCCTAACCGTGGCGGTCGACCGTCAACCGGCTTGGGCGAGGGGCTGCCGATCACGTCTCCCCACCCGTGGCGGGCGACCGTCACCCGGCTTGGGCAATCTGCCGCCTGGGGCGGCAGGGTGGGCAAGGCGGCGCCCGGTGCGGCGTAACGAGGGCAAAGGGCACCGGCCCCGGCGCCGGTGCGCAACATCGGTGCTGCCCCACGCACGGTGGGCAAGCGTCGGTGCGGCGCAGCCGGCACGGTTGACACCGAGCCGAGCCACCCACGGGGGCCGAAGCCCCCGGAGGGGGCGGGTGGGTGGGAGATGGGCGGGTACCGGCGCAGCCGGAGGAGGCCCGGTGCCGCGGGACAGGGGCATCGGCCGCTGCTCCGGGGCGCGACGGTGCCGCGAGCTGGGCGCATCGGGCGCCACTCCGGCCCCCCCCCGCCGGTGCCGCGTGACAGTCGCATCGGGCGCTACTCCGGCCCCCCGGCCGGTGCCGCGCGACAGTCGCATCGGGCGCCACTCCGCGCCGCGCCGGTGCCGCACGGCAAGTGCATCGGCCGCCACCCCGGCCCCCGCCGGTGCCGCGCGGCAGGGACATCGGCCGCTACCCCGGCGCGCACCCCCCACCGGCTCCGCGCAACAGGCACGAAGACCCGCACCACGCCCCCCGCCACGACCCACCGCAACAGAAGGGACCCGCCACGATGCAACGTATAGGTCACCTCCTCCCCGCCACCTCCCTCGGCGCCGACCGCTGGGTGGCCCAGATCTGCGCCCCGGTCCAGGTGGACATCGCCCACCCCACCGCCCGCGCCCTCCTCCCCGAGTTCCAGTACGGCCCGGCCCTGACGCCCACCCACACCGCCGAACTCCAGCGCGGCGCCGAACAGTTGGCCCAGGCCGGCGCCGACGCCATCGTGTGGCACGGCACATCGGGCGGCCTCGACGGCGCCGCCCACGCCCGCACGGTCGCCCGCGTCATCGAGCGCACGGCCGGCGTCCGCGCCTCCACCGTCACCCTCGGCCAGCTCGAACTCCTGGCCCACGCTGCGACCCACTCCATCGCCCTCGTCACGGCCGGCTCCGAACAACAGGCGGGCCGCCTCGCCGACACCTGCCTCGCCGCAGGCCTCCGCATCGCCTCCCTCACGGCCCTCGACCTGGCCACCCCGCGAGCGGCGGCCGAGCTCCCCGTGTCGAAGGTCCGCCGGATCCTCCTCGACGCCGATTCCGCCGACGCAGAGTGCCTGGTGGTGGCCGGCACCGAACTCCCGGTCGCACCCGTCGCGGCCATGGTGGAACGGGAACTGGGCAAGCCGGTGCACGACGGCGCGCGGGTAGCCGTCCGTACCGGGCTCGACCTGCTCGGCACCGGCGTCGATTCCCCGGCGTGGGGTGCGCTGTTCACGGGAGGCGTGCACGCGGGAGTCTGCTGTGACAGCCACTGAGCGGGCCGCCCACGGCACGGGCCACCAGGACCTGCACGCCTTCCTCGACGCCTACCGCGCCGCCCACCCCGACGACGTACTCACCGTCGACGAGAAGCTGGAAGGCGAGGACGTCGCCGCCCTTGTCGCCGAACTCGCCGCGCGCGGGCGCGCCGAACTCCTGGTGTGCACGCAGGTGTCGGGCCTCGACGGCACACCCCTCGTCACCAACCTCTTCGCCTCGCGCACCCGCGTCGCCCGACTGCTCGGCTCGGACCCGGCCGGCCTGCACCGCGCCTACCAGCGGGCCGCCGCCCGCCGCACCGAACCCCGCCTCGTCCCCACGGGCCCCGTCCTCGACACGGTCGCCGAGGGCCCGGACGTCGACCTGACCACGCTCCCGCTCCTCAAGCACTTCGACTCGGACCGCGGCCCGTACATCACCAGCGGCGTCATCACGGCCGAAGCACCCCCCGCCGCACCCAACACACCCGCCGCACCCAACACACCCGCCGCACCCAACGCACCCAACGCACCCAACGCACCCAACACACCCAACACACCCGGCCGCTCCGGCAACCTCAGCTACCACCGCGCCCTCGTGCACAACCGCACCGAACTCGCCACGAGCCTCCACTCGCGCGGCCACCTGTGGCAGCTCCTGCGCCTCGCCGAGCAACGCGGCGAACCGCTGCCGGTGGCGATGGTCATCGGCGCCCACCCGCTGTTCCAGCTCGCCGCCTCGGCCCGCGTGGGCCCCGACGTCGACGAACGCACCCTGGCGGGCGGCCTGTTGGGCGCGCCCCTGGACGTCGTACGCACCCCACGGCACGGTATCCGCGTACCCGCCTGCGCCGAACTCGTCCTCGAAGGCGTCATCGACCCGGCGCGGACCGCGCCGGAGGGCCCCTTCGGCGAGTTCTCCGGCTACTCGTCCGACCGCTCCACGAACAACGTCCTCACGGTGCACAGCGTGCTGCGCCGCCGCGACGCCGTCCTCCTCGACATCGTCGGGGGCAACAGCGCCGAACACCTCAACCTGGCCCGCATCCCGCGCGAATCCGAGATGGCGGAACAGCTCACGTCCCGCTTCCCCGAGGTCACGGCGCTGCACTACCCGACATCCGGCACGCACTTCCACGCATACGTCGCCCTGCGTCAGGCCCGCCCCGGACAGGCCCGGCAGATCATGCTCGCGCTGCTGGGCTGGGACCCGTACGTGAAGACGGTCGTCGCGGTCGACGAGGACGTGGACATCACCCGGGACGAGGACGTGCTGTGGGCGCTCGCGACCCATCTCCAGCCGGGCGCCGACGTGTTCACGGTCGACGGACTGCCCGGCAGCCCCCTCGACCCCTCGTCCACCCCGGACGGCACCACGTCCCGCATGGGCCTCGACGCCACCCGCGCCCCGCACTTCGACGCCGTACGCATCCGCACGGACCCGGCCCGCGTCGCGCGCGCCCGTGAACTGCTGGACCGGGGACCGGCGTGCGGCTGATCGTCGGGATCACGGGCGCGACCGGCGCGGTCTACGGCATCCGCCTCCTGGAGGCCCTGCGCGCCGTGCCCGACGTCGAGACGCATCTGATCCTGACCCGGTGGGCCCGCACCACCATCGAGCTGGAGACCGACCGCAGCGTAGGCGACGTACAGAAGCTCGCCGACGTCGTGCACCGCCCCGGCGACCAGGCGGCGCCCGTCTCCTCCGGCTCGTTCCGCACCGACGGCATGGTGATCGCGCCGTGCAGCATGAAGACCCTCGCGGGGATCCGCGCCGGGTACGCGGACGGGCTGCTCGGCCGGGCGGCCGACGTCGTCCTCAAGGAACGCCGCCCGCTGGTCCTCGTACCGCGCGAGAGTCCGCTGCACGAGATCCACCTGGAGAACATGCTCGCCCTCGCGCGCATGGGCGTGCGGATCGTGCCGCCGATGCCGGCCTTCTACCAGCGTCCGAAAACGATCGAGGACCTGGTCGACCACACGGTCGCCCGGGTCCTCGATCAACTCGCCCTGCCGGGACCGGCGGTGGACCGGTGGGCGGGCGGATAGCGTTCTTCGGGGGAGGCGGTCAGCTCTTGTCGGCCGACTCCTCGTCGTACGAAGACGTCCCCTCGTCCAGCAGCGGCTGCTGTGTCTTGAGGTGGGCGGGAGCCATCGCCCGCAGCGCGTGGTAACCGGTGATCACGACGACCGTGCCGAGGGCGATGCCGCTCAAGGAGAAGGTGTCGGTGAACTTCAGGGAGACGTCGCCGATGCCGATGATGATGCCCGCGGCGGTCGGTACGAGGTTCAGCGGGTTGCGCAGGTCGACGCCCGCGTTGATCCAGATCTGCGCGCCGAGCAGGCCGATCATGCCGTAGAGGATGACCGTGATGCCGCCGAGCACGCCGCCCGGGATCGCCGCGACGATCGCGCCGAACTTCGGGCACAGGCCGAAGAGCAGGGCGAAGCCGGCCGCCGCCCAGTACGCCGCCGTCGAGTAGACGCGGGTCGCGGCCATGACGCCGATGTTCTCGGAGTACGTGGTGTTGGGCGGGCCGCCGACGGCCGTGGAGAGCATCGAGCCGACGCCGTCCGCCGAGATCGCCGTGCCGAGCTTGCCGTCGAGGTTCTCGCCGGTCATCTCGCCGACCGCCTTGACGTGACCCGCGTTCTCCGCGATCAACGCGATGACGACCGGAAGCGCCACCAGGATCGCCGACCACTGGAACGACGGGGCGTGGAAGGACGGCAGGCCGATCCAGTCCGCCTGGCCGACGGCGGACAGGTCGAGCCGCCAGTGGTCGACGGCCTTGCCGCCGCCGTTCGGAGAGTGGATCTTGCCGAAGACCAGGTCGAGGACCCAGGAGAGCGCGTAGCCGAAGACCAGACCCAGGAAGATCGCGATGCGCGACCAGAAACCGCGCAGGCACACCACGGCCAAACCGGTGAACAGCATGACGAGCAGCGCCGTCCACTGGTCGGTCGGCCAGTACGTGGAGGCCGTGACCGGAGCGAGGTTGAAGCCGATCAGCATCACGACCGCGCCGGTCACCACCGGCGGCATCGCCGCATGGATGATCCGCGCCCCGAACTTCCGCACCGCGAGGCCCACCAGGAACACCGCGGCGCCCACGACGAAGACCGCGCCCGTGACCGTCGCGCTGGAGCCGCCCTGCGCCCGGATCACGGCGGCGACGCCCACGAAGGCGAGCGAACAGCCCAGGTAGCTGGGCACCCTGCCGCGCGTGGCGAGCAGGAAGATGGCCGTCGAGACGCCGGACATCATGATCGCGAGGTTCGGGTCGAGGCCCATCAGGACGGGGGCCACGAAGGACGCGCCGAACATCGCGACCACGTGCTGTGCGCCGAGCCCGACCGTGCGCGGCCAGGAGAGCCGCTCGTCGGGGCGGACGACCGCGCCGGGAGCCGGCGTGCGCCCGTCGCCGTGCAGTTTCCAGCGCACGCCGAGGTCCATGAGAGTTTCCGCCTTCTGTGGTGGCCGTGAGGTGGGTGGTGCCTGTGCGGCTCGGAATGATCGCTTCATGTTAATGCGACGTAAGTGCGAGTTCGTACCGAGCCGCCGCCCACCTGGCCAGGCCTACGAGGCGTGGTCCGTCGCCCGCGCGGCGTTCGGCTCCGCCGCCTTCGTCCGCGTACGGTCGCCGCCGCGCAGCACCTTCGCGAACACCACGAGACCGGTCGCCAGCACCGTCACCAGGCCGAACGACACGACGAGGCTGGTCGCGTCGGCGATCGTGCCGATCGCCGAGGGCGCGATCAGGCCCGAGGTGTACGTGATGGTGGCGACGCCCGCGATGGCCAGGCTCGGGTTCGGACCGCTGCGCCCGGCCGCGGCGAAACAGAGCGGCACCACGACCGCGATGCCGAGGCCCACCAGGCCGAATCCGGCCATCGCGACGCCCGGGTTCGGCGCGACCACCACGAGCAGCGCCCCGAGGGTGGCCACGAGGCCGCTGATCCGCACGGTGCGCACCGCGCCGAACCGGTCCACCACCGCGTCGCCCGCGAGCCGCGCCACCGCCATCGTGAGCGTGAACGCCGTGGTGCAGGCGGCCGCGAGCCCGGCCGACGTCCCGAGCACGTCCCGCAGATACACCGCCGACCAGTCCAGGCTCGCGCCCTCCGCGAACACCGCGCAGAACCCGACGGCCCCGATGAGGAGCGCCGACCTGGGCGGCAGCGCGAAGCGCGGCGGCGGCTCCTCTTCCTCCGCCGGGCGCAGATCGAGCACCCAGCGGCAGGCGACCAGGCCCGCCACGGTCAGCACGCCCGCGGCGAGCGCGTGGTGCAGCCGCGCGTCCGAGCCCAGATGCGCGGCGAGGGTGCCGCCCAGCGAACCGATCAGGGCGCCCACACTCCACAGCCCGTGCAGCCCCGACATGATCGACTTGTCGAGCCGGGTCTCGACCTCGACGCCCAGCGCGTTCATGGCGACGTCCGACATGCCCGCGGTCGCCCCGTACACGAGCAGCGCGGCGCACAGGGTGAACACATTGGGTGCGAGCGAGGGCAGGATCAAGGCCAGCGTCCACAGCGCGAGCAGTCCGCGCAGTCCGGCGCGGGCGCCGAAGCGGTGGGTGACGCTGCCCGCCAGCGGCATCGAGAGCGAGGCGCCGATCGCGGGGAAGGCGAGCGCGAGGCCCAACTGGCCCGCGCTCACGCCCGCGTGCTCCTGGATCCAGGGCACCCGCGTCGCGAACGACCCGGTCACGGAGCCATGGATGCAGAAGACGGTGGCGACGGCGTACCGCGCCCGCTTCAACTCCCCTGGTGCGTACGTCAGTTCCGGCATCCCGCAGGCCCTCCCCAAGTCTCCCTTGCGTGCCGCCGTAAACTATCAGGAACCCTGCCTGATAATGCCAGTGATATCCGCGTAGGATCCCGCCATGCCCGCATCGCCGAGAACCGCCCGAGCCATCAACGACCGGCTCGCGCTGCGCCTCCTCCAGGAGGAAGGGCCGCTCACCGCAGGGCAGTTGAAGGAACGTACGGGCCTGTCGCGGCCCACCGTCGCCGACCTCGTCGAGCGGCTCGCCGCGGCGGATCTCATCGCGGTCGTGGGGGAAGCGGGCGCCGAGCGGCGTGGCCCCAACGCGCGGCTCTACGGGATCGTCGCCGACCGGGCCCACCTCGCCGCGCTCGACGTACGCACCGAGGGCGTACGGCTCGTCGTCGCCGACCTGGTGGGCACGGTGCTCGCGGAGGCGTCCGTGCCGGTCGAGCCCGGTGACGGGACCGGGGTCGCCGTCGAGCGCGCGGTGGAGCTGCTCGAACGTACGGCGAAGGAGGCCGGGGCCGAGCGGCTGCACACGGTGGGCGTGGGGGCGCCAGGACTGATCGACCCGGCGACGGGTGAGCTGAGGGACTCCTCGGGGCTGCCCCGCTGGCACCGGCGCCTGGTCGCCGCGCTCCAGGAGCGGTTGCCCGCAAGGGTGTTGGTGGAGAACGAGACGAACCTCGCCGCCGTGGCCGAGCGCAAGGACGGCGCCGCGCGCGACCGCGACACGTTCGCGCTCCTGTGGCTCGGGCTCGGCATCGGCGCGGCGGTCGTCCTCGACGGCAAACTGCGCCGAGGCGCCTCCGGGGGTACGGGTGAGGTCGGCTTCCTACCGGTGCCCGGCACGGGCGGCCTCCCGTCGGCCACGGGCTGCGAAGGCGGCTTCCACTCCCTCGCGGGATCGGCCGCGATCCTCGAACTGGCCGCCGCGCACGGGCTCGTGGGCCCCGGGGAGCCGGTCGAACGGGCGGCGGACGTGGTGCGCGACGCCGACGCCCCCTTCCTCGACGCGCTGGCGGACCGGGTGGTACTCGGTGCGGCGGCGGTGGTGGCCGTACTCGACCCGGGCTGCGTCGTCCTCGCGGGCGAGATCGGCCGCGCGGGCGGCACCGCGCTGGCGGAGCGCGTCGCCGCGCGACTGGCCGCGATGTCCCCCCTCCCGACCGAGGTACGGGCAGGGGAACTGGGCGGCGGGGCGGTCCTGCGGGGCGCGCTCCTGATGGCGCGGGAGGTGGCCCAGGAGGCGGTCTACCCACGGGGCTGAGTACTTTTAGCCCCTCCGGCGTTTGAGGAGCGGGGTCCGGGGCGGAGCCCCGATCTTTCCAGCCCCGCCGGCGATTGAGGCGCGGGGTCCGGGGCGGAGCCCCGTGGCGCAGGACCGTTCAGCGCCGAGCCAGATACTCCGCGAAGGTCACCTTCCCGACGGCCTCCCGCGGAGCGAGATGCCCACCCGCCCGAAACGCCCGATACGCCTTCCCGGCCAGCCGCACCGACACCACCGGCCGCCGCTTCCCCACCGCCCCGAGATACGTACGCGCAAGATCCGCGAACGCGAGAACCTCCGGCCCGCCCATGTCCTCGACCCGCCCCGCCGGAGGCGAAACCGCCAACTCGGCCAGCCGGTCCGCGACTTCGGCCACCTCGATGGGCTGGTCGGCGACCCCTGCCGGCAGGAACACCACCGGCAGCTTCGCCGCGGCCCGCACGATCGCCGCCACCAGATCGTGGAACTGCGTCGCCCGCAGCACCGTCCACCCGAGCCCCGACCCCTCGACCAGCCGCTCCACCGCGAGCTTCGCCTTGTAGTAGGGGAACGGGACCTCGTCCACGCCGACGATCGAGATGTAGACGAGGTGCGGGACCTCCGCCCGGCGCGCCGCCGCCACCAGCTGGGCGGCAGCCTTCTCGTCGCCGCCGGTCTGCGTCGTCGCGCAGTGCACGATCACGTCCACGCCGGTCACGGCCCGGTCGAGTGCGGGCCCGCCCTCGCGCAGGTCCACGGCGTACGGCTCGCTGTGCCTGCTCAGCACCCGCACCTCGTGCCCCGCCTCGCGCAGCCGCTCGGTGACGAGCCGGCCGAGCGTTCCGGTTCCGCCGGTCACCAGGATCGTGGTCATCGCCTTCTCAGCTCCTTCGCACACGGACGTCCCCCTGCGGAACGCCCGTCGTCAGCTGAGAACCGGTGGCGCCGCGTCTTTGTGACAGCCCTACGCCGCCATGTCGAGCTGACGGGTCACGAACCCCAGCTTGTCCGGGTTCAGGATCGTGCGCCCGACCGCAACGCGCCCTTCCCGCACCTCGAAGCAGACGACCGCGAACAGGCCCCCGTCCGGCTGCCGCGCGACGATCCCCGGCTCCCCGTTGATCTCCTCGACGAACAGCTCCACGCCCACCAGATACTTCTCCGCGATGCCCTCCAGGAACCGCAGCACCTTCTCGCGGCCCGTGACGGCCTTGCGGGCCGCGGTGACCTTGCCGCCGCCGTCGCCCCACCACTGCACATCCGTGGCGAGCATCTCCTCCAGCGCCGCAAGATCGCCCTCGCGCGCCGCCCCGACGAACGCATCGACCAGCTCGCGCCGCACCCGCTCGGACGGCTCGAACCGCGCGGCGGGCTCCGCGATGCGCGCCGTCGCACGCCGGTACAGCTGACGGCAGTTGGCCTCGCCGAGGTCGAGCACCCCGGCGATCTCCCGGTACCCGTACGCGAAGGCCTCCCGCAGTACGTACACCGCCCGCTCCGTCGGCGTGAGCCGCTCCAGGAGGACGAGAAGCGCGCACGACACCGAGTCGAGCTGCTCGGCCGACTCCAGCGGGCCGAGGGTGCCGTCCGAGGTGAGGACGGGTTCGGGCAGCCAGGGGCCCGCGTACCGCTCCCGCTGGACGCGGGCCGACGAGAGGCGGTTCAGGCAGAGGTTCGTGACGACCTTGGCGAGCCAGGCGCCGACGTGCTCGACGGCCCCCGGCTCGGTGGCGCCGAACCGCAGATACGCGTCCTGCACCGCGTCCTTGGCTTCCTCGGCGGAGCCGAGCATCCGGTAGGCGAGACCGAACATCCGGGGCCTGTGGCTCTCGAACTCGGCGGCACGGTCCGCGTGTTCGGTGGGTGGTTGCGTGCTGGTCACGCCCTCAGACTGCCAGAACGGCGGCGTATTCCCGTGGACGGGCGAAAACCAGCGCCACGGCCTGTGAGTCAGCCCACAGCATTCGCATGCGTGCAGGTCGAGGAGACGTGGCAGACTGGCCCTGTACCAGAAGCAGCGCACTCCGGGGTCGGTGAAAGTCCGAACCGGCGGTTACAGTCCGCGACCCGGCCACGAACCTGTGGCCGGTTGACCAGGTGAAATTCCTGGACCGACGGTTAAAGTCCGGATGGGAGGCAGTGCGCGGCGGGCGGGCACGTGAGTGCGCGTCGCCGGCTGTTTCAGCGGTCCCTCAAGGGGACCGGTGTCGACCGCGGCGTCGCCCCAGGTGTCACAGTCCGTACGTTCTGTCGTCGTCGTACGACAGTGCCCCGGAGTCCAGGCCCGAAAAGGGAGGACCCGGGAAGTGTTCACCGGAATCGTCGAAGAGCTGGGCGAGATCACCGCCGTCGAGAACCTTGACGACGCCTGTCGCTTCCGCGTCCGCGGCCCCGTCGTCACCGACGGCGCCGGGCACGGGGACTCCATCGCCGTCAACGGCGTGTGCCTGACCGTCGTCGAGCACGAGGGCGACGAGTTCACCGCCGACGTCATGGCCGAGACCCTCAAGCGCTCCAGCCTCGGCGCGCTCACCACGGGCTCCCGCGTCAACCTCGAACGGCCGATGGTCGCCGACGGCCGCTTCGGCGGGCACGTCGTGCAGGGCCACGTCGACGGGACCGGCACGATCGTCGACCGCACCCCCTCCGAGCACTGGGAGATCGTCAAGATCTCGCTCCCGGCCGAGCTGTCGAAGTACGTCGTCGAGAAGGGCTCGATCACCGTCGACGGCGTGAGCCTGACGGTCGTCGAGGCCGCCGACGACTACTTCACCATCAGCCTCATCCCCACCACCCTCGCCCTGACCACGCTCGGCGTGAAGCAGGCAGGCGACCCGGTCAACCTCGAGGTCGACATCATCGCGAAGTACGTGGAGCGGATGCTCGGAACCCAGGGCGGTGCCCGGTGAACTGGCTCAACACCGAAGCGTTCACGATCTTCGGCCAGCACATCCTCTGGTCCGACATGATCGGCAACACCATCGGCCTCATCGCCCTCGCGCTCGGCTGGCGCCGCTCCATATGGACCTGGCCCGCCCAGCTGATATCCGGCGCGATCCTGCTCACCGCCTTCGCCACCGCCCACCTCTCGGGCAGCGCGGGCAAGCAGCTCGTCGTCATCGTCGTCGCCCTCTACGGCTGGTGGCAGTGGAACCGCGGCAAGGGCCAGGCGCAGGACGGCTCCATCGCCGTCCGCTTCGCCACCTGGCGCGAGCGCGGCTACCTGCTTGGCGCCGCCGCCGTCGGCACGCTCGCCGTGGGCGGCCTGTTCACCGCGTTCCCGACGCTTTCCTGGGACCCGTGGCCGGACGCGTACATCTTCGTCGGCACCGTCGTCGCGATGTACGCCCAGGCCCGCGGCATGGTCGAGTTCTGGTTCGCCTGGCTGCTCGTCGACCTCGTCGGCGTCCCCCTGAACTTCGCCAACGGCTTCGCCTTCTCCGGCTTCGTCTACGTCATCTACGGCGCGCTCGTCCTGTGGGGCATGCGCGACTGGTGGCTGCGCTCCCGCGCGGCCGCTTCCACCGCCCCGGCCCTGGAAGGAGCCCGCGCATGAGCACGGCACCCAACCTCTACGAGGTCGAGGACCTGTCCCTCGACCCGGTCGAGATGGCCGTCCGCGACATCGCCGCAGGACGCCCCGTCGTGGTCGTCGACGACGAGGACCGGGAGAACGAGGGCGACCTCGTCGTCGCCGCCGAGAAGATCACGCCCGAGATCGTCGCGTTCATGATGAGCGAGTGCCGCGGCCTGATCTGCGCCCCCATGGAGGGCACCGAGCTCGACCGGCTCGAACTGCCGCAGATGGTCGGCAACAACACCGAGTCGATGCAGACCGCGTTCACCGTCTCCGTCGACGCCTCCGGCGCGCACGGCGTGACGACCGGCATCTCGGCCGCCGACCGCGCGGCCACGCTCCGGCTCCTGGCCTCGGGCGCGAGCGAGCCCGGCGACTTCGTCCGCCCCGGCCACATCTTCCCGCTGCGCGCCAAGGAAGGCGGCGTGCTCGTCCGCGACGGCCACACCGAGGCCGCCGTCGACCTCGCCCGGCTCGCGGGCCTGCGCCCGGCCGGCGCCATCGTGGAGATCGCGGGCGAGGACGGCGTGATGCTGCGCCTGCCCGAGCTCGTCCCGTTCGCCCGCAGGCACGGCCTGACGATCATCTCCATCAAGGACCTGATCGACTACCGCCGCACCTCCGAGCCCACGGTCAAGCGCGAGGCGACCGTCCAACTCCCCACCGCTTTCGGCGACTTCACGGCCTACGGCTACCGCTCCACGGTCGACGGCGTCGAGCACGTCGCCCTCGTGCACGGCGAGCTCGGCGACGGCGAGGAGGTCCTCGCCCGGATCCACTCCGAGTGCCTGACCGGCGACGTGTTCCACTCGCTGCGCTGCGACTGCGGCCCCCAGCTGGAGGAATCCATGCGCCGCATCGTCGATGAGGGCCGCGGCGTCGTCGTCTACCTGCGCGGACACGAGGGCCGCGGTATCGGCCTCGTCTCCAAGCTGCGCGCGTACGAGCTCCAGGAGCAGGGCCGCGACACCCTCGACGCCAACCTGGAACTCGGCCTGCCCGCCGACGCCCGCGACTACGCGGCGGGTGCCCAGATCCTCGGCGACCTCGGTGTGCGCAGCCTGCGCCTGATGACCAACAACCCCGACAAGACCGAGGCCCTCACCCGCCACGGCCTCAAGGTCGCCGAGCGGGAGCCGATGCCCGTCACGGCGGGCGAGCACAACCTGCGCTACCTGCGCACCAAGCGGGACCGCATGGGCCACGACCTCCCGTGGCTGGACGCCCCGCGGACGTCGGCCTGCAACAACCAGTAAGCCATCTGTTTTCAGTTACGTACGTACGAGGAGAAGCGCGTGAGCGGCAAGGGTGCACCCGAACTGAGCGTGAAGAACTGTGGCGACCTGCGCGTGGCCGTCATCGCGGCCCAGTGGCACGAGCAGGTCATGGACGGACTCGTGAACGGCGCCCTGCGCGCCCTGAACGAGCTGGGCATCAGCGAGCCCACCGTCCTGCGCGTCCCCGGCAGCTTCGAGCTGCCGGTCGTCGCCAAGGTCCTGGCGGGCCGCGGCTACGACGCGATCGTCGCGCTCGGCGTCGTCATCCGCGGCGGCACCCCGCACTTCGAGTACGTCTGCCAGGGCGTGACGAACGGCCTCACGCAGGTCACCATCGACACCGGCGTCCCCGTCGGCTTCGGCGTGCTGACCTGCGACACCGAGGAGCAGGCGCTCGACCGCGCCGGCATCGAGGGCTCCCGCGAGGACAAGGGGCACGAGGCGGTCACCGCGGCCGTCGCCACCGCGACCACGCTGCGCACCATCGCCGAGCCCTGGCGCTGAGCGCGGCCCCGGGACGCGTAAAGTAGACGCCACCATGTCCAATAAGACGTTCGAGGAGCTCTTCACCGAGCTCCAGCACAAGGCAGCCACCGGCGACCCCGCCACTTCCCGCACCGCTGAACTGGTCGGCAAGGGCGTCCATGCCATCGGCAAGAAGGTCGTCGAGGAGGCCGCCGAAGTCTGGATGGCCGCCGAGTACGAGAGCGATGACGCCGCCGCGGAGGAGATCTCGCAGCTCCTCTACCACGTCCAAGTGATGATGGTCGCCCGCGGCATCTCCCTCGACGACGTGTACGCGCACCTCTAGGCCCGCGTACCCGCCTCCCCATCCGCAACTCACCCCTTACGCAAAGGAATCCGACCTCATGCTGCGCATCGCCGTCCCCAACAAGGGTTCACTCTCAGGGCCTGCGTCGGACATGCTGCATGAGGCCGGGTACCGGCAGCGCAAGGAGTCCAAGGAACTCGTCACGGTCGACCCGGACAACGAGGTCGAGTTCTTCTACCTGCGCCCCAAGGACATCGCGATCTACGTGTCCTCGGGCAAGCTCGACATCGGCATCACCGGCGAGGACCTGCTGATCGACTCCGGCGCCGAGGCCGAGACGATCCTGCCGCTCGGCTTCGCCCGCTCGACCTTCCGGTTCGCCTCGCGTCCGGGAGCCGTGAAGGACCTCGCGGACCTGGCGGGCCGGACGATCGCCACGTCGTACGAGGGCATCGTCGCCAAGTACCTCGCCGAGCGCGGCGTGGAGGCCAACGTCGTGCACCTCGACGGCGCCGTCGAGACCGCCATCGAGCTCGGCGTCGCCGACGCGATCGCCGACGTCGTCGAGACGGGGACCTCGCTGCGCAACGCCGGCCTCGAGGTCTTCGGCGAGCCGATCATGCGGTCCGAGGCCTGCGTGATCCGCCACAAGGGCGAGTCCGCGGACGAGTCGTCCGACTCGAAGGTCGAGCAGTTCCTGCGCCGCCTCCAGGGCGTCCTCGTCGCCCGGACGTACGTGATGATGGACTACGACTGCCGCGCCGAGCACCTGGAGAAGGCGGTCGCGCTCACCCCCGGCCTGGAGTCCCCGACGGTCTCCCCTCTCCACAATGAGGGCTGGGTCGCGGTGCGCGCCATGGTCCCGGCGAAGGGCGCGCAGCGGATCATGGACGACCTGTACGCCCTCGGCGCGCGGGCCATCCTCACCACGGCCATCCACGCCTGCCGCCTCTGAGGACGTCGACCATGCCCGACCAGCCCAGCCTGCCCGTCACCTTCCGGCCGGGCCGCACTCGCGCCGTCCTGCACACGCTCGGTGCCGCGTCCTTCGTGGTGATCACGATCGTCGCGCTCCTGCTCGGAGGCCTGAGCCCGGGGGAGAAGGCCAGCTTCGTCTTCACCGGTGCGCTGTTCTGGGGCGTGCTCTGGCTGCTCGCCCGGCCCAGGATCGACGCCGACGCCGAGGGCGTCACGGTGGTCAACGTGGCGCGCAGCCGCCGCCTGTCCTGGGCGGAGATCGTCAAGGTCAACCTGCGCCCCGGCGACCCCTGGGTCTTCCTCGACCTCACCGACGGCACCAGCATGGCCGCGATGGGCATCCAGCCCGGCATGGCCAAGGCCTCCGCCATCCGCGACGCGAAAGCGCTCCGCGCCCTGACGGAGACCCATCATTCAAGCCCCCGCGCCTCAAACACCGGCGAGGTTTGATCGCCTCAAACGTCGGCGGGGCTTGATAGATCAAGCCCCTGCGGCGATTGAGCAGCGGGGTCCGGGGCGGAGCCCCGGGACGTCGACCACGGCGCCGGTGACTCCAGCGGGCGCAGCCCCTGACACATCGGCCCCCGGCTTGATTAATCTGGTGGCGGGGCACGCCACAAGTGCCGCCCCGCCCTCGACCCGCCACCAGGCGGAGCCAAGGGCTCCCTGCGAACCGAGGAGTGACTCCCTCCAGCGATGGACGGATCGTCCGGTAGTACCTGCGCCGCCCCCTCCCGACAAGGCGCGCCCCGCGCGCCGATGTCCCCGGAGGCGGCGGCATGACCATCCCGTTGCTGCTCCTTGCGGCCGCCTTCCTCCTGATCCTCGCCAACGGCTTCTTCGTGGCGGCCGAATTCGGCCTCGTCACGGTGGAGCGCCCCGACGCCGAGAAGGCCGCGGCCGCCGGCGACAAGCGCTCCCGCACTGTCGTCAACAGCCTCAAGCAGCTGTCCTTCCAGCTCTCCGGCACCCAGCTCGGCATCACCATCACCTCCCTGGTCGTCGGCATGCTCGCCGAACCGGCCCTCGCCGAGCTGCTGCGCGGCCCCTTCACGGCCATCGGCCTGCCCGAGGGCGCCGTCGGCGGCCTCTCCGTCGTCGCCGGCATGCTGCTCGCGTCCGCCGTGCAGATGGTGATCGGCGAACTCGTGCCGAAGAACTGGGCGGTGTCGAAGCCCCTTCAGGTGGCACGCTTCGTGGCCGGCCCCCAGACGGTCTTCGCCCGCCTGTTCCGCCCGGTCATCGCCCTGTTGAACACCGTCGCCAACCGCCTCGTGCGCGCACTCGGCGTCGAACCCGCCGACGAACTCGCCTCTGCCCGCACCCCCGGCGAACTGGTCTCCCTGGCCAGGCACTCCGCCCAGGCGGGCGCACTGGAACAGGACACGGCCGACCTGTTCGTCCGCACCCTGTCCCTCGCCGAACTGACCGCGCAGCACGTCATGACGCCGCGCGTGAAGGTCAGCGCGCTGCAGGCGTCCGCGACCGCCGAGGACGTCGTCAACCTGACCCGTGCCACGGGCCTGTCCCGCTTCCCGGTCTACCGGGAGCGGATCGACGAGATCATCGGCATGGTCCACCTCAAGGACGCCCTCGCGATGCCCGCGCACGAACGGCTGCGCACGCCGGTCGGCCGCATCGCGCAACCACCGCTGCTCGTCCCCGAGACCCTCCCCGTACAGCCCTTGCTGGCCCGGCTGCGCAGCGAGCAGCCGATCGCCGTCGTCGTCGACGAGTACGGCGGCACGGCCGGGGTCGTCACCCTGGAGGACATCGTGGAGGAGCTCGTCGGCGAGGTCCGCGACGAGCACGACGGGCTCGACCTGCCCCAACTGGCGGTCGCCCCGCCCGAGGACGGCCGGCCCGCCTGGGACGCGGACGGCGGTTGCCGCGTCGACATCCTGCGCCGCATAGGCCTCGACGTCCCCGAGGGCCCGTACGAGACGGTGGCGGGGCTCGTCGCCGATCTCCTGGGCCGTATCCCGGCCCCCGGCGACAAGGCCGAACTTCCCGGCTGGCGCCTCTCCGTACGCGCCGTCGACCATTACCGGGCCGAGCGCGTCCGCATCGTACGTACGTCGGACACCCCGAAGCCGGCGCTCCTGGAGGCGGCCCGATGAGCGCGCTGCAACTCGTCTTCGCGGCCCTGCTGGTCCTCGCCAACGGCTTCTTCGTAGGAGCCGAATTCGCTTTGGTCTCGGTCCGCCGAAGCCAGATCGAACCCATCCCCGGCAAGCGGGCCAAGCAGGTCCTGTACGGCCTGGAGCACCTGCCGCAGATGATGGCGGCGGCCCAGTTCGGCATCACCATCTGCTCGCTGACCCTGGGGGCGGTGGCCGAACCGACCGTGGCCCACCTCCTGGAGCCCCTCTTCGAAGCGGTCCACGTCCCGCACGGCATGATCCATCCCCTGGGGTACGCGATCGCGCTCGTGGCCGTGGTCTTCTTCCACCTCGTCATCGGCGAGATGGTCCCGAAGAACCTCGCGATGGCGGCCCCGGAGAGGACGGCGCTGTGGTTCAGCCCCGGCCTCGTCGCCTTCGCCCGCCTCTGCAAGCCGGTCACGATCGCCCTCGGCGCCTGCGCCCGTCTGATCCTCAGGCTGTTCCGGGTAGAGCCCAAGGACGAGGTGGACGCGGTTTTCACCAGCGTGCAGCTGGGCCGTCTCGTGGAGGACTCGGGCCAGGCGGGCCTGCTGGCCCCGGAGGAGCAGGAGCGCCTGGGGGACGCCCTGGAACTGGGCTCCCGCCCGGTGACGGACGTCCTGATCGACCGCGCCTCACTGGTGACGGTCGGCCCCGCGGTCACTCCGGCCGCGATCATCGAGCTGACGGGGCGCACGGGGTACTCCCGCTTCCCCCTCTGCTCCGACGACGGCGCCTTCATGGGCTACCTCCACGTCAAGGACGTCCTCGACCTGATCGACGGCCCCGACGTGGACCGCGCGGTGCCGCAGCAGCTCTGGCGCCCCATGGCGACGCTTCGTTCGGAACTCCCGCTGGACGATGCCCTCACGGTGATGCGCCGCGCGGCCACCCACCTGGCCCAGGTCGCGGACGCCTCCGGCCGTGTACTCGGTCTGGCCGCCCTGGAGGACGTCCTGGAACTCCTGGTCGGCGAGGTCAGAGACCCGGCCCACCGCGAGTCGCCCCAGCCCCGCGTCCCGTTGGCCCGCACCCGCGAGGAGGCCCTGGCGTAACCCCACCCCAAGCCCCCTGCGGGCCCGAAAAGACCGGGGCTCCGCCCCGTACCCCGCTGCTCAATCGCCGCAGAGGCTTGAAAGATGCGCCTCAATCGCCGGCGGGGCTTGAAATATCAAGCCCCGCCGGCGATTGAGGCGATCCAGCCCCGCCGGCGTTTGAGGCGCGGGGTCCGGGGCGGAGCCCCGTGACGTCAACCACGGTGCCGAGAGTCACCCGGCGGACGGCCCCCTCCCCGACAACACCTCGCCATACGCCTGCATCAGATCCGGCAACCGCAACGTCGCCAGATCATCCCGCGTGGGCTCGACCACATATCCGGTGAGCCGAAGGTCCCGATACGCGCACGACTTCTCGTACAGCGTCCGCAGGAACCTCCCGTTCCCGAGCTCGTCGATCCACCCCTGATCGACGACATGCCCGGCGATGGACCGCAACTCGTCCAACGCCTCCTCGTCCCACACATCCCCGTTCTCCGCCGCCAACACCTCCCCGATCGAGGTGAGTTCCAGCGGCCGGTACGACGGAAAGTCGACCCGCGACGTGAACCTCGACGAGAGCCCGGGGTTGGCGGCGAGCAGCCGGTCCATCCCCTCCGGATACCCGGCGAGGATCACCACGAGGTGATCCCGGTTGTCCTCGGCCCGCTTCAGCAGCACCTGAAGCGCCTCGTCGCCGTACGCGTCGCCCTTCCCGTAGCCGGAGTTGGACAGCGCGTACGCCTCGTCGACGAACAGCACCCCACCGAGCGCCGAGTCGATCAACTCATTGGCCTTGACGGCGGTCTGCCCCAAATACTCGCCCACCAGGTCCGCCCGCTGCGCCTCCACGAGATGGTCCCCGCCGAGCAGCCCGAGCGCGTAGAAGACCCGTCCGAGAATCCGCGCCACGGTCGTCTTGCCCGTACCCGAGGGCCCGGAGAACACGAAGTGCCGCTTCGGAGGCTGGACCGGAAGCCCCTGCCCGGACCGGAGCCGCGCCATGTTCAACTGGGCGGACAGTGCCTTCACTTGACGCTTCACCGGCTCCAGGCCGACCATCCGCTCCAGCTCGGTGAGCGCCTCCTCCAGGAGCACCGGGTCCGTGCTGCTGACCGGCGGCGGCGCGGGCACCGGCACCACGACCTTCTCCCGCACCATGTCGGCGTCGTCGGCGGCCGCGGCACCGGGGGGCGGCAGATCGGGATCGGTCACCTTCAGGTCGCGCCCGTCGCTCTCGTACAGCGGATCGCCCGTGTCGCCGTCGAGCCCGTCCTGGTACCCCGTCATGGACAGCGGCATCGGATCGGACCCGTCGCCGAAGTCCCCGTACCCGTCCCCCTCGGCGATCGCCGCGAGCCGCGCGGAGGTGTCCATGAAGGCGGGGTCGACCCGGTGCACCGCCCTGTACAGGGGGAGCGCGGCCGCCGAACGCCCGGTGCCCTCATGGGCCCTGGCCAGCCAGTAGCGCAGCTCCTTGCGCTGCGGCTGCTCGCTGCGACAGCGCATCAGGGCCGAGGAGAGCAGCGGCTCCGCCTGCCCGTACATCTCCAGGCGCACCCGGGCCATGCCGCCGAAGAGCCCGGCCTCGATGCCGAGCATCGGGTCGTCGGTCAACGGATCGGTGTGCCGGACCAGTTGATCCCAGTCCTTCACCAGGTACGAGCGGCACGCATGCAGGAACCGCACCTGTGGATCCGCGTCGAACGGCGGCAGGGTGGCGAGCGCCCGGTCCAGGTCCGGGACATGGCGCCCGTCCAGCCAGTGCGAGGCGTGCGCGAGCAGCAGATCGCGCGGGTGCTCGAGCACCGGCTGCACCCACCAGCCCAGCCAGTACCAGGAGTTGAGGGTGCGCCGGTGGCGCACGCGCTGCTCCCCGAACCGGTCGCGGTGCCGGAACATGCGCAGCAGCGCCGTCGTCGTGTCGACGCGCAGGGCGTGCAGCCCGAGCCAGCCGTCGGCCATCCCCGGGTCCATCCGTACCGCGGTGCGGAATTCGTCCTCCGCCTGCGGATAGGCGCCCATGGTGTAGGCGTCGACGCCTCGCAGCCAGGCGAGGTCGGCCGGGCCGGCCTGTGCACCGGTGCCGAAGTCCATCACGTCCCCCACAAACCGTGCCCCCGATGAACCGCTCTGTCATGGACGGGAGTTGTCACGATGCGGACAGCGAGCCGTCCGTAGACCGCACCGAGGGCATCGTACCTGCGGGGGTGCGCTCGGCCGTAGGGCGCGACCCGGTCGGATCGGGGCACGAGCGGGGGGATTCGGCGCAGGTGAGCGCGGTGCCGGATGGTGACCCAGGGTGAGCGAAGCGCGCCTCGGTGCAGCCGGGAAGGGGAATTGTGGGCAGAACGAAGCCCCCGATCACGGGGGAACAACCGGGGGCCTCGCGTCTGTAGGCGGTCCCGAAAGGCCGCACATTGAGAACGTAAGTCCTGTACGGCCCCTCGGTCAAGCAGAGTTGAGGCTCTCGCGGAAAGTGGCGGAAGGCCGTTTCCACAGGTTCACCGCACCGCTGGCGGTCCATCACCGTAAGTGACGATCCCCTTCAAGGGTGGGATCCCACCGGGCCCTTCGCGCACCTCATATCCCTCTGAACACTCACGTACCAAAAAGTGCGCGAAGGGGAGGGACGGGTTCACTTGAAAGTGCTCCCGCTCCGCTGGGATCCAGCCGTCCCAGAACTCTCGCTGCGCCTCTCCGTCCCGCGCCCGTCCGCGCGCCCACGCGGCCTCGCCGGTCATGTCGAGCCACATCAACATCGCGAGTTCCGGCCGAAGTTCGCTCCGCCCGGCCCCCACGCCCTCGATCAGGACGACATCCGCCGCCGGGAGTTCGCGCGTGGCGGTGTAGCGGCGGGCGTGCCAGTCGTACGTCTCGTAGTGCGCGGCCGCGCCGCGGGAGAGCGGGCCGAGGACCTGGGCGCGCAGCCGCTCGGTCCACGCGAAGAGCGCGTCGTGGCTCGCGAGGTCGTCGAGCCGCAGGACGGGCGCCCCGCCGAGCGCCTCCGCGAGCCGCACCGCGAAGGTCGACTTGCCGGAACCCGCGTGCCCGTCGATGCCGACGAGCCGCACGGGGCCGCAGGACGGCGGCAGTCGGCGGATCCGGTCGGCGCAGTCGGCGAGGGGCACATGGTGGTAGCTCACGGCCGCAAGGGTACGACGCCGCCCGGATCGGTTTCGCGCGCGCCGCCGCAGGTCATGCCAGTGGTGAAGACCAATATTCGTGCCGGTGACCCGTTGCGGAACGCTGGTGGAAATCCCGCCCCGGCGGCCATAGTTGGCGCACTCTGTCACGTCAGTCTCCGTCTCCGTCACGTCCTCAGAACCGACGACCGAGGGATCAGCCGATGACCCGACCCGAAACCCCCTCCCCGCTCTCCCGGAGAACCGTCCTCGTGGCGGCCGCGGGCGCGGCGCTCGCCGCGACGGCCGCGACGGGCTCCGCGCGCGCCGCCGCGCCCGCGCAGCAGTCCGCACAGACCGCACGGAAGGCGGTGAACCGCCCCGTGGACAACCGCACCTGGACGACGTCCGTCGACTGGCGTTCCGGCACCGCGCACGGCACGCGCGTCGTAGGTGGCGCGCGCCCCGGCGTGACGATCGCCGCGCCCGCCGGCACGACGACGTACAAGGATCCGCACCTGAACAAGACGGCCGAGTGGGAGTACGCCGAGTGGCTCTCCCCGGTCCACGCGCTCTCGGTCCCCGCCACCGAGGTCGTCGCGTCCTGGAACGCGCACACCCCGAAGGCCACCTGGATCCAGATCGAACTCCAGGGCACCTACACGGACGGCGCCACGACCCCCTGGTACGTGATGGGCCGCTGGACGGCGGGCGACGACAAGGACGCCGACATCCGCCGCACGTCCGTGGACGACCAGTCGGACGGGAAGTCGAGCATCTGGACGGACACGTTCTCCATCGACGACGCGGCCTCGGGCCTGCGCCTGGTCTCGTACCGGCTGCGTCTGAGGCTGCTGCG
Source organism: Streptomyces sp. NPDC102360 (assembly GCF_044766085.1). Taxonomy (NCBI): domain Bacteria; kingdom Bacillati; phylum Actinomycetota; class Actinomycetes; order Kitasatosporales; family Streptomycetaceae; genus Streptomyces; species Streptomyces sp. NPDC102360. The sequence continues at coordinate 62,030 of NZ_JBIWLG010000005.1, read as the reverse complement.
CGCGCCCGGCTCGAAGGCGGCGCCGACGGTGTGGCGCCTGGGCGCCATGGGCTCGGACGTCCCGGACCGGTTCACGGTCCCCGCGTCCACGCCGGGCCTCGCCAAGGAGTTGAGGGTCCCGCGCTACTCGCAGAACATCCACGTCGGCCAGTACCCCGAGTACGACAACGGGGGAGAGGCCTGGTGCAGCCCCACGTCCTCGCAGATGATCATCGAGTACTGGGGCCGCAAGCCGACGCCCGAACAGCTCGCCTGGGTGGACCCCTCGTACGCCGATCCGCAGGTCTGCCATGCGGCGCGTTATACGTATGACTACCAGTACGAGGGCTGTGGCAACTGGCCGTTCAACGCGGCGTACGCGGCGACGTACAAGGATCTACAGGGCGTCGTCACCCGCCTCTCCTCCCTCACGGACCTGGAGAAGCTGATCGCGGCCGGTATCCCGGCCATAACGTCCCAGTCGTTCCTCAAGGAGGAGCTGACCGGCGCGGGCTATGGCACCTCGGGACACCTGATGACGGTCATCGGCTTCACTGCTGACGGCGACATCATCGCCAACGACCCGGCCTCACCCAGCGATGCCGCGGTCCGCCGCGTCTACAAGAGGCGTGAGTGGGAGAACATTTGGCTGCGGACCAAGCGCTACAACGCCACCGGCAAGGTCGTCTCCGGCACCGGTGGCGTCTGCTACCTGTACTTCCCGGCCCACCCGACCGAGAAGCAGCGCAAGGCGCTGGCCGCGGTGGGGGTCCGCTAAAAACTCGGGGCTCCGCCCCGGACCCCGCTGCTCAATCGCCGCAGGGGCTATAAATAGCCCCTGCGGCGATTGAGCAGCGGGGTCCGGCAGGACTTTCGGGAAGGCGCCGACCGCGTCACCCCGTGACGGGTAGCACCACCCAGTCGGGGTGGCCCGGCATCGGCGGGGTCTTGGAGCCGAACAGCCACGGGCGCAGGAAGCCCGTCAGGTCGCGGCCCGCCACCTTCGAGGCGAGCTTGATGTAGTCGGCCGTCGACGCCGTCTTGCCCCGGTACTGGGTGACCCACGCCTGCTCGATCCTCGCGAAGGTCTCCGCGCCGACCTGCTCGCGCAGCGCGTACAGGACGAGCGCCGAGCCGTCGTAGCGCATCCGCTTGAAGAGGTTCGGCTCCGTGGGTTCGGCGGGGGCGCCGTAGTCGTGGCGCCACTGGTCGTGGTTCTCGTAGGCCGTCCTCATCGCGGCCTCGAAGCTGTCGCCGCCGTGCTCCTCGGAGTACCAGCGCTCGTAGAAGCGGGCGTGGCCCTCGCTCAGCCACAGGTCGGACCAGGTGGCGATCCCGACGCTGTCGCCGAGCCACTGGTGGGTCAGCTCGTGGACGAGATTGCGCTCGGCGTCGACCTTCGTACCGAGCAGATCCGCCTTCGGGACGAGGGACAGCGTCTGCGTCTCCAGGGCCACCCCGAGGTCCGTGTCGCCGACGAGGACGCCGTACCGGTTGAAGGGATAGGGGCCCAACTTCTCGCGCAGCCACGCCAGGTGGTCGGGTGTCAGATCGCGGTACTGCTTGGTCGGCGCGACGAGCGCGTCCGGCACGACGTCGCGCAGCGGCAGCCCGCCCGGGCCCTTGCTGTCGATCAACGTGAACTTCCCGATGGCCAGTTGGACCAGCTGCGCCGCGATCGGCTGCTCGGAGTCGTACGTCCAGCGGACCCGCCCGTCGCTCCGCTCGGTGCGGTCGACGAGGCGACCGTTCGCGACGGCCGTACGGTCGGCCGGTGTCGTCACGCGGAACGTGACGGGGGCGCGCCGGCTCGGGTGGTCGTTGGACGGGAAGATCATCTTGGCGCCGTTGGGTTGCGGGTACAGGACCGTCCCGTCGGGCGTCGGGATCCAGCCGTAGTCCTCGATCGCGTCGTCGCGGTGGCGCACCTGCGTGGGGTCGGCGGTGTACCGGACCCTGACGGTGAAGGTGCTGCCCTTGGGGATCGGTGAGGCGGGCGTGATGATCAGCTCGTCGCCCTCGCGCCGGGTCTGGGCGGCGCGGCCGTTCACGGTCACCGAATGCAGCTCGTTGCCGGCGAAGTCGAGGTCGAAGCGGGACAGCGCCTGCGTCGCCGTGGCCTTGACGGTGGTGGTGGCGGCGAAGGGGGTCCTCGGCGCCTGCCAGTCGAAGTCGAGCGTGTAGTGGCGCACGGTGTAGCCCCCGTTCCCGTCGAGCGGGAACATCGGGTCGCCGAGGCCCGCGGCGCCCGGCGTCGGGCTGTCGGTGGCCGCCCGGGAGACGGCCGCCGGGCCGGTCAGCGCCGCGGTGACGGTGATCGCCGCGGCGAGGACGAGACGGGTTCTGCGGCGTGAAGTCCGGTACGCACTCATCGGGAACCTTCCGGTCGGACGGAACGCGTCGCTGTGTGGGACGCACGACGCGGCGGCCCGGTTGTACGTGACCAAGCTCTCTGCGGCGCGGCGGCGATCCGATGGCAAGGTGGAGAAGGCGCCACAGGACCCTGGGGCGCAGCCGGGGGAGTCAGGACCATCACCGCGACCCGAGCGAGACACCCATGACCGCACATTCCGCCGCCGCTTCCACGCCCGCCGCGCGCACCCGCACCGGCGGGCCCGACGACAACGGGCCGAAGATCCTCGAACACGTCCTGGGCTGGACCTTCGTCGTGGTCCTCGCGATGCTCGTCACACAGCTCGGCCTGATGTGACCGGTCCGTCGCCCGGTGCGACGTGACGTTCGCCGCCACGGCCTCCGCCGCGCAGGCGTGAGGGCGCCTCGGAAAGTGCCATACTGCGGCATTCGCAAGGAGTCCGAGACCAGGGCCGGAATTGAAGACTAGCCACCAGCGGGTGCGCGGCACCGAACGCTCCGCCACCCGCCGCGCCGAACTCATCGCCATCGGACGGAAGTTGTTCGCCGACACGTCCTACGACGCGTTGTCCATGGACGACATAGCGCAGCACGCGGGCGTGGCCAAGGGGTTGATCTACTACTACTTCGAGTCCAAGCGCGGCTACTACCTGGCGATCATCGAGGAGTCCGTCGGCGAACTCGTCGACGGTGCGAGCAGCGTCGGTGACCTGGCCCCCGTGGAGCGGGTGCACCGCACGGTCGAGGGGTATCTGCGCTACGCGGAGCGGAACCAGGCGGCGTACCGCACGATCGTCACGGGCGGTGTGGGCTTCGACGCCCAGGTGCAGGCCATCAGGGACGAAGTGCGCGACGCGCTGATCGCCACCATCGCCCGGGCCGCGTACGGGACGCCGCGGGTGCCGCGGCTCGCGCGGACGGCGCTGCTCGGCTGGCTGTGCAGCGTCGAGGGCATCACGCTCGACTGGATCGGCCACCACGAGCTCGAACGGGACACGGTGCGCGCCCTGTTGGTGCGCACGCTCGGCGAAACCCTGCGGGTGATCGAGGAGTTCGAACCCTCGTACCCCGCGCCGGTGCTCCCCTGACCGCACGCGCGCGTACGACTGCACGCGCGCGTACGACCAGGGGAGCGCATCGCCTTACCTGTAGGGCTAGTTGATCGCCTTGATCAGCTCGCCGTCCGAGGTGTCACCGGACAGCTCCCAGAAGAAGGTGCCGCCCAGGCCCTGCTGGTTCTTGTAGTCCATCTTTCCGGCGATGGTCCCCGGGGTGTCGTAGCTCCACCAGTCGTTCCCGCAGTGCGCGTACGCGGTGCCGCCGACCGTGCCGGTGGCCGGGCACTTGCTCTTGAGCTCCTTGTAGTCGTCGATGCCCTGCTCGTACTTGCCGGCCGCGGGGCCGGTCGCCGTGCCACCGGGAGCGTCCTGGGTGACGCCGGTCCAGCCGCGCCCGTAGAACCCGATCCCTAGCAGCAGTTTGGAGGCGGGCACGCCCATCTCCTTGAGCTTCGCGACGGTGGCCGAGGTGTGCCAGTCCGTCTTCGGGATCCCGTCGTACGAGGTCAGGGGCGAGTGCGGGGCGGTGGGCCCCTTCGCGTCCCAGGCGCCGAAGAAGTCGTACGTCATCGGGTTGTACCAGTCGACGTACTGGGCGGCGCCCGCGTAGTCGGCGGCGTCCAGCTTGCCGCCCTCCGAAGCGTCGGCCGGGATGGCGGAGGTGACCAGGTAGTCGCCGCCGAACTTCGAACGCAGCGCCGACATCAGGTTCTTGTACGCGTCGCGCCCACTCGTGTCACAGGTGAGGCCGCAGGCGTTCGGGTACTCCCAGTCGATGTCGATGCCGTCGAAGACATCGGCCCACTTGGAGTTCTCGACCAGGTCGTAGCAGGACTGGGCGAACGCGGCCGGGTCCTTGGCCGCCTCGCCGAAGCCGCCGGACCAGGTCCAACCACCGAAGGACCAGAGGACCTTGAGGTCCGGGTGCTTCTTCTTCAGCTTCAGGAGCTGGTTGAAGTTGCCGCGCAGCGGCTGGTCCCAGGTGTCGGCGACGCCGTCCACGGACTGGTCCGCGGTGTACGCCTTGTCGGTCGCGGCATAGGAATCGCCCATCGCGCACTTGCCGCCCTGGACGTTGCCGAAGGAGTAGTTGATGTGCGTGAGCCTGTCGGCGGAGCCCGACGTCTCGATGTTCTTGACGTGGTAGTTCCGGTCGTAGACACCCCACTCGGTGAAGTATCCGACGACCTTGGACCCGGCCGCTTTCGGCTCGGTGTCGCTCTGCTGTTGTGCGGAGGCGCCGCCCGCGCCAACGAGCAGTCCTGCGCCGAGGGCGGCGCAACACGCGGCGGAGAAGAGGGCCTTGAGGCCTCTGCGGGGGAGGTGCGGTCTGAGCATCGTGTCTCCTCGTGGGGGAGGGGAGCGTGGGGTTCGTGCCGTGGACCTGCGCGCCGCACATTAGAAGGACTAGACCAGTGGGGTCAATGGTACGAACCAATTCCGCCGCCGCGGAAAAACTTTGAGTAAGCGGTCGTTAACCAGTGACGGGGCGCTCCGGATCGGGAATACTCAACACGCCGCGGCCGCTTGGTCTGCGCTTTCCGTGATCCGGAAGGGCAGCATCGGCCCGGCAGTGACCATCCGGCGTCGCCCGCCCACCCGGCGGCCGCCGCCGCAGTGCCCGCCCAGGGAGGAGAGCGTCGCCATGCCGGAGCCAGGAGTCGAGCGTCAGCTGCCGACGGACGAAGCTCAGGATCTGCTGCGGCTCGTCCGCGACATCGCGCAGCGGGAGATCGCCCCGCGCGCGGCCGAGGACGAGGAGGCGGGCCGCTTCCCGCGCGAGACCTTCCGGCTCCTCTCCGGGTCGGGACTGCTCGGACTGCCCTACGACGCCGAGTTCGGCGGCGGCGAGCAGCCGTACGAGGTCTATCTCCAGGTCCTGGAGGAGCTGGCGGCGGCCCGCCTCACGGTGGGCCTCGGCGTCAGCGTGCACTCACTGTCCTGCCACGCCCTCGCGAACTTCGGGACGAAGCAGCAGCGCACCGAGCACCTGCCCGCAATGCTGGGCGGCGGTCTGCTCGGCGCCTACTGCCTCTCCGAGCCGTCCTCCGGCTCCGACGCGGCGTCCCTGCGCACCAAGGCGATCCGCGAGGGCGACGAGTGGGTGCTCACGGGAACGAAGGCCTGGATCACCCACGGCGGCGTGGCCGACTTCTACACGGTCCTGGCCCGCACCGGCGGCGAGGGCGCGCACGGCATCACGGCGTTCCTGCTGCCCGGTGACGCGGCGGGGCTGAGCGCGGCGGTGCCCGAGCGGAAGATGGGCATGAAGGGCTCGCCCACCGCCCAAATCCACCTGGACGGGGTGCGGGTGAGCGACGCGCGCCGCCTCGGGGACGAGGGGCAGGGCTTCCAGATCGCCCTCTCGGCGCTCGACTCGGGCCGCCTCGGGATCGCGGCCTGCGCGGTCGGCGTCGCGCAGGCCGCGCTCGACGCGGCGGTGGAGTACGCGAAGGGGCGCGCCCAGTTCGGCCGGCCCATCGCGGACTTCCAGGGTTTGCGCTTCATGCTCGCGGACATGGCCACGCAGATAGAGGCCGGCCGCGCCTTGTACCTGTCGGCGGCCCGGCTGCGGGACGCGGGCAGGCCCTTCTCCAAGCAGGCCGCCATGGCGAAGCTGCTGTGCACGGACGCCGCGATGAAGGTCACCACGGACGCGGTGCAGGTCCTCGGGGGGTACGGCTACACGGCCGACTTCCCCGTGGAGCGCCTGATGCGCGAGGCGAAGGTGCTCCAGATCGTCGAGGGCACCAATCAGATCCAGCGCATGGTCATCGCCCGTCACCTCGCCGGTCCTGAGAGTGGCCGGCAGTAGGCAGCGCGGTGGAAGGGGCGGGGCCGGGTGCGTGCCCAGCCCCGCGACGCCGCGGGACCTACTGCCGGGTGCTCTGCATCGCGCTGAACTGCCCGGTGCGCACGGTGGGCGCGATGAGGCGCGCCCACTCCGGGTCCTCACGCCCCGGCAGCGTCTTACCGCGCTCGGTCCACGCCGTCACCATCGCCTGGTAGATCGGCGGGTTGTGCGGTCGCGGCTGGGGCGGCTGCGGGCGCGGCGCCTGGGGCGGCCGGGCCTGCTGCGGCCGGGGGAGCGGCTGCGGCCCCGCCGGCTGGAGCGCGGGCGGCTGCGGGGACGGTGCGCCCGGAGGCGCGGAGGGCCGCGGGGGCGGTGCGGCCTGAGGATTGCGCTGAACCTGTGACGGGTGCTGGGGCCGCTGCTCCTGTGGCGCCTGCTGGCCCTGGGGGAGCGGGTGGGACGTGGGGGACTGTCGGCTCTGGTGAACCGATTCTGCGGTAACCGGCACGAGGATGCGCCTGCGTCGTCCCGTGGGCGCAGGTGCCGAGGTCTGCGTCGAGGTCATGCCCGTTCAACGAAAGAGGGATCGGCGGGGTCACTGGTTGACGAATTCGAGCGTCAGTTCGCGACTACCCCGTACGCGTGGCATGGGCCGGTCGAACATCTGGCAAGCGACGCCTTGCTGACGTACCGTCAACTCCGCCGCCGGGCAGGCCGTACCCCTCCGGGCGACGTCAACCACCGTGCTCCCAGGGAGGTTTGCCGTGGCCGCAGACGAGACCGCCGACCGCCCCGTCGCCTTCGACGAGTGGCCCATCCATCAGGTGCCGCTGTCGATGAAGCACGTCGCCACCAGCGACCGCAACGCCTACGACCGCTGCATCTTCCATCTCTTCGACCCCGAGGGCCAGTTCCTGCTCATCCTCGGCCTCGGCGTCTACCCGAACCTGGGCGTGATCGACGCGTACGCCACTCTCCGCGTCGGCGACACCCTGCACGCGGTCCGCGCGTCCGACGCCCTGAGCGAGGACACCCGGATGAGCATGCGCGTCGGCCCGCTGCACATCATGGTCGAGCGCCCGCTCAAGGACTTCATCCTCAGCTGCGCCGCCGACCCGGACGACCCCGACGGACTCGCGTACGAGATCAACTGGAGCGCCGACTTCCCTGCCCTGTGGGAGCCGCACCACACGCAGCGCAAGGGGGCGCGGCTCACCCTGGAGGGCAAGCGGTTCGTGCAGGCCGGGCGGTGCGACGGGTGGCTGCGGATCGGGGGCCGGGAGGTCCGGCTGGACGACTGGACCGGGACCCGGGACCGGAGCTGGGGCGTGCGGCCGGTGCCGGGGGAGGAGGGCGGCCGGCTCGCGCAGGAGTACCCCACCGAGGGCTTCCACTGGATCTGGGCGCCGGTCCGCTTCGACGACCGCTTCCTCATGGTGATCACCCAGGAGGACGCCGACGGCTACCGCACCCTGAACGACGCCACGGTCGTCCGCGAGGGCCACCGCGACCGCCAACTCGGCTGGCCACAGACCGACATCACCTACCGCCCCGGCACCCGCCACCCCGAGCGCGCGGTCATCCACCTCATGGACCCGGTCGACCGCAAACCGCTCGACATGGGCGTGGAGATCCTCGCGTCCTCCCCGCTCGCCGTCGGCGCGGGCTACCCGCCGGCCGACGACTGGCAGCACGGCACCTGGCAGGGCCACGACTGGTGCGACCGGCGGACGTACGACCTGGCCGACCCGGCGGCCCACCCGCGGGCCGCCTACGGGGTCATCGACCACGCGGCCCGCTTCACGCTCGACGGGCAGGTCGGGTACGGCATCTTCGAACACGGCTCCTTCGGCCGCCACGACCCGAGCGGCTTCACGGGCTTCGACTCGGTGGCCCCGGACCGGTCCTGACCGGCTCCCACAACGCGTGACATCCCCCAACGGCCTTCACGGACAGGGAGTTCGGCGATGGCGACAGCACCGCGACAGCCCAGGCCCCGCACGTCCACCCGCGAGCCCGAGGAGATCGCCCGGCGCCTGACCGCCTGGCTCGGCCGCCGGCTGCCCGGGGCGAAGGCGGTGAACGTCACCGTCCCGGAGTCCAACGGCATGTCGAGCGAGACCCTGCTCTTCGACATCGAGCACCCCGAACCGCCCGTACGCTCCTGTGCGTTGCGGCTGGCCGCGGACCCGTCGGCGTACACGATCTTCCCGGTGTACGACATGCCGCGGCAGTACCGGACGATGCGCCTCGCGGCCGAGCGCACCGGGCTTCCGGTGCCGCGCGTGCTGTGGCTCGAGGAGGACGCGGGACCGCTCGGCGCCCCGTTCTTCGTCATGGAGCGGGTGGCGGGCCGCGTGCCGCCCGACGTCATGCCCTATACGTACGAGGGGAATTGGCTGCACGAGGCGACCGACGACGAGCGGGAGCGGTTGGAGGACGCGAGTATCCGGGTGCTGGCGCGCTTGCACGACGGCGTGCCGGCGGCCGAGGCGTCCTTCCTGGAACTGCCCGGAGAGGGGAGCCCGCTGCGCCGCCACGTGGACGCCCAACGCGCCTACTACGCATGGGTGGTGGAGGGTCGCAGCCCCTCGCCCCTCATCGAGAGCGCCTTCGCACGCCTGGAGGAGCTGTGGCCGCGGGAGCCGAGCCCCTCGGTCCTCAACTGGGGCGACGCCCGCATCGGCAACATCATCTATGAACAGGACGGCTTCGCACCCGCCGCCGTCCTCGACTGGGAGATGGCCGCACTCGCCCCGCGCGAGGTCGACCTCGGCTGGACGGTGTATCTGCACCGCTTCTTCCAGGACCTGACCGAGACCTTCGGGCAGCGCGGCCTGCCGGACTTCCTGCGCCGCGAACAGGTCGAGGCCCGCTACGCGCGCCTCACCGGCCACACCCCGCGCGACATGGAGTTCTACACGCTCTACGCGGCCCTGCGACACGCCGCCGTGATGCTCCGCGTCGCCTACCGGCAGATCCATTTCGGCGAGGCCACCGCGCCCGCGGACCCGGACACACTGATCCTGCACCATGACAGCTTGCGGGCCATGGTGCGGGGCAGTTACTGGGCCGACAGGTCGTAGGACCCGTCGCTCGGGTCAGGCGGCGGCCCGGCGGTAGGGCTGGTCGGGCACCCGGATGGGGCGCGATCCGGCGCCGCCGGCGTGCGAGAAGGGCTGGGTGCGCCAGTCGAGCCCCTGAGGGAGCGTCAACAGGAGGGCGGCGTCCTGCTCCTGAGCGCCCACCAGGTCGTCCGTGGGCAGGGCCTCCGTGACGGTCCTGCCGCTGCCGACGCAGACGGTGAGCCCGAACGGGTCCCAGGGGGACGTCACATGGGCGTGCTCCGGCAGCACGTCCTCCTCCGCGAGAAGGGCGATGGCCTTGCCGCAGTCGGGGCAGGCCACGCGGTACATCTCAAAGGTCTCGTACCCGTCCCCATCGTCCCCGGCCATGTCGAAGGCGTCGGGTTCGACGCCCTCCGGCTGGGGCTCGGCGATCGCCTGCTGGCGGCCGCGCGCGCCAGGACGTCCGGAACGCTTCACACTCTGCATGGGATTCTCCCCCTCGGGTGGGCCGGCCGCTGATGTCCATGAGTGGCGGCCTCGGCCACAGCAAGCATTTCCCGGCTGTTCGTCGAGGTAATCACTTCATGCCGGTGGACACGGCCCGAGGCCTGTGGTGTTCGTCACATGTCGAATGAGCTTGCCCTTCGAGCGGTAGACGTATCGCCCATCTCGTTCCTTCAGGTATCCGTGAGGATCAAGGGACCGGTAGGTTCAGCGGCATGGAGGAGCTCGACCGACAGATTGTGCAGCTGCTCGTCAAGGACGGGCGGATGAGCTACACCGACCTGGGCAAGGCCACGGGCCTGTCCACGTCAGCGGTGCACCAGCGGGTGCGCCGCCTCGAACAGCGCGGCGTGATCCGTGGCTACGCCGCGGTCGTCGACCCCGAGTCGGTCGGCCTGCCGCTCACCGCGTTCATCTCGGTGAAGCCGTTCGACCCGAGCGCCCCCGACGACATCGCGGAGCGCCTCGCGGGCGTCCCCGAGATCGAGGCGTGCCACAGCGTGGCCGGCGACGAGAACTACATCCTCAAGGTCCGGGTCGAAACGCCCCACGAGCTGGAGAACCTCCTGGCCCGCGTCCGCTCCCTGGCCGGCGTCTCCACGCGCACGACGGTGGTCCTCTCGACCCCGTACGAGGCGCGTCCCCCGCGGATCTAGGTTCACGGGGTGGGCGGAGCCCGCTGCTCCGCCCCGGCTTGAGGCGCGTGCACCCGGACAAACCCGACCCCCGGCGCACCCGCACCCCGCGGACACGGGAAACTGTCACCATGAGCACGCCCCCCAGCCCCCGCACCGTCCTCCTGCGTCGAGGCGAGATCCACAGCCCGGCCGACCCCTTCGCCACCGCCATGGTCGTGGAGGCGGGCCACGTCGCCTGGGTCGGCTCGGAGGGCGCGGCGGACGCGTTCACGGACGGCGTGGACGAGGTGATCGACCTCGACGGCGCCCTGGTGACCCCCGCGTTCACCGACGCCCACGTCCACACCACGTCGACCGGCCTCGCCCTCACCGGTCTCGACCTCACGGCCGCCCGCACCCGCACCGAAGCCCTGACCCTCGTACGGGAACACGCTGCGGCCAACCCCACCGACCGCGTCCTCCTCGGCCACGGCTGGGACGCCGCCCGCTGGCCCGACCGCGCCGCCCTCACCCGCGCCGAACTCGACGAGGCCACGGCCGGCCGGCCCGTCTACCTCTCCCGTATCGACGTGCACTCGGCCGCCGTCAGCACCGCCCTCCTCGACCTCGTCCCCGGCGTCGCCGACCGCCCCGGGTTCGACCCCGAGGGCCCCCTCACCCGCGCCGCCCACCACGCCGTCCGCGCCGCCGCCCTCGCCGCCGTCGGCCCCCAGCAACGTACGGAAGCCCAGCGAGCCGCCCTCCAGCACGCCGCGTCGCTCGGCATCGGGTCCGTGCACGAGTGCGCCGGGCCCGACATCTCCTCCGAGGACGACTTCACCGGGCTGCTCGACGTCGCACGCTCCGAGCCCGGCCCCCGGGTGGCCGGCTACTGGGCGGACCGCGACATCGAGCGCGCCCGCGCCCTCGGCGCGCTGGGTGCCGCGGGCGACCTGTTCGTCGACGGCGCCCTGGGCTCCCACACGGCGTGCCTGCACGAGCCCTACGTAGACGCGCCGCACAACGGCACCGCCTACATGTCGAGTGAAGAAATCGCCTCCCACGTAGTGGCGTGTACGGAGGCCGGCCTCCAGGCGGGCTTCCACGCCATCGGGGACGCCGCCGTCACCGCCGTGGTCGACGGCATGCGCGGCGCCGCCGAAAAGGTCGGCCTCGCGCGCGTACGCGCGGCCAGGCACCGCGTGGAGCACGCCGAGATGCTCACCCCCGAAACAGTGGCCGGCTTCGCGGAGTTCGGCCTCACCGCCTCCGTACAGCCCGCCTTCGACGCCCTGTGGGGCGGCGAGGACGGCATGTACGCCGACCGCCTCGGCGCGGAGCGGGCGCGCACCCTCAACCCGTACGCGGCCCTGCTGAAGGCCGGCGTCCCCCTCGCCTTCGGTTCCGACAGCCCGGTCACCCCGCTCGACCCGTGGGGCACGATCCGCGCCGCCGCCTTCCACCGGACGCCCGGTCACCGTGTCTCCGTACGCGCCGCGTTCACCGCCCACACGCGCGGCGGCTGGCGTGCCGTCGGCCGCGACGACGCGGGCATCCTCGTCCCGGGTGCTCCCGCCGACTACGCCGTCTGGCGTACGGACGAACTGGTCGTGCAGGCGCCGGACGACCGCGTGGCCCGCTGGTCGACCGATCCGCGCTCCGGAACGCCCGGCCTGCCGGACCTCTCCCCGGGGGGCCAACTCCCGGTCTGCCTGCGGACGGTGGTCTTCGGTCAGACGGTCTTCGTAGGGCCGGACGAGTGATAACCGGGGCGCCACGACTTCGATCTTGCGGCGGAACGGTCCCGCGCGACCTGCGAATCCTCCGCGCTGACCAGGGCAGTTCGCAGAGAGCCGCAGGTCGAACGCCTGTTGACAAGGCGCGGCTGTCGACGGGTAGGTTCGGCCGGGTCCACCACCTCCAGGTTCGACCGGGGAAGTCCAGGCAGTCGTAGAACGCAGCTGGGTCAGGGGGTGGTGCGCCGCACCGGCGTACCACCACTGGGAGCCAGGCCCAGCGCCCGCGCCACGGGGCGCTGGAACGTTCCGGCCGGTCGGCCAGGTGCGACCCGGGTGGGGCCCGGGCGTTCAGTAGACAACGGCTTTAGGTCGACCCGCAGCCAGCGGGCCCCAGGTCGGCCCGAAGGACGCCCGGCCCCGATCCGCAGTACTCGTCGATCCGCAGAGATTGGTTTCGTTTCCGGCCCTCCCCGGCTCATCCAGGGCGCCTTATCGGCGTGAACTGGGGTGCTCGCTATGGTGGTCCCCCTGTGGACGGAAGTTTTAAGGGGAAGCTGTGAGCGACGGCGGCGGGCGGAAGTTCGGCCCTCTGGGCACGACCTTGGTGATCATCCCGACCTACAACGAGGCGGAGAACATCAAGCCCGTGGTGGGCCGTGTCCGGGAGTCCGTGCCCGCGGCGCACGTCCTGATCGCCGATGACAACAGCCCCGACGGCACCGGCAAACTCGCCGACGAGCTGGCCGCAGAGGACGAGCAGGTGCACGTCCTGCACCGCACCGGCAAGGAGGGCCTGGGCGCCGCCTACCTCGCGGGCTTCGCCTGGGGCATGGAGCACGGCTACGGCGTCCTGGTCGAGATGGACGCCGACGGCTCCCACCAGCCGGAGGAGCTGCCCCGCCTGCTGACCGCGCTGAAGGGTGCCGACCTGGTCCTGGGTTCGCGCTGGGTACCCGGCGGACGCATCGTCAACTGGCCCAAGTCCCGTCAGTTCATCTCGCGCGGCGGCTCCACGTACTCGCGTCTCCTCCTGGACGTCCCGATCCGCGACGTCACCGGCGGCTACCGCGCCTTCCGCCGCGAGACCCTGGAGGGCCTCGGTCTCGACGAGGTCGCCTCGCAGGGCTACTGCTTCCAGGTCGACCTGGCCCGGCGGGCGGTGCGGGAGGGCTATCACGTGGTGGAGGTCCCCATCACCTTCGTCGAGCGCGAGCGGGGGGACTCCAAGATGAGCAAGGACATCGTCGTGGAGGCGCTGTGGCGGGTCACCACATGGGGTGTGGGGGCACGGGTGGACAAGGTCCTGGGCCGCAAGCCCGGCGATCGCTGAGAGCGATCTTGATCCCCCGCTTACGCCAATCGCACCCGGCCCCAGGCAGACTGGGTACATGACCACTGGCACTCCGCCTCGTAACCCGTCCACCGGTGCCCGGCGCTCGCGGCTCCGCAGGTATCTGCCGCTCGCCGTCGCGGCCTGGATGGTCCTGGAGATCTGGCTGCTCACGGTGGTGGCGGGCGCGATCGGCGGCTTCACGCTCGGCATCCTGCTGGTGGCCGGCATCGTGTTCGGGTCCGTGGTGATGAAGTCCGCGGGGCGCCGCGCCTTCAAGAACCTCACCGAGACGCTGCAGCGCCAGCAGGGCGGCTCTCCCGAGGCCTCCAGGCCCCCTGAGCAGCGCTCGCAGGGCAACGGGCTGCTGATGCTCGCCGGGCTCCTCCTGATGATTCCTGGGCTGATCTCGGACGTTCTCGGCCTGCTGCTGCTCATCCCGCCGCTGCGCACGGCGCTGAGCCGGTACACGGAGCGCACGGTCGAGCGGAAGATGGGCGCCGCGGCGGGCCAGGGGCCGCTCGGTGACGCGTTCCAGCAGGCCCGGATGCGACAGTCCGGCGGCACCGTGATCCCCGGTGAGGTGATCCGGGACAACGAGCGTCCGGGCCCGCGCGGGGACGACGCGGGCCCGCGGCCGCCGCTCACTCCCTGACGGACCCACCCCGGACGGACCCACGACGAACGGCCGGGGCCGGACACACGGTGTGTGTCCGGCCCCGGCCGTTGTGCGGTGTGTTTCTGGGAGTCAGGCGGACTTGCGGCCGCTGTTGTCCCGCGGGTGCACCGCGATGTTCATAGCGCCCGAACGCAGAACTGCCAGACGCTCCTCGAGGACCTCTTCGAGCTCCTCACGGGTGCGCCGCTCCATCAGCATGTCCCAATGCGTACGAGCCGGCTTCCCCTTCTTCTCCTCAGGGCCGTCACCGTCCACGAGAAGTGCCTGGGCCCCGCAGACCTTGCACTCCCACTCGGACGGAATCTCGGCCTCCACCGAGAAGGGCATCTCAAAGCGATGTCCCTTCTCGCATGCGTACTCCACGGCCTGGCGCGGGGCCAGGTCGATGCCGCGGTCCGTCTCATAGCTGGTCACTACGAGGCGTGTACCGCGAAGAGCTCGCTCACTCATGAATCGTGCCTCCCGGGCTTGTCGCCCACAGGACAGGTGTCGCTGTCGTCGTCATCCGGTCAACGTCCGGTCGGCGGTAAAGATTCCCGGTTCCCGGGTCATGCGTCGCCGTCGTAGCCGCCCCTTGTTGTACCCACCGGTGACCGGTTTGTCACATCTCACGCCGGATGTCACCCAGCGTTTCGCGATCTAGACGTGCAGTAACGGTACGCCTGGCAGGCCAACCGCGTACACTACCGGGATTTGCCTTCAGGTGCTAAATCCGGGCGGGTAGGGAATTGCCGGCGTCGCGCACCGCCCGATGGACCGGAACCCTCGCGAGCAGGACAAAACCGATCACGAAGAAGGCGACAAGGGACACGATGGCGTCGCGATAACTCCCGGTCAGTTGGTACGCGAGCCCGAACACCAGGGGCCCCAGCCAGCTCATCCCGCGGTCGCTCATCTCGTACGCGGAGAAGTACTCGGCTTCCTTGCCGGCCGGTACGAGGTGCGAGAACAGCGAGCGGGACAGCGCCTGGGTGCCGCCCAGGACGAGCCCGATGCCGGCGGCGAGGACGAAGAACCAGACCGGCGCCCCGGCCGGCAGGAAGTAGCCCGCCCCGATCGTCACCGTCCACGCCACCAGAGAGCCGAGGATCGTGCGCTTGGCCCCGTACGTACGCGCGAGGCGGCCCATCGCGAGCGCCCCGGCCACCGCCAGGAGCTGCACGAGAAGCACCGCCACGATGAGCGTCGACTGGTCGAGCCCGAGCTCCTCGGAACCGTAGATGGAGGCCTGCGAGATCACCGTCTGCACGCCGTCGTTGTAGACCAGGTAGGCGAGGAGGAAGGAGAGTGTCAGCGGGTGGCGGCGCATGTCCTTCACCGTGGCCAGCAGCTGCCGGGGGCCGGAGGCAGTGCCACCGGGGGTGGGCTGAGTTCGGCGGTCGCGCAGGCGGCGTAGCGGCACCACGGTGAACGCGCCCCACCAGACGCCCGCCGACGCCAGGCAGATGCGTACCGCCGTCGACTCGGAGACACCGAAGGTGTCGTGGGCCGTGTACAGCACCAGGTTCGCCAGAAGGACGAGGGCGCCCGAGGCGTAACCGAAGGCCCAACCGCGCGAGGAGACCGCGTCACGCTCCTCCGGGGGCGCGATCTGTGGCAGGTACGAGTTGTAGAGCACCATCGAGACGGCGAGCGAGGAATTCGCGACCACGAGGAGAAGGCCGCCCAGTAGATAGCGGTCGCCGTCCAGGAAGAACATCCCGGCCGTCGCCGCCGCGCCTATGTAGGCGCACAGTGCGAGCAGCGGCTTCTTGCGGCCCGTACGGTCCGCGGCCGCACCCGCGAGGGGCATCACGAAGATCGACAGGATCACCGACAGGGAGACCGAGTACGCGAAGAACGAGCCCGCGCGGACCGGGATGCCCAAGGGGTGCACGAAGCCGTCCGGGTCCGCCGCCGCCTTCGCGACCGAGGTCAGATACGGACCGAGGAACACCGTCAGGACGCTGGTCGAATAGACCGAGCACGCCCAGTCGTAGAAGTACCAGCCGCGCTGTTCGCGCTTGCGCTCCGCGGGCGCGGACGCCCCCTGCGCCGTCTCCCGCGCGATCTCGGTGCCCACCCGTGTCCCCGTCCCCTCGCCGTCCCCGACGTCCGGCGCCGCGGCAGGGCGGTCAGACCCACGCCCCCCGGTCCTTGAGGACGTCCCGCAGCGTCTCGATGTGATCGGAAACTATGCCATCGACCCCGAGGTCGAGAAGTCGCCGCATCTCCGTCTCGTCGTTCACCGTCCACACGTGGACCTGCAGGCCGCGCGCGTGGGCGGCCCGCACGAAGCGGTGGTCGACCACCCGGATCCGCCCGTGCGTCACCGGCACCTGGGCGCAGACCGCGGAGCGGCGCAGCGCCGCCGGAATCCCGTACGAGCGAAGGCGCAGACCCAGCACGCCCCTGGTGCCGTACGACGTGGCGAGGCGGGGGCCCGCGAGCGCCTGCGCGCGGGCGACGCGCGCCTCGGAGAAGGAGCCGACGCAGACGCGGTCCCACGCGCGCGTGCGGCGCAGCAGGTCGATGAGGGGGACGAGGGCGGGTTCCGCCTTGACGTCCACGTTCCAGCACACGTCCGGGAACGACTCCAGCAAGTCTTCGAAGAGCGGCACCGGTTCGGTGCCCGCCACGCGCGCGTGGCGGACCGTGGACCACGGGAGGTCGGCGATCCGGCCGCCGTCATCCGTGACCCGGTCCAGCGTGCTGTCGTGGAAGGCGACGAGGCGCCCGTCGGAGGTCGCGTGCACATCGGTCTCGATGTAGCGGTAGCCGAGGTCGACCGCACGGCGGAACGCGGCGACGGTGTTCTCCAGGCCGTCCGCCGCCCCGCCCCGGTGGGCGAGCGCGAGCGGACCCGGGTGGTCGAGGTAGGGATGGCGTACGCGCGAGGTCACCGTCGCAGTATGGCCCGCCGAGGTGAGCCGTTCGCGACCGCGGTGGGGCCGGCGGGCGACGCGGGGACGGCGAAGAAGCGCAGGAAGAACTGCGCCAGCGGGCCGATCGTCAGGGCGTACAGGACCGTGCCGACGCCGATCGTGCCGCCGAGCAGGAAGCCGCTCGCCACGACGACGATCTCGACGACCGTGCGCATCAGGCGGATCGAGCGGCCGGTGCGCTGGTGGAGCCCGGTCATCAGGCCGTCGCGCGGGCCGGGGCCGAACTTCGCCGCAATGTAGAGGCCGGTCGCGGCCCCGTTGAGCACGATGCCCGCCAGCATCAACGGGATGCGCACTCCGTAGGAGTGCGGGTCCGGGACGACCGCGAGCGTGCCGTCGATCGCGAGGCCCACCACGAAGACGTTCGAGACGGTGCCGAGCCCGGGGCGCTGCCGCAGCGGGATCCACAGGAGCAGCACGATCGCGCCCGCGATGATCGACACGACGCCGATGGAGATGCCCGTCAGCTCGGCGAGCCCCTGATGCAGCACACCCCAGGGCTCCAGTCCCAGTCCCGCCTCCACGAGGAGCGCCGAACTGGCGCCGTACAGCGCGAGACCTACGTAGAGCTGCACGAGGCGGCGGGCAAGCGGGCCGCCGGGCGGCGGAACGGACGGTGACGCGGACAAGGTGAGCCCCTCTGTGGTGGTAGTGGCCTGACACATGACACTCTGTGGCGTGGAATCGGATGCCAACCATGGCCAATTCGAGGAAGGTGGACTGGCTCGCATGGCGCAGTGGACTTCGGCGATCGGCTCGACCCAGCTCGCTCGGCTGCTCACCTCGCAGCAGCCGCGCCCCGCGGGCCCCGGCACCCGCCGCCCGCCCGCCTACCGAGCCCTCGCCGACGGCATCCGCCTCCTCGTCCTGGAGGGCCGCGTCCCGGTGGCCACGCGGCTTCCTGCCGAGCGCGAACTCGCCCAGGCGTTCTCCGTGAGTCGCACCACGGTCGCGGCCGCCTACGAGGCGCTGCGCGGCGAAGGGTTCCTGGAGTCCCGCAGGGGTGCGGGCAGTTGGACCGCCGTGCCCGCCGGGAATCCGCTGCCCGCGCGCGGCCTCGAACCTCTGCCGCCCGAGGCCCTCGGCTCCATGATCGACCTCGGCACGGCGGCGCTGCCCGCCCCCGAACCGTGGCTGACCCGCGCCGTACAGGGCGCTCTGGAAGAGCTGCCGCCGTACGCCCACACCCACGGTGACTACCCGGCGGGGCTGCCCGCGCTGCGCACCATGATCGCCGAGCGGTACACCGCGCACGGCATCCCGACCATGCCCGAACAGATCATGGTCACGACGGGCGCGATGGGCGCCATCGACGCGATCTGCCACCTCTTCGCGGGCCGCGGCGAACGCGTGGCCGTGGAGTCACCCTCGTACGCGAACATCCTTCAGCTGATGCGCGAGGCGGGCCTCAGGCTCGTGCCCGTCGCCATGGCCGACGGGCTCCGCGGGTGGGATCTCGACCGCTGGCGCCAGGTCCTGCGCGAGGCTGCGCCCCGACTCGCCTACGTAGTCGCCGATTTCCACAATCCGACGGGCGCGCTCGCCGACGAGGAGCAGCGCCGCTCGCTGGTCGACTCCGCGCGCGCGGCGGGCACCGTGCTGGTGGTCGACGAGACCATGACCGAACTGCACTTCGACGAGGACGGCGAGGGTGCGGCGATGCCGCGCCGGGTCTGCGCGTTCGATCCCGCGGGCTCCACGGTGATCACGGTCGGCTCGGCCAGCAAGGCGTTCTGGGCGGGCATGCGCATCGGCTGGGTGCGGGCCGCGCCCGACGTCATCCGCAGCCTGGTCGCCGCGCGCGCGTACGCGGACCTCGGCACTCCGGTCCTGGAGCAGCTGGCGGTGAACTGGCTGCTGAACACCGGGGGTTGGGAGGAGGCCGTCGCGCTGCGGCGCGCCCAGGCGCGCGGGAACCGTGACGCGCTGGTGGCCGCCGTGCGGCGGGAGTTGCCCGACTGGGAGTTCGACGTGCCGAACGGGGGCCTCACTCTGTGGGTGAAGGCCGGAGGCCTGTCGGGCTCGCGCCTCGCCGAGCTGGGCGAGCGGGTCGGTGTGCGCGTCCCCTCGGGGCCCCGTTTCGGCGTCGACGGGGCCTTCGAGGGGTACGTACGGCTGCCGTTCACCGTGGGCGGCGCCGTGGCCGACGAGGCGGCGGCGCGGCTCGCGGCTGCGGCGCAGCTCGTCCGCGACGGTCAGGGTGCGGGCGGGGACGTGCCGCGCACCCTGATCGCGTAGCCGGCCGCCGCTCAGTGGAGAGCGCCGCTTCGTTCGCGTAGAGCCTTGCTCTCAGCGCTCGGCCAGCGCCTCGGCCTCGTCGGGCACCGCTTCGACCGGGGTCTCGATGGCCGCGTCGGCCGGCGTGCTGCGCTCCGGGAGGAGCGCCGTGACCGCCTGCCGATGGGTCTCGCTCGTCGCGTCGTCGTACGGGTCCGGGGTGGCGGGGACCTGAAGGCGGTGGACGGGGCCCGTGCCCAGGCGGGCGTAGCCGCGGCCCGCGGGGATGTCGGCGGTGGGCGTCGTCTGCGGCAGGGTGCCGAGCACGTCCCGCAGTTCCTCCGGAGCGGCCGGGCCGAGCACCACGCGCGCGCGGGTGTGCTGCCGGACCGGGTCGATCAGGGCGTCGAGGCTGTCGAACTGCTCGGCCACGACCACGGTCACGCCGGCCGCGCGGCCGTGCCTGAGGGGCACCTGGAGGAGCGTCTGCGGGTCCTTGCGGCCGTCGGCGGCGGCGAGATGACCGAGGGCGCCGGGCCGGTCCAGCAGGATCCACAGAGGGCGCTTGATGTCGTCGGGGGTGGGGTGCCCGGCCTGACGCGCCCGGTTCGCAGCGATCAGCCGCCGCTCCGTCTCGTGTGCGGCCCATTCGAGGCTGGTCAGCGCGCCGGCGAGACCGCACTCCACGGCGAGCACCCCGGGGCGGCCGACCAGGCACGCGTAGTCGCCTGTTCCACTGCCCTCGACGATCAGCACGTCACCGTGGCGCAGCGCCTGCAGTGCCACGGAACGCAGCAGGGACGTCGTGCCGCTGCCCGGCTGCCCCGCGATCAGCAGGTGCGGCTCGGTGGAGCGGACGCCGGTGCGCCACACGACGGGCGGCTCGTCCCGCTCCTCATCGCCCGCCTGCACCGGCAGCGTGCGCTGGACGCCGGTCCCGTCGGTGAAGCCGAGCACGGTCTCACCGGGCGAGGTCACGAAGGGCTGGGCGGCGATGTCCGTGGGCAGCGGGTCGAGCACGTTCACCGTCAGGTGGTTGCCCTCCTCGTCCCACGCGAAGTGGTACTCGCGGGCCCGACCGAGCTTGGCGTGCAGCAGCTGCTCGATCCGGGCCCGGGACGCCGCTTCCCCGTCCGTGAAGTAGGCGGGGTAGCGGATGTCGATCCGGTCGACACGGCCGTCGCCGTCGAAGTCGAACGTCTCGAAGGCCTTCTCCCAGTCGCCCCCGTGCGCGTACAGCGGGCTCGGGTCGTCGGCTACGGAGAAGTACGGTACAAGCGCCTCGTAGAGGGACGAGAGGCGCTGTACCTGCGAATCGTCGGGGCCGGTCTGCTCCGGCGGCTTCGGATCGCGCCCCTTCCATCCGGCCGCCGCCATCAGGGTGATGAGCGCCAGCAGCGGACCGTATGGAATGAACACCACGACCAGGACGACGGCGGCCACCAGGAAGAGCAGCGGTCCGCGCCGCTCCTTGGGGGTGTTCGCCCACTTCTGCCGCCCGGCACCGGCCAGGCGACGCAGTCCACGGCTGACCGTGATGAGGGGGTGGAGTACGTCGGTGGCACCGTCGGCGGCCGTCCGAGCCATGTCCCGGCTCCGGGCGATCGTGGCGCTGCCGTTGCTCAGAATGCGGGGGAGTGGGCGCCTGGCCACGTCGTTCTCCTGGTGGTGTGTGCGGGTGAGTGGTCCGGTCAGAACTTGATCCCGCCGAGCAGGCTGGCGAGGCTCTGGCCGCCCGCCTTGATGCTCGGGGCGATGGCCGTGCCCGCCAAGTAGAAGCCGAAGAGGGCGCAGACCAGTGCGTGCGAGGCCTTCAGGCCGTCCTTGCGGAAGAACAAGAAGACGATGATGCCGAGCAGCACGACGCCCGAGATGGACAGGATCATGAGGGTTCTCCTGGTTGATGGGGACAGTCACCATGAGTTCTTCCAGGCTCACAGCATGTATCTATACGACAAAAGGTGCAAATGGGTGGAAATGCTTAGCTTTCACCCATTTGACCAGCCGCTGCTGGGCCGCTCGAGCGTGCTGCCGGACGGTCGTCCGCACTCTTCGTGATCTTTGCCTCGGCGGGATCGGGTCATGTGCGGGACCGGGCAGTACCCTGTCGATTCACTCGTACGGCTGCACAGCCGTACCGGCACGTATGAGAAAGGCGGTCCGCCCGATGAGCGAAGCCCCCGACCCGGAGGTCGTGGAGCTGGCCACCAAGATCTTCGACCTCGCGCGACGCGGCGAGACGGAGGCTCTCGTGGGCTACGTGGACGCCGGGGTGCCGGCGAACCTCACGAACGACCGGGGTGACACGCTTGTCATGCTCGCCGCCTATCACGGGCACGCCGAGGCGGTGCGTGCCCTTCTGGGGCGCGGCGCCGACGCGAACCGCGCCAACGACAAGGGTCAGACCCCGCTCGCGGGTGCCGTCTTCAAGGGCGCCGACGACGTGATCGGCGCACTGCTCGAAGGGGGCGCCGATCCGGCCGCGGGAACCCCCTCGGCGGTCGACACGGCCCGGATGTTCGGCAAGACGGAGCTCGTCGACCTCTTCGGCACCTCCTGACACACCGACTCTGACCAGGCAAAACGGGGGTGCGGGAAATGCGGTCGCGGTGGGTTGAACCGCTGGGTCATGATGACGGCGTGATTTACGGACGCGAGGCCGGGGCAGGTGGTGCCCACGTGCAGAGCGGGCCGTGAACGGCCCGGTTCCGGGCCTTGGACGAGAGGCAGAGAAATGGGTAGCAGCAAGCAAGAGACGGCGGGCGCTCCGACGCGTTGTCGCGTGGCCAGGTAGGTGATCGTCCCGGTTGCGTCGACGCTTGATGTGAGGCTGTTTCCCATGTTCGAACCGGTCATAGCGCCCAGCGGTACGCTGCTCGGCCTGCTGCAGCGGGGCCGCGGCGACGGCACGCTGCACGCGCTGACGGCGCCGCGTGCCGAGGCACTCGCGGCTCTCAATCACTGTGTGCTGAGCGACCCCCGCCACGACTGGCAGGTGGAGAACCGCTCGCTGTACTACGCCCGCCTCTACGTCGATCTCCATGGCGAGCTCGACGAGATCGAGCGGCACCTCTTCGACCCCGAAGACCTCCTCGACACCGAGGAGTCACGTACGGGCCTTGCGCTCGCGGTCCTCGGCCACCTCGCCTCCTACGACAGGCGGGACGCCCTGGAGCTGTTGCGCAGGTACGCCGCCGTGGGCGGCAACTGGGCCTGGGCGCTCGACGAGCTGGCCCTGCGCGACGACGACGCGGGCCTGCGTGCGCTCGCCGAGCCGGTCCTCGCGCGCTTTCCGGCCGACGCCGAGGCCGATCTCGCCGCCGTCGTGCGCGACGCCTTCGAACCGCGACCCTGGCGCCTGTGGGCCGAGGACCCGCGCCCGCATGTGGGGGCACGCGTGCGTGCCGCGCAGGAAACCGGCTCCTTCGACCGCTGGCAGCGGCAGATGCGGCCGGCGGGGCCGCGCCCCGAGTGGAGCGTGCAGGCCGTCTTCGACTGGGCGCAGGAGGGCTTCGAGCGGGGCGCCGTCCTGTACGTGCCCGCCGCCCGCTGCCTGACCGCCGTGGCGGGTCCGCAGGACCACGCCGAGATCCTGCGCGCAGCGCAGGACGGTACCGACGGGGCGCGCTGCACCGCCCTTCGCTACCTCGCCGATACGCATGACCCGGCGGTGCTCGATCTCATCGAGGCCGCGGTGGAGGCGCCGTCCCGCGCTGTCGTGGACGCCGCGCTTGACGCCTTCGAGCGGATGCGCAGCGTCGCCGTCGTGCAGCGGGCCCGGCAGTGGGCGCCCCGGCCGGACGCGCTCGGCGCCGCCGCGGGCCGCATGCTCGCCTGCAGGGGCGGCGCGCAGGACGGCGAACTCGTCCTCGCCTCCCTACGGGAGGCAGTACGCGGCGACGGTCCCGACGCCCCCACCCTCTGGCCGCTCGTCGATGGGGCAGGACGGCTCGGCATCGTCTGCGCCGCTCCCGTGCTGCGGCACATCTATCGCGAGACGGCGTCCTCACATCTGCGCGGGCGCGCAGCCCGCGCGCTCGCCGCCACCGATCCCTCCTTCGCCGCCGGGTTCGCGGTCGAGTGCCTGTGGGACTGCGAGGAGAGCACCCGGGAGGTCGCCGCGCGGCACGCCGAGACGGGCGACGCCCGTGTTGTCGATCAACTGCGCCGACTCGCGGCCGATCCGGCCGAGGAGGACGAGGTACAGACCGCGGTCCGCAGCAGGATCGGGCCCGACGCCACGGCGTTGTGATCGGCTTCATTCACGCCGCGCATGTGGCGCGCTGATTTCCGGGAGGTGGCCCCTCGGTGAGGGGCCACCTTCTGGTCGTTCACCTGTGGTTTTCGGTGGCGGCCAACGCTCACGGACCGTTCCTCGCCAGGAAAGATCCACTTTGACGTGAGCACGTCCGGCGGGGCGACAAAGCCCGTATGCGTGTCGTCATCGTGACCGAGTCCTTCCCGCCCGACATCAACGGTGTGGCGCACTGCGCGCTGCAGACCGCGCGGCACCTCGCCGCCCGCGGCCACGAACCCCTCGTGGTCGCTCCCGCCACCCCGACCGGGCCCCAGGCGGACGCGGCGGCGCCCTGCCCCGTCGTCCGGGTGCCGTCCCTGCCGCTGCCCGGCTATCCGCAGGTCCGTGTCGCGCTGCCGGGGCGCCGCCTCGCGCAGACCGTGGCCGCGCACCGGGCCGAACTCGTCCATCTGGCCAGCCCGTTCGTGCTCGGCATGCGCGGCATGGCGGCCGCGACCCGGCTGCGCGTGCCCGCCGTGGCGGTCTACCAGACCGATCTGGCGGGCTACGCGCGTACGTACGTGGGGGCGGGGGAGGGCGCGGCCTGGCGGCGGATCCGCACCGTGCACGCCGCCGCGGACCGTACCCTCGCGCCCTCCACCGCCGCACAGCGCGACCTGGAGGCGCACGGGGTGCCACGGGTGCGGCTGTGGCCGCGCGGGGTCGACGCCGTACGGTTCCGGCCCGAGCGGCGCTGCGAACTCCTCCGTGCCGACCTGGCGCCGCGTGGTGAGCTGCTCGTCGGTTACGTGGGGCGGCTCGCGCCGGAGAAGAACGTGGAGCTCCTCGCGCGGGTGTGCGGGCTCGACGGCGTGCGGGTCGTGGTGGTGGGGGACGGGCCGAGCGAGGCCTCCCTGCGTGGCGCGCTGCCCGGCGCGCTCTTCCTGGGGCGGCGCACCGGGGACGAACTCGCCCGGATCTTCGCCTCGTTGGACGTGTTCGTGCACACAGGTCCCCACGAAACGTTCTGCCAGACCGTGCAGGAGGCCATGGCGAGTGGAGTGCCGGTGATCGCCCCGGCGGCCGGCGGGCCCCTCGACCTCGTCGCGCACGGCAGGACCGGGCTGCTGGTCCCGCCGGGCGACGCGGAGGCGTTGCGCGACGCCGTGCGGGAGCTCGCAGGGGACCCTGGTCTGCGCGCCACCTACGGGAGCGCCGGTAGGGCCGCGGTGTCCGGGCGCAGTTGGGAGGCCGTGGGCGACCTCCTGGTGGAGCACTACGTAGACGTGCTGCATGCGCGCTCGGCCGGGGCCGGGGCGGGGGCGGTGGCGGCATGAGCGGGCGGCTGCGGATCGTACGGCTCGCGAACTTCGTCGCCCCCGCCTCCGGCGGCTTGCGGACCGCGCTGCGGGAGCTGGGCGCGGGGTATCTGGCGGCCGGGCACGAACCGGTGCTGATCGTGCCGGGGGAGCGGGTCTCGGACACACGGACGCCTCAAGGGCGCGTCATCACGTTGCCGGGGACGCCGCTCCCGGCGAGCGGCGGCTACCGCGTCCTGACCGACCGGCAGCGCGTGGCACGGCTGTTGGCCCGGCTGCGCCCGGACCGGCTCGAGGTGTCGGACCGGACGTCCCTGCGCTGGACCGGTGAGTGGGCGCGCCGCGCGCGCGTACCCGCCGTGATGGTGTCCCACGAGACAACCCATGGAGTGCTGCGTACGTGGGGCCTGCCCGAGCGCGCCGCGCGGCGGGCCTCCGATGTGCTCAACGTCCGTACGGCGCACGCCTACACGCGCGTGGTGTGCACCACGGAGTGGACCGAGCGCGAGTTCGTGCGGATCGGGGCGCGCAACGTGGTGCGGGCGCCGCTCGGCGTCGATCTCGTGCGGTGCCGGCCGCAGGGGCGAAGTGAGGAGGTGCGTGCGCGGTACGCGCGCGTGGACGAGGTGCTGCTCTTCATGTGCACCCGGCTCTCCGTGGAGAAGCGGCCGGGCATCGGGCTCGACACGGTGGCGCGGCTGCGCCGGTCCGGTGTGCCCGCCCGGCTCGTCGTGGCGGGGGACGGGCCGCTGCGGGCGCGGCTCGAACAGCACGCGCGGGCGCGGCGGTTGCCGGTCGACTTCCTCGGGCACATTGCCGACCCGGCCACGCTTGCGGCCCTCCAGGCCACGGCGGACGTGTGCCTGGCGCCGGGGCCCGCCGAGACGTTCGGGCTCGCTGCCCTGGAAGCGCTGGCCTGTGGGACACCGGTCGTCGTCAGCGCGTCCTCGGCGCTGCCGGAGGTGGTCGGCGGGGCCGGGGCCGTGGCCGAGGACAGCGGTGCGGCGTTCGCGGCAGCCGTCCGGGACGTGCTCGGGCGGCCCGTGCGGCGGCGCAGGGACATGGCACGCGCGCGTGCCGAGTGTTTCGGGTGGGACGTCGCCGTGAACGCCTTCCTGGCGGCTCACGACGCACCTGTTCAGGTCCCGGTTCGGGGCGCGACATGAAGGCTCTAAGGTTCGCCGCGCTCGGGGACTCTCTCACCGAGGGTGTCGGTGATCCGGTCGGTGGCGGATGGCGGGGCTGGGCCGCGCTGCTCGCCGAAGGCCTGGCGCCCACCGAAGTGCCCGTGGAGTTCCGTAACTTCGCGACCAGCGGGGCGCAGACCTCCGATGTGCTCCTGCGCCAACTGCCATGTGCGCTGGCGTTCACTCCCGATGTCGCGTCCGTCGTGGCCGGCATCAACGACACCTTGCGCGCCGCCTTCGACATCCATGCCGTGGCCGCCCACTTGGACACCGTGTACGGGGCGTTCGCCGAACGGGGCACCGTCCTGCTCACCGCGTGCCTGCCCGACCCCGGCGCCCTGCTGGGCCTGCCCGGCGTCCTGGCGCGGCCACTCGCGCGTCGCCAGCGCGCGGTCAACTCCGTGGTCCACGCCCTGTCCGAACGCCACGGAGCCGTCCACCTGCACGCCGCCGACGCCGCCTGGGCGGCCGACCCCGCCCTGTGGAGCGTGGACCGGCTGCACCCCGGCGAGCGGGGGCACCGCGAGTTCGCGGCCCGCTTCCACGCCGTGCTCGCCGCCGCGGGGGAGACGCTCGGCCCGGCGCCCCCTGTCGAGCCGGAACGGCCCGCGCCGACCCGCGCCGCAGGACTGTGGTGGCTCGCCACGGCGGGCACCGGCTGGGTCGCGCGGCGCTGCGCCGACCTGCTGCCCGGGCTTCTGGCGCTCGCCGCGGAGGAAGCACGGCACGGCATGCGCGGCACCGGCGCCCGTCTCGACCTGCGGGCCTCTGCCGGGGTCGCGGCGGCGCTCGCCTCGGTCCCGGGCCTGGAGGTGCCGCTCCGGGCTTGCGATCATGTGACGGGGGTCGCGCAAGCGGCTTCCGGTACGAGCCAGCCGTGCGAGGTCTGCCCCTGACCGGGAGGAGGCCCCGTGTCGCCCACGCACCACAGGAGTTGAGTCATGGCCCTCGACATCGCCGCCATCCGGGCACGGATACCCGCCCTGAAGTCCGGCACGGCCCGCTTCGACGCGCCGGGCGGCACCCAGACCCCCGCTCCGGTCATCGACGCCGTCGCCGCCGCACTGACCGGGCCGCTGGCGAACCGGGGGCAGACGACGGAGGGCGAACGCCGTGCCGACGGGATCGTCGTCGAGGCCCGTGCGGCACTGGCCGATCTGCTCGGCACCACGCCTGGAACCGTCGCGTTCGGGCGCAGCGCCACGCAGCTCGTCTACGACCTGTCCCGGACGCTCGCCAAGACCTGGCGGCCGGGCGACGAGGTGGTCGTCACCCGGCTCGACCACGATTCCAACATCCGCCCGTGGGTGCAGGCGGCCGAGGCGGCGGGCGCCACCGTACGGTGGGCCGAC
The DNA here is from genome assembly GCF_044766085.1 of Streptomyces sp. NPDC102360. Taxonomy (NCBI): domain Bacteria; kingdom Bacillati; phylum Actinomycetota; class Actinomycetes; order Kitasatosporales; family Streptomycetaceae; genus Streptomyces; species Streptomyces sp. NPDC102360. The sequence continues at coordinate 34,653 of NZ_JBIWLG010000005.1, read as the reverse complement.
TTCGACCCGGAGACGGGCGAGCTGGGACCCGAGCACCTCAAGGCGGTGCTCTCGGAACGTACCCGCCTGGTGGCCGTCACCGCCGCGTCCAACCTGATAGGCACGCGTCCCGACCTGCCGGCCCTGGCAGCCCTCACCCACGAAGTGGGTGCTCTTTTCCACGTGGACGCGGTGCACTACGCCTCGCATGCCGCGGTCGACCTGGCGGCGCTCGGCGCGGACACGCTGGTCTGCTCGCCCTACAAGTTCCTCGGACCGCACCTGGGCGTGCTCACCGGCCGCGCCGAGGTGCTCGAGTCGCTGCGCCCCGACAAGCTGCTGCCGTCCAGCGACGCCGTACCGGAGCGCTTCGAACTCGGCACCCTTCCTTACGAGTTGCTGGCCGGCGCGAGCGCCGCCGTGGACTTCCTCGCGGACCTGAGTGCGGGTGTCAGCGGTAGTCGCAGGGAGGGCCTCATCGCCTCCTTCACGGACCTGGAGGAGCACGAGGACGCGCTGCGGCGGCGCATGGAGCGAGGACTCGCGGACGTCGGCGGCATCACCCTGTACTCGCGTGCTGAGCGGCGCACCCCGACCCTCCTGTTCACGGTCGATGGCCGGAGCCCGGTCGAGATCTCCCGGCACCTGGCCGCCCACGGCATCGACGCCCCCGCCGGTTCCTTCTACGCCGTGGAGGCCTCGCGACGGCTCGGCCTCGGAGACGCGGGTGGCGTCCGTGTGGGCCTCGCCCCCTACAGCAGCGCGGAGGACGTGGAGCGGCTGCTCGAGACTCTTGAAGGGATCACAGGGCGTCGTTGAACGATCCGTCGATACCAACGTTGTCCCGTTCCTGGAACTGCGCTTGAATTCGGCCGTGGCCATGGACGAACTCAACGACCTCGCGGACGACCGCGCGCTGCTGGGGCGCACCAGCACCGCCGAGCGCGTCGCGGACATCCTGCGCAGCCGGATCGCGGAAGGCTACTTCCCGCCCGGCACACGCCTGTCCGAGGACAGCATCGGAGGTGCCCTCGGGGTGTCGCGCAACACGCTCCGCGAGTCGTTCCGGCTGCTCACGCACGAGCGGCTGCTCGAACACCGGCTGAACCGCGGGGTCTTCGTGCGCGTCCTGAGCGTCGACGACGTCGAGGACATCTACCGGACCCGGCGCATGGTCGAGTGCGCCGTCGTACGGTCCCTGGGAGACCCTCCGTACGCGCTCGACCGGGTCGCCGGAGCGGTCGCCGACGGGCACCGGGGGGCAGAGCGGCGCGAGTGGAAGAGCGTCTCGACCGCCAACATCCACTTCCACCGCGAACTCGTCGCCCTGGCACGCAGCGAGCGCACCGACGAACTGATGCGCAGCGTCCTGGCCGAGCTACGGCTCGCGTTCCACGTCGTCGACGACCCGCAGCGCCTCCACGAGCCGTACCTGGCGCGCAATCTGGAACTCGTGGAGATGCTGCGCGAGGGGCGCAGGGACACGGCCGAGACACTGCTCGGCGAGTACCTCGACGACTCCCGCGACGGACTCGTCGAGGCGTACCGGCAGCGGATGCCGAAGGACGGCTAGCGGACTTTCGCGGCTCGTCGCGGGCAGGCCCGAAAGCCGTCGCATCTGCGCCGTTTCGACCGTTGTCAGACCCAGCGCATACCCTGTGCTCCGTGACTTCGCCTGCCAGCACGGAATCCGTTCCGCCCCAGCTCAGCGCGGGGCCGCGCCCCGCACCGGGCCCGGCCGCCGACGAAGGGCTCGCGCGCCGCCTTCGCGCGCTCGCGTGCACCGCGCCGCTGCACGATCTGGACGTGCGCAAGGCCAATCTCGCGGGCGAGTACTCGACGTACGGGATGGCGGAGGTGGCGCTGTCCGCCATCGACCTCGTCACGCTGAACATGGACTTCGACACGGGCGCCGACCACGAACAGATAGTGGCCAGGCTCGTGCCCCGCATCGCGGCACAGAACCCGCAGCGACCCGCCGCCGAGCACGAGCGGGTGGCCCGCTGGGTCCTGGAGAACCTGATCAACGTCGGCAGCGTGGACCGCGGCTTCCGTGCCGTGTACGGCACGTTCGCGCCGGACGGCTCCTACGTACGGCGTGACTACGACTTCAAGCTGATCGAGGAAGTCCCCGGCTACGGGGGCAGCGTCTACCTCCGCACGACGGACGAGGCGGTGAACGTGCTGGTCGGCGCCCTCGACACCGACGTCACCAGCGCGCAGATCGCCGCCGAGGTCAAGCTGGAGGTGCTGATCAGCCGCGGCCGGCTCGCGGACGCGCAGCTCGCCGCCGAGCAGGCCAGATACCGGACCGTGCAGTACTCGGAGACGCTCCGCAAGGCGCTGGACGCGACGCGGCGCAATGTGCGCGCCGTCGACTGGCTGCAGGCCGTGCCCGACATGATCGCCGAAGCGCTCGACCACGTCGCGGACCGCTACCGGCACGAGAACGCGATCCTGACGAACATCCGCAAGGCCCGCGACGAGGCGGAGGACCAGGAGCACAAGCGCCGCGCCGCCGAGCTCGTCGACATCGTCAAGGACTGCATCCGCCGTCACACGCAGTTGCAGTCGCGCCTCCTGGAGGCCGGTCCGCTGTTCCGCGCCGAGCAGGACCGGCAGGCCTTCACGGCGCCCTCCGCGCGCGCGGGCCTCGACCTGTACGGGCAGCTCCTCGCGCCGCTGCTGCCGCTTCCGGTGGAGAGCGCGACCAAGGCGACCGACGCCTTCTTCGCGCGCGGCACCGGACTCCGTACGCCCGTGTCCGTCCGGGTCGGCGACCTGGTCGACATACTGCTCACGCCCCCCATGGAGCGCGAGCACCTCGGTGCGGAGATGCCCGAGCCGGACCTCATCGCGACGCCGGACGACAGCCGGTTCAGCGAGGAGCAGCTCGCGGGCGCCATGGAGCTGCTCGACCTGCCGTCGGACGCGCCGCGCCGGCTGTCCGGACTGCTCGCCGACGCCCGCAGGCGCGATGCCGAACTGCCGTATCTGGTCGCCCTGTTGGCGGTGCACGCCGCGAGCCCGCCGGTCGGCACCGCCTACCGCCAGGGCGAGGAGAAGCTGTTGTTCGCCGTGGACGACGGCACCGAGCTCGACGACCCGGAGTTCGGCGGCGCCGACCTCATCGTGGGCACGGCCCTGCTCGACGCGGTCGGGATGGCCACGGACCGGACGGAGGCCGCGTGATGCCGACCCACGTCCCCGTAGAACATGCAGCACACGCAGGACACGCAGGACACGCAAAGCCCATGAAGGAGCACCACCCGTGACCGAGTACGCCGAAGAGCACGCCGAATGGGGCGAGCCCGACGCTTCGGGCTCGGCCAGGGCCCAGGCGCCCGTCACCCCGGCCGATGCCGCCGACGCGGCACGGCTCGTCTCCTTCGGCCTCCAGCCGAAGCTGCAGCCCTCCCGTGACCAGGAGTACGGCGAGCTGCTGCGCCGCTACCGCGAGGACCCGCCCTTCGCGCGGCTCGCCGACGCCGTGGCCACCGGGCTCGGCCTCGTCGTCCTGGAGGTGTCCCCGCGCGCGGGGATGGCCGTGACCGCCGCCGAGGACTCCGTGTTCGCGGTCCGCATGGGCGACTACGCGCGCAAGGCGTCCACCGACTCCACCGACCGCTTCCTGCACGGCCTCGCCCATCTCGCGGTCGCCGCGCTCGCCTTCCCGCGCCCCGAGGACCTCGCCGACGACGGCTACATCGGCCGCGTGAGTGTCAACGGCGTGGACGCCTTCGTCCGGCAGGCCTGCCGCAAGCTGGAGGAGCGGGCCGAGGAGACCGGCGAGAACACCGACCCGGCGACCGAGGCCCCCGGACTCGAAGCCGCGTGGCGGATCTGGGCGCGGCGCAGCTCCACGGGAGCCACCAAGGACACGCGCCGCCTCGCCAGTTCGACGACCGGCATCGTCGGCAAGGCCGCCGCGTTCCTCACCGACTCCGGCTTCCTGCAGAGAACCGGCGACGACTCGGGCGGCACGTACCGCACCACCGCCCGCTACCAGCTCCAGGTCCGCGACATGGCCGGCACGGCCGCCATGGCCGAACTCCTCGAGCTTGGGGTCGTCCCCGTGACCGACGGGTCCGCGAGCCTGGTGCCGCCGATGGACGAGGACGCGGCCGAGCTCGCCGCCGACGCGGGCCTGCCGTTCCACTCCTGACCTTCTGAACTTCCGTACCTACCACGAGAGTCCGCCATGTACGAGCTGTCCCGGATTCGCCTCTACTCCATCGGGCCCGCCGGTGCGCGCTACGCCGACACCGTGCTTGACCTGCGGGGCGTCGGCGAGCCCGTGCCCGACCCCGCACCCACCCAGGCGGAGTTCTTCGAGGACGAGCCCGTCGGCCCGCCGCGCCGCCCCGCGCCGGCAGGAGTGCTCTTCCTGGAGAACGGCGGCGGCAAGTCGGTCCTGCTCAAGCTGATCTTCTCGGTCATGCTGCCCGGCCACCGGAACACGCTGGGCGGCGCCAGCTCCGGCGTGCTGCGCAAGTTCCTCCTCGCCGACGACTGCGGACACGTCGCCCTGGAGTGGCAGCACACGCTCACCGGCGAGTGCGTCGTCGTCGGCAAGGTGAGCGAGTGGCGGGGGCGGCAGGTCTCCAACGACCCGCGGAAGTTCGCCGAGGCCTGGTACTCCTTCAGGCCGGGCCCCGGCCTGAGCCTCGACTCGCTGCCGGTCGCCGAGTCCAGCGCCGTGCGCCCCGCCGCCGAGGGCGCCTCGGGCGCGCAGGGGCGGCGCCGCACCATGAAGGGCTTCCGGGACGCGCTGACGGAGGCGGGCAAGGCGTACCCGCATCTGGAGGTGCACTGGGAGGAGATCCACGACCGGTGGAACGAGCACCTCGGTGACCTCGGCCTCGACCCCGAACTCTTCCGCTACCAGCGGGAGATGAACGCGGACGAGGGCGAGGCCGCGGGCCTCTTCGCCGTCAAGAAGGACTCCGACTTCACCGACCTGCTGCTGCGCGCCGTGACCGACACACGGGACACGGACGGTCTCGCCGACCTGGTGAGCGGGTTCGGGAACAAGCTGGGACGGCGCGCCGAACTGATCGCCGAGCGCGACTTCACGGCGGGCTCCGTCGACCTGCTCACCCGCATCGTGGAGGCCGCCGACACGCGGGGACGCGCGCGTGACATCCATGCCGCCGCCGAGCGCCGCACGCGCACGCTGGCCCGCCGGCTGTCCGCCCGCGCCGCCGTCGAACGCGGTCGCACCGGGGAGCTGGCCCAGCAGGTCACCGCTGCCGCGCACACCGTCACCGAAGCGGACTCGGCGCGCGAGCGCAGCTCCCTGATCGCCGCCGAACTCGCCTACCGCCACGCCTCCCTGGCGCTCGCCGGAGCCGAGAAGGCCGCCGCCGCCCAGAAGCGTGAGCTGGCCGACGCGCGGGGCCTCCACTCCGCCTGGCAGGCCGCCGAGGCCGTCCTGCGCCACCGCGCCGCCGCGGACCGCTCCGCGCGCGTGGCCGTCGCCATCCGCGAGGCCGAGCGCGACGCCGCCCCCGCGCTCGCGGCCCGCGCGAAGGCCGCATCCGAGCTCGTCCGGGCGCTGCACGGCGCCGCCGAGCAGGCCGAAACGCACGCGAACGAGGAGGAGGAGCGCTCCGCCGTCCTCCAGGACGCGGGCGAGACCGCGCACCGCGACGCCACGGCCGCGGCCACCGAGGCCCAGCGCGCCCGCAGTGAGCTCGGGCACCTGCGCCAGCGGCTGACCGAGGTCGAGCAGGAGACCACCGAGGCCGTGCGCGCCGGGTGGATCGACGACAGCGCGCCCGACGCCGACCCGGCCCGCGCCGCGCTCGCCGCCGCGGACGCGGAGAAGACCACCGTCGCCGCGTGGGACACCGCGCGCGAGGCGGCCCGCCGGGCCTCCGAGCACGCGCGCGAAGCCGGCGCCGTCGAGTCGCGCGCCGAGCTGACGGCGGCCCGCGCCGCCGACGCCGCGAGCGCCGCGGAGCAGGCCCACCAGGCGGAGGATCGGGCGGCCGGCTCCCTCGCGGGGGAGGAGCGGCTGGCCGAACTGCTCGGTGTGGGCGGCACGTCCAGCGAGGCCGAGGGGTCGGAGTCCTCCGCCGACGGCGCCGCTGAGGGCACCCTCACCGCCGAAGACCTGGACCGCGCCGCCGACGACCTGAAGGCGCTGCTCGACGACACCGTGACCGCCGCCGAGCGGCAGCTGTTCGAGCTGCGTACGGCCGCCGCCGACGACTCCCGGATCCTGGGCGCGCTGGGTGACGGCGGTCTGCTCCCACCGGGCCCCGACGTGCTGGCCACCGTCGAGTTCCTCGGCGAGCACGGCATCCCGGCCCTGCCGGGCTGGCGCTACCTCGCCCAGTCCGTCGATCCGGCCGACCACGCGCGCGTACTCGCCGCCCGGCCCGAGCTGGTCGACGGCGTCGTGATCACCGACCCGGCGGCTCATGAGCGGGCCCGGGAGGCGCTCGCCGGCGCGGCCCTGCTGCCCCGCTCCGCCGTCGCCGTCGGCACCGCCGCCGCGCTGCTCGCCCCGACCCCGGCCGAGGACGCGTCCTCCTCCAGGGACGCGGCCGTCTTCCTCGTACCGCCGAACCCGGCCATGCACGACGAGCACGCCGCCGACGAGGAGCGGCAGGCGCTCCGCGAGCGCGCGGCCCGGCGCGACGAGGACATCCGCACGCTCGCCGGGCGCCTCGCCAAGGACCGCGAACTGGCGGCGCGCCTCACCTCCTGGCGTTCCGGCTGCCCCGCGGGCCGCCTCGCCGAACTCGCCGCCGCGGCCCGCGAGGCCCGTACGTTCGCCGAGGAGTCCGAGGCCGAGCTCGCCGAGGCCCGCACGCTGCGCGCCGAGGCCGACGAGTCCGCGGCCGAGGCGACCCGCGTGCGCGACGAGCGCCAGGAGGCGGCGCAGAAGGCCCGCCGTGCCGCCGACGCGCTCGCCGGACTCGCGTTCCGTCTGCGCGAGCGCGCCGGCTGGCAGGCGAAGGTCCGAGAGCTGGCCGACGAGGCCGTCGAGTCGGAGGCCCGTGCCCAGTCCTGCCTGGAGCACGCGCGTTCGGCCGACGAGGACCGCAGGGCCGCCCAGCGCTCCGCGGACGACGCCCGCCGCACCGCCCGTACGCTGCGCGCAGAGCGCGCCGAGATCGCCGGCGCTCCCGACGACGTACCGGAGGGATCGGCTCCCAAGGCGTCGCTGCCCGCGTTGCGCGAGGCGTACCGGGCCGCGTCCCAGGTCTACGAAAAGGTGGGCGTCGGCGCCGACCTGCGGGCCGAGCAGGCCCGCGCCGAGTCCGACGAGTCCGCGGCGCTCGCCGACCTGGACCGGCTCACCAACAAGGTGCGTACCCGCGCCGCCACCCTGCTGGAAACCTCCGAAGGCGCCGACGGCCCCTCCAGGCAGGCCGCCGCCGCCCGCGCCGAGGAACTCGTCCAGCTCCTGGAGACCCGCGCCTCCACCGCGAGCGAGCAGCTCGGCCGGCTGCGCGGCGAGGCCGAGCGTCACGCGCCCGAGGACGGCGACGCACACACGGAGCTGCCCGAGGACCTCGTCCCGTCCGGCACCGAGCATGCGCAGACCCTGCTGCGCACGGCCACCACCGAACTCGCCGTCCGCACCGACGCGTTGACCAGCGCCCGCGCCGCCCACGCCGAACTTCTCGACGCGCACCGTGCCGCCGAGGACGGGGCCGGGGGCTTCGAGGAGACCGCGGCGCTCCTGCGCGACCTGCTGCGCGACCACGCGGACCCGTCGGAGGAGGACGAGCCGGAGCCCTACCCCGGCGCCCTGGAGGAGGCCCGCCAGACGGCGGCCGAGGCCCGGCGCTCGCTGCGCGGCTGCGCCGCCGACCTGTCCGCGGCCGAGACGGCGGTCCGCGAGGCCAGTGACATCCTCGTACGGCACGCGAACTCGACGCGGTACGAGCAGGTGCGTACGCCCGCCCGCCAGCAGATCCGCGAACTGCCCGCGTCCGCCCTCCCCGAGCACGCGCAGAAGTGGGCCGACGCGTTCGCGCCCCGGCTGCGCGTCCTCACCGACGAGCTGGCCCAGCTGGAGCGCAACCGCGACTCGATCGTGGACCGGCTGCGCGGCCTCGTGGAGTCCTCGCTCGCCACCCTCCGCTCCGCCCAGCGCCTGTCCCGGCTGCCCGAGGGGCTCGGCGAGTGGTCCGGGCAGGAGTTCCTGCGGATTCGCTTCGAGGAGCCCGACCAGGCCACGCTGATCGAGCGGCTCGGCGAGGTCATCGACGAGGCGACAAGCGCGGCCGTGAAGAAGAACTCCGACCTGCGGCGCGACGGAATGTCCCTGCTGCTGCGCGGTGTCAGTGCGGCGCTCCAGCCCAAGGGCATCGCCGTCGAGATCCTGAAGCCGGACGCCGTGCTGCGCGCCGAGCGCGTCCCCGTCGGACAGATGGGCGACGTGTTCTCCGGTGGTCAGCTGCTCACCGCCGCCATCGCCCTGTACTGCACGATGGCCGCGCTGCGCTCCAACGACCGGGGCCGGGACAAGCACCGCCACGCGGGCACGCTGTTCCTCGACAACCCGATCGGCCGCGCCAACGCCACGTACCTGCTGGAACTGCAGCGTGCGGTGTCCGACGCGCTCGGCGTGCAACTCCTCTACACCACCGGCCTGTTCGACACGACGGCGCTCGCCGAGTTCCCCCTCGTGATCCGGATGCGCAATGACGCGGACCTTCGGGCCGGCCTGAAGTACATCAGCGTGGAGGAGCACCTGCGTCCGGGCCTGCCGCAGCAGGACCCCGAGGGTGAGACGGTGCACGGTGAGATCACGGCCACGCGGATGTACAAGCGGCCCGTTGATGCCTGATGCCTGATGCCTGATGCCTGACGCCCGATGACTGAGCGTGCGGCGGGGGGCGACTCAGGAGTGGGTCAGCTGCCCGGCCCCGCCGCGCCTGCGTATGTTGACCGAATCGGGCCGCGGGGCGCCGCGCCGCGACCTCGCGGCACGACGGGCCTGGCGGCGCTCCTTGCGCAACTGCCGGGCCGTGCTGGCCGGGACCGAGACGACGCCGTGCCGCTGGTTCCACACCTGGCGCGTCACCCAGACGTCGAGGACGCCCCACGTGGCCGCCACGGTGCTGGCCACGCTGCTGAGCACCATGGGGAAGGCAAGCCAGGAGTCGGTCAGCGTGCACAACACAGCGATCATGGCCTGGATCAGGGTGAGCGCGACTATGAGGACGGCCCGCACCGCGGCCGTCCGTACGGGATCGGGCATCCGGCGTCGACGCGCCGGCTCCTCGATCCACAGCCCGTTTCGCTCTGCCGTGCCCATCGCCACGTCACTCCCCACCGCTCGTGGGCCCTGAATGGCCCTCAAGCCGATGCCCCCGCACCGGCACTGCACAGTGACTGCCCGAATTGCTGTGCTTTACGCCGTCGAGCCTCCCCTCCCTTGAGGAAGACGAATGGCGCGCCGGGAAGATTCCCGTTTCGGTGAACTCGCCTGTTCCGGGCGGGCGGTGCGCAGGATTCCGGCCAACTCGCGGACAGCGTGCGTCAGTTGCGATCCTTGGCGAATAGGGGGTCGAGCGGTGGGAATCTCCCGCAATGCCGGACAACTCATGATGTCGGCACCACAGTTCACTCGGACATCATCCGGACAGGCCTTCGAGTTGCTCCTGTCTCAGTAGTAGGCTCGCGCCGTTTGTTGACGCACATGTGTGCCCCTGAAGGCAGAGGGGTCGATCTGGGGGAGGCCATGCGCTTTCGCGGGAAGTCCATCCGCCGGAAGATCGTGGCGCTGTTGCTGGTGCCGTTGCTGTCCTTGACGGCCATCTGGGCCTTCGCCACGGTGATCACGGGGCGCGCCGCCGTCCAGCTGATCTCCGCGGGCCAGGCGATCGACTCGATCGCCTACCCGCTGGTCGCCACGGGCCGTTCCCTGCAGGCGGAACGCCGCCAGACGCTCGTCTACCTCGCCGACCCCCGCGCCTCCGACGCCCAGTCGGCGCTGCGGGCCGAGCGGACCGCGGCCGACGAGTCGATCACGCGGATCAAGGAAAAGGTGCGCGACGGCGACATCCGCGAGGACCTGGACGGTGACGCCCGGGTCTCTCTCGATACCGCCGTCGAGGGCCTGGAAGGCATCGCGTCGTTGCGTCGGAACGTCGACGAAGGCACCGTGACCCGCGCCCAGGCCCTTGAGTTCTACAACCGCCTCATCGCGCCGACGTACGACTTCCTGCTCGACCTCACGGCCCTCGACGACGCGAAGGTGGAACGCCAGGCGCGCGCCCTCGTCGGCGTACTCAAGGCACGCGAACTCCTGTCCCAGGAGGACGCGCTGGTCGGCTCGGGGCTCGTCGCTCGCCGGTTCAACCAGCAGGAGCTGCGGCAGGTCTCCGACCTCGTCGCCCAGCGTTCCCTCCTCTACGAGAGCAATCTCGCGCTTCTGCCCGACTCCGAGCGCTCCCGCTACCAGCGGTACTGGAAGAGCCCGGACACCAACCCGCTGCGCTCCGCGGAGGAAGCCGTCGTGAACGGCTCTCCCGGTGCTCCCAGGGGCGTCACCGCGCGGAGCTGGGACAAGGCCTCGCAGCCTGTGCTCGACGAACTCGTCGACCGGGACACCGCCGCGACCGAGCGCTACCAGGACCGCGCCCGCCCGGAGGCCGTCGACGTCCTGGTGCGGGCCGGGGTCGCCGGAGTGCTCGGTCTGCTCGGTCTGCTCGTCTCCCTGTATCTCTCCGTACGCATCGGCCGCGGGCTCATCCGTGACCTGCGGCGACTCCGTCTGGAGGCGCACGAGGCCTCCGGTGTGCGGCTCCCCGGTGTGATGCGCCGCCTGGCCGCAGGGGACGAGGTCGATGTGGAGACCGAGGCGCCGCGTCTCGAATACGACAGGGACGAGATCGGACAGGTCGGCCAGGCGCTCAACACCCTGCAGCGATCCGCCGTCGAAGCCGCCGTCAAGCAGTCCGAACTGCGCCGCGGCGTCTCCGAGGTGTTCGTCAACCTCGCCCGGCGCAGCCAGGTCCTGCTGCACAAGCAGCTGACCCTGCTCGACACCATGGAGCGCAGGACCGAGGACACCGACGAGCTCGCCGACCTGTTCCGCCTCGACCACCTCACCACCCGGATGCGCCGCCACGCGGAGGGCCTGGTGATCCTTTCCGGCGCCGCTCCGTCCCGGCAGTGGCGCAGACCCGTCCAGCTCATGGACATCGTTCGGGCTGCCGTCGCCGAGGTGGAGGACTACGAGCGCGTCGAGGTACGGCGGCTGCCGCGGATCGCCGTGACGGGACCGGCCGTCGCCGACCTCACCCACCTCGTGGCCGAACTCCTGGAGAACGCCACGGTGTTCTCGCCGCCGCACACCGCCGTGCAGGTGGTCGGTGAGCGCGTCGCGAACGGCTTCACTCTGGAGATCCACGACCGCGGCCTCGGAATGGCCCCCGACGCGCTGCTCGACGCCAACCTGCGCCTCGCCGAGACACCGGAATTCGAACTCTCCGACACCGATCGGCTCGGCCTGTTCGTGGTCAGCCGCCTCGCCCAGCGGCAGAACATCCGCGTCTCCCTCCAGCCGTCGCCCTACGGCGGCACCACCGCGGTGGTCTTCATCCCGGACTCCCTGCTCACGGACGCCCCCGACACCGAGGGCGCCGGCTTCCGTCTCGACCGGCCCAACGCGCTGCGGCGCACTGCCCCTTCGGCGGGCCGACCGCAGCCGGGCACCGTGGCCGGGCTGCCCGGTCTGCCGGCCTCCGTTCTCAACGGGCCGGTCGAGCTGGAGGCGCCGCTGACCACCTCCGACATGACCCCGTTCCCCGGAGCCCTGGGCGACGAGGACAGCGAGCGCGGCGGTCTGTTCCGCCCTCGCCGTGCCGTGTCCGGGCCTTCCGGCGAACAGCACCAGCAGGCCGAGGACGACCGCGCCGGAATCGACGGCACGGACGCCTCCCGCCACACGGACGCCTCCCGCCATGCAGGCGGCCCGCGCCGCTCCGGGGACCGCGACGCGCAGGATCCGGCAGCCGGTCCTGAGGGGCCACTTCCGCTTCCACGACGGCGCGTGCCCAAGCTCGTCAGTTCGCACGGCAGGCCTGTGACCCACAGCCGGCCCGACGCGGACGACCCTGCCGCGCCCCAACCGAGCGAGCGGCATGACCGGGGCGACGGCGACGGACAGCGTGACACCCCGGCCGGCCTCCCCAGACGCCGCACCCGTGCGGTGGAGGAGCCCGCGGCCCCGCGCGAGACCCCCGAGTCCACGGCGGACGCCCAGCGGCCAGCCGTGCCCAGCACCACTTCCGGCGGCCTGCCCCGCCGCGTCCGACAGGCCAACCTGGCACCGCAGTTGAAGGACGGCCCGGACCTGCGCGGCGACAGCACGACACCGGCCGAAGACAGGACTCCCTCCGCACTCCCCGCCGACCGGGACGCCGACGAGGTGCGCAGCCGTATGGCCTCGCTCCAGCGCGGCTGGCGGCGTGGACGTGCGGAGAACACCGCGGGCGATGAGCGCACCGACGGAACAGCACGAGGAACGAACTCTGAGGGGGACGGTCGATGACCGCGCCGAAGGCCAATGCGCAGACCACCAACGGGGTTGTCGGTGAGCTGAACTGGCTCCTGGACGACCTGGTCGAGCGCGTCGCCGGCATCCGCAAGGCGATGGTGCTCTCCGGTGACGGGCTGCCCACGGGCGTCTCCGAGGGGCTCAGCCGCGAGGACAGCGAACACCTCGCCGCCGTGGCCTCCGGATTCCACAGCCTCGCCAAGGGGGTGGGCCGGCACTTCGACGCGGGCGGGGTCCGGCAGACGGTCGTCGAACTCGACGAGGCCTTCCTGTTCGTCACCGCGGCAGGGGACGGTAGTTGCCTCGCTGTGCTGTCCGACGCGGACTCCGACGTCGGGCTCGTCGCCTACGAGATGACCCTGTTGGTCAAGCGCGTCGGAGTGCACCTGGGGACTGCCCGGCGCACGGACCTGCCCGCCGGAGGGTAGAAGGTCGGCATGAGACCAGACGGTCAGGAGACGCATCACTGGTTCGACGACGACGCGGGCCCCGTCGTGCGCCCGTACGCCATGACGCGTGGCCGCACCTCCAGCGCGGGCCGGCACCGGCTCGACCTGATCGCGGTCGTCGTCGCCGAACAGCATGAAGGCGGTGTGGCGACGGACCAGACGCTGTCGCCGGAACACGTCGACATCGTCGAACTCTGCCAGGACGCCCCGCAGTCCGTGGCCGAACTGGCCGCGGAGCTCGATCTCCCGGTAGGAGTGGTGCGCGTACTCATCGGGGATCTCGTGGACGACGAACTGGTCCACGTGACACGGCCGGTGCCACCGGCGGAGCTGCCCGACGCGAGTATTCTCCGCGACGTGATCGACGGCCTCAGAGCGCTCTGATCCGACAGCGGAGCCTTCGGGGCACAGGAACGGGGCGGACGGCGGGAGACACACGTGGCAGGCTGGCAGTTCTGGATCGACCGAGGCGGCACCTTCACGGACGTCGTGGCCCGGCGGCCCGACGGCCGCCTGCTCACGCACAAGCTGCTCTCCGACCATCCGGCGCGCTATGCCGACCCGGCCGTCTTCGCGATCCGCGAGCTCCTCAACGAGGGCGCGGAGCAGGCGCCGGGCGGCGGGCCCGGCGACCGCGTCGACTCCGTCCGCATGGGCACCACCGTCGCCACCAACGCCCTCCTGGAGCGCCGCGGCGAGCCGACCGCCCTCGTCATCACGCGTGGTTTCCGCGATGCCCTGCGGATCGCCTACCAGAACCGGCCTCACATCTTCGCCCGCCGCATCGAGCTGCCCGAGCTGCTCCACGAGCGCGTCATCGAGGTGGACGAACGCGTGGACGCCCAGGGCGAGGTGATCACCCCGCTCGACCTCGACGCCCTCGAAGGCTCGCTGCGCCGGGCCTACGAAGACGGCATTCGAGCGGTGGCCGTCGTTTGCCTGCACAGTCACCTCCACCCGGTTCACGAGCGCGAGATCGGCGCCCTCGCCGAGCGCATCGGATTCCCCCAGATCTCGCTGTCCAGCGAGGTCAGCCCGCTCATGAAGGTGGTGCCACGGGGCGACACCGCTGTCGTCGACGCCTACCTGTCGCCCGTCCTGCGCCGCTACGTGCGCCAGGTCGCCGAGCAACTCCCCGACGTACCACTGATGTTCATGCAGTCCAACGGCGGGCTCGCCGAGGCCGGGCAGTTCCGTGGCAAGGACGCCATCCTGTCCGGGCCCGCGGGCGGCATCGTGGGCATGGCCCGGATGTCGGGGCGCGCGGGCTTCGACCGCGTCATCGGCTTCGACATGGGCGGGACCTCCACGGACGTCTCGCACTTCGCGGGCGAGTACGAGCGCGTGCTGACCACGCAGATCGCCGGAGTGCGGCTGCGCGCGCCCATGCTCGACATCCACACCGTCGCGGCGGGCGGCGGCTCCGTGCTGCACTTCGACGGCAGCCGCTACCGGGTCGGACCCGACTCGGCCGGCGCGGTGCCGGGCCCGGCCTGCTACCGGGGCGGCGGCCCCCTCACGGTCACTGATGCCAACGTCGCCCTCGGTCGCGTCCAGCCCGCCCACTTTCCTCACGTGTTCGGCTCCGAAGGGGACCAGCCGCTCGACGACGGCCTCGTACGTGAGCGCTTCGCCGCCCTCGCCACCGAGATCCGCGAGACGACCGGGGACGCGCGCACCCCGGAGCAGGTGGCCGAGGGCTACCTCCAGGTCGCTGTGGCGAACATCACCAACGCCGTGAAGCGCATCTCGGTCCAGAAGGGCCACGACGTCACCCGCTACGCCCTCACCACCTTCGGTGGCGCCGGTGGCCAGCACGCGTGCAAGGTTGCCGAAGAGCTCGGCATCCGGACGGTCCTCGTACCGCCCATGGCCGGCGTCCTCTCGGCGCTCGGTATCGGCCTGGCGGACACCACGGCGATGCGGGAACAGTCCGTCGAAGTCACCGTCGACGCCTCCTCGATGCCGCACATCCTGAAGACGGCCGACGATCTGGAGAGCGCCGCGCGCGAGGAGCTGCGCGCCGAGGACGTCCCGGAGAAGCGCATGCGGATCGTGCGCAGGGCCCAGCTCCGCTATGACGGCACGGACACCGCGCTCACCGTGGAACTCACCGAACCCGACGCCATGACCCGCGCCTTCGAGGAACGTCATCGCGCTCACTACTCCTTCACCCTGGACCGACCGCTCGTCGTCGAATCACTCTCCGTAGAAGCCACTGGCCTGACCGATCCCCCCGATCTCTCGCATCTCGCTCCCCGCACCACCGCCCCGGCGGCCCCCTCCACCGTCCGCCTGCACACCGGCGGAACCTGGCGGGACGTACCCCTCCACCACCGGGCCCAACTCCCGCCCGGCGCTCCCGTCCAGGGGCCGGCGATCATCGCCGAGGACGGCTCGACGACCGTCGTCGACGACGGATGGCAGGCGGCCCTCGCGGACGACGGTCACCTGATCATGGAACGGTCGGCGATTACAGAGAGTTCCGGCCTGGGCACGGAATTCGCGGAGGAAGTCGATCCGGTCATGCTCGAGGTCTTCAACAACCTCTTCATGTCGATCGCCGAACAGATGGGCGCCCGCCTCGAGTCGACCTCGCAGTCCGTCAACATCAAGGAACGGCTGGACTTCTCCTGCGCGCTCTTCGACCCCGACGGCAGCCTGGTCGCCAACGCCCCGCACATTCCCGTGCACTTGGGCTCGATGGGCACCAGCGTCAAGGAGGTCATCCGCCGCCGCGGCTCGACCATGCGGCCCGGAGACACCTACGCCGTCAACGACCCGTACCACGGTGGCACGCACCTGCCCGATGTCACCGTGATCACCCCCGTCTTCGACACGGACGGTGACCGGATCCTGTTCCACGTCGCCTCGCGCGGCCACCACGCCGAGATCGGCGGCATCGCCCCCGGCTCCATGCCCGCGAACAGCCGCACCATCGACGAAGAAGGCGTGCTGTTCGACAACTGGCTGCTCGTCGAGGCCGGCCGGTTCCGTGAGGAGCAGACGCTGCGCCTGCTGACCGAGGCGCCCCACCCCTCCCGCAACCCGAGGACGAACCTCGCCGACCTGCGCGCCCAGATCGCGGCCAACCAGAAGGGCGTCGACGAAGTCGCCCGCATGATCGAGAACTTCGGCCTGGACGTCGTGCTCGCCTACATGAAGCACGTACAGGACAACGCCGAGGACTCCGTACGACGCGTCATCGACGCTCTGGAAGGCGGCGAGTTCAGTTACGAGACCGACTCGGGCGCGGTCATCCGTGTGCGGGTGAGCGTGGACCGCGCACAACGCCGCGCCACCGTCGACTTCACCGGCACCTCCGACCAGCTCACCACGAACTTCAACGCCCCGTTCGCCGTCGTCAACGCCGCCGTCCTGTACGTCTTCCGGACGCTCGTGGGTGACGACATCCCGCTCAACGACGGCTGCCTGCGCCCCCTGAACATCGTCGTGCCGCCCGGTTCCTTCCTCTCGCCTCAGCCGCCCGCCGCGGTCGTCGCGGGCAACGTGGAGACGTCACAGGCCATCACCGGAGCCCTCTACGGTGCCCTGGGCGTGCAGGCCGAGGGCTCCGGCACGATGAACAACATCACCTTCGGGAACGCGCGCCATCAGTACTACGAGACGGTGGCCTCCGGCTCCGGCGCCGGTGACGGCTTCCCCGGGGCGCCCGTCGTGCAGACCCACATGACCAACTCGCGGCTCACCGACCCCGAGGTCCTGGAGTGGCGGCTGCCCGTCCTCCTGGAGGAGTTCGCGGTGCGGCGCGGCAGCGGGGGAGCGGGCCGGTGGCCGGGCGGTGACGGCGCCGTGCGGCGCATCCGCTTCCGCGAGCCGATGACCGTCTCCACGCTGACCCAGCACCGCAGGGTGCCGCCCTACGGGATGGCGGGTGGCGCCCCCGGAGCGCTCGGCGCCAACTCCGTGGAGCGCGTGGACGGCACCGTCACCCGCCTCGACGGCAGCGATACGGCCGACGTGGCCCCCGGCGACGTACTCGTCGTCGAAACGCCCGGAGGCGGCGGCTACGGGCCGCCCGGGGCGAGCAGCGGTACCCGAGACAGCGACACCAGCGAGGCAGGAGAGACACAGCCATGATCTTCGGGCGTTCTGAGCGTCGAAAGGCCCCCGTCGAGCCCGTGACGCTCAAGATCCTGGTGGCCGGCGGCTTCGGCGTGGGCAAGACGACGCTGGTCGGCGCGGTCAGCGAGATCCGGCCGCTGCGCACGGAGGAACTCCTCACGGAGGCGGGCCGCCCCGTGGACGACACCGCGGGCGTCGAGCGCAAGAACACCACTACGGTGGCGATGGACTTCGGCCGGATCACGCTCCGCGACGATCTCGTGCTCTATCTCTTCGGCACACCGGGCCAGGACCGCTTCTGGTTCCTGTGGGACGAGTTGGCGACCGGCGCGCTGGGAGCGGTCGTCCTTGCGGACACCCGCCGTCTGGAGGACTGCTTCGCCGCGGTCGACTACTTCGAGCGGCGCTCCATACCGTTCATCATCGGCGTCAACTGCTTCGACGATGCCGACCGCTACCCCGCGGACGCGGTCCGTCAAGCGCTCGACCTCGATCCGGACGTCCCCGTGGTCCTGTGCGACGCGCGCGACAAGGAGTCCGTGAAGGACGTGCTGATCGCCGTCGTCGGCCACGCCGCGGAAGCCGCCGAGCGCCGGCAGCCCGCGGCGACCTGAACACGCACAGCGGCGGCCCGCACCCCCGCCGACCGGGGTCCGGACCGCCGCGTGCGCGCGCGTGGATGGTCGTACGTCACCACGCGCGCGGGGACATGGCCTACGAGCCGTCTCAGTCCTCGTGCCAGTCGAAGCTCTTCTCCACGGCCTTGCGCCAGTTGTGGTACTCGCGGTCCCGGGCTCCCGCGTCCATCGCGGGAGTCCACTCCGCGTCGCGCTGCCAGTGCGCCTTGAGCTCGTCCAGGTCGTTCCACACGCCTGTCGCGAGCCCCGCGGCGTACGCGGCGCCCAGGCACGTCGTTTCGGACACCCTGGGCCGGATCACCGGCACGCCCAGGACGTCGGCCTGATGCTGCATCAGCAGGTTGTTCTTGGTCATGCCGCCGTCGACCTTCAGGGTCGTGATCTGCACCCCGGAGTCCTGGTACATCGCGTCGACGACCTCACGGGTCTGCCAGCTCGTCGCCTCCAGGACGGCGCGTGCCAGGTGAGCCTTGGTGACGTACCTGGTGAGGCCGGTGACGACGCCGCGCGCGTCGGAGCGCCAGTAGGGCGCGAACAGACCGGAGAACGCGGGCACGATGTAGGCACCGCCGTTGTCGTCCACGCTCGCCGCGAGCGTCTCGATCTCGTCGGCGGTCTTGATGATGCCGAGTTGATCGCGGAACCACTGCACCAGGGCACCCGTGATCGCGATCGACCCTTCGAGGCAGTACACGGGCGCCTCGGAGCCGATCTTGTACCCCATGGTGGTGAGCAGCCCGTTCTTCGAAGGCACCGGCCGGCTACCGGTGTTGAGCAGCAGGAAGCTGCCCGTCCCGTAGGTGTTCTTCGCGGTACCGGTGTCGTAGCACGCCTGTCCGAAAACGGCCGCCTGCTGGTCGCCGAGCGCCGAGGCCACCGGTACGCCGGCCAGCTGGCCGACGGCAGTGCCATACACCTCGGCGGACGAACGGATCTCCGGAAGCAGCGACTCCGGAACATTCATCGCCGACAGGATCGACTGGTCCCACTGCAGGGTCTCCAGGCTCATCAGCATGGTGCGCCCGGCGTTGGTGACATCGGTGACGTGCACGCCGCCGTCGGTGCCCCCGGTGAGGTTCCAGATCAACCACGAGTCCATCGTGCCGAAGGCCAGCTCCCCGCGCTCGGCCCTGGCCCGCAGGCCCGGCACGTTGTCGAGCAGCCAGGCCGCCTTGGGCCCGGAGAAGTAGCTCGCCAGGGGCAGGCCCGTCGTCTCGCGGAAACGGTCCTGTCCGTCGGCGCCGCCCAGCTCGTTGCAGAGCGCCGAGGTCCGCGTGTCCTGCCACACGATCGCGTTGTGCACGGGCTTGCCGGTCGCCCGGTCCCAAAGGACCGTCGTCTCGCGCTGGTTGGTGATGCCGAGGGCGCTGAGCTGGTCCGCTCGCAGTCCCGCCTTGGCGATCGCCCCGGCGACCACGGCCTGGACCTTGGACCAGATCTCGGTGGCGTCGTGCTCCACCCAGCCCGGCTTCGGGAAGATCTGGCGATGTTCGCGCTGGTCGACGGCGACGATCTCGCCGTCCTGGTTGAAGATGATGCAGCGGCTCGAGGTGGTGCCCTGGTCGATGGCGGCGACGTACTTCACGGAAGTGTCGGGCATGGCTACCCCTTCGTAAGAAGACGTACGAGAGTGTTTCTGCGCTTCAGAACGCTGCGTTGTAGATGACCCCCGCCAGCGCGCCGCCGATGAGCGGCCCGACGACCGGGACGAGAGCGTAGCCCCAGTCGGATGTCCCCTTGTTGGGGATCGGCAGGAGCTGATGCACGATGCGCGGGCCCAGGTCGCGGGCGGGGTTGATCGCGTAACCTGTCGGCCCGCCGAGCGACAGACCGATGCCGACGACCAGGAGCGCCACGATCAGTACCTGGGTGCCGGACTCGCCGAGTCCCTTGGTGAGCCCGAACGCGAGGATGGGCAGCACCAGGCCGATCGTCGCGATGACCTCGGTGAGCAGGTTCGCGACCACGTTCCGGATCTCGGGGACCGTCGAGAAGATGCCGAGCGTCGGTGTCGGACCGTCCTCGGCGGCCTCCTCATCCGAACCGACGTTGGCGTTGAACTGCGCGAGATACACCAGGTACGCGAGGACGGCGCCGAGCATCGCGCCGACCATCTGACCGAGCAGATAGACCCAGACCTTGTCCCACTTCCCGGTGTCGACCGCGATGCCGATGGTGACCGCGGGGTTGAGGTGACCACCCGACAGCGGGGCGGCCGTATAGGCGCCGGCCAGCACGCCGAAGCCCCAGCCGAATGCGATGACGATCCACCCGGAGGCCCTCGCCTTGGAGTGTTTCAGAGTGACGGCGGCGCAGACGCCCGCGCCGAAAAGGATCAGAATGCCGGTGCCGATGACCTCACCGATGAAGATGTCTCCGTTGCTCATGGCGGCTCCTAGGCCCTCGCCCGGGGGCAGTGCTCCCCGGTCCTCCGTGCAGGGTGCGTTTCCCATGGCTGGTTCTGAACCACGGCTGCCGTAGGCAGGGAAGTCCCGCGCCCCGCCCGGCGTCCGTGACGAGCGTGCCCGCACAGTCGGAACCACACGTGGGGGAGCGGCTCTGACCTGCCGCAACCCGGCAGGAAAGCGCACCTGGGGCAGCCAGGGCCCCGAGCAGCGGTGGGCCGATTTGCGGCGATGCCGACTGACACCCGGAAGTGTTCACCGGCCGTACTGGAGCGTCAAGGTCGTGGACGGCAACGGTTAACCGGCGGCCGAGGCTCCCCTCAGGTCGCGCGCGGGAGACGCGGCTCGTGCGCCGCGGCGCACGTCGAAACCTTCGCGCCCCGCCCGACCGCAGACCCAACTCGCCCCGGCGAGCGCCTTCGCGGCCTTCTTGAGCGGGGCGAGCAGCGCCGCGGCCTGCCGGTGGTCGGGCACGCTGCCGGCCGGGCACACCACCGTGGCCAGCGACAGTGTCACCGCCCTGCCGCCCGCCGACCAGGGAGCGTCGAGCACGGCGGCCGCGAGCAGAGCGAGCCGCTCGGGATCGGCCAGGACGAGGAAGTCGTCACCCCCGATGTGCCCCACCCGCACGGACTCCGACGCCGTGCGCGCGAGGGCCCGCCCCACCGAACGGATCAGCTCGTCGCCCGCCGCGAACCCCGCACCGTCGTTGACCTGCTTGAACCCGTCGATGTCCAGCCAGCTCAGGGCGAAGTCGCGGCCCTGCGCCACCCAGCGGTCCAACTCGCCGGTCACGGTGTCCGAACCTGGCAACCGCGTCAGCGGGTTGAGCCCGACGGCCTCCTCGACGCGGCTCTCGGCGAGCGCCCGTACGAGGTCGGTGAGGCGTACGACGCCGACGCAGCGACCGTCGTCGTCCACCACGGCGACGTCGTCGGCGGTGCGGGTGTGCTCGCCGTCCGCGACCACGTCGAGCACCTCCCAGGCGGTCGCCGCGACACCCACCGTGCGCGGCCGGTCGCCGAGCCGCGCGGCGGGCCGGTCGGCGTACAACGCGTGCCCGTAGCGCGTGGACAGGGACAGCAGGAAGCGGTCCCGCTGCACCGATCGCACCGGCGCCCCGTCGGCGTCGACGAGGAGCACGCCGGTCACCTCGGCCGCACCGGTGAGCCGGCGCCGCACCTGCTCCGCGGACGCCGAATCGGGCAGCAGCGCCGCGGGCCGCACGAAGTCCCGCACCAGCGGCCCGGACAGCCGCGACGAGCCGACGGCCGGGGGCAGTTCGGGCACGTACACCTCGGAGATCGGCAGCCGGGCCGCCGGGGCGAACAGATTGCCCTGCGCGAGCTGCGCTCCGGCATCGCGGGCCGCCATGCACTGGGTCTCGGTCTCCACGCCCTCGATCGCGAGCAGCGCGCCGATCTCCTCGCACAGCGTCCGCATGGCCCGCACCGTCGCCCCGCGCGACAACAGCGAGGCGTCGAGCTTGATCAGGTCCGGGGCGAGATCGTCGAGCAGCCGCAGCGGTACGTCGCCGTCGCCGACCCCGTCGGCACAGATCCGGAAGCCCTCCTTGCGCAGCACCGCGACGCCCTCCAGGAGGGCACGGTGCGGCACGTGCGTGAACGGCGGCCCCACGTCGACGGTCACCTCCCACGGCAGGCGCCCCGCGTCCTGCACTGCGCGCCGCAGCGCGTCAAGACCGCCGAGGTCGGCGAGCGTGCCCGCGAACACGTTCACGTGCAGCGGCAGCAGCGTCTCCCGGCGTGCCGCATCGCGGATCGCCAAAGCGGCGAGGTCGCCGTCCAGCTCGGGCTCGCGATGTGCCCGTGCGAGCACATCACCCGACTCGGGGCGGGCGAGTATCTCCAGAGCGGCGGCCGATCCCGTGGCCAGATTGACCACGGGCTGGAAGGCGAAGCGGAGGCTGTCCGGCCAGGTGTGCACGCCAGCATGATGGCCTTGCACGGGCGCCACGAGGGTCGGTTCACACGCTGTTCACGCAGGATTCCCGCACGGCCACGCAGCGTACGCGCGTGGCGGTCAGCGGACCGCCACGACCGACGAACCGTGGCCGAACAGGCCCTGGTTGGCGGTGATCCCGGCCCTGGCCCCGGCCACCTGCCGATCGCCCGCCGCGCCTCGCAACTGCCATGTCAGCTCGCAGACCTGGGCGATCGCCTGCGCCGGCACCGCCTCCCCGAAGGACGCGAGCCCACCGCTGCTGTTCACGGGTATTCGGCCTCCGGGAGCGGTCGCGCCCTCCCTCAGCAGCTTCGCACCCTCACCCTCGCCGCACAGTCCGAGGTCCTCGTACCACTGCAGCTCCAAGGCCGTGGACAGGTCGTAGACCTCCGCCAGGGACAGGTCCTCGGGGCCGATCCCCGCCTCTTCGTAGGCGGCACGGGCGATCGAGGCGCGGAACGTGGGGCCTGTGGGGGCGACCCCGGCGGCCGAGTCCGTGGCGATGTCCGGGAGGTCGAGCACGGTGTTCGGGTACGTCGGAGTCACCGTCGACACGGCTCGGATACGGACCGGGTCCGCGGCTCCGTGCCGCCGTGCGAACTCCATGCTGGACAGGACCAGCGCCGCACCGCCGTCCGACGTGGCGCAGATGTCGAGCAGCCGCAGCGGATCGGCGACCACGGCGGAGGCGGCGACCTCCTCGGCCGTCACCGTCTTGCGGTAGCGCGCGTTCGGGTTCAGCGCGCCGGAGGCAGCGTTCTTCACCTTGACCTGGGCGAAGTCCTCGAGCGTGTCCCCGTGCACGGCCATGCGCCGACGTGCGTACAGGCCGAAGTACGTCGGGTTGGTCGCCCCCAGCGCACGGAAGCGCAACCAGTCGGGGTCGTCGGGCCGGTCGCCGCCGGCGGGCTTGAAGAACCCCTTGGGCGCGGCGTCGGCGCCGACCACGAGCACGACGTCCGCCATCCCCGAAAGGATCTGCGCCCGCGCCGTGTTGACCGCCTGGGCCCCCGAAGCGCAGGCGGCGTAGACGCTGGCCACGCGCGCGCCCTGCCACCCGAGAGCCTTCGCGAACGTCGCTCCCGCCACGTAGCCGGGGTAGCCGCCGCGCACTGTGTCCGCGCCGACGATCGAGCCTACGTCGCGCCAGTCGACCCCGGCGTCGGCGAGCGCGGCCCGCGCCGCCGCCGCTCCGTATTCGACGAAGCTGCGCCCCCACTTACCCCAGGGATGCATGCCCGCGCCGAGAACCGCCACGTCCCCCGTCATGCCGTCACCCCCGTCGGCCGCCAGTGCCACGTCATCCATGTCGTCCCGGTCTCGTCGTCCCCCTCCTCGTTGAGCACGCCCGGTACGACCTCCACCTCCATGCCGACCGCGAGATCGGCCACGGAGACGCCAGGAGCCCCTTGGCCGAGCACGACCAATCGCTCCGTCTCGAGCTCCACAGCGATCAACGCGTAGGGCCGCCAAGGGAGTTCCCGATCCGACGCATACGGTTCCGGTGGTCGGTACCTGGAGTCCGTGTACGACCAGACGCGCCCGCACCGCGACAGGGGCAGCTCCACCAGCTCGCCGCCCGCACAGGCGGGATTGCGGCACGCCCCGTCCTCGCGCGGAAAGAACACCGACGCACACGCCGAACAGCGCGTGCCCAGCAGGCGGAAGTCGTCCCCCTCTCCGCTGAACCAGTCGGCCACGACAGGTGTACGCGTACGCGCCACAGTTCCTCCCCGGCAATGAATCTGACGGAACGTCAGAAGTGTGCCACGGGGAACCGAATGACGTCAGGGGTCCCGCAGAACCGCCCGCGCCCTCCCGGCGTCCGTGATCGGTGAGGGCGCGACCGGAATCCACGGGGGTGCTTCCGGTCGCGCCCGCCACCTCACCGCCCCGTCAGCGAACGCCTGGAGACCGGGAAGTCGAAGTACGTGTCCGGGTAGAGCTCGGGCTTGTAGGTGTAGTGCCACCAGCTCTCTTGTCGATGGCTCTCGACCGGGGCCTCCCTACCGCAGTTCAGAGCCTTCTTCGCTTCTATCTAGCCAATCGCGAAGACGATCAGCAGCGGCGTGTACAGGACTGCCGCAGCAACCAGTAGTCGGCGCCAGTCAACAGAGTGCTGGAGCTCGACGTCGCCAGCTCGCCTCGGGCGGCGACCGCGCCCTGCACCTCGGTGGGCATCCTGCAGCAGTCGGTACGCGCGTCGGTGGGACGGATATCTCGTGAACACCCCGATGAGCGATCCGCCAAACGCGATCGAACCGATTTCGTGTCCGTCCCTGAGGTGGATGCCAATCCCGTCGTCCATCGTCACCTGCTCGACATCCCTCCAGGCCACGGTAGTCGTCACGACGACGTTGGTGATCGAAACATGGGTGGGCGTGATCCGGACTGTCGAATTCCATCCAAGTGCCCAGAAAAAGAGAGCCATCGCTGTCACGAGCAGGGGTGGCGCACAGCCAGCCTGAGGCATTAAGGCAGCGACCCCGACGGCAGACGCGTAGAACACGCCGCCTGCGGTAACGGGAAACCAAGTGAACAGCGGTCGACGTATCGTCTTGTTCGACACCCACACCCCCGGAGGGATCTTTGACGTTGGACGCGGATTGGCCAAGGGGTGGAACTTCTCGTGTGGTTGCCAGGATGCGGTCCACCTGACTGAGTGGCTGCCGAGCTGGCGCGTATGCCCGAGAGCGCGCGCCCCATGCGTGGAACGCGCGCACATTCGGGTACTGCGGAGCTGTCCGACCCCTACCGGTTCCCGGTCAATGACCGACGACTCACGGGGAAGTCGAAGTACGCGTCCGGTTGATAAGGCAAATATGTGTAGTGCCACCACTCCTCAGGCAGGTTGACGAACCCCTGGGCGCCGAGCGCGTTCCGCAGCAGGTCCCGGTTGGCCCGCTGCACTCCCTGGACGCGCGGATCGTCCGTGTGGGCGAGCGTGTCGAAGCAGTCGAACCCGGTCCCCATGTCCAGCGAGTTGTCGGGAAAGCGCTCCGCCTTTGGCCCGTAGCAGGGCGTGAGCTGTTCCCCGGGCGCATAGGGGCGCGTGGGCCGCGCGGGCAACTTCACGACGGTCAGGTCCAGGGTGGAGCCACGGCTGTGACCCGACTTCTCCGCGATGTAGCCGTCCGCGAACAGGCGCGTCTTGTCGACGCGCGGGTAGAACTCCGCCTTCATTGTCTGGTCGTCGAGATCCTTCGCCCAGCGGACGAAGTGGTCGACAGCGCGCTGCGGGCGGTAACAGTCGTACACCTTCAGGGAGTAGCCCTCCTTCAGGAGGCCGATCTGTGCCTTGTGAAGTGCCTGCGCGGCGGGTCTCGTGAGGAGACACATCGGCTTCTTGTAGCCGTCGACCGGCTCACCCATGAAGTCGTGCTCCGTGTAGTAGCGCATTTCCTGGATGATCGTGGGGTCCACGTCATGGAGTGCCACGAAATCCTTGGGCGCCTTGGGGTCGGGCGTCGCCTGGGCAGCCGAGGGGGCGGCGGCCACACCGATCAGGGCGGCGGCGGTCAGGGCGGCGAGTTTCCGCAGAGCGGTGGAGGCTCGAGTCATGGATCAGCGTCTATCAGGCACGGGCCCGCCGGGGAAGACCGCGGTCGAGTGATCGGATACAGTCCGCGCCGTGCCCGAATCAACCCACTCCACGGTCAACCCCGTTCCGGATTCCCACTGTTCGAGCTGTGGGGCCGCCTACGGGGCCGCGATGCACGGCTGGCCCCGCACCTGCCGGGCCTGTGACTCCGTCGCGTATCGCAACCCGCTCCCTGTGGCCATCGCCCTGCAACCGGTGTACGACACGGTGGGCACCGCCCTCGTCACGATCACGCGCACCATCGCCCCCGCGCGCGGGGAGCCCGCCCTGCCCGGCGGCTTCATCGATGACCGGGAGGACTGGCGGCGAGCCGTCGTGCGTGAACTCCAGGAGGAGACGGGCATCGTCGCCGCTGCACGTGACGTACGGCTCGTGGACGCCATGAGCGCCCCGGACGGCCACCTCCTGCTCTTCGGCCTCCTGCCCGAACGCCCAGCGGGATTCCTGCCCACCAGCGTGGCCACGGACGAGACGGACGGCTGGCACCTCCTGCGCCGCCCGACCGAACTGGCGTTCCCGCTCCATACGTTGGCGGTGAAGGCCTGGTTCGAGGGCCGTTACCCGTAGGGGCCAGGTCCAGGACAGCGTCCAGCGGCAACCTGCGCCGCAAGGCGCTCACAAGCCGCGAACACGTACCGGGTACGGCGGTTCGACCTCGCCGTCCTCCCCGTCCGCTTCGACGAGCACGCGCCCCTTGCCCCACCGCACCCGGAACCGCCCGATCTCCGGCTCCTCCCAGCCGTCCCCGACGTCCCGCACCACGTAGCCATGGCCCGTACGTCCCGGTGCCGGCGCCCACGCCTCCAGGGCTACGCCACCGCCCGGATCGCGCACAGGCAGTACCGACCCGCCACGCGCGAGCACCGGAATACGCGACAGGGGAGCGTCCACCGTGATCCGACCGGGTCCCTCGAATCCTTCGCCGGTCACCGTGTCGTACCAGCGCCCCGGTGGCAGCTGAACGGTGCGGCGGTCGGCTCCCTGCTCCAGGACAGGGGCGACCAGCAGACAGTCGCCCAACAAGAAGGCGTCCTCGCAGTCACGCAAGGCCCGGTCCTCCGGAGCGCCCCACCAAAGTGGCCGCACATACGGGGCGCCGGTGCGCCGGGCCAGATGCGCGAGGGTCATGAAGTACGGAAAGAGGCGACGCCGCTCCTCCAGCGCCACGCGCGCGTGCGCGAGCACCTCCTCGCCGTACATCCAGGGCTCGCGCCGACCCGCCCCCAGCGCCGAGTGCGTGCGGAACAGCGGCATCTGGGCGCCCAACTGGAACCAGCGCAAGAACAGTTCCGGTGACGGCTTTCCGTCGAACCCGCCCACATCAGGTCCGGAATACGGCACCCCGCACAACCCGAGCCCCATCACCAACGAGAGCGAGGAGCGGAGTCCGGCCCACCCAGTGGCGACGTCACCGGTCCACGTCCCTCCGTAGCGCTGCAAACCCACCCAGCCGGACCGGGAGAACAGGAAGGGCCGTTCCTGCGGCCGCAGTTCGCGCAGCCCCTCGTAGCCGGCCCGTGCCATGCAGAGCGCGTACACGTTGTGCGCCTCCCGATGGTCTCCGCCCCGCCCCTCGACCGCGTGACGGGACGAACGGGGGAGCGTGGGATCACCGAAGGCGGAGAAGGACACCGGCTCGTTCATGCCGTGCGAGAAACCCGAGAACCCCTGCGCGAGACGCTCCTCGTACAGGCCGCCCCACCACTTGCGCACCCGCTCAGCCGTGAAGTCCGGATACATCGACTCACCAGGCCGCATGACCCCACGCACGGGCCTGCCCGCCGAGTCCCGGACAAAGGCGTCGATCGCCTGCCCGCCGTCGTACAGGGCGTTGCCGCGCTGTACCTTCACCGCCGGGTCGACGATCGACACCAGGCGGACGCCCTCGCCGCGCAATTGTTCGGCCAGCCGGGGCAAGGACGGAAACCGCTCACGATCGACGGTGAAGCCTCGCCCCGCCGTGAGGTGATCGATGTCCAGATGGACGGCCTCCAGAGGCAGATCGCGCTCCTTGTGGCCGGAGACGACGCGACGCACCTCCTCCTCGCTCCCGAACTCCCGACGCGCGTGCTGGTGGCCCAGCGCCCAACCCGGCGGCACGGCCGGAGCGCCGGTCAGCTGGGACCAGACGTGCAGCACGCGCGCGGGTGTGCCCACCACCACCCAACAGCGCAACGGGCCACCCTCCATGCGCAACTCGGAGGTCCCGGCGAAGTCGTGCCCGGATCCCTCCCCCTCACTGCCCTCACGGAGGCTGACGGTGCCGTCCCACGTGTTGTCGTGGAACACCAGATGCGTCCCCGCGTCCGCCACCACCATCTGCACCGGCATCGTGAGCGACAACGGATCGTCGTGCCTGCCGAACGAACCGCCTGGATCCGTGTTCCACAACCGATACGTCGCGTCCCGCAGCCGCGGGCCCGACGCCCGGCCTCCGAGGCCGAAGAAGCGCGCGTCGGCGGAGATCTCGCTCCGCTGCGCCCAGCGTGCCTCACCGCTGCCCTCGGGCTCCCACCACCGGGGCGGCAGATCACGGCGCAGCAGTACCCCGCCCGGCGTGCGCACCTCCAAGGCGCCG
Source organism: Streptomyces sp. NPDC102360 (assembly GCF_044766085.1). Classification (NCBI taxonomy): domain Bacteria; kingdom Bacillati; phylum Actinomycetota; class Actinomycetes; order Kitasatosporales; family Streptomycetaceae; genus Streptomyces; species Streptomyces sp. NPDC102360. Next base: position 6,420 of record NZ_JBIWLG010000005.1, on the reverse strand, counting down.
TGCCGGGAGACCACGACGGTCACCCGCTCGGACACCAACCGCCAGCCGCCGTCCTTGTCCGGCTCGAGCACCGCCCGCGGATCCGCCTCCGGACAGAGCCCGGCCATGGCGTACGAGGGCTCGGGTTCGGCTCCGTCCCAGCCCCAGAAGAGTGCACCGCTCACGGTGACCGTGATGCGCAACCGGGACCGCGTGAATCGCACCAGGCCGCCGCCCGGTTCGGGCGTCACACCGACCACGGAGCCCGGCACCCGGGCCCGCTCGACGCCCCGCCGGGGAAGGCCCACGGCGTCCGCGCGACGGTGCCGCCACGACGCCCGAGCGGAGCGCAGCCCATGGGCCCACCCCACGGAAGAAACCGCCTTCGCCAAGCGCACCAGGTCACGACCATCCATGCTGCTCACCCTGCCACCGAGGCGCACGCGTGCGTGCCGCGTTCAACTGCCGTTCATCCGTGGTGCCAGCACATCTTCGCGGGGCCGACTATGTGGGATACACCCTGGTGCCGAAGTCGATCACGTGGCATCGTCCAGTGAGCCGCGTCAGGCGCACACTCCGCGGAGCGCGCCGAGTACGCACACGCCGCGCACGTACTTCTTGGAGCCGCATCATGTCCACCGTGAACCCGTCACCGCTCTGGCAGCCCGATCGCCAGCAGATCGCCGACGCGCAGATCACACGGTTCCAGGCCTGGGCGGCCGAGAGGCACGGCGCGCCCGCCGACGGTGGCTACGAGGCGCTGCACCGCTGGTCGGTCACCGAACTCGAAACCTTCTGGAAGGCCGTCACCGAGTGGTTCGACGTGCGCTTCACGCATCCGTACGCGCGCGTGCTCGGCAACCGTGACATGCCCGGCGCCGAGTGGTTCCCCGGGGCCACGCTCAATTACGCCGCGCACGCCCTGCGCACGGCGGACGACCCCGCACGCGCGGACACCCCCGCGATCCTCCACGTCGACGAGACGACCGAACCCCGTCCCGTCACCTGGTCCGAGCTGCGCGGCCAGGTCGGCTCCCTGGCCGCGGAACTGCGCGCCCTCGGAGTGCGCCCCGGCGACCGCGTCAGCGGCTACCTGCCGAACATCCCCGAGGCCGTCGCGGCCCTCCTCGCCACGGCGGCCGTCGGAGCCGTGTGGACGTCCTGCGCCCCCGACTTCGGCGCACGCAGCGTCCTGGACCGCTTCCAGCAGGTGGAGCCCGTGGTCCTGTTCACGGTCGACGGCTACCGCTACGGCGGCAAGGAGCACGACCGCCGCGACACCGTACGGGAACTCCGCGACGAACTGCTCTCCCTGCGCGCGGTGGTGCACATCCCGCTCCTCGGGACCGAGGCACCCGAAGGGGCCCTGGAGTGGTCGGCCCTCACCTCCGCGGACGTCACACCCGTCTACGAAGAAGTGCCCTTCGACCATCCTCTGTGGGTGCTCTACTCCTCCGGCACCACAGGCCTGCCCAAGGCCATCGTGCAGTCCCAGGGCGGCATCCTCGTCGAGCACCTCAAGCAGATCGGCCTGCACTGCGATCTCGGCCCCGACGACCGCTTCTTCTGGTACACGTCCACGGGCTGGATGATGTGGAACTTCCTCGTCGGCGGCCTGCTCACCGGCACCACGATCGTCACCTACGACGGCAGCCCCGGGTACCCCGAGACCGGTGCCCAGTGGGCGATCGCCGAACGCACGGGCGCGACCCTCTTCGGTACCTCGGCCGCGTACGTCATGGCCTGCCGCAAGGCCGACGTGCACCCCGCGCGGGACCACGACCTCTCCCGCGTCAAGTGCGTCGCCACCACGGGGTCGCCGCTCCCGCCGGACGGCTTCCGCTGGCTCCACGACGAGGTGCGGGACGACCTGTGGATCGCCTCCGTCAGCGGCGGTACCGACGTCTGCTCCTGTTTCGCCGGAGCCGTGCCGACCCTCCCCGTCCACATCGGCGAACTCCAAGCACCCGGCCTCGGCACGGACCTGCAGGCCTGGGACCCCGCGGGCGCCCCCCTGACCGACGAGGTCGGCGAGCTCGTCGTCACCAACCCCATGCCGTCCATGCCGATCCGCTTCTGGAACGACCCCGACGGCACCAGGTACCACGACAGCTACTTCGACACCTATCCCGGCGTCTGGCGCCACGGCGACTGGATCACGCTGACCTCGCACGGCTCCGTCGTCATCCACGGCCGCTCCGACTCCACCCTCAACCGCCAGGGAGTCCGGATGGGCTCGGCCGACATCTACGAGGCCGTGGAGCGTCTGCCCGAGATCCGCGAATCACTCGTCATCGGCCTGGAACAGCCCGACGGCGGCTACTGGATGCCCCTCTTCGTCCACCTCGCGCCGGGCGCCGCCCTCGACGACGCGCTCCGCTCCCGCATCAAGCAGGTCATCCGCGAACAGCTCTCGCCACGCCACGTGCCCGACGAGATCATCGAGGCCCCAGGCGTCCCGCACACCCTCACCGGCAAGCGCATCGAGGTGCCGGTCAAGCGCCTGCTCTCGGGCACACCGCTGGAAAAGGCGGTCAACCCCGGCTCCATCGACAACCTCGAACTCCTCAAGTTCTACGAGGAGATCGCCCGCAAGCGAGCCTGACCGGCCGCCGGAAACCGATGGCGCGACCGTCACCGAACGTGGCGTTGTCAGTACCCACGATTACTCTGAGTGAGCATCGTTCAAGCGCACTCAGGGGGAATCATGGGGCACACTCAACACGGCCGAGCGGCCGGCGTGCGGCGCGGACTGCGCCGCGAAGTGGCGGGAACCATCGGCCTGTTGGCCGACGAGCAGGACTTCGATGCGATGCGGCTCTACCGCAGCTTCACCTTCGAAGACCACACGACGTACCTGCGCCAGGTGGAAGGACTGCTCAAATCCCAGGCCGCGGCCGGCGGGTACACCACGGTCACGCTCTTCGACCCTGCCGAGTTCACGGAATTCTGCAGGGCGGAGGGCCTGGACCCGGACAGCGCCGTCAGCCGTACTCGATTCACCGCGGAACTCGCCGCGTCAGGACCGGGCGTCGCCTACCAGGGACAGCCGATGGCCGACCTCGTCCCCGAGCTCGTGGAAGAGGCCGTCCGCCATGCGACCTGGGAGTTCGCGACATCCGTCCTGTCCCGGACAGGTGCGTGTGCCGTATGCGGGCAGGACGTCGGACGCATGGCCTTCGCCAGGGCCTCGCACCTGGTCTCCCGAGTGATCGACGCGCTCGGTGAGGGAGCCCATCACTGGGTGTGCAGCGTGCTCACCGACAAGGAGTCCCTGCACGCCGTCCTGCACGTGGACGCGACGGAACCCGACACGGTCAGGATCGATGAGGCCGCGGCCATGGAGGTCACGGCCGTACTGGCGCTGGCGATCGTCAGCCGGCGTGCCAGTGCCGTCATCGTGCGCAGCTCGGTCACCGGCAAGGAAGACCGTGTCCACGGCTGGCACCTGAAGGAGGAGGTACTCCAGCCGATCCCTGGGGGAAGGGTCTTCGACGCCTACTGCACCGATGCGGATTCCGGCGACCTGTCCGCTCCTGAACCCGGCGTGAACTACTGCACCGCACCAGAAGTGGACGACACGAAACCGGAAGGAAAGCACCGGCACTGAACCCCGCGGACAAGCGCGAAGGGCGCCCCGCCCAAAGGCGGAGCGCCCTCCGAAGGCACCGGTCGAACTCGGTTACTCGCCGGACAGCACGGCCTGAGCGGCGTTGCGTGCTTCCTCCGCCGACTCCGCGGCACGTGCGGCAGCGGCCGCCCGCTCGCACTGGGCCAGCGTGTACTTGCCGAGCGTCGCCCGTACGTACGGAATCGAAGCGGCACCCATGGAGAGGGAGGTGACACCCAGACCCGTCAGGACGCACGCGAGGAGCGGGTCGGACGCGGCCTCGCCGCAGACGCCGCAGCTCTTGCCCTCGGCCCTCGCCGCCTCGGCGGACAGCGAGACCAGGTCGAGCAGCGCGGGCTGCCACGGGTCCTGCAGACGCGACACGGCGCCGACCTGACGGTCAGCGGCGAACGTGTACTGGGCCAGGTCGTTGGTGCCGAGCGACAGGAACTCGACCTCCTGCAACACCGACCGGGCACGCAGCGCGGCAGACGGAATCTCCACCATCGCGCCGAACTTCGCCTGCAGACCGGCAGCACGGCAGGCATCGGCGAAGGACTTGGCGTCAGCGCGGTCGGCCACCATCGGCGCCATGACCTCGAGGTAGACCGGGAGCCCCTCGGACGCCTTCGCCAGCGCGGTCAGCTGCGTACGCAGCACCTCCGGGTGGTCAAGCAGCGTCCGCAGACCGCGCACGCCCAGAGCCGGGTTGGGCTCGTCGCCGGGCGACAGGAAGTCCAGGGGCTTGTCGGCGCCGGCATCGAGCACCCGCACCACGACACGGCCCTCGGGGAACGCCTCGAGCACCTGCCGGTACGCCTCGACCTGCTTCTCTTCTGACGGAGCGTTCTTGCTGTCGTCCAGGAAGAGGAACTCGGTACGGAAGAGACCGACACCCTCGGCCCCCGCCTCAACCGCCGCGGGCACGTCCGCCGGGCCGCCGACATTGGCGAGGAGCGGCACCTTGTGCCCATCAGAGGTGGCACCAGGGCCGGTCGACGCAGCCAGCGCAGCCTTGCGCTCGGCAGCGGCGGCCTCCATCGAGGCCCGCTTCTCCGCACTGGGCTCCACGAAGATCTCACCGGTGCTGCCGTCGACGGCGACCACGGAGCCCTCGGCGAGCTCACCCGCGCCGGGAAGCGCCACCACGGCCGGCACACCCAGGGCGCGGGCCAGGATCGCACTGTGGCTGGTCGGCCCGCCCTCTTCGGTGACGAAACCGAGCACCAGCGCGGGGTCCAGGAGCGCGGTGTCCGCGGGCGCAAGATCACGGGCGATGAGCACGTAGGGCTTGTCGCTGTCCGGAACGCCGGGCATGGGCACGCCGAGAAGCCGGGCCACGATGCGGTTGCGCACGTCATCGAGGTCCGCGACGCGGCCCGCCATGTACTCCCCGGCGCCGGCGAGGAGCTCGCGATAGTGCGAGAACGCGTCGTAGATGCCGCGCTCGGCCGTGCTCCCGACGGCGACACGACGGTCGACGTCGGCCATCAGTTCGGGGTCCTGGGCGATCATGGCCTGGGCCTCGAGCACCGCCTGGGCCTCGCCACCGGCCAGATTGCCGCGCGCCATCAGGTCGGCCGCGACAGCTTCGACGGCCTGGCGGGCGCGCCCCTGTTCGCGCTCGGCATCCTCAGGCGGGATCTGCTTGGCCGGCGGCTCCAGCACCGCCGTACCCATGTGCCGAACCTCGCCGATCGCCACACCGTGGCTCACGCCGACGCCTCGCAGCGTTGTCTCCATCTCACCCGTCTCCGATAGTGCGGCGAGCGCTGCCGCCGCGTTGATTTCCTGCCGACCGTCAGTGATGGAGTGCGTCACTTCCAGCCGAAGAGCGCGTCGCCGGCCTTGATGTCGCCGTCCTCGACGACACCGGAAAGGGACTCGGCCGTGGCCTCGAGGGCGACGACCGGGCAGATCGGCGACTTGCCGGCGGCCTCGACAGCAGCCGGGTCCCAGCGGACCACGGCCTGCCCACGCTGCACAGTGTCGCCCTTGTTGACGAGCAGCTCGAAGCCCTCGCCGTTGAGTTGGACGGTGTCGATGCCCAGGTGCGTCAGCACACCATGGCCTTCCTCATCCACGACGACGAAGGCGTGCGGGTGAAGGGACACCACGATGCCGTCCACCGGGGCCACGGCGTCGGACGCCTCGCGCACGGGGTCGATGGCGGAGCCGGGGCCGACCATCGCACCGGAGAACACCGGGTCAGGAACGGCGGAGAGCCCGATGGCGCGTCCGGTGAGCGGGGACGTCACACTGGTCATGGCAAGCCTCCCAGGGGGCGGAGATTCAGGGTCGCCGTCACTGCCTGTCCTGGACGGCGTACTGTTCAGAAGCGTAAGTCATAAAAAGTCCCGGTTCCCTACGAGAGGTACCGGTTGGCAGCCGTAGAGGCCGCGGGCAAACGATTTGCGTCGAAGCTCGGGCCCGATGTAGTGTCGTACCCCTGCCAGGGAGGCAAGCGACGCCCTTGAGCGTCCAACACCTCGGCAGCATCTATCAAGTCCTAAGTTGCATTGCGAACCTTATTTCTGCATGTCTGCAGAAGCGTGGCAAGCGGGCCGGAAAAAGACTGATAGTGTTTGACCTCGCCGAAAGGGCCGCGAAAGCGGAACTCCTGTAAGGCGGCGTCAATCCGACGGAAATCGGCCGGTGAAACGGTCTGATAGAGTCGGAAACGCAAGAACAGAAAGACCGAAGGGAAGCGCCCGGAGGAAAGCCTCAGCAAATGTCGCTGTGGGTGAGTACAAAGGAAGCGTCCGTTCCTTGAGAACTCAACAGCGTGCCAAAAATCAACGCCAAAATTTGTTGATACCCCGTCTCCAGCA